>NZ_BBPP01000107.1 GCF_000787835.1 Streptacidiphilus melanogenes
GCCCGAGGCTTGCGCCTCAACATCCCGGAGGCCACCGCGTTGATCGCCGACACGGTGTGTGAGGCGGCCCGGGACGGGAAGCGGCTGGCGGAGGCGATCGAGGCCGGCCGCAGCGTGCTGTCGGCGAAGGACGTGCTGCCGGGTGTGGCGGACGTGGTGACCACCTTGCAGGTCGAGGCCGTGTTCGAGGACGGGACGCGGCTGTGCGTGATCGACGACCCGTTCCGCGGCGAGGGCTCGCTGGGCGCGCAGGCGCCGGGCGCGGCGCTGCCGGGTGAGGGTGCGGGTTACGAGCCGGCCGAGCCGGTGGTGGTGCTGCGGGTGCGCAACACCGCGCCGGTGCCGGTCACGGTCACCTCGCACTTCCACTTCTTCGAGGCCAACCCCCGCCTCGCGTTCGACCGCGCCGAGGCGTTCGGTCTGCGGCTGGCCGTCCCGGCGGGTTCGTCGGTGCGGTTCGACGCGGGTGCGGTCGTCGAGGTCGGCCTGGTGCCGATCGGGGGTGAGCGGGTGGCGATCGGGTTCGCGGGCCTGGTCGACGGCCCCCTGGACGCCCCCGGCGCCCGCGAGGCCGCGCTGGCCAAGGCGCACGCCTGCGGCTACCTCACCAGCTTCGACCACCACCACGAGCAGCAGGAGTCGCGATGAGCGGCAGTGCCTTCGACGCCCAGGGCTGCCACGGCCGCCCCGGCCCCGTCGCCCCCTGGGGCGCGATCGACCCCCACGACTACATCGCCGTCCACGGCCCCCGGGCCGGCGACCGCATCCGGCTGGGCGACTCCGGCCTGATCGTGCGGATCGAGTCCGACTCCCAGCAGCCCGGCGACGAGTTCCTGGCCGGATTCGGCAAGACCGCCCGCGACGGCATCCACCTCAAAGCCACCACCGTCCGCGCAACCTGCGACGTCGTCATCTCCAACGTCACCGTCATCGACGCCGTCCAGGGCATCCGCAAGACCTCCATCGGGATCCGCGAGGGCCGCATCGTCTCGATCGGGCGCGCGGGCAACCCGGACACCCTCGACGGCGTCACCGTCGTCGTCGGCACCGGGACCACCATCGTGTCCGGCGAGGGCCTGATCGCCACCGCCGGCGCCATCGACACCCACGTCCACCTGCTGTCCCCCCGCATCATGGAGGCCTCCCTCGCCTCCGGCGTCACCACCATCATCGGCCAGGAATTCGGCCCCGTCTGGGGCGTCGGCGTCAACTCCCCCTGGGCCCTGCGCCACGCCTTCAACGCCTTCGACGCCTGGCCCGTCAACATCGGCTTCCTCGCCCGCGGCTCCTCCTCCGACCCCGGCCCCCTCATCGAAGCCCTCGCCGAGGGCGGCGCCTGCGGCTTCAAGGTCCACGAAGACATGGGCGCCCACACCCGCGCCCTGGACACCGCCCTACGCGTCGCCGAGGACCACGACGTCCAAGTCGCCCTGCACACCGACGGCCTCAACGAATGCCTCTCCGTCCAGGACACCCTCGCCGTCCTGGACGGCCGCACCATCCACGCCTTCCACATCGAAGGCTGCGGCGGCGGCCACGTCCCCAACGTCCTGAAGATGGCCGGCGTCCCCAACGTCATCGGCTCCTCCACCAACCCCACCCTCCCCTACGGCCGCGACGCCCTCGGCGAACACTTCGGCATGATCGTCTCCGCCCACGACCTCAAGACCGACCTCCCCGGCGACGCCGCCATGGCCCGCGACCGCATCCGCGCCGGCACCATGGGCGCCGAAGACGTCCTGCACGACCTCGGCGTCATCGGCATCACCAGCAGCGACGCCCAGGGCATGGGCCGCGCCGGCGAAACCGTCCGCCGCACCCTCGCCATGGCCGGCAAGATGAAACACGAACTCGGCCCCCTCGACGGAGAAGGCTCCTACGGCACCACCGAGTCCGGCGACGACAACGAACGCGTCCTGCGCTACATCGCCAAACTCACCATCAACCCCGCCCTCGCCCACGGCCTCGCCCACGAGATCGGCTCCCTCGAAGTCGGCAAACTCGCCGACATCGTCCTGTGGCGCGCCGACCACTTCGGCGCCAAACCACAACTCGTACTCAAATCCGGATTCCCCGCCTACGGCGTCACCGGCGACCCCAACGCCTCCACCGACCGCTGCGAACCCCTCGTCCTGGGCCCCCAGTTCGGCGCCCACGGCACCACCGCCGCCGACATCTCCGTCGCCTTCGTCGCCGCCGCCGCCATCACCAACGGCGACCAACTCCCCACCCGCCGACGCCGCGTCCCCGTCCAACACACCCGCGGCATCGGCCCCAAGGACATGCACCGCAACCACCGCCTCGGCACCGTCGACGTCAACCCCACCACCGGCCTGGTCACCCTCGACGGAGACCCCCTCCACTCCCACCCCGCCGAGACCGTCACCCTCAGCCGCCTCTACTTCCTCT
>NZ_BBPP01000106.1:0-1848 GCF_000787835.1 Streptacidiphilus melanogenes
GTCGGTGGTTTTGTTGAGGAAGGTGTGGTCGTCGGGCCAGGTGGTCGCGGCGGTGCCGCGGGGGTCGCCGTAGGGCTTGGTGTAGCGGCGGGAGACGATCTTGCCGGTGGTGGCGTCGAGGGTGGTGCTGCCGGTGCCCTGGTTGTTGGCGATCTCGTAGGTGAGGGCGCCGCTGCTGGCCGCGATGATGGACGGGGCGCCCGGGTAGTCGTAGTAGCGGTTGCCGGTCACCGCGCCGGTTTTGGTGTTCAGGTAGAGCTCGGTGCCGCCGAGGTAGAGGGTGGTGGTGCCGGTGTCGCGGCGGATGAGCTGGTTGCCGTCGGCGTCGTAGAGGTAGCCGGCGGTGGTGGCGGGGGTGGTGCTGGTGTCGGTGACGGTGGCGAGGCGGCCCTCGGGGTCCCAGGTGAGGGTCTGCTTGGGGCCGGCGGCCAGGGTGCGGGTGGTGGTGTTCCCGGCCGCGTCGTAGCCGTAGCTGTCGGTGCCGGTGGTGCCGCCGGTGGCGGTGACGCTGGCCAGCAGGTTCGGGCCGGTGCTTCCCGCGGCCGGGTAGGTGGAGGTGCGGGTGGTGTCCTTGGCGGTGTTTCCGGTGGGGTCGTGGTCGGTGACCGAGGAGCGGTCACCGGTCAGGGACCCGTTCGCGTCGAAGCCGTAGGTCTGCCAGTACGGGGCCGGGCCGCCCAGGGAGGTGGCGTTGGTGGGTGGGTTGTTGCTGGTGGAGTCCGCGCAGGAGCCCAGCGCGCCGGTGGCGGTGGTGGGGCTGTTGAGGTTCGTCGTCGCGGACGGGGTCTGGTCGCCCTTGTCGGCCCAGGCGTTGGTGAGGCGGCTGGCGTAGTCGTAGGTGTAGCACTGCAGGTCGCGGGCCTGCGGGCCGGGCTGGTAGGAGCCGGACACGGTCCAGTTCTGCAGGTCGGCGGTGGAGGTGAGACGCCCGGCGGCGTCGTAGGTGTAGGAGACGTCGTCGACGCTGTAGGTGTTGAGCTGGCCGGTGTTGACGGTGCTCTGGCCGGCGGTGGTGTCGGTGAAGGTGTTGGTCACCCGGCCGGTCGCCGGGTCGTAGAGGTTCTGCTGGACCAGCTGGTAGGGGTAGTCGCCCAGGGTGCGGGACAGGATCCGGCCGACCTGGTCGTAGGAGCTGGCCACGACGTAGTCGGCGTTGCCGCCCGCGGCCAGGAGCAGGCCGTTGACGTTGTAGGAGTTGTAGACGGTCTCGGCGGGCAGTCCGCCGGCGGCGGGCAGGTCGGTGTGGTCGAGCAGGCCGGTGACCGGGGTGTAGCTGTTGTTGGTCTGGTAGGTGCCGGCCAGGGCGCCGTTGCCGTCGGCGGCCGGGATGGTCACCTGGTCGCCCAGGGAGCGTCCCGCCGGGTCGTAGCCGGTGACGCCGGTGGTGTAGGCGTTGGCGCCGGCGTCGGTGTAGCGGGTCGATCCGGCCGGCAGACCACGGTTCGGCTTGCCGTCCGGGGACGGCGCGGTGTCGAACGCCCAGGACGCCAGCCGCGCCGACGACGCGGGCAGCGTGCTGTTGTCACCGGTCCAGGCCGTGCTGTATTCGGCGGTTTTACGGCCGAGGTTGTCGTAGTAGTACGAGAGGTACTGGCCGCGGGCGTCCTGGGTCTGCACCAGCAGGCCCGCGTTGTCCTCCACCGTGTAGCTCGTCCCGGCATCGGGGTCGTTCTTGGTGATGTGGTGGCCGAGCAGGTCGGTGGTCGTGGTGGTCCAGGTGTTCTTGCCGGTGGCATCGGTGGTCGTCGAACTGGTGCCACCCGGAATGTAGCTGAAGCCGTAGCTGGTGACGTTCGCGTCGGCGGTGTTGCCGGTCGGGGTGGGCGGGCTGTTGTGGTAGGTCCACAG
>NZ_BBPP01000106.1:2260-2859 GCF_000787835.1 Streptacidiphilus melanogenes
CTGGTCACGGTCTGCGAGGCGAGCGCGTCACCGTAGTAACGGAACGTCCCCGAGGGGGTGTTGCCGCTGTCGTAGTTGTTCGTCGCGGTGCGGGTGACCTCGCCGAGCGAGTTGTACTCCGCCTGCGTGGACACCAGCCCGGCCGAGCCGTCGGCCGGGGTGGCCTGCGTCTGCACCTGGTCGCCGAACCCGTCCAGGATCGAGTACGACAGGCCGTAGGAGTCGTCCTCGCGCAGCGTCTTCGTCTCGACATACGGGTTCGGCGCGGCCGCGGTGGCACCCACCGTCGTCCCGAACAAGCCATAGGCGAACACCGTGTTGGGGGTGTTCGGGTTCTGCGCCTTGGAGTGGTCCGGCTGCCACGCCTTGACCACGCGGCCGAGACCGTCGTAGACGGCGTCGCTCTGGCGGCCGTTGGCGTCGACGGTTGATTCCGGGACGCCGCGGCCACGGTCCGTGGTGACGGTCGAGGTCCACCCGGCCGGGTTCGTCGTGACCACCTGGGTCGGCAGCAGCCCGGTCGCCGGGCTGAACGCGGTCTTGGTGCTGTGGTTGTCCGCGTCGGTGCTGCTGGTCTGGCGCCCGTACTGGTCGTACGC
>NZ_BBPP01000105.1 GCF_000787835.1 Streptacidiphilus melanogenes
TGTTCCACTCTATCAGAGTTTTTCAGCTCCGATTTCCAGTGGTTTTGTCATCCCATTTCCCGTCCGTTTGCGGGACGTTCAGCGGGGCAACTCGGAGAACGTTACGGGGCCCGGCAGGCCGAGTCAAATCGGCTGCCGGGCCCCGTGGGATCCCGTACCCGCAGGTCAGGAGTTGGTCGGGAAGCCCAGGTTGATGCCGCCGTGGCTCGGGTCGAGCCAGCGCTGGGTCACGGCCTTGCCGCGGGTGAAGAACTGGACGCCGTCGGCGCCGTAGGCGTGCGTGTCGCCGAAGAGGGAGGCCTTCCAGCCGCCGAAGGAGTAGTAGGCGACCGGGACCGGGATCGGCACGTTGATGCCGACCATGCCGACCTCGACCTCGTTCTGGAAGCGCCGGGCCGCGCCGCCGTCGTTGGTGAAGATCGCGGTGCCGTTGCCGTAGGGGTTGGCGTTGATGAGCGCCAGGCCCTCGTCGTAGGAGTTCACCCGGACGACGGACAGCACCGGGCCGAAGATCTCGTCGTTGTAGACGGACATGCCGGGCTTCACGTTGTCGAAGAGGGTCGGGCCGAGCCAGAAGCCGTCGACGCTGTCCTCGCCCGCGATCGGGTGCTTCCGGCCGTCGACGACGAGCTCTGCGCCGTCGGCGACGCCCGAGTCCAGGTAGGAGACGACCTTGTCGCGGTGGACGCCGGTGACGAGCGGACCCATGTCGGAGTCGCCGTTGCAGCCGGGGCCGACCGTCAGGGTGGCCATACGCTGCTTGATCTTCTCGATCAGCTCGTCCGCGATCGGCTCGACGGCGACGAGGACCGAGATGGCCATGCAGCGCTCGCCCGCCGCGCCGAAGCCGGCGTTGATCGCGGCGTCGGCGGCCAGGTCGAGGTCGGAGTCCGGCAGGACCAGCATGTGGTTCTTGGCGCCGCCGAGGGCCTGCACGCGCTTGCCGTAGCGCGTGCCGGTCTCGTAGACGTAGCGGGCGATCGGGGTCGAGCCCACGAACGAGACGGACTTGATGTCCGGGTGCTCCAGCAGGCGGTCGACCGCGACCTTGTCGCCGTGGACGACGTTGAAGACGCCCGCCGGGAGACCGGCCTCGGCCCACAGCTCGGCCAGGAAGTTGGCCGCGGACGGGTCCTTCTCGGACGGCTTCAGCACGACGCTGTTGCCGGCCGCGATGGCGATCGGGAAGAACCACATCGGGACCATCGCCGGGAAGTTGAACGGCGAGATGATCGCGACGGGGCCCAGCGGCTGGCGGATCGAGTAGACGTCGATGCCGGTGGAGGCCTGCTCGGTGAAGCCGCCCTTGAGGAGCTGCGGGATGCCGCAGGCGTACTCGACGACCTCGAGGCCGCGGGCGATCTCGCCCAGCGCGTCCGAGTGCACCTTGCCGTGCTCGGACACGATGATCGACGCCAGTTCGTCCTTGCGGCTGTTGAGCAGCTCGCGGAACTTGAACAGCACCTGCGTCCGCTTGGCCAGCGAGGCGTTGCGCCAGTCGGCGAAGGCCGTGACGGCGGCGGATACGGCCGCGTCGATCTCGCTGATGGTGGCGAAGTCCACCTGGCCGGAGACCTTGCCGGTCGCCGGGTCGTAGATGTCACCGCGACGCGGGGCGGCTCCGGCCGTGGGGACGGCCTCGCCGGCGATCCAGTGGGTGATGTGCTTGCTCAACGTCTGCCTCCGAGTCCAGGCGGGGCACGCGGAATGGGCTTCCAGCGGTGCAAGAAGGGTGCGGGATGCTGTGCGGTGCCGCGCTCTCCTCCCATTCTGTTTCGGCCGCGGAGCGCCCTCAATCATCAGCCTGTCGGGTGATTCAGGTTCTGCCTTACACCTCGTCCGGCTCACTGGGCGCCTGGCCGTCGCGCGGGTCGCTTCCCTCCCCCTCGTACCCCGTCCGGTACTCGGTCTCCCCCACTTCGCCGCCGAGTCCTGCGGTCAGCAGTGCGGCTGCCTCGTGCATGGCGAGCTCCAGCAGGACCGGGTCGTTGAGCAGGCCGGTGCCGTCCGGCGGCACGAGCCAGCGCAGGCCGCGTCCGGCGCGGGAGGGGTGGGGGACGGCGAGCCAGGCGCCGGGCCCTGAGGTGCGGATGCCGGTGCCGACCCACCGCGCGGCGGTTCCAGGGGGCACGAAGAAGCCGAATCGGTAGTCGCCGAAGTCGACGAGGACCGGCCCGGGGTCGTTGTCGAGGCGCAACAGGACGTCCGCGGTGAGTCGGCCCAGATCGCCGGGCACGACCAGGACGTCCCAGAGCCGTCCGGCGGGGAGCAGCGCGATGCCCATGGCGCTGCGCTCCCAGTCCCACCGACACGCCTCCGGGTCGGGAGCCGCCGCGGCGAGCCACTCGACCGCAGCGTTCGGTTCCAGACTTCCCATGGCTCTCGCCCTCCTCGTCAGCCGGCCGGGCCCCGGGGGTGGCGAATCCGGGGTCACCGGGAGAGAGCGTTCCGCCGTCCGACTCTTACATCGTTTTGGGGACCATCGTGAGGGCGGCCCGGCTCGCGGAGGCGAGAAGGTGCGTATAGGCGCGAAAGCGGCGCACACCCGCTATAGGGTGTGCGCCGCCATGCTCATGACGAACCGATCGCGTCCGGCGACGACGGCCCGCCCT
>NZ_BBPP01000104.1 GCF_000787835.1 Streptacidiphilus melanogenes
CGTCACGCTGCCGACGGCCGCCTCGCTCGGTGCGGTGGTCGTGCTGGGCGAGAACGACCTCGGCCTTGCCGACGCGGTGTGCTGCACCGAGCTGGGTGCGGCCGCGGAGCTGACGCCCGGCACGCTCGTGGTGCCGGTGCTGCCGGAGCCTGCGGGCCTGGACGTCGCGGCCGCCACGCACGCGGCCGTCTGCCGTGCGCTGGGGCTGTTGCAGACGTGGTTGGCCGAGGAGGCGTTCGCGGAGTCGCGGCTGGTGGTGGTGACGCGTGGTGCGGTGGCTGCCGGTGATGGTGAGGGCGTCAGCGATCTGGCTTCGGCTGCTGTGGCTGGGCTGGTGCGTTCGGCGCAGTCGGAGAACCCGGGCCGGATCGTGTTGGTCGACGTGGACGAGGACGCGGCGTCGCTGGCGGTGCTGGCTGCCGCCGTGGACTCGGGTGAGCCGCAGCTTGCGCTGCGTGCGGGTGTGGCGTTGGTGCCGCGTCTGGCGCGGGTGTCGGTGGGCAGTGGTGAGGGGTTGGAGCTGGATCCCGAGGGCACGGTGTTGCTCACGGGGGCGACGGGTGCGCTGGGCGGTCTGTTCGCGCGGCACTTGGTGACGGAGTACGGTGCGCGTCGGCTGCTGCTGGTGTCGCGTCGCGGTCGTGCGGCCGAGGGCGTGGACGAGCTGGTCGCGGACCTGTCGTCGCTGGGTGCGGAGGTCGATGTCGCGGCGTGTGATGTCTCCGACCGTGGCGCGTTGGCCGAGCTGTTGGGCTCGTTGGAGTGGCCGCTGACTGCGGTGGTGCACACGGCCGGTGTGCTGGACGACGGCATCATTTCCTCGCTCACGGCTGAGCGGGTCGATGCCGTGTTGCGGCCGAAGGTGGACGCGGCCTGGCATCTGCACGAGCTGACGAAGGGCCGGAACCTCGCGGCTTTCGTGTTGTTCTCCTCGGCGGCCGGGGTGTTCGGTGCGGCGGGTCAGGGCAACTACGCGGCGGCGAACGGTTTCCTGGACGCGCTCGCCCAGCGCCGTCGGGCGGCCGGTCTGCCGGCCACCTCGCTGGCCTGGGGCCTGTGGGCCGAGGACAGTGGCATGGCGGCCGCCCTGGTCCGCTCGGACGTCGAGCGGATGGCGCGCGGCGGCGTCACGGCACTGACCGCCGAGGACGGCCTGCTGCTCTTCGACGCTGCGGTGCGGTCGCCCGAACCGCTGCTGGTTCCGATCCAGCTGGACCTGGCGAGCCTGCGGGCCCAGGGCAACGCGGGTCTGCTCCCGCCGCTGCTGCGCGGCCTGGTCCGCGGGCCGGTGCGGCGCGCGGCCAGGAGCGCCGGTGCGACCGGCGACGTGGCCGGCTCGGCGCTGGCGCAGCGGCTGGCGGCGCTGTCCGAGGCCGAGCGCGAGGCCGCGCTGCTGGAGGTGGTCTGCACGGAGGTCGCGGCGGTCCTGGGCTACCCGAACCACGCCTCGGTGGACGCCACCCGGGCCTTCAAGGAGCTCGGCTTCGACTCGCTGACCGCCGTCGAGCTGCGCAACCGCCTCAACGGAGCCACTGGCCTGCGACTGCCCGCGACGCTGGTCTTCGACTACCCGACCCCGACCGCCCTTGCCGAGCTGCTGGGAACCGAACTGCTGGGCTCACTCCCCGGCGCAGAACGGGCGTCCACCGCGGCTGTTGCGATCTCTCAGGACGACGAGCCGATCGCGATCGTCGGCATGGCCTGCCGGTTCCCGGGCGGGGTGACATCGCCCGAGGGGCTGTGGGACCTGGTCGCCACCGGTCGTGACGCGGTGTCGTTCTTCCCGGAGGACCGTGGCTGGGACGTCGAGAACCTCTACCACCCGGACCCGGACCACCCCGGCACCTCGTACACCCGTGAGGGCGGCTTCCTGCACCGCGCGGGGGCGTTCGACGCGGCGTTCTTCGGCATCAGCCCGCGCGAGGCGATGTCGATCGACCCGCAGCAGCGGCTGCTGCTGGAGACCTCCTGGGAGGCCTTCGAGCGGGCCGGTATCGACCCGGCCACGCTGCGGGGCAGCCGGACCGGCGTCTTCGTCGGCGTGATGTACAACGAGTACGGCATGCTGCTCGCACAGTCGGTCGAGGGCCTGGAGGGCCAGGTCGGCACCGGCACCACCGGCAGCGTGGCCTCCGGCCGCGTCTCCTACACGCTGGGCCTGGAAGGCCCGGCGATGACCATCGACACCGCCTGCTCGTCCTCGCTGGTCGCCCTGCACCTGGCCTGTCAGTCGCTGCGCCAGGGCGAGTCGACGCTGGCGCTGGCCGGCGGCGTGACCGTCATGCTGACGCCCGGGACCTTCGTGGAGTTCAGCCGCCAGCGCGGTCTGGCGACCGACGGCCGCTGCAAGGCCTTCTCGGACGGAGCGGACGGCACCGGCTGGGGCGAGGGCGTCGGCATGCTGCTCGTCGAGCGGCTCTCCGACGCGCGACGCAACGGGCACCCGGTGCTGGCGATCGTGCGCGGCAGCGCCGTCAACCAGGACGGCGCCAGCAACGGGCTGACCGCCCCCAACGGACCCGCCCAACAGCGGGTCATCAAGCAGGCGCTGGCCAACGCCGGTCTGACGGCAGGCCAGGTCGACGTGGTCGAGGCGCACGGCACGGGCACGACGCTGGGCGACCCGATCGAGGCGCAGGCGCTGCTCGCCACGTACGGCAAGGACCGGGATTCCGACTCCCCGCTCTGGCTCGGCTCGGTCAAGTCGAACCTCGGCCACACCCAGGCCGCCGCCGGCGCTGCCGGGATCATGAAGATGGTCATGGCCATGCGGCACGGTGTGCTGCCGAAGACCCTGCATGTCACCGAGCCGTCCACGCACGTGGACTGGTCGGCCGGCGCGGTGGAGCTGCTGACCGAGGCGCGCGACTGGCCGCAGACCGGTGAGCCGCGCCGCTCGGCGGTGTCCTCGTTCGGCATCAGCGGCACCAACGCGCACGTCCTGCTGGAGCAGGCGCCGACCGTCGTGGAGACGGCCGGGGAGCGCGGGAGCGCGGCCCGGACACCGACGGCGGTGCCGCTGGTGCTGTCGGGGCGGACGACGGAGGCCCTGCGCGGGCAGGCCGAGCGGCTGCTGCGTCAACTGGAGGCCGAGCCGGACGCGGACCTGACCGACATCGGGTTCTCGCTGGCCACGGCCCGGGCGACGTTCGAGCACCGGGCAGCGGTGATCGACGCCGAGCCGAGCAGGCTGCGTGACGTGCTGGCTGCGCTGGCCCGTGGCGAGTCGCCGGCGCGGGTGGTCACCGGCCGGGCGGGCTCGGCGGGCCGGACGGCGTTCCTGTTCGCGGGGCAGGGGAGTCAGCGGGCCGGGATGGGCCGCGAGCTGTATGAGGCGTTCCCGGTGTTCGCGTCGGCCTTCGATGCGGTGTGCGCTGAGCTGGACGGGCTGCTGGATCGTCCGCTGCGCGAGGTGGTCTTCGCGGGTGAGCGGATCGACGAGACGGCG
>NZ_BBPP01000103.1 GCF_000787835.1 Streptacidiphilus melanogenes
GTGCTGGGGCTGCCCGTCGGGCCGGCCGTGGCCGTGGCCGCGGCCGGGACGGGCGTGCCGCGCGGCGGCGTCGGCTGGCCCTTGGAGTAGGTGGTCGGCGTCGAGTAGCCGTCCTTGGCGGAGCCGCCGGCCGCCGGGCCGGTGGTGCCCGTCGGCGTGCCGGTCTGACCTGCGGCCTTCGCCTCCGCGGCCGCGCGGGCCTGAGCCTGCTCGCCGTTGGGGCCGCCCTGGCGACGACGCGGGGCCTGCTGGCCTGCGTCGGACCCGGCGCCCACCGCGGGCATCACCGACGTCGAGCCCGCGTCCCGTCCGCCGCCGGCACCGCCGGCCGCACCGGGGGCGTTCTGCGCCCGCCCCGCGGCTCCCGCCGCTCCCGTGGGGTTAGTCACCCTGGTCCTCCCGCATTCCGCGCCAGGGCTGTCGGCCCTGGTGTGTCGTCACGCCTCGTACTCAACGCTCGTTCGCCTGAACGTTCAAGGCGCAGGCAGTCGGCTGCCAGCATCCTGGCACGGGCCCCGGCAATGTGCACCGGAGCCCGTGGCAGGAGTGGAAGCGGCGGCGGCTACTCGGCCGACTGCTCCGCGGCACCGGTGTCGGTGCCCTCGGCGCCGTCCTCGGCCTCGTCCGCCTCGTCCTCGGCAACGCCTTCGGCGTTGCGCGCGATGCCGACGACCGCGTCCTTCTTGCTCAGGTTGATCAGTTGGACGCCCATCGTGTCACGCCCGGTTTCACGGACCTCCGCGACCCGCGTGCGGATCACCCCGCCGCTGAGCGTGATCGCCAGGATCTCGTCGGACTCCTCGACGACCAGCGCGCCCACCAGCGAGCCGCGGTCCTCGACGATCTTCGCCGCCTTGATGCCCAGACCACCACGCCCCTGGACGCGGTACTCGTCCACCCTGGTGCGCTTGGCGTAGCCGCCGTCGGTGGCCGTGAACACGAACGTACCCGGACGGATCACGGACATCGAGAGCAGTTCGTCGTCCTCGCGGAAACTCATGCCCTTCACACCCGAGGTGGCACGGCCCATCGGCCGGAGCGCCTCGTCGGTGGCGGTGAAGCGGATCGCCTGCGCCTTCTTGGAGATCAGCAGCAGGTCGTCGTCGGCGGAGACCAGCTCGGCGCCGATCAGCTCGTCGTCCGCGCCGTGCTCGTCCTGACGCAGGTTGATCGCGATCAGACCGCCGGAACGCGGCGAGTCGTAGTCCTTCAGCGAGGTCTTCTTCACCAGGCCCGAGCGGGTCGCCAGCACCAGGTACGGGGCGGCCTCGTAGTTGCGCACCGCCATGACCTGCGCGATCTGCTCGTCCGGCTGGAAGGCCAGCAGGTTGGCCACGTGCTGGCCGCGGGCGTCCCGCCCGGCGTCCGGCAGCTCGTAGCCCTTGGCCCGGTAGACCCGGCCCTTGTTGGTGAAGAACAGGATCCAGTTGTGCGTGGTCGTCACGAAGAAGTGGTCGACGATGTCGTCCTGCTTCAGCTGCGCGCCGCGCACGCCCTTGCCGCCGCGCTTCTGGGAGCGGTACAGGTCGGAGCGGGTGCGCTTGACGTAGCCGCCGCGGGTGATGGTGACGACGATGTCCTCTTCGGCGATGAGGTCCTCGACGGACATGTCGCCGTCGTAGGGGATCAGCGTCGAACGCCGGTCGTCGCCGTACTTGTCGACGATCGCGGTGAGCTCCTCGGAGATGATCTCCCGCTGCTTGGCCGGCGAGTCCAGGATCTCGTTGTACTCCCGGATCTTGGCCATCAGCTCGTCGTACTCGGCCGTGATCTTCTGGCGCTCCAGGGCCGCCAGACGGCGCAGCTGCATCTCCAGGATCGCGTTGGCCTGGACCTCGTCGATGGTCAGCAGCGACATCAGGCCGTTGCGGGCGACCTCGACCGTGTCGGAGCGGCGGATCGTCGCAATGACCTCGTCGATCGCGTCCAGCGCCTTGAGCAGACCGCGCAGGATGTGCGCGCGCTCCTCGGCCTTGCGCAGCCGGAAGCGGGTGCGGCGGACGATGACGTCGACCTGGTGGTTGACCCAGTGCCGGATGAAGGCGTCGACCGACAGCGTGCGCGGCACGCCGTCGACCAGGGCCAGCATGTTGGCGCCGAAGTTGGTCTGCAGGTCGGTGTGCTTGTACAGGTTGTTCAGCACGACCTTGGCGACCGCGTCGCGCTTGAGCACGACCACCAGACGGGTGCCGGTGCGGGACGAGGACTCGTCGCGGACGTCGGCGATGCCGCCGATGCGGGCGTCCTTGACCAGGTCGGCGATCTTCAGCGCCAGGTTGTCCGGGTTGACCTGGAACGGCAGCTCGGTGATCACCAGGCACTGGCGGCCGTGGATCTCCTCGACCTCCACCACCGCGCGCATCGTGATCGAGCCGCGGCCGGTCCGGTAGGCCTCCTCGATGCCGCGACGGCCCACGATCAGCGCACCGGTCGGGAAGTCCGGGCCCTTGATCCGCTCGATCAGCGCCTCGAGCAGCTCCTCGTTGGAGGCCTCCGGGTTGCTGAGGTACCACAGGGCGCCCGAGGCGACCTCGCGCAGGTTGTGCGGCGGGATGTTGGTCGCCATGCCGACCGCGATGCCGGTGGCGCCGTTGACCAGCAGGTTGGGGATACGGGCCGGCAGGACGTTCGGCTCCTGCGAGCGGCCGTCGTAGTTGGGCGAGAAGTCGACGGTCTCCTCGTCGATGTCCCGCATCATCTCCATGGCCAGCGGCATCATGCGGCACTCGGTGTACCGCATGGCGGCGGCCGGGTCGTTGCCCGGGGAGCCGAAGTTGCCGTTGCCGTCCACCAACGGCATCCGCATCGACCACGGCTGGGCGAGACGCACCAGGGTGTCGTAGATCGAGGTGTCGCCGTGCGGGTGGTAGTTACCCATGACGTCACCGACGACGCGGGCGCACTTGTAGTAGCCCTTGTCGGGCCGGTAGCCGCCGTCGTACATCGCGTACAGCACGCGGCGGTGGACGGGCTTGAGGCCGTCGCGGACCTCGGGCAGGGCACGCGAGACGATGACGCTCATCGCGTAGTCGAGGTACGAGCGCTGCATCTCCGTCTCGAGCTCGACCTGCTCGATCCGGGTGCCCCCGCCGTTCTCCTCCGCCGGGATGTCCTCCGGCTGCTCGCCCTCGGGGCGGTTGTCGTCGACCACGGGTGGTCAGTTTCCTTTCGCTGCGGAACGCTTCGGCTGCCGGAGAGACTCAGACGTCGAGGAAGCGGACGTCCTTGGCATTGCGCTGGATGAAGGAACGGCGGGCCTCGACGTCCTCGCCCATCAGGATCGAGAACAGGTCGTCGGCTCGGGCGGCGTCCTCCAGGGTGACCTGGGAGAGCAGGCGCACGTCCCGGTCCATGGTGGTGACCCGCAGCTCCTCGGCGTTCATCTCGCCCAGACCCTTGAAGCGCTGGATCGCGTCGTCCTTGGGCAGCTTGCGGCCGGCCTGGCGGCCCGCCTCGATGGAGGCGTCGCGCTCGCGGTCGGAGTAGACGTACTCGATGTCGTCCCGGCCCCACTTGATCTTGTACAGCGGCGGACGGGCCAGGAAGACGTGGCCGCCCTCGATCAGCGGGCGCATGAAGCGGAACAGCAGC
>NZ_BBPP01000102.1 GCF_000787835.1 Streptacidiphilus melanogenes
GGCATTGGGGCTAGCCGGGCAGGGCTCACCTGCACAGCCCGACCTCACTGCGGCGTGACCTCCCGCAGCCCCTTCCACACCGGCGCCCGGAAGATCCCGCCCGCCGTCAGTTCCTGGTACTCGACCTCCGCCGTCAGCGCGGGCGTGGCCCAGTGCACGGTGGAGTCCGGCCTGCCCAGATCCGCCGGCGTCCCCAGGAACGGCGACACGTCCGTCTCCAGGTGGTGCAGCAGCACCAGCAGGTCCTCGCCCTCGTGCACCCCGATGCCGGAGCCCACCGCGCCCAGGTAGCGCAGGCCGCCGTGCTCCGGAAGCCCCGCGAGCACGCTGCGCAGGCGTCCCCGCTCGTCCGCGAGCCACCCGCCCAGGCGGACGTCCACGCTCTGGCGGTGCTTGTGCTTGATCCACGCCCGGGAGCGCCGACCCGGCTCGTAGAGGGAGTCGAGCCGCTTGGCGACGATGCCCTCGATGCCGTAGGCCTCCGTCCACTCCACCGCGGAACGGAGGTCGCCGAGCCAGGCGGGCGGCGTCCGGACGGGCCCGTGCTCCTGGTCGAGTGGGAGCTCGAGCAACCGCGCGCGGCGGGCGGTGTAGGGGAGCCGGGTGAGGTCGTGGCCGTCGAGGTTGAGCAGGTCGAAGACCATCAGCGTGACGGGGGTCGAGTGCCGCGCGGCCTGGATCTGCGACGGACGGCGCAGGCTCATCCGCTCCTGGAGCGCGCCGAAGCTCGGCGACCCGTTCAGGCCGAGCGCCACCACCTCCCCGTCCAGCACCGCGGCCTGCTCACCCAACGCCTCGGCCACGGCCACCAGTTCGGGGAACCGCTCGGTCGCCTCAGCTCCGGTGCGGGACCGGACGTGGACGGTGCCGTCACCGGGGGCGTAGACGAGGACGCGCATGCCGTCCCACTTCACCTCCGCCGCCCAGTGCGCCTCGTCGCGCGGCAGCGGCGCGGTCGTCGCCAGCATCGGCGCGTAGACGGGGAGCGCGATCGGGGTGTGGGCACGGGACATGACGGACCGCCGCTCAGGAGGCGCGCCGCGGCGCGGTCTTGCGGGCGGCGGACGCGGTCTTCTTCGCCACGGCCTTCTTGGCCGTGGTCTTGCTTGCCGTGGTCTTCGTCGCCGTGCTCTTCTTCGCGGCGGGCTCCTTGCCGGTCTCCTTCACCGCGGTCCGCTTCGCCGCGGTCTCCTTGGCCGCCGTCCGCTTCGCCGGCGCGGCGCGCTTGCGGGCCTTCGGCGGGGAGGCCTCGTCCGCGCCCTCGTCCGACTCCTCCTCGCCCGGCACCGCCTCGCCGCGGCTCGCCTTCGCGGCGGCGACGCTGGAGCGGAGCGCGGCCATCAGGTCGATGACCTCCGCGCCGCCCTCGGCGGCCGGCGCGGGAGCGGGGGTCGCGCCGTGGGCCTTGGCGTCCAGCAGCTCCTCCAGGGCGACGGCGTACTGGTCCTTCTCGGCGTCCAGGTCGAAGTCCTCGGAGAGGGTGTCCATCAGCGAGCGGGCCATCGCCAGCTCCTGGGGACGCAGCGTCGCGTCCCCCTCCGGCGCGAGGCCCTCGCGCGAGCGGATCTCGTCGGGCCAGCGCATGGTCTGCAGCACCAGCAGGTCGTCCTGGACCCGCAGCACCGCGAGCGACTCGCGGGAGCGCATGGTGACCTTGGTGACGGCCACCAGGCCCGAGTCGCGCATCGCCTCGCGCAGCAGCACGTACGGCTTGGCGGGGGCCTTGTCGCCGAGGCCGACGTAGTAGGGGCTGTCCCAGCGCAGCGGGTCGATCTTCTCGGCGGGCAGGAAGGCCACCACGTCGATGATCTTCTTGCTGGGCACGGGTAGGGTCGCCAGGTCCTCGTCGGTCAGCACCACAACGCCGCCGTCCGGCGCGTCCCAGCCCCGCGCGATCTCGCCGTACTCGACCTCGCGGTCCTCCGCCTCGCAGAAGCGCTTGAGCCGGACGCGTGAACCGTCCTCGCGGTGCACCTGGTGGAGCACCGGACCGGAGTGCGTCTCGGTGGCGGGATAGAGCTTGACCGGTACGGCGACCAGACCGAACGTGATGCTGCCCGTCCAGACGCTGCGAGGCATGGGCTGAACCTTTCGCGGGATGCCGACCTCTCGTGGGGGTATTGACACGTTATGCCCCAAAAGGTGCGCGTGCAGGTCGACGGTCGGCCCCTCCTGCTCTCCCACTTGGACAAGGTGCTGTGGCCCTCCTGGACCAAGGCGGAGATGCTCGACTACTACGCCCGGGTCGCCGACGCGATGGTCCCGCACCTGCGCGACCGACCGGCGTCGTTCCTGCGCGGACCGGAGGGCATGACCGGCCCGCTGTTCGTCGCCAAGAACCCGCCACCGCAGACCCCGGACTGGGTCCGGATCGAGGTCATCGAGGCCAAGGAGGGCCCGCGCCCTCACCTCGTCCTCGACGACGCCCCGAGCGTGATCGCTGCCGCCAACCTCTACTGCCTGGAGATCCACGTCCCGCAGTGGACCCTCGCCACCGGCCGCGACGGCCACGACCGCCTGGTCGTCGACCTCGACCCCGGCGAGGGCACGACCGTCGTCGAGTGCTGCGCGGCGGCCCTCCTGGTCCGGGAGGCCCTCGCCGAGGACGGCCTCCCCTGCTGGCCCGTCACCTCCGGCAGCAAGGGCCTCCACCTCTACGCCCCGCTCCTCCCGACCACGGCGGACGCGGTCGTCGGCTACGCCCGCTCGGTCGCGGAACGGCTGGCCGCCGCGCACCCGAGGCTGCTGGTGGCCCGCATGTCCAAGTCGCTGCGGACCGGCCGGGTCTTCCTGGACTGGTCGCAGAACTCGACGTCGAAGACGACCTCCGCCCCGTACACCCTCCGCGCGACCCGCACGCCCGTCCCGGGCGTCTCGGCCCCGCTCACCTGGTCGGAGGTCGAATCCTGCACCTCCCCCGACGACCTCGCCTTCTCCCCCACCGACATCGCCGCCCGCGTCGCCGCCGGCGGCGACCTGGCGGCGCAACTCTGCGCCCCGGACGAGGCCCGCCCCCTGCCGGGCTAGCGCGGCGCCCTCCCGGGCCGGCGCTCTCGGGCTCCGCCGGGCCGGCGCTCGGACTCTCAGACGTGGTCCAGCACCTGCACCAGCTCGTCGATCACCGCCGTCGCACCGGCGGCGATCAGCCGCTCGCGCGGCATCAGCGCCGCATATCCGAGGACGTCCATGCCCGCAGCGCGTGCCGCGAGAACGCCGTTAGGGCTGTCCTCGACGACGAGGCAGTCCTCGGGCTCGACGCCCATCGCCTTCGCCGTGTGCAGGAACAGGTCCGGCGCGGGCTTGCCGACACCCGCCACGTCCTGCGCGCTGAAGACGACCGACGCGGGCAGGTGCGCCCGCAGCCCCGAGCGGGCGAGGGTCAGGTCGATCCAGGCGTGGTCAGAGGAGGAGGCCACACAGTACGGGAGTTCCCGCCGCCCCAACTCGTCCAGCAGCTCGACCGCGCCTGGCGAGGCGTCCACCCCCTCCTGGAACGCGGCGAACACGCGCGCGTGGCAGCGCTCGGTGAAGTCCCTTGGCAGCGCGCCGCCGTAGCGCTGTGCCACGACCTCGTGGACGTTGCGACCGGCGTTGCCGAGGAAGTAGTGGAAGGACTCCGCCATGGTCGTGGGTTAACCCC
>NZ_BBPP01000101.1 GCF_000787835.1 Streptacidiphilus melanogenes
ATTCTCAAAAATGGCAGCACAAATGAACCATCCGTGCGGTCAATTTCGAGGGGGTTCGCAGTCCACAGGCCTGCACCGCAGGCGGGACAACTCGAAGAACACTACACGTCCACCAAGGCCGGGTCAACCCTCCGCCAGGATCTCCTTGAGGACGTGGCCTGCGACGGCCGTCATCACGGGGTTCGTGTCCCGGTAGTACTGGAGCTCCATCAGCGCGACCGACAGCGCCCAGCCACGGGCGCGGGCCCAGGACGCCTCGTCGGCCCCCACTGCGGCGCGAAAGACCGGCCGCGCAGCACCGGGCAGTACGTACCAGGCCGGCATGAAGTCGACAGCGGGGTCGCCCAGGCCGAGACAGCCGAAGTCGATGACGCCGGTCAGTCGTCCTTCGGAGACCAAAAGATTGCCCGGCTGGAGATCCGCGTGGATCCACACAGCGGGGCCGTCCCATTCAGGCACTCCCAGCGCGTCCTCCCACACGGCTTCGACGGTATCCGCATCGATGACGCCGTCCAGGGCGGCGACGGCGCGACGGGTCGCGGCGTCCCGTGCGGCCAGGGGTTCGCTGCGGTAGGCCGCTGGGCCTCCCTCGGGGTCGATCGCACGGAGCGCCTTCGTGAAGGCGGCGAGGTCTTCGGCAAGGGGACTGTCATCGCCGGGCGGTCGCCTGCCGACGACGGGGTTGGCGCCGTCGAGCCAGCCGTAGACGGACCAGGACCACGGATACCCCGCGCCGGGCCCGCCCTGGCCCAGCGGCACGGGGATCGCAACGGGGAGTTGCGGCGCCAGCCGCGGCAGCCAGGTGTGCTCCTTCTGTACGTCCTCCGCCGCACCCGCGATTCTCGGCAGGCGCACGACCATGTCATCCCCCAGCCGGAACATGGCGTTGGACGTTCCGTCGCGGTCCACCAGCTCGACGGGCAACCGCGCCCACTGCGGGAACTGCTCAGCGATCAGCCGGCGGACGAGCGGCACACCGGTGTCCGCCTCATCGGCGTGCATCTGGCCCATGGGTGGTGAGCACCTTTCGGATCTGTCTCGAGCGGGCGGCCGCCCGTCGCCGGAGCAAGGCCATGGGAACGCCGGCGACGAACTCGGGTCAACCCAGTTCCTCGCTTGCCCGGGATCCGCGTGGACCGCGGCACTACGGTGATCACCCATGAGCGTCGAAGACTGGTTGGCCGACACCCGTGCGTCCTACGACACCCTCGCCCCCGCCTACGCGGACCACGTGCGCGACCTCCTGGACCAAACTCCATACGAGCGCGCCATCTTGGCCGTCTTCGCCGAGCTCGCCCGCGCGGACGGCGGTGGCCCGGTGGCGGACGTGGGCTGCGGGCCTGGACGGATCACGGCGCACCTGGCGGGCCTGGGCGTGGACGCGTTCGGAATCGACCTGTCGCCGGCGATGATCGAGGTCGCCCGACGCGAACATCCTGCTTTGCGGTTCGAGGTCGGTTCCATGACGGATCTCGACCTCGCCGAGGCCTCACTGGCCGGGGTGGTGGCCTGGTACTCACTGATCCACATTCCCGACCACGAGATCGGCTCGGTGCTCGCACGCTTTCACCGGGCGCTACGCCCCGGCAGCCCCCTGCTGATCGGCTTCCACGTCGGCGACGACGTGCAGTTGAAGACGCGGGGCTACGGCGACCACCCGATCAACGTCCAGGTCCACCGGCGCCGGCCAGAGCAGCTGGCCACATGGCTCGACGAGACGGGCTTCGACGTCCAGGCGCAGATGACGCTCCGCTCGGCCGAGAGCAGCCTCGGCGGAATCCTTGTCGCCCTCCGGCGTCCCGATGCAGGCCCGGGGAAGCCTGAGGCGTGAACACAGGGAAGTCCTTACACCCGCCGCTTCCGGCTCAGCCCACGTTCGAGCCTCGTGAAGCCCTAGCTGACGAAGTCCCGCCAGAAGGCGATGCTCCCCTGTGGTCAGGAACCAGTCGAGGCACCTCAGCCAGCCGGTTCTCGAGGGTTGCCTCCGTGCCGGTTAGGTCAGCCCGACCACCCACGGGGAGATCGGATGCCACATGGCCGGCGCTGAGGGGATCTCGTCCCACGGCTGCACGATCCTGACCTCTCCAAGCGCCAGGGCCTCATTGCGGATCTGCTTCACGGCTGCGCGCCGAACAGAGGAGCAAGCTGTCGCAGCGTCAGGTTGCTGCGCCAGTAGGCCGCCACCAGCAGCACCCGATCCTCAAGTGGCAGCGACTTTCGGACGTCCCGCGCGGACCTCGTCGGCACCTTCGCGTCGCACCACCGCGAGCGGCTTGCGGAACGCACGCGGGTCCAGTCCGGTGAACGGAGCGATCCAGCACGGCTCCGAAGCAGTGACCACAGCAGCCACGGAAGGACCATCTCAGCCAGCGCCGGGCATCACGTTCGCGCCCCGCGCCCCGGGCTCCATACGTCAGCAGGGCAAAGGCGTCACCCGACGCCGGGCGCGTCGGCAGCCATCGTGCTCGCCTTGTGCTCGGCGAGAGCCGTCATGATCGCGTTCGCGGTCTTGTGGAACGCGGCACCTGGAACCGCGCCGTGTGCCCAGGGCGCGTACAGATAGCGTGGACGACCCACGGTCGGGTGGACGGCCAGGTGACTGACGTTTCCGCCCTTCTGGTTCTTCTCGACGTCGACGGCGATGGACGCGATCCCGTCCCAGGACCATGACCGGCGCCCCAGCAGGCGGGTCGTCCGGATGCCGTGGGCGTCCACGACGGTCTTGCCGGACGCCAGGTTGAGATAGATCAGATCGATCAAGAGGATGCCTGGTCCGAACGGGCCGGCCCCCCACCATCCGGCCCGGTGCCAGTTGGCGACGATGAAGACAGCAGGCAACACCGACAGGCCGATGACCCAGAGGAGGAGGGATCTCCGCTGGAGGGGCGGTATCCGGTAGGTCGTTGCGTGCATGCCGGGATGCTAGACCGCGTTCTCGATCGCGATCCGACCGGGTGGGATGACCGCGACGCCGGGGCCCGCCTGGTCGAACCCGGGAAGCGTGCCAGTCATGCGGAGCACGGGCTCCGCCATCTGGCTGCCCATCGCCAACTCAAGCGCTCGGGCACACCACGTCGAACGGGCCGTCGCTCCCGCATCGACGCCACCGCGAAGCTGCGGCGCGCTGAGCCTAGTGTCAGATCCGGGTCATCCGCCGATCAGTTCGGTCAGCTGGCGAGGGCGGTGATTCGTTCTCAGACCGGGAGGACGGAGACCCGACTGCCGCAGAGGCGGGACAGGTCGTCGACGTCGGACGTCAGCACCGCAACGGGGGCCTGCTGGCGCAGGGCCACCTCGGCGACGGTGGCGTCGATCGCGTACTTGTGCCCGTGGAGGCCGGCGTCCTTCAGGAGAGCCGCGGCCGCGCGTGCGCACTGCTCCGTCACCGGCTCGACGCGGAGCTGGGAGAGCACCCAATGGAGTCGGGACTGGTTGGTCCGTTCGTGGGTCGCTTCGATGATGGTGTTGGCACACGTCACCAGGTCCGCGTCCGACTCACGCAGCACCGCGAGCTTCGCCATCATCCGACGGTCCTGACCGACCCAGGCGGACAGCGCCTCGCAGTCCAGCACGACCGAGGCGAAAGTCCGACTCACGCCGCATCGGCTCCACGGTCGGCATCGCCGGCGCCGAGCTCGGCGCGGGCCCGCGCCAGCTCCTCCTCGGTAAAGGCACCGCAGTCCCGCTGGTACTGGTCCAGTTCGGCAGCCAGAAGCTGTCGACGGATCTGACGCGCGACGGCATCGGCCACGTAGCTCGAGACGTTGTCGGTGTGCCGCTTGATCTCCTCGACCTGCTCGGTCGGGAGGGTGACCGTGATGCGCGTCGTGGAAGCCATGAGGCAAGCATACTGCGGTATGCAGCAGAGTGGACCCACAACGCACTGAAGGCCCCTGACCGTTA
>NZ_BBPP01000100.1:0-1420 GCF_000787835.1 Streptacidiphilus melanogenes
CTTGCGCCTGCCGAGAATGTCATCCGCCCAGCTCAGGGGCTGTCATGAGTTGCGGCAAGATGATCACCTGTGTTGCTGCGCTTCGCCTACCTGGCTGTCTCCCATGCTTTTGCTGCCGTGCGGCTTCTGCCGATGAGCGACCGCGAGAAGGATGTGGAGATCTTGGTTCTGCGTCACCAGATCGCCGTCCTTGAACGACAGCTCGGTGGGGACAGGGTGACGTTCTCTCCGGAGGATCGTGCGTTCCTTGCTGCTCTGCTGATTCCGGTGCCGCGGGAGTTCCTGCGTCGGCTTCGTTTGCTTGTCCGCCCGGACACGGTGCTGCGCTGGCATCGTGATGTCATGCGGCGGTGCCACGCGCGTACCTGCCGGCCGAAGCGACCCGGGCGTCCGCCGACGGTCCGTTCGATCCGGGCCCTGATCCTGCGCCTGGTGCGCGAGACCCGTCTTGGGGCTACCGCAGGGTCCACGGCGAGCTGGCTGCTCTCGGCATCAAAGTCGCCGCTTCGATGGTGTGGGAGGTCCTCAAAGCCGAGGGCATCGACCCCGCGCCCGACCGCGGAGCCACCACCTGGACCGACTTCCTTCGCACTCAGGCAGACGCGCTGCTCGCCTGCGACTTCATCGAGACCGTCACCCTGACCGGCCAAGGCCAATACATCCTGGCCGTCATCGAGCACGCCACCCGTCGCGTCCGGATCCTCGGGACCACCGCACACCCCACCGCGAACTGGGTCACGCAAGCGGCACGGAACCTGGTCATGGACCTGGAGGACGCCGGAGCCACCGTCAGATACTTGATCCGGGACCGGGACGCCAAGTTCCCAGCCCTGTTCGACCAGATCCTGGCCGACGCCGGCATCCAGGCCGTCCTCACCGGCATCCGAATGCCGCGCATGAACTCCATCATGGAGCGCTGGGTCCAGACCTGCCGCCACGAACTCCTGGACCGGACCCTCATCTGGAACGAAAGCCACCTACGCCGCGCCTTGCACGAGTTCGAGCAGCATCACAACGCCCACCGGCCCCACCAAGCCATGAACCAGGCGGCACCACTACGCGCCGTGCCTGAACCGCTCGATCCCGGGCAGATCGCCCGCCTGGACATACGCCGGAGAGACCGCCTCGGCGGCGCCATCCACGAGTACCGACATGCTGCTTGAGCTGCCCGGATGAGGTTGTCGGCAGGCGCAGAGTTCGGACCACTCGCCCCCGCCCTGTCAGACCAGCGTGGTGTACGCGTTCCAGCCGGCTCCGATGCGGATGCGGGGCTTGAAGGGTGACGCGGGATTGGCGGTTCCTTGGTACAGCCAGAGCACGCCTGACGCGTCTCGGGCGACGAGGTCCGGCAGCCCGTCATCCGTCACGTCGGGGACCGTCGTCATGGTGGTGTAGGTGTTCCAGCCGGCGCCGACGCGGC
>NZ_BBPP01000100.1:2128-4691 GCF_000787835.1 Streptacidiphilus melanogenes
ACCGGTGCCCTGGTAGAGCCAGAGCACGCCGTTGTGGTCGCGGGCAACGAGCTGGCCGGTCCCGTCGGCGCGCAGACCGCCGAGACTCGCGAGCAGGTTGTAGGAGTTCCAGCCAGGGCCCACGTATTCGCGGCCGCCGAAGACAGGCGAGAAGGTGTCGGTGCCGGTGCCGCGGTACTGCCACAGCGTTCCGGAGGTGTCAGGTGCCACGAGCGCGCCGACCAGGTTCTGAGGCTCATCGATGGCCTGGATCTGCAGATTCAGCGGTGCAGTTGCCAGGGTGTTGTCAAAGGTGTCCCGAAGGGAGAGGGTGCCGGTCAGGGTGCCGCTGTGGAGCCAGTAGGTTGGGAGTCAGTCCCAGGGCGAGCGGCAGATGCGGCGTGCCGACGGCAGGCGAGAGCAACTGGGCCAGCGGGTAGGTGAGGGTCAACGAGCCGTCGGCGTTGACCGTCCAGGTGCATGGCTGCTCGGGCTGCTGGTCGACCGCGCAGGCGGCGTGAAGGTTGGTGACGACGCGTTGGGCGGTGTTGCCGCTGGCGGCGAGCTGCTGGGCGCTGAAGGTAAGGCTGGTGCGGTACTGCGTGGGTGGGGCGAGCATCGGCACGGGCACGTCGAACGACACGACGTTCTCGGTGGCAGCGCCCTGGATCAGATGAACCACATGTTCGTTGGCCGCCGAGAGGGTGGAGTCGAGCTCGGGGGCCAGCGCCCGGATGTCCTGGACGCCCCTGCCCGTCAAGGCCACGGCGTTTCCGGTCGCGCCGTCGAGGATTTCGCCTTGCACCATGACGGAGCCGCCAGGATAGGCGACGTCGACGTGCACGGTGATGTCGCCAGCGGACAGCGGCGCTCCGGGGATGCCGTTGCCGTTGCTGTCCTCGCGGCCGATGTCGACGACGGGGGCCCCACCGCCGGGCGGCACAGCGACGGGCAGCCGGTTGCCAGCGGAGTCGGTGATGGTCAGCCCGGCGTCGCCCGTGGGGAAGAGCAGGCGCACGTAGGCGTCGCTGCTGGTCGGGTTGGTGACGTGGACGGTTATGTCTCCCGGCGCGCCGTCGAGGTCGATCGCAGTCGGGACGGACAAGGAGATCGTCGGGCTGGTGGGGCTCGCTTGTGCCGCGGTGGTGGTCCAGGGCGCGAGGGCGGCGACGAGGGTGATGGCGCTCGCGAGGAGGGCCCGGTGGCGCTGACGTGTTGGCACGCTGGTGCTCCAGTGAGTGGGGAATGGGTGGTGCTACAGGCCAGTGGAACGGCGGATCGGGGCGGCGAAGCCGCCGTCGCCGTTGCTGTCAGCGGTCAGTGTGAAGACTGCGCCTGGTGCGGTCGAGTAGTAGATTCCCAAGCTCAGCGCCCAGGGCGGCTACGGAAGGCGCTTCATGATCCGGCGCGCGGCAAGGCCGCCGAGGACCGCCGCTGGGGCCGCGATCAGGAAGGCGGCGGTGTACGCGTAGTCCGGCACGGCCTGTTTCGTCCACGGGAGCGTGATGGCCTGTACGAGAAAGAAGACCAACGCCCCGGCGAAGGCCGCAGCGGCCCGGTCCTTGGCCCAGAAGGAGGCCCCTCGGGGATGATCCGTCATGCGATGGTTGTAGCGGATGCCACGTCGATCAGCAACGCCCGACTCCGAGGCTCAGAGCAGTACAGCAGCTGGGTACCGCAACCGCAGGGTTCAGGACTGTGCAACACCGGCCAGCAGCACTACTCCCGAGACGGAGTTGTCCGTGGATGACCGATCCAGCGAGAGCTACGGATCAAACAGCAGCTCATCAGGGCGAGTGATGGCCTTGCGGCTATGGCAGCCGCATCGGATCATGACGCAATGCGACCTGAAGTTCGGGCGTTCGTCGCCGACGGCCCTCTCCCTGACTGGGAGGGCACCGAAGAAGAGATCGACAGGCGCGGCAAAGAGTTGGACGCCATCTCCAGGCCCGTGACCGAGGAGGAGGCCAGGGCGCTGGTGGAATGCTTCGGTCCGGACGACTGCTATGGAGTCGCCTGGACCTTGCTTCACCTGATCGAGACGGGACCCAACCCGGTCCTCCCAGAGCAGCCAGCCCCAGACGCAAACGAGTGGCACATCCGGCTGTGGCGGCGAGCGGACAACGCGCCGCTGTACCCAGCCTCGTAGACGCCCGCGGTCGATCAACCAAAAGACGAGCTATCCCCACCCTAGCCCGGTTCGAACACGGCAGGCCCCTCCATGGATCTGGAGGATGATAGATCCACCGTCAGATACCTGATCCGGGACCGGGACGCGAAGTTCCCACCGCTCCTCGACCAGGCCCCTGGCCGACGCCGGCATCCAGGTCGTGCTCACTGGCGTCCGAGTGCCGAGCGTGAACTCAATAGTGGAGCGTTGGGTGCAGACCTGCCGTCATGAACTCCTGGGCCGGACACTGATCTGGAGCGAGAGCCACCTGCGCCGTGCACTGCGCGAGTTCGAGCAGCATCACAACGCCCAGCAGCCCCACCAAGGGATGAACCAGGCGGCACCAGTACGCGCAGTGCCCGAACCGCTCGAACTAGGACAGATCGCCCGCCTGGACATACGCCGGGGTGACCA
>NZ_BBPP01000099.1:0-1844 GCF_000787835.1 Streptacidiphilus melanogenes
TTGTTCGGCGGCGTCCTACTCTCCCACAGGGTCCCCCCTGCAGTACCATCGGCGCTGTAAGGCTTAGCTTCCGGGTTCGGAATGTAACCGGGCGTTTCCCTCACGCTATGACCACCGAAACACGATGAGATCGTGCAACCATGATTGGTCGCTGTCTCAGAACAGCACAGTGGACGCGTAGCAGCTATGGACAAGCCCTCGGCCTATTAGTACCGGTCAGCTCCACCCCTCACAGGGCTTCCACATCCGGCCTATCAACCCAGTCGTCTACTGGGAGCCTTACCCCATCAAGTGGGTGGGAGTCCTCATCTCGAAGCAGGCTTCCCGCTTAGATGCTTTCAGCGGTTATCCCTCCCGAACGTAGCCAACCAGCCATGCCCTTGGCAGAACAACTGGCACACCAGAGGTTCGTCCGTCCCGGTCCTCTCGTACTAGGGACAGCCCTTCTCAAGACTCCAACGCGCGCAGCGGATAGGGACCGAACTGTCTCACGACGTTCTAAACCCAGCTCGCGTACCGCTTTAATGGGCGAACAGCCCAACCCTTGGGACCTACTCCAGCCCCAGGATGCGACGAGCCGACATCGAGGTGCCAAACCATCCCGTCGATATGGACTCTTGGGGAAGATCAGCCTGTTATCCCCGGGGTACCTTTTATCCGTTGAGCGACGGCGCTTCCACAAGCCACCGCCGGATCACTAGTCCCTGCTTTCGCACCTGCTCGACCCGTCGGTCTCACAGTCAAGCTCCCTTGTGCACTTACACTCAACACCTGATTGCCAACCAGGCTGAGGGAACCTTTGGGCGCCTCCGTTACCATTTAGGAGGCAACCGCCCCAGTTAAACTACCCACCAGACACTGTCCCTGATCCGGATCACGGACCCAGGTTAGACATCCAGCACGACCAGAGTGGTATTTCAACGACGCCTCCACACCAACTGGCGTTGATGCTTCAAAGGCTCCCACCTATCCTACACAAGCCGAACCGAACACCAATATCAAGCTGTAGTAAAGGTCCCGGGGTCTTTCCGTCCTGCTGCGCGAAACGAGCATCTTTACTCGTAATGCAATTTCACCGGGCCTGTGGTTGAGACAGTCGAGAAGTCGTTACGCCATTCGTGCAGGTCGGAACTTACCCGACAAGGAATTTCGCTACCTTAGGATGGTTATAGTTACCACCGCCGTTTACTGGCGCTTAAGTTCTCAGCTTCGCCCACGCGAACGTGAGCTAACCGGTCCCCTTAACGTTCCAGCACCGGGCAGGCGTCAGTCCGTATACATCGCCTTACGGCTTCGCACGGACCTGTGTTTTTAGTAAACAGTCGCTTCTCGCTGGTCTCTGCGGCCACCCCCAGCTCACGGAGCAAGTCCGGTCACCAGGAATGGCCCCCCTTCTCCCGAAGTTACGGGGGCATTTTGCCGAGTTCCTTAACCACAGTTCACCCGAACGCCTCGGTATTCTCTACCAGACCACCTGAGTCGGTTTAGGGTACGGGCCGCCATGAAACTCGCTAGAGGCTTTTCTCGACAGCATAGGATCATCCACTTCACCACAATCGGCTCGGCATCAGGTCTCAGCCTTGATGTGTGGCGGATTTGCCTACCACACGGCCTACACCCTTACCCCGGGACAACCACCGCCCGGGCTGGACTACCTTCCTGCGTCACCCCATCGCTCAACTACTACCCTGTTGGGCCGGCGGCTCCACCACTCCCCTCGATCCGAAGATCTCCGGGCGGCTTCACGGCCTTAGCATTCAGAGGTTCATCGCTGGCGCTTCAAAGCGGGTACGGGAATATCAACCCGTTGTCCATCGACTACGCCTGTCGGCCTCGCCTTAGGT
>NZ_BBPP01000099.1:2226-3222 GCF_000787835.1 Streptacidiphilus melanogenes
TACCCATCCACACACCCGTTGGGGCTATTGTGTGAATGACACGGCTTCGGCGGTGTACTTGAGCCCCGCTACATTGTCGGCGCGGAATCACTTGACCAGTGAGCTATTACGCACTCTTTAAAGGGTGGCTGCTTCTAAGCCAACCTCCTGGTTGTCTCTGCGACTCCACATCCTTTCCCACTTAGCACACGCTTAGGGGCCTTAGCCGGTGTTCTGGGCTGTTTCCCTCTCGACCATGGAGCTTATCCCCCACAGTCTCACTGCCGTGCTCTCACTTACCGGCATTCGGAGTTTGGCTAAGGTCAGTAACCCGGTGAGGCCCATCGCCTATCCAGTGCTCTACCTCCGGCAAGAAACACACGACGCTGCACCTAAATGCATTTCGGGGAGAACCAGCTATCACGGAGTTTGATTGGCCTTTCACCCCTAACCACAGGTCATCCCCCAGGTTTTCAACCCTGGTGGGTTCGGTCCTCCACACGGTCTTACCCGCGCTTCAACCTGCCCATGGCTAGATCACTCCGCTTCGGGTCTTGGGCATGCGACTCAGACGCCCTATTCGGACTCGCTTTCGCTACGGCTACCCCACACGGGTTAACCTCGCCACACACCGCAAACTCGCAGGCTCATTCTTCAAAAGGCACGCAGTCACCCCTAAAGGCTCCCACGGCTTGTAGGCACACGGTTTCAGGTACTATTTCACTCCGCTCCCGCGGTACTTTTCACCATTCCCTCACGGTACTATCCGCTATCGGTCACCAGGGAATATTTAGGCTTAGCGGGTGGTCCCGCCAGATTCACACGGGATTTCTCGGGCCCCGTGCTACTTGGGAAATGAGCAAGCAAGCCGAGAATGTTTCGCCTACGGGGGTCTTACCCTCTACGCCGGGCCTTTCGCATGCCCTTCGACTACATCCTCGGTTTCTGACTCGCCCAGCCGCCGGCAGACGACTGAAGCTCACTCCCACGACCCCACAATGGCAACCCCTGCCGGGT
>NZ_BBPP01000099.1:3244-3578 GCF_000787835.1 Streptacidiphilus melanogenes
ACACCACCATGGTTTAGCCTCATCCAGTTTCGCTCGCCACTACTCCCGGAATCACGGTTGTTTTCTCTTCCTGCGGGTACTGAGATGTTTCACTTCCCCGCGTTCCCTCCACATACCCTATGTGTTCAGGTATGGGTGACAGCCCATGACGACTGCCGGGTTTCCCCATTCGGACACCCCCGGATCAAAGCTCGGTTGACAGCTCCCCGGGGCCTATCGCGGCCTCCCACGTCCTTCATCGGTTCCTGGTGCCAAGGCATCCACCGTGCGCCCTTAATAACTTGGCCATAGATGCTCGCGTCCACTGTGCAGTTCTCAAACAACGACCAGAAGG
>NZ_BBPP01000098.1 GCF_000787835.1 Streptacidiphilus melanogenes
GCGTCGACGGGCCTGGTCGATGTGGGTGCGCGCAAGTACGACGCCACCACCGGCCGCTTCATCTCCGTGGACCCGCTCTTCGAGGCCGACGATCCGCAGTCCCTGGGTGGCTACGCCTACGCGGGCGACGATCCGGTCAGTGCCAGCGACCCGACCGGTCTGGATGACGGCTGCGATCCCTGGTTCCCGATCAGCTGCGCCTGGAACAGCCTGTTCGACACGACCAACAACGCGGCACAGAAGTACCTTGAGAAGCCGACCATGGCGGTGGCCGAGGACCTGAACCCGCTGCCCGACATCTGGCACTGCACCGATTCGATCGACCTGCGGTGCGGCCTCGGCGTGGTGTCGGTGGTGCCCCTCGGCAAGGGCGTCGGTCTGGCGGCCAAGCTCGGCTCCAAGGCGGACGACTTCTTCCGTGCCGGTCGTGACGCGGACGACCTCCTGAACGGTGGCAACAAGCTCGACAAGGCCATCGGGAAGGACTACAGCGGCGATCCGCGGGTGGACCCGAACGGGACAGGCGCGGACCCGGGCGGCCCGACTGACCACGGCGACGAACAGGCCAAGGCGTACAAGGCCAACCAGGACAACGTCAACTCCCTGCCGGGGAAGTTGAATGACATCAGGAAGGCCTTCGGCCCCTTCGGACAGACCGACCAATGGGACGAGTGGATGACGGGTCACGCTCAGCCGCGAGCCGCTGCTGACCCGGTCAACCACGCGCTCGGCCTCGCCAATGCCTGGCTGGGTGCGGCTGTCACCACCGTCGTGCTCGGCAGGTGGGTCAAGAGCATCGGGGAGTGGCTCCGGGCGAATCCCTTCCGCCGGTACGTGGCCAAGCACGCCATCGACGACGGTGCCAAGGCCATAACGAAGCAGGCCGTCGACGACTCCGTCGACACCGCCCACGTCCGGGGCCACCACCTCTACGAGTGACCGCCAGAGAGCAAAGGACCCGCACACCCATGATGACCCGAACCCGACTCGTCGCGGCGACGGCCGCCCTGCTGGCCGCCACCGCGGGGATCACCCTCGGTACGGCCGGTCCCGCCGGCGCCGCGCCGGCTGATCGGCTGACCCTGCACGGATATGGCAGCATGGCCACCGTCACGCTGCACGTCTTCACCCTGGACGGGCACGACCACACCTGGGGTGAGATCCGCTGGCAGGACTTCTTCAGCGGTTGCGTCTGGGAGGACCAGACCACCGATCCCACCCAGCGCACCTGGGACGGGCAGGTCCGCGAGACCTGTGTGAACGGTCAGTTCAACGCCGTCACCGCGGGCGCCGACAGTACCCCGCTGTACGACGGGCCGGGTTTCTGGGTGCGGGCCTGCGGCCAGGACATGGCCGGGAACGTCGTCTGCACCCCCTGGAACTGAACTGACGGGAAGTGAACTGCGGCGGCCCGGTTGAGAACCGATCAACCGGGCCGCGCCGCCTCGCGCCGACCGCCGAGCACGGCACCGCGGTCAGGCGGCGCACATCTCGTCGAGGAAGGCGTCGAGCACGGCGAGATAGGCGTCGATGTCGGCGGTGTCATGAGCGAAGCCGGCATGCGGACCCGACGAGGCGATCGCGTCCCAGATCCCTCGGTTGGCGAAGAAGACCCGCCGGGTGTCGATGAACAGCGGGTCGAGGTCCTCGTGCGCCTCGTGGGCGTTGCGGGGCAGTTCGGTGCGCAGGCAGTAACCGGACCGGGCGCCGAACCGGTGCGCGCGCCAGGCCAGGTCGTGCTTGCCCGCGCATGCCTCGATGCCGTCGGCCAGGCGGGCGCCGAGCCGGCCGATCCGCTCGTGTTCGTCCGGCGTCATCAGCTCCGTCAGGACGACCTCCGCGCAGGCCATGGACAGCGCGTTGGCGAAGAGTGTGCCGCCCAGGGCGATCCCGACCGTCTGACCCAGCTCGTCGCCCAGCTGCTCCGTGACGAGCTCGGCCAGCTCGTCTGTCATGCCGTAGGCGCCGATGGGGATGCCGCCGGCGATGCCCTTGCCACCGGTCACCATGTCGGGGCTCAACGCGTAGTGGGCGACCGCACCGCCGTAGACGTCGAACTGCGTGTGCGTCTCGTCCATCACCAGCAGGGTCCCGTGGCGCGCGCAGGCCTCCCGCAGGCCCGGCAGGAAGCCGGGGAGGGGCAGCACGGTGCCGCAGTTGGTGAGTACGCCCTCGACGAGCACGGCGGCGCAGCGGCGACGCGCGAGCACCCGCTCCGCGGCGTCGAGGTCGTTGAACTCGACGATGTCGAGATCCGGCGGTGGAGCGCCCAGGCCGGTTCCCTCGGGCACGGGCGCCCGGGTGTCGGAGTCTGTGCCCGCCTCGGCCCAGAGCGTCTCGCCCAGTTGACCGTGGTATTTGCCCGCGAAGAGCAGCACTCCCTGCCGACCCGTCGCGACCCGTGCGATCCGCAGCGCCTCGGTGTTGGCCGTCGAGGCCGAGAGGGTGAACTGCCACTTGGGCAGCCCGAAGCGCAGCCGCAGCTGCTCGCACACGGCGAGGGCGCTCTCGGAGGGCAGGAACAGCTGGACGCCGCGGGCGGCCTGGGCGGCGACCACCTCGGTGAGCCGTGGATGCGCGTAGCCGAGGACGGTCGACATGTCGCCGACGTTGAAGTCGAGGTAGCTGTTGCCGTCGACGTCCGTGAACGAAGACCCGCTGCCGTGGGCGACCCAGAGCGTCGGCGTCCGGTAGAAGCCGGCCATCCAGGGCGTGGGCACCCCGCCGGGCATCCACGCCCGGCCGCGTTCGGTCAGCGCCGCCGACGCCGGAACCCGCGCGCGGAACGCCGCGTCCTCGCGCTGCCGGATCCGCTCCAGCGCGCGCCGGTGCGCTTCGGTCAGACCGGGTGCGGCTGCCATGAGCACCCCCTCGTGGATCGGGGCCCACGATCGACCCTACGCCGGTCCGACACGAGGAGGCCCGCTGGACAGGCGCCGCCGCGTCAGCGCCCGCCCACCCTGCGGGAGAGCTCGCGTGCCGTGCGGGTCACCGCCTGGGCCAGCTCCTCGCGCTGCTCCGCGTCCAGCGCCCCGCTCTCGAAGGTGACCGCCACGCCCGCGACCGGATGGTCCGCGCGGTCGGTCACCGCTGCCGCCACGGAGGAGAAGCCGAGGGTGACTTCGCCCTCCTCGGTGGCGTAGCCGCGCCGCCGCACCTCCACCAGGCGGGTGCGCAGCGCGGTCAGCGAGCGCGGCCCGCCCACCTCCGTGCGCTGGACGAACGCGGCCGCGTCCGGGAAGAGCGCCCGCACCTGCGCCGTCGGCAGCAGTGCCAGCATGGCCCGCCCGCTCGCGGTCAGCTGAGCGGGCAGCCGTACGCCCACCTCCGTGACCAGCGGCGCCCGCCCCGGCGCGCGCTCCTCGATCAGGTAGAGCACCTCCCGGCCGTGCAGCACCGCCAGGTGCGCGTTGTGGCCTGTGCCGTCCACCAGCCGCGCCAGCGGCACCCGGGCCAGGCGCTGGAACGGGGCCTGCCGGGCGTACCCGGAGCCCAGCTCGAAGGCGCTGACGCCGAGCGCGTACCGCCGCTCCTCGGGCAGGTGGACGACGAAGCCGTCGGCCGCGAGCGTGTCGAGCAGGTGGTACGTCGTCGAGCGCGGCAGGCCCACGTCGCGGCTGATCGCGGCGGCTGGGACCGGTGCCGCCTGCCGGGCGAGATACCTGAGGACGGCCAGCACCTGGGCGGCCGCGGGCACGATGGACATGGCCGCAGCGTATCCCCGCAAGCGTCTGGGATCCCAGACATCTGAGCCGTGAAATGTCTGGGATACCAGACACAAGCCTCGGCAAACCCCTATTGAAGGGTTGCTGACCTGGTGCTTCATGGATGCCATGAACAAGGTGCTCATCGGGGTCGGCCCCCTCACCGCCGACGAAGTCGTGTCCGTCGCCCGCCTCGGGGCCGCTGTCGAGCTCTCCCTCGACGCGCAGGAGGAGATCCGGCAGAGCCGCAAGGTCATCGAGGACCTCGCGGACGACGTCACCCCGCACTACGGCGTCTCCACCGGCTTCGGCGCGCTGGCCACGCGGCACATCCCGACCGAGCTCCGCGCCCAGCTCCAGCGCAGCCTCGTCCGCTCCCACGCCGCGGGCTCCGGGCCCGAGGTCGAGCGCGAGGTCGTCCGCGCGCTGATGCTGCTGCGCCTGTCCACCCTCGCCACCGGCCGCACCGGCGTCCGTCTCGAGACCGCCCAGGCGTACGCCGACCTGCTGAACGCGGGCATCACCCCGGTCGTGCGCGAGTACGGCTCCCTCGGCTGCTCCGGGGACCTCGCGCCGCTGGCCCACTGCGCGCTCGCCGTCATGGGCGAGGGCGAGGTGCGCGACGCCGACGGCACGCAGATGCCGGCCGGGGAGGCGCTCGCCGCCGCGGGCCTGACTCCGGTCGTGCTGCGGGAGAAGGAGGGTCTCGCCCTCATCAACGGCACCGACGGCATGCTCGGCATGCTCGTCCTCGCCGCCCACGACCTGCACCGCCTGCTCGCCATTGCGGACATCACCGCCGCCATGAGCGTCGAGGCGCAGCTCGGCACCGACGCCGTCTTCGCCGCCGACCTCCAGGCCCTGCGCCCGCACCCCGGCCAGGCCGCCAGCGCCGCCAACCTGCGCGCCGTCCTCGCCGACTCGGCCATCGTCGCCAGCCACCGCGACCCCGCGAACTGCACCCGCGTCCAGGACGCCTACTCGCTGCGCTGCACCCCGCAGGTCCACGGCGCCGCCCGCGACACCCTCGCCCACGCCGAGGTCGTCGCCGACCGCGAGCTCGCCAGCGCCGTCGACAACCCCGTCGTCACCCGCGACGGCCGCGTCGAGAGCAACGGCAACTTCCACGGCGCGCCCGTGGCCTGCGTGCTCGACTTCCTCGCCATCTCCGTCGCCGACATCGCGTCCGTGGCCGAGCGCCGCACCGACCGGATGCTCGACGTGGCGCGCAGCCACGGCCTGCCTGCCTTCCTCGCCGACGACCCGGGCGTCGACTCCGGCCACATGATCGCCCAGTACACCCAGGCCGCGATCGTCTCCGAGCTCAAGCGTCTGGCCGCGCCCGCCTCGGTGGACTCCATCCCCTCCTCGGCGATGCAGGAGGACCACGTCTCGATGGGTTGGTCCGCCGCCCGCAAGCTGCGTCGCGCCGTCGACGGCCTCACCCGCGTCCTCGCGATCGAGCTGCTCACCGCTGCCCGCGCGCTGGACCTGCGCGCCCCGCTCACGCCCGCCCCGGCCACCGACGCCGTCCGCGCCGGCCTGCGCGAGCACGTCCAGGGCCCCGGCACCGACCGCTACCTCGCCCCCGAGATCGAGGCCGCGGTCCAGTACGTCGCCGACGGCCGTGCCCTGGCCGCCGCCGAGTCCGTCACCGGCCGCCTGCACTGACCTTCCTCGCCCCACCGCACCAAGGGATCCCGACATGACGATTCGCACCGATGTCA
>NZ_BBPP01000097.1 GCF_000787835.1 Streptacidiphilus melanogenes
GGCCAGCCCAGCCCTGGCTCAGACGAAGACGGCGAGCGACTTCGCCTTGCCGCCGCGCTCCTCGATCAGCGCCAGGAAGCGGCCGTCCGGGTCGAAGACCGCGATCGGGTCGCTGACGCCCATCCCGGGGGCGTCGATGCGCACGCCGGTCGCCAGCAGGCGGGCCTGCTGCTCGTTCACGTCCCAACGCGGGAACGCGGCCGCGGCGGCGTCGGCGATCGGCAGGACGTTGTCGGCGAAGGACTCCTCCAGTTCCTCCAGCGTGTGCGCGACATCGAGCCCGTAGGCGCCGACGCGCGTGCGCCGCAGCGCGGTGAGGTGGCCGCCGACGCCGAGGTCCGCGCCCAGGTCGCGGGCGAGGGCGCGGATGTAGGTGCCGGAGGAGCAGTCCACCGTGACATCCAGGTCGACGACGGGCGTGCCATCCTCCGTGACCACGTCACGCCGCGCGTGGACCTCGAAGCGGGAGACGGTGACCGGGCGGGCGGCCAGCTCGACCTCCTCGCCCTCGCGGACGCGCGCGTACGAGCGCTTGCCGTCGATCTTGATCGCGCTGACGCTCGACGGCACCTGCTCGATGTCGCCGGTCAGCTTGGCCACGCCGGCCGCGATCGCCTCGTCCGTGACGCCCTGCGCCGACGTCACCGCGGTGACCTCGCCCTCCGCGTCGTCGGTGACCGTGGTCTGACCGAGGCGGATCGTCGCCTCGTAGGTCTTCGTCGTCAGCGCCAGGTGGCCGAGCAGGCGCGTCGCCTTCTCGCTGCCGACGACGAGGACGCCCGTCGCCATCGGGTCCAGCGTCCCGGCGTGGCCCACCTTGCGGGTGCCGGCCAGACGGCGGATGCGGGCGACGACGGTGTGGGAGGTGATCCCGGCCGGCTTGTCGACGATGACCAGACCGTCAGGGCCGGTGCCCTTGCGCTTCACGAGGGGTTTCAGTCTTTCGCTTCGGAGGACCGCGTTGCGGTGGACTCAGTCGGAGATCGGCGCGGGCTGCGCGTCGAGAGCGGTGCGGAACGCCGCGACGGTGGCCGGGACGCCCCGGTGCGAGGTGAAGCCGGCCGCGTAGGCGTGACCTCCGCCGCCCAGCGCCGCGCAGGCCGCGGCCACGTCGACGGACCCGTTCGCGCGGGAGGAACCGCGCAGGCTGCCGTCCGGATCCTCCTTGAGGACCAGCGCGACCTCGGCCTCGGCGGCCTTGCGGACCACGTCGATCAGGCCCTCGATCTGCTCCGGCGGCACGCCGTGGGCGAGCAGGTCGGCCCAGGGCACCCAGGTCCAGACGAGGCCCCGGCCGCAGGCCGCCCCGGGCTCCAGCACGGCCCGCTCGAGCGCGGCAGCCAGCACCTTCAGGTAGCCGAAGGACTGCGTGTCCCACAGCCGCCGGGAGATGGCGTCGTGGGGAACCCCGGCCGCCAGCAGGCGGGCGGCGAACTCGTGGGTGGCGGGCGTCGTCGCCGCGTAGCGGAAGGAGCCGGTGTCGCTGGCGACCCCGGCGTACAGGCAGGTGGCGATCTGCTGGTCCAGCGGCACGCCGAGACGGCGCAGCAGCTCGTCGACGAGGACCGCGGTGGCCGGGGCCAGCGGGTCGATCAGGCGGAGCGTGCCGAAGCCGGCGTTGGAGGTGTGGTGGTCGACGACGACCAGCTGCCGCGCGGCCTCCGCCTTGGCCTGCAACAGGCCGAGGCGCCGCGCGTCGGCGACGTCGAAGCTGATCATCAGCTCGGGTCGCTCGGGAACCTCCGCGACCGGGACGATCAGCTCCTGGCCGGGCAGGAACGACAGGGAGGCGGGCACGACCTGCGGGTCGTCGCCGAAGGAGACACGCACCTCGACGCCGCGCTCCCGCAGCGCGAGACCGACGGCCAGGGCCGAGCCCAGCGCGTCGCCGTCGGGCAGGACGTGCGCGAGCAGGTCCACCGAGGAGGCGTCGGCGATCGCGTCCAGCACCGCCTGCCAGTCCGCCTCACCGGGCCGCCGCAGCTCCCCGCGCGGAGCGGGCAGCGCGGGGGCCGAGACGCCCACCGCACCGGTGGGCGTCTCGATGTCGACGTGCGGGGCCACGTGCTCCGGCCGGCCGGGCACGACTACTCGTCCTCTGCCTCGTCGTCGGCGTCGAGGGAGCCCTCGCCGTCGACGTCGTCGTACTCGCCGGGCTTGCGGTACGGGTCGGCCTCGCCCGCGAAGGACTTGCCGACGGCGACGCTGCGCACCTCGGCGTCCTGGGCCCGCGCCTTGACGAGCAGGTCGTCCAGGTGACGGGCGGTGTCCGGGATGGCATCGAGGACGAAGGTGAGCGTCGGGGTGAACCTGACCCCCGTCTCGCGCCCGACCGTCGAGCGCAGGATGCCCTTGGCGCTCTCCAGCGCGGCGGCCGAGGCCTCCCGCGCGGTCTCGTCGCCGTGGACGGTGTAGAAGACGCTGGCCTCGCGCAGGTCACCCGTCACTCGGGCGTCGGTGATGGTGACGAAACCGAGCCGCGGATCCTTGATCCGCCGCTGGAGCGTCTCCGCGACGACCACCCGGATGCGGTCTGCGAGCTTGCGCGCCCTCGCGGTGTCGGTCACTGGTCCTCCTCGTGCTGGTGGGCACCATGGGAACGGTACCCGCGGACGCCCTCCTTGGGGCGACCTGTCCGATTGTCCTACTCGTCCTCGTCGTCGCGAAGCCTGCGCCTCGCGGACAGCAGCTGCACCTCGGGCCTGCCCGAGACCAACCGCTCGCAGCTGTCCAGGATCTCGACGACGTAGGACGCCTCGCCGGAGACGACGGCCAGGCCGATCTCGGCCCGGCGGTGCAGATCCTGGTTTCCGGTCTCCGCAGCGCACACGCTGTACTTGCGCTGCAGTTCGGCCACGATGGGCCGCACGATCGACCGCTTCTCCTTGAGGGAGTGAATATCACCCAGGAGCAGATCGAACGTAAGTGTTCCCACGAACATGTGTGACAGGTCACGCCGACCTGTGAGGCCTCGGGGATTGGTGGGGCTTGCTATGCCCTCACCGTACCGAGCGAGGAGGGGGCCGGTCGACGGAATTGGCTCCGTCTCCCGGCCCCCTCTCACGGCCTTACGGACTTACGAGCGCGGCTTCTCGCGCATCTCGTAGGTCTCGATGGTGTCCTCGACCTTGATGTCGTTGTAGGACCCCAGGGTGACACCGGCCTCGAAGCCCTCGCGGACCTCGGTCGCGTCGTCCTTGAAGCGGCGCAGACCCTCGATGGTGAGGTTCTCCGCCACGACCTTGCCGTCGCGGATGAGGCGGGCCTTGGCGTTGCGTCGGATGAGGCCCTCGCGGACCAGCACACCGGCGATGTTGCCGAACTTGGAGGAGCGGAAGACCTCGCGGATCTCCGCGGAGCCGAGGCGCACCTCCTCGTACTCCGGCTTGAGCAGGCCCTTGAGCGCCGCCTCGATCTCCTCGATCGCCTGGTAGATGACCGAGTAGTAGCGGATGTCGACGCCCTCGCGGTCCGCCGCCGTACGGGCGCGGCCCTCGGCCCGGACGTTGAAGCCCAGGATGATGGCGTCGGAGCCCATGGCCAGGTCGACGTCGGACTCGGTGATCGCACCCACACCGCGGTGCAGGATGCGGAGCTCGACCTCCTCGCCCACGTCCAGCTTGAGCAGCGCGTCCTCCAGGGCCTCCACGGAACCGGAGACATCACCCTTGATGATGAGGTTGAGCTGCTGGATGCCGCCGGCGGCGATGGCCTTGTCCAGGTCCTCGAGCGAGACGCGGACCGGGCGACGCGCGAACATCGCGTTGCGGTCGCGGGCCGAGCGCTTCTCGGCGATCTGGCGGGCCGTACGGTCCTCGTCGACGACGATGAAGCTGTCGCCGGCGCGGGGCACCGAGGTCAGACCGAGCAGCAGCACCGGACGCGACGGACCGGCCTCCTGCAGGTTGTTGCCGTTCTCGTCGAGCATGGCGCGGACGCGGCCGTAGCTGTCGCCGACCACGATCGAGTCACCGACGTGCAGGGTGCCGCGCTGGACCAGGACGGTCGCCATGGCGCCGCGGCCCTTGTCCAGGTGGGCCTCGATCGCGATGCCCTGGGCGTCCTGCTCCGGGTTGGCCCGCAGGTCCAGGCTGGCGTCCGCGGTCAGAACCACGGCCTCCAGCAGGGAGTCGATGTGCAGGCCCTGGCGGGCGGAGATGTCGACGAACATGGTGTCGCCGCCGTACTCCTCGGCCACCAGACCGAACTCGGTCAGCTGACCGCGGACCTTGGTCGGGTCGGCGCCCTCGACGTCGATCTTGTTGACGGCGACCACGATCGGCACACCGGCGGCCTTGGCGTGGTTGAGCGCCTCGACCGTCTGCGGCATGACACCGTCGTTGGCCGCGACCACCAGGATCGCGATGTCGGTGGACTTGGCACCACGGGCACGCATGGCGGTGAACGCCTCGTGACCCGGGGTGTCCAGGAACGTGATGGCACGCTCCTCGCCGTTGACCTCGGTGACGACCTGGTAGGCGCCGATGTGCTGGGTGATGCCACCGGCCTCGCCCGCGACCACGTTGGACTTGCGGATCGCGTCCAGCAGTCGGGTCTTACCGTGGTCGACGTGACCCATGACGGTCACGACCGGCGGACGCGGCGCGAGGTCGTCCTCGCCGCCCTCGTCCTCACCGAAGTCGATGTCGAACGACTCGAGCAGCTCGCGGTCCTCGTCCTCGCGGGAGACGATCTCCAGCGTGAAGCCCATCTCACCGGCGAGCATCTGCAGGATGTCGTCGGAGACGGACTGCGTCGCGGTGACCATCTCACCGAGGTTGAACATCACGGAGACGAGCGCCGCCGGGTTGGCGTTGATCTTGTCCGCGAAGTCCGTCAGGGAGGCGCCACGCGAAAGGCGCACGGTCTCGCCGTGGCCCTTCGGCAGCATCACACCGCCGACGGACGGGGCCTGCATGGCCTCGTACTCCTGGCGCTTCGCGCGCTTCGACTTACGGCCACGGGCCGGACGGCCACCGGGGCCACGGCCGAAGGCGCCCTGCGTGCCACCACGGGCACCGGGACCACCGGGACGACCGCCGAAGCCGCCGCCACCACCGGGACGGGCGCCGCCGAAGCCGCCGCCACCGCCGCCGCCACCCGGACGCGGGCCGCCGAAGCCGCCGCCGGCCGGACGGGAGCCCGGACCGGCCGGACGACCCTGGAAGCCGGGACGCGCGCCACCAGCGCCACCTGGACGGGCACCGGGGCCGCCACCGGGGCGACCGGCACCGCCGGGGCCCGGACGCGGGCCGGGACGCTGCGGCATCATGCCCGGGTTCGGGCGCGGCATGCCGCCGGGGGTCGGGCCGGGACGCGGGCCCTGCGGACGCGGCATCCCGCCGGGAGCGGGAGCACCGCCCGGACGCGGAGCACCGGCGCCGGGAGCGCCACCGGGACGCGGGGCACCACCGGGACGCGGAGCGCCACCGTCACGGGCACCGCCCGGACGCGGGGCGCCACCGTCACGGGCGCCACGCTCGGGGGCACCGGGACGCGGAGCGCCACCGGGACGCGGGCCACGGCCCTCAGGCGCACCGGCGCCGCCACCCGGACGGGCGCCCGGACGAGCCATGCCGGTGTTGCTGGACGTGAAGGGGTTGTTGCC
>NZ_BBPP01000096.1 GCF_000787835.1 Streptacidiphilus melanogenes
CCCACGGGGCATCCTCGCGCCGATGCGAGGCGCATGTCGGCCCGGTTCGGGGGCACATGCGGCCTCAAGGAGGTGGGATACGACATGGGTCCCTTGCTGTTGGTGCTGCTGCTCGCCCTGATCCTGGGCGGCGTCGGGTTCGCCGTGCACATCCTTTGGTGGGTTGCGCTGGTGGTACTGGTGCTGTGGATCGCCGGGTTCTTCTTCCGCGGCGCGGGCGAGTCCCGCGGCCGCTGGTATCGCTGGTAGCGGCACCAGCCGACCTCACCGAACAACCGCGGGGCCGGAGCCGCTACCGGCGCGCTCCCGCCCCGCACCCTACGCATGCAGGAGACGCTGGCGATGGACACGGTGAAGCTGGTGTACAAGCCGGTGGGGCGGGCGCTGAGTGCAGCCGCCGGCGCGGCTGCCGGGGCGGTCACCAAACGCCTCTGGCGCGCGGCCTCCGGTGGGAGCGAACCACCCGACGCGACGGAACGCGACCGTTCCTGGCGCGAGGTCCTGGCCGCCGCGGCCTTGCAGGGAGCCGTGTTCGGGCTGGTCAAAGCCGCCGTTGACCGCGTCGGGGCCACCGCCGTCAAGCGTCTCACCGGCACCTGGCCGCAATAGAGCCGAGCCAGCGGCCCTCCACCCACGCTCTCACCGCCGAGCGCCCACGACCGCTCCCCGAAGGAAAACCTGATGACCCTCGCGGAAGTCCTGCTCCTCGCCCCGCTTGCGCTCGCGAGTGTCCTGGCCTCCATCCACGGCTCAGCCGGCCGCCACCGCCGCAACCGTTGACCCAGCGAGGGGGCTTCCAAGGCGCGAGGGTTCCCGCGGTGATCTTCGGGCAGCACGCGCCCACCCGGCTCCGGCAAGCGGCGGCCGCCACCGGGCCCCGCCGCGGACAGGGCCTGGCTCCGGCACGGGATTCGCACTGAGGCGGGCGGCTTGGAGACGTGTCGGCTCGGCGATCTATGCTGCGCTCGTGACGTCGATCGAAGATCTTGAGGCTGCGTTTCGAGCTGCTCAGGCCACGGTGGACGGTTATGTCCGGCAGGTCACCACGCAGTACCGCGAACGCTATCCGGATTCCCCCGACTGGAAGGGACAGGGGCCCGATCCGCAAGCTGCCCTTCTGAGGGCACGCTGGTCAGCGGAGGAGAGCGCGGAACTGGGCCGCCTTCGCGAAGCCGCACGGCGAGCCGTCCTCGAACTGCACCGCGCCCGCAGCGCCGCAGCCGTTACCGACACGAGTAGCTGACGCCCCCGGCTCGGCTGCTGCCGCATCCCATTCAGGGGCACGTGCTGCGCACCAAGAGCTGATGCTCAGTCGCGCATCAGGTGAGAGGGGGTGCCCACTGCGGGTGCGGGGCAGCCGCGCTCGGCCGCCCCGGAGTACTGCGGGGCATCCGCCGCCCTTCTCGCCAAGAGCCTCCACGCCTCAGGCCCGGCACCTGCTTCCGTGAACCTGCTCCAGCGGTCACCCGCCGCACGCCAGCCCTCGGACACATGCCCCGGGCCGCTCCCGCCACCGTGAACGCACCCTGCAGGTGAATCCCCTCTCAAAGGGCGAAACCGAACGAGACCTCTACCCGGCGCCGACCGCACTCTTTGCGGGCCGGCCCGGCCCGCAAAGGACCTCGCAAAGGACGACCTGGGGTGTGCCGATGTGCCTTGGGCGTGCGGCGAACGGGTGAACCCCGTCGGCGTCCTGCCGTGACAGAGCGGCCCCTGGCGGCGCCGGGCTCACCCTGGTGCTTGCGTGCGGCGGCAAGAACAGGTCTGCGTCGGCCGCAGGCTGACGGTTTGCCTGCAGCGGCCCCGGGCACCCGCCTGGTCGCACCGGGCCGGTGATTCACGCGCCGGCCATTCCCGTCAACTGCCACCGCCTTGGAAGGGAAGTTCCCGTGTCGAACGACGCGATTGTGTTGCTGAAAGAGGACCACAAGGCCGTACGGAAGCTGTTCCGCCAGTTCCACGCGCAGGGCTCGGACAAGGGTGCGGTGGTCTCGCGGATCCTCGAGGAGCTCACCGTGCACACCTACATCGAGAACGAGGTCATGTACCCACGGGTGCGTGAGCTCGTGCCCGATCTGGAGCAGGACATCCTCGAGTCGTTCGAGGAACACCACGTCGCCGACCTGCTGTGCGCCGAACTCGCAGGCATGGACCCCGGCGACGAGCGCTTCACCGCGAAGGCCACCGTCTTGATCGAGAACGTGGACCACCACATCGACGAGGAGGAGGGAGAGTGGTTCCCCAAGGTCCGCGAAGCACTGGGGCGCAAGGAACTGCAGGAGATCGGCGAGCAGCTGCTGGAGGCCAAGCAGAAGGCGCCGCGTGAGCTCTCCCAGCCCGGCGCGCTGCGCAAGGCCGCCGACGCCGTCCTCAGCTGAGCTCCCGCCCGCCAGCCCTGGAAGGGAGAGGTATTCGTGTCGCAGCCCCCTCAGCAACAACAGCCGCCCGGCGTCGAGTCGCGCCTGGAACCGCGGGCCGATCACGGTGAGGACAGCTACCGCGGGTCGGGCCGCCTGGCGGGCAAAGCGGCGGTGATCACCGGCGCGGACAGCGGGATCGGCAAGGCCGTCGCGATCGCCTACGCCCGCGAAGGCGCGGACGTGCTCATCTCCTACCTGACCGAACACGATGACGCCCGCGACACCGCCCACTGGGTCCGACAGGCCGGCCGCCGCGCCGTCCTGGTCCCCGGCGACCTCGCCGACCCGGCACACTGCCGGACGGTAGTCGACCGGGCGGTTGAGGAGTTCGGGCGGATCGACGTGCTGGTGAGCAACGCCGCCGTACAGATGACCCGCGAATCACTGGAGGAGATCCCCGACCACGAGTGGGACCGGACCCTCGCGGTCAACCTCAGCGCCCTGTTCCACCTGAGCAAGGCCGCCGTCCCGCACATGCCCGCAGGCAGCTCCATCATCGCCAGCTCCTCGGTCAACTCCGACATGCCGCGCCCCACGCTGCTGCCGTACGCGGCGACCAAGGCAGCCATCGCGAACATGACTGCGAGCCTGGCCCAGATGCTGGCCGAACGTGGGATCCGCGCCAACAGCGTCGCCCCCGGCCCGATGTGGACGCCGCTGATCCCCTCGACCATGCCCGCCGAGCACGTCGAGAAGTTCGGCGCGAACACACCGCTGGGGCGCCCCGGCCAGCCCGCGGAAGTTGCCCCCGTCTACGTCCTGCTCGCCAGCGACGAGGCAAGCTACATCTCCGGCGCCCGCGTCGCCGTCACCGGTGGCAAACCCATCTTGTGACCGCACCCGGCCCCAGAGGCGCGGGTCGGAAAGGTGGACGGCGACAGCCACGGGCCTGGGGGCTGGGCTCTGGCGGGCGGACAAGCGCTCGTGTGGGTGAGCTTGAGCACGCGGCATAGCGGGGGCAGAGCACCATCGCGACGTTCAGGGTCACTGCGTCAGGTGGCGCTGTCCGCGTGGTAGGTGAGGACGGCGTTGATCTCGGGGAGCCACGTCGCTGGGGGTGCTGTTGTCGATCCGACGGTGCAGAATCCGGCAGTCGCTGCAGATGCCGGGTATCAATGGCCTCTGGCTTCGGACCGCTCTGTTGCGCGGTCGGTGCCTGGCCGGCGGGCGGGGGAGCGGGTGGCGGCGAGGAGCTGGCAGTTGGGGATGCATGCGGGTCTGCGCGATCCCCGTGTCTGGAGCGCTGCTGGCTCGTTGAGCTTGATGCCGGGTCCGTCCCCCAGGGTCCGGCGCTGCCCGGCGGCGCGGATGCTCGGACGTCCGCGCCGCTCTTGCGTGGGCTGCTTCAGCGTTGATCGTCGCCGGCTCGGGCCAGGGCGAGTCCGACGGTGCTGGCTACCGCCTGGGCGTGCAGCACGGCGTGGAGCGCCCCTGTGGAGTCGCCGGCCTCGTACAGCGCGCGGGCTTTGGCCGCGTGGGTGGCCAGGCGGGCGAGCGCCTGACGGATTTCCGCGTCGGTGGGGGGACTGTATTGCATGCCCGTAGCGTCGGCCGACCGGCCGGAAAGATCAAGGCCGGCGGGCACAGGCACAGGTGGCAGGTCCGGCGGGCCGGTCGTGCACGTGCCTGCCGCGGCGGCGCCGAGGGCTCGGGGGTAATGACCGCTAGGCGGCGCTGTCCGTGACAAGGCCCGTGGCCCGGGTGGGTGCCGTTTCGCGGTCGCGGGGACGGCGCGCATGGTGGTGCGGCAGGCGGCGGGTGAGCGCCGGAGCGGGTTCGCGGGGGAACGCCTCGGCGAGTCCGGTGGCCTGGAGGGTTTTGGCGAGGAGGGGGCGGACGCCGCGCAGGACGATCGGGGGTCGGCCGAGCGTGGCCGCTTCGCTTTGGGCGGCGGTCAGGACGCGCAGCCCGGCGGAGTCGATCAGCACCGCGCCGGTCACGTCGAGCACGAGGTCATGGGGTCGGTGGAGTTCGGCCATGACGGCGCTGCGCAGGCGCGGGGCGGTGGTGGTGTCGACTTCGCCTCGCAGGGCCACGACGGTGCGGCCGTCGGCTTCGTGATGCCGGGTGATCTGCAAGGTGGTGTCCACGGGGTTCCTCCTGTCTGGGGTGGAGTCAGGCGGTGGCGCGCAGGTCGGCCCGGGCCGGCGGCTTGGTGAGCGTGATGCGGCAGCCTGCCCGCAGGGCGCGTTCCTGGGTGCTGGTGAGGGCGTCGACGGCGGCCTGGTCGTAGAAGGTGGCGCCGGTCAGGTCAACGGTGATGTGCCGGTGGGCGTCCAGGTGCCGCTCGAGGTCACGGCACAGCTGGTCGACGGTGTAGTAGTCGAGTTCGCCGCGCACCGTGAGCCGGGAGCCCGAGGACGGCGGGCTTTGGCGAACGACCCGGTGGGCGGCGGCGCGCAGCGCGGGAGTGAGGCGCATCAAGACCTCCTGCACAGATCAGGGTGGATGACGTTGACGAAACGTGGGCCGGGGGCGGGCGGTCCGTACGTTCCCCTCCCCGCAGGGCGATGTGGGGTGCCGGTGGCTGCTTGGTTCAGCTGGCGGTGGCCCACTGGACGGTGCGGGCGCGGAGCTTGGAGGTCACTGCGGCGAGGCAGCCGCCGGGCAGGTCGGTGACCCAGTCGAAGGCGTCGAGGCTGACGCCGTGCTGGGCGGCGGCTTGGAGCATGTCGGCCAGCAGGGCCGTCGCGGCGGCCTTCTCCTCCTCGGTGCCGGGGGTGCTGCGGCGCTCGGAGACGTCGTTGATGCGGTCGGCCAGTTCGCGGTGCCGGGCCACGGCGCGGTAGCACGTGCCGGGCAGGTCGGCGACCCAGTCGAAAGTGTCGAGCGTGATGCCGTGCTTCGCGGCGGCGTGGAGCATGTCCGCGAGCAGGGCCGTCGCGGCGGCCTTGTCCCGTTCGGTGTCGCCATGCGCGGGGCGCCGTTCAGCCGCTGTGTTGATGCGGTCGGCCAGGTCGCTGCTCCTGGTGACGGCGCGGTAGCAGCCGCCGGGCAGGTCGGTGACCAGATCGAGGCCGTCGAGGTCGATGCCGTGCTGGGCGGCGGCCTGCAGCATGTCCGCGAGCAGCGCCTTCGCGGCGTCCTTGTCCCGCTCGGTGCCGCGGGGGGTGGGGCGGCGGCCGGCGGCGTCGTCGATACGGTCGGCCAGGGTGCGGTTCTTGCGGTCGGTGTACTGGTACACGCGTGTCTCCGGGGTCGGGCTGGTGGGGCGTCCGGCGTGTTGGGCTCGTGCAGTGGCTGGGGCACCCGGGTGGAGCGGGGGCGCGGCCGACGGCCGGCCGGGGCTGCGCCGAACCGGGTGGGCTCGGCCGGGCTCCGGGCGGCTTGGCCCGCTTCCGCGCAGCAGAGCCGCGCGCCCGCTTGACCCGGGGGTGGTTACGGTCGGCTGGGGGTGCGGCGCTGCCGGGTGTTGTCGGTGCGCAGCTGGTCGGTGCGGGCGGTGAGCTGGTCGAGCCGGTCGGCGATCTTCGGGTGCCCGGCCTCGACCAGGAGCGGTCTGGTTTCGGCCAAGGGGGCGAGGAGACGGGCGGGGTCGTTGTCGCCGAGCGCGTCCAGCAGGCGCTCTATCGCCGGGGCGGCGCTGGTGGTGAGGTCGTCCAGGGCGCCGATCTGCCCGGCGAGGCGGCGCAGGTCGGCGGCGTTGTCGCGGGCCCACGCGTTCACGGCGCGGTCGGCGGCGCGCTGGTCGCGGGCGGCCT
>NZ_BBPP01000095.1:0-1115 GCF_000787835.1 Streptacidiphilus melanogenes
CCACATCAGCGGACTACACCAGATGGTTCCAGGAGATGGACCGGCTCGGCATCCACGCCGTCCGGATCTACACCATTCACCCGCCCGACTTCTACCGCGCACTGCGCGCCTACGACACCGCCCATCCCACGAACCCGATCTACCTGGTCCAAGGCGTCTACCTGCCCAACGACATCTACCTGCAAAAACAGGACCTGTACGATCCGGCGGCCACACAGACCTTTCGCCAGGAGCTGCGAGACGCCGTGTCCGCCGTCACCGGAACCTTGGCCCGCCCGCCACGGCCCGGCTTCGCCAGCGGAACCTGGACAGCCGACGTCTCACGCTGGACCGCCGGTTGGATCATCGGCGTCGAATGGGACCCCTTCGCCACCGCCGCGACCGACCGCGCGAACCCGCACGCACCGGCGGTCCACGGCCGCTACTTCGCCAGCACCCCCCAGGCCACACCCACCGAGCGCTGGCTCGCGGCCCGCATGGACGACATCGCCACCGCGCAGGCGGCCAAGGGCTGGAGCGCACCCCTGGCCTTCGCCAACTGGCCGACCACCGACCCGCTGCGGCACCCCAACGAGCCCAATCCCCGAGAAGACATGGCCGCAGTGGACGCCGCCCACGTGCTGGCGACCCGCAACTGGCCCGGCGGCACATTCGCCAGCTTCCACGTCTACCCCTACTACCCCGACTTCCTGCAGTACCAGCCCAGCCTGCAGCACTACACCCTGGCCGGGCACACGGACCCCTACGCAGGCTACCTCCACGATCTTGTGACGCACTTCAAAGGCGTCATGCCGGTGATGATCACCGAGTTCGGCCTGCCCTCCTCCCTCGGGTCCGCCCACGACGCCCCACTGGGCCGGACCCAGGGCGACCACACCGAGCAGCAGGCCATGCAGACCGACGCACAGTTGCTGCTCATGATGCGCCAACTCGGGACGGCCGGAGCGTTCGTCTTCGAATGGACCGACGAATGGTACAAAAAGACCTGGAACACCCAGCTCCATCAAATCCCGCCCGACCGGCTGCAACTGTGGCACGACACCTTCACCAACGAGCAGTACTTCGGCATCCTGGCCACCGACCCCCTCCCCCTCGGCCCCGCCCGGACCATCTAC
>NZ_BBPP01000095.1:1586-3662 GCF_000787835.1 Streptacidiphilus melanogenes
TCGGCATCCTGGCCACCGACCCCCTCCCCCTCGGCCCCGCCCGGACCATCTACCGCACCACCGCCGCCACAGGCGTCCAGCAGGTCACAACGACGCAGGACGCGTCCTACGTCCACCTCGCCATCACCTTCGCGCAACCACCCACCACCACCCTCACCCTCGGCCTGGACACCCTCCCCACCCGCAACGCACCACCACCCCCCGGCTCGACCGACCACCAGGCCTCCTACGCCCTCGTGCTCGACCCCGCCCGGCACACCGGCCAGACCTGGGTGCGCGACGACCTGGACCCCGACCCCGTCGACTACACCCCCATCCCCGACAGCTCCAGACCCCCACCGGTCAACGGCTGGCGCCCCCTCGAACTGATCACCGACAGGCCCTGGACACTGCCGGCCACCCACACCACCACCCCCATGCGGTTCGACAACGCCGGCCTGCTCCGCTACGGGAACTGGACCCCCGGCGCCCCGAACTACGACAGCCTCGCCCTGTGGCACATCAACGGCACCGAACTCGACCTCCGCATCCCCTGGGCCATGACCGGGATCAGCGACCCCTCCTCACACCAGGCCCTCATCCCCCTGGCAATGAACCACGCCATCAGCCAAACCATCCCCGGCATCACCCTCACCATCGCCGGCCCCACCCACACCACACAAAACACCGGCACCATCCACTGGCCCACCTGGAACACCGTCCACTACACCGAACGCCTCAAACCCGACACCAACGCCCTCCACGACGCCTTCACAACCGTGACCGCACCCTAGGACCACCGACACCAACCCGGACAGAGCCGCCAACGCGCCCTCCTCCCCGATCAACCCGACCCCACCAGCACACCGCGGATCACCCACCCGGCACCGCCCGAACCCGGCACAGAGGACACCACGGACGACCGCGTCACCGGCGGACCCCGAACGGGTCGTCAGCCAGCCGGCCCCTCAGCGACATCACAAGCCTTCAAAGGACCGGCACCCCGCCGGCCGGGACACCGATCGCGCCCCGTCCTCGAGGACACCGGGCCCGTGACCCGGGGCGGGGCAGCCGTCGGCCCTTCTCCCACAGCTCCTCGCCGGAAGCAGCCGCACCGCCACCTCATCCCGAACAGCCCACACCGCTGCGCCCCGGCCATCGCCAATCGCCATGTGCTCGCCGCCCCGCACCCACCCCCGTGAAAGCCGGGCCACAGGACGGGACAACGCCGGCGGCCCGCCGGCGAATCACCGGACGCTGTAAACCTTCTCCGTCACGAGCATCGGCGCGCCGGCAGGGCCCTTGACGTACGGACCCCGCCAGATGATCTTGTGTTCGCCCAGGCTCGGATACCACTGCCGCACCTTGTGCATCCGCACCGGCCAGCGGTGGTGATAGACCCGTTCACCCCGCACCAGCTCACCCTGCGCCGTCCCGCGGGCGGCGTTCAGCTGCACCACCCGCACCTGCGGATCCGCCACCCCTGCCGTCCGCCGGCCCCCGCGCACCACAGCGGCCGGCTCCGCATCGGGCCGGGCAAGAGCGACGGAACCCTGCGCCAGGAGTCGCCAGAACGCGAACATGTAGCGCCGGTTGAACGTACCGGCCCCGTCGTCGATCACCTGCCCCCGCCCCCACTCCCCCACATCCTGCACTGCCTGACGGGCATTGGCAGCCAACACCGCATGCACCCGGACCAGCCCCTCGGACAGCGCCCGCAACTCATCCACGCTCTTGTCCCTCAAGTCGCCGCGGGCAGGCATCCCCTCCTCCCCCACCGGAACCAGCTTCGGGAACGGGCAGCCGGCCGCGCGAGCCAGAGCCAGGCCCCGGCGCCACTCCTCCGGCTGCACAGGCCCATCACGGTCGACGAACGCCGTCACCACAACGCCCGCAACACCGGCACTGAAGTCCGGGTATGCGCAGTACACGTCCGCGAACTGCCAGCCAAAGGCCCGCACATCCGACAGCACGCCGTTCCGGTTGGTCAACACCACCGGCTCCGGCAACACCACCAGCCCGGCCGGCATCGGCAGGTCAGTCAACCGGTCCAGCATCACCGTCTCCACAACGCCAAGCGTCGCAGCAGCCGCCATC
>NZ_BBPP01000095.1:3922-6991 GCF_000787835.1 Streptacidiphilus melanogenes
CCACCCCCCCCCAGCGCCGGACCCGCCGGTCGGTGATCCACCGCGCGTGACCCCCCACATCCGGATCCCCCTTCGGCCACGGCCCCCCGCGCCCCACCGAGCCGAACGTACTCGCCAGGGCATACGCCCTGGCCTCGTCCTCATCCATCCCGCCCGCCCGGATCCCCGTCCGATACGCACCCCGCAGCGCATCAACGACCCCCTGCCGCGTTCGAACGAACATCAGCGGATGCTCCGGAAGCAGACACAACGCCTCATCCCGCATTCGCCGCGCCTCCCGCGCCGCCGCCAGCGCAGACCACCCAACCGCCCGGTCCCGCGACCGTTCCTTCCTGCCCCGGCTCGCCTTCCCCATCCGCTCCCCCCACAATGCGACCAGCTCACACCCCAATGCTTCCCAAACCACTCACGCCCTGACCCACACATCGCCCGACCCCACGCGACGGAAAACCACACCAAACCCGCAGGAAGCAACAGTTGACCGCAGCCAGAGCCATCCACCCCGACCCGGAGCCCGCGGCGACCCACGTACATCCCTGGGGACCCGGCCAGAGCAGCCGACACCCTCCGCTCAAGCCCTGACTCACACATCGCCCGGCTCCACGCGACGGGAAGCCACGCCAAGCCCGCAGGATGCAGCGGTTGACCGCTGTGAGGGCCACCCACCACGGCCCCGGGGCCCGCGGCGACCCACGCACATCCCTGGAGGACCCGGGCAGAGCAGCCGACGCCCTCCGCCCGGACGCGGCCACCCAGGACCGCGCGCGAAGAGGCGCCGAGCCCGCCGCCAACGCCGGACGAACCCTCACTCCACAAGTCCGCGCCGTCCGCACCCGCCAGCATGCCGACCAGCCCCACCAGGTGAGAGCCACCAGGTGAGGCCGACCGGGTGGGCAGGGCCAGCGTCCCCGGCGGCCAAGGCGACTGCTTCACGCACAGGTCTTCCCCTCCAGAGGTGCACCTCCCGCCCGGCGCCGCCCGGCAAGAGCGCCCCACGCACTACACCCGCGAACCCCAATTCCGCCGAGCACGCGGCGCGCCATCTTGCCGGGGAAAAGCCGTACCTGATGACGTGTTCCACGTCAGCTAAGGACATCCCTGATATCCGATGCTGCCGTTTTCGGTCGCCCTGTCCGCCGCTGGCCCGTTCCTCCGGGAGTCGCTGTGCACACACGAAGTATCTCCGTCGTGGCCTCGGCCGCTGCCCTTGTCCTGCTCCAGCCATGCCTCGCCGTCGCCGCGACCGGTTCCGCAGGCGCCGCCGCGGGCAACCAAGGCGCCCCGGATCGACCGCTGTCCGTGAACACCGTCACCGACAAGGACAGCCTGCAGCGGCCCCACCTTCCCCTTCGCTCCGGCCACGGGCCAGGCCGGCCCACGACCCGTCGAAGCCAGGGAACCCTACGGGCGGCCGACCCCGACTCCACCGTCACGTTCGACGTCACCTCCGGCGCGTTGTCGATGTCCGCGCCCGCGAGCGCCAGCCTGGGCTCGGGAGCGCCCGGCACCACGATCAGCGGAACACTCGGTCCGGTCACCGTCACCGACGACCGAGCCCTGCTGTCGGCATCCTGGACCGCGACCGCATCCGCGTCGGACTTCACAACCGGCGCGGCGACGCCACCCGAAACGATCCCCGCCACCGACACCACCTACGACCCCGGGACGATCACGACCACCGGCACCATCACCACCACCGGGACGCCCGTGACACTGAGCAACTCCGCCCAGACGGTGGTCACCGGCACCGACGGCGTCGGAGACAACACCGCGACCTGGAACCCCACCGTCTCCATCTCCACACCCGCCAGCGCGGTCGGCGGAACCTACACCGGAACGCTGACCCAATCCGTTGCCTGACACGCTCACCGGTGCACGCCGATACGCCGCCCTGCTACTGGTGCTGACATTCCTTCAGGCCGTATGGGTGGTCTCGATGAGCCAGCAGGCTTCGAGGGCGTCCTCCCCCCCAACCCCGGCCGCCGGCACCGCCATCGGCATCAAGCTGCTCGACGCCCCGGAAAACCGCCGCGCCGACCCCAGAGCACAGGCCTACATCATCGACCACCTCGCCCCCGGCCAGACCATCGAACGGCGCGTGGAAGTCACCAACGAAGCACCCACCCCGATGCACGTCGACGTCTACACCGCAGCGGCCACCATCGGACAGGGCAAGTTCACCTTCGCACCGCAGCACACCCCCAACGAACTGACCGGCTGGACGTCCTTCGACAAAACCACCCTTGAACTCGCGGCCTCCGAAACCACGCGGGTGCGCACCACCATCCAGATCCCCAAAGACGCCACCGCCGGGGAACGATACGCCGTCATCTGGGCACAAACACCCATCGCCGTCGACCGCGACCACTCCCACAACCTGACAGTCCTGGGCCGAGTAGGCGTCCGCATCTACCTCGACGTCGGCCCCGGCGGCGACCCACCCTCAGACTTCAAAATCGAACGAATCTACGCAACCCGGGCCCGTGACGGCCGCCAGGAAGTCCACGCCCAGATCCAAAACACCGGACACCGCGCCCTGGACATCAAAGGCACACTGACCCTCTCCGACGGACCAGGCAAACTACGCGCCGGACCCTTCGCCGCCACACCCGGCACCACACTCGCCCCGGGCGACCACGCAGAGGCCATCGTCCCCCTGGACGCACGGCTGCCGGACGGCCCCTGGACCGCCGAACTCACCCTCCAAAGCGGACTGATCGAACACACCCAGCGCGCCACCATCACCTTCCCGACCCCCCACACGGCCACAACAACCGCCGCGTCGGTCACCGGGCAAGGACACCTCCCCATCCTCACCACCGCCCTGCTCGCCGCCCTCACCCTCACCATCTCCCTCCTCCTCCCCAAACTCCTCCACCACCACCAGCGCCGGTAACCACCCCACCCCCACCCCGCCAGGCACGGCCGAAGCCGAAAGAACTCAACCACCAGCACAACCCCACAGCACCCCCCACCGGCACCGGTCGACTCCCGGGCCCACAACCAGCCCGTAACCGCGACCGACCGCGCACTCGAAGAAGTGAACCGTCCCCCGTCCAACGCACCCTG
>NZ_BBPP01000094.1 GCF_000787835.1 Streptacidiphilus melanogenes
ACCTCCACCGGACTGGTGGACATCGGCGCACGCAAGTACGACCCCACCACCGGCCGCTTCATCTCCGCCGACCCGCTGTTCCAGCCCGGTGAACCCCAATCGATCGGCGGCTACGCCTACGCCGGCGACAACCCGGTGAGCAGCTCGGACCCGACGGGCCTGAGCCCCACCTGGCAGCAGATCATCGCTGCGGTGGTGGCACTGACCGTAGTAGTGGTTGCAGCCGTAGTCGCCGCCGCAAGTCACTCGCATGGCACGTCGACTCTCTCGGCGTCGGCTTCGTACAAGCCGAAGGAGCCGACCTGCAAGCAGGGCTTCCACTACAACGGGCACGGCTGCGGACCCGACGGCGGTGTGGTCACTGCCGGTCTTGCTCAGGGAATCGACCCGACCGGAAAGCGCCCGCTCTTCCCCAGTGCCGACAACCTCTACGACCCGAACCAGTGTGTGGCGGTTTCCGACGATGACGGTCACTGCATCTACACCGAGTACACCGAGCCTGAGAACTGGATCGAGATGGAGAGCAACGGCATCTGCGACGGGATATCCGACGGAATGTGCCAGCTCGACATGGTCCCGAATCCGCACCCGAACAATGTCGGTGGCGCCGGAGTGCCCGGCGTCGTCAGCTCGGCGCACGGTCACATCCCCGACTGGTATCCGAGGCTGATGCACGATATCCAGTACGTGCCGGTCGTCGGAGACCTGGGTTCGATCACCATGCTCCCCCTCGACGTAGTGCAGGGCCATCCTGAGGCAGCGTTCGGCGACGCCTTGGGCCTCATTCCGTTCATGAAGGACGCCAGTGTTGGAGAGAAGATCGCCGACGGGCTCGCACATGACGTCGTGAGCGTCGTGATGAGCCTCAACCCCTACCCCTCGGGCATCAGGGGCGCCGTGATACCGCCCTCGCCGAGCCCCGGCCCGCCGCCACCCGGACCCTCGGCGTCCGTCACGCCGGCCCAGCCGGTCGTTCCGCCGCCGTCGGTCACACCGCCCCAGCCGACACCGTGACGCAGCCTTGATGATCGGGTAGCCCGCGGGGACGCCGGGCTGTCTCACGGCTGACGTCGGGTCCGACAGCGATCCGGCATCAGCCGTGAGATTCCGACAGCGGATCTGAGACGCCGTAACAGGCTTCCTCGCTCTCTCTTCGGACCAAGAGGTGGAGCTGGCTCCACCTCTTCCTACGTGCCTGTGCTGTCTCGACGGTTGGTGCTGGCAGGCTCCTCGTTCGCGCCCGTGATCCCTAGCGTCACAGGTGGTGGCTCTGGCCGCCTGACGTGGGACGGAGCAAGCGAGGAGCTATGGGACAGATCAAGTGGCGGAGCGACGATCCCGCCCTGGCGGTCACGACCGGGCAGGGGGATGCGTTGACTCTCGACAAGGTCAGCCGTAGGTATGGGAAGGTCGCGCCCGCGCTGGACGGGGTGAGCCTGAATGTGTCACGTGGGGACTTTCTCGCGGTGATGGGCCGGTCAGGTTCGGGTAAGTCCACGTTGCTGCAGTGCGCCGCCGGTCTCGAACGGCCCAGCAGCGGAACGGTGCTGCTCGGGGGGACGGATCTCGCGGGGCTCAAGGAGTCCGCGCTCAGTCGGCTGAGGCGGGACCGGATCGGCTTCGTCTTCCAATCCCTCAACCTGGTGCCGTCGTTGACGGTTCTGGAGAACACCGTGCTGCCGCTGATGCTGTCGGGGGCGGCGCGGCTGGAGCGGGGGCTGGCCGCACTGGCGTCGGTCGGATTGGCGGACCGCGCGCAGGACATCCCGGCCAGGCTCTCCGGTGGGCAGCAGCAGCGGGTGGCGGTCGCGCGGGCCCTGGTCACCGAACCGGAGGTGATCTTCGCTGACGAGCCGACGGCCGCGCTCGACCCGGTGACCGCCGATGAGGTCCTGGCGCTGCTGCGTTCGGCGGTGGATCAGCGAGGCCGGACGGTCGTCCTGGTCACCCACGACCCCATGGCCGCGCAGTGGGCCGATGAGGCGATCTTCCTCGACTCGGGCAGGATCGCGGGCCGCCTGGCACATCCGGAGGCAGGCGATGTCCGACAGGCACTTCGCGGGCTGGGACGGCAGCGATGACCACCGCAGCGATGAACACGGCGGGGAAGTGCCCGGCGGACCAGCGCGTCGGCAGGCCGCGGGTGCGGTGGCGGGAGGAGGGCCGCGCGGCCACGCGCCTGCTTGCCTCGCGTGCGCTGAAGACCCACCGCAGGGCATGGGCGTCCCTGTTCGTGGCGCTCGCGATGGTCTCGGCGCTGCTCGGCGGCGTGAGCCTGGCCATCGGCTCGGCCGCGCTCGGCCACGCCTCGGTGGACCGGTACCTCGCGGCGCCGGTGGTCGTGACCGGCAACCAGTCCACGCAGTACACGACGAAGCCCTGGGGTGACCCACCCACGACGGCGGCGGCTCCGCTCACCGAAAGGGTCGGTGTGCCGATCGGCACGGTCGACCTGTTGCGCTCGCTGCCGGAGGTGGGGTCTGTGGTCGCGGACGATGTCTTCACCGTGCCCGGGGTGCGCGCGGACAGCCGGACGGTGACCTCGGGAACAGTGGACCGGAACCAGGTTCAGGATCAGGTCCGGGACCAGGCGGTGGTCGGACGGCCCTGGCCGGCCGCCGCGTTGGCACCGTACGAGCTTCGTGAGGGTCGGGCCCCGGAACAGCCCGACCAGGTGGTCGCGGGCGCCGGCCTCGGTCTTCGAACCGGGCAGGAGCTTACGACGGGGACCGACGGCAGCTACCGGGTCGTCGGGGTGGCGGACGGTCCGCCGGCGCTCTACTTCACCCAGGACCGGGCGCAGCAGCTCGCGGGACACCCGGCCTCCGTCGACGCCATCGGGGTGCTGCCCGCCTCAGGTGTCCCGGCTCAGCACCTGTACACCGAGGTGCGGCACGCGCTGGACGCCGCCCACGTCCAGGACATGAGTGCGGGCCGGCGGGCTCCTGGGGATTCCTCGTCGCTGCGGGTGCTGACAGGTGACGGTCGTGGGAATGCCGAGTATCTGCCGACCGCGCCCGTCCAGGGCGAGCTGCTGGGGATGCTGGCCACGGTCTCCGGGCTGGTCCTCGTGATCGCGCTGCTCGTCCTGTCCTCCCTGGTGGCCCAGGTGCTCCAACAGCGCTCCGGTGAACTGGCCCTGCTGCGTGCGGTCGGGATGACGCCGCGCCAGCTGCGTTCCTCGGTCGGGAGGGAGGTCGTGCGGATCGCGGTGTGGGCCGCACTGGTGGGCGCGGGCGCCGCGGTACCGGCGTTCCTGGGACTGTGGCACCTGCTACGGGACCAGGGGGCGTTGCCGGACGGCCTCGAACTGCCCACCCCGCCGTGGCTGTTCACCGCGGTCCTGGTCACGGCGGGGCTGACGGTCGGTGCCGCGCGGTTGGTCGTCCCGTTCGCCTGCGGCCGACCGACCGGGCGCCCTGCGGAGCCGGGGACGGCCCGGCGCATCACCGGTCTGGTCCTGCTGTTCTGCGGGGTGAGCGCGGCGGGTGCCGCGACCCTGCAGAACAGCGACGCCGCCGCGGCCGCGGCGGGAACGGCGGCCGTGACCATGGTCGCCGCCTGCGCGGTGCTCGGGCCGTGGATCGCTCGCGGTGCGCTGCTGGTCCTGGGCGGACCGATGCGGCGGCTGGGCGGAGCGTCCGGCCGGCTCGCGGCTGCTGCCTGTGCGTCGGACAGCCGCCGGCTGGGCGCGGCGATCACCCCGATCGTGCTGGTGATCGCCTTCACCGCGGTCCAGTTCTCGGCGGGCTCGACGATGGTCCACGCGGGGGCCGCGCAGGCCGAGCGGGCGATGCGCGCCGAGTTCTCGGTGTCCGGCGCAGGCATCACGGCCCAGCAGGCCCTCAGGGTGCCGGGAGTCGTGGCGGCCACGGACATCCTGCCGGGCACGGTGATCCTGCCGCACACCTCGGCGGGCAGCCCGCTGCTGGACCGGCTGCCCGTACTCGGGGTCACCCCGGACGGGCTGGCCGGCACCCTGGACCCGGCGGTGACCGATGGCAGTCTCACCGATCTCGGACAGCCCGGCACCGTGGCGGTGGGCGCCGGACGCGCCAAGTCCCTCGACGTCGGGGTCGGTTCGACGGTGGCTCTGCGCTTCGACGACGGGCAGCAGCGGCGGCTGCGGGTGGTTGCGGTCTACGACCGCTCGCTGGCCCTGGGCGACTTCATGCTGGCGCACGACGAACTGGCGCGGCACATGTCTGCGCCGGCGGCTCAGCAGGTCCTGCTGGCAACGGTCCCGGGCACGGACCCGGGCGGTGTCCGGCTGGCGCTCCAGCGTCTCGACCACGGCGCGGGGGCACAGGTCCAGTCGCCCCCCGCGCCGATCCATCTCGCCGTCGAGGGGGCGCAGTTGAACAGCACCATGTCGACGGTGCTGATGGCAGCGATCGCCGCCCTCACCGTCATCGCGGTGTACAGCACACTCGCGCTGATCACGGTCGGACGCTGTCCCGAACTGGTCCTGCTGCGCCGCCTGGGCGCGAGCCGGGGACAACTGCGCCGGATGCTGCGGGTGGAGGCGGCAGCGGTCACCGCGACCGGCCTGGTGGTGGGCGCGGCCGTGGCCGCGTTCCCCCTGCTGGCCTTCACCCTGACCATCGCCCACAGTCTGCCGTATCTGCCGCCGACCGAGCTGGGTCTGATGGTGGCGATCCCGGTGCTCACCGGCTTCGCGGGCGTACTTGCCCCGGCCCGCCGGGTGCTGCGCCGCCGCACCGCCTGACCCGGAACGGCTCAGGAACACAGGGGTCAGGAACGCAGGTGCTCGGGACTGCCGGCGCTCAGGAGTTGAGGAAGGCGAGGACGGCCAGCACCCTGCGGTGCCCGGTGTCGCTCGGTGGCAGGCCCAGCTTCGCGAAGACGTTGCTGATGTGCTTGTGCACCGAGCGCTCCGTGATCACCAGTGCCTTCGCGATCGACGCGTTGTCCTGGCCCTGCGCCATCAGGCCCAGGACCTCGCGCTCCCTGGGGGTGAGGGCGTCCAGGGGATGGTCGCGGCGGCGCTGCATCAGTTCCGTCACCACCTCCGGGTCCAGCGCGGTACCGCCTGCCGCCACCCGTTCCAATGCGTCGAGGAACTCGTCGACCCGGCCTACCCGGTCCTTCAGCAGATAGCCGACACCCCGGGCGCCGCCGCTCAGCAGATCGGCGGCGTAGGTCTCCTCGACGTACTGGGACAGGACCAGGACCGGCAGGTCCGGCAGTTGCTCCCGGGCGGCGAGAGCCGCCCGCAGCCCCTCGTCGCGGAAGCCGGGGGGCATCCGGACGTCCAGCACGGCGACGTCCGGACGGTGCTCCAGCAGCAGTGGCAGTACCTCCGGACCGGTGGAGGCCGTGCCCACCACCTCGTGCCCCGAGGACGACAGGAGCAGTTGCAGCCCCTCCCGCAGCAGGACGTTGTCCTCGGCGATCACTACCCGCACGACGGTTCCCCTCGGAGACGGTCTACCTCTGAACCTGCGTGGTCACCACGCGCACGGCAGCTCCACAGTGATCACAGTAGGGCCTCCCGCCGGGCTGGTGATTCCCACGGTCCCGTCGAGCGCCGCCACCCGGCGACGCAGTCCGAGCAGCCCCGAGCCGTCACCGCTCGCCACGGCCCCGCCGCGCCCGTCGTCGCGCACCGAGATGCGGAGCATCCCGGGGGACCGGACCAGTTCCACCCGGGCCTGATCGGAGCCGCTGTGCTTGGCGGCATTGGTCAGCGCCTCCGCCACCGCGAAGTACGCCGCCGCCTCGACCGCCGCGGGCGCGCGCGGCCCGTCCTCGACTCCGCCGGCCTCGACGTCGACGGCCAGTCCGCTGCCCGCTGCCAGCGCACGGACGGCCCCCGCCAGTCCGCGGTCGGTCAGGATCGGCGGGTGAATGCCGCGCACGACATGGCGCAGTTCGGTCAGGGCCGTCTCGGCCTGGTCCTGTGCCTCCTCCAGCAGCCGTCGCGCGGTCGCCGGGTCGGAGTCGTACGCCCGACGGGCCAGGCCCAGCCGCATCGAAAGCGCCACCAGGTGCGCCTGCGCCCCGTCGTGCAGGTCCCGTTCGATCCGGCGTAGTTCCGCGCCGTGGGCGGCCACCGCTCCCGCCCTGGTGACGGTCAGCTGCTCGATCCGGTCGGCCGTGCCGGCGTCCGGGGCGGGCTGCAGCAGCAGGTGCGACCAGGACGCCTCCAGGTCGGCGAGCCGCCCGATCACCGGCAGCAGCACCGCATCGTTCCCGGCCGCGCCGCACCAGACGGCGTCGACCAGCAGCGCGGGCGCCCACAGCACCAGCGCCGCACTCATGAGCGCCATGCCGTAGACGAGGTCCGCAGCCATCCACACCATGTCGCGCGCCGTACCGGGATCACTGGCTGCCGTCCGCAACCGCGCTGACAGCGAGCCGGTCAGGGGCAGATACGCCTCCGGCAGCGGGTCCCCCGTCCA
>NZ_BBPP01000093.1 GCF_000787835.1 Streptacidiphilus melanogenes
CCGCTGCTGCGGGCGAAGAAGGCGCTGCGGCCCGCCGTTCTGGCCGCCTACGACGAGCCGCCGACGACGGACTCGCCCCGGACCGGACAGATCACCACCGCACTGGCGGGCGCGCGGCTGACCGAGGCGGGCGCAGGCGTCATCGGCACGCTGGCGCTGGCCGCAGCGCTCCAGCTGCTGGTGGCGCTGGTCGGCGCGCTGGTCAGCGGGGAGTCGCTGACGGCGGCGACGGCGGACCTGGGTGAGATCGGCTCCCGGCTCGGCGAGATGCTGCAGAGCCTCGGCGGATGGCTGACCACAGCCTTCCTGGCGAGCCTGGTCGCGCTCGGGCGCAGCGCCTACACCTCCCCGGCGCGGCGGCGTACCGTCGGCGTGCTGTGGGACATCGGCACCTTCTGGCCGCGCGCGGCCCACCCGCTCGCGCCGCCGTGCTACGCGGAGCGGGCCGTGCCCGACATCGAGGCCCGCGTCCGGACCTGGCTCGCCGCGGATCCGGCTCGCCGTCTGGTCCTGTCCGCCCACTCACAGGGCACGATCCTCGCGGCGGCGGCCCTGTGGCAGCTCGACCCCGCGACCCGGGGCCGGGTCGCCCTGCTGACCTACGGCTCACCGCTGCGCCGCCTGTACGGGCGGTTCTTCCCGGCCTACATGGGCCCCGACCAGTTGATGCGGCTGCAACGGGACATGCCGCGGTGGGACAACCTCTTCCGCCTCACCGACCCGATCGGGGGCCCCGTCCGCATCCCCGCGTGCGCGGGCAGCCCGGCCCCCGACCAGCCGGCCTTCCCGGACCCTCTGTCGTTCGGGCGCACCGAGGAGTACCCGATCCTGGTGCCGGTGAACGGGCACTTCGACTACCGGCTCGACCCGCGCTTCCTCGTGGCCCGCGACGCGTTGCTCAGCGCGATCGAGGACGCCCCGGCAGCCGTGAACTGACGGCCCGGGGCTGACGGCCTACGGCAGGTCCTCGGGCAGCAGCAGCTGCAACTGCTCGGTCGTCGCGTCCGGCAGCTGGGCGACGCGGACGGCGTGGTGTTCGATCATCGTCTCGAAGACCTGCCGGGCCGTGCGCCCGTTGCCGAACGTCGGGCCCTTGGGCAGGGCCGCGAAGTGGGTCAGGAGCGCGTCCGCGGTGGCCTCGGCCAGCTCGTACTCGTGCTCCTCGGCCTGGGCCCTGGCGATCCGCAGCAGTTCCTCGGCGGTGTAGTCGGGGAAGGTGATGGTGCGGGAGAAGCGGGACGCCACACCGGGGTTGGCGGCGAGGAAGCGCTCCATCTCGGAGGTGTAGCCCGCGACGATCACCACGACCTCGTCGCGGTGGTCCTCCATCAGCTTCACCAGCGTGTCGATCGCCTCGCGGCCGAAGTCGCGGCCGCCGTCCTCGGGGGCCAGCGCGTACGCCTCGTCGATGAACAGGACGCCGCCGCGCGCACGGTCGAAGGCCTCGGCCGTGCGCAGCGCGGTGGAGCCGATGTGCTCGCCGACGAGGTCCATCCGGGAGACCTCCACGAGGTGGCCGCGCTGGAGCACCCCCAGTGAGGCGAGGATCTCGCCGTAGAGGCGGGCCACCGTCGTCTTGCCGGTGCCGGGGGAGCCGGTGAAGACCAGATGGCGCCGGAGCGAGGGCGCCTTCAGGCCCGCCTGGCGACGCCGCCGGCCGACCGAGATCAGGTCGATCAGGGTGCGGACCTCCTGCTTGACGGTCCCCAGACCGACCAGTGCGTCGAGGTCCGCCAGCGCCTCCTCCGCCGGACGGCAGTCCGGGATCGGGGCGATCTGCGGCAGCCCGGACGCGAGGGGCTGCGCCGGGACGAGCGCGCGGGTGCGGACCAGTGCGGCGCCCGGGAGGGTCGTGGCCAGCGGCGGCTCGTCGGCGATGGCGGCGGAGGGGACGGCCGGCGCGGGGGCGGGCTTCGCGTCGTCCGAGGTGCAGCCCTCCGCCACCGGGCCGGGCTCGGAGAACTCGAAGCCGCCGCGCGCGTTCTGCTCGGCGCGGCAGCGGGTGAGCACCGTCGGGCAGCCGTCGATGACGTGGAAGCCGTAGCCCTTGCCGTGCGTGGCGCGGCATTCCTCGAAGGTGCCGCGCCCGCCCGCGGAGACGTAGACGGCCGCCTCGCCGCTGCCGCGCAGCGTGCAGCCGCGCAGCTCCGGGTCTGCGCCGCGGGTGACGATGACGCCGGTCGCGGTGTCGGCGATCTCGCAGTCCGTCAGCAGGCCGCCGCTGCCGTGGTCGCGGAACCAGATGCCCGTGGTCGCGTCCTGCGCGGTCAGCCGGTCCAGCCGGACCGTCGCGCCGGAGCTGACCGAGACGGCCGTGCCGCGTACCTGGCTCAGCGTGCAGCCGGCCGCCTCCGCCGCGGAGCCGCGGTCGAGCACGAAGAGTCCGTCGGGCACGTCCTGGATCCGGCAGTCCGTCAGCTTGGCGGTGGCGCCGGAGATGACCCAGACCGCGGGGTAGTCGCCGGTGCTGTCGAGCAGCTCGCAGCCGACGGCCTCGACGGCGGTGTCGGTGTCCCAGACGGACAGGCCGTTGCGTCCGAAGGAGCGCAGCCGGCTGTCCGTCAGCGTGAGCCGGGCCCGGCCGCGCAGGTCGGCGGCGTTCTCCGGGATGTCGTGCAGACGGCAGCGGGTCAGCCGCAGCGTGGCCGCGCCGTCCAGGGTCAGGCCGTTGTCCGAGACGCGGGAGACGGTGCAGTCGACGAGCAACCCCTCGGCCCGGTCGTCGGCCTGGACGCCGTTGCCGTCGACCTCGGTGAACTCGCAGCCCTCCGCCTCGATCCGGCTGCCCTCGCCGGTCAGCACCACGGCGGCCCCGGAGGTGCGGCGCACCGTGCCGCGCAGCAGGCGCAGCGTGCCGCCCGCGCGGACGACCACGCCGGACTGGCCGGTGCCGTCGATCTCGCAGTCCTCGACCAGCGCCTGGGCGGCCTCGGAGACGCGCAGCCCGAGACCGCCCAGGTTCTCCACCTTGGTGGTGCGGACGACGGGCCTGGCCTCGCCGCGGATCTCGATGCCGACCGAGGAGCGGGTCGAGATCCGGCACTCCGTCAGCTCCGGTGCTCCGGCCGCGACGACGACGGCGGGCGCGGAACCGTCCTGGCCCTCCAGGACCAGTCCGTGCACGGCCGCCGAGGCGAGCACGATCAGCGCGCTGCCGGCGGAAGGCTCGATCCGCACCGTGCCCTGACCCTCCGCGCTGCGCAGCGTCAGGGCCTTGTCCAGCACGATGTTCTCGCGGTAGACGCCCGCCCCCAGGGTGACCGTGTCACCCGGTTCGGCCGCCGCCAACGCCTCGGTGACGGTGGTGTACTCGCCCGAGCGACGACGCCAGCGCGAGGCGCCGTCCAGGGTCACCCGCACCACGCCTGCTCCCATGACGATCCGGTGCCCCCAGCTCTCTCGTTCTGCTGCGTCCGCCCACGGTACTGCGTCCGGCACCCTCGCCCGACCCTCTTCCTTCGACATCGATGACAACGAGCGGGAAGGCGATCGGTCGCCGCCCGCACCGGTGAGCTGTTGTGATCGGTTCCGCTCAGTCGGGCTGCGGCAGCGGGCCGGACTCCAGCACCGTCAGCTCGTCGCCCACGCGCAGGGTGCCGTAGGGAGCCCGGGGGACGAGGTGCATGCCGAAGGCGGCGCTCTTGGCGAAGCGGCGGCGCTTCCGCAGCGTGCGCAGGGGCTGCGCGCCCGTGAAGACCCCGGCCTCCTGGTCGACGGTGGTGATCGCGCAACGGCCGCACTGCTGCACGACCTCGAACTCCACCGCGCCGATCCGGATCCGCCGCCAGCCGGTCTCCGCCCACGGCGTCGGCTCGTCCAGCACGAGATTCGGCCGGAAACGCTCCATCGGGACGGGGCCGGCGTCGGCGGCCTCGTCGGGGTGGTCCTGCGCGATCAGCGCGTTGAGGGCGTCGAGGGAGCTCGTCGTGGTGAGCAGGAAGGGGTAGGCGTCGGCCAGGCTGGTGGTGGCCGGCCTGGGCCGCCGGTGGGGGTCGTCGAGGTGGACCAGGCGCACCTCGCGGTCGAGCAGCTTGCCGAACCAGTCGGCGACTTTCGGGTCCTCGACGACCGGGGCGGTGAAGCCGCTGCGGAAGATCGAGACGGGCGCGAGCGACGTCGGGTCGGGCGTGCCGACGTGCAGCGGCGCGTCGGCGTCGGGGTGGGCGAGCAGCAGCGTGCCGTCGGCGTCGACCCGGGCCTGGAAGCGGGCCAGCCGCGGGTCCTCACGCTGTGTCAGCACCTCGCCGTCCGGCTGGACCAGCATCCACCGGCGGTCTCCCGCGAGCCCCCACGGCTCGACGGAGGCGGTCTCCAGCGCCTGGGCGTGGAAGGACTTGACCGGGTGTATCCGTAGCGCAGTGAGCCGAGTTGCCATGCCTCTATGGTGCCAGTGTTCGAGTGCTGTGCAGGTCCGGCGACCTGTCAGGGGCGCGGGGAGACCCCGCGCCCCTCGAGGACTCAGACCTCCCGTGGAGCCTCAGTAACTCCGCTGCTGGGGGTAGCCGTAGCCGCCCTGGGGCTGCTGCTGGGGGTAGCCGTACCCGCCCTGCGGCTGCGGCGGGGCCGGGCGCAGCGGGGCCACGGGGGCCACCGGCGCCGTGTACTGGGACGGCGCGCCACCGTAGTTGGGCTGGTGCGGGATGTACGGCTGGGGCGCGGGGTACTGCGCCGGAACCGGCGTGGGCGGGGTGTAGCTGGGACTGCTCGGTCCGGGGCCCAGAGCCAGGCGGGAGGTCGGCATGGCCGGCAGGTTGCTGCCCCCGAAGGACGAGCCGTAGCCCGCGCCGTACGAGGAGCCGTACGACGACGAGCCGAAGCTGTCATAGCTCGCCGGCGGCAGTGCGGCGGGCACGTTGATCGGCGCGATCTGGGGGACGCCCCGCTCAGCCACAAGGCTGTCGTAGATGGGGGTGTCCGAGGCAAAGGACGGAGCGTAGTAACCGACTCCGTCGTAGGAGCGGGAGGTCATGACGCATACGGTAAGCCCACAACATGCCTGCTGAGGAGAGTGTCACCACAGGTAGTTGCGGGGATTGCCGAGCTTTTGACTCGCGCGACTGCCCGAAGTGGTGAAAAACGGTCAGATCGGAAGCAGAGTGTGGTGCGAACCGGTCGCATTGTTGATGCAATGTTTACCGGACGGACGCACTCCGCCCCCCTGGGGGCCGTGACCCAAGGGGGGCGGAAGGTGTTTTTCGGTCGGATGCGCCAAGGGTGCGCTGCGCAGCGAAGGCCCCGGTCAGTCGCCTGTCTTGGGCGGCTGGTTGTCCCGTCGGCGCAGGTAGCGTTCGAACTCACGGGCGATCGCCTCGCCGGACGCCTCGGGGAGGTCGACGGTGTCCTTGGCCTCCTCCAGCTGCTGGACGTACTCGGCCACCTCACTGTCCTCGGCCGCCAGCTGGTCCACCCCGAGCTGCCAGGCGCGCGCGTCGTCCGGCAGCTCGCCGAGCGGCACGCGGATGTCCAGCAGGTCCTCCAGCTTGTTCAGCAGCGCGAGCGTCGCCTTCGGGTTCGGCGGCTGCGCCACGTAGTGAGGGACCGCCGCCCAGAACGTCGCCACCGGCAGGCCCGCCTGGGCACAGGCCTCCTGCAGCACCCCGACGATGCCCGTCGGGCCCTCGTAGCGGCTCTCCTCCAGATCCAGGGAGCGCGCCACGTCCGGATCGGAGGTGACACCGCTGACCGGAACCGGACGGGTGTGCGGGGTGTCCCCCAGCAGGGCGCCCAGGATGACCACCATCTCGATGCCCAGCTCGTGGGCGAGCGCCAGCAGTTCCTGGCAGAAGCTGCGCCAGCGCATGCTCGGCTCGATGCCCCGGACCAGGACCAGGTCCCTGGTCTTCGGCTCGGTCACCCGGATCACCGAGAGCCGGGTCGTCGGCCAGGTGATCCGGCGGATCCCGCCGTCCATCCAGACCGTCGGACGGTTCACCTGGAAGTCGTAGTAGTCCTCCGCATCCAGCTCGGCGAAGACCTTGCCGCCCCAGGTGTCGTCCATATGGGCGACCGCGGTGGATGCGGCGTCCCCCGCGTCGTTCCAGCCCTCGAACGCGGCCACCATGACCGGGTCGATGAGCTCGGGCACGTCCTCAAGCTCGACCACCCCGGTGCCTCCCTCCACACTTGCCAGGCTGTGCCGGGATCCGGCTCGACCGAGCCGTCCCACGGACTGTAAGTGCCCAGCGTACGGGCAACCATGCCTGCGGCGCGGCGGCTTAACCGGTGGTTCGCCGAGGGCCGACAGGCCGCCACCGGGGTGGGCCGTACGGGTCCGCGAGCCGGGACCGCCGTCCCACCTGGCGGAATCCGGAGGAGCCGAATGTGTCGGCTGCAATACGCTGGGCCTCGTGCGCCCGCGACCGAGTGGGCGCAAAGCCGACAGCCGTCGCACACAGGGAGCCCCTCATGGCCGTTTTCGTTCCCCCTGCCGCCCAGGAGCGCGCCGACGCGCTGCGCGAGGCGCTCGCCACCCGCGTCGTGGTCGCGGACGGGGCCATGGGAACCATGCTGCAGGCCCGGAACCCCACGCTGGACGACTTCCAGGGGCACGAGGGCTGCAACGAGGTCCTGAACGTCTCCCGCCCCGACATCGTGCGCTCGGTGCACGAGGCCTACTTCGCTGTGGGCGTCGACTGCGTCGAGACCAACACCTTCGGCTGCAACCTCTCCGCCTTCGCCGAGTACGACATCGCCGACCGGATCGAGGAGCTGGCCGAGGCCGGCGCGCGGTTGGCGCGTGAGGTCGCCGACGACTTCGCCGCCGAGGACGGCCGCCAGCGCTGGGTGCTCGGCTCGATCGGTCCCGGCACCAAGCTGCCGACGCTGGGCCACATCACCTTCGAGGCCATCCGCGAGGGCTTCCGCCGGAACGCGGCCGGACTGATCGCGGGTGGCGCGGACGCCCTGCTGATCGAGACCGCGCAGGACCTGCTGCAGGTCAAGGCGGCGGTGCTGGGCGTCAAGCAGGCGCTGACCGAGTCCGGGCTGAGCCTGCCGATCTTCGCGCAGGTCACCATGGAGACGACCGGCACGATGCTGCTGGGCTCCGAGATCGGCGCGGCGCTGACCGCGCTGGAGCCGCTCGGCGTCGACTTCATCGGCATGAACTGCGCGACCGGTCCGGCGGAGATGAGCGAGCACCTGCGCTACCTCGCCCGTCAGGCCAAGGTCGGCCTGTCCTGCATGCCGAACGCCGGCCTGCCGATCCTGGGCAAGGACGGCGCGGTCTTCCCGCTCAGTCCGGAGGAGCTGGCCGACGCGCACGAGACCTTCGTGCGCGAGTACGGGCTCTCCCTGGTCGGCGGCTGCTGCGGCACCACACCGGAACACCTGCGCCAGGTCGTCGAGCGCGTCCAGGGCCTCCCGGTCACCCGGCGGACCCCGCAGCCCGAGGCGGC
>NZ_BBPP01000092.1 GCF_000787835.1 Streptacidiphilus melanogenes
CGCAAGGCCCGTCTCCCGCGCGATGCGCGCGTTGGAGCGCCCCCTGGCCGCATGCAGCACGATCTGCGCGCGCATCCGGGCCTGGTAGGCGGTTTTGTGGCCGTGGGCCATCTTCTTTAGTCGATGTCTTTGCGAGGCGGTCAGCGATATCGGGCAGGCGGAGGCAACGGGCAAGGCAGGCAGGCCGATCAGCAGGAGTAGATCTCCTTGAGGAGGGATGGGAGACAGTGCCGGAGGACCTGGCCCAGGTCTCCTCGTAGTACCCGATCGAGCCTTCCAGCGGTTCGGTCGCAGGACCCGCTCGCCAGGGAGTAGTGGATGGACCCCAGAGGTGGGTCAGGCAGTAGCGGTTCGCTGTGCAGTGACTGCCAGGGTGGCGTAGTGCATCGTGAAGCTGCCTCCGGCGGCGTCGATGGCTGCGCCGACACCCGCGAGCACTTCTTCGAGCTTGGACTGGGGGAGCCGGGTGAAGGCGCCCTGGGTGGGTAGCTGGTCCAGCCATTCGCCCCTCGTATAGGGCCGTTCCCAGTCGAATCGCCACTGCTCGGGTTCGGCGAAACCGCCCACCTGCCGGATCCCGTCGGCTGCCTTGGTGCAGAGTGCCGTGTACCCGTCCACGGCCGGCACCGTCCACTGCCGTGCGGCGAGCGAGTCGGGCATCACCTGGCGGTAGACCTTCATGAAGGATTCCGCGACTTCGGGCAGGGGCTGGCCCGCGTTCCAGAACAAGGCCAGCAGGCCTCGGGGACGCAGGGTCTGTGCCGCCTTGGCGGCCCCGGCGAGGGGGTCCACCCAGTGCCAGGTCTGCCCGGAGACGACGGCGCCGAACTTGCGGCCCGCAGGGTCCCAGGCTTCGAACGACGCCACCTCGACGTCGAGTCCGCGCTGGCGCGCCAGGTCGGCCATGCGGGCGTCGACGTCAACGCCCAGCACCCGGCAGCCGACCGATTGGAACTGCCGGGCCACGATGCCGGTGCCACAGCCGACGTCGAGGACATCGGAGCCGGGGCTGGCCGCGATGATCCGGTCCACGAGGGCCTGGGGGTAGTGCGGCCGGGCCCGGTCGTAGCGATCGGCGTTCGAGCCGAACGACTCCGCCACCTGCCGGTGTTCATGCGATGCGTGTTCGGAGCGCGGGTCTCGCTCCGGCGGTAGTGTGGGCACACGCCCACTATGAGTGGGCGAATGCCCACTCGTCAATCGCAATGCAGCAGGCCCGATCAAGAAAAGAAGGAGACGCCCCGGTGCCCACGGGACTAGCCATCCGCGACGTGCGCGACCAGCTCTTCGACGCCGCCGAGCGCGTCCTGCTCCGGGACGGACCGAGCGCGCTCACCAGCCGGGCGGTCACCACGGAGGCAGGCTGCGCCAAGGGCGTGCTGCACCGGCATTTCACCGACTTCGACGCCTTCCTCGCCGAACTCGTGCTCGACCGCATCACGCGGATCGACGACCAAGCCGCTGCTTTGCGCGCGTGCGCTGGAACCGGCACCGTCGCCGACAACCTCACCCAGGTGCTGATGGACCTGTTCGAGTCGGTCGCGGTGGCGATCGTCAGCCTCGTCACCTCCCGGGATGGCCTACGCGCCCGGTTGCGCGAGGTCAGGCCCACCGGCGTCCCGATCCTGACGGATGCCGCGACCGCGATCGCCTCCTACCTCACCGCCGAGCGCGAGATCGGCCGCATCAACGCGGACGCTGACACCGACACGCTCGCTCCCACCCTGATCGGCGCCGCGCACATGCTGTTCGCGGACCGCCAGGGCATCCCGCCACAGGCCGGAGACGTCCGCAAAATCGTGACCGCAGTCATTGCAGGCGCTGAGCAAGAACCGTTGCGGTGAACGGCCAAGCAGCCGACTGATACCCAAGGCTCGGGCGCCGGCGGGTGGAAGAGCCGGCCTTCACGTAGTCCGGCTGGACTGTCGTCGTGCACGGCGATTCTCATGAACCAGCAATCGCGGCAGCCAACGAGTAGGGACCCCGCCTCGCTGCCCTGACATCTGGCCAGACACCACGTCCAACACGGGGCCAGAAGTCAACCCCCGAAGGACTTCCGGAGCCGACCACTAAGTCGTTGGCGGGGAGGCACGGGGTGAAGGCTGCTTGACACACAGTCACCGGCAGCCCTTCTAGTAGACACGTGTCAACTAAGCGGAGCGGGGGTCGGATCGTGGCCAGGATTCTCAGGTGGCTCGTGCTGGCGATGGGGGTCGCGTGCGTGGCGATCGGACCGTTCCATCCGGCGCTCGGGAACGACTCGGTGCCGGGCGAAGGCGCGGCCAGCGCGACGGCCGACAGCCTCGGACGGTTCTTCGGCGCGATCTTCGCGGGGTACGGCCTCGCATGGCTCTGGGCGGCCCGCCAGTCGCCGATCCCGGCGACAGCGGTGCGCTGGCTGGCCGGCGTGTTCCTGCTCGGCGCCGTCGGACGCCTGCTGTCACTCGCCGTCCATGGCTGGCCGCAGTGGTTCCAGGTGCTGCTGACGGTCATCGAACTGGTGATGCCGCCGCTCTACTTCTGGCTGGCGGACGCCGACGAAAAGGCGTTCCGCGACCGTGCCTAGCCCGGGGTGAGGTCGCGGCGGACCAGTGTCCTCGGTCCTCACCTCGACGAGACCGGTTGGACCAGCTGGGGAGTGCGTTTGGCGGCGCGGCTGACGATGGCCGTCTCAAGGTGCGTGATGCCCAGACCGGCCAGGTCATGGGAGAGGAAGCCGTAGAGGGCTGCGAGGTCCGGGAAGTACGCGGCCGCGTGCAGGTTCGAAGGCCCTGACGTCGCGAACGCGCCGTGCACCGAGGCGTGTTCGGCCAGCGCCCGCCCGGTGGCGGCGAGATGGTCGGGGGCCACCTGGAGCAGGAGTTTGGCCTCGATGGGCAGGCCGAGGCGGCGGGGATCGACGAGCACCTGGGTGACCAGACGGCCTTGGGCGGCCAGGTGGGCGAGGCGCCGGCGCACCGTGCTCTCCGGGTGGCCGGTGCGCTCGGCCAGTGCCGCGGCGGTCAGGCGCGCGTCGGGCGTGAGGGCGTCGAGGAGGGACTGCTCCAAGGCATCGGTGTCGACACCGTACGGGCCCGGGGAACCGGAGGCGGGTGGCTCGGGGGCCGGCTGGCTCGGGCCCAGGGCCGCGCGTTCGGGCTCGGTCAGCACCTGGTGACGCCACTCGGAGGTGAGCCGGAAGACATGCAGGATCGTGGCGCTCTCCAGGGAGGTCACCGCCTGCGTGGAGGGGAGCTGACGGAAGACCAACTGGTCGCGTGAGCCCGGCTCGGTGCGGGCGACGGCGAAGATCTCGTCGCCCGAGGTGGTGACGTCGATGAAGGGGATGTCCTCGCGTGCCGCGAGCGCGGCCACGATGGTGTCGAGCTTTCCGCGCAGAACCCGGATGCGCAGGAACAGGGCCCCGGCCGAGCCGCCGTTGCGCGGTCGCGCGACCGGTGAGATCACCACGCGCACGGTGCCGTCGGCGCCGAGCGCGTGCAGGCGTCGGCGGACGGTGGCGGGGCTGAGCCCGAGCACGCCGGCCGCCCGCTCGGCGGTGACGCGGCCGTCGCACTGCAGCGCGGCGACCAGCCGCTGATCCGTGAGGCTCAGTACGGAATTCGTCGATTCGTACGCCATGAAGACAAGTTTCGCTCATTCCGTCGCCCTGCGATGCCCGTTCCAAGGACCACGGCCCAAGGATGGAGCTCATCCACCCCGCCTGTCCGCGAGCCACGTCGGCGAACCCGAGCCACGGAACGAGCAACCGATGATCCTCGACCCGCAAATCTGGTTCCCCGGCCTGACCGGCTCACCGTCAGCACCTCCGGTACCGCGACCGGCGGCCAGGAGAAGGGGCCCGCGGTGCGACGACGCCGCAGGCTCGCGGTTTGCACAGCTCCCGAGATCGACAGATCCACCACGGAGGTTCACATGCCCGCGTTCGAGCAACGGAAAGCAGTCCGCTTCGCCAGCGGCGACACCAAGTGCGCCGCCTGGCACTATCCGGGGTCCAACGGCGGCTGTGTGATCATGGCCGGCGGAACCGCGGTGACGAAGGAACCGGCCTCGGACCTGTTCGCTGCCCGGTTCAACGATGCCGGCTTCGCCGTCCTCGCCTTCGACCACCGCCGGTTCGGACAGAGCGGGGGCACCCCACGCCAGGTCGTCCGCTTCGACGAGCAGGTCGCCGACTGGCACGCCGCGATCGCCTACGCGGCCGGCCTGCCCGACGTCGCGCCGGACGGGATCGCCCTGTGGGGGTTCTCACTCGCGGGCGGCCACGTCTTCCAGGTCGCGGCCGACCACCCGCGGCTGGCCGGCGCGATCGCGCAGACCCCGCTGGTCGACGCCCGCGCCGTCGCTCCCCACGCGCTGCACTCCATGACCGCTCTCGCGCTGCTGCGCCTCCTCCGCCGAAGCGTCGCGGACGCGCTCGGAAGCCTCATGGGACGGCCGCCGCTTCTGGTTCCGACGGCCGGACCGCGCGGCACCGTCGCCTCGCTCACCACAGCGGACGCTTTGGACTGCGACCGGGCCCTCGACCCCGACCGTCGGCACACGGACTGGGAGCAGACGGTCGCCGCACGCATCGCCCTGCAGTTCGGCGGGTACCGGCCCGGCCGCCATGCCTCCCGGATCCGCTGCCCGCTCCTGGTGGTCGTCTGCGACCAGGACCAGAGTGCGCTCCCCGGCCCCGCCCTCCGCGCGGCGCAGAACGCGCCGCGATCCGAGGTGGTCCAGCTGTCAGGCCGCCACTACGCCCCGTTCCTCGAGTCGCACGAACAGGCCGTCGAGGCGGAGATCTCGTTCCTGCAGAAGCACCTGCCCTCCCGCGACCACCGCTGAGCCAGACCGCTCCCCGGCTCGAATCCGCTGAACTCGCCGATTTATCCCCTGGATCCTCCAGCGCCCGCCGTCCGGTGGCGGCCGACCCGATGTCACACTCCGGGCCCGCCGCGGATCTCAGATACGACCACCCCACCAGGGCCACGAGGACACGAGCTCTCGACAGCCTTCCGAACAGGAGTACACACGTGATCATGGTGACAGGCGCGACCGGAATCGTCGGCCGCGAAGTGGTGAAGCACCTGTCGGCACAGGGAGCCGAGGTGGCGGCGGTCACTCGTGACCCGGCCGCCGGCGTGGTCGCCGACGGAATCCGGCTTGTCGTCGGCGATCCTTCCAGCCCGCAGTCGCTGGCGTCGGCACTGGACGGCGTCAAAACCCTCCTGCTCAGTCCGCGCGCCGTGGGCGGCGCGAGTGCCGAGCTGCTGGCGCTGGCGGCCGAGCACGGCGTGCGGCGGGTGGTGGTGTTGTCGGCGGTCACCGTCGAATACGGCGGCGGGTACCGGCGCTTCGCCGAGGAGTTCGAGCGGGTCGAGGCCGCAGCCGTGGCCTCCGGGCTGCCGTGGACGTTCCTGCGGTGCGCCGACTTCGCCGCCAACACTCTCGCCTGGGCGCCGCAGATCCGTGCGACAGGTCACGCCCGGGGCGTGCACGGCGATGCCGCCACCTCCCCGATCCACCAGCGGGACATCGCCGAGACCGCCGTACGGGCGCTGCTGGACCCCGCCCACGCGGGCCGGGCGTACGCCATCACCGGGCCGGAGTCGCTCACCCAGCGCGACAAGGCCCGACTCATCGGCGAGGCCATCGGCAGGGACGTATCGTTCGAGGAGATTCCCGCCGAGAGCCTGCGCCGGGCCATGCTCGCCCAGGGCCTGCCCGAGGACGTTCCCGACCGGCTGATCGGCTACGCGGCCGCATGCCTGAAGGAGCCGGGGCCGACGACGGACACCCTCGCACAACTCCTGGGCCGCCCCGCCCTGACCTTCGCCGCCTGGGCCGCCGAGCACGCGGCCGACTTTCGGAGCTGAGGCCGTCATGAGATCCGAGCGGGCAGCCACCGCCCTGCGCTTCGTCAGTCTCGTTCTTGCCGGCCTGTTCGCCGGGTTCCTGGTCACGGTCCTCGTCTTCGAACTTTCGCTACGCCACTTCGACGCCTCGGTCTACACCCAGACGCGACAGATTGAACTCCTCCGACTGGACGACCTCGCTTCCGCCATCCTCCTGCCGACGTTGCCGACCACCGCGATCCTCGCCGCCATGTCGCTCAAGGCGAGAGACCGCACCTTCTGGCTCACCGCGACAGCGTTCGCCCTGCTGCTGAGTGTCGTCGCCACGACGGTCGTCTTCAACCTCCCCATCAACTCGGACCAGTTGCACTGGAATGTGCAGACACCTCCCGCGGACTGGGCGAGCGTCCGCGACCGCTGGCAGATCGCCCACGCGGTACGGACAGCCGCCGCCGTGGTCGCGTTCGGGCTCCTGAGCGCGGCGGCGATGACCCCAACGCGTAGCACTCATCGGCCATCCCGCAACCCGACCCCTGCCGCTGTCCCCGCCCCGCAGCGAACGGCCGCATCAGGCCCGACTGGAGGGCTGTCGTGAACCGCATCGAGCTGTCGGCGGGCACGATCGAATACCAGGACACCGGTGGCGACGGCCCCGTCCTGGTGCTGCTGCACGGGCTGATGATGGACGCCACGCTCTGGGACGGGACGATCGCCCGTCTCGCCGCCGATCACCGCTGCCTGGCACCCACGTTGCCCCTCGGGGCACACCGACTCCCGATGCGCTCCGACGCCGACCTGTCCCTGCCCGGCATGGCGCGGCTGGTCGCGGAGTTCCTCGACCGCCTCCACCTCCGCGACGTCACACTTGTCGGCAATGACACCGGCGGGGCGCTCGTCCAACTCCTCATGGGCGACCGGGCCACAGCCGTCGGGCGCGCAGTACTCGTCTCGTGCGAGGCGTTCGACAACTTCCCGCCCGGACTGACCGGGAGGACGCTCATGCTCACCGGGAGGCTCTCACCCCGATTGTTCGGCCTGTTTATGCAGCAGATGCGGCTCCGCGCGCTACGACGGCTGCCGATTGCGTTCGGGTGGCTGACCAAGCGCGGAGACGCAGCGACCGCCCAGTGGATGAAACCGGTCCTGCAGCAGCCCGGAATTCGCCGCGACACCGTACGGATGCTCCGAGCAGCAGCAGCTGACACCCGCCTCCTGCTCACCGCAGCCGAACGGCTGCCGACCTTCGATCACCCAACCCTCGTGGCCTGGGCAAGCGAAGACCGCGTGATGCCCCCCGAGCACGCACGGCGCCTCGTCGAACTCCTCCCCGACGCACGGCTGGTCGAGGTGAACGACAGCTACACCCTCATCCCGCTGGACCAGCCCGCAGAACTCGCGCGGGTCATCGGCGAGTTCACATCATGCACACGATAAGGCGTCAACTCGAACAGCTCCGCACCCACGAACGGGCGACACCAGATCATCCAGAAATCGACATAACATCCTAGCCTGCGCGTTTCATCTGGGGTTGCGTCCGGATCATGATCGGAAAAGCGAAAGTGCCTTCTGAGCTGCAACGATGAGGCTTCTCTAGGGTCTCGATCGTTCCAGCAGGAAGGCACTTTCTGCGTGCACACTACCCCTGTGGGATACTGTCGCCCGATTCG
>NZ_BBPP01000091.1 GCF_000787835.1 Streptacidiphilus melanogenes
GGCGTCGGGCAACGGCAAGGGCCAGATCTTCGTGAAGGGCGAGGTCATCAAGACCGTGCCGGAGTCGAAGATCGTGGAGACCCTGATCGAGGAGGCCCTGAAGCTGGCCGAGCAGATGCAGGACGCGGGAGTGGAGTCCGGCACCCCGACCGTCGTCGCCGCCGAGTGATCCGTATCCGGTGACTCACGCCGAGTGATTCGCCGGGTTCCTGGGGTTGACGTGACCCGGCTGTCCGGGCCAACGTCGACCCCAGGCTGTGTTGTGTCGCGCCTTGGCTCAGGGGGTCGTCAGGGTCGCACGAGGAGATAGGGTGCCCCCGTGTTGAGCAGTTCTGTGGCGACCACGCGTGTGCTGACGCCCGCGGACCTGCCGGCCGCGCTCGAGGTGCTGGACCGCGACCCGATCGAGAACGCCTTCGTGGCCGCCCGCGTCGCCGTCGCCGGACTCGACGCCTGGCGGCTCGGCGGTGAGATGTGGGGCTTCTTCGAGCACGGCAGACTCGAGGCGCTGTGCTACTCCGGCGCCAACCTGGTGCCGCTGAGCGCCTCCTCCGCCGCCGTCCAGGCCTTCGCCGACCGTGCCCGCAAGCAGGGACGCCGCTGCTCCTCCATCGTCGGCCCCGTCGAGGCCACCGCAGAACTCTGGTCGCTGCTGGAGCCGCACTGGGGATCCGCCCGCGAGGTCCGCGCCCGCCAGCCGCTGATGGCGACATGGGAGCCGTCCCGCGAGATCGCGTCCGACCCCCGGGTGCGGCGGGTGCGCCGCGACGAGATGGACCTGCTGCTGCCGGCCTGTGTCGCGATGTTCACCGAGGAGGTCGGGGTCTCGCCTCTCGCCGGTGACGGTGGTCTGCTCTACCGCGCCCGCGTCGCCGAACTCGTCACCAGCGGAAGGGCGTTCGCGCGCTTCGAGGGCGACCGCGTGGTCTTCAAGGCTGAGATCGGCGCGGCGACGGAACGTGCCTGCCAGATCCAGGGTGTCTGGGTCGCCCCCGAGTTCCGCGGCCGCGGCCACTCGGAGAGCGGCATGGCCACCGTGGTCGACGTCGCGCTGCGCGAGGTCGCGCCCGTCGTGAGCCTCTATGTGAACGACTACAACGTGGTCGCACGCGCCGCCTACCGTCGGGTGGGGTTCACCGAAATCGGTGCGTTCATGAGCGTACTGTTCTGAAAATCGCGCGTGATGTGAGCGTCCTGTGTGCATGCGTGGTGCTTGTGTGACGATTGTGGATGCGCCCCTCTCGCACAGGCACGCGGAATGCATACACTCGCGCCGTCCTCGCCTCGGCGGACCGCGCGTGACCCGTCCGCGTCGGTCGCCGTCCCCGAGGCGCCCTCGAAGGAAGGACGGCGTGTGTTAAACCACCGGCGCAAGGCCCGTCGCCGCATTCCCCTGCTGGCCGGCCTGTTCACCGCTCTCCTGGGCCTCGTCGCCCTCGTGGGCAGTGCCATCGCCGCGACAGCCCCCGACGGACCGGGCGTTCCTGCCGCCCAGGCCTCCGCGACCCAGCCCCCCGCCGTGCCGAACCCCGACTGCACCCTGCAGGTGCCCGCGCACCCGCTCACGGCCGCCGGCCTCGCCACGCCCTACCGGCTCACCGCGACCGACGCGGCCAAGGGCCCCTGCCACGAGGCCGACCAGGCCCAGTCCGCCTTCGTCCAGGCCACCGTGCTGGACCCGGTCACCGGCGCGCTCTTTGTCTACAACCCCCTGGTGGTCGACCGCGGCACGAGCCCGGCCCGCCCGCCGGTCGTGCCGAAGCTGCCCGCGCACGCCGTGGTCGGCATCTGGTTCGGCTTCAACGGCACCAATCTGACGCTCCGTGGGAACACCGCCGCCGGACGCTGCGTCAACGGCACCCCCGGGTCGATCTTCGGCCAGTTCGCCTACTGCAACGCTCCCGCCTTCTTCACGGCCGCCAACCATGCCAAGCGGGCCGGGCGGCTCAAGGTGCCGCCGATCGGCGTCGGCCGCGACGGCGCGCCCTGCCCGACGACCCGCGACTTCGGCGTCGTCGACCAGGACCAGAGCGACAACGTCACCACCGCCTACCTGGTCACACCCGGCGGCCGCACCGCCCAGCGCACCGCGGCCGACACCGCGGCGCTCGGTCCCAAGGGCGCGGTCGCCCTGTTCAACGGCAGCGACAACCTGCTGCTCACCGCCTTCGTCGACCCCGCACTCGGCTGCACCCCCTGGGCCGCCCGCGACCTCGCCGACCCCGGTCACACCGCGACGTCCCTGGCCCTCGACGAGATCCAGGCCGCCGCTGACCAGCGCGCGCCCGTCGCACTCGTGCCGGCCAACGACCCGATGGTGCTCGGGCCGGGCGGGACGAAGAGCCGAGGCAAGACCGACCTCTACCGCGCCGGTGTCGACCAGCTCCCGGTCGGGCGCGGCGGCGGAACGGATCCGGGTGACGGGCCGACCTACTGCCGTCGCCTGGCCACCGTGGGCGCGGCACGGCTGGGCAAGGACGGCGCGATCTTCGCAGCCGTGGCCTCGCCGACCGACGGGCAGAACCTGCTGGACTTCCTGACCCAGCGTCTGACCGCCTCCCTGCAGAACCTCGGCTGCAAACAGCAGTTCCCGCCGCCTTCGGCGAGCCCGACGGCGACCGGTGCGACGCCCTCGGCCTCGCCCTCGGCGTCGGCCTCCGCACCCGCCGCGACCGGGTCGCCGACGGGCGCATCGACGGCGACGGCACCCGCCGCCGCCCCGTCCTCGTCGGGCTCCACGTCCGGTGATCCGGCGCCCGCTCCGCCCACCGGAGCGGCCACGCAGGCGGCGGCCCAGGCCGCCGCGACCGTGACCGGCGCACCGTCGCTGACCCTGGTCGGTGACACGGTCCCGAGCCCGGCTCGGGCCGCGACCGGCTCGACGCGCGGGCAGCTCGCCGACACCGGTGCCGACCCGCGGCTGTGGCCGATCGCGGGGCTGGGTCTGTCGCTGCTGCTGCTCGGCTCCTCCATCCGCCTGCTGGCCGGTGCCCGACGGCCCTGACCCACGTCGCCCTCCCCGCGACCCTGCGGCCCGGCAGCCTCTCGGCTGCCGGGCCGTATGGTTGATCGTCCGTCCGAGGCGGTAGCGTCCAGCCATGGACGAAGTTCGGATCGAGCCCGTCGATCTCGCCGAGTACGCCGCCGCCGCGCTGGACGTGCAGGCGGTGGCCTTCGGCCTCGGTCCGGAGGAGGTCGCGCTGCGGCTGCAGATCGTCCAGCGCCACGCGCGGCTGCCCGGCGTCCACGCCGTCGGCGCGCTGCAGGGCGGGATGCTCGTCGGCTTCGGCTACGGGATGCCCAACGACCGCACGCACTGGTGGTCCACCGTCATCGAGCCCTACCTCGCGGCCAACGGCAACGAGGCCTGGCTCGACGAGGCCTTCTCCGTCACCGAGTTGCACGTGCACCCGCGCTACCAGGGCTTCGGGTTCGGCCGTGCGCTGATCACGGCCCTCTGCGGGGCCAGCCCGCTGACGCACAGCATCCTCTCCGCCGTGGACCGGGAGACGCCCGCCCGCGCGCTCTACCGCTCGCTCGGCTACCGCGACCTGGCCCGGCGCGTCCTGTTCCCCAACACCGTGCTGCCCTACGCGGTCATGGGCGCTCAGCTGCCGCTGCCTACGCGCTCTTCCCGTCGTCCGGACGGCGCTCCGGGTGAGTGTGCTCCGCGTGCCGCTCCGCATGGGCCCGCCGGGCCTCCTTGAGCTGCTCGGTCACCATCGAGAGCCGGAACAGCGCCAGCACCAGCGCCGCGGCGAGGAAGCACCCCAGCGGGCCGTAGACGATCACGTCGTACTGGCTGCGCATCCACAGCGTGAGGCCCGACAGCGCGGGGACACCCAGCAGCACCAGCAGATACCAGCGTCCCGGCGCGACCAGGGCCAGAGCGACGGCCAGCAGCGGATAGAGCAGGAACGCGTGCGGCAGCGCGCCCGCGAGCAGCGCCGTGACCGGGACCAGCAGCGCCGCGAACAGCATCGGCAGCCGCGTGTGGTGAAGCCGCGGACGCAGCGCGGTGACGACGGTGCCGCAGTAGAGCACCGCGAAGATCCCCAGCACCAGCATCGCCAGCATGGGCCGGGGGTACTGCCCGTGCAGCACGTCCGAGACGAGCGGGACGAGCGCCAGCAGCACCCAGGGCAACAGCAGGTAAGGGCTGAAGCGGGGGGCGCGCGCGATCTCGTCGTCGGTCAGACGGCGACGGCGTGGCGGCTCTGCCACAGGAACATCACTCCGGGTCGGGGTCAGCAGTCGGGTCGGAGCATCGGTCGGTCAGGCAGGGGTTTCGGTCGGACAGAGTTTCGGTCGGGCAGGGGTCGGGGTCGGGCAAGGGTCACAGCATGGCGGCGAACTCGAGGAAGAGGGAGGCATGCCGGGTGTCGCCCACGTCCAGGCTCCACAGGCCCGCCTCGACCGTGCGGAACAGCGTCCAGGCGCGCAGCCGCTCGGGATCGACGGCGGCGTCGGCCGCGAGCCGCTGGACCCGGCGCCGGGCGGCGGCCTCCGGCCCCGGCGAGCCGGCGAGGGTCTCCAGCCGGTCCTGGGCCAGCCACGCCAGGTCGTAGGCGCGCTCGCCGACGAGCGGCTTCGGGTCGATCGCGAGCCAGGGCGAGCGCTCGGCGGCCAGCACGTTGCCGTGGTGGTAGTCGCCGTGCAGCAGCAGCGCCTCCTCGCGGGAGACGGAGTCCTGCAGCAGAGACGCGGACAGGTCCAGCGCCTCGTCGACCAGCGGCCGCAGCTCCGCGGCGGCGGGCAGTGCCCGACGGCGCGTCAGCGCCTCCCGCAGGCTGCCGACGTAGTCGGAGACGGTGGTGAACGGGTGCGCCTCGGGCGGCGCGACCCAGAGCCGGCGCAGCGTCCCCAGTGCCTCCAGCATCGCCTTGTTCTCCGGCAGGGAACGCAGCGACACCTCGCCCTGGGCCCGCTCCAGCAGCATGGCCCGGTCCTCCGGCGCGCAGGCGTAGACCCGTACGGCGCCGTGCCCGTCCCAGTGCGCGAGCGCTGCGTGCTCCTGCTCGCCCTCCGGGTCCGGGTACCCGAGCTTCAGCGCGGCGGGCGAGCCGTCCGCCCGGCGCACCAGCAGCACCAGGCTGATCTGCCCACCGGGCTCGCAGACCCGCTCCAGCGTCAGCTCCCACCGCGCGAGGTACGCCGACGCGAGCCCCGGCAGCGCGTCGAGCCACGCCTGCCCGGCGTCGGACGCCCAGCAGCGAACGGTGTCCTGAAGCCGTGCGGGAATGCTGAAGGCAGGTGCCGTCATGCTCGCCCTTCGTCGTGATCGGGTGCTGCCATTGTCGGCCATCGGGCTGTGAGCCCGACAAGAGGCCGAGGCCCCGCCGTGCACGCAGGGGAGTCGCACCCCTCCCGTGCGCGGGGCTCTGCTGAGGTGCGGCTCCTTCCCCGGCCTTCGGCCGGGGATCGTCGCGCCTGCGCGGCGGAGCCGTGGATCGATGCCGTCCCGCGCCTCGGCGTCCTGCAGGCGCAGAGCGGACCTCAGCGCTCGGGGAGGCCCGGGAACGGGGTCGGGGCGGCACCCCAGGAGAGGGCGCGGAGGGCAGCGGCGCGCAGCTGGGTCGCCGCGTCGGCGCGGAAGTCGTCGGTGCCGGCCTGGACCGCGTTGGCGTAGACCGCGGCGAGGCGGTTCTCCAGCAGGGCCGCCAGGCGGCGGGCCGAGGAGGCGTCGGTGACCTGGAACGGCAGGGCGTACGCGGCTGCGGCGGCGTGCGGCGCGGCCCCGGCCGAGGTGATCACGGCGTCGAGCGCGTCGCGGCGCTCACGGTGCAGCTGGTAGTCGGACGTCGCCTGCGACCGCGGTCCGCCGCTCAGCTGCGCGCCGAGGACGCCGTAGCCGTAGACCGTGGCCTCCTCCGCCGCCAGCGACGCCTGCCAGGCGTCGAGCTCGGCGGCGCTGGGACGGAGCCGGCCCGGGCTCGCCGCGCCGGCCTGGGGCAGGTGCCCGCCCAGCTGCGACCCACGCTGCGCGGCCCCGGCGGCTGTCGAGGCCAGCAGCCGGGCCAGTGCCGGCGAGGTGACCAGCAGCTCCGTCGAACAGAGCGTGACCAGCGCGGTCTCGCCGCTGGCCAGTGACGCGTCACTGGCCAGGACCCCGCCAGCCGGAGAACCGGAGGCGGAGGCAGAGGCGGAAGCAGAAGCCGGGGTGGAAGCCGCGGCGGACGGGGGCGCCGAAGCGGTCACTCCCAGCGCGGTGGCCTGCGCCGCCAGGCCGCGGCGCAGCTCTGCGTGCGGGTGCGCCGCGTTGTCGTACCCGGCGAGTAGCGTCGTGATCGCGGCGCCGACCCGCTGCCGCGCGGCGGTGTCGGGGTCGACGGGGGTCGGCCGCGGCCGGGCGCGTCCGGCGTGCGTCGTCGGGGACGCGCTGCTGCCGCACGCGGTGAGCGTGGTGAGCGCGGCGAACAGCCCGGCCGAGAGCAGGCTGCGGCGGCGGAGAGAAGCGGCCATGAGCAGGGACGTTACCGCGTACAGCACATTTGTGTGAGTGGCGAGGTGATTTGTGCCGAATCGGCGGTGGGCGGGCCGACCGGTTAGGCTATGGGCGCACTTGAGACCTTCCGACAACAGCAGACGCGGCCGAGGAGTATTCGGATGAGCACCACCCTGAACGATCGGCTGCACGAGCTGCTGGAGCCGCTCGCCGCCAAGGCGGGTGCGGACCTGGAGGAGGTCAAGGTCGCCCGTATCGGGGGCAGCCGGGTGCTGGAGGTCGTGGTCGACGCCGACGGCGGCGTGGACCTGGACACCGTGGCCGAGCTGAGCCGCGAGTTCGGCGAGGCGCTCGACGCCACCGACCTGATGGGCGAGTCCGAGTACCGGCTGGAGGTCGGCTCCCCGGGCGCCGAGCGCCTGCTGACCCAGCCGCGCCACTGGCGCCGGGCGGTCACCCGTCTGGTCAAGGCCCAGCTGGCCGCGGGTGGCGAGGTCACCGGCCGGGTGATGGAGTCGGACGACGACGGCGTGCTGCTGGAGATCCCGCCGGTGAAGGGCCGCGGCAAGGCCACCGAGCGCCGCCTGGCCTTCACCGAGATCGCCAAGGCGCGCGTGCAGCTGGAGTTCAACCGCAAGGACTCCGCTGCCGAAGAAGAGATTGTGGACGACATCGAGCTGGACGACGCCTCCGACGAGGCGTGAGTCCCTAACTTAAGAGAGAAGAGGAGGCGTAGCCATGGACATCGACATGAGCGCCCTGCGCGGACTCGTCCGCGAGCGTGAGATCAACTTCGATCTGCTGGTCCAGGCGATCGAGTCGGCCCTCCTCATTGCGTACCACCGCACTGAGGGCTCGCGCACCAAGGCCCGGGTGGAGCTGAACCGCGAGAACGGCCATGTGACCGTCTGGGCCACCGAGGACCCCGACGAGGTCGACGAGGGCGCCACCCCGCGCGAGTTCGACGACACCCCGACCGGCTTCGGCCGGATCGCGGCGAGCACCGCCAAGCAGGTGATCCTGCAGCGTCTGCGTGACGCCGAGGACGAGACCACCTTCGGCGAGTACGCCGGCCGTGAGGGCGACATCGTCACCGGTGTGGTCCAGCAGGGCAAGGACCCGAAGAACATCCTGGTCGACATCGGCAAGATGGAGGCCATCCTGCCGCCGCAGGAGCAGGTGCCGACCGAGGAGTACAAGCACGGGCTGCGCCTGAAGTGCTACGTCGTCTCGGTGAAGAAGGGCGTGCGCGGTCCGTCCGTGACGCTCTCGCGCACCCACCCGAACCTGGTGAAGAAGCTCTTCGCCCTGGAGGTACCGGAGATCGCCGACGGCAGCGTCGAGATCGCCGCGATCGCGCGCGAGGCGGGCCACCGCAGCAAGATCGCGGTGTGGACGGACCGGCAGGGTCTGAACGCCAAGGGCGCCTGCATCGGTCCGATGGGCCACCGGGTGCGCCAGGTCATGGGCGAGCTGATGGGCGAGAAGATCGACATCGTCGACTGGTCCGAGGACCCGGCGGAGATGGTCGCCAACGCCCTGTCGCCCGCCCGGGTGACAAAGGTCGAGATCGTCGACTACGACACCCGTTCGGCCCGCGTCACCGTGCCGGACTACCAGCTCTCGCTGGCCATCGGCAAGGAGGGCCAGAACGCCCGTCTCGCCGCCCGGCTCACCGGCTGGCGGATCGACATCCGGCCCGACACCGAGGGCTCGGACGCGGCCGGGGAAGCTTCCGGCGCCTGAGCGCGTTCAGCACGCGGGGAGTCACTCAGACGAACGACCCGGTCGCACAGCGCTTGATCGCCTGCGGATAAACGGGGTCGGAACGAAGACCATCAGAGGGGTAGACTTGGACGTGTCTGGCCGGACGCGTACCGCTGCATGCCCGGAACGCACCTGCGTGGGGTGTCGGAAGCGAGCGGCCAAACACGATCTGCTGCGTGTCACGGTGATCGAGGACGCCTGCGTCCCCGATCCCCGCGGCACGTCGCCCGGTCGGGGAGCGTATCTGCATCCCGAGCCGGGCTGCCTCGTGTCGGCCGTGCGCCGACGGGCGTTCCCGCGGGCGCTACGCCGGCCGGGTCCGTTGGACACCGCAGAGCTCGAGCGGTTCCTCGAGGCACGTGCCGCCGCATCGCAGGCGGCGGCGGAGTAGCAGTAGCACAGTGAAGTGTCAGGTAACAGGTACCTCGCGAAGTCGAAAGTAGGTCGAGATTGCGATGAGCACTCGATGAGTACGCGATGAGTACGAGCATGAAGCAGTAGAGACGGTCCGGCGGAGAACCCGGACCAGAAGGAGCGAAGTGGCTAAGGTCCGGGTATACGAACTCGCCAAGGATCTGGGCGTTGAGAGCAAGGTCGTGATGGCCAAGCTCCAAGAGCTCGGTGAGTTCGTCCGTTCGGCGTCGTCGACCATCGAGGCGCCTGTTGTTCGCAAGCTGGAGCTTGCGTTCGGTGGCGGCAACGCCGCCAAGTCCGCGTCGGCGAAGTCCGCCGCGCCCAAGCCGGCTGGTGCCGGCCCGAAGCCGGGTGCGCCGCGCCCGGCCGCACCCGCTGCTCCCAAGCCGGGTGCCCCCAAGCCTGCCGCGGCGGCCCCCGCCGCGCCGGCTGCCCCCGCG
>NZ_BBPP01000090.1:0-1556 GCF_000787835.1 Streptacidiphilus melanogenes
CCCGGACGCGATCGACCTGGACGTCGAGCAGAACGTGCTGACCGTGAAGGCCGAACGCCGCCCCACGCAGCGCGGCGACGGCGCCGAGGTCCAGGTCTCCGAACGGCCGCTGGGCGTGTTCTCCCGGCAGCTGTTCCTCGGCGACACCCTCGACACCGACAAGATCAGCGCCGCCTACGAGGCCGGTGTGCTCACCCTCACGATCCCGGTCGCCGAGACCGCCAAGCCCCGCAAGATCCAGATCAGCGGCGGCAGCGACCGCAAGGAACTCCAGGCCTGACCTCGGCCCTCAGGCCTGGACGCGGGAAAGGGAGAACAGCCGCGCGGGCGCAACGCACCGCCCGCGCGGCAACCCCCACCCGCAACCCCGACACCCCACGACTCCAGGCCCACCCCCGTCGGGCCTGGTGCCCCCAAGGAAACGGTGTCGCGCGGACCCGCACGTCCCCCGGTCGGTCCGCGCGACACCCCGACCTCTTCTGCGAGGCAGCCATGACCACGCAGACGCAGATGAGCACCGCACCGTCGGTGGACGAGGCCTTCTGGGAGCTGGTCTGGTCCAACCCCGACCTCCTGGCCGCCGACCTCCAAGACCTGACGCAAGACGACCCCCTGCCGCCCCCGCCGGACCACACGCCGCCAAGCGACGGCCCGGCCGAGGCACCCCGGCCTCCAGGCCCGCAGGTCCCGGACGTTTCCGCGCGGCGGCGACCGCGGCCGCGCTCGCGCCTGGTGCCCGCGGCCGCGCGGGGGATGGTCCGCAGCCCTCCGGCTCCCTCGAACCACAGCTGCTGAACCCTCGATGGCGACGACAGGCACGGGAGGCGACCGTGGAAGCGGGCCGGGATCCGGCAACGGCCGCACGGCGCGTGCTCGGACTCGGACCGAGCGCCGACCTGGAGCAGGTCACCCAGGCCTACCGGACCCTGGCCCGGGCCTGGCATCCGGACACCAACCCCGACCCCGCCGCCCCGGCCCGCCTCGCGCAGGTGGTGGCCGCCTACCGCCTCCTGAAACACCAGGCCCAGGCCGGCACCCCACCGCACGACAGCGGCCGGGCGCCGGCCCCGGCACCCACCGAACCGGTCCACCGGCCACTGCGCCCGCGCGGAGCGGCCGTCGTGGCCGGACCGGTCCGCATCCATCCCCTGCCGCCTCGCGACTGAAACCCCGGGGGCAGGTCCCGGGCCCCCGGACGGGCCGGGAGGTGAAACAGGATGATCACCGAACTCGCCGTGGAGCGGGTGGAATTCACCTGCGGCCACTGCTGGCACCAGTGGAGCTGTGACTTCGACGTCCAGCGCTACACCGACGACACCGGAGCCCACTGGGAGTACTTCGCCCTCGACGGCCACCCAGCCCAATCCCCCTACACCCCCAGCGGCGCCCAGCCCTGCCCCGGATGCGGCCGCCACTGGGTCGGCCGCATCCTCGCCCGCCGCCCCGTCCCCACTCCACCCGGTCTGGCGGGAACACCCCGCGGGCAGATCACCGACCCCGCCGGCCACCGACCCGAACGCCGCCACGCGCCACTGCTGGGCGCCCACGCCCACACC
>NZ_BBPP01000090.1:2216-10837 GCF_000787835.1 Streptacidiphilus melanogenes
CCACCCCGCTCGAACTCGCAACCCTGGCCGCCGACCAGCTCCGCGCCCTGACCGAGCACACCAGCCGACCGGACGCCTACCCCTACCCCACCGACGCGCACCACACCCTCGGCGCCCTCGCCCACCTGCTCGAACAACTCCCCCTCACACTCCACCACACCGCCGCGGCCATCAACGCCATGCCCCACGACCAGCTCGCCGTCCTGTCCGACCCACCCGTCCCCGCCCGGGTCCAGGCCGACATCGCCGCCGAACTCGGACGCGCGATCGCCGCGATCGAACAGGCCACCGCCCACCTGCGCCGCGCCCAGCACACCACCGCCGAACTCGTCTACACCGGCCCCCTCACCGGACTGTGACCGCCCCACAAGGAGGCCGCGAGTACGCCGTCCTTGGCGTCCCGCACACGATCGTGTGGGGCCTGGAGAACGGCGTACTCGCGGCCATGACGTCCGCGGCCTGCCCGTCGGCGTGAGCGGCGCGTTCAGCCGAGGCGAGCGATGGTGATCCGGTGCGGGGCCAGCCTCGGCGTAGGTGCGACCGATCGCTCCGTCGGCTGCTGGACGACCGCTGGCGACACGGGGTGGAAGACGCCGTCGAGTCACCTTGGCCGGCCGCTTCTACGAACGGTTCGCCGACCACGCCGTCGCCGTCGCCGAGCGCGTCGTCTACCTCGTCACCGGCACGCACGCTGGCGAGCTGACCGGGGAAGGGCACCCGTAAGTAGGTGCCCGCTCCGCGGTCCATCCGGTTCGCGGCTGGGCCTCTGCCCTGGGTTGTTCGGTGCGGCCCGTGGCGACAGCTGGGCGAGGCCGTGGGAGCGGTCCAGGAGCAGGTCCACGCTGTACCCGACGTGCTCGTCGATGAAGTCCGCGTCCTTGGTGTGCCCTGCGGCGCGGGCCGCGAGCACGCTGGGGGTGACCCGCTCGACCACGTCCCGCACGAACCCTGCGGCGGTCGTGCCGTCCTGCACGGCGGCCCGGGTGGGCGCGACCGCGCCGCAGGAGTCGTGCCCGGCCACGACCACCGGCGGGCAGCCCAGCACTCTCACCCCGTACTCGATGCCGTCGGCGGGCGGCAGGTCACGGGGCATGTCCAAGATCTTGTCGGCCGCCACGGGGGTGTGCAGGGGACGCGCCCGCACACGGCGGCCGTCGCTCGCGCAGCGGCACGCGCGCAGCGTGCCCGGGAGGGCCTGTTCGAGTGGCGGCCCGGGCGACACCGGCGGAGCGTCCCACCGGGCGGAAGACCGACGCATACGGTGAGCGCAAGGACGGCATTGTTCGAGGTCGACACAGCGAAGGCAAGTCATGAGCGCGGACACCAACGTCGCCACCATCAAATCGGTCTACGAGGCGTTCGGGCGCGGCGACGTGCCGACCATCCTGGACGCGCTCAGCGACGACGTGGACCGGGCCGCGGAGGCGGCATCGACGGGCGGCGCGCCGTGGTACGGCGTGCGCACGGGCAAGGCCGAGGTGCGTGCGTTCTTCGAGGAGTTCGGCTCGTCCATGGAGGTCGACGAGTTCACCCCGGTGACGTTCACCGCGAACGACACCGACGTCATGGCCGTGGTACGGCTGAAGGCCCGTCACCGGGCCAGCGGCAAAAGCGTGGCCATGGACCTGCACCACTGGTTCACATTCCGCGACGGCCTGATCGTCCACTACCGCGGGACCGAGGACACCGCGCAGGTCGTGCCGCTCTTCCACACCTGACGCCCCCTTGCCGACGCCTGCCCCCGCCGACCGGACCGGCCCGGACCCCGCGAGCGCAAACGAGGCCGGACCGGCCCTGCACGTGGTCCGCGGCCCCCCGTCGGCGGACGAGCTCGCGGCCGTCTGCGCGGTGCTGGGGCCGCTGCTCACCCAGACCTCCCGGCCCAGCCGTCGCGCCGGCACCCCGCGCGTGCACACCTGGACCCCGCCCTGGCACTGCCCGCCGCACTCCTGGCGCCACCACCCCACCGCCGGGCCTGGTTCCCCCTGCGCGGCGACCCCGGCTGACACCGGAAGCGGACTCGCACCCGCGCTTGGGTCGCCGGGCGCGGGTGCAGGTCGAGGGGACGCCCGGGCTACGGGCCGAACGCCACCAGTACCTGCACCGGATCCGCGAGATACAGGTCCTGTGAGCGAGGAGGATGTCGAGGCGAAGGGGGCGCTTCCGGCGCTGCGTAGGGGCTGAGCCGGGGCAGCTGAGGTGGATGGCGCCGGCGTCGTCGTACTTCGGCGCCTGCACCGGAGCGACCGGCTGCACGACCGGGGCGTCCTGCCCTGTCAGCGTGGTCGTCACGCTCGGCTGCGGCCCGTATGGCTGTGACTGTCCGTGCCACGGCGCGGCGCGCGAGGACGCTGGCAGGAAGCCTGAGCCGCGGGCCGCCGTCGGGTGGTGGGTCGAGATCCGGCGGACAGCCGCGTGGAAGCGTCCCGGCTGAGCGTCAGGCAGGCATGGGGCCGAAGAGCAGTTCCAGGAGCGGCCGGGATGGGCGGTGGAGTTTCGGGGGCTTGGTGCGGGTGTGCCACCACAGCGTGCGGCCCGGCCACGACGGCTCCGCGCCGTCGCCGAGGGTGATGGCGAAGGAGAACTGGACGACCTCGCTGTCGTCGGGCAGACGGCAGGAGGCGGTCGCGGCCAGGTTCGCGTCCCAGCCGGTCAGGCCCAGGCGCGTGGCGCAGAGCCAGTGGAGGGTGCCGGGGACCGTCGCGTTGGGGTGGACCCAGGCGGCGGGAACGGCCCAGGCGCCGTCGCAGTGGCCGTCGACCAGCAGGATCTCGTCGTTCCGGTGGATCAGGGCCTGGATCTGGAACGGGCCGGTGTCGGCCCGTGCGGCGTCCTCGGCGAGCCACCGCTGGGCCCGATGTCCGGGCAGTCGAAAAGCCGGCGCTGGTCGGTCATCTGCACAGCGTCGACGACAACAGCGGCCGTACTGCGGTATTTACGCCCTTTATCGGCGTGTCCCACACGATCGTGTGGGAACGGGATTACAGCGAACTCGCGGGGCCGTGCCGTCTGCGGCCTGCCCGTCGGCGTGAGTGGCGCGTTCAGCCCGGGCGGGCGATGGTGATCCGCTGCGGGGCCGGCATCGGCGAGGCCGGCCGGAGGGTCGGTGCGGCGGATGCGGTCGGCGAGGTGGACGCGGCGGGCCGCGCCGCGCCGGGGGCCCGGGTGGCGGGCCGTTGCGGGCCGCTGCTGCAGCTGGCCAGGGCAGGGGTGAGCAGGCAGGCCGTGAGAAGGACCGTGGTGGCGGCCGTACCCGGGCGGCCGCCACCGAACGCGGGGGTGTCAGGCACCGAGGTGCGAGGACCGGGCGGCCACCAGTGCGGCCATGCCGCCGCCGCCCGCCTCGACCCCGTGGTGGTGACGGCACCCGCGGTCTTCGCGGTCACGGTCGCGGTCACAACGGCAGAACCAGTCGTCCCGGTCACGGTCACCGTCGCAGTGACGGTGGTGGTCGGTCTGCACCACGGCCACGCTCCGGGGCGCTGCCTGGGCGGTGGCCGGAGCCACCACCCCCAGCGCCGACACTCCGGCGACGACAGCGACCACGGTCACACGGATACCTTTCACGGCCTGCCTCCAACGAGATGACGGGCGCGGCCGAATCCGGGCACGCCCTGCGCATGCACAGCACCGTCAGCGATTCCCAGGCCGCGCCCGCTTATCGCACAAGACACTCCTTCGGACCAGAGCCGCCAATGCACCAGGCCTTGCGTGGACGGTTCTTGGCGCCCAGTCAGCTCACTGGGACACCGGGCGGGTCAGTGATCGGGCCGGGAACGGACTTCGGCGTGGGAGGCTCTCGCCTTGGGCGCGCGGTCGGCCGTTGCGCCGGCAACGGGCCGCGGCGCTACCGGCCCGCGACCGGAGCACTGGAGGTGTGCGACGACTGGTACAACATCACCGGCCTGGCCGGCGGCGACCGCCCGGACGAGCGCATGCGCGTCCGCCCCGCGCCCGGAACAGCGAAGTGGTTGCGGCCGCCGCTGGAGTCGTTGCTCTTCCCCAAGGACGTGAGCGCAGCGCGCCGACGGTCGGGGCCGGGCCGTGCGGGTCGCCGCGAGGGCCTGGTGCGGGGTCACTGGTCGCTGTAGCTGAGGTCTCCCACGGTCCAGCTGCTGATGTCGGCGATGGCGATGCGGTACATGCCTCCGGTGTGGGGCAGGCCGTAGCTGCCCTGCAGGATGCGGGCGAGGTGCAGGTGCAGGTGCGTCGGCCGTGTGGGCGGCGCGGACGTCTCGTCGGCCTTGCTGGTGTCCTCGGCGGGTGGCGCGAACAGGGCGGCGAAGGGCTTGAGATGTTCTGAGGCGGCCAGGACTTCGGCGACGCGCGCGTTCCACAGGCTTTCGGGCGCCAGCCGGCCGGTGATGACGGCCCCGGGGACGACGACGGTCAGGGGCATCTGGTTGCTGTGCTCGGACTCCACCATTGCGGCGATGTCGACGAGCCGGCCATCAGGGTTCGACATGCCATCAGAGGATAGTTCCCGCCGCAGGCCGCCCGTGGTTCTGCCGGTGTGTGGCCCGGGTGAGCGCGCGGCGGCACTGTAGGTGCTGCGGGTTCTCACGAAAACCTGCAACGGCCAGAGTAGACATCACGCGATGGCCTGTGTAATCTTCCTGGTGTTGGAACCGTAGGTCGCAGGACGGGCAGACATGGACTGCCCGAGCAGTACCCAGCAGTGATGCACCAGGCGTGCAGTCGTCCTCCCTCGGGGCAGGTTCTGACAGGGGCCGCGGGGGAGGACGGGTGACCTGCCAGGCGTCACGGGCCCGGTGGTGCGTGGGGTCCGCGACGGTGGCGGTCGCGCACGCGCAGGAAATGCAGTAACGGCAGCACCCGCACCACGCAGTACCAGCAGGACGGGTGTGGCCGGGCAGTTCGCAGTACCGCACGTCAGCACGATGCACACCAGAGGAGAAGGGAGAGGGGTTCACCCCGTCGGATCGCCCGCCACGGCAGCAGTTCCACACGCCGGGCGGTCACCGCAGCAGCCATCGTCACGAAATGAGGTGGTCCTCGGTCACGCATACGCGATCCCCGCACCTGCCCGCACCCCGGAGCAGCGCGGACACCGCAGGCCGGAGTTGAATGCCGGCAGTAGTGCAGTAGATGGTGCAGTGAATCCCCGTTATCCCCGGGCCCCGGCGCAGCACGCGCCGGGGCCCTCGACCCGTTTCACACGAAGGAAGGTGCCAGTGGGACAGTCCACCCACGCCACGGACCCGACCACGGCGGATACATGAGCGCAGAGAGCAAATTCGACGACGACGACTACCCCGCCTACACCATGGGCCGCGCAGCCGAGATGCTGGGCGCCACCCCGGCCTTCCTCAGGGCTCTCGGCGAGGCCAAACTGATCACCCCCCAGCGCTCCGACGGCGGGCACCGCCGCTACTCCCGCTACCAACTGCGCCTCGCCGCCCGCGCGCGGGAAATCGTTGACCAGGGCACCCCACTCGAGGCCGCCTGCCGCATCATCATCCTCGAAGACCAACTCGAAGAAGCCCTGCGCATCAACGAACAACTGCGCCGCGACCACCCGCGGTAGCACCGCCCCATGGGAGCCTCCTCGACCCCCGCCCCGGCTGGGCGGCACCGAAACGCAAGCAGGTAGAACTGCCGGCGGGCCTGTCGCGGCAGCTCCCCTTCGACCTCGTGGGGATGATCGCCGGCCGAGCCACGCGCCCGGCCCTGCCGAAACGTAGCGTCGTCGATCAGCGGCGGTGGTGTCGATTCGGCCCGGTGGATGTCGAGGTCCTCCAGCTTCGTCTCCGGGTTCCAACGCGCCGGCGGCTCGGTGCCGCGGCTGCTACGCCTGACCGCGGGCCCGAGCAGCGCGGCCCAGGCAATCCCCAGGGTGCTGGGCTCAGGATGGATGAGCGGGATCAGAAGCCTCAAGGCCGGGCACGGTGCCCGGCAGGGTTCCTGGTGACCGGGTGCCGTTGGCCTGTGCGGTGCTGTCAAGCGGGTGCCGTCAGACCACTGTCCGGCATACGTCGCATGCGGGCGCTGCCTGCCGCCCCGCGTCTTCGGCTCGTCAGCTGCGGTCAGACGGGGTGTCCGTCGCGATCAGCGGCCGCGTCGTCGGGCTGCGCGAGGTGTTCTGCGAGGGTCTGCAGTCCGGCGGCGCGTGAGGCTTTGACCAGGACCACGTCGCCGGCCCGCACCAGCTGCCGCAGTGCGGTGGAGGCGGCCTGGGGGTCCGCGCAGGTGACGGTGTCGACGTTGCCGCGCCGGGCCGCCTGCTCGATCAGCTGGGCCTCGGCCCCACCGACGGCGATGAGGTGGGCGATGCCGAGCTGGGCGACGAGCTCGCCCAGCCGGGTGTGCTCGCGGTTGCTCTCGGCTCCCAGCTCGCGCATCTCGCCCAGGACCGCGACGGCCCGGCGGCCTCGGGCCATGGCCTTCAGCGCCTCCAGGCCGGCGCGCATCGAGTCGGGGTTGGCGTTGTAGGCGTCGTTGATCACGGTGACGCCGTCGGGTCGCTCGGTGACCTCCATGCGCCACCGCGATGCGGGCTTCGCCGTGGAGAGCTGCGCGGCGATGCGGTCGATGCTCAGGCCCGCCTCGCGTCCCACCGCGGCGGCGGTCAGCGCGTTGGCGACGTGGTGCTCCCCGGCCAGCCGCAGCGCCACCTCGGCCCGGCCTTCGTCCGGGGTCACCAGATGGAAGCGGGCCCGTCCGAGGTCGTCGACCTCGACGTCCTCGGCTCGCAGGTGTGCGTCGCGGGTGCGGCCGACCAGCACGACGCGGGCCCGGACGCGCGACGCCATCGCCCGCACGCGCGGGTCGTCGGCGTTGAGCACGGCCAGGCCGTCGGGCCGCAGGTCCTCGACGAGCTCGGCCTTGGCCTTCGCGATGGTCTCACGGCTGCCGAACTCGCCCAGGTGGGCCGTGCCGACGTTGAGCACGCAGGCGACGTCGAGCGGGACCATGCGGGTCAGTGCGCGCAGGTGGCCGAGGCCGCGGGCGCCCATCTCGAGCACCAGGAACCGCGTGCCGGCCTCGGCGCGGGAGACCGTCTCCGGGGTGCCGATCTCACTGTTGTGGCTGCCGATCGTGGCCACGGTGGGCCCGGCGGCGGCGAGCACGTGTGCGATCAGGTCCTTGGTGCTGGTCTTCCCGCTCGACCCGGTGATCCCGATGAACCGGGTCCCGGTCAGCCGCCCGGCCAGGTGGGACGCGAGGGCGCCCGCGGCCGCCAGCACATCCGCGACCACGACCGCGGGCACGCCGACCGGCCGGGTGGCCAGCACCACGGCGCTGCCGTTCTTGACCGCCGCGGCCGCGAAATCATGACCGTCCGCGTGCTCACCGGCCAGGCACAGGAAGACCCCGCCCACCTGCACCTCGCGTGAGTCGAAGTCCATCCCCGCAGTGGCCTGCACCGTGCCGTCCGGTGCGTCGTGCAGGGTGCCACCGGTCACATCGGCGATCTCGGCAAGCGTCATCGCAATCATCGATGCTCCCTGGCTCCTGTGGGACTGCGGCTCCAACGAAGCTACCGCCGCCGCCGGCGCGCCCGGCGAAGACTCGTCCGTGCCCCGGGCGCGTTCACCCGCCCCGCCGGTAGTGCGCCTGTTCGGCGTGACGCTGGCACCGGCGCACCGGCGGGCGCCAGCGTCACGGTTATGCCGACCGTGTTGGAGCGGCCGGTCCACGGTCTGCGTGCGCGCGGGTCCCCGGCATGGGCGACGACGCGAGCGGCGCCTGGTGCTCCTTTGACCGCCCGCGCGAGCGCGCCCAGGTTGTAGCGGTCGGCGTCGGTGTCGACTTCGACCCGGTGCGCACCGGCCCCGATCCACGCGGCCGCGGAACATTTCGCACTGTGGTGCCCGACTCCACGCGGCACGCCCCCGGCGCTCACCTCGTGCTGCACGGTGCCGGGGGCGGCGCGCTCGCGGGCGGGCGCCACCACATTCGTGTCGCTGCCCGCGCCGCCGTAACGGGTGACGCCGCCCCCTTGCCGACGGACGCGTCAGCCGCTCAAGTCCTGATCGCGCAGCAGCGGCGGGCGCAGTTCGAACGCGCGCTGCACAACCCTACGAAAGCCATCGGCCGTGCTCTCTCGCTGTCCCCGGGCGCATTTGAAGGCCTGTCGGAGGTCCTGGGCCTGCGAGCTGGTGGCGCGGGTCATGGCGAGCGAGGCGAGCCAGGCGAGTTCCGTTTCCGGCAACCTCTCGATGGCGTCGGGTACTGCCTGCTGGCCGCCGGGCGGCGCCTGGGTGTCGAGGGCCCTTGAGGGGACGAGGTCGGGGCTGACGATGGAGCGGTGTCGGTTCTTGTGCTGATTGGGCATGACGGCAGTCTCGCAAGCGAATTCCCCTTCCCGTGCGGCAGTCGAGTGAACGACGGCGTTACGGAACCGAACGCGACTGGCTCCGCAGCCCTGGTTCAGCACCTCGAACAAACCGCTTCCTCGGCCAAGCGCTCGACGACCCGCCCAGCTCAGCGACCGCCAATGCACTGGAGAAGGAGACAGCGAGCTCCAGGACAGCCTCCCCCGCGAAGAGGACCCTAGCTGCGACCACCAGGAACACCCCTGCAAAAACAGCCAGAACTGGTGGGAGCCTCCTCACGCGGGCCTAACCTCCTCGTTGAGGCGTTCTGTACTCCGGTTT
>NZ_BBPP01000089.1 GCF_000787835.1 Streptacidiphilus melanogenes
TCATCGCCAGGGCCCTTGACTTCAGCTGCCCCATGCGGGGAGCGCGAGCGGGGAGCATGTCAACCTCGCCACCGTGGTGGACCGGTTCGCCGCGCTCGGCCTCGCCCATCCGGCCACCGGGGCGAGGTCCGCTACGGCCTGGGGAGCGACGGCCATGCTCACGCCGTCTGCCGCAGTTGCGGAGCAGTCGCGGACATCCCGGTCCAGGCCGGCGAGGCGGCATCCGCGGTGCTGGCCGAGGCGTCGGGGTTCGGTGTCGAGCCGCTGGTCATGGCCGGGGTGTGCCCGAGGTGCAGGGCACGGTCGTAGCGAGGTGGGGCGGCCCTGAACAGTCGGAGGCCACCATCTGCCCCGCCGACCGGCGCGGTCCAGGGAGGCCTCGTCTCGGACGGGGCCCGCGAGCCCCGTCCACCGCGGCGACCAGGGGCGGACGCTGCGCTGCACGGCGGGCCTGCGGGACGGATGGGCGGCGCGGGAGAGGACCCCCGCGCTGGAAAGCGGTCACAAAAGCATCCCATTGCGCAGCCGACCGGGACGATATTCGAGACGTACACGTACTCTCTGGGGATGCGCCACCGGCACCACTCAACCACTGACCTGCGCCCGTCCACCCGCGAGGACGACCTGGGCACCGTGCTCGCGGCAGGCTGGCTGGCACTCGCCGATCTCCACCGGGACGAACAACGCCTCGCCACCGGCTTCTACCTCGACGGTGCCGCCCACCGGGAGCGGCTCGCCGACGCCCAGCGCGCGAAGCCGTCGCCACGTGCCAGGAGTGGACAGGCCAGTGGGCGCATCCCATGGGCTCCTCCTACGCGGGGACCGCGCTGCCCGATTCCGACATCGACCTCTACGCGCCGATGCCACCCCACTGCGCGGCGCTGGACGATCTACGAGCCCTCCTGGAACGCAAGGCCGCGTACGAGAAGACCCGCCTCGGCCCCACCGGCAAGCCCCGCCACCTGTTCACCTTCCCCCAGGGGACTATCAAGGTCGACCTGAACTTCGTCGAACGCGAGGACCACCAGCTCGCGCTGACCGTGGTCCGCGAGATCGCCGCGACACTCGACTGGAGCGACCGAGTCGCCCACACCTGGATCAAGCACCTCCTGAACGAACGAGGCGAGGAGGAGGCGTACGACCAGTGGAAGACCACGATGCGACTCCGCACGTCCCCGACGCTGAGGGCGCTCATGGCGTCAGGGGAAGCCAGCCGCATCCCTTCGCCCAATGGCTCCCCGGAAAAACCGGACCCCCTGCCAGCCTGCTGCTCTGCCGCGTGAGCACGCTCAGAACGTCGTCGATCAGCGACTCGCAATTTGCGAGTCGCGCCGTAACAGGTCAGCTCAGCAGTTTGGCGCGGTGCTTCCAGGCCAGGTGGAGGAGCGCTGCTCCGGCGGGTTGCATGGGTTCGTCGTGGGTGAGGCGCATGATCTGGTCGGCGCGGAAGGGGATACCGGAGGCGTGGCCGGTGCCGTCTTCGAGTTCGACGCGGTGGCCTTCGTCGTTGGTGGTGACGAGGCGCTGGAAGGTTTGGTCGAAGAGGTCGGCGTCGAAGACGGCAACGGTGAGCATGTCGGTGACGTAGGTGAGCGGGTCCATGCCCAGGCCGAGCCAGAAGACCCGGAGCCGACCGTCCGCCCTCGCGCGCCCGAGTGTTTTGTAGAAGTCCCAGGCGTCGTAGTCGATTGGGGTGGCGTTGCTGCCGTAGTCCTCGGTGCTGCCGAGGAGTTCTTCGCTGAGTTCGCGGCTGATGGACCGCCACAGGTTGAAGTCGTTGGCCTGGTTCCAGGGGGCGTCGTGGGAGGGCTGGAACATGCCGACCGGCATCACTTGGTATAGGCCGCCGCCGCTGGCGACCTTGGCCGGGTCGCGCCAGTGGAGGACGAACTCGGCGTCGCCAGTTGCTCGGTCGAGGCGGATCACCATGGTGCTGACGGCTGCCATGACGGGCCGCCGGGACAGGTCGGTCGGGTCGCCGACCATCGCCCGGAACGACGTCGTGGCTTGGCCGGTCTGGCCGTTGAGCTGAGCAGCGGTGAACTCGTGGGCGGCGGCCTCGCAGATGTCGATGACGTCGAAGTATGCGCCCAAGCCGAAGGTCAGGGCGGGGCGGTCGCCGCCGTCAACGTCCAGGAGGCGGTAACAGGAGCGGTTCTCGAAGAGGTGGGGCCTGGCAAGGTGCCCGACGGCGTCGGAGTAGCGTCGGTAGCTGGTGCGGTCGTCGGCGAGCGGCCGGATGTGTTCCAGCTCGGCGGCGTCACCTGTGATCGGGGTGGTCGGCTCGTCGTCGGCCCAAGCGAGTCGGACGTCCTGCAGCGGCACGGGGCGATCAGGGATCCAGCCCGGCCGGGTGAGCAGGCGGGTGCCGGGGATGAAGTCCTCCGGCTTGAAGTCGCGCAGCGCGGCGTCGGTCAGTTCGTGCCGGTGGGCGTTGAGGTAGGTGCGGGTGCGCAGCCAGGCGTCGCGGGTGGCAGCAGGGTCGTCCTCGGTGCGCGTCGGTCCAGCGGTCGCCACGTCGCTCCTTGCGTGTACCGGGCCGCTGCGGCGCGCGCGGGCCCGGCCTAGGGTGCGAGCAGCAGGCGGCGGTGTTTCCAGGCCAGGGCCAAGCATGCCGCGCCGGGCGGGGCCAAGGGCTCATTTCTGAGGAATCGTGTTATGTTTTGTTCGTTGAAGGGGATTCCTGTTGCCGGTTGCTGATCGGACAGCGCTGCCACCGTGATGCCCTCGGCGTTGTGCGGGGCGATGTCCCCGAACAGCTCGTCGAAGACCGCGTCGTCGATAACCAGGACGCTCGGGATGGTGGCCGCCAACGTGAGGGCGTCGCAGCCCACCCCGAAGCAGTAGGCGCGCACCGCGCCGGCATCCCGCCCGCGTTGCAGGGCACGGTAGAGAGGCCAGCGGTCGTAGTCGAGGGGCTGGCTGGCGCTGCCGTCGAACTCCGGTGCACCGAGGAGTTCCTCGTTGAGCTCGCGGACGATGTTGCGCCACAGGTCGAAGTCAGGGCCGTCGGGCTGGGCGAGGACACTGCTGGGCTGGAACTCACCCGCGGGGATGGCGTCATAGAGGCCGCCGGCGGTCGCGACGCGGCCGGGGTCACGCCAGTGCAGGAAGAACGTCGCACTGCCGTCCGGACGTCTGCGCAGCAGCAGCGTCGTGATGGCGGGGATCATCGGACGGATGCGCAGGTCGAAGGGGTCGCCGACGGCGCGGCGGAGGGTCAGCGGGCCCCAGCGGGCACGGTCGCTGCCGCTCCCGTTCGCGGCGGCGAACTCGTGGCCGATCGCCTCGCACAGGTCGAGCTTGTCGAAGTAGGTCGAGAGGGAGAAGCTCAGCTCGCCGTTGCCGTCGCTGCCCCATTGGACGCCGGTGAGGCGGTAGCTGGGCCGGTTCTCGAACAGCGTCGGTGAGTCGAGGTAGCGCACGGCCAGGGTGTAGCGGTCGAAGCGCTGGTCCAGGAGCCGCAGCGGGCGGGCCCCAAGGCCCTCGTGCGCGGCGCCGTCCAGGATCGGCGCGATCGGTGCCGGATCCCACCGAAGGGCTACTCGCTCCAGGGGGACCGGCTCCGGAGGCAGCCACGCCGTCGGCGCGAGGAGCGCGCTCGACTCGATGCGCAGGGCCGGGTCGTACAGCTGGGCCGCAGCCTCGGACAGCACCGCGCGCTCCGCGTTCAGACGCCGCCGCACGGATCGCCAGGCGTCCTGGCTGGCCCGCACCACCGGATCCGGATGCTGGGCCTGGCGTGGCACAGGCGGCGCGTCGGACGCGGTCGTCTGGGTCTGGGGGAGCGAGAACCAGAGCAGCCGGGCCGGGACGCGTAAGGCGCGGGCGACGTGGATGAGGGTGTCGAGATTCTGCGGCGGACTGCCCGACTCCATCCGGCTCACCTGGGCCTGCGTGAGGACGAGCCAGTCCCCGACCCTGCTCTGCGGGATACCCCGTCGTCCGAACGACGCACGGTGGAAGGGGTGCTGGCGAAACGCCCGGATGACCTGCCCCATGTGCCGGTCGGCCAGAGCCTGGCGTAGCGACTCGGCGTCCCAGAAATCATCCGGCACGTCGGGCGCGGCACTGGCCTTCGACTGGTGCTGGCAGGGCGAGCACAGCCCGGACTGGTTGTCGGCCGCGAGATCCATCCCGCACAGGCGGCAGTGCCGCACGGAGATCGACAGAGCGCCGGACACGACACCTCCTACCAGGCCACTACCGAGAGTGATCTGAAGCATAGTCACCGCACAGGCGACTGGCCTGGAGATCTATGCATCTCACGTATACGAGCGAACGCATCCCGGCATGGAGGACGCCCCGGCGCCCGGGGAGAGTCGAGAGCCCAGCACGTCGCACCGGGTTCGCAGGCACCCGGCAGCCGATCAGGGCCACGGTCCTCGAACCCGCAGGAGGCATCCGGTGTATCCCCCCGTCCCGACCTTCCCGCCCCTGCCCAAGCGCGTCTGCGGCAACCGCGTCCGCGAGGCCAGAGCCCGGCAGGAGTCCGGCGACTGGCAGGCATGGCCCGACGCCGATGCCCCCTCACAGCCCAACACGACCGCTGACGACCAACGGCAGGACGAGTCATGAACCACGACGCTGACGACGCGTTCGGAGCAGCCTGGCCGCTGACGGCCTTCGACGGCGCGGTGGGTTTCGCACGGAGGCTCGTGCTCGCCACCCTGCGGGTGTGGGGCTTCGAGCTGGGAGACCGAGCCGATGACGTGGCGCTGCTGGTCAGCGAACTGCTCACCAACGCCTTCGCCTACAGCGACGGCCGACCGGTCACCCTCGGCCTGTACGCCAGCCGCAGCGAGCACTCGCTGACCCTCGACGTCCTCGACGCCAGCAGCGACCACCCCGAACTCCGCTCCGTCGACCACGACGCCGAGCACGGACGCGGCCTGTTCATCGTCGACCACCTCACCGCCGGACAGTGGACCTCGCAGGCCACCGCCCACGGGAAGCGAGTTCTGGCCACGCTGTCCCTTCCCACCCAGCCAAGCGCCGTCGCGGGACAACAAATCCACCAGCTGATCAGGGCAGCCCGGCCTCGGCCCCGCGTCTTCAGCTTCGCCATCTGAGCCGGGCGCCCGGCGAGCACCGGCTCCTGGGCACCCGCAGGGTCCCCCCATCCCCTCACTCTTCCAAGCCGGGTCGGTCGGCGGCAGCCCTTCCACGTGCTCCCCCACGGCGGACCACGCCGCCGACCGCCCCACCCACCATCCGCCACAGCCCGCCAACACCGAGCAGGAGCCAGCGATGCCGCTCGCCCAACAGCACGCCCAGCTCTCCCTCACCCCACTGCGCGACGCCCGCCTGACCCCGGACTACTACGTCGCGCACACGGAGGTGGCCAGTCCCTACATCGCCGACCTCCTGTCGCGCGCCGACACCGTCTTCGACATCAAGCCGCTCATGGTCGCCGACCTCGACGACCCCGCCGCGAGCGGCCTCGACCACGCACCTGCCGGCACCATCGCCGCCGGAGCAATCGTCGAAGGCCCCGTCTACCTCCAGGAGGGAACCCGGATCGAGGCCGGCGCGCACGTCATCGGGCCAGTCCTCGTGTGCACCGGAGCCGTCATCGCCGCAGGCGCCCTGGTCCGCGACCACAGTGTCATCGGCCCCGGCTGCGCCATCGGCTTCGGCGCCGAGATCACCCGCAGCCTCCTGGTCGAGTCCGTGTTCATGAAGCACGCGGGCTTCGTCGGCGACTCCATCCTCGGCCGCCACGTCCACCTCGGCGCGTTCTGCTCAACCACCGGCATGCGCAACACCGTCGGCCCCGTCCGCGAACCAGCCGTCGACGAGGTCACCATCACCCTCGACGACAACCGGATCGGCACCGGCCAGACCAAGTTCGGGGCCGTCATCGGCGACGAGGTCGGCCTGCCCGCCGCCACCGTCCTGTCGCCCGGCACCCTCATCGGCCCCGGCAGCGTCATCTACCCCCACACCCACATCGGCGGCATCCTGCCCGCAGGAAGCAGGGTCCGATGACCACCACCGCCCTGCCCACACCCGCCGACCTCAACAGCACCCTGGTCCAGATCACCGGCGGTCGCCCCCTGCACGGCCGCATCCGCGTCCAGGGCAGCAAGAACATCGCCCTCCACCTCTACGCCGCCACGCTCGTCGCCGACACCCCGACCGTGCTCCGCAACTGCCCGGACATCCTCGACACCGGCGTCTGCGCCGCGATCCTGCGCCACACCAGAACCGGCGTCGCCGTCGAAGCGGACCGCTTCACGGTCACCCCCGCCGCGCGCCTGCGCCCGGAAATTCACCCGGTCCTCGGCCGCCAGGTCCGCACGACCGCCGTTCTGGCCGCCGCCGTGCTCGCGAAGGCCGGTCACGTCACCTTCCCCGCGCCGGGCGGGGACGCCTTCTGCCCGCGCCTGATCGACCGGCATCTCGCCGCCATGCAGGCAGCCGGCGCCGAAGTGCGCACCGAGGGCGACGTGCTCCAGGCGGTCATGCTGCCCGGCGGACCGCACCCGTTCATCACCGACGTCAACACGCCCTACGGCCCGAGCCTCGGCGCCACCGTCACCGCCATGCTGCTGGCCGCCCGCGCCAAAGGCACCTCCCTGATCACCAGCCCGAGCATCGAACCCGAGGTGACCGAGACCGCACGCCTCCTGGAGCAAGGCGGCGTCGGCATCGACTGGGACGACGCCGGGCTCCACGTGAGCGGCACCAGCAGCCCGACCGGCTCCACCTTCACGGTCGCCGGGGACCGCATCGAGGCCGGCACCATGCTCATGGCCGCCGCAGCCACCAAGGGCAGCATCGAACTGGAAGGCATCACGCTCCACCAGCTGCCCACCGGACTGCGCGAGGCGCTCGGCCGCGCAGGCATCGCGATAACCAGCTGGCCGGGCGGCACAGCCGCAACATGGGGACCGCTCGAGGCCGTCACCACCGCCACCGGGCCCCACCCCGGCCTGCCCACCGACACCGCACCGCAGCTCGCCGCCCTGCTCACCCAGGCCGAAGGCGTCTCCCTGATCCACGAACGGATCTACCCCAGCCGCGACACCCACGTCGACACCCTCGCCGCCTACGGAGCCGACATCGCCACCCAGGGCAGCACCATCCGCATCAAGGGCGCAACCGCCCTGCACGCCGCCGACGTCGAAGCAGCCGACATCCGCGCCGTCACCGCCCTCCTCCTCGCAGCCCTCGCCGCAGAGGGAACCTCCACCATCCGCGGCATGTACCACCTCCGGCGTGGCTACGGTCAGTTGCTCACCAACCTGGCCACGCTGGGAGCAGACATCACCACCCTCCAGGAGCCCTGAACCATGCCCCACGCCGTCCCGTTCACCACCGACGACACCGCTCGCCTCCACGACACCCTGACCGCCCTGATCGACTCCGGCGGCAGCCCCGGCGGAGTCGTCATGGTCGGCACCACCGCAGGCCAACGGGAAGTCCTCACCGCAGGCATCGTCGCCCCCGAATGCGGCGACCAGGCCCCTGACGAGCACACCGTCTACGACATCGCCTCCCTCACCAAGGTCGTCGCCACCTGGCCACTGGTCGGCCAGGCCGTCCGCGACGGGCTGATCGGACTCGACGCCCCGATCCGCGACTTCCTGCCCGCCTTCTCCGGCGAAGCCCCCAGCGGCGAGGCCACCGTCCGCCAACTCCTCGCCCACACCTCCGGGCTGCGCGCCTCCACCCGCCTGGACCAGTACCGAAACACCGGCACCCCGCTGCACGAACTCATGTGCAAGGAACCCCTCGGTGACCAACCCGGCCAGCACCGCTACATCAACCGCGGCTTCATCCTCCTCGGCCTCGCCCTCGCTCACATCAACCAGCTACCGCTGCACGACCTCGCACGCAGGCACTGGGCACCGATCGGCATGCCCGCCACCGCCTACGGCCCCGTCTCGCGCGGCTCACAGGTAGCACCCACGGAGCGGATCCTCGCCGGGGCACCCCGCATCTGGGGCGGCCCTCACGACGACAACGCCGCTCTCCTGGGCGGCGTCGCCGGCCACGCAGGCGTCTTCTCAACTCCCGCCGACCTGGCCGCTCTCGCCGTCCGCCTGCTGCATCACTACGCCGCCGACGACTCCCCGGTCGGCCAGTGGCTGCACGACAGCTTCACCCCGCATGCCGCCCTCGAGCCGGGCATCGACCGCGGACTGGCTTGGATCCTGGCCGCCGGAGGCCGCGTCGCCTACCACCACGGCTTCACCGGAACCAGCCTCTACCTCAACCCCGAACACGGCCGCTACCTCGTCGTCTGCACCAACGCGATCTACCACGGCCCCGCCCGCAAACGCCTCCAGCCTCTGCGCGACCTCGCCCTCAAGACCACCGCCGCCACCTGACACCGCGGAGACCACGATGACCGAGCAACTGGCCGACCACACCACCCTCCGCCTCGGCGGCCCCATCGGCCAGCTGCTCACCCACACCCACCGCGACGACTGGCCCGACATCGCCCAAGCCGTCCGAGCACACGACCTGCCGCCACTCATCCTCGGCGGCGGCAGCAACATGATCACACCCGACGCCGGATACCCCGGTCCCGTCGTCCGCATCGCCAGCCGAGGCATCCGAGCGCGGCCCTTCGACGACGAGCGAGTCGACCTCGTCGTCCAAGCAGGAGAACCACTCGACCGCGTTGTCGACTACGCGACCGAGCACGGCCTCAGCGGCATCGAGTACCTCGCCGGCATCCCCGGCACCATCGGGGCCGCCCCCGTCCAGAACACCGGGGCCTACGGCCAAGAGATCAGCGACACCCTCGCCAGCATCACCGCCTACGACTGGCGCCTCCAGGCCGCCGTCCAGATCCCCGCCAGCGCCTGCGGCCTCACCCACCGCAGCAGCCACTTCAAGACCATCGGCAACTGGACCATCCTCAGCGTCACCCTCCGCCTCCGTCGAAGCACGTCAGCAGCCCCGGTCACCTACCAGCGCCTGGCAGAAGCCCTCGGAACCAGCCTGGGCAGCCAGCCCCCACTCGCCACGGCAACGACCGGGGTCCGCGCCGACCGGACGGCCCACGGACTCAGCATCCCGCCCTCCGGCCCCGACTCCCGACAAGTCGGCTCCGTCTTCATCAACCCCACCATCACCCAGGCCCAAGCCGAGCACATCAAGCAGCACGGAGGGCCCATCCACCAGGGTGATGACGGACGCCCCCGCGCCAGCGCAGGCTGGCTGATCGAATACGTCGGCCACAGTCCCGGCAGCCCGATAGCCACCGGAATCCACTGCTCCACCAAACGCGCCCTGACCCTCGTAGCCCGAGAGCGCGCGACTTCGGCGACCTTCGAAGAAGCACTCCAGCGACTGCGCCACACCGTTCGCGCCACCACCGGCGTCGCCCTGGACGTCGAACCACAGATCATCAAGGGCGTCCCGCTGGCCTGAGGGCGGTCGCACGTGCTGGCTGTGGGGGCAGGGTCGGCACGGGTCACTGCTACGAGCGCGCCCTGCCAGCCGGAAGCGCACGCCAACCCGCCCAGGCAAGTGAATTGGCGTCACCTCTCGTCGCAGCGAAGGCCGCCGGGGAGCAGTCGCACCATCAGCATATGTCCGAGCGTCCCAGCCAATCCTCCCAACTTCCTGTCCAGCGGCCCCGGGCACAATAGGATCTGTCGTCAGGTTCAGGACACGCGGGGGTGTTTGCTCGATGCAAGGGGAAGTAGAGCTGTTCCTGGGCACGGCGGGGCAGACGGTCATGACCGCGATGGCCGGGGACGCCTACCGGGCGGCGAAACAGGCGATCGTCTCGGTGTGGCACCGCTTCATCCCCTTCGGGGCCGAGGCGCTCGACGGCGAGCTGGAGCAGGCGCACAGCCAACTGGTCGCCGCTCAGGCAGCGGGCAACCCCGAGACCGAGCGCGACTTGGCCGCCCGGTGGCAGCAGGCTCTGCAGCCGCTGTTCGCCGCTGACCCCGGTGCCGTCGAGGCACTGTGGGCCGCCCTGGTCGATGCCGGCGTACTGATGCCGCCGGCCGCCCCCAGCCAGGCGCAGACCGGAGATCGCCGCCTCGTCGCGAAGGCCGACGGGCACGCACGGGTGTATCAGGCCGGCAACGATCTGCATGTCTCCGAGCGGTGAGGTCATGCCCTGACGATGCAGCGGGCGGGGTGCATCAGGAGGCAACCGGCCAGGGCCGCGCCTACAGCGCTCAGCACGACCTGCACATCACCGAGTACCACTCCCACGTCACCGCACCTCCGACCGGCACGCCGCTCCCCAGCGGCCCCACCTCGGTCCGCATGCCACTGGCAGCTCCGTTGCGCACCAAGGTTCACGACCGGCGCGATCTTCGCAAGCTCTTGCTGGACGCTGCGCTGAGCGTCGGCCGGAGCGGTGGGACTCATGTCATCCACGGCATGCCCGGCTGTGGCAAGACGGCTGTCGTCCAGGCCGTCATGGGAGAGTTCGCTGCCGCGCGCGATGGCGCGGGGCAGACCGTGACGGGGTTGTGGGTCAGTGCCGCCAGTGGCAAGGCCTTCTTCGACGGCATGCTCTGTGTCGCACAGGATCTCGGCGCATCGCAGGACGAAATCCTCGCGGCGCGCGGCGGGAGCGTCGCCCCCGCCGACCTGGTCTGGCGATACCTCGACGGCGCAGAGCAACGCTGGTTCCTGGTTCTCGACAACTTCGACGACCTCACGGTGCTTCGTGAGCCGGGATGGCTACGCGTCAGCCCCATGGGCACCGTCGTGATCACCAGTCGAAACGGGCAGCCGAAGTCCTGGCCCGTCGAGGCCAAGCTCCATCCCCTGGATGTTCTCGACGTGGGCGACGCCGTCGCGCTGCTGCTGGAACTGAACGTCGGCAACGGCGACCTGGGCGAGCTCGAACGCCTGGCAAGAGCATTGGGCTGCCACCCTCTTGCTCTGCTGCTGGCCGGCGCCTTCCTCGGTGAGCAGATCCTGGAACCACTCAGCATCGGCGAGTTCGTCGATCGCCTGGAGCACGACCCTGGCGCCGTGCTCGATCTCGGCGCGGAGCCCGACGAGGTCGACCTACGCCGTCTGATCGGGGCCACCTGGCAGCTTTCACTCGACGTGCTGACCCGCCGGGGTGTGCCGCAGGCAGTCACGCTGCTCCGCCTCCTCTCCTGCCTGGCAGCCGACCCGGTGCCGACCGGCGCACTGCACCCTTCCCTGCTCGGCGTCACCGCGCTCGACACCGCAGAGCCGCCGCTGCTGACACAGCAGACCAACGGTGCCCTACAGGCGCTGAAGTCCCAGTCGCTCATCGCCTTGGTCGAGGTGCCCGGCGACATCGGCCTCCCCCAGGTGCCCGCGATCCAGAGCCACAGGTTGCTGCTCGACACCGTCTTCGCCCGCACCCCGCTCGACCAGCGCGACCTGCTCCTCACGGCCGCCGCCGACATGCTCTCGGCACTGACCGTCGCCGGACCCGGTCAGTGTCTAGACGCTCAGACGCTGCGCCTGTTCACTCCCCACGCCACGGCGCTTCTGCACCGTGCAGGCCGAGTACCGGGTCCGACAGCCGAGCGTGCACTCTCGGTCGCCCGGAACCTGCGATCCCAGCACTACGACACCGGTGACTACCGCGCCGCGCTCGCCTTGGCCGACGACATCCGGCAAATCACGGGTCGTCCCGACCAACCGTACGACGACCGCGCTCTCTCCGACCGCCAGGAGTACGGCCGCGCCCTGCGCGCCGCCGGAGAGTTCCGGCAGGCCGCGGAGATCCTCCAGACTGTGCTCCGCGAGCAGGAAAACACCGTGGGCCCGGACCATCCCCTGACCCTGGACACCGAACACACGCTGGGGCTCGCGTACTACGGACTCGGCGAATTCAGTACGGACGAACGGCACATGCGCAGAGCCGCCGAAGGCCGCGCACTCGTGCTCGGTCCGCATCACCCCGACACCCTGAACAGCCGCCTCTGTCTGGCCGAGGCCCTTGGCGCCCAGGAACAGTGGAGCATCGCAGAGGAGCTGTCCCGCCGCGCGATGACGGACGCTGCCGCCTCACTCGCCCCGGACCACCCTCAGTGCCTGGCCGCCCGGCTCACGCTCGCCTGGATCCTGTCGGAGACCGGCGCCTACACGGAAGCAGAGCCGATGGCCCGCAGCCTCCGTGACGACTGCGCGAGGCTACTCGGACCAGCCCATCCCCGCGTGCTCAACTGCGGCCAGCTCCTTGCCGAGGTCCTGCTCGGACGCGAATGCTGGGAGGAGGCGGGGGAGGTGGCCCGAGAAGTGCTGACGGCTCGAACCCGCGTGCTCGGGGCGACCCACCCTCACACGCTCGAGGCCCGAGACCGGCTAGCCCGCGCGCTGCAGCACTCCGGACGTCTTCGGGAATCTCACGACCTCGCCGAGGTGAACGCCCGTGATGCAGCGGAGGCACTCGGCCCCCACCACCCCGACACCTTGGCCTACTACGCCTTGAGCCAGGAACTCAGCCGCCTGTGTACACCCGGCGGATCGAGCTCCGAGAACCCTCCCGACGTCCATGAGGAAGGCACCCCGACTCAATCATGAGTGCGAATCCGGCACGCGTGTGGCGCAAGAGCAGCCACAGCGGCAGCAACAACAACTGCGTCGAAATACT
>NZ_BBPP01000088.1 GCF_000787835.1 Streptacidiphilus melanogenes
CGCGTTGAGGACATCGCGGTGCTCGTCCCGTCGCGGCCGGTCGAAGAGCACCTCGGCCGGGGCGATCCGCGGTCGAGGCGGCTCCGGCCGGCGCTGCTGCGGGCTCATTGCAGGATCGTCGTCTTCGGGAATCACGTCCGGGACGATACGCCCGCAACCGCGGGGCGGTGTAGAGCGCCAACTGACCCCTCACCCCGGTCTGTCGGTGGTGGCCGGTAGCCTCGCGGTCCGCCCCAGCGACGGGCCGGGGAGGGCAAGTTGACGGCTGAGGCATTGATGCGGCTGCGGTGCAACTCCCCGCGTTGCCAGGGAAGTTTCACCCGGTTGCAGACCGAGAGCGAGCCCGGCGGCATCCGCGCGGCTGCCGCCGCGTCGGGCTGGACCATCGTCGGGGGCGCGACCAGCCTCGCGCACCGCATCCTGACAAGGGACATGTCCCCGCAAGACCGCTGCCCGGCCTGCAACCGTGGACGACCAGTCGTGTTCCCCGGCGGCTGCCCGCATTGCGGCGGAATGGGGCCGATCGGCAGCTCGGACTGCATGGACTGCGGCCAGGGCGACCCCGACACCGAACGCGCCGCAGGCGACAACCAGCACGATGCGGACATAGCCGAGGAGGAGCCGTGAGGCCTACCCGGTCGACCGTCCGTCGGCCCGTGCCCAGCCGGCAGGTCTCAGGTCTTCTTCGAGCAGGGCTGATGCATCGACACGCACTGTCAGCTCCTGCCCGAGCAGCTGCTCGGCCGACAGGTCGGTGACCCGCACCAGCATCGCCGTTTCAACGGGCACGAGCGCGGCCGCGGCGCAGAACGACTCCAGGGTGCACCACGCCCGGGCCCCTTGGACGCGCGCGACGCGGGCCGTGGTGCGGGTTCTGTGGCCGGGCATCATTCGGTCCAGTCGAGCTGCTCGGCGGGGATACCCAGGGCCAGGCCGTGTCGACGGCCCGGCGTCGGCCTTCACCGTCACCGCGCCGGTACCGGTGCACCTGCCCGGGGAACGCGACGTAGACCAGGACGTCCGGACGGTCGCCGGTGGCGGTGTAGTTGCTGTACCAGCCGCCGGTCGGCGAGAGCGTGTCGGCGAGCGCCTGGGCGAGCTGCTTGGCGACGGTGTCGTCGGCGGTGAAGTCCATCAGCGTCCACGCGTCCGGCTGCCCGGGTGCCGGATCTGCCACGGTGACGCGCCAGATCCGGGTGAGGGTCAGCGGCACCCGTAGGTCTGCGCCGGGCCGCAGGCTCTCCGCGATCAGCACACCCGTCAGCACCGCTGCTCCTTTGAAGATCCCTGCTGGTGCGGGCGACCATAGCGGTCGGGTGTGACAGGTCGTTCGGCGGGCTGCGCCCCGGGCTGGGGCTGCCGCCCTGGTGGGGGGACGTAAGCTGGGCGGCTCCATGCCCGGCCGGGGTGTGGGGATCATGGCCTGGGAGGGCAGCGTGGCGCAGGGAAGTTCTGGCATCAGGGGCGCGCGGGTCGGGTCCGGGCCGCTTGGGGAGCCGGAGCGCGGCGACCTCGCCCCACGGACAGCCGTTTCGTTCTGGTGCGGCAAGGGGCACCACACGCAGCTGAGCTTCGCGATTGAGGCGGAGGTCCCGCCCACGTGGGACTGCCCCCGGTGCGGTCTGCCCGCCGGGCGGGATCGCGACGACGTGCCCGTCGCCGAGGGCCACGCCCCCTACATGACTCACATGGGCTACGTCCGGCAGCGCCGTACCCAGGAGGAAGGCGAGATCCTGCTGAACGAGGCGCTGGCCAAGCTGCGCGGAAACATCTGAGGCAGCCCCGGCGGCGCCTTGCCGGCCGCCGCGCGGGGCACCCCGTCAACCTCTGGCCGCGCCGCCCGGGGAGGGGACCCGGACGGCGCCTGGGCCGTGACACGAGTGGCTGACGCTGTGTCAGCGGCGGCTGCCAGTCTCTGGGGGTCGACCAATCCGACCCCTGTAGGGAGTGTGCGCCTGTGGGCATCACCGCTGATTATCTGCGCCGGACCGTGACCGCCTACCTGGCTGCGCGCCCCGAGCAGCGCGCCTTCGTGGATCCGCTGTTCCAGCTGCTGGACCAGGGCGTGGATCTGACCGACCGGCGTGAGTGGCGCGGCCACGCGACGGCCAGTGCCGTGGTGCTGAACCCGGACGGCCAGGTCCTGCACATTGCCCACGCCGCCAGCGGGAAGTGGCTGCCCGCGATCGGCGCCCATCTCGAGGAGGAGGACAATTCGCTTGCCGGCGCGGTCGCGCGGGAGCTGGAGGAGGAGCTCGGCCTTGAGCCGCAGGACCTGGTGTGGCTGTTGGACGCGCCCGTGCACGTCGACGTGTTCCCGGTTCCCGGGCGGGAGACCCGCGGCGAGCCCGACCACCTCCATCTCGACTTCTGCTTCCTGCTGGCCACCGAGCGCACCGACTTCGAGCTGCAGGCCGACGAAGTGCACGCCACAGCCTGGCGGCCGCTGGACACGCTCGTGGACGACCGCCTGCGCGAGGGCGTGCGCAGCGCCCTGGCCCAGGTGCAGGTGCCCACTCAGTCGGGCGCGCCGGCCGCCGGGCCCGGGACCTGGAGGGGTGGGTGCCTATGCGGCGCCGTCACCTACACCGTGACCAGTCCGGAAGCGCTTGATGTCTACTGCTGCGCGTGCCGTCACTGCGCCAGGAGCGCGGGCGCGCCCGCCATGTGGTGGGTGGCGGTCGACCAGGCGGCGCTGACCTGGTCCGGCACGCCGTCCTGGTACGCGACCTGGCCGACGCTCCACAGGGCGTTCTGCGGGACCTGCGGCGCGAACCTGGCCTCGGTGGCAGACGGCGCGCCGACCATCTCGCTGACCGGCACCAGTCTGGACGACCGGTCCGGGGCCGGCCTGGTGCCGTACGGCTACAGCTTCCGCGACCAGGCCCCGGTGTGGATGAGCATCACGCTGGCTCCCGAGCCGCAGCCGCGGTAACGGTCCAGGCAGGCTGCGGATAGCGGTGACTCGTCGGGGCGCGGTGCGGGAAGAGCGGGGGCTGCGAGGCGACGCGTTCCGCGTGGGCGCGCACCGCCTCGGCCCGTGCTGGATCCTTGGCCCAGAACCTGCCCGGGGAGCACCTGGAGAAGAGCAGGAGGAGGGAACAGGGGCCGCCGTCCAGGGCCCGCAGCTCGAGGCGGGCAGGGTCGTGCAGCATGCGGGCGTTCAGCGGGAGGCCGTAGTCCGTGTCGGTCAGCGCGCTGCGCAAGTGGTCGATGCAGGGGTCGAGGTCGCGGTAGCAGGCAAGGTCGAACCGACACGACCACACCGAGCCGCTCACCCCGGGAACCGTCTACGAACTGGACGTCGAAATCTGGCCCACCAGTCTGCACCTGACCGCAGGCCACACCCTGACCCTCGACGTCCAGGCCCACGACTACATCCACCCCGGCGCCGTCACCAGTGCCCGGCCCGACCTCGCCATCCCGTTCACCGGCTCCGGACCGTTCCTCCACAACGACCCCGACGACCGGCCCGACAACATCCACGCAGGCGCGCTCACTCTCCGTACCGGCGCTCAGTACGCCTCCCGCCTCCTGCTGCCCATGCTTCCCGCCTGACCGGACGCCGGGCAGCGCAACGCCAGGCTCCGGGGGCGGCATCGACGCCGAAGATCCTCAACCGGGCCGCCGATCCCGTGTACAGGGCGAGCAGCTGGTGGCGGGGGCGGCCTTCTTCTTACGCAGCTTCCGGTCGCCTGTTATCTCTGGGCCTAGCCGGAGATCCGGGAGCGGGTGGTCTTCTCGAAGTCGAGCAGCCGGGGCTGGTCGGGCAGCGGTGATGTTGCCGGTGCCCGACCAGCGCGGGCTGCACGCGGCGCGGGCATGAGCACCGCCAGGCGCGCCTCGGCTGTCGGGAGCGGGGCGTGGCCAGCGGCGTAATCGAGGACTTTGCGTGCGTGGGCTGCCTGGCCTGCGGTCAGCAGGTACTCCTCCGGGGATCGCCGACGACCGCCTCGGCGGCCGCCGCGTTGGCGGTGGGCCGGGGTGGGTTGGCCAGTGCGGGGCCGGAGCGCCAGCCGCGGCCAGGATCTTGCAGTCCGGGATCAGCACGGCGCAGCGCGTGCAGGTCTCGGCAATCCGCCACAGTCTTCCGGCGCGGTCCGTGTGGACGCTGAGCACGACCGGACCGCCGCACTGGTCCGGGTCGGCCGACGGAGCCGACACCGTTTGGGCTGCGCCGTGGGCGCGGGCGGTCGGGTCGGGGGTGTGCCAGGCGCAGCTGGCGGCACGGCAGGCGCACCATGCCTCGCTGTTTGGGCCGCCGCAGTCACGGATCCGGCCCAGGTTTTCTTTGGCGCGCTGGTCCGGGCTGGAGCGGGAGCAGGTGAGGCTGACCTGGCCAGCAGAGGGCGCCCGTCGGGGTCCAGGCGGATCGTCCTACACCTGTCCCGCGACCCGCTCGGCCTGCTGCACCATCGGCGGACCATCTCCGCATTCCTTGATCGTCCCCAGTCGGATTCCCATCATCTCGCCTCCCATCGCCGCAGCGGCCAAGAGGCGCATCGGGCGTGTCCGAGTGAGCCTGGGAGAAGCCGCCGGGTCGGACAACGGGAGGTCGCGATGGCGCGTCCGGTGTGGTCGGGGGTGTTGTCTTTCGGGCTGGTGAGCGTCCCGGTGCAGATGTTCACCGCGACCGAGGATCACACCGTCCACTTCCACCAGCTGCAGCGCGGCACTGGGGACCGGGTCCGTATGAAGCGCGTCAACGAGCGCACCGGCAAGGAAGTCGACTACTCGGACATCGTCAAGGGCTACGAGGTTCAGCCGGGCGAGTACGTGATCGTGGAACCCGAAGAGCTGGACCAGATCAGCCCCTCGCGCTCGAAGACGATCGACATCTCCGGCTTCGTCGACCTCGCCGCCGTGGAGCCGGTCTACTTCGCCCGCACCTACTGGCTCGGCCCGAAAGGCGAGGAGTACGCCAAGATCTACAAGCTGCTCGCCGAGGCCTTGGAGCGCTCCGACCGCGCGGGTGTCGCGGTGTTCTCGATGCGTGGCAAGGAGTACCTGGTCGCGCTGCGCGCGCACGACGGGCTGCTGGCGCTGCACACGATGCACTTCCCCGATGAGGTCCGCGACCCGCGCAAGGAGATCGACACGCTGCCGTCCGGCAACATGAAGGTCGGCGACAAGGAGCTGGCGACGGCCCAGCAGCTGATCGACATGCTCGCGACCGACTGGAACCCGGGCGAGTTCCGGGACACCTCGGAGGAGCAGGTCCGCAAGCTGGTCAAGGACAAGGCCGCCGGACGGGAGATCGTGGTCTCGAAGGGGGCGCCGGAGGAGGGCACCAACGTCGTCGACCTGATGGAGGCGCTGCGGGCGAGCATCGAACGCGCCGGCGGCACTGCCGCAGCGAGACCGGAGAAGACGGCCGGCACGCCGAAACCAGAGACCGGCAAAACCAGCACCTCTAGGCGGCAGGCGAAGAAGGCCCCGGCCGCCAAGAAGCGCACCCCGGCGGCCGGGCAGGAGGATCTGAGCGGCCTGACCAAGCAGGAGCTGTACCGGCGCGCGTCCGACCTGGACAGCGCGCACCGCTCCACCATGACCCGCGACCAGCTCACCCACGCCATCAAGAAGGCCGGCCGGAAAAAGTCCCGCGCCGCTTGAACCGAGCCTCCAGGAGCACCAGTTCGACGAAACGGATCCGACGCCCGCACAGCGCGTGAGGCCGGGCGCGGGGGGTGTCGCGTAGCCTGGCGCACGGCAACACGGGACCCGGTTTTGAAGGGGAAGCACACGGTGCGGTGTTTCGACTGTGCGCAGGGATCGGAGCGGGCCGCGGGTCTGCGCGAGGCCGCGGAAGCCGTGCGTGGCGGCGATTTGGTGGTGCTGCCCACCGACACCGTCTACGGGGTCGGTGCGGACGCGTTCAGCCCGGCCGCGGTGGCGCGGCTGCTGGCCGCGAAAGGCCGCGGCCGGCACATGCCCTCCCCGGTACTGATCGGTTCCCCCGACCAGCTGAACGCCCTGGTCGATGAGCTGCCCATACGGGCCGGGCAGCTCATCGAGGCGTTGTGGCCGGGGGGACTGACCCTGGTCGTGCGGCACAAGCCGTCGCTACCGCTCGACCTGGGAGAGACCCGGGGCACCGTCGCGGTCCGTATGCCCGACCATCGTGTAGCTCTCGACCTGCTCGCCCGCACGGGGCCGATGGCCGTCTCCAGCGCCAACCTCACCGGCCATCCGTCCCCGCAGGACTGCGACGCGGCGCAGACCATGCTTGGCGAGAGCGTGGCGGTCTACCTCGACGCCGGCCCTACCCCCGCCGCGGTGCCGTCCTCGATCGTGGACCTCACCAGCGAGGTGCCGCTGCTCCTGCGCGCGGGCGCGGTCGGCGCCGACCGAATCCGGGAGCTGCTGCCCGACCTCACCGAGCGCTGACCCTTCATGCCGCCGCGGTGCCCGCCTGGTCCAGGCCGCGCGCGGTGACCAGGCGGGCGGTTCCGTCGGTGAGCCGGTAGGCCAGCCCGACCACCGCCGCGCGCCCCGCGGCGACCGCGTCGGCCAGGGCACGGGAGCGGTCCAGCAGCAGGTCGACCGAGCAGCGCACGTGCTCGTCGATGAAGTCGGCGTCCTCGGCGTGCCCGGCCGCGCGCGCCGCCAGCACGCTGGGCGTGACGCGCTCGATCACGTCGCGCACGAAGCCGTCGCCCGTGGCCCCGCCCTCGACCGCCGCCCGGGTTGCGGCGACCGCCCCGCACGAGTCGTGGCCGAGCACCACCACCAGCGGGCACCCCAGCACGCTCACGCCGTACTCGACGCTGCCGAGCACCTCCGGGCCCATCACGTGTCCGGCGGTGCGCACGACGAACAAGTCGCCCAGCCCGCGGTCGAAGATGATCTCCGCAGCGAGGCGGGAGTCGGAGCAGCCGAACAGCACCGCGAACGGGCTCTGCCCCGGCGCCAACTCGGCGCGGCGGGCGGCGTCCTGGTTGGGGTGCTCCGGTGATCCGGCGACGAAGCGCTGATTGCCGGCCAGCAGTATCTCGAAGGCTTCCCTCGGTGTCGGTGTCACGTTATCGGTCATGCCCGCGCTGCTTCCTCTCGTGGGGTCCCACGGCTCGTTCGTAGGATCCGATGACCCGGGAGCCCGGGTGGCCAGGTCAGCAATGACACGAAATCTGTGTCGTGTTTGCCGTGTCGTTCGTCACCGGTCATGCTGAAGGGATGCAGCAGGTGCCCGCCCCCAGGCCGTCGCAGTGGACGTTCCTGACCAACCACGCCCGCGTCCTGGTCCAGATCGCCCGCGACCCCGGCATCCGCGTGCGGGACATCGCCGCCGAGTGCTTGCTCACCGAGCGCGCGGTCAAGCGCATCATCGCCGACCTGGAACAGGCCGGCTACCTCACCCACGTCCGATCCGGACGCGGCAACCGCTACCAAGATCCCGGGCACCGGGTTGCGGCACCCCGCCGACGGCGGCCCCAAGGTCGCCAACCTGCTCGCGCTCCTCACCGGCCACCTCCCCGCCGCCCACCCCAACGGCGACACCCGCTGACCATCTCCGGCCCTGGCGGCACCACCGCGGTCAAATCCACCACGACCCGGCCGGGGCCCGGAATCTCACCCAGCGCCCGGTCAACCGCCCGCCACTTCCAGCGCGTTCACCGCTACCGAGGATCACACCGTCCACTTCCATCAGCTGCAGCGCGGCACCGGGAACCGGGTTAGGCCTGGGTTAGGCCTGAAGCGGGTCAACGAGCGCACCGGCAAGGAAGTCGACCACAAGGACATCGTCAAGGGCTACGAAGATCGAGCCCGGCGAGCGCTTGGTTGTGGAACCAGAGGAGCTGGACCGGCTTCCTCTCGGCCTCTCGGCGGCCCGTGCGATCCCGCCGTGAGGCGGGATACGTGGGCTCCCGACTCCGGATGGCGGCCGTCGCCTTCGCGGACCTGCCGGTGGTGTGGGCGCGGACAGGGCGGCCCGTTGCCGCCGGTCCTAGGCTGGTAGTGGTGGCGCGCTTCGCGCGCCTGGATTTCCGGAGCGGCCGATGAGCACTGCCGGGTTCCCCGCGGGTCTTGGGCCGCAGCCTCCGCTGACGGTGGAGTGCAGCCGGGTGCCGGGCGGCCTGGTGTGCTCGCTGATCGGGGACCTGGACCTGGACACCTGCCCGCAGGCGCGGATGGCGCTGTGGCGAGCGATCGAGTCGTGGCCCGAGGTGGTCTGCGTCGACATGCGCGAGGTGACGTTCTGCGGCTCGGCCGGTTTGAACGTGCTGCTGGGGGCGCGGGCGCTGGCCGAGCAGGAAGGGGTGCCCCTGGCGGTGATCGCGCCCAGCCCGCAGGTGGAGCGGCTGCTGGAGGTGATCGATGCCCAGCGGCTGTTCCTGATCTACCCGCACTACGAGCTCGCGGTGGATGACCTCGGCTCTTTCTGACGACACGTCGAGCCCGGGTGTGGATCGGTGACCGGTGGGCAGGCGCGCAGCGACCCGTCCGCAGCATGGCCCTCTTGGACTCGGCCCATGAACAGCGCCGCCCTGTACCCAACGTCGTTCTTCCACCGCCGCATCCGTTTCCCCGACCGCGGCCACCGCGGCTTGGCCGTGACGCGGGGGATGGAGTTCGTCCGTCAGGCGCTTGCGGAGTGGCATCTGGGCTCATCCGAGATCGGCGGCGACGCCGAGCGAGCCGACGACGCGCTGCTGATCGCGGTCGAGCTGCTGACCAACGCCGAACAGCACGGCGGCGGCGCGCGGGAGCTGCGCCTGGACCTCGACCCCTCCGGCCAGTGTCTGCGGATCGCCGTGGCCGACGCCACCGCTGACCACCCTCCCCGACCCGGCCCGCCCCACCGGCCCGCCCAGGTGGGGGGCCACGGTTTGCACATCCTGACCCGGCTGGCCACCTGGGGCAGCTCCGCGAACAGCGGCGGCAAGACCGTGTGGGCCGACGTCGCCGTCCGCACTCCCTCCTACGGCCGGCTGCAGCAGTGACATTTTCTTCGGGGCCGGCCCACTTCGTCGGGATCGGGGCGCGCTGCCCGGGGCCGGTGGCACCCGGGCAGCGGGGGTACTGCACCGGGACCCGTCGTCATGACGCGGGGTCGGTCAGGAGCGGCCGCGGCCGGTGAGCAGGTCACGGGCGCGGTCGACCAGGCCGGCGCCGGGGGCCAGGAGCTTGTTCATGGGTGGAGTGTCGGGGGCGGCCGGGTGTGGGCGGGTGGGCGCCTTGGCCTTGGCGGAGCGGATCTTGTCGCCGAGCTCGTCCAGCTCGGCCGGGGTGCACGCGGCGGCCAGGGCCGGGAACAGCCGGGCCTCCTCGTCGGCGACGTGCGCGGCGACCTCGCTGATCACCCGGGCCACCAGGGTGTCGAACTGGGAGTGGTCCGCGTCCCTGCCCTCCAGTTCCTTCAGCAGGCGCTCGACCGTGGCGTGGTCGGTGATCTCCTTGTCGGCCATCGCCTCCCCACCGGCCACACGCGCGCGCACCGCGGGGTAGAGGTACATCTCCTCCGCGACCGAGTGCCGCACCAGCTCGATGGTGAAGTCGTCCGCGATCTCCCTACGCCGCGCGTCGCCCGGCGGCAGGGCGTTGATCTTGTCGAACATGTCCTCCACCTCGCGGTGGTCGGCCTTCAGCTCCTCGATGACGTTCCCGCCGTGTCCCACGACCCGCTCTCCCTTCCTCACGGCCGCACCTGGAGTGAACGGCCCGAAGGCTCATCCGTGCCCCGCCGGTGCGGGGCCTATCGGTGGGGAGCCGACATGCGCCCGGTCAGCCCCCATGGCGCACCCGGCCAAGGGCCCAGGGGAAAGAGTCAGGGGTCACCGGTGAGCGCGGCGGCGAGATCGGAGGCGACGACCAGGCGCTGCCCGGGCGGGGCGTCGTCCGGAACGACCAGGCGCAGCCGGTCCCGGTCGCCGGTCACCACCGCGCACGCCGCGTCGCGGGCCGCGCAGATGTGGTCGATGCGCAGCGCGGCGCTGACCTCCGTCGGCCCCAGTTCGCCGGGGCCGAAGTCGACCACGACCCGGCGGGCGGCGTGCCGTCGCAGCTGGTCTTCGACGGCACGGCACAGCACCGGGCGGTCGTCCGGGGTCAGCGGGCCGTGGACGGTGACCACGACGACTGCGTCCGCGTCGCGCGCGAGCGTGAACACCACCGACGGCCTCCCTTCGCTGCGCACCCCGTTGTTGTGGATGATCCGCCACTGTAGGCGCCGGAGCCGGTGCGGGGGCCGCCGGGACACCCCGGCCCGGGTCCCGGACGGGGCAGCGGGCGGGGCAGCGGGCGGGGCGTGACGGTGTCCGGCGCGTGTGCGAGCGCGGTCGCGTGGCCGTGCAGGCGCCAGCAGCCCTCGCAGCGCAGTCGGGGGGCGATGGCCGCGGCCTCGGTGATCGGCAGCGCGTCCGCGCAGGGGTCGAGCAGGCGCCGGCACAAACCGCTCAGATGGCGGGTGCGGGTGATGTGCCAGCAGCGGACCTGCCGTCCGACCTCGGCGGGCCGGTGCTCCGCCCGAAGCTCGAAAGCGCTCATCCCACTCCCTCCGCCCGTACGCGTCTGCGTTTCCCGCGCGTGCTGACAACCCTGCAGGCCGCACCATGTCATCCCGGCCAGGTCAGGCCGCTCCGCGAGAGCCGGGGCCGGATCCGGCCGGCGAGGATCCCTATGCGCCGGTCGTCTCCGGCGGCGGCCGGGTGGTGAGCGCGGTGAGGAGTTCGGCGACGGTGGGGCCGGCGTCGGCGGGGTGCCGCAACCTGGTCCCCGGCACGAGCCGGTAGCGGTTGTGGCGCCCCGCCCTGGTGTGGCTGAGGTAGCCGCCCTTCTCCAGGTCGGCGATGATGCGCAGCACCGCCCGTTCGGTCAGCAGGCAGCGTGAGGCGATGTCACGCACCCGGATCCCCGGGTCGCGGGCGATCTGGACCAGCACCCGGGCATGGTTGGTCAGGAACGTCCACTGCGGCGCCCTGGCGGCGGATACCTCCTCCATCACCCCAGGATGTCCCGGATAACCTGTCACAGCAAGCACGAAACCATTTTCATGCAACTGTTGACACTCGTCGGATCGGGGGCCAACCTGGAGAAGCATCCGACGGGCCTGCGAAATGACGGATGCCGCGAAACGGAGGAGGCGCTGTGACCAGGGACGAACTCGACGCGCTGGCCACGGCGCTGCGCGGACACGGAAGCATGTCCCGCTCGGTCGACCAGGCTCTCAAAGCCGTCGACGCGTACCTGACACTGGCCGAGGGCCACCCCGACGCGACCGCGCTGACCTACGAGCGCGGCCGCGCGCTTGACCTGTGGCACGCCCTGCAGGACACGGCCGCCGCGCTCGCCCTGCGGCCGGACACACCCCAACCGACGGCAGCGTGATGAACGGTCAACCGGAGCGGTTCACCCCCCGCTGCACCGCTGAGGACGCCAGCGGCGTGCTGGTCTACCACCTGGCGGGCGACCTCGACTTCGACACCCCGGACGTGCTCGCCTTCGACAAGCCCCTCGCCGACTTCCGCGCAGTCGTCATCGACCTGGCCCAGGTCACCTTCTTCAGCTCCACCGCCCTGAACGCCCTGCTCGGCCTGCGCCTGCGCGCCGAGCCTCTCGGCACGCCCGTCCACCTTGCTGCCCTGCCCCGGGCGACCGCCCGCGTCCTGGAGCTCACCGACGCCACCGCCCTGTTCCCCATCCACCCAGACCTGCACCACGCACTGGCCGAACTAACCCCCGACCCGCCCCCCGCATGAGCCGGCCCGGTGGTGCCAAGGCAGCCGAGCGCCGGTCGGTGCGGGCGCGGTCGCGGTGGAAGGCGGGCCGCCTTCAGGGGGCACGCGGGACGCGGATCAGCGGCCGCACCAGCTCGATGGTGAACTCGTCCGCGACGTCCCTGCGTCCCGGCTGGCCGGGCGGCAGGGCGTTGAACCGGTCGAACCTCTCCTCCACCTCGCGATGATCGACCGTCAGCTCGTGAATGACGTTTCCGCCGTGTCCCACAGTCACTTTCCCTTCTAGCAGAACTCAATGCCCTCGGGCGGCTGTCCCGGCCTCGTCGCGTCGACGTCCGCGAGGCCGCCCCGGTGATGGAGCGGGTCAGGCCGGCGGCACCGGCTGGAGAGGCACAGCTGGCGCACACTCCTCCTCGCGGTCACGGACCAGCCACCACAGCAACGCTCCTGTGCCGGCCGCGCACGCGGCCGTGACCAGGATGCGCATCGGCCACGACCGGCCGCCCCCGTGGCGGCTGTGCTCGTGGGTGCGGGCGGTCAGTGTTCCGGCGGTGTGCCGGGCTTGCTCCGCCACCTGCTGGGCGGCGGTCTGGGCCGTTTCCTTGAGTGGCTCGGCTGCGTGTTTGACCTGTTCGGTCGCGTCGTGCAGCGTCCCGCTGCTGCTGACGGCGTTCTGGACCGTGCGGATGCCGCTCACGGCGGCCGCGCGGGCCGCGCTCGAGGCGTGCTCGGCATGCGTCTTGAGGCTGTCGGCCGCCTGGGCTGCGGCCATGACCGCCTTCTCGGTCCGGGCCTGCGCGGTGGTGTGTGTGCCCACAGAGGTGTCCCTCCTTCGGCACGAGGTGCCAGTCTTCTCTGGCGTGTAACCCGCGACCTGCCCCGCCACGCGCCCGAC
>NZ_BBPP01000087.1 GCF_000787835.1 Streptacidiphilus melanogenes
GAGCCGGAGTGCAGAACGCGCTGGAGACCCTGGTCCTCGCCGCGTTCGTGCGCGGGATGAGCACCCGCGACGTGGAGGCCGTGCTCGCCGATGCGGTATGCGCACGCAGCAAGACCTCCGGTGAGCGATCCTCGAACCGCCGACCCGGCGCCGACCCCGAGACGGCATCCCGGCGACACCCACCACCGAGGCGGCACACGATCACCACGCGGCACCCTCGTCGAGCCACTTACGCCGGTCCGAGGACGCGACCCGTCCTACCGATTGCGTCGGGGACAAGGTCGCGCAGCAGGGAACGGGCACGGTGGCATGGCAGGCATCGTGCCACAACGAGCCTCACGCACAGAGAAGTTCGCGCTGGTAATCGACCGACCGGGCATCAGATCCGATGCCGGGTGCAGCGTTGCCTCCGGGCGAGGTGGAGGATGGCGATGTCGTCGTTGTGGCGGTCGGCGTCCAGGTCTCGGGTGAGGGCGAGGAGCCGATCCATCTGTTCCCCGGGCAGCAGGGTATTCATGGCGGTCAGCGCCCGGCACAGCCCGTTGGCGCCAAAACGCTCGTCGGTATCGGTGTGACCCTCGATCAGTCCGTCGGTGTACAGCAGCAGTGCGCCCCCTACAGGGAGGTTGAAGTGGGTCGGCTGCCAGTCGGCGTGACCGGGGAGCATGCCGAGCGCGATTCCTGTGGCGGCGGGCAAGACCTGTGCGCTGCCACGGGCGTCGATGAGGACCGGCTCGTGGTGGCCGGCGAGATGCACCGTCGCGCGACTGGCATCGGAGCTGACGGTAAGAGCGGCGCAGGTGGCGAAGGTGTAGTCGTTGTGCTTCTCGGCCTCCAGGACCTGTTCCAGCAGGCGGAGGAGTTCGGTGCCGTGGTGGCCGGCCATCACCAGGGTGCGCCAGGCGATGCGCAGGGCGACGCCGAGGGCGGCTTCGTCGGGACCGTGGCCGCTGACGTCGCCGATGACCGCCTCTACGGTTCCGTCGGGTCGTTGGACGACGTCGAGGAAGTCGCCTCCCAGCAGGGCCTGCTCGCGGCTGGGCAGGTAGCGGGTGGTCGCTTGGACGGGGCAGGTCTCGGGGTCCAGGAGAGGGGTCGGGAGCAGGCCGCGTTCGAGGCGGGCGTTCTCCTGGGCGCGCATGCGGTTGGCGCGCAGTTCCACGGCGGTGTGTTCGACGTGCTTGCGCTGGACGGCGTAGCGCACGGCGCGGGCCAGGCGGTCGGGGTCGACGTGTCCTTTGACGAGGTAGTCCTGGGCTCCGTGGGCGACGGCGAGGGTGCCGTGTCCGGGTTCGGTGCGGCCGGTCAGGACCACCACCGCGGTGAGTGGCGCGTGCTGGAGCATCGTCTCCAATGCGGGCACGCCGTGGCTGTCGGGGAGGTTGAGGTCCAGCAGGACACAGTCCATGTGGTGCGCCGCCACGTGTGTGGTGGCTTGTTCCATGGTGGTGACCCAGGTCAGGTCGTAGAGGAGGTCGGGGATGTCCTTGAGGAGTTCCTCGACCAGCAGTGCGTCGCCCGGGTCGTCCTCGACCAGCAGGAGGCGGTACGGACTTGGCGGCATGCTCATGTTGCGTCCGCTTGGGTCTGGGGCTCGGCGGGAAGGGTGAAGTCGATCTTTGCGCCGCCGTTGTGCTGGGTGTCGATGGTGATGGTGCCGCCGTGGTACTCGACGATCTTCTTGCACATGGCCAGGCCGATGCCGGAGCCAGGGTAAGCGTCCTTGGTGTGCAGGCGCTGGAAGATCAGGAAGACGCGGTCGGCGAAGGCGGGGTCGATGCCGATGCCGTTGTCCGTGACCGACATTCGCCACCAGCCCGCATCCCGCTCGGCTGTCACATTGACCTGGGGCGGACGGCCGGGGGTGCGGAACTTCAGGGCGTTGGAGAGCAGGTTCTGCAGCAGCAGCGTGAGTTGGGTGGCGTCGCCGAGCACGGTCGGCAGTGGGTTGTGTTCGATGGTCGCGCCGGTTTCCTCGACCGCCACGGCCAGGGAGTCGACGACGCTCGTGAAGCAGTCCTCGAGGTCGACTGGCTTGCGCTCCAGGTGGACGCGGCCGACGCGGGAGAATTCGAGCAGGTCGTTGATCATGACCTGCATGCGGTTGGCGCCGTCGACGGCGAAGCCGATGTACTGGTCGGCCCGCTCGTCGAGTTGCCCCTGGTAGCGGCGTTGGAGGAGTTGGCAGAAGCTGGCGACCTTCCGCAGGGGCTCTTGCAGATCGTGGGAGGCGACGTAGGCGAACTGCTCCAGCTCCTGGTTGGAGCGGCGCAGCTCCAGCGCCTGCCCGTCCAGAGTCGCCCTGGCGTCCTCGGACACCGCCAGGGCGCGCACGAGTTCCTGGCGCATGGCTTCGATGTCCCGGGCCAGGGAACGCAACTCCGCGGGACCGGATTCGGAGATCGGGTGGGCGTGGTCTCCGCGCGCGACGCGGGTGGTGTCTGTCGACAGCCGGGCCAAAGGTGTGGTGACGCCGCGGCGCAGGCCAGCGAAGATCATCATGCCCATGGCCGTGATGACCAGGCCGGCCCCGGCCAAGATCCAGGTTCGCAGGGTTCGAGCCTCAGCCAGCTCCCGGCTCGCGGAAGTTTGCGCCTGCTGCAGATGCTGCTGCTGATTGTGCGCCGCGGTGCGCAGTTCGTCGAAGAGGTGCTTGCCAGTGTCTGCGCTGGAGGAAGCGCCGGGGATGGGCGCTCCGGCGGGGACGGCGGCGATGGGGTCGGCGATCTGCCGCTGCCAGGCCGAGGCACGGGCCAGGACCAGGTCGAGGTCCCGGGTCTGCTGCGCGTCGTGCGCGGTCAGTCGGCGCAGGGATGAGGTGACGGTCTGTTGCGCGGCCAGGCCGTTGGTGTAGGGCTGCAGGAAGGCCTTCTGCCCGGTCAGGCCGTAGCCGCGGATGCCGGTCTCCTGGTTGACCAGGGCGTTCTCCAGATCCAGGGCGGCGTTCTGGGCCGGCGCGATGCGGTTGACAAGCTCGTCCGTCGCGGTCGAGGACCGCGCGAGAGTCCAGGTCACCACCCATCCGAGCGCGATCAGTACCGCGGCGGCCGCGCCGACGCCGGCCCGCAGCCATCGCCTCAACGTCCATACCCGCGCGGGCTGTCCGGATTTCACCGCCGTCCCCTTCTCTTGTCCTGCGCTTCGACGCTCTCGTCTTTGGGCGGTCACTCTACACATGTGACAACTGTTGTTGTCAGGACATGCATGCGGTCCCTATGGTGGTGGTCATGCCGGGAAAGCACTTCGACGCCCTGCTGAACGAGCAGGAGATCACCGCCCTCGCGGACACCTACGCCCGCGACGTCGTGCAGCGCATGGCGCAGCAATGCTTCCGCGTTCGCGAGGAAGCCCAGCACGACGGCCAGGAGTTGGCCGTCCTGCACTGTGCCGGCCATCTTCGCGAGGCGCTGCAGCGCCTCGCGGACGCCGCCGCTCAGGAGGCTGCTTCCAAGGGCGCCGGCTACCCCGACCTCGGGCTGGCCAGCGGCATGACCCGCCAGGGCGCCCGGCGCCGCTGGCCCGGCATCCTCCCAACCTGACCCGCACTCCCCCACACCGCAGACTGGACATCCGATGCCCCTCCTTCACGGCGCCCCGCGCGACATCCTCCTGGTGGAGGACGACGCGGCCGACGCCCTGCTGATCACCGACGCGCTGGAGGAGAAAGGCCTGGCCCGCAGCATCACCCGCGTCCAGGACGGCATCGCCGCCCTGGACCACCTGCGCTCCGGCGACGTCCAAAGCCCCGACTTGATCGTGCTGGACCTGAACATGCCGCGCATGAACGGCTGGGAGCTCCTGGACGTCCTCAAGGCCGACCCCGAGCTGCGCTCCATCCCCGTGGTCGTGCTGACCACCTCGAGCACCCCGGGGGATGTCACCACCGCCTACCATCGCCACGCCAACGCGTATGTGACCAAGCCGGTCAACCTCGACGACTTCACCGCTGCCGTCCACAGCATCGACAGCTTCTTCCTGGGTACTGCGACGACTCCGCTCCGCCCCGACGAGCCAAAAGGGTGAACTGAGAGCCCCGTCCGGCGCCTCTCGCCACAGGCACCGCTCGCCGGACTCCTGGCCAGGCGGCGCTGCTTCAGCCGTGGAAGGTGGCCCACACGGTCTTCCCGTGGGGGCCGGGCGTGGTGCCCCAGGCCGCGGCGAGGAGTTCGACGACGTGCAGGCCGTGCCCTCCAGGGCGGGACGGGGTAGCCGGGCGCGGGGCGGGCGGGCGCGGATCGGTGTCCGTGACCGAGACCGTCAGCCGGTAGCCGTCGATCACGACGGCGATCTCGATGGCTCCCCCACCGTGGGCGCTGGCGTTGGCGACGAGTTCGGACACCACCAGCAGGACATCCTCGACGGCCTCTGCGCCAGCCGGGTCGGTGCTCTGCCAGTGCCAGTCGGTCAGGGCCCGCCGGGTGAAGTCCCGGGCGCGGCCGACCGGGGCGGCAACAGCTTGAAGTGAGAGGCGGCGCACCTGGCGGGCGGGCATGGCGACACGGTCGGTTTCCGGGGCGCTCATATCGGCCCCCGTCCCGCGCGTGCGGCCGTCGGCCATGTGGTGCCGGCAGCCGACGGAGGGGAGGCGTAGTCGGGCGCGGCCGGCCATCGGGCCCCCGCGGGGCGCCTGCTGGTGTCGGCTGTCCGCTCGTTCATGGGCAGCGTCTCCCCTGCGGATCGGGACGTCAATCACGGTCAACGGGAGCATAGCCCCACGCCTCCAAGGGTGAGCCGGCTTCAGGAAGCCGAAGGAATCGGACAAGCGGAACCACGGCGGACAAGGCTCTCCTCTTCGATTCCCTCAGTGGGTGCTGCTGCATAGTTGCCGGGCCAGCAGGTCCCAATCGACCAGCCCCGACTCGGCCCCCACAGGCACGAGCCGATAGGTTCTGGTGAGGAACTCCCGTAGGCATGCGCTGCGCAGCGTCAAGGCCACGTGGTCATGGCGGCCACGCAGCATCACCACCGTGCGATGGCGTCCGCGCGGGGAGCAGACGACGTCCCCGTCGCCGGCCAGCCCGTCCAGACCGGCTCTCAGCAGCTCCCGCGACAGCGTCCACACGATCGGCGCCTCCCCCGCGTCCACGGTGGGGAAGCACAGCTGCACGCCGTAGGGGTCGGTGACGGTGTAGTGCAGGGTGCAGCGCAGCCGGGTCGTGGCCCATCCTTCATCGGCAACCCTCATCGTCAGTGGCGCGTACAGGTCCACAACGTCTCCTCGGCTTGCGGGCATCTGCCCCATCAGGCGGTAAGACTTTGGCGGAGAGTGGCGAGGATGGCGGCGAGGAGCCGGGAGACCTGCATCTGTGAGATGCCGATGCGCTGCCCGATCTGAGTCTGGGTCAGTTCCTCAACGAAGCGCATGCGCAAGATGGTGCGCTCGCGCTCGGACAACCGGGCCACCGCGCCCTTGAGGGACAGGACATTCTCTATCGTCTCCAGCGCCGGCTCCGCCTGGCCGAGACGCTCGTGGAGGGAATGGTCGTTATCGTCACCGCTGGGTGTCTCCAGGGTGCCGGCGGTATAGGCGTTGGCCGCGATCTGTCCCTGGATCACCTCCGTGGGGGTGATGCCCATCTTGTCGGCGAGCTCGGTGGTGGTGGGCTCGCGTCCAAGTTCACTGTGCAGGGCCTCACTTGCGCGAGCGAGTTCGATCCGCAGCTCCTGCAGACGCCGCGGCACGTGGACGGCCCAGCTGGTGTCCCGGAAGTGGCGCTTGATCTCACCGGTGATGGTCGGGAGCGCGTAGGTGACGAACTCCAGCCCCCGCTCAGGCTCGAACCGGTTGATCGCCTTGATCAGTCCGATGACACCCACCTGCACGATGTCGTCCAATGACTCGCTGCGGTGCGCAAAGCGGGTCGCCACGTGCCGCACCAGGCCCATGTTCAGCTCCACCAGTGTGTTGCGAACGTAGGAGTACTCCTTGGTTCCCTCCTCCAGACTCCGTAGCCGCACGAACAGCACATCTGTCATCTGGCGGACCTCACCGACCGTCATCCCCGACCAGTCCTCGGGCCGCGCCGGCAACTGGTCCGAGCCGCAGGCTTCGCGGGTCTCGACGCGGGTCTGCTGGATGGCTTCGACAGGCACGGTACTTTCCCCTCCAAGATCCAAACCGCACACAACGAGGCCGCGTCTACCCCGTTTTCCGCAATCCATGCGCTCACCCTGCTGGGCTCAGCCCCGAGTCCGGGCCAAGTCGCCTGGGCCTGCGCAGAGGTCCCATCTGCACAGGCGGCCACATCCGAGGATGTCCGCCCGCCGCCGGGTGCGGCGCCCTTCGGCGGCTTGGCGGGAGCGCCCGTTGTGACAACCAAGGCTGTCGTGTGATCTCTAGAATGTGTCGAGCCGACCCTGGAACCGTCGCCCATCATCCGGAAGGCCGCCATGGACAACCCCGTTGCCGATCCTCAGCGACTGACCATAGCCGTGACCGATGATCCGCGCGGCACCGTCGTCCACGTCGCGGGTGAACTCGACCACGACACCACCGCGCAACTGCAGACCACATTGGAACAGGCCTTGGACCGTGCCGACGCAAGCCGCCTCGTCATCGACTGCACCGCCGTCACCTTCTGCGATTCCAGCGGCCTGAACACCCTCCTGCGAACCCGACGCAGCGCCCTGGCTCTGCAGCGCTCACTGATCCTGGTCGCCCCTGGCCGCGCCATGGTCAGGCTCCTGCGCATCACGGGCGCCGACGCAGCCCTCGACCTCGCCGCCACCGTGCCCGAAGCCCTCGCACGCCCCTGACCTTCTCGAGCCTGCACGCAGCGTGAGCGTTCGTCGAGGCCGCGTTTCCGTGACCAAGGACGACTGCGACCGAGCGCCTGCGGCGCGATACGTGCGGGTGCCGGCCGGCGTCATAGGGCCGGGGACGCGGCCGAGTTGTGACGCTTTCGTGTTGCTCTTCCGGCTGGCTTGCATCCAAGTGGCCAGGTGGGCGACGGTTACCGAGGACCTATGTCGCCTATTCGCTGGAGGGTGGTGAGGTGCGCACGATGCGTGCCTGCGCTTGTGACGACTTCCCCCCGATCTTCCCTGCGGTCCTCGGACGCTGACATCAGTGTCGGTGCGACATGGGGCGACGCCCCTTACCCGGTACTGGTCGCGGGACCCGACGGAACCGTGGTGGCGGTCAACAACGCGGCCGGACGTCTGCTGCCCGGGGCGCGGAGCGGAGACCGGCTGGAGGAACAGGTCCCCGCATGGCTCTACGACGCCCACCGGGACTTCGGCGCGCAGACCCGCGAACGCCGGTCGAAGCCGCACTACGGGCACATCAACGGTCGCTTCTTCGAAGCCCATCCCACGCCGGCTACCGACGGCGACGTTGTGTGGTGGCTGGTCGACGACACCGACCGGCGTCTGGCTGAGACCGCATTGGAGGACGCGCAGTCGCGTTCTGCGATCCTTTCCCGAGCCTCCAGCGCGCTGTTGTCCACCTTGAATCTGCAGCGGTGCATGGAGGTGACCGCCGCCATGGCCGTCCAGCACCTCGCCGACGCCGCTGTTCTCGTGGCGCCGCCACAGGGCCGACGCCTCCAGCTGACCCACGCGGGACGGGGCGGTCCCGTCGTCCAGAGCCTGCAGAACGTCCAAATGGCCAGCGTGCCCGGCCTTGCCGAGGCACTGCAGGGTTTTCCCCCGGTGCCGGCCCGCTGGATCAACCCCGACGAGATTCCCGGCTGGGCGGTTCCCAACACGTTCACCGGCCCGGTCGGATCCGTCATCGTCACCCCTCTGCCCGGCCACGGCGTCCCCGCCGGAGCCCTGATCCTGCTGCGGTCAAGCACCGAACAGGCCTTCACCGAGGGTGAAGAGGTCTTCGCCCGCCTGTTCGCCGCACGGGCCGGCGCCGCCCTGTCGGCCGCCCGTCTGTACGGCGAACAAGCCGCGATCACCACAACTCTCCTCCAGGACCTGCTGCCTCCCGCGCTGCACACCGTGCACGGGGTGGAATACGCAGGCAGCTACCGAGCCGCGATGGAGCACGAGCGTGTCGGCGGCGACTTCTACGACATCCACCCGGCGGCTACTCCCACCCAGGAGACCCTCGTCTTGCTCGGCGACGTCGCGGGCAAAGGTCTGGATGCCGCCGTGCTCACCGGAAAAATCCGCAACACCCTGCACGCCCTGCTCCCCCTGGCCGACGACCATCAGCGCGTGCTGCAACTGCTCAACGGAGCGTTGCTGACCTCTCACCACACACGCTTCGCGACCCTCGTGCTGGCCTCCGTCCGACGCCAGGGAGACGAAACACAACTGCGCCTTACCAGTGCCGGGCATCTGCCACCGCTGATCGTCCGCGCCGACGGAGCCGTCGAGGAGACACCCACCTCCGGGACCCTGGTCGGTGCGCTGCCGGAGGTCGCCGCCCGGACCGTGGACACGGTGCTCGGCCCCGGCGAAACCTGCCTGCTGTACACCGACGGCATCACCGAGGCCCGCGGCGGCCCGCTGGGTGACGAGTTCTTCGGCGAGCGGCGCCTGCAACGGGCCTTGGCGGAGTGCTCAGGCATGCCCGCCGAAGCTGTCGTGGAGCGGATCCAGATGCTGGCCACCCAGTGGATCGGCAGGGCGGCCCACGACGACATGGCCGTTGTGGCCATCAGCGCGCCGAACCCACGATCACTGACCGTCACTCATGGGCAGGGCATCGTGATCCCCGTCGGCAGGAGGAGCGCCCGGTGAGCCACGCGCCCGCCCCATCCGTTCTGGCGGACCGGCTGTGGCACGCCGTGGCCGAGGGCGACGAACACGCTGCAGCCCGGATAGTGATCACTTCGGTGGCCGCCGGCGTGTCGGCCGAGACGCTGCTGCTGGAGGTGATCGCCCCGGTTCAAGCAAGGATTGGCGTCGAGTGGGCCGCCGACCGCATCACCGTCGCCCAGGAACACGCCGCCACCGCCATCAATGAGCGCGTCATTGCCCTGCTTGCCCACCACCCCGACGGCGCACCCGACACGGGACATCGCGGGCGGGTGATCGTGACCTGCGTGGACGGGGAATGGCATGCACTGCCGGCCCGGCTCGTCGCCGAGGTCCTCGTGCTCCACGGATGGAAGGTCGACTACCTCGGAGCGCAGACCCCCACCCCGCACCTGATCGCGCACCTCCACCGAGTCAACCCCGACGCGGTCCTGTTGTCCGGATCGATCCCCACCCACCTGCCCGCCGCCCACGCCGCCATCACCGCCTGCCAAGCCGTCGGAGTCCCCGTCCTCGCCGGCGGCCGCGCCTTCGGCCCGGACGGCCGCTACGCGCGGGCCCTGCACGCCGACGGGTGGGCAGCGGACGCCCGCGGTGCCCTCGCTCTCCTCCAGAAGCACTCTTCCCGACCGGACCCGTCAACCATCCGCCAGGCGGTCGACGATCTGCCACACCTGGCCGACCAGGAGTACACACTCGTGACCCGAACCCGGGCCACGCTGGTCAAGCAGGCCCTCGCCAACCTAGAGGACCGCGTCCCCGCGATGCGCGACTACAGCGACCTCCAACGCGAACGCACCGCGGAGGACCTCGCGCACATCGTCGACTTCCTGGCGACCGCCCTCTACGTCGACGACTGCGATCTCTTCACCGATTTTCTGACCTGGACCGCCGATATCCTCGACGCCCGGAAGGTCCCGGCACGCTCCCTGGCCGCCGCACTGGAGGTCCTGGCCGAACAGCTCCATGACTTCCCTCGCAGTCTTCACCTGCTCGGGCAGGGCACCACGGCCCTACACCAACACACGCCTGGTCTTGTCACCCACTACGACACGAGCGCCCTGGCATGAACCACCTACCGCCCACCGAGCTCACCCTCACTCTGCACCGCGAACGAGCCACCTTGACCGTTCACATCAACGGCGAACTCGACTTCGACACCTGTTCGGGGCTGACCGACACCGTCATCACGGCTCTGGCTTCGAACGACAAACCCCTATGGCAGGTTCGACTGGATTTCAGCAGCCTGGCGTGCATCGACTCGTCCGGCCTCTCGGCGCTCCTCATGATCCACAGGCGCACAAGCGCCCTGGGTGCCACCCTGTACCTGGACAACCCGCCGCCCTCCATGCAGCGCATGCTGCGGATCACCAACGTCTGGGACCACCTCACCGCCCCGCCGGACAGCCCATCGGAAGGCCCCTAGCCCTCGAAGCTGTCCTCCAGTTCTGTTTGGATCTCGCTTGGGCTGGGTGTCTGCGCTGTCTGGGCAGGGGGCGATGGCAGGGGGTGCAGATGCCGGTCGAGCAGTTCAGCAGGGCACGGAACGGTTCCTAGTGTTCGGTCGGATGCTTTTCCCGTTCGTGATCACCGCGTAGCTCGTTGCAGATGACGCACTGCATCGCACTCCCCTCCGGACGCCGTTCCCCGACCCGCACGGGCTTGCCGCAAAGGCAAATCGCGTCCTGCGGAGCTTCGCTGGCGCCGTCAAAGGCGGGATAGCAACGTACACAGATGATGTGACGAAGCCGGTCGTCATCGCTCACGGAGCGCCCTGGGTCCGTTGTGGCTCTCGCGGCGGAGGCGGGCGCCTTGACGGCGGTCACTGCGAGACCCGAATCCGCGGGCCGCTGTGCCGCGCCGACCCGCACGCCCCCAGGCTCAACGGCTGGCTTCGCGCCACCCGGGAACCGAGCGGCCCGGCCACCCCCAGGTCTTGGCTTCTGCATCGCAGTACGCCTCCTTCCTCCGAATCCCTCGCGCCTACCCCATCTGCCCGTGATCAATAGCCCACTTGCGAAGAAGGTCGGGGCGGCTGACGTCCCGCCGCGGTGAAACGTCCACTCCTGCGAGGCCGATGTGCAGCTCCTGCGGCGGCTTCACCTGGCCCAGCGCTCGGTGCAGGACTGTCGCCCAGGCCGGCGCGGTGTCGCGGCGATGTCGGCCGGGCCAGCAATCTGACACACGACCGCCGCGAGCAGGTGGCAGATCTCGGTGGACATACCGGGAGCCCGGGCTGCCTGAGGGGTTCATGGCCGCCTCCTTCCGGGCGGGGCCGGTCACAGACCGATGGGGCCGGTGTAGACGAGTTCGGCGGCAGCGTGCTGGGCGCGGCGCAGGTGGGCGGCGGCCTCCTGGGCGGCGGCGATGGCCTGGCCGAGTTCGACGGCGATCTGGGCCTGCACCCGGGCGGGGACCGGTGGGTCGGACAGGACGGCGAGCTGGTTCTCGGGCATCGCGTTGAGCGCGGCCGCAGCCTGGTGGAGCGTGAGGGGGAGTTGTTCGAGCAGGCCGGCCAGCGCGCCGAGGGTGTGGTGGGCGTCGGTGGGGTACGGGTAGGCGCCGGGGCGGGCGGTGTGCTCGGTCAGTGCGCGGACCTGGTCGGCGGCGGCGCAGGCGAGCTCGTGCGGGGTGGTCATCGTGGCCCCCGATCGCTGGCCTGGGTGGTCGGTGCGGTGTCGGTCCAGCTGCCCGGGCCGGGTGGGCCGGGCTGGACGGGCTGGCGGTGGTCGCGGGCGGCGAGCATCGGCGCGTGGCGGCGTTCGGGGCGGTGGCCCACCGGGTCGGTGACCGCCTCGCGGGGGGTGCCGCCTGGGCCGGGTGGGACGGGAACGGGGCGGCGAGCCAGCAGCCGGCCGACCCAGTGGCGGCCGCATCCGGGACAGGGCAGGGCGCCGCGCGGAGTGTAGGGGGATTCAGAGGGGTGACCGTCGAGGGCGAAGTACTCCCATTCGGCGCTGTCGGGCCCGGTGTGGCGCTGGACGTCGAAGTCGACGCTCCACTGGCGCCAGCAGTGCCCGCAGGTGAACTCCACCCGTTCCACAGCCAGCTCGGTGATCACGGTTCCTTCACCTCCCACGAAAGCCGTGGGGCCTGCCCCCGGTTTCAGGCCGGGGGCAGGGGTTGGATGCGGACCGGTCCCGCCACGATGGTTGCTCCGCGCGGCCGCGGACTGTGCGTCGACGGTGGCGGCTGCGTGGCCGGGTCGGGTGGCGGGGCGGTCCGATCGGCGTCCTGCTGGATCAGGCGCCGGTAGGCGTCCACGACGCGGGCGAGGTGGTCGGGCGCGTCGGGGCGGGGGTTGGTGTCCGGGTGCAAGGACTTGGCCCGGGCCCGGTAGGCGCGCCGGACCTCGGCCTGGCGGGCTCCGGGCTCAACACCGAGCACCCGGTACGGGTCCGGTGGCGGCCCAGGGGGTTCGCGCGTCATGGCCGGCTCCGGCCCACGCCGGTGGCTTGCTCTTGCGTGCGGAGCGGCGGGCTGCGGACCGTGCCCTCAGCCCACGCCGGGACCGTCCGGTGGTCACCGGTCGGCGACCGGCCGCAGGGAGGGGCCAGGCGCCGAGTCGACCCGGGGGACGGTCCTGGCCGGCCGTCCGCAGGCGGCGGGGCATCCGGGGGCGGGACGTCGGTGTCGGGGTGGGTGAGGGCGGCGAACTCGGCCGCGGCCAGCTCCGGGTCGGCGAGGACCAGGTCCCAGAACGCCTCGTCGACGGACGCCTGGACGGCTTCGGTGGTCTGCGCGGTCATGGGGTGCACCTCGCAGGTGACGGGGGTGCCGCACGACGGGCCCCGGGGAGAAACCCGTCGGTCCGCGCGGCACCCGACCCTTTCCTGGGGGTTCCAGGCCCGAGGGCCTAGGTCGGGCCTGGAGCTTGATGGCCCGCACCTTCTGGGGCGGGGCGGCTTGTCGGGGTGCCGCGCGGGCGGTCGGGGGGAGTCCGCCCGCGCGGCACCGTTTCCTTGGGGGCACCAGGCCCGATGGGGTCAGGCCTGGAGTTCCTTGCGGTCGCTGCCGCCGCTGATCTGGATCTTGCGGGGCTTGGCGGTCTCGGCAACCGGGATCGTGAGGGTGAGCACACCGGCCTCGTAGGCGGCGCTGATCTTGTCGGTGTCGAGGGTGTCGCCGAGGAACAGCTGCCGGGAGAACACCCCGAGCGGCCGTTCGGAGACCTGGACCTCGGCGCCGTCGCCGCGCTGCGTGGGGCGGCGTTCGGCCTTGACGGTCAGCACGTTCTGCTCCACGTCCAGGTCGATCGCGTCCGCG
>NZ_BBPP01000086.1 GCF_000787835.1 Streptacidiphilus melanogenes
ATGCCGCAGGCGCCACTCGGTGGGGCGGTCGCACCGGGCGGGCCTCCGCCCGCCGTACCGGCGCCGCCCGCGCCGGAGCCCGCCCTCCAGGACCCTGCGCTCAAGGACTACGCCGGGCTCGTCCTCGGCGGGCCCGACGCCGTCCCCGCCGCGCGCGGGTGGCTCGCGCCCGAGGATGCGGACCTACAACCGGCTCTCGAGGGTGAGTACCGCCGCCGTGCCGGGGCGGTCGCGGGGCTCGCGCTGCCGCCGCACGCGATGTCCGTGCGGCACGCGTCCGGCTCCTTCGCCTACCGGTTCGACGCCGCCGCGCCCGTCGACGTCCCGGCCGACGGGCGCTGGCACAGCGTGCCCGTCGACGACTTCCCGGTCGGGCTGACGCCGTGGCACCTGTGCGTCCCGGCCCTCGACCCCGCCGTCTACGCGGCGGTCGAGCTGGCCAACACCAGCCCGCACGCGCTGCTCGCCGGGCCCGCGGACATCCTGGTCGACGGCGAGTACACGTCGACGGTGGCCATGCCGGCGCTGGCGCCGGGACAGAGCCGCCGCATCGGGATCGGCGTCGAGGAGGGCGTCCGGGTCGCGCGGCGGGTCCGGACCACCGAGTCGACCTCCTCCGGTCTGCGCGGCGCGACGACGGTCGTGGCGCAGACCGTCGAGATCGAGGTCGCCAACCGGCTCGGCCGCGAGGTCTCGCTGGAACTGCTCGAACGCGTCCCGGTCAGCGACGACAAGGACGTGCGGATCGAGGACGCGCCCGCGACCCCACCGTGGACGGTCGTCCCGCCCGAGGAGGACGAGCAGCGCCGTCGTGGCCTGCGCCGCTGGCGGCTCGTCGTCGAGGCGGGCGGCAGCACGACGCTGACGGCAGGTCACCAGCTCCGCCTCCCGGCCGGCAAGGCCGTCGTCGGCGGGAACCGGAGGGACGCATGAGCCACGACGACGCGCGGCAGCCCGGCGCGCAGCCCGACCTGCCGCCGAGCTCGGTGTCCCCACCGCCGTCCGATGCGCCCTCTGTGCCGTCGTCCGTGCCGTCGTCCGAGCTGCTGCCGCTGCCCGTCACCTCGGCGACCCTGCTGGAGGACCGCGCCGAGCTGACCCGTACCCACCGTCTCGGCGCGGTCCCGGCCGGTGTGCACCGGCTGCGCCTCGGCCCGGTCACCCCGCTGGTCGTGGACCACTCGCTGCGCGGCGAGCTCACCGGCGTGGCGGGCGGGCGCGTGCTCGACCTGCGGGTCGTCCGTCGCTGGACCCCGCAACCGCCCACGGCGGTCACGGGTGGCCCTCGGGAGGACGCCTCCGCGACCGAGCGGCAGGTGCACGAGCTCTCCGAGCGGCTGCGTCGCGCCGACCTGGAGGTCGACCGCCGCGTCGGCCGCGTCGCCGTGCTGGAGCAACTGCTCGGCGATCTGCACCGCGCCATCGCCGAGGGGGCGGGAGCCGGTGAGGCCCGGCCGGACGCCTGGGCCGAGGAGTCGGACCGCGCCGAGGCGGCCCACGAGGAGCACGCGGAGGCCCTGCGCGACGCCCGCTTCCGGCGCGGGCGGCTCAAGGAACAGCTGATCCGGGCCCAACAGGCCTGGGAGGAGGCCGAGTCCCGCCCGATGGTGCTCAGCGCCCACATCGAGGCGTCGGTCGAGATTCCGGCGGCATCGGGAGACGGCGCCCGGCTGGACATCCGGCACCTCACCCCCTGCGCCCTGTGGCGGCCCGCCTACCGCGCGACGCTGGAGGAGGACGGGCCGGAGCAGCCGCGCCTGCTGCTGGAACGCGACGCCTTCATCTGGCAGCGCACCGGCGAGCCCTGGCAGGACGTCCACGTCACCCTCTCCACCGCCCGCCCCGCCCGCGCGGCCGAACCGCCGTACCTCGCCCCGGACGTGATCACGCTGCGCGAGCGCAGTGGCGAGGAGCGCCGCACGGTCGAGGTGGACCTGCGCGAGGTCGAGATCCCGGACGTCGGCCCGGCCGAACTCGCTCCGCAGGCCGTCCTGTCGGTCCTTCCCGGCGTCGACGACGGCGGCGAGGCGAGGAGTCTGACCGTCCCGCAGCCGCTCTCGGTCCCGAGCGACGGGCGCGCCCACCGTGTCGCCCTGGGCGGCGCGACCGCCGCCGCGTCCGTCGAGCTGAGCTGCGCACCGGAGTTGGCCCCGGTGGTGGTGCGCACCGTCCGCTTCCGCCACACCTCCGTCGAGCCGCTGCTGTCCGGTCCCGTCGACCTGGTCCGGCGCGGCGGCTTCGTGGGCCGCGCCGAACTGCGGTTCACCGCGCCGGGCGCGACGGCCGAGATCGGGTTCGGCAGCGAGGACACCTTCCGCGCTGCCCGCTCGGTCACCGAGACCCGCGAGACCGGCGCGCTCACCGGCCGCTCGGTCCGTGGCCGCGAGGTCGGCGTCACCCTCTCCCGCTTCGCCCCGCCGGACGCGGGACCGGTCCGCGTGGTGGTCCGCGAGCGCATCCCGGTCTCGGAGGTGTCGGGCGTCGAGATCCGCGTCGACAAGGAGCGCACCGCCCCGCCGCCCGACGCCGTCGACGCGGACGGCATCGTCCGCTGGGAGCTCACCCTCGCCCCGGACGAACGCCGCACGCTGCTGCTCCGCTACGACATCGTCGCCGGTCGCGGGGTCACCCTCCCGGACTGACTTCCCGGAAGCGGACACATTCGCTCATCCGTTGCGCCAGGATGAACCCGCTCGACCAGACCGACCGTCGACCTCCTCGGTGACCGGAGCGCCCATGCCCGAGACGCCGTCCGTCCCCGACCCGGCCGCCGAGCCGCGCCCTCGCCTGCTCGGGCTCTTCCCGGCGGCCGACGCCGAGACCCGCGCCGCGCTGCGCCGCGACGCACTGCCCATCGCGCTCGCCGCGCCGGCCGTGGTCGTCGCCCTCGCGGCGCGCGGCGGGTTCACCCTGCTCCTCCCGGCGCACGCGGCCTTCGCCGTACTCGCGTCCGCCCTCACCGCCCTGGACCTCCGCCTCCGCCGCCTCCCGGACGCGTTGACCTTCCCCGCCTACCCCGTCCTCCTCGCCCTCCTCGCCCTCCCGGGCGACGGCCCCGCCCTCCTCCGCTCCCTCCTCGCCGCCCTCGCCCTGACGGCCGGCTACTACGCCCTCGCCTTCTTCGGCGGCGCCGGCTTCGGCGACGTCAAGGCCGCCGCCACCGTCGGCCTGGTCCTCGGCTACACGGGCTGGCGCGCCGTCCTCGTCGGCACCGTCTACGCCTCCCTCCTCGCCGCGGCCTGGGCCGTCGCCCTCCTCCTCACCCGCCGCGCCTCCCGTCGCACCCAGATCCCCTTCGGGCCCTTCATGATGTCCGGCGCGATTCTGGCGCTGCTGCTCTGAGTCGGCGTCATGCTTCCTTGGCGGCGCGGCGTGATCGTGGCGAGGTCGAGATCCACCGAAAACGGCACGGAGGTCTTGAGGCGGTCGTGGAAGACTCCCGTCGGCGCGTACACGCGGGTGGCGGGTTCCAGCTCGAAGACGCAGGCGACGGCCCGGCCCTCGTCGTTCTCCACTCGCCAGTAGTGCGCGATTCCGGCCCTGGCGTATTTCGTCGGCTTGGTCTCCCGATCCCGGGAGGTGGACTCGGGGGAGACGACCTCAACGGCCAGAATCACCGAGCTGACGCTCGAAGAAGCTCACAGCGCGAGCGTGGAAAACGGTCTGCGGACTCGCGAAGACGAGGCTCCCGTCGATCAGCTCCGTGTGCGGGGGCAGATTGGGAAGCCGGTCGAGGTCGTCGGCGGTCCAGCCGCCCTCGGTCGGGATCGGCCAGCTGGGCCCGGAGGCCTCGGGCAGGACGCTCTTCGGTGCTCCCACGGGACGGAGTCTCGCCGTTGTCTCCAGCGTACCGACGGGAATTCGGCGGCGATCGCACCAACGCGTGAACCCGCCGCAGCGTCGTTGACTCCTCGAAGAAGGCGGGTCTTCAGAAGAGTCGGAAATCCGGATGCCTCATCCACCCTTGCAGGAATGCGCGGTCGCCGACATGACTGAACCAGTCGCCGTCCGTCGTCCGGTAGGGCATCTCCCACAGCCGCCCCGGGAGCCCTGCCAGCAGAGCCCTGGCCTGCGACAGTCGGGCTTCCTCTTCGGCCTCGCCGAGGGGTGCGTAGGAGGTGTGGTAGCCAAGCACACCGCCGAAGTCGATGAGCGCGTCCTCGCCGTAGCGGTCGGCCAGGTGGACGGCCAGGCCGGCCACGAGCAGATGGTTGTCACGACCGGAGACGATCGTGTAGATCGAGAAGGCCGAGGCCGCGGGTCGAGGGAGCCCGGGGAAGCCCAGTTGCCGGTACTCCTCAAGGAACTCGTCCGGCTCGTCCTCGATCCAGAAGCCGCACGCCCTGGACCCGTCAAGGCCCGCCAACCCGATCGCCGCAGGTTCCCGGAGCCGTGCAGCAAGCCCGGGGCGCCGGTCGTCCGTCCTGCCGTACGGCGTGACGTCGCAGCAGCTCTCAAGCCACGGCAGGGCCTCATGGCACGACCGAACTGTGGGCAGCCACAGGCTGATCGAGGGCGCGCTCACAAGAGATCACCGCCTCCGGGTCGTACGCAGGCATGGTGCTCCGCGGCGTGGCCTGGCCGCCTGACTCCAGCCATCCCTTCGCCTGCACGGCGCGCCAGTTACGGGAACGGAGAACGCATGCTCCTCCGGCGCAGCCCCGGCCGGATCGCCGAACGCGTGGTGTGCCGGTCTCCTCGTACTGGAATCCGGCGCGGAAGCGGTGCGGGGCTGATCCGGCCTCAGAAACACGTAAGGCCCCGGCTGGCGAGTCATCCTCGCTGGCCTGGGCCTCTGGCATTCGGTAGTACTGGTGCCCCCGGTAGGATTCGAACCTACGCACCCGCCTCCGGAGGGCGGTGCTCTATCCCCTGAGCTACGGGGGCGCACTGTCTTGCGACGTGGAGAACACTACCAGTCCGGACCCCCTGCTCGTGCACGGGGTTTCTGGGAAGGTCTCCTCACCGGTTCCGGCGGAAGTCGGTAAAACGGGGACGGAGGGTGGTTCCTCCGCATACCCTCAGTGATGTGTCAGGCGAGTCGGGGCGGGTGCTCGTTGTCGATGACAGCGCGGTGATCCGTCAGCTGATCAGGGTGAACCTGGAGCTCGAGGGCTTTGAGGTGGTGACCGCCGCGGACGGGGCCGAGTGTCTGGACGTCGTACAGGCCGTGGCGCCGGATGTGGTCACGCTGGATGTGGTGATGCCCCGGCTGGACGGGTTGCGGACGGCGGCGCAGTTGCGGGCCGATCCGCGGACGAGCCATCTGCCGATAGCGATCGTGAGCGCCTGTACGCAGTTGGATCTTGAGCGTGGGGAGTCCGTCGGGGTCGACGGGTATCTGGCGAAGCCGTTCGAGCCGATGGATCTCGTGGCGCTGGTGCGCCGGCTCGCCGCCGGGAGGGTCGTGCGCGAGGCGGACGGCCGAGCCGGGAGCGTTCGCCCACGGCGAACGCAGTGAGGGGCGGCGCGTCCCGCGAGTCGGAGCTGCCGTCGGGACGATGCGTCTCGGACGGCAGAACGGATGCCAGGGTTGGGGCCGCTCTCGCCTAGGCTTGGCCCGTGACACCCGCAGAGCTCTCCCAGGCAGTCCAGGCCGCAGTCAGCGCCGCCGTCGAGGCGGGCGAGCTGACCGTCGCCGTCCCCGAGACGGTGAACGTCGAGCGTCCCAAGAACCGCGACCACGGCGACTACGCCGTCAACGTCGCGCTCCAGCTGGCCAAGGCCGCCGGCAAGCCGCCGCGACAGGTGGCCGAGCTGGTCGCCGCGCGACTGCGAGAGCTGCCCGGGATCGCGAAGATCGACATCGCGGGGCCGGGCTTCCTGAACATCACCCTCGACGCCGCCACGCAGGGTGAGCTCGCCCGGACCATCGTCACGGCCGGCGACCAGTACGGCCACGGCGACGCCTTCCACGGTCAGAAGATCAACCTCGAGTTCGTCTCCGCCAACCCGACCGGTCCGATCCACATCGGCGGCGTCCGGTGGGCAGCCGTCGGCGACTCGCTCGCGCGCATCCTGCGCGCCTGCGGCGCCGACGTGACGACCGAGTACTACATCAACGACGCCGGCGTGCAGATCTCCAAGTTCGGCACGTCGCTCCAGGCCGCCGCGAACGGCAGGCCCGTCCCCGAGGACGGCTACGTCGGCGAGTACATCAACGACATCGCCGCGGAGATCGTCAAGCAGAACCCGGGGATCCTGGGCGAGAGCGAGGACGACCAGCTCGCCAGGTTCCGCGCCGAGGGCCTGCGCCTGATGGTCGCCGAGATCCAGCGCTCCATGGAGGAGTTCGGCGTCCACTTCGACGTCTGGTTCTCCGAGAAGTCGCTGCACGACTCCGGCGCCGTCGAGAAGGCGGTCGAGCGGCTGCGCGAGCAGGGCCACGTCTACGACCAGGACGGTGCCGTCTGGCTGCGCACCACCGACTTCGGCGACGACAAGGACCGCGTCCTGATCAAGGCCGACGGCGACACCACCTACTTCGCCTCGGACGCCGCGTACTACCTGAACAAGCGCGACCGCGGCAACGACGTCAACGTCTACATGCTCGGCGCCGACCACCACGGCTACGTCGGCCGCCTCAAGGCCATCGTGGCGTGCGCGGGTGACGACCCGTCGCACAACATCGAGGTGCTGATCGGGCAGTTCGTGAAGATGCTCAAGGACGGCGAAGAGGTTCGCATGTCCAAGCGCGCCGGCAACATCATCACCATCGACGACGTCGTCGACTGGGTCGGCGTCGACGCGGCGCGCTACTCGCTCGCCCGCGTCCCCACCGACTCCACCCTCACGCTCGACATCGACGTGCTGACCAGCCAGTCCAAGGACAACCCGGTCTTCTACGTCCAGTACGCGCACGCCCGCATGTCGTCCATCGCCCGCAACGCGGCCGAGCTGGGCATCGACCGGGGCGCGGCCGAGGACTTCAAGCCCGAACTGCTGAGCACCCCCTGGGAGAACCAGCTGCTCGGGCAGCTCGGCAAGTTCCCGGGTGTGCTGGCGCAGGCCGGTGAGCTGCGCGAGGCGCACCGCGTCGCCCGCTATCTGGAGGAACTGGCCGGCGACTACCACCGCTTCTACGACAACTGCCGGATCCTGCCGCGCGGCGACGAGGAGGTCACCGACCTGACCCGCGCCCGGATGTGGCTGGCCGAGGCGACGCGGACGGTGGTCGCCAACGGCCTCGGACTGCTGGGCGTCTCCGCGCCCGAACGGATGTAGCAGTGAGCAGGGGCCCGAAGCCGCAAGGTTTCGGGCCCCTCGTGCAAGCACGCGAAGAGACAAGGCGATGAGATGAGCCGCTCCGCCCACCCGGCCGGTCCCCGTCACGGCGACGTGCTGCCCGAGGGCCACTACGCCGCCCCGCCCGCCGACCTCAACGTGCTCGACCCCAAGGTCTGGTCGACGACGGTCGAACGCGGCCCGGCGCACGGCGTCGTCAGCGTCGGCGGCATGGACGTGCTGTCGCTCGCCGACCGGTACGGCACACCCGCCTACATCCTCGACGAGGACGACTTCCGCGCCCGCTGCCGCGCCTGGCAGGACGCCTTCTCGCATCTGGACGCGGACGTCTACTACGCCGGCAAGGCCTTCCTGTGCCGGGCGGTCGTCCGCTGGCTGCACGAGGAGGGCCTGAGCGTCGACGTGTGCAGCGGTGGCGAGTTGACCGTCGCGCTGTCCGCCGGGATGCCGGCCGAGCGGATCGCCTTCCACGGCAACAACAAGACCCGCGCGGAGCTGGAGTACGCCGTGAAGTCTGGCGTCGGGCACGTCGTCGTGGACTCCTTCGAGGAGCTGGCCCGGCTCTCCTGGACCGCTCACGACCAGGGCGTGCGGCAGAAGATCCTGCTGCGGGTCACCGTCGGCGTGGAGGCGCACACCCACGAGTTCATCGCCACCGCCCACGAGGACCAGAAGTTCGGCTTCTCCCTCACCGGCGGCGACGCCGCCGAGGCGGTACGGCGGGCGCTGATGCTGGACGGCGTCGAGCTGGTCGGCATCCACTCGCACATCGGCTCGCAGATCTTCGACATGGCCGGCTTCGAGGTGGCGGCGCGTCGTGTCGTCGGGCTGCTCGCGCAGATCAAGGCGGAGCACGGCGTCGAGCTGGCCGAGATCGATCTGGGCGGTGGCCTCGGCATCGCCTACACGAGCGAGGACGACCCGCGCGAGCCGCACGAGATCGCGGCCGCGCTGACGCAGATCGTGAAGCGCGAGTGCGCGGCCGAGGGGCTGGCGGTGCCGCGGCTCTCGGTCGAGCCGGGCCGGGCGATCGTCGGGCCGACCGCGTTCACGCTCTACGAGGTCGGCACGGTCAAGCCGCTGGAGGGCCTGCGCACCTACGTCAGCGTCGACGGCGGCATGTCGGACAACATCCGCACCGCCCTCTACGACGCCGACTACAGCGTCTCCCTCGTCTCGCGCTCCTCGGCGGCGGAGCCGATGCTGAGCCGCGTCGTCGGCAAGCACTGCGAGTCCGGGGACATCGTCGTCCGCGACGCGTTCCTCCCGGCCGACGTGGCGCCGGGGGACCTGCTCGCGGTACCGGCCACGGGCGCCTACTGCCGCTCGATGGCCAGCAACTACAACCACGCGCTGCGCCCGCCGGTCGTCGCCGTCCGCGACGGCCAGGCGCGGGTGATCGTCCGCCGCGAGACGGAGGAGGACCTGCTCCGCCTCGACGTGGGGTGACCGCGGAACAGCAGAAGGATTTCCGGCGGCTCGGTATCGAGCAGCGGAATTTGTGTCTCAATCCGTGGAACGGCCGCAGATTCGGCGGGCCGGTCGCGGAGACTTGGGGCACAGGCTAGAAACAGCCCAACACCAGTCGTCGGCTTTTCGCCGACACCCAAGGCAGGACGGAGTCGGATGATGCGTACGCTCAAGGTGGCGCTCCTCGGTTGTGGAGTAGTTGGCTCCGAGGTGGCACGCATCATGACGACGCACGCCGCCGACCTGGAGGCGCGCATCGGCGCGCCCGTCGAGCTCGCCGGGGTGGCCGTCCGCCGGGCCGGGCGCCCGCGCCCCGGCGTGCCGGAGCACCTGATCACCACCGACGCCGAGGGTCTCGTCAAGCGGGACGACATCGACGTCGTCGTGGAGGTCGTCGGCGGCATCGAGCCGGCCCGCTCGCTGATCCTCTCGGCGTTCGAGAACGGCAAGTCCGTCGTCTCCGCCAACAAGGCCCTGCTCGCCGTCGACGGCGCCGCGCTGCACGCCGCCGCGAGCAAGGCGGGCGCGGACCTGTACTACGAGGCCGCCGTGGCCGGCGCGATCCCGCTGATCCGCCCGCTGCGCGAGTCCCTGGCGGGCGACAAGGTCACCCGCGTGCTCGGCATCGTCAACGGCACGACCAACTTCATCCTCGACAAGATGGACACCACCGGCGCGGGCTACTCCGAGGCGCTGGAGGAGGCCACCGCGCTCGGCTACGCCGAGGCCGACCCGACCGCCGACGTCGAGGGCTTCGACGCCGCCGCCAAGGCCGCGATCCTGGCCGGCATCGCCTTCCACACCCGCGTGGTCGCCGCCGACGTCTTCCGCGAGGGCATCACCGAGGTGACGGCCGCGGACATCGCCTCCGCCAAGGCCATGGGCTGTGTGGTGAAGCTGCTCGCCATCTGCGAACGGGCCAAGGACGGCGGCGAGGAGTCCGTGACCGCCCGCGTCCACCCGGCCATGATCCCGCTCAGCCACCCGCTCGCCTCCGTGCGCGGCGCCTACAACGCCGTCTTCGTCGAGGCGGAGGCCGCCGGCCAGCTGATGTTCTACGGGCCGGGCGCCGGCGGCGCGCCGACCGCGTCCGCCGTGCTCGGCGATCTGGTCGCGGTCGGCCGCAACAGGGTGGCCGGTGCGACGGGGCCGGGCGAGAGCGCGTACGCTCAGCTCACCGTCAACCCCATGGACGACGTGGTCACCCGCTACCACGTCAGTCTGGACGTCGCCGACAAGGCAGGTGTCCTCGCCCAGGTCGCCACGGTCTTCGCCGAGCACGGAGTGTCCATCGACACCGTCCGCCAGCAGGGCCGGGACGGCGACGCCTCGCTCGTCGTCGTGACGCACCGCGCCACCGACGCCGCGCTGTCCGCCACCGTCGCCGAACTGCGCACCCTTGACCACGTCCGTGGCGTGGCCAGCATCATGCGTGTCGAAGGGGAGTAACCCACTATGAGCACCACCCTCCAGCACACCCACCAGTGGCGCGGCCTCATCGAGGAGTACCGCGACCGGCTCCCGGTCACCGCATCCACGCCCGTGGTGACCCTGCTCGAGGGCGGCACGCCCCTCGTCCCGGCGCAGCTGCTCTCCGAGCGGACGGGCTGCGACGTCTACCTGAAGGTCGAGGGCGCCAACCCGACCGGGTCCTTCAAGGACCGCGGCATGACGATGGCCATCTCCAAGGCCAAGGAGGCGGGCGCGCAGGCGGTCATCTGCGCGTCCACCGGCAACACCTCCGCGTCCGCCGCGGCGTACGCGGTCCGCGCCGGCATGGTCTGCGCGGTGCTGGTGCCGCAGGGCAAGATCGCGCTGGGCAAGATGGGCCAGGCGCTGGTCCACGGCGCGAAGATCCTCCAGGTGGACGGCAACTTCGACGACTGCCTGACGCTGGCGCGGGACCTCTCCGAGAAGTACCCCGTGGCGCTGGTGAACTCGGTCAACCCGGTCCGCATCGAGGGCCAGAAGACGGCCGCCTTCGAGATCGTCGACGCGCTGGGCGACGCCCCCGACATCCACGTCCTGCCGGTCGGCAACGCGGGCAACATCACCGCCTACTGGAGGGGCTACAAGGAGTACGCGAAGGACGGCCTCGCGACGAGGACGCCGCGCATGTTCGGCTTCCAGGCGTCGGGCTCCGCGCCCATCGTCGACGGTGCGCCGGTGCTCAGCCCGCAGACGATCGCGACCGCGATCCGGATCGGCAACCCCGCCTCCTGGGAGTACGCGATCGCGGCCCGCGAGGAGTCCGGCGGCCTCATCGACAAGGTGACGGACCGGCAGATCCTTTCCGCGTACCGCCTGTTGGCGTCCCGCGAGGGCGTCTTCGTCGAGCCGGCCTCGGCCGCGTCCGTCGCGGGCCTGCTCCAGGCGCACGAGCGGGGCCTGATCGACCCGGGCCAGCGCATCGTCTGCACGGTCACCGGCAACGGCCTCAAGGACCCGGACTGGGCGGTCATGGGCGCCCCGAAGCCCAGCCCCGTCCCGATCGACGCCACCGCCGCCGCCGAGCGCCTCGGCCTGGCGTAAGCCAGGAGCGGCGCGGGGAACTGCGCGGCAAGCCACCCTGTGTGGTGAGTCGCCGGACGCGCAGGGCCATCCGCACGGGGTGGTTCCCGCGCAGTTCCCCGCGCCCCTGGAGGGTGCGACTGCCTGCGGGGGCGAAGCCGACCTGCGCCCGCGCGACACCCCCGTGCGGGGGTGTACCGCTGAACAGCCCCTTTTCGCTACTCTGGCGTCATACCCCAAGCGCACGTTCCTTGATGGGTACAGGCGCGTTCGCACGTCGCGCTTGCTCCGTTGTGCCAGAAATCCCGCAGGAGAGTCCACGCAATGGCAGGTCCCGCCTTCCGCGCCGCCGCCGTACGGGTGCGGGTGCCCGCGACCAGTGCCAACCTCGGGCCGGGGTTCGACTCCTTCGGCCTCGCTCTCGGGCTCTACGACGACATCGTCGTGCGCGTCGCCGACGCGGGCCTGCACGTGGACATCGCGGGGGAGGGCGCGGACACCCTCGCCCGGGACGAGCGGCACCTCGTGGTCCGCTCGATGCGCGCCGCGTTCGAGCGGCTGGGTGGTCAGCCGCGTGGGCTGGAAGTCGTCTGCGCCAACCGGATTCCGCACGGCCGGGGGCTCGGCTCCTCCTCCGCCGCCATCTGCGCGGGCATCATGGCCGCCCGCGCGGTGACCGTCGGCGGGACCGAGGCGCTGGACCAGGCCGCGACGCTCGCCCTCGCCTCGGAGCTGGAGGGCCACCCCGACAACGTCGCCGCCTGTCTGCTCGGCGGCTTCACCATCGCGTGGACGGACGCCTTCGACGGCGACGCGGCGGTCCACGCCGCGGGCGCGGGTGCGCACGCCGTCACCGTCGTGCCGCACGCGGACGTCGTGCCGGTCGTGTTCATCCCGGCGAACCCGGTGCTCACCGAGGTCGCGCGAGGCCTGCTGCCCGCGACCGTGCCGCACGCGGACGCCGCGGCGAACGTGGCGCGCGCCGCGTTGTTCGTCGAGGCGGTCAGCCGCCGTCCCGAGCTGCTGCTGCCGGCCACCGAGGACCGGCTGCACCAGGACTACCGCACCCCGGCGATGCCGCAGAGCGCCGCGCTGGTCGCGGGCCTGCGGGCGGAGGGAATCGCCGCCGTGATCTCCGGCGCCGGACCCACGGTGCTGGCCCTGACCGACGAGAGCACCGCGGACAAGGTGCTTTCCTTCGCAGGGGAGGGCTGGGCCGCGCACCGTTTGGCACTGGACACCGAGGGAGCCGCGATCCTGCCCTTGACCCAGCAATAACGGGAGAAGGGAAGCGGGAATCCCCGGGAAAGTGGGAACACGATTGACACTCGCAGAGTGGGGGAATGTTTGTTGGGTCCAGTAGTGTTAATCTCGTGTCTGCACCAGGCGCCCAGTGCCGCCCGGTGCGCAGCGTCCCCACCTCTGGGACAGCAATTCTCCGGGAGCCCGCCACATCGCGTATGCAGCCTGCCTGCGCCACTGTGACCGCATCCCGACGCCGTGTCGGCGAAGACCGCCTTCGAGCCGTAGCCGCCACGCGCAGGGGGCCCGGACGCGTTCGTGCGCAGCGCCATTGACACATCGCACGGCCGCACGGGTTTCCAACGTTTCACCACGCAGCCACGTCCTGCCGAAGAGCGCAGGGCGGACAGCACGACCGGTCGCCGAGCCAGAAAGGCCGACGTCCGCTCCAGGGAAGGACCCTTCGTGAGCGACACCACCGATCTGATGGGCGCGCGTCCGGACGCCGAGGCGTCCGACGCCACGGCTCCCGCGCCGAAGCGCCGTCGGACCACGGGCACCGGGCTGAACAGCATGGTGCTCGCCGAGCTGCAGCAGCTCGCCTCCGGCCTCGGCATCAGCGGCACCGGCCGGATGCGCAAGAGCCAGCTGATCGAGGCCATCAAGGAGAAGAGCGGCGG
>NZ_BBPP01000085.1 GCF_000787835.1 Streptacidiphilus melanogenes
GGACGACGCCGGGCGGGCGGCGCCCGCAGCGGCAAGGCGCTGGCCCTGACGGGCGGAGCGGTCGCGCTCGTGCTGATCGGCACCGGAGCGGCGCTGCTGACCCGCCCCTCCGCCGCTCCCGTCGCGCAGGCGGCGGCCCCGTCGGCGGAGGCGAGCAGCGCCGCCGCAACGGCGTCCGCGAGCGCCCCGGCGACCCCCAGCGCCTCGCCCCGCCACTCGTCGAAACCGACGCCGACGCCCACCCCGACGCCGACCCCGAGCAAGGACCCCTCGCCGACGACGAGCCCGACGCCCCCGCCGACGGCCACCCCGTCGAGCTCGCCGACGCCGCCGTCGGACTCGCTGAGCCTCGGCTCGACCGGCTCGGCCGTGTCCGCCCTCCAGCAGGACCTGCGCCAGGTGCACATCGACCACCGCCGACCGACGGGCGTCTACGACGACCGCACGGCCGAGGACGTCAGCACGTTCCAGAGCTGGTACGACGTCCAGGGCGACCCGCCCGGCGTCTACGGCCCGAACTCCCAGGCGATGATGGCCCAGGTCCTGGCCGGCAACGGGGGCGCCGGAGCGGGCGGCTGGGGCGGCAACGGCTGACCGTCAGGGGCCCGGGCGGCGGCCGGGGCATCGGCCGGGGCGAAGGAACGTCACCCCGTGATCGCGTTGGCGATGCTGATCCCCGCCAGCACCAGCATGATCACCGCAGCGCAGCGCTGGATCACGTGCAGCGGCACCCGCTGCATCAGCTTCTGCCCGCCCAGGATCGCCAGGCCGCCGACCGCGCAGAGCGCCAGCCAGCTGCCGAGGCCGACGGCCAGCCAGTCGCCGTACTTCGCGGCGAGGTTCGCGGTCGCGATCTGCGTCAGGTCGCCGAACTCGGCGATCGCGATCACGGCGAAGCTCGCGCCCGCCACGCGCCAGAAGCTGTCGGAGCGCGGGGTCCGGCCCTCGGCGCCCTCCTCGTCGTCGTCCTCCTTGTGGAGCAGCAGCATCACCGCGCCGAGGACGAAGAGGCCGCCGACCACCGCCTCCAGGGCGCGGTGCGGAAGCAGCGACAGCAGCCGGCCGGCCACCAGGGCGAGGGAGACCTGGACGGCCATGGCGGCGGCGACGCCCGCGAAGACGTAGGAGCTGCGGTAGCGCGTGCCGAGGACGAGGCTGGCCAACGCGGTCTTGTCCGGGAGCTCGGCCAGGAAGATGACGCCGAAGGTGATGCCGAAGACGGCGAAGCTGTTCACGGAAGGGTGGTCCTCAGGATCGGTGGTGCCGGCCTCGGAGCCCTCGACCTCGTGGACGCTTCGGCGCGGCAGCCAGTGCGAACACGTGTACGGGTACGACTGCTGCGGCCGAAGGTCTCGCCGACGCGGGCCGCTGACACGGCTCGCGCCCCGGGCGCCGGGCGGGCCGTGAAGCCCGCCAGTATGTCGACGGTCCGGTCGGGGCTACTCCCCTTCGATCACCCTGAGTCTACCCGAGCGACCCGCCGACAGGACCGACGATCCGATCAGCTCACCGACGCGTCCTTCCTTCGGCGGACGCATGGGAACGGTTGTGCGTACCGCTGCGTCCTCGCATGCGTATGCTCCGCGTGCGTTCGCGCGTGAATTTCCGGCTGTCCTCGGGGGGAATCCTTATGCCGAACAGGTCCGTCCGCCACGTCCGCAACGTCACCCTCACCGGAGTCGCCGCCGTCGTGCTCAGCTGCACCGCACTGTCCGGGACGGCCTTCGCCAAGTCCGGCGCGTACGTGCAGGTGGGGGCGCGAGTCGCCCGGATAGGGCAGAACGTGCAGGTGACCGGGTACGGCGGGGACGACTCGGCGCGCTACACCTACGCCTGCCTGGACGAGCGGACCGGCAACGGCGGTTGGTTCGCCCTCGGCTGCGCCTCGCGGCCGTGGACGGCCTACCAGCGCACGGTCCGGGCCACCTCCTTCGGGCGGATCGAGTTCCGGGCGCGGCTGCTGGCCAAGAGCAGCCCGAACGGCGCGGGTCGCCTCGACCGCGTCTCGGGCGCCGTCGACGTCCTGGTCCGCTGACCGCCGACCGCGGACGGCGAGACCGCGGCGAGGCGCCCTCGACAGGACCGCGCGGCCGGGCAAGGGTAGCCGCATGGACTACACCTCACTCGGCCGCACCGGCCTGTCGGTCTCCCGGCTCTGCCTCGGCACGATGAACTTCGGCCCGCGCACCGAGGAGGCGCCGGCCCACGCGATCATGGACACGGCCCTGGAGCGTGGCGTCAACTTCTTCGACACCGCGAACGTCTACGGACAGCAGGCGGGCAAGGGCCGCACCGAGGAGATCATCGGCAGCTGGTTCGCCCAGGGCGGCGGCCGCCGCGAGCGGACCGTGCTGGCCACCAAGGTCTACGGGTCGATGCCGACGCCCGGTACCGACGGCAGCTGGCCCAACGACGGGCGGCTCTCCGCGCTGAGCATCCGCCGCGCCTGCGACGCGAGCCTGAAGCGGCTCGGCACCGACCACATCGACCTCTACCAGATGCACCACGTCGACCGGGCCGCCCCCTGGGACGAGATCTGGCAGGCGATGGAGGTCCTGGTCCAGCAGGGCAAGATCCTCTACGTCGGCAGCAGCAACTTCGCCGGCTGGCACATCGCCACCGCCCAGGGCGCGGCCGCCCGGCGGAACAGCCTGGGCCTGGTGGCCGAGCAGTCCTACTACAACCTGATGCAGCGGACGGTCGAGCTGGAGGTGCTGCCGGCGGCGCAGCACCACGGGCTCGGCGTGATCGCCTGGTCCCCGCTCCAGGGCGGCCTGCTCGGCGGCGTGCTGCGCAAGGAGGCGCGGAACGAGAGCGGCGGGCGCAGCGCGGAGCGGCTGAAGAACCTGGACCCGAACCAGGTCGCGCGGCTGCAGCGGTGGGAGGAGCTCTGCGACAAGCTCAGCACCGAGCCGGGCACCGTCGCCCTCGCCTGGCTGCTGCACCAGTCGGCCGTGACCGCGCCGATCATCGGCCCGCGCACGGCGGAGCAGCTGGACACCGCCCTCGCCGCGGTCGACCTGGTCCTGGACGAGGACACACTGGACGAGATCGACCGCATCTTCCCCGGCCACAAGCCGGCCCCCGAGGACTACGCCTGGTAGTCGGCCCCGAGCCCGGCGGTCGGCTGCGCGCTGCCGACGACCGGCGGGCACGGGGGCCGGTGTCGCGCCCGCCAACTCCTGGCCGGTCAGCCGCGGCGTCGTGGGGGCACCTCACGGCCGAGGGCTGGGGGAGCGTGCAGCTGCCAGGCGGCGGACCGCCCTCGTACGGGATGCACCTGGGCAGTTCGCCGACACAGCGGATGTGCGTGCCAGGCGTCGCGGCAGGGCGAAGGTTGGCGGGCGCGACACTAGTATTCGCCGCATGAGCGCTGAACAGATCCCGTACGTCGCCTTCCTGCGCGCGGTCAACGTCGGCGGCCGGAAGGTGGAGATGGCCCGGCTCCGGGCCGAGCTCGACGGGCTCGGTCTGGGGCCGGTGCGGACCTACATCGCGAGCGGCAACGTCTTCTTCGATTCGGGCCGCACGGACCGGGAGAAGCTGCGCGCCGAGATCGAGCAGCGCCTGGCCGAGACGTTTGGCTTCGACGTCCCCACCGCGCTCTACACCCTGGCCGAGGTCGAGGAGGCGTACGCCGCGGCGCCGTTCGGCACGACGAAGCCCGAGGCACACGAGCGCTTCAGCCTGTTGTTCACCACGGGCCGGCTCGCCGAGGACGTGCTGCCGCAGGCGGGGAAGCGCGGCGACTGGGAGGTGGTCGGCGTCCACGGCACCACCGCCTACGTGCTCTACCGCGTCGTCGACGGCAAGGGGCCGGCCAACCCCGTTCCGCTGCTGGAGAAGGCCTTCGGCGTGCAGGGCACCGGCCGGTTCCACCACACCGTCGAGAAGATCATTGCTGCGGCCCGGGAGGGCTGACCGCCGCGCGCATCTTGGCCAGCAGCGCGCGCAGTTGCTCGCGCTCGGCCTCGCTCAGCGGGCCGGTGGCGACGGCCAGCGCCCGGGCGTCCTCCGCCTCGGCCTCGGCGTGGTGGGCGAACCCCGCCTCGGTGAGGGTGAGCAGGAAGGCGCGCCGGTCCTCGGGGTGGCGGACCCGCCGTACCAGCCCGTCGCGCTCCAGCCCGTCCACGATCGCGGTCGTGGTGCGCGGGGCGACGCCCAGCATCTCGCTCAGGTCCCGCATCCGCAGCGGGACGCCCTCGCGCGCGAGGATCCGCAGCGCGCGCAGCCGCGCCACCGACGCGCCGAGCGGGCGCAGCCTGCCCTCCACATAGGTGCGCAACTCCGTGGTGGTGTCGAAGAGTTCGTCCACCAGGACGTCGCTGCTGCCGTGCCGTCGCTGCTTGCCCATCTGGCGCCCGTCCTCGTCGTCCGGCGAAAAACCGTATTGGTGAGCCTGCACATAGTGAGTAGGCTCAGTATCTGTGACCGCACTGCGCGCTCAGCACATCGCCGTCCCCGTCATGTACCTCGCCTCGGTGTTCCTCGTCATTGTCGACGGTGTCATCACGACCGTGGCCCTCCCCTCCCTGGGGCGCCACTTCCTCCTCTCCCCCACCACGCTCGACAGCGTCGTCGTGGTCTATCCCGTCTGCCTGGGCATCATGGTCCCCGCCTCCGCGTGGCTGCTGGAGCGCTTCGGCGGCCGCCGGATGCTGCTGCTCGGCCTCACCCTGTTCACCCTCGCCTCCGCGCTGTGCGGCCTGGCCCAGGACCTGCCGCAGCTCGTCGTCTTCCGCGCGCTGCAGGGCGCGGCGGCGGGTCTGCTCACACCGGTCGGCCAGGGCCTGCTCTTCCGCACCTTCAGCCAGCAGGAACAGGTGCGCCTGGCCCGCCTCCTGATCATCCCCCAGCAGTTGGCCCCGGCCCTGGCGCCGGTGCTCGGCGGCGTGCTCGTCGACACCCTCGGCTGGCGCTGGGTCTTCCTGGTCAACCTGCCGCTCGGAATCGCCGCCGTGGCCTTCGGGTCCGTCTTCCTCGACGCGCACCGGACGGACTCGGCCCGCACCCGGCGTCTGGACCTCACCGGGCTGCTGTTCAGCGGGGCCGGACTCGGCGGGCTGATGTTCGGCGTGTGCGCCGGCCCGGACCTCGGCTGGGGCACGCCGCCCGTCCTCGCCGCGCTGCTCGGCGGCGCGGCGCTGCTGGCCGCGGCCGTGCGGCATCAGTGGCGGGCGCGTCAACCGGCCCTGCGGGTCCGGCTGTTCGAGGACCGGATGTTCCGCCGGGCGAGCCTGCTCAACGCGCTGGGACTGGTGCCGTTCCTCGGCGCGATGTTCCTCGTCCCCCTCGTCGTCCAGCAGTTGCAGGGCCGCAGCGCGCTCGACTCCGGCACAGCCACCTGCACCGAGGCCGTCGGCATCCTGCTGACCGTCCAGGTCGTCGGCCGCGTCTACCACCGCGTCGGCCCCGGCCCGCTGGTCGGCGCGGGCCTGCTCGGGGTGGCCGCCGTCGAGCTGTGCGCCACCGGGACCGGCGCGGGCACCGGCCTGTGGACCTTCCGTCTCGTCATGTTCCTGCTCGGCCTGTCGATGGGCGCGGTCTACCTGCCGCTGACGGCCGCCTCGCTCACCACCCTCGACCGCGCGGACGCGGCCCACGCCGCGACGCTCAGCACGGTCATGCGCCAGACGTCCACGGCGCTCGCACCCGCCGTCGTCACCGCGGCCGTCGTGCTGGGCACGGCGTCGGGGCGGACCCAGGCTCCGCCCGCGGGGGCGTACCGGCTGGCCTTCCTCGCCCTCGGCGTGATCGCCCTGCTGTGCGCGGCCTACGGCTTCAGGCTGGGACGTCCGGGCCGTCCCAGTCCAGCGTCGGCGGCAGGTGGCCCTCCAGCGTCAGCAGCCAGCGCTTCACCGACATCCCGGCCTCCCCACCCCCGAAGCCGCCCAGGCCGTCCGAGGCGACCACGCGATGACAGGGCACCAGCAGGAAGAGCGGGTTCGACCCCATGATCTGCCCCACCGCGCGAGCCGCCAGATGCTGCTCCGTCTCCTCCTCGAAAGCGCCGCTGCGCGCGGCGAGCTGCCCGTAGGTGATGGTGCGGCCGTAGGGCACCGTGCGTTCGAGCGTCTGCAGCACCTGCCGCTGGACCCCGTCCGTCCAACGCCAGTCCAGCGGCAGCTCGAACGCGCGCCGGCGCCCCGCGAAGTACTCCCCCACGTGGGCGGCGACCCGCGCCGCCCGCTCGTCCCCCTGCGGTGCGGGCGCGCCGACGACGTCGCCCCGCGTCGCGTGCAGCATGTCCCCGGGCCCGAAGGTGGCGCCTATGACGCCGTGCTCCGTCACGGCCACCCGCACGGGCCCGGTGGGCAGCGGGGTGGGCACGTCGACCCAGTGGACCTTCGTCTCCATGCGACCGACTCTAACGGGAGGCACTGACAATCCCGGTGGCACGGAGAACGACGGCTGCGGACGCCCGTCAGTCGCGGGCCCGCTCTCAGTCGAGGGCCAGCGCCGCCGCTCCGATCAGTCCGGCGTCGGTGCCCAGCTCCGCCGCCCGCACGGCGAGGTGCCGGGTGAACGGCAGGGTCGCGTAGGACCCCAGGTGGCGGCGGAGCGGCGCGAGCAACAGCTCGCCCGCGCGCAGCACGCCGCCGCCGAGGACGGCGACGTCCAGCTCGACCAGCGTCGCCGTCGCCGCGATGCCCGCCGCGAGCGCGCGGGCGGCCCGGTCGAAGGCGGCGAGGGCGATCGGGTCGCCCGCCCGTGCCGACTCGGCGACGGACGCGGCGTCCAGAACCTGCCCCGGCATGACGTCCCCGGCCGGACGCCAGCCCTGGTTCAGCGCCCAGGCCGCGATCGCGGTGCCGCTGGCCACCCGCTCCAGGCAGCCGCGCGACCCACACGGGCAGGTCTCGCCGTCCAGGTCCACGGTGATGTGGCCGAGGTGCCCGGCGTTGCCGGTGGGCCCCGAGTAGACGCGGCCGTCCAGCACCAGACCGGCGCCGACACCCGTCGAGACCACCAGGCAGAGGGCGTTGGCGTAGCCGCGCGCCGCGCCGCGCCAGTGCTCGGCCGCGGTCATCGCCACCGCGTCCCCGCCGAGCGCCACCGGCGCGCCGGCCACCTGGGGCAGCGCGCGGATCTCGGCGGCGAGCGGAAAGCCGCGCCAGGCGGAGATGTTGACCGGGCTGACCGTGCCCTTGACGATGTCCACCGGCCCCGCGCTGCCCACGCCGACGCGGTCGACCTGCGCCCAGCGCGGGTCCTCGGCGAGCTCGGCGACGACCTCGGCGACGGTGAGGAACACCTCGGAGGGATCGGTGGCCCGCGCCCGGGTCGGGTGCTCCACGCGGTGGTGCAACGTGCCGTCCGGGGCGACCAGGCCGCCTGCGATCTTGGTACCGCCGATGTCGATCGCCGCGATCATGGCTGCGTCTCCGGATGCGCTCATGACCAGCGAGTCTGCTGCCCGTGCGGGGCCGCTGTCCAACGGGCACGCGGCCCCGGCGCACGCGACGCCCGACCGGGTCGGGCCGGCGCGGCCGGTCACCGCGGTCACCCGGAGCGGCGGCGCCCCACGTAGCGCAGGCCGTTGGCTCGGATCACGCCCGCGTCGACCGCGGCGCGCTCCTCGTCCGCGGTGACGTCCACCAGCGCCGTGTGGAAGTAGGGGTCCCGCTCCAGCAGCACCGTCTCGAAGGCGGACCGCTCCAGCGCGTCCAGCATGGCCGCGCCGCTCAGCAGGCCGTGTCCCTCGGCCCAGCCCTGGAAGTAGTCGTCCCAACTGCCGCCGGACTCCTGCCAGCCCTGACGGTGACCGGCCAGCCACCACGCCGGGGTCCGCGCCGCGGGGTCCTCGTCGGCGTCCCCCTCGGCGTTCTCGTCCGCGTCCCCCTCGGCGTTCTCGTCCGCGTTCTCGTCAGCGCCGAGCGCCTCTTCGGGAAGCCGGTCGAAGCACCAGCACGCCGTTGCCTCGTCGAACTCCTCCCGCGCCCACTCGCGCAGCACCAACAGCCCGCCGGGCCGCACCTGGGCGGCGACGGAGGCGAGCAGCGCGTCCAGGTCCTCGACGTGGTGCAGGGAGAGGCAGGCGACCACGGCGTCGTAGGGCAGCTCATCGGCGTCCGGCTTGTAGTCCTCGTACCGGCTGCGGACGAAGCCCGGCCCCTCCGGTGCCTCCGGGTCCACGCCGACGGCCCGGTGGCCCTCGGCGCGCAGCAGCGGCACGAAGCCACCGAGCACACCGCAGCCGATCTCCAGCACCGAACCGGGCCCCAGGCCCGCGAGCTGCTCCCGCACGAACGGCCAGACGAGCTCGATCCGCTTCTGGTCCCCGGGCCGTGGCGCGGCGAACGACAGCTCCTCGTCCTCGCCGTTCGCGAGACCGTGCCCGTGCCCGTGCGCATGGGTGTGACCGTGCCCGTGGGCGTCGTGACGGTGGCCGTGCCCGTGCTCGCCGTGCGCCATCGCTGCTCCGTCCCTGTGGTGCGGCTGACGGTGCTCAGCCTGCCACAGCGGCCGCGGCCGGTCCCCTCAGTTCGCCGGGCGCACGATCCGCTTCGCCGGGCGCCCGATCCCGCGCAGCACCTGTCCGCATCGGCGGGCGTAGAGGCGCTGCGCGACCGGGACCAGCCGGCCGAGCGCCCGCGCCACCCGGCCCGCGGGGCGGCTGAACGCGACGACGTCGAGCCACACGCCGCCGTCCTGATCCCGCGTGAGCAGGAACGCCTCCTCCCCGCACTCCGGATGGCCGGTGAGGGTCCCGTAGGCCCAGCCGTAGCGGTCCGGCTCGTCGACGACCCACACGATCCGGCAGGGTGCGCGGACCACCCCGGCCAGCGTGACCGTCACCTGCACACCCACCTCGGCGCGCGGCACGGAGGCGGTGACGCCGACCGGGAGGCGGCGGTGCATCCGGAACGTGCCGAGCGCGTCGGCGGCCGCACGGAACGCGGCCTCGCCGTGGCCGATCCGGGCGCGGTGGTGCAGGTGGGAGTATCCGGGCGGGAGGACGCCGCCACCTGGCAGCGTGGCGCCGACCTCCGGGTAGCTGAAGTCGCCCGTCACTCCTCGCCCCGCCCGCTCGCGTCCTCGTGGCCCGTGTCCTCCGCCAGCTCCGTCACCACCGCGTCGACCTGCTTCAACCACTGCGTCCAGAACCGCTCCATCTCGATGCCGGCCTGCAGGACCAGGTGCTGCAGCCGTGCCTCCGCCGTCTCCCGCCTGTCCGGCGGGAACTGACGGGTCTCCATCGCGCGGTAGGCGTCGAGCTGCGCCGTGTGCACGTCCAGGTGGCGGCGCACCTCCGCGCCCACGTCGCCGAGCCCCACGACGGCGGCCGCGCGCAGCCGCAGCGCGAGCGGGTCCCGCAGCTGCCGCGGCGGGTCGCTGCGGGAGACCCACGCCGCGAGTTCGGCGCGCCCCTCGGGCAGCACCTCGTACTCCTTGCGCCGCCCCTGGGCCGGCGGTCCGGGGATGGCCCGGATCATCCCGCCCTGCTCCAGCTTGCCGAGCTCGCGGTAGATCTGCTGGTGCGTCGCGGCCCAGAAGAAGCCGATGGACCTGTCGAACCGCCGCGTCAGCTCCAGCCCGGAGGACGGCTTCTCCAGCAGGGCGGTGAGGATGGCGTGGGGCAGCGACATGCCCCGATCCTAGGGGCACGCCGCCACGGGGCTCCGGCGAGCTCGTGGGCCTCAGACGTCGCGGCGGCGGACGATCCACACCGCGAGCGCGACCGCGACGAGCGGCCAGAGGAGGTAGTCCAGCCAGGAGCCGGTGACGGTCGCCGGGTAGAAGCCCGGCTGCTTCGGCGCCGTCCACACCTCGGTGAGGCGGCCGAACGCCGAGACCGGGAACAGGTGCCGGACCTCGGCGGACCACTGCTTGGTCTGCGAGAAGAACTGCGGCAGCAGCAGCACCACGAACGCCAGGATGCCGATCGTCCCGCCCGCGTGCCGGACCAGCGCGCCGATGCCGAGGCCGACCAGCGCGCACACCGGCGCCACCATGGCCGCCGCGACCAGTGCGCGGGGCACGCCCGAGTAGCCGAGCGAGATCGTGGCGTGCCGGCCGCTGAGGATGCCCTGGGCGATCGCGTAGGAGCCGAGCGCGCACACCCAGCCGACGACGGTCCACACCGTCGCCTGCACGACGGCCTTCGCCAGCACCACCGAGCCCCGGGCCGGCACCGCGACGGTGGTGGTGCGGATCAGCCCGCTGCCGTACTCCCCGGCCATGGCCAGCGCGCCCAGCGCTCCCGCCGCCAGCATGATGACGACGTAACCCTCCAGCGGCCAGGAGTCGTGCACCGCGAAGAGGTGCGGGGCCGCCCGCTCGTCGGGGCCGTAGCCCGGCCAGTTGTCGTAGTCGGCCATCGCCGCGGCGGCGGCCGCGCCCCAGGGGACGAGCATCGCGACGACCAGCGTCCACCACGTCGAACGCAGCGAGCGGAACTTGATCCACTCCGCGCCGACCAGGTCCAGGAAGCGCGGGCGGACGGCGGACCCGGCCGTGCCGTTCACGGCGCCCGCCGGACGGGAGGGTGAGGTGACGGCGCTCATCGGCTCTGCCCTGCCAGGTACTCGACGCGGTCGGCGGTCAGTTCCATGAAGGCCTCCTCCAACGAGGCGGAGCGGGTGGCGAGTTCGTGCAGCATGACGCGGTTGTCGAAGGCCAGCGCGCCGATCCGCTCGGCCGGCAGGCCGGTGACCCGCAGACCCTCCGCGCCCGCGTGGCCCTCCGGGTCGACCTCGGCGCCCGCCGCGACCAGCACGGCCGTCAGCTCGGCCGCCTGCGGCGTGCGCACCAGGACGCTGTGCCGCGTCGACCGCGCCGCGAACTCCCGCAGCGGTTCGGCGGCGACGAGCTGCCCGCGCCCGATGACGACGAGCTCGTCGGCAGTGTTCTCCATCTCCGTCATCAGGTGGCTTGAGAGGAAGACGGTGCGGCCCTCCCCCGCGAGGCGGCGGAAGAGCCGCCGCACCCACATCACGCCCTCGGGGTCCATGCCGTTGATCGGCTCGTCGAACATCAGCACCGGCGGGTCGCCGAGCAGGGCCGTGGCGATGCCGAGGCGCTGCTTCATGCCGAGCGAGAAGCCGCCGACGCGGCGCCGCGCGGCGTCGGTCAGGCCGACCTCCTCCAGCACCTCGCCGACCCGGCGGGCCGGGATGCCGTTGCTGCGGGCCAGCGACCGCAGATGGGCCTCGGCACTGCGGCCCGGATGCACGTGCTGGGCGTCGAGCAGCGCACCGACGTGCCGCAGCCCGCGCGGGTGGTCGGCGAACCGCACCCCGCTCACCGTCGCGCCGCCGGAGGTGGGCGCGTCCAGGCCGAGGATCAGCCGCAGGGTCGTGGTCTTGCCGGCGCCGTTGGGCCCGAGAAAGCCGGTCACCTGCCCGGGACGGACGGTGAAGCTGAGGCCGTCGACGGCGGTCTTGTCCCCGTAGCGTTTGGTCAGCTCATGGACTTCGATCATGGCGTCCACGGTGCCGGGCGGGCGGCGTCATCCGCATCGGGCCGACGGCGGCAACGCGGGGCGGCGAGCTAGCCCGTAGGAGTAATCCCGCAGGTCGATGCCGGGCCGCGGACCCGCCGTTACGCTCGACGCATGACCGCCGCGCCTCGTCCTCCGTTGCTCTCCCGGGTGCCGTCCGGCGTGTGGACGGGTCTCGCCCAGACGATGGTGACGCTGCTGGTCGTCCTCTTCGTGGTGAACCTGGCCCCCGATCCGCTCAACACCCGCAACGGCGCCGAGCACCAGGGACCGATGACGGTGGCCCTGTGGATCGCCGTCGGCTCCCTGCTGCTGCGGCGCTACCCGCGCACGAGCGTGGGGCTGCTGCTCGGCCTCGTCCTGTACACGAGCACCATGGCGGACTACCCCGTCGAGGTCGTGGCCCTGCAGCAGACGCTGCCCGCCCAACTGGCCCTCTGCTACGTATGCGCCACGCAGCCGCGGAGCGTCAGCACACCGGCGGCGGTCATGGCCTACACGACGCTGGTCGGCTACGAACTCGGCCGCGTCGTGGAGGGCTTTGCCTTCGCCCGGATCTACAACGTGCTGCCCATGCTGCTGATCCTGACGCTGGCCCAGCTGATCGGCGGCTCGGTCCGCACCCGGCGCATCTTCGCCGCCGCGAGCCGCGCGCAGGCCACCGAGCAGGCGATCACCGAGGAGCGGCTGCGGATCGCCCGCGAGCTGCACGACATGGTCGCGCACAGCATCGGCATCATCGCCATCCAGGCGGGCGTCGGCAGCCGGGTCCTGGACAGCCAGCCGGAGGAGGCGCGCGCGGCCCTCCAGGCGATCGAGGTCACCAGCCGGGAGACCCTGTCCGGCCTGCGCCGCACGCTGGTGGCGCTGCGTCAGGCCGATCCGGAGCCCGGCAGCCTGCTCGCCCCGCTCGCCCCCGCCCCCGGCCTCGACGACATCGACAAGCTCGCCGCGACCACGACCGAGGCGGGCGTCCGCGTCGACGTCACCTGGCACGGCGAGCGCCGTCCGCTGCCCGGCGACATCGACCTGTCCGCGTTCCGCATCGTCCAGGAGGCCGTCACCAACGTGGTCCGCCACTCCGGCGCCCCCTCCTGCCGGGTGTCGATCGACTACGGCGAGGAGCAGTTGGCCTTGGAGATCCTGGACGACGGACGCAGCGGCGGCTCCCCCGGCGGGCCGCACGGGCCGCACGGGTCCGCGCCGCAGGCGTCCCACGGATCCGGGTTCGGGATCACCGGCATGCGCGAGCGGGTCAGCCTGCTGCACGGCGAGTTCGGCGCGGGCCCGCGAGCGGAGGGCGGTTTCCGGGTGACCGCCCGCCTGCCGCTGCCGCGCGTTGGGGAGGCCGCCGCACCGAGCGAGCACGCCGAGCGTGCCAAGGACACCGCGCACGGCGAGCAAGCCGGCGACGTCGAGGACGCTCGGCCAGCCGGGGCGCCGGCCATCGCCGGATGACCGACACCCAGAGCTGAGATGATCAAGAGCAACGACAGCAGCCCCTACGCCGTCGACAACCGACGGACACGTGAGGACGGTATGAGCGACGCCCCCGCCGAGATCCGGATCCTGCTCGCCGACGACCAACCCCTGGTCCGCTCGGGCCTGCGGGTGCTGATCAACGACAACCCCGACCTCCAGGTCGTCGCCGAGGCCAGCACCGGCGGCGAGGCGGTCGCCCTCGCCGCCACCGTGAAGCCGGACGTCGCCGTGCTCGACATCCGCATGCCCGGCATGGACGGCATCGAGGCCGCCCGCCGCATCGTCGAGGCGCCCGACGCGCCGCGCGTCCTGATGCTCACCACGTTCGACGACGACGACTACGTCTACGGCGCGCTGCGCGCGGGCGCCTCGGGCTTCCTGGTCAAGGACATGGCCCTGGAGGAGATCCTCGGCGCCATTCGCGTCGTCGCCGCGGGCGACGCGTTGATCGCCCCGAGCGTCACCCGCCGCCTCATCGCGGAGTTCGCCAGCCGCCCCGACCGCTCCGGTCCGTCCGGCGCCCCGGTCCGGAAGCTGGCCGGCATCACCGAACGCGAGGTCGAGGTGCTGACCCTGGTCGGCCGCGGCCTCAGCAACAGCGAGATCGCGGAGACGCTGGTGATCAGCGTGGCGACGGCCAAGTCCCATGTGGCCCGGCTGCTGACCAAGCTGGACGCGCGGGACCGGGTGCAGTTGGTGATCCTGGCGTACGAGGTGGGCCTGGTCTCCACGCGGGGCTAGCCGC
>NZ_BBPP01000084.1 GCF_000787835.1 Streptacidiphilus melanogenes
CCTGGGAGCTCGGGGTGGCCGAAGGGGTCGCCGAGGAGCCGGACGACGGCGTGGCCGTCGGCGTGCCGGAGCCGCTGCCGCCGCCCGCGGGCGGGGTGGGCAGGGTGCTGCCGCCCGCGACCATCGGGATGACGGTGAAGATGTCGCAGACCGTCAGCTTGGCGGGGACCACCAGCGAGGCGCGGTTGCCCGGCGGGTAGACGCGCAGCGCGGTGGTGGCGGGCCGGCACTCGCCCGGGTCGTTCGTCATCCGGTTGCCGGTGTGGATCGTGGTGGTCGCGGAGGCGTGCGGGGCCAGCACCACGGCGCTGTAGGCGCGCGGGTCGTGGGTGGCGGGCGCGCCGACCTGGTTGCCGTGGGAGTCGAGCACCGACACCCCGGGGTAGCCGGTGAGGTGGCAGGTCGTGGTGCTGTGGTTGCTGAGCACCACGTCGTAGTAGAGCTGTCCGGCGCCCGCGTCCTCGCCGCCGAGGGCCCCGGTCAGCTGGGCGGTGGTGCACATCGGGGTGGTCGCCTGCGTGGCCGCGTCGGCGACCGGCGCGAACGCCAGGGCCGAGGCCCCGAGCGCCACCGAGGCGGCTCCGGTGGCGGCGGCCCTGAGGGCCTTGCTGCTGCTGCGCATGGTCGTGCGTCTCCCTTGTCCGAACGACTGAGCTCATCGATGCGACGGTGGGTCGAGCGGTGAGCGTCGAGCGGCAGGAGAGACGACGCACCCTGGGGCTGGGGTTGTAAAGGAATGTCAAAATCGTGGGCCCCGGCCACCGGACGGCGACCGGGGCCCACAGGGCTCCGCGGAAGGACGGTTGCTACCCCGCGACGGTCTGACGCGCCGCCGGAGCGGCCGCCTGGCGGCCGTCGCCGCTGAGCGCCAGCAGGATCGCGTCGACGCTCGCCTTGGCGTCGCCGAAGAGCATGCTGCTGTTCTCGCGGAAGAACAGCGGGTTCTGCACGCCCGCGTAGCCGGAGGCCATGGAGCGCTTGAAGACGATGACGTTCTCCGCCTCCCAGACCCGCAGCACCGGCATGCCCGCGATCGGGCTGCCCGGATCCTCGGCCGCGGCCGGGTTGACGGTGTCGTTCGCGCCGATGACCAGTACGACCGAGGTGTCGGCGAAGTCCTCGTTGATCTCGTCCATCTCCAGGACGATGTCGTAGGGCACCTTCGCCTCGGCCAGCAGCACGTTCATGTGACCGGGCAGACGGCCCGCGACGGGGTGGACGCCGAAGCGGACCTCGACGCCGCGCTCGCGCAGCTGACGCGTCAGCTCCGCGACGGGGTGCTGCGCCTGGGCCACGGCCATGCCGTAGCCGGGGGTGATGATCACCGAGCGGGCGGTGGCCAGCAGTTCCGCCGCCTCCTCGGCGCGCACCTCGCGGTGCTCGCCGTACTCCTCCTCGGTGCTGGACGGCGCCTCGATGCCGAAGCCGCCCGCGATGACCGAGATGAACGAGCGGTTCATCGCCTTGCACATGATGTAGGACAGGTAGGCACCCGACGAGCCGACCAGCGCGCCGGTGACGATGAGCAGGTTGTTGTCGAGCAGGAAGCCGGCCGCGGCCGCCGCCCAACCCGAGTAGCTGTTCAGCATCGACACGACGACGGGCATGTCGCCGCCGCCGATCGAGGCGACCAGGTGCCAGCCGAGCGCCAGCGCCAGCACGGTGACCACGATCATCAGCGGCAGGCTCGGGCTGACGGTGAACCAGACCGTGAGTCCGACGAACGCGGCCAGCGCGCCCAGGTTGAGGAAGTTCTTGCCCGGCAGCATCAGCGGACGCGAGTTGATCCGCGCCGACAGCTTCAGGAACGCCACGATCGAGCCGGTGAAGGTGACCGCGCCGATGAAGATGCCGATGAACACCTCGGCGTGGTGGATGCCCAGCAGGTCGGCGGCGATGCGCGTCTGCGCCGTGCCGTGCGACTCCACCTCGAGGTAGCTGTTCCAGCCCACCAGCACGGCGGCGAGGCCGACGAAGCTGTGCAGGACGGCGATCAGTTCGGGCATCTGCGTCATCTCGACGCTGCGCGCCCGCCACAGGCCGATCACGGCGCCGATCGCCATCGCGGCCAGGATCAGTGCGATCGCGCCGGCGGTGATGCTCTGCGAGGCCACCACGATGGTGGCGACGAGCGCGAGCGCCATCCCGGCGATGCCGTAGACGACGCCGGCGCGGGAGGTGCGGTGCTGGGACAGGCCGGCCAGGCTGAGGATGAACAGCAGCGCGGCGACCAGGTCGGCGGCGTGGGAGGCCGTCATGGAGGTCATCTCGGCTCAGCCTTTCGAGAACATGGACAGCATGCGGCGGGTGACGGCGAAACCTCCGAAGATGTTGACGCTCGTCAGCAGGATCGCCACGCAGGACAGCGTGGTGACGATCCAGCTCTCGTGCCCGATCTGCAGCAGGGCGCCGATCACGACGATCCCGGAGATCGCGTTGGTCACCGACATCAGCGGCGTGTGCAGCGCGTGGTGCACCTTTCCGATGACGTAGTAGCCGATGACCACCGCGAGCGCGAACACCGTGAAGTTCTCGGCGAGCTGCGCCGGGGCGAAGGCCACCAGCAGGAACATCGCCAGCATCCCGGCGCCGATCAGAGAGAAGCGGCCCACGGGCGTGAGCTTCGGCTGCTTCGGCTCGGGCTTCGCCGGTGCGGCGGCCGGCTGCGCGGCGGGCGCGGCCGAGACCGACACGGGCGGTGGCGGCCAGGTGACGTCGCCGGTCTGTACGACGGTGACGGCCCGCTGGACGACGTCCTCGAAGTCGATCGTCAGCCGGCCGTCCTTGCCCGGCGTCAGCAGCTTGACCAGGTTGACCAGGTTGGTGCCGAACAGCTGCGAGGCCTGGGCCGGCAGCCGGGAGGCGAGGTCGGTGTAGCCGATGATGGTGACGCCGTTGTCGGTCACCACCGCCCGGCCCGCGACCGTGCCCTCGACGTTGCCGCCCATCGCGGCGGCCATGTCGACGATGACGCTGCCCGGCTTCATCACCGCCACGTCCTCCGCCGTCAGCAGGCGCGGTGCGGGGCGGCCGGGGATGAGCGCGGTGGTGACGACGATGTCCACGTCCGCGGCCTGCTCGTGGTAGAGCGCGGCGGCGGCGCGGTCGTAGTCGGCGGAGGTGGCCTTGGCGTAGCCGTCGGTGCTCTGCTCCTGGACGACGTTGACCGGCAGGTACTCGCCGCCCAGCGACTTCACCTGGTCGGAGACCTCGGGCCGGGGGTCGGTGGCCCGCACGATCGCGCCGAGCGAGGACGCGGCGCCGATCGCCGCGAGACCGGCCACGCCCGCCCCGGCGACGAGGACCTTCGCCGGGGGGACCTTGCCGGCCGCGGTGACCTGGCCGGTGAAGAAGCGGCCGAAGACGTGCGCGGCCTCGACGACGGCCCGGTACCCGGCGATGTTCGCCATGGAGGAGAGCACGTCCATCGACTGCGCGCGGGAGATGCGGGGCACCGCGTCCAGCGACAGGGCGGTCACCCCGGCGGCGGCGAGCGCCTCGAGCAGCTCGGGCTTCTGTGCGGGGGCCAGCAGGCCGGCGATGGTCGCGCCTTGGCGCAGCCGGGCGATCTCGGGGTCGGTGGGGGCGTTGACCTTCAGGACCACGTCCGCTTCCCAGGCCTCGCCGCTGCCCGCGATTCCCGCGCCGGCGTCCAGGTAGGCCTCGTCGGTGAAGCCGGAGGCAGAACCGGCCCCGGACTCGACGACGACCTCGTAGCCGAGGCCCAGCAACTGGCGCACGGTCGCCGGGGTGGCGGCGACGCGCGTCTCCCCGGAGGCGGACTCGGCGACGACGCCGATGCGCTGGGGTGGGTGGTGCGCGGGTTCTTGAGCAGACATGTCTCGTGTTCTCTCGTCAGGGGAGGGTGTGACGGGGGATCCGCGATCGGGGGAAAGGGAGTGTCGTAGGGACTCCTTCCCCCTTGGTCGCAGGAACCTACCCGTCGGACGCGGGCATACCGACCGGTCAGGACCGTGACATGTTTCACTTTCGCCTCACTTGAGGAACCGGTGGCCCGCCTCCTGTTTTTCCGGCGTGTCGCCCGCCCGATCGGCCGTGCACGACCCGTCCGGATCGGGTCAGATCCGTGACGGTCGACGGGTCGCCCCCCGGCCCCGCGCGCCTGCCGAATCGGCCGTCGCGGGCGTACGCGCTGGTCAAACCACCCGGGGAGGTGTTGGCCCGAACATGACTTTGAGGCGAAGTAATGATTGCGCCCTACATCCAACCTACTTAGCGTGATCATGTCGGCGGGCCGCAGCGGACCGGCCACGCCCCGCCCACCCGGGGCGCCGCGCCGACCCTCGCAGAAAGGCACCACGCCACATGTGCGGGATCACGGGATGGGTCTCCTACGACCGGGACCTGACCACCGAGCACGCCGTCCTCGCCGCGATGAACGCCACCATGACCGACCGCGGCCCCGACGCCGGCGGCGTCTGGCTGGACACCCACGCGGCCCTCGGCCACCGCCGCCTCGCCGTCATCGACCTCGAGGGCGGCGCCCAGCCGATGACCGTCACCCACGACGGTCGCACCCTGCTCGCCACCACCTACAGCGGCGAGATCTACAACTACCGCGAGCTGCGTGCCGAGCTCGTCGCCCGCGGCCACGTCTTCACCACCGCCAGCGACACCGAGGTCGCGCTGCACGCCTACCTCGAGTGGGGCGAGGACTTCACCAGCCGCCTCAACGGCATGTACGCCTTCGCGCTCTGGGACCCGCGCAGCGAGGAGTTGCTGCTGGTGCGCGACCGGATGGGCATCAAGCCCCTCTACTACTACCCGACCGCCGACGGCCTGCTGTTCGGCTCCGAACCCAAGGCGATCCTGGCCCACCCCCTCGCCCGCGCCGTCGTCGACCGCGAGGGCCTGGCCGAGCTGCTGGCCTTCGTGAAGACCCCCGGCCACGCCGTCTACCGCGGCATGCACGAACTGCGCCCCGGCCACACCCTGCGGGTACGCCGTGGCGGCCTGACCGAGCGCCGCTACTGGGCGCTCACGGCCAAGGAGCACACCGACGACCTCGACACCACGATCCGCCACGTGCGCGAGCTGCTCGACGACATCGTCGAGCGCCAGCTCATCGCGGACGTGCCGCTGTGCACGCTGCTCTCCGGCGGCCTGGACTCCTCCGCCGTCACCGCGCTGGCCGCCAAGGCCCTGCGCGAGAGCGGGCACGGGACGGTGCGCTCCTTCGCCGTCGACTTCGTCGGCCAGACCGAGAACTTCCGTCCCGACGCGCTGCGCGCCACACCCGACGGCCCCTACGCCCACGCGCTCGCCGAGCACGTCGCCGCCGACCACCGCGACATCGTGCTGGACACGGCCGACCTCACCCACCGCGAGCACCGCGACGCCGTCCTGCTCGCCCGCGACCTGCCCATCGGGCTGGGGGAGGGCGACACCTCCCTCTACCTGCTGTTCCGCGCCATCCGGGAGCAGACCACCGTGGCCCTGTCCGGCGAGTCCGCGGACGAGATCTTCGGCGGCTACTCCTGGTTCCACGACCCCGCCGCCGTCGGCGCCGGCACCTTCCCGTGGCTGTGGGCCATCGAGCGCGGCTTCGCCGCCGAGAGCACCACCATCGGCCGGGACGCGCTGCTCGCCCCCGGTCTGCTCGGCAAGATCGACGTCCCCGGCTACCAGCAGGCCCGCTACCGCGAGGCCATCGCCGAGGTGCCGCGCCTCGCGGGCGAGAGCGGCCACGAGCGCCGGATGCGGGAGATCAGCCACCTCCACCTGACCCGCTTCGTCCAGACGCTGCTCGACCGCAAGGACCGCGCCTCCATGGCGACCGGCCTCGAGGTCCGCGTGCCGTTCTGCGACCACCGGCTGGTCGAGTACGTCTTCAACGCCCCCTGGGCGATGAAGACCTTCGACGGCCGCGAGAAGTCCCTGCTGCGCGCCGCCACCCGCGACGTGCTGCCGGACGTGGTCGCCGAGCGCGTCAAGAGTCCCTACCCCTCCACCCAGGACCCCGGCTACGCGGAGGTCCTGCGCGGCGACCTTCGCGCGCTCCTCGCGGACCGCGACGCCCCGGTCCGCGACCTGCTCGACGTCGGCGCCACCGCCGACGCCGTCGCCGACGCGCCCGGCCCGGACCTGCGCAACTCCGCGGAGGTCGTGCTCGCCCTCGACACCTGGCTGCGCAACTACGACGTCACGCTGGACATCTGACTTCGCCTCACTGCGCCCGCCGCCGACCGGAATCCGACCGGAATCCGGTCGGCGGCAGACGCGCGTCAGCGCCCGTAGGCCGAGGAGCCCAGCAGCACCTGATGGCCGACGAGGTGAACGTCCACGCCCGTCGCGGTCGAGGTCGCCGCGTCGAAGCCCACGCCGGAGGGCAGGGTGACCGGGTAGTCGTAGGAGCCCTGGCCGACCCCGGGCACCTGGATCTCGATCTCGTCCCCCTGCGCCAGCAGACTGCCGACGGCGTCCACCTGCCGCCCGTCCCACGCGCCGGTCACCCGGATCCGCGCCTCCTGCTCGTTCGAACCCGGAGCCGGGCCCACGGTCAGCGCGCCGCCGCGCGACATCAGCCGCGTCACCACGCCCGACAGGTCCTGGTACGAGAGCGTCAGATCACCCGTGACCAGCTGGGCCTGCGCGCTGCGAGCGGTCAGCGAGGTCACCTGCAGGTCGTGCAGGTCCAGCGTGAGCCGCCGTACGTTCAGGTAGCCGCCCTGCGGATGCTCGGAGGTGTCGAGCGTGAAGTTGCCTGCGTCCAGCGTGACGTGGTCCAGCTGTCCGCTCAGCGCCTGTGTCAGGAACGGGAAGCCGTCGATCGCGACATGGGTGTAGCCGTCCGTCGTCCCCTGGCCGTAGCCGTACTTCTGCTGTGCGAGCTGCGCCGCCTGCTGCTCGGCGTAGTTGTCCGCCAGCCGGTCCACCACCGTGCCCAGCACCGCGAGCACCACCACCACGATCGCCAGCACCTTGACCCAGCGCCGCCTCATCGCCTCGACCCCCCGTTTCGGCTCCCGCCGCCGGCCCCCGCCGGCGGTCGCGGAGCAGGCTAGCGGCAGGCATCGGTCGTGTGCGCACCGGGGTGCCCGCCCGGCGGGCGACGACGCGGCCGGACTCCGAGGAGCCGCGGCCGTCGGCCTAGGATCGGGGCATGTCCAGCGACCGGCTCATGCGGATCCACAGTGCCGAGTTCCACGCCATGGCGGAGCGGGTGCTGCGGGTCACCGAGCTCACCTCCCGCCTGAACGTCCTGCCCTTCGACGACGAAGCGGGCAAGGCGGAGCTGTTCGAACAGATCCTGGGCAGGCCGCTGCCCCCGCGCGTCACGATCTACCCGCCCTTCTACACCGACCACGGCCTGGGCCTCGACCTCGCCGAGCGCGTCTTCATCAACCAGAACTGCACCTTCTTGGACTACGCGGGCATCCGGCTCGGCGAGCGCGTCATGGTCGGCCCGAAGGTCACCTTCATCACCAGCGGCCACCCGGTCGATCCGGAGGAGCGCCGGTTGTACCTCACCGGCGCGCCCATCGACGTGGCGGAGAACGTGTGGATCGGTGCGGGCGCGACGATCCTGCCCGGCGTCAGCATCGGCCGCGACGCCGTCGTCGCCGCCGGCGCGGTCGTGGCCGACGACGTCCCGCCGGCAAGCCTGGTGACGGGCGGAAAGGCGAGCGTGCAGCGGCACTGGTGACGTCGCCGGTCAGGCGCCCGGCCCCGGGGTCGGCGCGTCCTGCGTGTGCGGTGGGTCCTGCGCGGCGAGCCGTGCGGCGCGGAGGGTGAGGTGGTGGCGTTCGGGCAGGCTCGCAGTGCGGTGGGCGGCCGTGCGGTAGTCGGCGACGGCGGCCTCGCGCTCGCCCGCGAGCTCATGCAGATGGGCGCGGACCGCGTGGAGCCGGTGGTGTCCGGCCAGCGCGGGCGGGGGATCGGCGAGCAGCGCCAGCCCGGCCGCCGGGCCCTCGACCATGGCGACGGCGACGGCGCGGTTCAGCGTGATCAGCGGGTTGTCGGAGAGACGGGCGAGCACCCCGTACAGGGCGAGAATCTGCGGCCAGTCCGTCTCGGCCGCCGTCGGGGCCTCGTCGTGGACGGCCGCGATCGCCGCCTGCACCTGGTACGGGCCGACCGGTCCGCGCGGCAGGGCCGCGGTGATCAGCGCGACGCCCTCGGCGATCGCGTCCGGGTCCCAACGGGTGCGGTCCTGCTCGGCGAGCGGGACGAGTTCGCCGTCCGGGCCGGTCCGGGCGGGCCCGCGGGCCTCGGTCAGCAGCATCAGCGCGAGCAGTCCGGCGACCTCCGGATCGCCCGGCAGCTGCGCGTGCACGCCCCGGGTGAGCCGGATCGCCTCCCGGGAGAGCTCGACCCGCCGCAGCTCGGAGCCGCTGCTGCTGGCGTAGCCCTCGTTGAAGATCAGGTAGAGCACGTGCAGCACCGCGTCCAGCCGGGCCGGCCACTCGGCCGCGTCCGGCATCCGGAACCGCGCGCCCGAGCTCTTGATCGACTGCTTGGCCCGGCTGATGCGCTGCCCCATCGTCGACTCCGGCACCAGGAACGCGCGGGCGATCTCACCCGTGGTCAGGCCGCCGACGGAGCGCAGCGTCAGCGCGATCGCCGAGGCGGGCGACAGGACAGGGTGGCAGCACAGGAAGAGCAGCGTGAGCGTGTCGTCCCGCCCGCTGCCGTCCACCGCGTCCGCATCCGCCCCCGGCGCCGCGCGGCGGTCGTCCGGGACCTGCCCGGCCACCAGCTCCTCGCGCCGACGGCGGGCCTGCTCGCTGCGGACCTGCTCGGTCATCCGGCGTCCGGCGACCTGGACCAGCCAGCCGCGCGGACTGTGCGGAACCCCCTCGGCGGGCCACTGCGAGGCGGCGTCGAGCAGCGCCTCCTGGACCGCGTCCTCGGCGGCGGAGAAGTCGCCCCAGCGGCGTGTGAGCACGCCGACGACCTGCGGCGCGAGCGTGCGCAGCAGGTCCTCGACGTCGGGTTCGAGCGCGGTCACAGGGCTTCGGTCACCTCGGTTCGGTCGGTGCGCCGTTTCACAGCTCGGCGGGCGGCCCGGCCATCACCTGGCGCACCTCGATCGGCATGTTCAGCGGCAGCCCGCCGGGGCCGGGCGCGGCGGAGACGTCCGCGGCGATCTCGATCGCGCGCTGCTCGCTCTCGCAGTCCACGATCCACCAGCCGGCGACCCACTCCTTCGACTCCGCGAACGGGCCCTCGGTCACCACGGGCGCACCGCCGCTGTGCGAGCGGACGATCTTCGCGGTCTCCGGCATCGCCAGGCCCTGGGCGTCGACCAGCTCACCCGCCTCGGACAGCGCCGTGTTGGTCTTCATCATGAAGCGGATGTGGGCCTGGACCTCCTCCGGCTTCCACTCGTCGATCTTGGGAAAGTCGACGTTCTTCTCGCTGAACTGCATCAGCAGCATGTACTTCATCGTTCCGCTCCTCGTTCGTCGTACCCGCCCCGGTGGGGGGCTCTCACGGGTAGGTAGAAGCACGCCCGGCGTTTTCGACATCCTCGACGAGATGCGCGGAAAAATCTCGGAGATCAGCCCGCGGCGTGCGGAACGTGCGGGATGCTCCCCTCCAGATGCAGCAGCAGTTCGCCCAGACGCTCGGCCAGCTCCGCGCGGTGCTCGGGCGGGAGCCCGGACAGCAGCGCGTGCTCGCGGTCCAGCTGCTCGGGCAGGGTGCGGTCGGCGAGTTCGCGGCCCGCGTCGGTGAGCGTGAGCCGGGCGACGCGGCGGTCGCGTGCGTCCGTGCGCCGCTCGACCAGGCCCTGCTGCTCCAGCCGCCGCAGCCGCTTGGTGACGGCCGCGCCGGAGGCGAAGGTCTCGCGGGCAAGCTCGCCGGCCGTCAGCGGCCGGGCGGAGCGGCGCAGCGTGCCGAGCAGGTCGAACTCGGCGCGGGTGAGCTGCTGCGGTTGCAACTGCGCGTCGGCGGCCTGCTGCAGCAGCGCCGCGCAGCGGTTGATCCGGCCGATCACGCCGATCGGCTCCAGGTCCAGCTCCGGGTGGACCTGCCGCCACTGGCGCATGATGCCGGTGACGATGTCCTCCCGGGTCTCGCGGCGGCGCTGTTCCTCAGACATGCGCGGCCTGCCGCTCCGTCAGCAGGGCCAGCATCCGGTGCCCCTCCTGCTCCACCTGTGCCACCTCCTGCAGCGGAACCGGTCGCTGCCACCACTCTCCCGCATGGCCGTCGGCGGATTCTCGCAGCTCGTGGAGCGTGTCGGCGAGCCGGGTGTGCGCGTCGCCGCCGACCGGCCCCGTGAGCGCCAGCCGCTGGGCGGCCCGCGCCTGGTGCAGCGCGGTCGTCAGACGCTCCCCGGCACGACGGTTGGTGACCAGGAACGCCGCCGCCATGCCGAGCGCCGCCCCGAACAGGGTGTCCAGCCACCGGTCGCCGACGAGCGTGCCGACGGGCTCGGTACTGCCGAGGCTCACCAGAAGCAGCGCCATCGGCGTCACGAAGACCTGCCCGAGCCAGTAGTTGCGGGTGATCGTCGCCTCCGCGCCGACCTGGCAGGCGGCGACGAAGAGCAGCGCGAGCAGCGCGCCGACGGCGGGGAGGTGGGTGAGCGGCACGGCGACGGAGAAGACCAGCAGGCCGAGCAGGCTCCCCACGGTGCGCTGCCACGCGCGCTGGAAGGAGACGCTGGTGTTGGCGCGGTGCACCGCGGCGGCGGTGACGACCGCCCAGTACGGATGCCCGACCCCGGCGGCCAGTGAGGCCCATCCGGCCAGCGCGCAGCCCAGTGCCACACGGGAGGCGAGCGGCAGGTGCACGCGCAGCGGCCGCGGCTTCCGGGGCCGGGCGAGCGTGAGCGCCGGGCCGTGCGCGCGCACCAGTGCGGGCGCCAGGCAGACGAGCCATGCCACCAGTCCGCCGACGGCGACCAGTGCGAGACGCACCGGCACCGCGTCCAGTCGCTGGTGCGGCAGGAAGAACGCCGACGCGGTCACGAACGTGAAGATCACGTTCCCGGGCGGCCCGAGCCGCGTCGCGTCGCACAGCAGCTTCTGCAGTCCGGCCATGAGCGCCGCCAGTGCCACCAGCACCACCGCCGAGCGCGTCAGCGACGCGGCCGTCAGCGCCACCCCGACGCTCGCCGCCATCCCGGCGACCACCCACACCAGCGTCCGAGCCCGCTCCCGGTAGGGCAGCGCGTGCGCGAACAGGGCGCACATCGTCCCGGCGGACGTGTAGGGCACGAGGTCCAGCCGCCCGAGCGCGAGCAGCAGCAGGTTCGGCAGCCCGGTGGCCACGGCCACACTGAACGCGGGCCGATGCCACGGCCCGACGGCGGGCCGCAGCCGCAGCGAGCCGCGCAGCGGGAGGGCGGGGTTCTGGAGCATGCGGATAGTTTAGCAAGTGTTTCACTCGTAAAATAAATGGGCCGAGGGTGGGAGCAACCGGCCGCCCCGGCGCCCGGCTCAGCCGCGCCCCCGCCGCCCGGCGGCGAGTGCGCTGGTGGTGTTCGCGGCGACGATCGCCGCGATGGCGAGCCAGTCGGCCAGGGGGAGGCGCTGGCCGAGGACGACCCAGCCGACCAGGGCGGCCATGACCGGGTGGACGCTCATGAAGACCCCGAAGAACTGCGTGGGGACCTTGCGCAGCGTCAGCATGTCGACGAGGAACGGCACCACCGACGAGAGCACTCCGGCCGCCGACGCGCAGGCCAGCGCCTGGGCCGTGAGCGGGTGTCGGGTGAAGACCAGCACGCCGACGGGCAGGTAGAGCAGCCCGGAGAGCGCGGCCGCCGCGCCCGGGCCCTCGGCGCCCGGGATGCGGGCGCCGATCAGGCGGTTGAGCAGGATGTACGCCGCCCAGCAGGCCGCTGCAGCCAGGCCGAGGCCCAGGCCCAGGTAGTCCGTGGTCGGTTTCGGGCGCAGCAGGCACACCACCCCAGCGCCGGCGGCCAGCGCGCACACGAGGTCGGTGCGGCGGCGGGAGGCGGCCAGGGCGACCGTCAGCGGGCCGACGAACTCGAGGGTCACGGCCAGGCCCAGGCCGACGCGGTCGACGGCCGTGTAGAGCGTCAGGTTCATCGTCGCGAAGACCAGCGCCAGCAGCAGCACCGGCCACCACTGCCGCCAGGTGAACCGCCGCACGTGCGGCCGTCCCGCAGCCAGCAGCACGACCGCGGCCACCCACTGCCGCACCGCGACCACCCCTGCCGGCCCGATGGCCGGGAAGGCGAGCGCGCCGGTGGCCGCGCCGAGCTGGTTCGACAGGGCGCTGCCGACCATCATGACGATGCCGGAGGCCGGAGCCGCGCCCACCCGTCGGCCCGCGTCCGCCCGGTCAAGAGACGCCTGGGCGTCGGACGTTGAAGAGGTCGTCATACCCGCAGCATGGGCCGCCCCGGTGGATGCGCAAAATGCATGCGCGCATCCAGCTATACGCTGAGCGTATGGACATCGAGCTGAAGCAGCTGCGCTGCCTGGTGGCCATCGTCGACACCGGGAGCTTCACCGACGCCGCGCTGGAGCTCGGCGTCTCGCAGGCCGCCGTCTCGCGCACGCTGGCCGGGCTGGAGGCCGTCTTCGGCGTGCGGCTGCTGCACCGCACCAGCCGCAGCGTCGCGCTCACGCCCTCCGGCACGCTCGTGCTGGGCCGCGCCCGCCACCTGCTGGCGGAGGTGGACACCCTGATGCGCGAGGTCGCCACCGGCCACACCAGGCTGCGGATCGGCCACGCCTGGTCCGCGATGGGCCATCACACCGCCGCCTTCCAGCGCCGCTGGGCCGCCGCGCACCCGGAGGTCGAGCTGCAGCTGATCCGCACCAACACCTCCACCGGCGGGCTGGCCGAGGGCGTGTGCGACCTCGCGATCGTGCGCGGGCCCGTCGACGCGCAGCGCTTCGCCAGCACGGTCGTCGGACTCGAACGGCGGGTGGTGGCCGTCGCCACGGACGACCCGTGGGCCAGGCGCCGGTCCGTCGGCCTCGACGAGACCCGCGGCCGCACCGTCGTCGTCGACCGCCGCACGGGCACCACCACACCCGAGCTCTGGCCCACCGGCGACCGGCCGACGCTGAGCTACACCAAGGACATCGACGACTGGCTCGCCGCCATCACCACCGGCCGGTGCATCGGCATCACCCCCGAGAGCACCGCGACGCAGTACCGCCGCGAGGGCATCGCCTTCCGGCCACTGCGCGGAACCGCGCCGGTCCCGGTCCACGTCGTCTGGCCGCGCCGCGACCCCCACCCGGCCACGGCCGAGGCCGTCGCTCTGATCTCCGAGCTGTACGCGGAGGGGGCCGCGACAGGCACCCGCCCCGGCTCCGGTCGCCCGTCGTAGTCGGATGCCTGTCGGCGGCGGTCCCGGCTCGGGGACCGCCGGTGTGAATCGACGGAGTGTCCGTTCGCAAGCGACCGGTGGCTTCGGCTGCCTGATCCACAGTGACGGAAGGCAGACCCGCTGCCGATCTTCCTCTACGAGAGCGGAGACCCGTCATGGATGACGGTCGCACAACCCTGCGGCGCCCTCGGGCCGATGACGCCCGTTCCGCCGACACGCACACCGCCGACACGCACACCGGCCCCGTGCCGTCCGGTCCCCGTCGACGCCGGCGGAGGCCGGTGTGCGCGGTGATCACGGCCGTGACCCTGGCGCCTGCCGGCCTGATCGCAACCGTCGGCCCGGCCTCGGCCGCCGCCCCCTGCGGCAACGGCGCCCCGGTGGACATCGGGACGTTCAGGTCATGCCTCTACGAACGCTCCGGCAGCGACACCTTCACCGTGCCCGCCGGGGTCACCTCGCTCACCCTCATCGTCGAAGGCGCCCACGGCGGTGCCGGCGCAGGCGTCGGCGGTGGCAGCGGCAACGTCGGCGGCTTCGGTGCGCGGGTGGCCACGACCGTGTCGGTCACCCCCGGCCAGGTCCTGCAGGTCAACGTGGGCGGCGCGGGCGGCCTCCTCGCCGGCGGGTTCAACGGCGGCGCGGTCGGCAGCAGAGGCGCCGGCGGCAGCACCGACACCAGCGACGCCGGTGGCGGAGGCGGAGCGTCGGACGTCCGCACCGGCCAGTTCGGGTTCAGCGTCCTCGGCCGGATCGTCGTCGCCGGGGGTGGCGGCGGTGGCGGCGGCAACGGCGCGGCCTTCAACAACTCCGTCTACCACCACACGGGCGGCCGAGGCGGCGCCGGTGGCGGCGGCAACGGCGGAAGCGGCACCAACGGCGACGGCGCGCCACTGAACGGCGGGGGCGGTCCCGGTGTCGCCGGCACGGGAGCGACCAACGCCACCCCGGGATCCGGTGGCCGCGGAGGCATCGGCGGCAACACCGCGGGCGGCGACATCGGCGTCGCCAGCGGCCTGCCCGGAGGCGCGGGAGCCGGGGGGCAGCTGGCGGGCGGTGGCCCCGGTGGCGCCGGCGGGGCCGGTGGAGGGGGC
>NZ_BBPP01000083.1:0-13938 GCF_000787835.1 Streptacidiphilus melanogenes
GCAATCGCTGAGCATTCTTCGCAACTCCTCGGCCCGCCCCAGAGACAGGCCCGCAGCCACCCTTAAATCCTCCACACTGTGCACGAGCTCCTCCAACTGCTCGACCACACCGGCCACCAGCCGCGTGGACAGTCCGGCCTTCGCGCCTCCCTGTCCGCCCGGCCCGTCCGCTTCCCCCGCCTGCCAGCGATCCACTGCGCCCCCCAGCACCGTGCCGTTCCCTTCAGCGGGCGCGGGAGGGCCCCGAAGAAGCCGCCCCCCAGCGGTATCCCGTCCCCGGCACCACCGCCGGGCCGGGACAGTGTCACACATCGCTTCCCATCCCTCCCACCCGGCAGCCAGCGTCGCTGTCCGCACGCGATCGGACGACGAGGCCCCAGGCACCCCGAAAGGTCGTGATGGGAAGTTGTGTTCGACGTACTGTCTGATTCTGTGAGTGCGTTGATAGTTGTCTCGGGCTTCGTCGCCCTGCTGGACGAGCGGTACCAGCGGATCGGCGAGCGGCACCCCTGCAGGTTCCAGTGGTGGAGTCTCGCTCCCGGCACCTGGACGGTGCGCCTGCTGGAACCGACGGAAATCCCCTTCCCGTCCACCAGCGAGAGCGCCTGGTACCTCGCGTACTACGGAGAAAGCGGGGAACGCCTGTTCATGTGTCCCCTCCTTGGTCGGCCACTGACCGGAGTAGACCTTCGCCTCCAGTGACGCTGCCACCGCCGGATGCGGACGGTCGACTCCCCCGAGCGGCCACTGCCGAGGTACCTCGTGTCGGAGTCGGGGGCGCACTCACCATGAGGGCGAGAGCGCCACGACGCAAACAGTGAGGTGGCGTCCTTCTGCCCAGGTTTGATCAATAATCGACGGAGATGACACCCCGACAATCCACCTGGCCGGACCGGGTCCGCTGGGCGCCGGCAATCGTCGTTGCGACCGCGATCGTCATCGGCGTCGTCGCCCCGCCGGAATACGCCGGCGGGCCGCTCCTGGCGGCCGGCTGCGTGGCGGCGGGGGCGTTGCTGCCGTTCGGCAGGGCCCTGCTGGTGTTGGGCGCGGTGTCGGCGACGGTTTGCCTGGCAGCGGTTCGGGGTCGGCTGGGGCAGCCGGTGGGCAACGCAGAGCCCTGGACGTAAGCGCCGCGGGCCTGGTGGCGGTGGTGGTCAACTGGCTGGCCACCTACCAGCGCCGGCGACTGGAGACGGTGCGCACCGTGGCGGAGCAGGTGCAGCAGGTGCTGCCGCCGCAGCCCGACCGGCTGGGGGACCTTCAGGTCGCCGCCCGCTACGAGGCAGCGCAGGCGGAAACCCGCGTGGGCGGAGACCTCCGGGGTGGCCTCGCCCATCTCGCGGTAGAAGTCCATCCAGGGTCCGGCGGGCAGGGCGGCGGCGACCGCGTTCTGGGTGCGCGCGATCGGCGCGTGGTGGGCGCCGTGGATCGGCTGCGCGGACATCGGGGCACCTCGTTTCCTGCTCAGGCACCCTCGCCCTACCGCCGTCCAGGGCGCCCCGGGCAGCAGGCGGGCCGAAGCGGTTGCGCCGCCTGGCCATGGCCCTGTTCAGGCACGTTAGAAGTGGCTGGCCACTTCTGGCATGATCGGTTTGCTGCAAGGCGCTGGCCGCCGACCCGGAGGCCTTCCTCGCCGGCCTGGAGGTGCACTGGCCGGAGCCGAGCCGGATCGGCTGGCCTCCCCAGCCGCGGGCGAGCCCGGGGGCCTGCGGTGACCGGCCAGTGCTGCGTGGTCCTGGCCGGCGGCGACGCGCCACCCGCGAACCAGGCCCCGTCTGGTCAGGACTTGCGCCCGGAAGGGCAGGGCCAAGACCACACCACGCCGCTGACCCGCCATCGCGGCGAAGAACGCGAACGGCAACTTGCCCGTCGTAGATGCCGGGCAGGGGCCCAGTGAGCAACTCCAGGACCAGGCCGTGGGCGGTGAGGTTCTCGTGCCCGGCACCGTCACGCGGGCTCTTGCTCCGGGGTAGGCGTGGGAGTTGTCGGCAGCTGGTGGAGCGGGTCTGGGATTCGGTCGCCGAGTCGCAGCAAGCCGACCCCGGTCAATGCGAGCGCCAACGCGCCTCCCCACCAGACGACATCGGGTGAAGTGTCGAGCAGTGCGCCGCCGACCGCAGGTCCGAGCGCCACACCCACCATGAAGCTCAGGCCGTAGAGAGACATGTAGCGGCCGAGCAGATGGGGCGGCGCGAGGTCGGCGACGAGGGGGCCAAGCACGACGAACTGTGCGCATTCGGCAATCGCGATCACGATGGCGACCCCGGCCAAGATGCTCGTTGCGGTCAGGGTCGAGCGCGTCAGCGGTGCGAGCAGGACCGCGAGCAGGCCGATCGCGAACAGCCCACTGGTCGCCGCCAGAGCGTGGGTGCGTCGCATCCGCTTGACCACCCGGGTGGCCGGAACCTGCGCAACGACGATGAAGGCAGTGTTGAGGAACCTGACGAGGCCGATTTGGCCCGGCCCGACGCGGGTGTGTGCGACCGCGAACGGTGCGAGGATGTCGCCGTAGAACGCGCCGCCGACCATGACGAGCACGACGTTCGAGGCGATCAGCAGCAGCAGCAGGCGATCACCAGCCACGGCTCGGAACCCCGTGCCCTTCTCGATGGCCGGCGCAGCCTTCGTATGACGAAGATTCGGAATCCCCACGAGCAAGATCAGCGCGAATACAGCGAAGGTGACGCCGTCGAACAGGTAGAGCCCCTGGAACGCGCGCAGATGACTGTCGGACGCGACGATGAGGCCGGCCACGGTCGCGCCGATGCCCATGCCGAAATTGCCAGCGACCCGGCGCAGCGCGATCGAGGCGGCGCGCTGCCGCGCCGGCACCAGGGTCAGCGTCAGAACCTGACCGGCGGTCTGCGCAAGCCCAAAGCCGGCGCCGCCGACAGCCGAGCAGCCGAAGGCTTGCCAGGGACGGTCGACGAACGCGAAACCGGCATAGCCCACCGCGCTCGCGAGACTCCCGACGATCAGCAGCGGCTTCGCGCGGAAACGGTCGAGCAGCGCCCCCGACGGGAGCGTCACGATCGCCGCCGTGCCCATGACCGCCGCCAGCACCAGCCCCGCCGTCGCCGTGGAGAAGCCGCGAAACTGGTGCAGGTAGATGATCTCGAAGGGGGCGATCAGTCCCGTGCCGAAATAGTTGAGTGCGGTGCCGGCTTGAAGGACAAGGACAGGCCCCGACAGCCCGGTCCGCCATACGGCGAACACACCTGCGAGCGGCCTGCGGACCTGCGGCGAACTCCCGGCTGACTTGCGCATCGTCGGTATCCCTAAGAACTGGAGGGCCGTGCCGATCGCCGGCTCAGGCGATCCGCTTCCACCAGTTAGAACACCGTGCGAACGTCAGATTCATCGCTGCAGTCCAAGGCACTGCCGACCTGAGACTCGCCCGGGTCAGGTGATCGCGGTGGACACGGCGGCCAACCTGAAGCTCGTAGAGCCCCTGCTGGGCTTGTGAAGCAGCGTCGGAGCGGCCCGCTATTCCGCCGCCGGCCGAGTCTTCCTGATGGTCCCCGGGAGGCCGAAGGCCGCGAATAGGCTCTTGTCCCCGAACTTCGCGAGCGACGACACGCGCTGCCTGGCGACCGACACCACCATGATCGCGGTCGCTCGATACACGTCGGCGTCCGGATCCCAACCGTAGTAGCCGAACGCCGCGGAGCCGTTGGCCCGGGTGGAGACCACCGTGACCCCGTCGCCCCAGACGCGGATGAGGTAGTCCGCGATGGCGCGCGAACCTCGCATTTCAAAGGGCTCCGGAGGCATGGTCAACCTCGCGTCATCGGTGAGCAGCGCGACGATGCGTTCGACATCTCCGTCTTCGAGCGCGTCGACGAAGCGCTCCACCGTCTCCGCCTCCTGGCTCGAGCGCGGAAGGGCCACCTGATCGCGATCTCGGGAGGGCACAAAGGCAGCGCGTGCCCGCTGGAGCGCACTGTTCACTGACGCTCGAGTCGAGCCGATCATCTCGGCTACCTCGGCCGCCGAGAATCCCAGGACATCGCGTAGGACAAGAGCGGCGCGTTGCTGGGTCGGAAGACGCTGGAGCCCGGCCACGAACGAAAGGGCGATCGACTCCCTGGCTTCGAACCGAGCCTCGGGACTCGTCTCGACATGCGCGACGAGGGCATCGGGGTACGGCTCCAGCCACCAGGGCACATCAGAGTGCACCAAACCGGCAGACAAAGAGGATGGATCGACCACTTTGGCGTCCCGATGCCGGCGCGTACCGTCACGAAGGTAGTTGAGACAACGGTTGGTGGCGATGCGGTAGAGCCAGGCCCGAAGCGAGTGCCCGTCGAAGCGATCGAGTGCCTGCCAGGCTGACAGCAGCGTCTCCTGGAGCAAGTCCTCGGCGTCGTGGAACGAGCCAAGAATCCGATAGCAATGCACCTGGAGGTCCTGACGGTAGGGGTCAGTGAGCTCGGCGAAGGCGTCGCTGTCTCCCAGCCGGGCCCGGACCAGCACCGAATCGGTCATCCAGCCACCCCTCCTCTCCTGGGACACCTTCTCTGCAGGTTGTAACACCGTTGCCCTCCCAGACTCATCGTCCGCTGCTGTGCGGTGTGTCATGGTCGGTCGCTCGTGGAAGCTGTCGGACCGTTCGGCGTCCCGCAGCCCGGCAACGCCCAGGACGGCGAATCGGCCGCGCCACTTACGCACCGTGTTCACGCTGACCTCCAGCTCCCGCGCGATCGCTCCGCTGGCGAGCCCGTCCGCCGCCTCGAGCACGATTCGGGCCCGCAGCATCGCCCGCGCCTCCGACCTCGCCGAAACCGACGTCCTCATCAACCGCTCGCGGACCTCGGTCACCAGCACCACCGCGACCGCCGTCCCCGCCCGCTGCCCACCCTTCACGACCAAGATCATGGCGAGCCCACGCCCGCACTCGGCAGGATGGGGCCGTGCCGAAGAACCCGCCGGACTCGATGCAGCACCACCTGCGCCAGCGCCTGAACCGTCACGCCTGCGGGCGCTGGCCACAGGTGAACGCCATCACGGTCCGGTTCCGCGCCGGATTCGCCTACGTGGATGCCGAGTTGCCTGGCGAGCAGACCATCCGGCTGTGCCGCCTGCGGTTCACCGGCATGCTGCACACCTGGAGCTTCGCTCTCTACCTGGCCAGCAATGACAGCTACCAGGACAACATCCTGCCCAACGGACTGCCCGCCGGCTCCCCTGAAGAAGCCCTCGACTGCGCCGGCAATCTCTACCTCAACACTCCCGCACCCGGCGCTTCCGGGCTGATCCGAGTGCTGGCGGGCCTGGTCGTCCTCGTCGGACCGCCAGCCTCGGGCAAGACCAGCTTCGTGCGGGCACTGATCGCGAGTCGGCAGATCGAGGAGGAAGCCGTGGTATCCAGCGACGAGATCCGCGCAGAGCTCTTCGGCACCTCACCCGCAGAAGCGGACTCCGAAGCGGCAGACGCTCGGATCTTCGAGGAGCGTGACCGCAGGATCGTCGCCAGGCTCGCTTCCGGACACAGCGCGGTCGCCGAGTCCACGAACGTCACCCCCCAAGCGCGCGCACGACTCATCGCCATCGCCAGGCGCTTCAACAGCCCGGTGACCATGTTGCGATTCGACCCGGACGTCACCGATCTTCTCCAGCAGCACGCGGGACGAGGCCGCACTGACATCACCGCCACAGACGTCCGCGCCTACGCCGCGATCATGGCCCGACATGCCGCCGCAGACCAACTGCGCTCTGAGGGCGCAACCGCCGTCCACGACGTCCCCGGACGTCGCCAAGGAACTACGCCCGCCGAAGCCGCCGCGCGCTTCTTCTTCGTCTGACAGATCCGACACGTCCAGGCTCGCCTTCCGGTGGCCCCTAAGGGCTGTCCCGTATAGCGGTTGAACAAGGAGGGGCGTCGACTGGCGGTCAGCCGAAGAGCAGGTCCACGTCCTTCTCGATGCAGACCTGCAGGACGACTACGAGTTGGCGGACGTCCTCGATGCGGCGCTGCCAGATGGGATCGCCCGGGTCTTGCGCCATCGCTGCGATCTCGTTGAGACGGGGCAGGATCGCAGCGCACTGCGTCGGCGTGAGATCGGGGCCGTCACAATCCGAGTGGTCGAGGAGTGGTGCCAGCGTCGTGGAAACGTCACTCCAGGCACGCTTCCCCCCGAAGCCTTGCATCTCGTCGAGGGTGAAGCCCTCGATGTTGGCCAGCCACTCCCGGAACATCCCGAAGCCGGTGTACGACCAGCAGATGTCCGGGCTGTCCGTGTTGTCGTCTCCGGGAAACAGAACAAGTCCCACCACATACTCCTCGTCGACCGAACGCACAGGATCGGCCACGGGTGGGGAAGGCTGCAACTGAGATGATCACCGCGTGGCTGGTGTGATCACGGCGTCGGAGCCGTCATGGATAGGCCCGTTCATCGGGCTGGGTCCGCGCGAATTCCAGAAGCTGGTCACGATGCTCCGCCGTGAGGGGGCCGACATGGTGCGCCGGGGCCGCCCGTGGGGTCTGCCGCTGGAGGACCGGGTCCTGCTGGTCGCCGCCTACTGGCGTACAAACCTGACGCTGCGGCAGCTCGCGCCGCTGTTCGGGGTGTCCAAGTCGGCGGCCGGCCGGATCATCGACCACGTCGGGCCGCTGCTCGCACTCAAGCCCCGGCGCCGGTTCCGCGAGGGCACCGTGCTGATCGTCGACGGCACCCTGGTTCCCACCCGCGACCACGCGATCGCCGAGAAGTCGAAGAACTACCGGTACTCCACCAACCACCAGGTCGTCATCGACGCCCACACCCGGCTGGTCGTCGCGGTCGGCAAACCCCTGCCGGGCAACCGGAACGACTGCAAGGCATGGGAGGAGTCCGGCGCGAAGGCCGCCGTCGGCCGGACGACGACCATCGCCGACGGCGGCTATCCAGGCACTGGACTCGTGATCCCGCACCGCAGGCCGCCCGGCGGCGAGCTCACCGACTGGCAGGCCGAGCACAACCGCGAACACAAGCAGGTCCGCGCCCGCGTCGAGCACGTATTCGCCCGCATGAAGACCTGGAAGATCCTCCGCGACTGCCGCCTCAAGGGCGACGGAGTCCACCACGCCATGCTCGGCATCGCCCGCCTGCACAACCTCCTGCAGGCCGCGTAGGCGAAGCGCACCCAGAGGCGGACCACCCTGTCGCGGTCCATCGGAGATTCATTACGGGACGACCCTTAGGCTGCGTCGGCCGTCCGGCGCATCGTTACGAAGGTCCATACGGCAGCGCTGGGCGGCTGCGTAGGGGCGGATGACCCTGGTGCCCCTTGCCTGTCGCCGTGTCCCGCTGACCACGGGCACCTGGGCCGACCGCGGCTCCGTGTCATCCGGACGCCGACGGGCCGGCCGATGCGAACGCAGTCGTGCAGGGGTCGAGGGAAGCGATGCTTCAGCTGGTGGTGGCCGCCAGCTCGACGGGACCATGCTCGGGGGCGGGGAACTGGGGCGGTTGGGCGGGCAGGAACGCGGCAGCGAGCAGGGCGCCTGCGACAGCGACGCACGCGGCGACGACACAGCCGGTGCTGAGGCCGTGGTCGAAGGCGGTGATCGCGGCTTGGCGGACGGCGTCACCGAGGGCTGGCTGGCCGTGGGCGGTGAGTTGGGCTGAGACGGCGAACGCGGCGCCGACGGACTGGTGGGTGGTCTCGGCCAGCGGGTGGGGCAGGGCGGGGGGCAGGACGCTGGTCAGGCGGGTGCCGTAGACGGAGGCGTAGACGCTTCCGATGATCGCGACGCCGAGGGTGCCGCCGAGCAGCCGGGTGGAGTCGTTGACGGCGGATTCGACGCCCGCCTGGTCGGCGGCGACGGCGCCCATGATGGACTCGGTCGCGGGCGCGGAGGTCAGGCCCATGCCCAGGCCGTAGACGACCATCTGAGCGGCGATAACCCCGTAACTGAGGGTGGGGGAGATGTCGCTCGCGACCCAGAAGTAGAAGCTGGCCTGCAAGGCCAACCCGGCCATGACGATCACCTTGGTCCCGGCCTTCACCGCGAGCCTGGTCCCGAGCGTCGACCCGATCGCGACGGCGAACGCGACCGGCAGCAGGTGCACCCCGGCGGACAGCGGGCTGTAGCTTCGGACGAACTGGAAGAACTGCGTGATCAGGAAGATGAACCCGAGCAGGGTGAAGAACGCGATGGTGACCGCCGCGCTCGCGGCGCTGAACCGCATGTCCTTGAATAGCCGCACGTCCAGCATCGGCTGCTCCGTTCGCCGCTCGCCGACGATGAACGCTGCCAGCAGCACCACCGACCCCGCGAACCCGGTCAGGGACGCCGGTGACGCCCAGCCCCGGTCGGGCGCCTCGATGATGGTGTAGACGAGCAGCCCCATGAACGTGCCGGACAGGATCAGTCCCCAGTAGTCCAGGCGGTGCGCGGCCGGGTTGCGGGAGGCGGGCACGAATGCCGCGACCAGGGCGATGACGGCGAGCGAGGCGGGGCCGAGGATGTAGAAGATGCTCGACCAGGTGTAGTGCTCCAGCAGGAAGCCGCCCACGATCGGCCCGAGTGCGATCGCGACGCCGGCCGTCGCGCCCCACAGGCCGATCGACAGAGCCCGCTCCTTGCGGCTGGTGAAGACACCGGTCAGCAGCGCGAGAGTGGGCGGGAACGTCATGGCGGCGCCCAGGCCCATCACGGCGCGGGCCGCGATCAGCCCCCCCGGAGTGCCGGCGTAACCGCCGACAAAGCTGGCCGCGCCGAACACCACAAGTCCGGCGATCAGCATGCCCTTGCGGCCGAACCGGTCGGAGAGGCTGCCCGCGGTCAGCAGCAGCGCAGCGAACACCAGGTTGTAGGCGTCCACGACCCACTGCAGCTGCGAGGTGGAGGTGCCCAGTTCACGGGTCAGCGACGGCAGTGCCACGTTGACCAGGGTGGTGTCGAGATTGATCAGGAAGGAAGCCAGCAGCAGCACCGTGAGCACGAGCGGCTTCGAAGGCGTTCTCGTCATGGTTCAAATATAGACACAGTTGCTTTAGTTTTTCTATCACTCGCTTTACATGATGCAGTACGCTGGGCGCATGCGGAGCTATGGCCAGTACTGTTCGATCGCCCGGGCACTCGACGTCGTGGGGGACCGCTGGACGCTGCTGATCGTCCGGGAACTCCTTCTGCAGGGCCCGTGCCGGTTCACCGACCTGCGCAACGGCCTGCCGGGCATCGCGGCGAATCTGCTGTCGTCCCGCCTGAAGGAGCTCGAGGCCGCCGGGCTGATCACCCGCGAGGACGCACCCCCACCGATCGCGACCGCCCTGTACCGGCTGAGCGAGACCGGCCTGGAGCTGGAGCCGGTCCTGAAGGCGCTCGGGCTCTTCGGGCTCAGGTTCATGACCGAGGAACGGCCCGACGACGCGTTCCAGGCGCGCTGGCTCGCCTACGCCCCGCAGTGGTTCACCACCGACACCGATCCGGATGCCGCGCCCGCTGTCATCCAGCTGTGCGCGGGCGGCGAACTTGCCTTCATCGAGTTGCGAGAGGGCCGGGTCCGCACCCAGGTCGGCCGAGCGGCCGACCCCGACCTCGTCCTGGACGGTCCGCCTCGCAGCGTCCTGGGACTGCTCAGCGGCCTACTCGACCTCGACAGCGCCCGCCAGCTCGACCTGACCGCCACCGGCCGACTCGACCTGCTCACCCGCCTGCAGCCGGTCCCGCAGGACCACACGCCCGTCCAGGAGCAGGCCGGCCGCTGACGCGCCGGCCCGACCCGCACCGCCGGCGCGAGACCCGCCTCGTGCGAATGCCGTTGCTGCGGCCCTGGCACCGCGGGGGCAACGGCTTTCTCAGGTGGCCGGGCGACCCGTGGGCTGTGGGTCGTGCGGATCTCGGGCGCCGGGAAGGGGCTGATCCGCGCCGACGCCCTGCGATGGCGTGGTCGCCGCCTCGGGCGCCGGGCCGCGCACGGCGCCCATGACGAGCGGCGCGATCGCGGCAGCCGCCGCCGAGACGGCCATGAAGATCCAGACGTGCTGGGAGCGGGCTAGCGAGGGCAGGCCCGTGCCGAGCAGCCCGACCATGATCGACGTGCCGACCACCATGCCGAGCTGGCGCGCCATGCTGACCGCGCCCGAGCCCGTGGAGGCCTGGTGCGCCGGCAGGGCCGCGGTTGCGGCGGCGGTGAGCTGCGGCAGGGCGAGGCCGACCGCGATGCCGGAGACGACCCAGGGGCCCAGCATCTGCGCGGCGTAGCCGGGCCGGTCCCCGGTGGCGGTCGCCTGCCACAGTGCGCCGCCGGCGAAGGGCAGCGCGCTCCCGGGAAACGCCGTGTCCGGCTGGACCGGCGTGTGGCACACCGGTGGAATCGACTGGACCCGCTATCTCCTGCAGCGGGCGGGAGGACTGGTCCTGGTGGCCGGTGGCGAATTGCTGTGGGCAGGCACACGAGATAGGGCAGTCGCTGCGGAAAGTCGAGCAGTGCCTGCGGCAGCTGGGCGGCGGCGCAGGTCCAGTCATGGTGGCGGACAAGAAGATCGCGTGGCCAGAGCAGCTGTCGCTCGGTGCGGACGGGTTGGGCAACTTGCTGGACTGCATTCGCACCCTCATGGGCGAGTCGATGGAGGCGCTGATCCACCACTTCAAGCTGGTGACGGAGGCCTTCCGCGTCGTCTCCGACGGCGGTACCCGGCCATACCGGATGCACTTCCGCGACCCGAGCTTCACCAACCTGCAGACAGTGGCCGCGATGTGCGAGGGCGGGCAGGCCGCGGACATCACCGTCGCGGTGGCCGGCATCGACCCGGTCATGGGCGGCGTGGCCCGGTGAAATCCGCGTGAGCGCGATCGTGTTGCGCGGGATCCCCGTCCACAAGCCGCGCAGCCTGGCCCAACAGCTCATCCCTCCAGACCTACCAGCCAGACAGGGCCGGGGGGTGGGTCTGGGTGTTTGGGCCGGATCAGAGTGCGTCGATGGCGGCCGCGATGCGTCGCGCTGCGCTGGTGAGGATCTGGGGGTCTCGCATGGTGTTGGCCAGCAGTGCGCTGCCCTCGTAGGCGGCCATCAGGTCCAGTGCGAGCTCATGCGCGTCGTCGCGGCCCAGTGCCTGATACTGCTGTTCCGCCCACGCGATGGGCAGGTGCATGAGGTCGGCGGCGGGACTGGGCTCTTCGTCGCGCTTGTCGAGCTCGGAGCACAGTGTGCCCAAGGGGCAGCCGAACTGGGCGATCAGCTCGTGCTGGGCGGCGAACTCGCGCACCAGGGCCTTCAGGCGGCTCTTCGGGTCGTGGTGACCGGCCTCGATCCCCGCGAAGCCCGCCTGCATCTGCTCCGCGTGCGCATCGATGACCGCCGCGATGACGTCGTCCTTGGTCTTGAAGTAGTAGTACACGCCGCCCGTGGGAACGGCGGCGAGCTGCGCGATCTCCGCCAGGGTTGTGCGCTCGACGCCCTGCTGGTGCAGCAGTTGGGCCGCCGCGTTGAGCAGCCGCCTGCGCTTGTCCGACCGCGAAGCGGTGGCGGGTCGTTTGGGTCGTTGGTCAGTCATCTCATGCGTCCGGTCGGCTGGTGCGGTCTTGAGGACTGGGCGTGGGTGCCACGCTGGTCGGCGTTCGGTGCCCAACCTTAGCGATCGGGTCGACTCGGTTGGTCCTCGGCGGTTGCTGTGCCGACGGTCGCGGCGTGAGTCCCGCCTTCGGGTCGGCGTTGACCATCACGACCGGCGCGGACTGGCGGGTGTTCTTGATGCGCAGCGCGAGCAGCGCCGCGGCTGCCATCACGATGCTGCCGACCAGGAGCGCGCGGTGGTATCCGGCGTCCGACGCCACGATCTGGGGGACGTGGGCGGCCAGCAGCTGGTCGGTGCGGGCGGTGGCGGCGACGGACAGGACCGCGAGACCCAGGGCGCTGCCAATCTGCTGGGAGGAGTTGAGCAGCCCTGCCGCCAGCCCGGCCTGCTGGGACGGGACACCGGCGTTCGCGGCGGCGGTGATTGACACGAACACGGCCCCGGCTCCCAGTGCCATCACCATGAAGCCGGGGAGCAGATCCACAAGATACGAGCCGTGCAGCGGAGCCCGGGACACGGCGAAAATCCCGACGGCGGCAACCAGGCAGCCCCCGGTGACGATGGGGCGTGTGCCGATGCGCGGGATCAGCTGCGAGGTGACGGCGCCGGCCACGGCGAACCCTGCGGTGATCGGGAGATAGGCCGCTCCGGCCTTCAGGGGTGAGTAGTGCAGGACTTCCTGCATGTAGAGCGTCGCGTAAAACAGCAGCGAGAAGAAGCCCGCGAAGGCGATGAGCTGGGTGAGATCGGCCGCGACGAGGCCCTTCACCCGCAAGATCGCCAGTGGCAGGAGCGGGTTGCTGCTGCGCCGTTCGTTGCGCACGAACAGCAGGAGCAGGACCACGGATCCGGCCAGGGCGAGGATAGTCTGGCCAGATCCCCAGCCAATTGCCGGCGCACGCACCAGGCCGTAGACCAAGGCGAGCATGCCGCCGGTGACCAGGACCGCACCGGCGGAATCGAAGGCCCTGTCTCCAGTGCCCTGGCTCGCGTGGTCCGCGGCCAGCAGCGCGATCGCTGCGATGGCCACGGCCACGGTGATCGGCGGATTCACGAAGAAGACCCATCGCCACCCCGGCCCCTGCGCGAGAACCCCGCCGAGGAAGACGCCGGCCGCGGCCGCCATGCCACTGACCGCGCCCCACACGCCGAGTGCTGTGGTGCGCTCCCGGCCCTCGCGGAAGCTGGTGGTCAATTGCGACAGCGCGGCTGGGGCCATCAGTGCCGCGCCGAGCCCTTGGACCAGCCGGGCGGCAACCAGCAGGCCCGCACCGTCGGCCAGCCCCGCGACCAGCGAGGAGATGCCGAACACCGCTAGGCCGGCAAGGAGCATCCGGCGCCGACCGAGCAGGTCGCTGAGCCGCCCGCCCAGCAGCAGGAACCCGCCGTACGTCAGGATGTAGCCGCTGGCCACCCACTGCAGGTTCTGCTGGGAGAAGTTCAGGCTGCGCTGGATGGACGGCAATGCCACGTTGACGATCGCCGCGTCGACGATGTCGAGGAACTGCACTGCGCAGAGCAGTACCAGCGTCATCACGCCGATTCTCGACCGGAGCGCCAGCTGTCTGCCGGCACCGCCAACCAACGGTTCGGCCTGCTCCACCTTCGCCTCACCGGCCGGCCCAGCGGCCGGCACAGCTCCTGATCCGTCCAACGACTCCGCGGCGACCATGGCGTACACCCCCTGGTCTAGTAAGTGAGCTAACTCACTTACTAGACCAGCTTGCCCCTGCTGTCAAGTGAGCGCACTAGCTCACTACCGGCGTCGGGCCATCAACAAGCTGATCCGACGCGCGAGCGGTTCCGCCCGGGGAGGTCTACGTGACGGTGGAGTGCCGGAGGGGCGAGCTGGGCCTGCACTTCGTCTCCGACGGAGACCTGGGTCCTTGGTGGGCTCGGAGCGTGGAGCGGTGGTCCGGGGCGTGTCGGCGCTCGGGAGATTCCCCAGGCCGGTTCCGTGGACCCGCGGTGTTCGCGGGAGAGCGTGGCGGGTTGGGGCGTCGGCTGTCGACCCGGGGACGTCGGTTGTCGACCCGGGGGCGCCGGATGCCGGTCCGGGTGTGGGCTGGCTGCGTTGGTGGTGGGCGTGGGGGCGGGGAGCTGTGGCTGTTCGCGTGGATCGGGCGTGGGTGGCCCGGGGCCGGTATCGCGGGTGAGGGCGCGGCAGTTGGGTGCTGCTGGGATTCGCTGCCGCGGGTTCGGCGCTGCGCGCGGCGGGGGAGCGGGCAGGGGCGGTCCCGGGAGCTGTGCAGTGCTGTGCTGTGCTTGTGTCAGCGCGGCGCGGGTTGCCGTGGTTGGCGGTTGGCGTGGGTCGCGTCGTCGGCGTGTGGACCGTGGTGGGCGGTGTTCTTTTTGGGTGTGCGGTTGACAGGTGCTGGGGGCGGTCGGGTGGGGGTGGGGTTTGTCCGGCGGGCCGGGCGGCTGGCTGGGGGG
>NZ_BBPP01000083.1:13981-15867 GCF_000787835.1 Streptacidiphilus melanogenes
GGGTGGGGTTTGTCCGGCGGGCCGGGCGGCTGGCTGGGGGGAGGGTGGTTCGTGGCGAGGGCGGCCGTTGGCTCAGGGGTGCTGGTGGGCGGTGTCGATGTCGTGGGGGATGAGGAGGAAGACGAGAGCGGCGACGGCGAGCAGGAACAGTCCGGCGGTGAGTCCTGTGATTTCGAAGGACCTCACGAATTGTGCGGTTGCTGCTTTCGCCAGGTCCGGTTGTTTGATGTGGTCGGCGACGGTGATGGCGTTGCCGAGTGAGCCGCGTGCTGTGTCGGCGAGGTGTGGGGGCAGGGCGGTCAGTGCCCGGTCCTTGTCGAGGCCGGTGCGGTAGAGGAACCCGGCAAGGCTGCCGAGGATCGCCACGCCGAGGACGCTGCCGAGGTCGTATGAGAGTTCGTCGATGGCTGCGGCACTGCTCACGCGTTCCTCGGGGGCGCTGGAGATGATGACGGCGGATCCCAGTGCGAGTGCTCCGGTGCCCGCGCCGACGAGCGCCAGGGCGGCCATGACCGCTGCCTGGGAGATCCGGCCCGGCCACAGGAAGGGCAGGGCCATTCCGGTGGCGGCCACAGCGACGGACTGGCTGAGGATGGCCCGGATGCTCCACCTGGTGGCGAGCCAGGGCGAGAGCACGGAGGCGGCGGCGCTGGCCAGGGCCGTGGGCAGGAGCCGGATTCCTGTCTCGAGGGGGCTCAGTCCCTCGGCGAGTTGCATCCACTGGGTGGCCAGCAGCAGTGCGGCGGCGAGGGCGAACATGCAGCACAGTGCGGCAATGACGGCGGCGGTGAACGGTCCTCGGGCGAACAGGCGCAGGTCCAGGAACGGGCTGGGCGAGTGCAGGCAGCGTCGTGCGAACGCGACGAGCAGGGCCACGGCGACGATCAGGACCACCCAGCCCGGGGCCGAACCGAAGCTCTGCTGTCTCGCGAAGTACTTGACGGTCCACACGATGGCCACCGTGCCGGCCAGCGATTCGCCGGCCGCGACGAAGTCCCAGGGCTGGGGCGCGGGGTTGCGCGACTCGGGCAGCAGGAAGTGCGCGGCTACGAGGCCGGCGACCATCAGCGGCACGTTGATCACAAAGGCCGCCCGCCACGAGAAGTGCTCCAGGATCAATCCGCCGACCAGCGGTCCCACTGCGGCGCCCAGGCCTGCGACGGAGGCCCAGATGCCCAGCGCCGTGGCGCGCTCCTTCGGGTCGGGGAACACGCAGCGGAGCATCGACAGGGTTGTCGGCATGATCATCGCGCCTCCGAGGCCCAGCAGGCAGCGGATCACGATCACGAAGGTGGCGGAATGCGCTGCCAGCACGAGCGCTGAGGCGGCCGCGAACAGCGCGTACCCGGCGAGCAGCATGCGCTTGCGGCCCCACCGGTCGCCGATCGCGCTGACCGAGACCAGCATCCCGGCAAGGACCAGTGAGTAGCTGTCGACGATCCATAGCAGTTGGTTGGCCGAAGGCCGCAGATCTTCGGTCAGGTCGGGGATGGCCACATTCAAGATCATCATGTCCATGACGACGACGAGGAGGCTCGCCGACAGCACAGCGGCCGCCGACCGCCGGCGCCCGGGGGACAGTGCCTGGGCCAAGGAGGCCGAAGCCGATGAGGATGAGGCGGATGACGGCACGAGTCTTTCCCTTGTGTATGGACCGTGGCGAGGGCGGCCAGGGGGTCGATCCGCATGGCCGGTTCGTCGCCTCCTGGGCCCCCGCAGCGCCACCGCAGCCGGTTGACGGCCTCCTGGCCGAGGCGATCGCCCCGCCGGGTGCGCGGCCCTGGTGCGCGGCCCTTGCAGCCGCACTCATCTGATGCCAAGGCCGTGCCCCGCAGCTCCGGCCTGCCCTGCCCGTCGCACGCGTGGAAGGCGGCCCCGAACCACCA
>NZ_BBPP01000082.1:0-5312 GCF_000787835.1 Streptacidiphilus melanogenes
GCTTGCGTAATCCCCACAGTGAGGCGGTGGCTGCCGGGTCACTCCAGGCCAGCCGGGCGCGCTGCATACCGGTCGGCGCACCCGACCCCCACGTTACCCGACGCGCCTGAACGCTCCGGTCAACGCCGGAGGGTCACCCGGGGGTCAGCCAAGCCGGACCGGGTTCACCACGTCGGCGATCATCACCAGCACGGTGAAGCACAGGAAGATCCCGGCGACCACGTAGGCGACGGGCATCAGCTTGGCCACGTCGAAAGGACCCGGGTCCGGGCGCTTGACCAGGCGCGCGAACTGCCGCCGCACGGCCTCCCAGAGGGCTCCCGCGATGTGGCCGCCGTCCAGCGGGAGCAGCGGCAGCATGTTGAGCAGGAACAGCGAGAGGTTGAGCCCGGCCAGCAGCTGCAGCATGGTCGCGATCCGCGCGCTCGCAGGCGCGTGCATGGCCAGCACGTCGCCGCCGACCCGGGCCACCCCGACGACGCCGACCGGCGAGTCCAGCGAACGCTTCTTGCCCTCGAAGGCCGCGCCCCACAGGCCGGGGATCTTCGACGGCAGGGAGACGATCGAGGAGGCGCCCTGCTTGGCGATGCCCGTCATCTTGTCCAGGCTCTCGCCGAGGCCGAGCTGCGTGGTCGGCGTGATCGGCTGGATACCGAGGAAGCCCGCGTGGACGATCTGGGTGGTCGGGTTGCCGTTGGAGTCGAGCCCGTACAGGTTGTTCCTGGTCAGCGTCACCGGGACGGTGAAGGTCTGTCCGCCGCGCCTGACGCCGAGGGTGACCTGGTCGTCCGGGTGCTTGCGGATCTCGTTCTGCAGTTGGTCGTAGCCGGTGATGGCGACGCCGTTGAACGAGGTGATGGTGTCGCCGGCCTTCAGGCCCGCCTTGGCGGCCGGGCTCTCCGGGGCACCCTTCGGGCAGGTGTCGCTGGTCGCGGCGCTGGAGTTGCTGGCGACCACGCACTGCGTCACATAGGAGATCGTTGGCTGGGCCTGCGGCACGCCGAAGCCCATCAGCACGACCAGGAACAGCACCACGGCCAGGATCAGGTTCATGAACGGGCCGAAGAACATGATGATGACCCGCTGCCACGGCTTGCGGGTGTAGAAGAGCCGCGTCTCGTCGCCCGGCAGGATCTCCTCGTAGGACTGCTCGCGCGCGTCCTCGATCATGCTGCGCCAGGGGGAGCTGGAGCGGGCGACGACCTTGCCGTCCGGACCCGGCGGGAACATCCCGATCATCCGGATGTAGCCGCCGAGCGGGATCGCCTTGATGCCGTACTCGGTGTCGCCCTTCTTGCGCGACCAGATGGTCGGCCCGAAGCCGACCATGTACTGCGGCACCCGCACCTTGAAGATCTTGGCCCAGCTGAGGTGGCCCAGTTCGTGCCACGCGATGGAGAACAGCAGGCCGAACACGAAGATCACGATGCCCAGGATCGTCATCAGTGTCGTCATCGTGCGTCTGCTCCTCTTGGTTCCATCCCGGCCGCGGCCGCGGCCACCCCGACCAACATCATGCCCCGTTCCCGGTCACCCTGCGGCGATCTCCTGGGCACGGGCCCGCGCCCAGCCCTCCGCAGCGAGGACGTCCTCGACCGTCAACGAAGTTCCCCCGACCGGGGTGCCGTGCTCGGCGACGACCTTCGCCACCGTATCCACGATCCCTGTGAACGCCAGCCTGCCCTGCAGGAACGCCTCGACGCACTCCTCGTTCGCCGCGTTGAACACCGCGGGCGCGGTGCCGCCGAGCTCCCCCACCTCGCGGGCGAGCCCGACCGAGGGGAAGGCCTCGGTGTCCAACGGGAAGAACTCCCAGGTCGCGGCCTTGGTCCAGTCACAGCCCGGCGCGGCGTCCGGCACCCGGTCCGGCCAGCCGAGGCCGAGCGAGATCGGCATCCGCATGTCCGGCGGGCTGGCCTGGGCCAGCGTCGAGCCGTCGGTGAACTCCACCATCGAGTGGACGACGGACTGCGGGTGGACGACGACCTCGATCCGCTCGAACGGGATGTCGTAGAGCAGGTGCGCCTCGATGACCTCCAGGCCCTTGTTGACCAGGGTCGCCGAGTTGATCGTCACGACCGGCCCCATCGCCCAGGTCGGGTGCGCCAGCGCCTGCTCCCTGGTGACCCCGGCCAGCTTCTCGCGGCTCCAGCCCCGGAAGGGCCCGCCGCTCGCGGTCACCACGAGCTTGCGGACCTCGCGGCGGGAGCCCGCCATGAGGGCCTGGAACAGGGCGGCGTGCTCGGAGTCCACCGGCACGATCTGCCCCGGCTTGGCGAGGGCCTTCACCAGCGGGCCGCCGACGATCAGCGACTCCTTGTTGGCGAGCACGAGCACGCGCCCGGCGCGCAGCGCGGCCAGCGTCGGCCGCAGACCGATGGAGCCGGTGATGCCGTTCAGCACGGAGTGGCACTCCATCGCCGCGAGCTCGGCCGCGGCGTCCGGCCCGGAGAGGATCTCCGGCAGCGGCGCGCCCTTCGGCGCGGCGGCGGCAAGAGCCTCCTTGAGCGGCGCGACCGCCTCAGGCTGCGCGACTGCGACGGTCCTCACCTTGAGCCGCAACGCCTGCTCGGCCAGCAACGCCACCCGCCCACCTGCGGCGGACAGGCCCACGACCGTGAAGCGGTCGGGGTTCCGCAGCACGATGTCGATGGCCTGGGTCCCGATGGAACCGGTCGATCCCAGGATCACCAGCTCCCGTGGCCCCTCGGGGTCGGCGACGACGGGCTCGAAGCGCACATGCGGGTCGGCGAGAAGTGTCATGGGGACATTCTGTCCTGTCCGGGCCGACGCCCGAGCAGCCAGGCGGCCCGCGGGGCGCGCCTGCCCCCGGCGCAGGGCGCGCGCCGGGGGCAGGTGCGGGAGGGACGGTCCGGGTCGCGACCGCGGTTCACTGTCCCGTCGGGTGGTCCTTGAACCAGGTGATGAACTGCTCGGACGGGCTGCCGATGCCGGTGATGTCGTCGTAGCCGTCCGTCGTCTTCAGGCTGGTGTTCTGATCCTCGCGGACGAGCACGGGGCCCTGGTCACCGGTGTAGGCGAAGCTCGGCTCGTGACCGCCGACCGGGTTCGGCCTGACGTCGTGGAAGCTCGGCGAGTTGAACTGCTTGTAGAGGACCGGGTTGGCGAAGCCCAGCGCGGAGCCGGAGCTCTGGATGGCCAGCGCCTCGACCCCGCTGAACAGCGGGCAGGCCAGGCTGGTGCCGCCGACCGTCAGGTCCTTCCAGGAGCCGCCGCTCAGGTCGTAGACCACGCCGCCGCCGGTCTGCCGGGGGACCGCGTTGCCGACCGTCTCGCCGACGTCCATGCCGGTCCACGAGTCCGCGTCCATCGACACGTCCGGCAGCACCCGGTGGTTCTGGCTGTCCGGCTTGGCGAGGGCGTCCGGGACCACGCCGACCTGGTACGGCGGCTGCTGGAACATCTGGCTGATCCCGCCGCCGCCTGCTCCGTCGAACGTGCCCTGGGAGGACCAGCCGCCACCGGTGGAGGGGTAGTCCATGGCGCCCCAGCCGGTCTCGAACTTGTAGTCGCCCGCGGCGTCCGTGCCCAGGGTGGTGCCGCCGACGCCGGTCGCCCAGGGGTCCGAGGCGGGGTAGCCCACCGAGGGGTTCGGCATCTTCTGCCGGTCGCCGGCGGTGAAGTCGCCAGAGTCGCCCGTGGAGAAGTTGAAGTTGATGCCCTCGACCGCGCCCTGCTGGAAGATCTGCTGCGCGGCCGCGATCGAGCTCTGGTCGGTCCCGAGCTCCGGACCGCTCCAGGAGTTGGAGACGACGTCCGCCAGGTGGTTCGAGATGATCTGCTGGAAGGCCTGGAAGAAGTCGGCGTTGGTCTCCGACTGGGCGCCGAAGTAGACGATCTTCGCGTCCGGCGCCATCGCGTGGACGGCCTCGACGTCGAGCGTCTCCTCGCCCCACCAGCCGGCCGCGTCGGACGCGGTGGTCTTGGCCGGGTCGTAGGACGTCGGGATGCTCTGCCGGAACTGACCGGGCTTCAGCTGCGGCAGGCCCATCTCCTGGGACCAGCGGTTGACGTCCTGGACGATCGTCGGCGACGCGTAGGCGTCGACGACGGCCACGATGACGCCCTGGCCCGTCATGCCGCTGGCGGTCGCCCCGTAGGCGGTCCGCAGCTGCTTCGCCGTGTAGCCGCACAGCGGCTGCGCGGACGGGCCGTCGGGACCGTCCGGCAGACCGGAGGGGCGCTGGCCGTAGAAGCTGCTGCAGTTCGGGTTGGAGTCCGCGACGAACATGCTGCCGCGGCCGACGGGGCTGGAGGTGGTGAGACCGGTGACCGCCGAGACGTAGTCGCCCACGTTCTGCGGGTACTGCGGCTGCGACGTCGGCGCGATGTCCACCCGGCCGTCGTGCTTGTAGCGGTGGATCTGGACCTTCAGCGCGTCCTCGACCTTCGCGATCGTCGTGGAGACCACGACCGACTCGGAGTCCTGGCTGATGATCTTCATGCCGTCCTGCTGCACCCACTGGCTGACCGCCTGGCCGGCGCCCTGGCCGGTGCTGAAGGTGGTGGAGAACGCGTGGGGGCTGAGGAACTTGTGGTAGTTCGGGTCGCCGGGCGTGCCGACCTCCTGCGCGTACTGCGCAAGGTTCTGCGGCTTGGCCTTGGCGAACCAGACCTGGCCGGTCACCACCGTCTTCGGGTTCGCGGGGCCGATGTCGTCGGCCGGGGTGGCCCAGGACGGCGGGTTCCAGCTCTTGCCGTTCGCCGGTGCGGCCATCGTGCCGCCGGCGGAGTCGCTGCTGCCGCCCTTGCCGTTCTTGCCGCCGTGGGAGGCCACCGCGACGACGGTGACGACCACGGCCAGCGCGACGACGGCCGCACCGACGACCATCCCGCGCTTGCGGCGCGGCGCTCCCCCGGGGCCCCCGGGCCCGCCCGGGCCGGTGGGTCCGCCGGAACCGAAGCCGCCAGGTCCGCCGGGCCCGCCGGAACCGAAGCCACCGGGTCCGCCCGGGCCGCCGGGTCCGCCGCCGTAGGGCGGCTGACCGCCGGGTCCGCCGCCGTAGGGCGGCTGCTGCGGCGGCCGGGGCTGCTGCGGGTAGCCGCCCGGAGGCTGCGGAGCGCCGTACGGGTTGGGGCCCTGCGGCGGCCGGGGGGCGCCGTAAGGGTTCGGCCCCTGCGGCGGCTGGGGCTGAGGCGGCTGCGGCGCCCCGTACGGGTACGGGTTGGGACCCCGCGGCGGCTGGGGCTGAGGCGGCTGCGGCGGATAGCCCTGCTGCTGCGGCCCGGGCTGCTGCGGATACCCCGGCGGCGGTTGCGGCGGGGCAACCCCGGGCGGGCCCGGGGCCGCG
>NZ_BBPP01000082.1:5683-17145 GCF_000787835.1 Streptacidiphilus melanogenes
TGCTGCGGATACCCCGGCGGCGGTTGCGGCGGGTAACCCTGGGGCGGCCGCGGGCCGCCGTACGGCGGCTGCGCCGGATTGCCGCCCCCGGGCGGCTGTTGCGGGTTCTGCCCGTACGGCGGGTAACTCACGCTGGACCTGCTCCTCGTCGTCGAAACACCGGGAGCCTTACGCGCGCGCTGAAGCCCCGGCGTGCGGGCCCCCGGTGGCAGCTCCTCTTCCCGCACGCCAGTGCGCATCGTAGTGGTGAGCGCGAGTCAGGTGTGTCAAGGGTGCATCAACGACAACGGATCTCCCCATCCGCGTGTCTCGTCCGTTACCCCGTCAGCCCCCGATCGGCCGGTGCACATTGGGGCGCTTCACCGGACCGGGCGCTGTCTCCGCGATCCACGCTCCCTCCCCGGAGGGATCCAGCACCCCCTCCTCCAGCCAGTTGTAACGGCCCGTCATCACTCCCTTGGCGAGCCGCCGGTCGGCGTCGTCGGTGTTCTCCCAGAGCCGCCCGAACAGCTCCTCGGTGCGCAGCCGCGCCTGACGGCAGAAGACGTCGGCAAGCTCGTAGGCCGCCCGCCCGGCGTCGGGGCCCTGCGTCGTGCGCAGCAGTTCGGCCCGCACGCAGGCCGCGCTCATCGCGAACAGCTCCGCACCGACGTCGACGATGCGCGCCAGGAAGCCCTGCTTGGTCTCCATCCGGCCCTGCCAGCGCGACATGCCGTAGAAGGTGGAGCGGGCCAGTTTCCGTGCGCCGCGCTCGACGTAGCGCAGGTGGGCGGAGAGGTCGGGGTGGCCGGGGCGGTGGAACTCCCGGTACGAGGTCGGCACCTGGCCCGGCCCGGTGACCAGCTTGGGCAGCCACGCGGCGTAGAACGCGCCCGCCTTGGCGGCGGCGCGGCCCTTGCGGCGCAGGTCGGCCTCCGGCTCGATCAGGTCCCCGGCGACCTTGAGGTGGGCGTCCACGGCCTCGCGGGCGATGAGCAGATGCATGATCTCGGTGGAGCCCTCGAAGATCCGGTTGATCCGCATGTCGCGCAGCACCTGCTCGGCCGGGACCGCGCGCTCCCCGCGGGCGGCCAGCGAGGCCGCCGTCTCGTAGCCGCGGCCGCCGCGGATCTGCACCAGCTCGTCGGCGATCAGCCAGCCCATCTCGGAGCCGTAGAGCTTGGCGAGGGCCGCCTCGATGCGGATGTCGTTGCGGTCCTCGTCGGCCATCTGGCCGGCCAGCTCGACCACGGCCTCCAGGGCGAAGGTGGTCGCCGCGATAAAGGAGATCTTGGTCGCGACCGCCTCGTGCGCGGCGATCGACTTGCCCCACTGCTCGCGCTCGGCCGACCACTCCCGGGCGATCTTCAGGCACCACTTGCCCGCCGCCACGCACATCGCCGGCAGGGAGAGCCGGCCGGTGTTCAACGTGGTCAGCGCGATCTTGAGGCCCTCCCCCTCGCGCCCGATCCGGTTCCCCGCCGGAACGCGGACCCCGGCGAAGCGGGTCACGCCGTTCTCGATGCCGCGCAGGCCCATGAACGCGTTGCGGTTCTCCACCGTCAGGCCCGGCGCGTCCGCCTCCACGACGAACGCGGTGATGCCGCCCCGGTGCCCCTCGGACCTCGGCACCCGGGCCATGACCACGAGCAGGTCGGCGACGACGCCGTTGGTCGTCCACAGCTTCACGCCGTCGAGGACGTACTCGGAGCCGTCCTCGCTCGGCGTGGCGGTGGTCGCAAGACGGGCCGGGTCGCTGCCCACGTCCGGCTCGGTCAGCAGGAAGGCGGTGATGTCGGTGGTCGCGCAGCGCGGCAGGAAGGCGCGCTTCTGCTCGGGGGTGCCGAAGAGCTTCAGCGGCTGCGGCAGGCCGATGGACTGGTGCGCGGAGACCAGCGCCGCGACGGCGGGACTGACGCTGCCGATCAGCGTCAGCGCCCGGTTGTAGTGCACCTGGGTGAGGCCCAGCCCGCCGTACTCGCGGTCGATCTTCATCCCGAAGACGCCGAGCTCCTGCAGGCCCTTGACGACCTCGTCGGGGATCTTCGCGTCCCGCTCGATGACCGCGCCGTCGAGTTTCTTCTCGCAGAACTCGCGCAGCCGCGCGAGGAACTCCGCGCCCTCCAGCTCCGCATCCTCGTCGGGCAGTGGATGCGGGTGGATCAGGTCCAGACGGAACCGGCCCAGGAACAGTTCCTTGGCGAAGCTGGGCTTGCGCCAGTCCTGTTCCCGGGCCTCTTCCGCGACGCGTCGCGCCTCGCGTTCGGTGACCTTGGGCGCATCTGTCTGATGGGCGGAGCCGGACATGGGGCATCACCTCACGGTGGGATACCTGCCAGTATCTTCCGACCGTACGCTGAGTGCCCCCATGGTCACCAGGGGTGAGACGTTCTACAGGGCCAGACCGGTGAGCACGAGCACGCGCTCGTAGGTGTAGTCGGCCATCGCGTAGGCGACGCCCTCGCGGCCCACGCCGGAGTCCTTGACGCCGCCGTACGGCATCTGGTCGGCGCGGTAGGACGGCGCGTCGCCGATCACCACGCCGCCGACCTCCAGCTCGCGGTGGGCCCGGAAGGCCACCTGCACGTCGTGCGTGAAGACGCCCGTCTGCAGGCCGAACTTCGAGTCGTTGACCGCCGCGAAGGCCTCGTCCACGCCGTCGACCTTCTGCAGCGACAGGACCGGGCCGAAGACCTCCTCGGTCGCCAGCGTCACGTCGGCGGGGAGCTCGGCCACCACGGTCGGGGCGTAGTTCGCCCCCTCGCGCTTGCCGCCGGCGAGCAGCTTGGCGCCCGCGTTCACGGCCTCGTCCACCCAGGACTCGACGCGCTTGGCGGCGTCCTCGCTGACCAGCGGGCCGACGTCGACGGTGTCGTCGGTCGGGTCGCCGGTGACCTGCGCTCCGACCTTCTCGACGACCTTCTCGACCAGGCGGTCGTAGATCGAGGCGTCGGCGATGACGCGCTGCACCGAGATGCAGGACTGGCCGCCCTGGTAGTTGGCGAAGGTCGCGATGCGGGTCGCGGCCCAGTCCAGGTCCGCCTCGGAGTTCCAGTCGCCGAGCACGACCGCGGCGGCGTTGCCGCCCAGCTCCAGGGTCACGTGCTTGCGCGGCACGGAGTCGAGGATCGCGTAGCCGACCTTGTCCGAGCCGGTGAAGGAGATGACGGGCAGACGCGGGTCCTGTACCAGCGCCGGCATCCGGTCGTTCGGGACCGTCAGCACGGACCAGGAGCCGGCCGGCAGGTCGGTCTCGGCCAGGATCTCGCCCAGGATCAGCGCGGACACCGGGGTGGCCGGAGCCGGCTTGAGGATGATCGGCGCACCGACCGCGATCGCCGGGGCGACCTTGTGCGCGACCAGGTTCAGCGGGAAGTTGAACGGCGCGATGCCGAGGACCACACCGCGGTTGAAGCGACGCACGAAGCCGAGGCGGCCGGTGCCGCCGGCGTCGGTGTCCAGACGCTGGCCCTCACCGCTGTTGAAACGCCGCGCCTCCTCCGAGGCCCACCGGAAGACGCTCACGGCGCGGCCGACCTCACCACGGGCCCACTTGATCGGCTTGCCGTTCTCGGCGGTGATCAGCTGCGCGATCTCCTCGGTGCGCTCGGCGAGCCGCTTCGCGACATGGTCGAGCGCGGCGGCGCGCTGGTACGCGGGGGTGGCGGCGAACTCGTCCTTCACCGCGTAGGCGGCCGCGACGGCCTCCTCGACCTGCGCGTCACTGGCGATGCTCACCTTGGCGACGAGCCGGCCGTCATAGGGGTGGTGCACGTCCAGCGTCTCGGGGCCGGTCTCCTGCCGCCCCGCCAGCCAGAATGCGTAGGTGGTGGTCACCGCGGTCACCGGCCCTTCCGTCGTGAAATCCAGGACTGTTCAGTCCCCAACGGTAGGCGGCACGGAAGGCGATCCGGCTTGTCCGGAACGTACGAGACGCTCCACCCAACTGGACACGGAGGCACCTCAGACACCTCGGTGGTCACTCACTCACCGGAGGCGCGGAGCGCCATCCACAGCTCCATCCGCACGTCCGCGTCGTCCAGCGTCCGCCCCAGCAGCTCCTCCACCCGCCGCATGCGGTACCGCAGCGTGTGCCGGTGGACACCGAGATCCGCCGCCGCGGCGTCCCACTGGCCGTGCCGGGAGAGCCAGGCGCGCAGGCTCGCCTCCAGGTCGCCGCGCGAGGTGCGGTCGTGCTCGCGAAGGGGCCGCAGCAGGCCCTCCGCGAAGGCCTGGACGGCCTCCTCGCCCAGCAGCGGCAGCAGCGAGCCCGCGCCGACCTCCTCGTGGTCCACGCTCCTGCGGCCGCTGCGCACCGCCACGGCCAGCGCGCGCTCCGCCTCCGCCGCCGCGGAACCCGCCGACTCCAGGGTTGTCGGCGAGGAGATCCCGATCGCGACGGTGTCCAGGTCCACCGCGAGATCCGTGCAGACCTGGTGCACCATCCCGCCGTCCACGGCCACCAGCACCAGCCGCTCACCCTCGGGGGCGAGCAGCAGCGGCTCGCCGGACCGCGCCGCGGCCTGCTCGGCGCGGTCGCCCAGCTCGGCCAGGTCGTTGCCCTCGGCCATCAGCACCCGGACGGGGCCCTGCGGCAGTCCGCCCAGCAGCGCGCCCGCGACCTCCTTGGCGATCACCGTCTCCCCGGCGAGGACGAGCCGCAGCAGCGCCGTCCGCATCCGGTCCTCGGCGCGGCGCAGGTCCCGCGAGCGCTCCAGGGTCAGCGTCAGCAGGGCGACGGCGGCGTTCACGACGTACCGCTCGCCGGAGGTCAGCCGGTCCTCGGTGCCGACGGCGAGGAAGCCGCGCGCGCGGCGGTCCGCGCCCAGCGACTGGAGCACCACGTAGTCCTGCGTGTCCGGGGTGTCCCCCTGGAGCGCCATGCTCGCGGGCGCCGACTGGCCGCGCAGCCGCTCCACCTCGGGGCGCAACCGCCCGGCCCGGCGCGCGGCCCAGTCCGGCGCGGCGACCACCACCCCGCCGGTCGCGTCGTACAGCGCGGCCCAGCCGCCGAGCCGGGCCGCGAGCCTCGCGACGACGGCGGCCGTGCCGTCCTTGCCCAGGGCCGCGCGGGTCAGCTCCTCCTGCGCCTCGAAGCTGGTGCTGACCGCCTTGTACTGCTCGGCGGCGAGGGCGGCCGTGACAGCCTTGCTGATCGCGATGAACGGCGTCGGCTGCGGCACCTCCAGCAGCGGCAGTTCGCGCTCGGCCGCCGCCTCGATCAGGGTCTGCGGCACCTCGTCGTAGGTCAGCCCGACCCCGATGCCGAGCCCCGCGACGCCCGCGTCCGCCAGCCGGTGGACGTACTGGCGCAGCTTCTCCTTGCCCTTGCCGAGCTTCAGCCCCGTGGTGAGCAGCAGTTCGCCGCCCTCGAGGTACGGCACCGGGTCGTCCAGCTCACTGGTGTGCACCCACCGGACCGGCCGCTCCAGCGCGGTCTCCCCCGCGCGGACGACGAGCCCCAGCCCCGGCATCGCGACCAGGGACGCCACCGTGACACTGCTGTGCCGCACCTCGTCGTCGGGGCGCGGGGGCTTCTCGAGAGACATGACACCTTCGACGGAGCGGGGGCGGCGGCGTGCCGCGTCCTTGCGACACCCCGGGTCGGGCATGGGGTTGGACGGCGCGTCCAAGCCCTCTCCATCGATTCTGCCTCAGCGGCGCAGCTACTCGCGCGTTGCGTCGCGGCCGGTCACGGTCACGGCAGGCGGACCAGCAACGGCGGCACCTGCGTCCCGTCCACCGAGGTCAGCGAGACCACCGCGTGCCCGCGCGGCAGCACCTGGGCGAGATCCGACGCCGACCAGCGGCGGCGTTCGACCTTCCGCGTCGTCACGCTCTCCGTCTGGGCCCGCTCCCCCTCCAGCAGGGCCCGCATGCCGCGGAAGGAACGGCGCAGGATGCCGCCGGAGGTGTCCACCGCCCGCGTCACGTCCCGCTCGTCGACCCAGACCGTGCCCCAGGCCTCCTCGAACAGCCGGCCGTCCCACGGTGCCAGGCCCGGGAACGCCATCCGGCCCCCGACCGCGCCGAACAGCGGCGCCCGCAGCGACTCGGGGACGTCGACGAGCGTCCGCAGCCCCAGCACCGCACCACCGTTCGCGGACCGCAGGCGCTGCAGGCCGCGGATCGCGTGCGTGTCCACCGCCGCCGACCCGTCGTCGACGACCAGACCGGCGAAGAGCGAGCGGTCCGCGCGGCTCGCGGCAGCGTGCAGGAACTGGCCGACCACGAGCCGGCCCAGGATCCGGGCCGCCTCGGGATGGCTGTGCTCCGGCAGCGCGATCCGCACCCGCAGCGGATGGTCGAGCGCGCGCAGCGCGAACAGCGGCAGGGACTCCGCGTCGCCCGCGGAGGCGTTGAAGCAGCGGGCGAAGACGGGACGGTCCAGCAGCGCGAGCCGGTCGGCGAGCAGCGCGCCGGGGTCGTCGGCCAGGCCGTGCATCCGCTCACGCTGGGCGAGCTCGTGCTGGTGGCGCTCGAGTGCGCCGCTCTCCCGCACCGCGGCGAGCAGCCCCGTCCACGCGCGCTCCTCGCCGCGCAGCAGCAGCACCAGCTCCCGCACGCCCGGCAGACGGCCGTACCCGGCCTCGAACGGCCCGACGATCTGCTGCAGTGCGAGCCGCGCCGCCTGGGTGCGCAGCACCAGCTCGTCCGGCAGCAGCGCGTCCGCGAGCCGCGCCGCCGCCTCGTCAGCGTGCAGCGCGCCGCCGAACAGGTCCAGCCCGTACCGCGCCGCCGGATCGCCGGGCGCGACGACGACGTCGTACCAGGACCCCGGCCCCAGATCGACGTCGGCCGCGCCGACGACCACCACGACGGCGGTCCCCGTCAGTGCCTGCAGACACAGCGCCTCGGCGACGGGACGGATCAGCCGCGTCGTCTTCCCACTCCCGGCCGGCCCGACGGCCAGCAGCGAGGTCCCCAGCAGCAGCGGATCGAGAGCCACGTCCGCACCCCGGTACCCGGCCGGGTTCTTCGGCACGTTCTCCGCCGCCCCCAACCGGAGCTGACGCAGCAGCAGGTCGTTGGCCGGACTCCTCCCGGGCAGATCCCGCGCCCCGGACGGATGCGCACACGCGACCGCACCGTACTCCCGCACCGCGTCCAGCAACGCCCCGAGCCGCGCGGGGTCGTGCCGCACGCACTCCAACGCCCGCAGCAACCGCTGGTGGTCCACATCCCCGACCCGCCCCTGCACGGTCTCCGAATCCAGCAGCTCCAACCCCCCAACCCCAGCCACCGCCCGCAACGGCGCCCACACGTCGACGGGCCCTTCCGCCGCGGAGGCACCCGCCTCCTTCTGCTTCTGCACAGCGTGCTTGCGCTGCGCCACACGCAGCTCGCGCACCAGCGGCAGCAGATAGCGGCGCCCGACGGCTCGCCAGCGGCCCATCCGCCCGAAGATCCACACCAGCAGCACCGCCGTGAGCACCCAGAGGATGTTCGCGATCATGATGGCGGTGGAGTCGTCCCGCTGTACGGCCGTGATCTCACCCGGGAAGAGGAGGGTGAAGAGCCAGGTGATCGCCGGCTGGGCGTAGACGAAGAGCTCCCACGCCACGACGGCGTTCAGCCCGGCCCGCAGCAGGAGCTTCCACCCGGGGATCGCATCGTCCGCAAGCGTCTTCTCGTCCGACGACCGCGGTTCCGGGCCGAGGCCGAAGACGCCGGCCGGCGTCCTGTGCCGCTTCGCCGAAACCCACCCGACGAGGTCGAAGCCCGCGCCCGCGCCGGGCGCACCGTGCTGCGGCGGGATCGCCGCCCCTCCGGGGGCGGGCACCTGCGGCGGCACACTCGGCATCGGCGGGATCGCGGAGTTCTGCGGATGCGCCGCATGCCCGTCGAGTGACATCCCGTCCCGCTCCCTTGCGCCCGCACACAAGCCCGCCTCGAAGCTCTCAATCTAGTGGAGCGGACCCGCTCCCCGTGCGGAAGCACACGCATCATGATCAGTATCCGCACCGGACAACTCCACCGACGGATCACTCCCCTTCGGCGTATGCCCGCACCCCAGCCCCGCCGTAGCCTGCTCAAAGGGGACGATCCCCCTCGCCCCCTTCGGACCCGACCCACAACGCATGGGAGACCACCTCATGAGCGCTGCTCAGCTTCCCGGCGGCCCCTCGCTCCCGCAGGAGCGCCGCCTCGTCACCGCGATCCCCGGGCCGAAGTCGCAGGAGCTGCAGGCACGCAAGCTCGCCGCGGTGGCCGCCGGTGTCGGCACCACCCTGCCGGTCTACATCACCCGTGCGGGCGGCGGCGTCGTCGAGGACGTCGACGGCAACTCCCTGATCGACTTCGGCTCCGGCATCGCCGTCACCAACGTCGGCAACGCCGCCGAGCTGGTCGTCGAGCGCGCCTCGCAGCAGCTGGCCGCGTTCACCCACACCTGCTTCATGGTCACCCCCTACGAGGGCTACGTCGCCGTCGCCGAGCAGCTCAACGAGCTGACCCCGGGTGACCACGAGAAGCGCACCGCGCTGTTCAACTCCGGCGCCGAGGCCGTCGAGAACGCCGTCAAGATCGCGCGTGCCTACACCAAGCGCACCGCCGTCGTGGTCTTCGACCACGGCTACCACGGCCGCACCAACCTCACCATGGGCATGACCGCGAAGAACATGCCCTACAAGCAGGGCTTCGGTCCGTTCGCCCCCGAGGTCTACCGCGTCCCGCTGGCGTACCCCTACCGCTGGCTGACCGGTGCCGAGAACTGCGCCGCCGAGGCCGCGGCCCAGGCGATCGACATGATCAACAAGCAGATCGGCGCCGAGAACGTCGCCGCGATCGTGATCGAGCCCATCCAGGGCGAGGGCGGCTTCATCGAGCCGGCCAAGGGCTTCCTGCCCGCGATCGTCGAGTACGCCCGCGCCAACGGCATCGTCTTCGTCGCCGACGAGATCCAGACCGGCTTCTGCCGCACCGGCCAGTGGTTCGCCTGCGACGACGAGGGCATCGTCCCCGACCTGATCACCACCGCCAAGGGCATCGCCGGCGGTCTGCCGCTGGCCGCGGTGACCGGCCGCGCCGAGATCATGGACGCCGCCCACGCCGGTGGCCTCGGTGGCACCTACGGCGGCAACCCGGTCGCCTGCGCCGCCGCGCTGGGCTCGATCGAGACCATGAAGCAGCTGGACCTCAACGCCAAGGCCCAGGCCATCGGCGAGACCATGCTCACCCGCCTGCGCGCCTTCGCCGAGAAGTTCGACGTCATCGGCGACGTGCGCGGCCGCGGCGCGATGATCGCCATCGAGCTGGTCAAGCCGGGCAGCAAGGACCCGAACCCGGAGGCGACCGCCGCCCTCGCGAAGTTCTGCCACAGCCAGGGCCTGCTGGTGCTGACCGCCGGCACCTACGGCAACGTCCTGCGCTTCCTGCCGCCGCTGGTCATGCCGCAGGAGCTGCTGGTCGAGGGCCTGGACATCCTCGAGAACGCGTTCGCCGCGCTCTGATCCCCCGCTCCACCCAGCTGTGCCCCCGTCGGTTCGTCCGACGGGGGCACAGTGCTTGACGGACCGTTGGTCCGAGAACGATCCGGGTAGTCATCGCCCGCATGAGGTCCCCGCTCCGGCTCTGCCGCATCCTCGCCGCCCTCGTCCTGGCCCTCGCGGCCCTCGTGCTCGCGCCGGTCTCCTCCGCACGTGCCGACGAGTCCGGCCCCACCGCCGCCGAACGCGTGCGTGGCTTCCAGGCCGCGCAGGTCGCCCTTGCCGAGCTGAACATCCCCTACGCATGGGGCGGCGGCAGCTTCACCGGCCCCACCCTGGGCTTCTGCGACGGCACCAACGGCTACCTGCCTGACGGCTCCTGCTCGGCCGACCACACGATCGGCTTCGACTGCAGCGGCCTGGCCCGCTACGCCTGGTACCAGGCGAGCGGCGGTTTCGTCGCGCTCCCCCACTACAGCGGGGCCCAGTCCGTCCAAGGCCGCCCGATCACGCGCCGCGACGAGCTGATCCCCGGCGACCTGCTCTTCTTCGCCGAACCCGGCGGCCCCATCCACCACGTCGGCCTCTACCTGGGCGACGGCGCGATGGTCCACGCCGAGCACACCGGCACCCTGGCCACCGTCCTGCACGACGTCTTCCACGACCCGAAGTGGGGCCCGCGTCTGGTCGCGGCGACAAGGCCGGAGCCTTCGTTCGCGCCCCCGTTCGCACCCCCGTCCGCGCCTGTGTTCGCACCGCCCACGGGCGTTGCCCCAGGCGAGTGAAGAACGTGTGCGGACCTGATGGTGGGTGGGTGAGACGGATCGCCCTCCACGCCGCGGTGACGTACTGTCAAAGCAGATGGAGAAGCGCGATACCACCGAGGACACCACTTCGGATCCGCCCGCGGATCCCCTCAGCCGATCGACCGAACGCCGAGCTCAAACCCCCCGGGCCAAGCGGAACGTCGATCACCTCAGCCGCCCCGGAGCTCTCCCCCCTGCTCCGGGGCGGCTTCGCGCTGCCTTCTTCCAGACGCTCTTCCAGTCGGTGTGGTTCCCGGTCGCCCTGCTCGCGATCCTCGGCGTCCTGACAGAACAGGTCCTGACGCACGGCCCCCTGCTGGCCGTCGACCGCTGGACGCGGGACACGGTCCAGAGCTGGGTCGCCGCCGATCCGTGGCCCTGGACCAACACCCTCGCCGAACGCTGGACCGACTTCGGCGTAGCGACCTACTCGGGGGCCGTCCTCACCGCGGTGACCCTCGTCGTGACCGTTCGCCTCCGCTCCTGGCGTCCGCCGACCGCGGCGCTGCTCGCCGCTCTGGCCCTCTTCGGCACGGTGATCCCCGGCAAGATCCTCATCGGCCGACCGGGCCCCGAAGGCGCCCCCGTCGCCTCGGGCGAGTGGGGCTGGTTCCCCTCGGGGCACACGGCCACCGCGTCGATCTGTCTGGGAACGGCGGCTCTCGTCCTCTGCACGACCTGGCCGCGCCTGCGCCGACTCGTCCTTCCGGCGACGGCCTTCCTCTGCGCCGGCGTCGGCTTCTGCCTCATCTGGAGGAACTACCACTGGCTCTGGGACGTGGTCGCGAGCGGGTGCCTCTCAGGCATCGTCCTGTGGCTCCTCCTGCGGTGGCCGCTCGGCCGGGTTCACCGGGATCAGCCGCAGCGCTGAGCCGAGTAGCACGCGGTGGTGTAGCCGGGCACCCGTTCCGGGCCGGCAGGAGCCGGAGTGTGCTGGGGCAGCATCACCAGGCCCACGCACAACGCGATGACGTAGTGCGCCCCAGCCGTGAAGGGGGCCCGGCGAACAAGGGCTCCCAGGAAGACGACAGCGGACGCCGCGAAGAGCCCCAGCGCCCAGTGACGCATCCCCACGAACCAGACCAGCCCCTCCACGGCGAAGAGGACTACGGCGGCCGTCACGTCTGCCACCACCCTCGGGCGCGGGATGCTCCACCAGCGATCCGTCAGGCTGGGAGCCGCTCGCAAGGATTCCATGCGCCCAGGGTCGTGGCCGGGAGCCGAGCACGCATGAGTAGAAGTACTCACA
>NZ_BBPP01000081.1 GCF_000787835.1 Streptacidiphilus melanogenes
GGAAACCGTCGTGGACGTCCACGCGGACGATCGACTGCACGACGGCTCGACGCTGAACCATAGGTGCCGGATCGTGACCGAATCAACCGTCAAAAAAATCGGATTCCGCGGGAACCTTTGGCCGGGTGCCGGACACGTACAGTGCATGGAACCGAACGACGCAGGCCTGGTGGCACCCATGGGAGGGACATCCGACCGGGAGTTGTGGGCACGGGCGGTCGACGGCGACCGGGAGGCGTTCGGCCGGATCTTCGACCGCCATGCGAAGACCGTCTACAACCACCTGTTCCGGAGAACGGCCGACTGGGCCGAGGCCGAGGACCTCACATCGACGGTCTTCCTTCATGCCTGGCGTCGGCGCTCGGAGACCGTGCTGGATCGCGACTCGGCCCTGCCGTGGCTGCTCGGCATCGCCGACCGCCTGCTGTCGAACACCAGGCGGCGGCTGCGGCGGGCCGAGGCGCTGTTCCACCGGCTCGTCTCGCACGACGAACCGGTCGACGACCACGCGGACCGCGTCGCCGGCCAGGTCGACGACGCAAGTCGGATGTCGGAGATACACCGGGCGCTGGCCCGGCTCCCGCGCCACGAACGCGAGGTCGTCGAACTGTGCATGTGGACGGGCCTGGATCAGCAGGCGGCCGCAGTGGCGCTCGGGGTGGCGGTCGGAACTGTGAAGTCCAGACTGCACCGGGCACGACGCAGGCTCGGGGCCGATCTCGCCGACGGACCCACCTGGCCGATGTCGGCCAGTCCAAACAATCCCGTCACCGCTGAGGAGGTCTCACGATGAAGAACACGCAGGGTATTCCCGCGCCTCCCCCCGATCGTGACCTGCCGGACCACCGGCGGATCCGGCAGAGCCTCCTGATGAGGATCGATCCCGAGGAGAAGCACGCTTCGCTGCCGCGCAGATGGGGACTGCCGTTGGGCGTCGCCGCCGGCGTCGCAGCAGTGAGTGTCGCGGCCGTGGCCCTCCTGGGCGGGGAGGGGGCGGCGAAGCCTGCCCTGGGCTCCCCCACGCTCGCAGGCGGAAACCCGGCGGGCACTGCCCTCTCACCTCGTCCGGGCCCAGGCCGGTCCTCCCCCTCGGCCGGGAGCGGCTCGGCGCCGCCCTCGACCCGCGTGCCCTCCGCCCCCGGGGCGTTCACGGTCATCAGCACGGCCACGACCCCGATCGACGCCGGGGCGGTCGCCGAGATCCTGGCCTCCTGCCTCGGGCCGGACGCGTCGGCGTACCGAGCCGTGATCGCTGTGCGCACCCCTGCCGCCTCGCAGGACTGGGACGGGGCGGTCATCGCCGTCGACCCCGGCGGGCAGTACGTGCAGTGCGAGACCAAGGGCAACCGGGGCACCAGCCAGGACGTGCCGCCGACCTTCATCAACAACCGCCTGTGGGGCGCCGGTCGTCTCGTCGAGTACTTCGACTCCATCGGCGGGCCGGCCGGCCAGGGGCGGTACCTCTCCCTCGGCGCCGGGCACTACACATCGGACATCGCCAAGATCACCATCAGCTACGGCGACGACCCGACGCAGTACCCGGCTGCCATGGCAGGCGGCGCTTTCTTCTACACGGCGGTCTTCTCCACCCCTACGTCTGCCACCAACCCGTACTTCGCGACGCCGACCGCGTACGTCCACGCCTACAACGCAGCTGGCAATGAGCTCTACGACCAGCAGAAGGACCCGCAGTTCAACGGCTGACCCCCAGTCACAGGCGCACGCACGATGCGTCCTTGCGGGGTTCGGGGCGCCGCTCGAGTGACGTGGCGCGAAGGGTGTAACGATGATCGGCGGCCCGTCTGGCCCAGTGCCGGAGAACCGACTCCGCCCCTGGCCCCTGGCCCGGAGCTCGTTTCACCCCGAAGGCCCTTCCAGCGGGCCGTAGCGCTCGAGCGGTGGTCTCATCTCAACTATGCCCAAGATCTCCAAGCTCACCGCCTCACGGGTCCAGGAGTTCGGTCCGGTGACCGACCGGCGTGAGGACATGGACGGCTACACGGTCGAGTTCGTGTCCTTCGCGGCGGACGCCGACCTCGACGGCCCGCTCAAGGCCCTGCCTGGCAGCCAGTGCCCCTGTCCTCACTGGGGCTACGTCATCAGCGGACGCCTGCGTTTCGTCTTCGACAACCATGAAGAGGTCTACGAGACCGGCGATGCGTTCTACACACCGCCCGGCCACCGCCCCTACGTCGATGCCGGCACCGAACTCCTGCAATTCAGCCCGACCGAACAGCTCGCCGAGCTTGAACGGGCCATCGCGGAGTGGATGGGCCAGCAGCAAGGCGGCTGAGAAACCGGCCACTGCGGGTGCCGACAAGTCATCCCGGACTGGTCGGCCGGGATGGCGGTACTCACGCAGCCGTCCTCCAGAGGTTCACGGCCCCAAAGCGTCGCCCGGCGCCGTCGCGACGTGTCCCCGCAGCGCAGGTCGTCATCTTCGACGTGGCGGGGGGCGTCACCGCGTCAGCCCTGGAGGATGCGCGCTTTCTCCAGCTCGAACTCCGCGTCGGAGAGAGCGCCTGCCGAGCGGAGGTTCGCCAACCGTTCGAGTTGGCTCAGCCGGTCGGGGGCGGGGGCGTCCGCCCCGGCGGACGCCTGCGGTGGCGGGGACGGCTCCGCGCCGTCCGCAGGACTCCACTCCGTCTGCTGGCGCCGCTGGATGCGTTCGTGCACGACGTGGGCGGTCTTCACCGCTACGGCGGTCTTCACCGCAGTCTTGATCAATCCCATGGCAGCCGCCCCGGCTTCGAAGATCGTTTCAGCTGGATTCGGTGGTGTTCAGCTGGTCGAGCAGGTCTTGCGGAACGATGCGGCCCTGGCCGATGAGGCGCGCCCCGTTCCGGTCCATCGCGTCCAGGAGGGCGACCGACCAGAGGTTCTCGTAGACGAGGATGCCCGCAAGGCTCCCCGCTTCGAGGCTGGCGCCGACTTCCATGACGTCTTCCTGGTCGAGCAGCCCGGAAGACAGCCCCTGCCACCGCGTGACGTCGATGTCCGAACCGTGCTCGACCTCACCGAGCAGCACCTTGCGGACCGTTCCGTCGGGGCCCTTCGCCACGAACTCCAGATCGAGCACCCGCAGCGTGCCACCTCGGACCAACTCCGCCAGCAGGTCGAACCCCTCTCCTGTCATGCGTCCCGCCGGAAACTCCACGGCCAGGTAGTCGACAAGTCCGAGCGTCTCCTCGTTCATGCGGCGCCTCCAAGCTTCCGCGCGGGGATTCGGACGCCGTACGAGTCCCGCCTAGGAGCTGTCCTCTCCCGCACCACGGTCGGCCGGGTGTCAGCCGAGCCCAACCGTCCCTTCGTACGGGGTGCTTCCATCATCACAGCGAAGGACACCTGCCGCTCGCGGAGTGCTGCGGGCGCCGGACCGCACGAGCGCGAAGTCCGCCCGACAGGTGCAGTCGCGGCGGCGGATCGACGCGACCGTGCACGGACGCCCCACCATCGGGCACTCGCGCGAGCGTGCCGGTGCTCCGCCGGTCCCGGGGCCAGAGCGGGACTCTGTCCGGGCAGGGAGACCCTCACCCGGTCCGGCCACGGGCAGACCGGGCGCCGCCGAGCCGAGCGCCCGGCCCGATTTCGGCCCCACGCGCTCACCGAGAAGTGGCGCGGGTGTCGGTCCGCGCTGTGAGCAGGGCTGCAGGCCCAGGTACGGCGGAGAAGCAGCGATGGACGGCTACTCCCTCGTCCCCCTCGTTGTTCCCCAGCGCGCTTCCGCCCTGGCCGCATGTTCCTCTGCGCGCGCACCGATGCCGGCGTCCGAGCAGAATCCACGGCCTGACCGCTTCAGACACAGCAGGCCGACCAGCCGTCCCTCCTCGGTGACGACGGCCACCCGACGTCGCCCCGCCGCGGCCATGGCGTCCCACGTCTCGCGCAGGCTGTCGGACGGTGCGACCACCCGGTCGCCCAGCCGTCCCGCGGAAGCAACCGGCTCATGGTCGCTTCGTCCGACGAGGTCCGGGCGCTCCACGACCGCGACCAGGACGCCGTGGCTCACCACCAGGAGGGCGTGCACCTTGTCGTTGCCGAAGAACTCTCGGGCCTGGCCCACCGTCGTCGACACCGGGGAAGTCTTGGGGAAGGTGTGCATGGAGCCGACCACGGGGGCGTCCGTCTCAAGACTCATCACGCACGGCTCCACTTTCGGACGGCAGGTCTCGCCCGGGGCGGGCGCGTCAAGTGGGGGATGCACCCAGACGGCGACATGGGTTCATGCTGCCCGAACTCCGGCGGAGCCGAAGCACCGGGGCCGCGTCTGCAACCGCTTCGACAGATTGTAAACACACGTCGCCCGGGTCACCGCTGGGGACCGGACGCCGCCGGGGTCGACCGACCGACGGCGTCCGGGGCGGCGTCCAGGCTGATGTTCATAGCCGCCTGCGCACTCGCCCGAGCGCGGCTGGCGATCTGCGCCGTCGCTGGGCGGTCGCCGTGGTCGTCGACCAGGACGCCGCTCTGGCTGGCCGCCCAGCCATGGCTTGGTTCATCTATGAATCAGATGACGCACAACAGAAACGTCTATTGGACAGAATCAAAGGGGCGTCAGAGGATTTCTCCTGCGGTAGCACGGTCGACGCGACACCAGAGGGACTACCGCCTGAGTGGAGGTTTTCCATGCCGATTGAAGAGACCGACGTCGTCGTCGTCGGGGCGGGCCAGGCGGGCGTGGCGATGAGCGAGCATCTGGGTGCTCACGGCATCCCGCACATCGTCGTCGAGCGGGACCGGATCGCCGAGCGGTGGCGCACGGCGCGCTGGGACTCCCTGGTCGCGAACGGGCCTGCGTGGCACGACCGCTTCCCCGGGATGGAGTTCCCCGATGTCGCCCATGACGCCTTCGCGCCGAAGGAGAAGGTCGCCGACTACTTCGTCGCGTACGCCGAGAAGATCGGCGCGCCGGTCCGCTGTGGTGTCGAGGTGACCTCCGTGCGCAGGCACGACGGTCACCCCGGCTTCCGGGTCGAGACCTCGCAGGGCGACATCGACGCGCGTTACGTCGTGGCCGCGACGGGGCCGTTCCAGCGGCCCGTGTTCCCGCCGATCGTCCCGGACGGTGCCGTCCCGGTGCAGATCCACTCCAACGCCTACCACAAGCCCGAGCAACTGCCCGAGGGCGCGGTTCTGGTGGTCGGGGCGGGCTCCTCGGGCGTACAGATCGCCGACGAGCTGCGCCGCTCGGGCCGCCAGGTCTTCCTCTCCGTCGGGCCGCACGACCGCCCGCCGCGCCAGTACCGCGGCCGGGACTTCTGCTGGTGGCTCGGCGTGCTCGGGCTCTGGGACGCGCAGACGCCGCCCCAGGGCGCCGAGCACGTCACCATCGCGGTCAGCGGTGCCCGCGGCGGCCACACCGTGGACTTCCGCGCCCTGGCCGCCACCGGCATCGAGCTGGTCGGCATGACCGCCTCCTACGCCGACGGCGTCCTGCATTTCGCGCCGGACCTCGCCGCGAACATCGCCGCCGGCGACGCCCAGTACCTCGAACTGCTGCGCGCGGCCGACGAGTACGTCGCGCGCAACGGGCTCGACCTCCCGGTGGAACCCGAGGCGCACCTCCTCGGCGCGGACCCGTCCTGCGTGACCGACCCCCGTCTGGAACTCGATCTGGCCGAGGCCGGTGTCACCTCGATCGTCTGGGCGACCGGCTACGCGACCGACTACAGCTGGCTCGACGTCGACACCTTCGACGAGAAGGGTCGCCCGATCCAACGCCGCGGCATCTCCTCCGAGCCCGGCGTCTACTTCCTCGGCCTGCCCTGGCAGTCACGCCGCGGCTCCAGCTTCATCTGGGGCGTTTGGCACGACGCCCGCTACGTCGCCGACCACATCGCCACTCAGCGGGGCTACCTCGTCAACGGCGGCATCGACCGGCCTGGCGCCGGTTCAGCCGCACGACAGGGCTGACCCTCGGCTGCGGGCCGGCAGGTCGCGCTGACTGAAGCGCCGACCGGGCGGGCAACACGACGAGGCCGGTGGAGAAGAAGGTTCGCCTCTTCTCCATCGGCCTCGTCGCGCGCACCGCACAGCCTGCGATCCGCGTGGTCGCCAGCTCGGCCGGCGCCGTTTGCGGCTGCGAACTGCTCGGCCATCCGCTGCCCACCCGTTCGCGCCTCGGCGGACGGCGAACCGGTGCTCGGACTGCAGTTGGGCTCGGGTGCCCTGGAGAGCGGGTCAGAAGGGAGTGGCGATGCCGAAGGCCTGTCGGAGCTGCGCCACGTCGTGACGGTCGCGATCCGCCGGTTCGTAGCTCTGGTCGAAGGAGAGGGCCGCGACCGCCTCTGGCTCCTGGTTGTTCTGGTGCATCAGGTCCGGGTCGCTGTGCCGGGCAGGTCTGCTCGCCGACGTGGGCGTCGATGCCCCGGGCCGCCGCCGAGCCACGTGTCCGCCTCTGCCCGCCGCAGCACGTCGAGCATGGCCCGTACGTCGCCGCCCGCACAAACCGGTTCTGCCCTGGATGACATGTCATCCAGGGCAGAACCGGTTTGTGCGTCAGAGATCCTCGCTGGTGCCGATGGGAGTTCCGGTCATCCTGGCGAGGCCGGGTTCGTCGTGAAAGCCAGGTTCTCCGGACGGAGCAGCTGGTCGAGCTGGTCCTCCGTCAGCAGGCCGCGTTCGAGGACGAGGTCGCGGACGCTGCGCCCGGTGGCGAGGGCCTCGGCGGCGACACCGGTGGCGGCGGTGTAGCCGATGAAGGGGTTGAGGGCGGTGACCGTGCCGATCGAGTGGTCGACGTTGTCGCGCAGGTGCTCCACGTTGGCGGTGATGCCGCTGACGCAGCGTTCGGTCAGTGTCCGGCAGGCGCTGGTCAGCATGGCGAGGGAGTCCAGCAGGCTGTGGGCGATGACCGGCTCGAAGGCGTTGAGCTGCAGTTGACCGCCTTCCGCCGCCAGGGTGACGGTGGCGTCGTGGCCGATGACGCGGAAGGCGACCTGGTTGACCGCCTCCGGGATCACCGGATTGACCTTGCCGGGCATGATGCTCGAACCCGCCTGGACGGCAGGGAGGTTGATCTCGCCGAGGCCGGTGCGCGGCCCGGAGGAGAGCAGCCGCAGGTCGTTGCAGATCTTGGAGAGCTTCACCGCGATCCGCTTCAGGACGCCGGAGAGCTGCACGAACGCTCCGACGTCCCAGGTGGCTTCGACCAGGTCGACCGCGGTGGTGACGGGCAGGTTCGTCAGCTCGCAAAGGTGGGCGCAGGCGGTCCCGGCGTAGCGGGCGGGGGCGTTCAGGCCGGTGCCGATGGCGGTGCCGCCGAGGTTGATCTCCAGCAGCAGCCGGGACGCCTCGGTGAGGCGCTCGACGTCCTCGCGGATGGTGACGGCGAAGGCGCCGAACTCCTGGCCCAGCGTCATGGGGACGGCGTCCTGGAGCTGGGTGCGGCCCATCTTCACCACTGGCGCGAACTCGGCGGCCTTGGCCGAGAACGCGTCCGCCAGCACGGTCAACGTCGTGCCCAGCTGCCGCGCGGCCGTCTGCAGGGCGATACGGACCGCTGTGGGGTACGCGTCGTTGGTGCTCTGGCTGAGGTTGACGTGCTCCAGCGGGTGAAGCTCGTCGTAGTCACCGCGGGAGTGGCCAAGGAGCTCCAGCGCCCGATTGGCGATGACCTCGTTGGCGTTCATGTTGGTGGAGGTGCCGGCGCCGCCCTGGACGACGTCGACGACGAACTCGTCGTGCAACCGCCCGGCGCGGATCTCCTGACACGCGCGCACGATGGCGTCGGCGCGGTGCTCGTCGAGGAGGCCGAGCTCCCGGTTCGCCTGCGCCGCCGCCTGTTTGACGCAGGCGAGAGCGACGACCAGGTCGGGGTGGGCGCTGATGGGAATGCCGGTGATCGGGAAGTTCTCCACCGCGCGCAAGGTGTGGACGCCGTAGTAAGCCCCGGCTGGGACCTCGCGGTCGCCGAGCAGGTCGTGTTCGGTGCGGTGCGGAGCCGCGAGTGGGCCGGTCATGCCTGGAACTCCGGAAGCATGTCGGACGCAGCGGTCTGCGGGACGCCGCGGTCGAGGCGGGCGGCGACGAAGCGGCCCAGGACGCCGACGGCGAGCAGGACGGCCACGGTGCCCAGGGTGAAGGCCTCGAAGACCGTGCGGGACACACCCCAGGTGGAAGTGAAGGAGTAGTCCACGCCGAGCACCTTCTCCAGGACGCCGGGGAAGAGGGCGATCCATGATCCCGTCACGATGAAGGCGTAGACGAGGCCGAGGCTGATCCGGAAGCCCCAGGCTCCGAACGGCACCCGGTACGGGCGCTGTACGTCCGGGTGGTTCTTGCGCAGGCTGCCCAGCGCGGGGATGACGGCGAGGTAGGACAGCAGCAGTGTGGTGACGGCGACGGTGAGAACGACCTTGAAGTCGGCCGCAGCCGTGCCGTTGACCAGCAGGGTGGCGGCGAGCATGAACACGGTCGCGGTGACGCCGGAGACGAGGTTCATCCGCACCGGCGTGCCCAGGCGCGGGTGGAACGCGCCGAGCGCCCGGCTGAAGAATCCGCCGTCTGCGGCGGCCATGGCCTGCATCCGGTCGCTGACGATCATCCAGGCACTGCCCTGGGTCATCAGCACGAAGACGAAGACCACCGCTGTCGCGGCCAACACGGCGTGACCGGCCGCGCCGTAGCTGCCGAAGACCAGGGAGGCGGCGTCGAGGAAGCCGGCCACGCCGGTGATCTGCTTGGCCGGGACGACGGCGAGGATCGCGAAGACAGGCAGCAGGTAGCAGCAGGTGGCGACCGCGCCGGAGACGCCGATGGAGATCGGCACGTCCCGCTTGGGGTTGCGCATCTCCTCGCCGGCGGCGTTGGGGGCCTCGAAGCCGACGTAGGCGAAGAGCAGGATCGGCACCAGCGCGAGGAACCCGCCGGTCGTGGGCGCGAAGCTGGTACCGGAGAGGCCGTGGAAGCCGTGCTGGAGGCCGTAGACCAGCGCGGTGATGGTGACGGTCAGCATCACGGCGACCTTGGCGATCGCGCCCACCGTGGTGATCCACTTGCCGCGCTTGAGCGAGACCACCGCGGTCAGGATCGAGACCCAGATGAAGACCAGCTTGAACACGTAGTCGGCGACAGTGCCGCTGCCCAGGTGCGTGACGTGGCCGTCCCAGGCGGCCGCGGCGGCGAAGACCAGTGAACCGCCCAGCCAGACCGGGTTGGTGACCCAGTAGAAGAGCGTGGTGAGCGCGGCGGCGGTGCGGCCGTAGGCGAGCTTGACCCACACGTACGGGCCGCCCTCCTGCGGGAACGCGGCACCGGTCTCGGCGAAGAGCAGGGCGTACGGCACGAGGAAGAGGACCGCCAGCAGCGCGGTCCAGGTGACGGCCTCACCACCGCCGGTGGCGATCTGCCCGATCACGTCGGCCGAGATCACCGCGGCGACGCCGAGAGCCATGATGTCGAAGCGGCCGAGGCTGCGGTGCAGGTTCGGCACGGAGTCTTCTCTGTCGGTGGGGTCGGTGGGCTCGGCGAATGCCCGGCCGTCCGGTGTGGGGCTGGTGGACACGAGAACTCCTCGGAGGGTGGGGGGAGAAGGAGGTGTTCGGCAGGCTTGGGAAGAGACGTGGCCGTCCCGGCGATGGGGGTGGGTGCGCGCGGCCGGGCGCTCAGGCGTAGGAGATCCAGGTCGTCTTCAGGCCGGTGTACTTGTCGAAGGAGTGCAGGGAGAGATCGCGCCCGTAGCCGGACTGCTTGAAGCCGCCGAAGGGCGTGGTCGGGCTGAGCGCGTCGACGGTGTTGACCGAGACGGTCCCGGCGTGGAGCGCCTCGGCGACGCGGTGGGCGCGGGCCAGGTCGCGGGTCCAGACGGAGGCGGCCAGACCGTAGGGAGAGTCGTTGGCGATCCGCACCGCCTCCGCCTCGTCGCGGAACGGAAGGACCGTCAGCACCGGCCCGAACAGCTCCTCGCGAGCGAGCGGCGCGTCCTCGGAAAGGCCGGTGACGATCGTCGGGTGCAGGTAGGCGCCCAGAGCCAGGTCACCGCGCTCGGGCCGGGTGCCGCCGTGGACGACGCGGCCGCCCTGCGCGCGGGCCGCGTCGACGGCGGCGAGCAGGCGCTGCGCCTGGGCCTCGTCGACCAGCGGGCCGAGGCGGGTGGCCGGGTCGAGCGGGTCCCCGGGCACGTAGGCGGCGGCGTGCTCGGCGACGCGGGCGGTGAACTCCTCGGCGATGTCGGCGTGGACGAGCAGCCGGGTGTTGGCGGAGCAGACCTGGCCGGCGTTGAAGCAGAAGCCGAACGCGGCGCGTTCGGCGGCGGCGTCGAGATCGGCGTCGGGGAAGACGAGATTGGGGCTCTTGCCGCCCGCCTCCAGCCAGACCTGCTTGCCGTTCGACTGCGCGGCATAGGAGAGGAAGAGCCGCCCGACCGAGGTGGAGCCGGTGAAGGCCAGCACGTCGACGTCCTGGTGCAGGCCGAGGGCGCGTCCGGCGGTCTCGCCGAGGCCGGGGACGACGTTGAGCACGCCTGCCGGGATGCCCGCCTCGACCGCGAGCCGCGCCAGCAGCAGCGCGGACTGCGGCGACTGCTCGGCGGGCTTGAGCACGACGCTGTTGCCGGCGGCGAGCGCCGGGGCGAGCTTCCAGGAGGCGAGGTCGAGCGGGAAGTTCCACGGCACAACCGCGCCGACGACGCCGAGCGGCACCCGGCGGACCAGCGCCAGGTTGCCGGGCGCGGCCGGGGCGACCTCGTCGTAGAGCTTGTCGGCGGCCTCGGCGTGCCAGGCGAAGCAGCCGGCCGCGCCGGGCACGTCGACGGCGAGGGCCTCGGCAACGGGCTTGCCCATGTCGAGCGAGTCGTACAGGGCGAGCTCAGGGCCGTGCTCCTCGATCAGCTCGGCCAGGCGCAGCAGGCGCTTCTTGCGCGCCTCCGGCGCGAGGCCGGACCAGCGGCCGTCGGCGAAGGCGGCGCGGGCCGAACGGACGGCGTCGTCGACGTCGGCCGCGTCGCAGGCGGCGATCTCGGCGAGCGCCTTGCCGGTGGCCGGGTCGGTGTCGGTGAAAACGGCGCCGGAGAGGGCGTCGCGCTGTTCGCCGTCGATGAAGGCGCGGGTCTGCGGGGTGAGTGCGGCGGCCAGACTCCGCCACTCATCGGCGCAGGCGGGGACGCGGCTTGCGGGGGTACGGCTTGCGGGGGTGTTGCTCATGGCGGGAATCCTCGGGAGTCCTCGAAGGGCAGGCGACCCGGGGTCTCGTCCGCCGGGCCGGGCCACTGCCCGAGTTCTTTGAGTTGAGATTCAAACAATGGGTTAAGCCCACGTCAATGGCTGAAGCCGATGGGGATTGTTAAATCTGCCGTTCGCATCAGAGAATGAGGGTCATGGCGCGACCCAAGAACCAGGAAGCCCGCCGCGGCGCGTTGATCGACGCCGCCGGACGGGCCATCGCGGACCGGGGCATGGCCGGTCTGCGCATCAAGGACATCGCCGCCGAGGCAGGCGTCTCGGCGGGATCGGTCCTGTACTACTACCCCGAGCTCGACGACCTCGTCCTCGCCGTCCACCAGGACGCGGTCGAGAGCTACCTGGCCGAGCGGCAGCGGCACGTCGACGAGGCCGAGGAGCCGGTGGCGCGGATGAGCGCCGCGCTCGCATCGGGCCTGCCTTCCGGCCCGGACGACGCGATGCACCGCCTCCTGTTCGAACTGCACAGCCTGGCCGACCGCAGCGCCGCGCACGCGACCCTGATGGCCTCGCTGTTCGCCCGCGAGGTCGCGCTCTACTCCACGCTGCTGCAGGTCGGCGCGGCGGCAGGCGCGTTCACGCTCGCCGCCGTGCCGGCGGGCGACCTGGCCCGCAACCTGGTCGCGATCGAGGACGGCTACGGCCTGCACATCATCGCCCGCAACCCCGCCGTCGACCGTGACACCGCGCTCGCGCTGCTCACCGCCCACGCCCGCACCGTCACCGGCTGCCCGGAGCTGTAGGTCGCCGTCCGAGCCGGGGCTCAGCCGCAGGCGCTCAGGTCCGCCGCCGTCAGCGCCAGCGCGAGGGCTCCGTCCAGCAGGGCGGCGTCCGCCGCCGGGGCCGCACAGGCCGCGGCGAACTCGCGCTGGTGGTTCAGGGCCGGAAGCGAGTCGACACCGATATAGGGATGCAGGGCGCGCACGACACGGGAGACGTTGCCCATGTCGGTGGAGGCCCGGTTCATCCGCGCCGACGGATCGTCAGGAGCGGCGAAGCGCCGACCCAGACCGAGCGCGTTGCGCCGGTAGAGCGCCAGCAGTTCCGCGTCGTTGCGGAACTCCGAGTACGGTCGGCTCTCCGGTTCGATCTCCAACGCGCAACCCGAGGCCAGCGCGCCCGCGCGGAAGCAGGCCTCAACCCGGGGCTGGATCCGCTCCAGTTCCTCCAGACTGGAGGCGCGCACATACCAACGGCCCTCCGTCCGTTCGGGGATGGCGTTGGGCGCCTCTCCCCCACGGGTGACCAGGCCGTGCACCCGTGTCGTGGCCGGCAGTTGCTGGCGCAGCAGGCCGATGCCGACCTGGGCGACGGTGAACGCGTCGGCGGCGTTGCGGCCCTGCTCGGGATAGGCGGCCGCGTGGGCGGCCCGGCCGGTGAACTGGACGTTCAGGTGGGCGACGGCGAAGGGCTCGGCCTCGGCGACATCCACGGGGCCGGGGTGGACCATCATCGCCACGTCGACGCCCTCGAAGGCACCGCGCTCCAGCATCAGGATCTTGCCGCCGCCGCCCTCCTCGGCCGGGGTGCCGAGCACGGTGACGGTCAGCCCCAGGTCGTCGGCTACCCGGGCCAGCGCGGCCGCCGCGCCGACGGCGGAGGCGGCGATGATGTTGTGCCCACAGGCGTGACCGAGACCGGGCAGCGCGTCGTACTCGGCGCAGAGCGCGACGTGCAGCGGGCCGCTGCCGATCCGCGCGGAGAACGCCGTCGGCAGCTCGCAGACGCCGGGCGTGACGGCGTAGCCGAAGTCGTCGAGGAGCGAGGCCGTCCAGCGCGCCGCCTTCTCCTCCTCCCACGCCGTCTCCGGGCTGGCGTGCAGGCGGTGCGAGAGCGAGACCACCTGCTCGGAGGTCCGCCGAACCGACTCGGCCAGCATCGCGCGGGCCGCCTCGGGGGCCTGCAGTGGCGTCCTGGGTGTCGGCGTCATCGCAGGTCTCCCGGGACGCCGTAGCCGGGCGCGAGCGCGGGGGCGAGGGCGCGCTGGACGTAGTCGTCCTGCTGCGGCTCCCACCGACGCCACAGTGCGTCGAGTTCGGCCACGGGGTCGCCCTCGGTCCAGTCGACCCGCAGGTCGACGACCGGCCACGGCACGGCGTCAGCGACCAGCAAGCCGGCCGAGTGCACCGGACCCTCCTCGCCGCCCGCCGCCCAACCGGCGGCCAGCGCGTCCACCAGCCGCTGAGCGAGCGGCAGTTCGGCCCGAGCGGCGAAGGTGTCGACCATGGCCTGCGGCACCCCCTCGTGCAGCAGCATGTTGCCGGCGGCCACGCAGTCCGCGCCGATGGCCTGCGCGTAGGTCCCGAGCGCGTGCTCGCCCGAGAACGCGCTCGGACTCCCCTCGGTGCCGACGGCCGTCAACTGGCGCCAGGCGATGAGCGTCTCGGTCTCGGCGGTGTGCCGGACCGCATCCGGGGCGCTCGACCCCGCCGCCATCAGGTCCAGCAGCCACGGGCCGAGCCGGGGATCGGTGACGTTCTGCGTACAGGCGGCCCCCACGCCCGCTCGGACGTGGGCACAACGGGAGGCGACGGCCGGGCTGGAAGAGGTGATCGCCACCCCGACCTGCCCGGTACGCGCGCACCGGGCGGCGATGGAGAAGGTCACAGCAGCTCCCCGCGATCCGCCGCCTTCGCATGCCGGATCCCGGCCGCCTCGGCCCGGCGCGAGGCCGGAATGACGGCGGTGGCGTCGATCTCCACCAGCCACTCCGGTCGGGCCAGGGCGGAGACCACCAGGCCGGTCGACACGTAGTGCACGCCCTTGAGCCAGCGGCCCATCACCCGGTAGACAGGCTCGCGGAAGCGGATGTCGGTCAGGTAGACGGTGATCTTCGTGATCTCGTCCAGCGCGCTGCCGGACTCCTCCAGCAGCATGGCGATGTTGGACATCGCCTGCTCCGCCTGCGCCTCGACGTCGCCGACGCCGACGCTCTCGCGGGTCTCCAGGTCCTGCCCGATCTGGCCGCGCAGGTAGACGGTGCCCTCGGCGACGACGGCCTGGGCCAGATCGTTCGCGAGGCTCTGCTCGGGATAAGTGGCGGCCGTGTTGAAGCGGCGCAGGCGGTGGTGGACCATCAGTGACCTCTCCCGGAACTGGTGGGGCAGGTGGGCTGGGACATCGCGGCCCCAGGGGCCGCACCACCACTATGGGAGCGCCGCTTCCGCGGGTAAAGCAGATCTTTTAGTGTTGTGCCATCTCTGAATCAGATGAACGAAGGATGGCAGGCATCATGACCGATGCGGTCGGCTTCACCTTGACCCAGCTGCGGTACTTCGTCGTGGCCGCCGAAGCAGGGAGCATGACCGCCGCCGCCGAGCGGCTGCTCATCGCCCAGTCGGCCGTCTCCACCGCCGTCTCCAACCTGGAACACGAGCTCGGCGTCCAGCTCTTCATCCGCCGCAAGGGCAAGGGCCTGGTCGCCACTCCCGCCGGCGAGCGCCTGCTGCTGCAGGCCCGCGAACTCCTCACCCACGCCCTCGACCTGTCCGCCGAGGCACGCGGCACCGCAGGAGGTCTGAGCGGACCGGTCCACATCGGCTGCTTCGTCACCCTCGCCCCCTTCGTCCTCCCGAGACTGCTGGTCGCGGCGGCCGAGCGCCACCCGCAGCTCCAGGTCGACGTCCTGGAGGGCGAGGCGGACGAGCTCGACCGCGCCCTGCGCACCGGCCGGATCGACTTCGCCATCACGTACGACCTCGGCCTCGGCACCGGCATCGCGCGCGAGACCGTCGCCTCGCTGCCCGCGCACGCGCTGGTCCCCGCGGACCACCCGCTGGCCGCACGCGGCTCGATCGACCTGGCGGAGCTCGCCGACGAGCCGTTCGTCCTGCTCGACCTGCCGCACAGCCGCGACTACTTCTTCTCGCTGGTCGCCGCCACCGGGATCACCCCCGTGGTGCGCCACCGCTCCCACAACTACGAGGCGGTCCGCTCCCTGGTCGCCCTCGGCCACGGCTTCTCCGTCCTGCACCAGCGCCCGGCGACCGACCACACCTACAGCGGCGCACGCGTCACCACCCTCGCCCTCACCAACGAACACCCGCCGCTCGACCTGGTGCTGGCCCGCATGGACGGAGTCCGCCAGACCGCCCGCGCCACCGCCGTCATGGACCTCGCCCACGAGCTCCTGGCCGCGGCCCCGCTCCTGGGCGCGTAGCTCCGCGCCCACCGGAGTGGTTCATCGATCTCCTGTTCAAGTTTCTCCAGCGACTACCCATGAGCTCTTGACTATGGCGAAAGGCATTGTTTGAATCACTATTCAAAGAACTAGCCCGGGTCGCCGACCCGTGACCGGGCACTGCCGCGGCGGCGGCCGCGCACGGCGCCCTCACGCATCAGGCACCCGCCCAGAAGGGACCCCCACCTTGAGCCGCAACCCGATGACCCCCGACGAGCTGAAGGCCGCCGACCGGGCCCGGATCATCCACCCCTACCTGCCCGGCTCCGTCGACGAGCGCGTCGTGATGACCGAAGGCTCAGGCCTGCGGCTGACCGACGCCGAGGGCCGCTCCTACCTGGACGCCACCGGCGGCCTCTGGCTCGCGCAGATCGGCCACGGCCGCGAGGAGGTGGCCCGCGCCGCCTACGAGCAGATGTCGAAGCTGGAGTACTTCACCAGCTTCTGGGAGTTCTCCAACGACCGCGCCATCGAGCTGGCCACCAAGCTCACCTCGATCGCGCCCGAAGGCCTTGGCCACGTCTACTTCACCTCCGGCGGCTCGGAGGGCAACGAGGCCGCGATCAAGATGGCCCGCTACTACCACCACCGGCGCGGCGAGTCCTCCCGCACCTGGATCCTGGCCAGGAACAAGGCGTACCACGGCATCGGCTACGGCGGCGGCTCGGCGACCGGCTTCCCGGTCTACCACGAGGGCTTCGCCCCGATGATGCCGCACGTCTCCCACCTGACCCCGCCGTGGCCGTACCGCAGCGAGCTCTACGGCGGCCAGGCCGAGACGCCGGAGCAGGTCACCGACTTCCTCATCGCCGAGTTGGAGCAGCGGATCGCCGAGATCGGCCCCGGCAACATCGCCGCCATGCTCGGCGAGCCGATCATGGGCGTCGGCGGCATGCTGGTCCCGCCGGCCGACTACTGGCCGCGCGTGCGCGAGGTGCTGGACCGCCACGGCATCCTGCTGATCCTCGACGAGGTCGTCACCGCCTACGGCCGGACCGGCAGTTGGTTCGCCGCGCAGCACTTCGGCGTCCGCCCGGACATCATCGTCACCGCCAAGGGCATCACCTCCGGCTACATCCCGCTCGGCGCGCTGCTCGTCGGCGACCACGTCGCCGAGGTCCTCCTGCGCGACCACGGCTTCCCGATGGGCTACACCTACAACGGCCACCCGGTCGCCTGCGCGGTGGCGTTGGAGAACCTGGACATCATCGAGCGCGAGGGCCTGCTCGCCCGCGCCACCGAGATCGGCGGCTTCCTGCACCGCGAGCTGGAAGCACAGCTCGGCGACCTGCCCGTGGTCGGCGAGATCCGCTCCGTCGGCATGATGCTCGCCGTCGAACTGGTCGCCGACCGCACCACCCGCGAGCCGCTGCCGATGCTCCAGCCGCTGCTGCCGGACGTGATCCGCCGCGAAACCGGCGTCATCGTCCGCGACTGCGCCCACTCCCTGGTCCTCTCCCCCGCCCTGATCATGACCGAGGCCGAGGCCAAGGAGGCGGTCGACGCCATGCGCCAGGTCCTGGAGCGCGTCGGGCCGGACGGCGCGCTGCGCGGCTGACGCACCGTGGACGGGCCGGAGTCCACCGGCCCGTCCACATCGGCCCATCAGGCCGAATCCTGTACGGGTGGCCGATCAGCTTCCACCCTGGCGCCACCCGCTTTCCCCCGCATCGGGCACGGCCTGATGCCGCATCACCTGCGAGGTCG
>NZ_BBPP01000080.1 GCF_000787835.1 Streptacidiphilus melanogenes
GGGTGCGGCGCTCGTGCTCCTGCTCCAGCCGGTCCAGCCGCTGCCCGGCCGCCAGCGCGGCCGCCTCGGCGTGCTCGGCCGCGTCGCGCTCGGCGCGCAGGGCCGCCGCCTCCGTGAGCAGCTCCCCGCGGGAGGCCGAGCCCGCGCGGGCTTCGGCGGCGGAGGCCTGTGCCGCCAGTCCGGCGACCTCCGCGCCCGCATCCGCCGTCCGCCGGTCCAGCGCGCGGAACGCCGCCTCGGCGTCGCGTTCCTGGTCCGGCGTCACCTGGTCCGGCGCGGTGACGGCCGGGGCCGGGTGCTCCGTGGCGCCGCAGACCGCGCACGGCGCGCCGGGCGCCAGGCGCGCGGCCAACTCGGCCGCCATGCCCTCGATCCGGCGCTGCTTGAGACCGAGCCACGCCTCCTGCGCCCCCGCCGCCTGCTCGCGCAGCGAGAGATGGCGCTCGTGCGCCTCCTCGTGCCGGGCGCCCAGCGCGTCACGCTGCGCCGCCGCCGCGGCACGCTCCTCGGCGGCGTGCAGCTTCTCGTCGAGGCCCTGTCGCCGCCCCGCGGCCTCCCGCGCCTCGTCGACCGCCTGCTGCGCCTGCGCCCTGACGGCGGGCCAGCCCGCAAGCCACGCGGCAGCGTCCTCGCGGACCTCCTCGGCCTGCGCGAACCGCCGCTCCGCCCGCGCCGACTCCTCACCCACCGCCTCGAACCTGCGCTCCGCGTCGAGCAGCACCCGCAGCTCGCCCACCGCCCCGAGCACGTCCCGCTCCGCGCCGCGCAAGGTGGCACCCTGGCTCCCGGCCGCCGCCCCGTCCGGTCCCGTGCGGGTGCCAGTGGCGGAAGCCTGAGCCCGGTCGCAGGCCGCCATGGCGGCGTGGTGCCCCGGATCTTCAGTCTGTCGCGGCACAGGCGCGGCCGCCGCCACGACTCCGGCCTGCGCAGCACGCTCGTCCGGACCCGGGTGGGTGCCGGTGGCGAGGGCCTGCGCGCCCTCGGCCGCCGCAGGCGTGACGCTCTGTTCCGCCTCCGCGGCTTGCTGCGGCACGCCTGCGACCGGTGCTGCATGCCCGGCTGCGCGGGGGGCTGTGCCCTCGGTGGGTGCGGCGGGCTCCGCCGTGCCCCGGCGAGCGTCGGCGGCCCGCTCGCCCGCAGCGAGCGCCTGTGCGACCTCGGCCGCCGCCACGACCGCGGCCTGTTCCGCCGCCTCGGCCTGCCGTGGCACGGGGGCGACCGAGGGCGCCGGCTCTTCCGCGACGCGCGCGTTCAGCGCGTCGTGGGGGAGTGCGGCGAGGGCGCGGACCCGGTCGGCTGCCGTGCGGGTGGCGTGGTGCTCGGCCTCGTCGGCCTGGCGCAGGACGGGGGCCACCGATGCCGCGCGTTCGGCCTGGGCCAGCCGCTCCTCGCGCTCGCGCTGGTCCGGCTCCTCCGCCGCGAGCGCGGTCAGCGCGTCGACGGCGGAGCGGTGCTCCTGCTGGCGCGCGAACAGGGCCTCGGTCTCGCGCAGGCGGGCCTGGCTCGCGGTACGCCGCTCGGCGACGAGCCCGTACCGGACCGCGGCCACCTCGTGCTCCAGCGAGGCCTGTTCGCGCAGCGCGGCGGCCCACGCGGAGACGCCCTCGCCCGCGGCTTGCGGTTCGGGCGCGGGCAGCCCGGCCGCGCCGGCCGCCTCGTGCAGTCGCTCCACGGACGCAACAATGTCGGCGCGGACGGCCTGCGTCTCCTTCTCGCAGTGCTGCCGGTGCTCGGCCAGCCACGCCTCGACGTCGCCGAAGCGGCGCGTGTCGAAGAGACGCCCCAGCAGCTCGCGGCGGTCCTGCGCGCTCGCCTGCAGGAAGCGGGCGAAGTCGCCCTGGGGGAGCAGCACGACCTGCGTGAACTGGTCCCGGCTCATGCCGATCAGGTCGAGCAGCTCCTGACCGATCTCCTGGTGCGAGCCGCTGCGGGGACGCCACGCGCCGTCCTGCGCGCACCACTCGCTCAGCAGCGTCTGCGCCTTGACCGGCGTCATGCCCTCGCCGCGCTGCTTGGGCCGCAGCTGCTCGGGGCTGCGCTGGATCAGCAGCCGCCGGCCGCCGAGGGTGAGCTCCAGCTCGACCCTGGTGAGCAGCGACGCGTCGGCGTGGTCGCTGCGCAGCCCACGCCCGGCGCGGCCGCGGCTGCCTGGCACCGAGCCGTAGAGCGCGAAGCAGACCGCGTCCAGGACGCTGGTCTTGCCCGCGCCGGTGGGCCCGGTCAGCAGGAAGAGACCGCCGGAGGCGAGGGCGTCGAAGTCGACCCGCTCCTCCGCGCCGAACGGGCCGAAGGCCGTGACGGTCAGCGTGTGCAGCCGCATCAGATCTCCCCGCCCGCCGCGCGCGCGGCCGCCTCCACCGCCGTGACCAGCAGCGTCGACTCCGCCGCCGACGCGTCCGCGCCGCGCACGTGCCGGACGAACCCGAGCGCCACCGCGCCGTCGTCCCGCCCGCGAACCCGCGCGCCGTAGCTGCGCAACCCGTCGTCCTCCCGGCCCTGCGGTTCGAACGTGAGCTGCAGCGTGTGCGGGAACCGCGCCCGCAGGCGCTCCATCGCCTGCGGCGGGCGCGCGGTGTCGGTGAGGGTGACGTGCAGCCAGCAGCCCTCGACGGCCTCGTATGCGGGCGCCGTCAGCAGCTCCTCCAGCTCGCCGCGGAGGCGCGCGAGGCGGCGCGGCACCGGGCAGTCGATCCGCTCGGCGCCCACCTCGCCCGCCGGGCCGAGCTCGACCAGCCACATCGACTTGCGGTGGTCGGCCTCGGAGAAGGAGTACGCCAGCGGCGATCCGCTGTAGCGCACGCGCTCGTTGATCGTCTGACACCCGTGCAGATGGCCGAGGGCCGCGTAGTCGACGCCCTCGAACACCGAGGCCGGCACACTCGGCACCCCGCCCACCGCGATGTCGCGCTCGCTGTCGCACGCCTCACCGCCGATGACGAATGCGTGCGCGAGCACGACCGAGCGCACGTCCGCTCCGCCGGCCCGCCGGGCGGCGAGATCCGCGCGGACGGCGTCCATGGCGGCGGAGAGGACGGCCGTGTGGCTCGCCTCCTCCGCGCCGAGCCGCTGCCGCACCAGGGCGGGCTCCAGGTACGGCAGCCCGTAGACGGCGACCTCCCCGTGCGCGTCCTCCAGCACGACCGGCGCGGCGAGGGCGTCCGCGTCCGGCGCGGTCCGCAGATGGACCCCGGCGCGCGCGACCAGCCCCGCGCCGACGCCGAGCCGCTGCGCGCTGTCGTGGTTGCCGCTGATCAGCACGACCGGCACGTCGACCGCGGCGAGCGCGTGCAACACCTCGTCGAACAGCTCCACGGCCCCGAGGCTGGGGACGGCCCTGTCGTACACGTCACCCGCGACGAGGACGGCGTCGACCTGCTCGGCCTCGACGGTCTGCACCAGGTGGCGCAGGAAGGCGCGTTGGGCCGGCAGCAGGTTCTCCCGATGGAGCGAGCGGCCCAGATGCCAGTCGGAGGTGTGCAGGAAACGCATGGCTCACGACAGTAACGGCTGCCACCGACACTCACGCACCGCCCGGCGAGGCCCGCGCGCGGGGCGTGCGGAATCACGGGGCGTGGAATCCGCGGTCACACCGGCTCCACGGTGTGGCGCAACTCACTTGTCGCGCAGGGCCTCCACGAATCCCGCCGCGACGGCGTGCTGGAGGCGTGCGCTGCGGGCGCGGGCGATGGGGCCGGAAAGGGGCTTGGGCGGCGGGAAGTAGAGCAGCAGGTAGGCGTCCATGACGCCGAGGGTCTGGGCCAGGGCGTCGGGTTCGCCGGAGTGGCCGCGGACCAGCTGGTTCCCGATCGAACGGGCGGGGCGCGGGTCGAAGCGGTCCTGGTGCAGGGCGTCGCGGAGCTGCCCGGCCATGGGGGTGAGCAGCTCGGTGAGCTGGTCCCGCGTCAGATCGGTCGGCGTGGCCGGGAAGAGCGCGCGGCTCCAGATAGCCGCGAAGCTTCCGACGGCGGCCGGGACGTCTGAGGTTGATGGCACGGGGGAGAGGCTACTCATCGGATGATCGTCAAGTAAGAGGCGGGGTGAAATGGCGTGAGCACATCACCGAGGATTCATCTTCCGTGCGAATGGCCCGTGCGCCCCCGACCAGGAAGTTCGGGGTCGCACGGGCCATTTCTTCGAGATCGCTTCCGATCTCAAACGATCTCAAATCGATCTCAGCTGCCGGCCGCAGCCTTCGCCCCGACCTCGGCGGTGTCGGTGACCTCGGCGGCGTCGGCGACCGCAGCAGTGTCGGCGACCGCCTCCGCGGAGCCGCCGGAGGCGACAGGCGCGCTCAGCGGCTTGTGCATCCGGCTCAGGCCCAGCAGGGCGACCGGGATGGTCAGCACCAGCGCGCCCATGCCGATGGCGAAGCTCAGCGTGAACTGGCTCTGCTGCGGCAGCGGCGGCAGGCCCGGCGGCAGGCCGTGGATCAGCTTGGAGGCGAGCAGCGAGGTGACCACCGCCGAGGCGATCGAGCTGCCGACCGAACGGGAGATGGAGTTGATGCCGTTGGCGATGCCGGTCTGCTCCAGCGGAACGCTGGCCGCGATCAGGGCGGGCATGGAGGCGTAGCCGAAGGCGATGGCGGTGCCGGTGAGCAGGCCGGCCAGGATCACGCCGATGCTGCTGCCGTGGGCGAAGGCCAGCCAGGCGAAGCCGGCGACGCCGACCAGCGCGCCGATCGCGAGCGTGGCACGAGCGCTGATCCTGCGCACCAGGATGCCGCCGATGGGCGCCGCGATGAGGGCGATGAGCGAGCTCGGCAGCAGGTACTCGACCGAGGCGCGCAGCACGGACGCGGTGAAGCCGTAACCGGTCAGCTGCTTCGGCATCTGCACCAGGTAGGAGATGCCGATGAACTGCGCGAACGACGCGAAGCCGATGAACAGGCCGGAGAGGTTGGTGAAGGCGACCTGGCGGTGCGTGAACATCTTCATGTCCACCAGCGGCGAGGCGACCTTGCGCTCGACCAGGACCCAGACCGCCGCGACGACCACGGCGCCGACGAAGCAGCCCAGCGTCTTGCCGGAGGTCCAGCCCCAGTCGTGGCCCTGGGAGATGCCGAGCAGCAGCAGGACGAGGAAGCCCGCCATGGTCAGCGTGCCGAGGTAGTCGATCCGGCCGCCCGCGGCGTGACCGCGGTTGGGGACGAGCAGGACGACGGCGACGAGCGCCAGCAGCGAGAGGCCGGTGGAGACCCAGAAGACCGAGTGGTAGTTCGGGTTGGTGCCCTGGGTCAGCAGGCCGGTGATCACCAGCGACAGGCCCGAGCCGAACGCCAGGGTGCTGCTGACCAGCGCCATCGCGCCGTGCAGCTTCTCGTGGGCGACCTGGTCGCGGATGATCGACAGTGCCAGCGGGAAGATCGCGGTCGCGGAGCCCTGCAGCACCCGGCCGATGATCAGCAGCGTGAGCGAGGTCGTGGTCGCCGCGAGCAGCGAACCGGCCACCATCACCGCGAGCACGGCGATCAGGGTGGGCTTCTTGCCGTAGAGGTCGCCGACGCGACCGAGCAGCGGGGTGAAGACCGCTGCGGAGAGCAGGGTGGCGGTGGTCACCCAGCTGACGCCGGAGCTGCTGGCGTGCAGGTCGTGCGCGAGCAGCGACAGGATCGGGACGACCTGGGTCTGGGCCATCGAGACGACCATCGCCGCGAGGCCGAGGGCCAGGATGAGGGGCGTGCTGCCGCGCCGTGCGGTGGGCGCGGCGGCGCTCGCGGACAGGGAGGTGCTCATCGAGCTGCGGTCCTTCGGGAAATTTCGGGGTCTTCGGGGCGCGGAAGGTACTCAACCATCTGGATAGTTCAGCACCTGAAGTTTCTGAATGAAACTTTAGGCAAGAAAGGTTTAGGAAGTCAACCTATTCGGGTCCAGGTCCCCTAGTCTGTTGCGATGACCACTCGACCGTTCGACCTCAGGGCCGCACGCGCGATGCGCGACGGCCTCGACCCCTACTACGCGGTCCTCGTCTTCAGTCCCGCCGCGGTGGGCGTCTTCGGTTCACTCGGGCTCGACGCCTGGAGCGCGTACTTCGCGGGACGCTCGGCACCGCTGGGCGCGGCGTCCGAGGGCCTGGTCGAGGCGGTCTTCTTCCATTTCGACCCCGACATGATCGCGACCAACACCGCGAAGGTCCGCGCGGCGGGCGTCCCCGAGGAGATCCTCACCGTCCGCCTGGAGGCTGCGGACGCGGCGCTGCGCGACATCCTCGGCGCGGAGGTCCTCGGCTCGGCCGAGATGGCCGAGGCGGCGGAGCTCGCGGCGGAGGCCGCCGCAGCGTGCACCTTCGCCGGCCGTCCCCTGGGCGCGGCCAATGCCGCGTTGCCGCTCCCCGAGGCCCCGCACCTCAAGCTCTGGCAGGCGGTCACCACCCTGCGCGAATGGCGCGGCGACGGCCACAACACCGCGCTGCTGGCCTCCGGCCTGGACGCGGTCGAGGTCCTCGTCAACGCGGTCGCGGCGGGCCACGAACGTCGCGCCTCCATCCAGCCGCGCCGCGGCTGGTCCGACGAGGCGTGGGAGGCGGCCGAGCAGCGCCTCCACGACCGCCACCTGCTCACCGAGGACGGCGGCCTGACGCTGCGCGGGCGGGAGCTCCGCGAGGAGATCGAGGACCTGACGGACCGTCTCTCCCTCGCCCCCTGGCGCGCCCTCGGAGAGGAGCGCACCCGCCGCCTGCACACCCTGGTCCAGCCCTGGAGCACGGTCATCGCCGAGCGCTTCCTGCGGGGCTACCACCCGGAGCCCTACCCGGCCGCCTGAGGCGCGGGCGTGCGGAGAAGACCCCGGCCTGCAGGAGTTTGACGTCAAGGCGTGACGAGGGGGCGTACGGGAGCGCGGGGCCCGCACGCCGTGCGGCGAGGCATCGGGCGGCGGTGCGGAACCCGGCGTGCCGGTCGGGGGCCGCGGGTAGGGACGGCGGCATACGCGGGGCCGTGCCCGTCGGTCCCCCTTCCGCCCCGGAGGGAAACATGCGCATCCTCCTTCACGCCAGCGCCTTCAACAGCCTCACCCAGCGCCTCGCCGTCGAACTGGCGTACCAGGGCCACCAGATATCCGTCTCCCTCGACCTCGGCGGCGGGCCGCGAGGCGATACAGAACTACGCGAGGCGGTCCACAGACACAGTCCGGAGCTGATCGTCGCGCCCATGCTGACCAGCCGCCTCCCCGAGGACGTCTGGTCGCGGCACACCTGCCTGATCGTGCATCCAGGGCCGCCCGGAGACCGGGGGCCGTCCGCACTGGACTGGGCGCTGGCCGAGGGGCGGCGCAGCTGGGGCGTGACGGTGCTGCAGGCCGTGGCCGAGATGGACGCCGGGCCGGTCTGGGCGGCGGAACCCTTCGACATCCCCGAGCACGCCGAGGCGGGCGGGATAGCCAAGAGCGACCTCTACCGCAACGAGCTGGCCGACGCCGCTTCAGCGGCGGTCCAGCGTGCGGTGGAACGTTTCGCCTCGCGCCGGTTCGTGCCGCGGGCCGCCGTGCCGCGCGGCGCGGCCAGGCCGTACTTCCGGCAGGAGCTGCGCGCGATCGACTGGAACGCGGAGCGGACCGACGACGTCGCCCGCAAGCTGCGCACCGCCGACTCCAGCCCCGGGGTGCTCGACACCCTCGGCGGCCGTGCCTACTACCTCTACGGCGGCCAGCCCGAGGACGAACTGCGCGGCGTCCCCGGCACGCTGCTGGCGACGCGCGACGGTGCGGTCTGCCGGGCCACCGTCGACGGCGCGGTGTGGCTCAGCGCGCTGCGGCCCCGCCGGCAGCAGGACGGCCCGCCGACCGCGAAGGCCCCGGCGGCGACCGTCCTGGCGTCGGCCGGGCTGCTGCGCGGAGTCCCGGAGATCAGCGCTCCGCTGCGGCCGCACCACAAGCGGCAGACCTGGGCCACCATCCAGTACCACGAGCACGGCAGCGCGGGCCTGCTGCGCTTCTCGTTCCCCGGCGGGGCGATGAGCACCACGGACTGCCGGCGGCTCCTCGCCGCGTACCGGTACGCGCGCAGCCGCCCGACGCGGGTGCTGGTCCTCGGCGCGCACCGGGACGTCTTCTCGCACGGTATCCACCTCGGCGCGATCGAGGCGGCGCCCGATCCCGCACGCGAGTCGTGGGCGAACATCAACGCCATGGACGACCTGGTCGAAGCGATCCTGACCACCCGGGACAAGCTCACCGTCGCCGCGCTCGGCGGCAACGCGGCCGCGGGCGGGCTGATGCTGGCGCTCGCCGCGGACGAGGTGTGGGTGCGCGCGGGCGCGGTGCTGAACCCGCACTACCGGCTGATGGGCCTGCACGGCTCTGAGTTCTGGACGTACACCCTCCCGCGCCGCGTCGGCCAGGAACAGGCGCGCAGGCTGACGACGGAGGCGTTGCCGATCGGTCCGGAACGCGCCCTCGACCTCGGCCTGGTCGACCGCGTCCTGGACTGCACGCCGGACCGGGTGAGTGAGCACGTCGCCGAGCTCGCGCAGGGTCTCGCGGTCGACCCGCGCCTCCCGCGCCGCCTCGCGGCGAAGCGCGGCGCGCTCCGCCGCGAGGAGGGCCGCCGTCCCCTGGCCTGGTACCGCTCGGAGGAACTCGCCCTGATGCACCGCAACTTCTACGGCCCCGACGACTCCTACCACGCCCTCCGCCGCGCCTTCCTTCACAAGGCCCGCCCGGACGCCACCCCGCAACGCCTCCACCGCATCCCGGCCTGACGGCCGCGCCCACGACCGCGCGACGGCGTCCGCGCGCAGCCCTCGACCGACGCGCGGCGGAGTCTCGTTGGGACTTGTCGGGGCCGTGCCGCCCTGAGGGGCGGCACGACGAAAAGTCCCTCGGGATCCGGCGCGCCGGGCGTGCCCCCGGGTGTTGCCGTGCCGCCCGCCCGAGGTTCCGGTCAGTCGTGCCTGCGCGACGGCTTCGGGAGTACGCGTGCCGGTGCCGGTGCGGGTGCGGGCCGCGCCGGGCGCTACCGCGCGTGGCGGGCGGTGCCGATGCGTTTGACCTCGCGCTGGACGCGGCGGTCCATGGCGAGGGCGAACTCCACGTCGACGACGGTGCGCGCCACGTCGCGCAGGCGGTCCAGGGCCTCGGCGAGGCGGGCGGGTTCGCCCGGGGGGAGCGGTTCGTCGAGGTCGGGGAGGAGCTGTTCCACGATCAGCTCGACGAACTGGTCCGCCAGCGCGTCCGCGCTCGCGCGGACGCCGCGGGCGGTGGTGAGCACCGCGGCGAGCGGCACGCCCTCGGCGACCAGCGCGGCGGAGGCGTCCAGCAGACGGCGGCTGACGTGGACGAACCGGTCGCCCTCCTGCCGCAGGTACCCGAGCTCCAGCGAGGCGGCCAGGGAGCCGGCGTCCACCTGGCCGGGGAACGCCGCGGCCAACTCCTCGACGGTGACGTCGGTCTCCGTCTCCTGGGACCAGGGCGCGCCGATCGCCGCCTCCAGGCCGAGCAGTTCGGCGACGTCCTGGCCCGACTCCCACGCGGCGAGCAACTCCGCGATGCCGCCCAGGGTGTGGCCGCGCTCCAGCAGGTCGGCGATGACGCGCAGGCGCGCGAGATGCTCCTCGCTGTACCAGGCGATCCGGCCCTCCCGCCGCGGCGGCGGCAGCAGACGCCGCTCCCGGTAGAAGCGCAGGGTGCGCACCGGGATGCCGGCCGCGTGGGCCAGCTCCTCGGTGCGGTACTCGCGTGCGCCGGCCGGTTCGCTGCTCTCGTTCACGGGTCGAGCGTATCGACCGCCGGTTCCGGGCAGTCGGCCCTCCCGCCGTGGGGACGCACGAATCCGGGCCGCCCGCCCGGACAGGCCGCGCTCCGAGCACGATCCGTCGCGGGTGGACGCCCTCTGACCGGACTCATGTGCACGCCCGGCACAATGTGCGCCGTGAACGCCCAGGAGAACGTCATCAAGGCCGAGTCCGACAGCGCCGAGGGCACCGACCTCGACAGCGCCGACCCGGACGGCACCGACCCCGTCGACCCCGAGGCCGTCGCCGACGAGGAGGAGTCGCCGCTCCCCGCGTGGCTCCGCCGGACCGAGGGCGAGCAGCGCTGGTCCGTGACGGTCGCGCTGCTGGCCGCCATCGTCATCCAGTGGTTCCTCCCCACGCGCCTCAGCATCCACCCGCGGTGGCTAATGCCCGGGCTGGAACTGCTGCTGATGGCCGCGCTGCTGGTGGTGAACCCGCACCGTCACATCGCGAAGTCCGGCAACAGGGTCCGGGTGCTGGGCCTGTTGCTGGCCGCCGCCGTCAGCCTCGCGAACGGCTGGTCCGCGGTGATGCTGGTGCGCGACCTCCTCCACGGCTCGCAGGGCATCACCCCCGTCCAGCTGCTGCTGACCGGCAGCGGCATCTGGATCACCAACATCATCGCCTTCAGCCTCTGGTACTGGGAGTGGGACCGCGGCGGACCGATCGCCCGTGCCGGGGGCGTCCACCAGCACCCCGACTTCCTCTTCCCGCAGATGCAGCAGGAGGGGATCGCCCGCCCTGACTGGGAGCCGTACTACATCGACTACCTCTATGTGGCCTTCACCAACGCCACCTCGTTCAGCCCTACCGACACCATGCCGCTGTCACGTTGGGCGAAGATGCTGATGCTGTCCCAGTCGACGATCTCGCTGCTGACCCTCGCGCTCGTCATCGCCCGCGCCGTCGGTGTGCTCCAGTAACGGCAGGCATATGCGTTATTAGTTCAGCACACCTCGTTCTCCGATGCGGCACTTTTGCGGGAGTCCGCGTAATCGGGTGAATCCGCTCAGTAGCGTCCCACTCCGTTCTGCCAGAGCCTGACGACGGAGGGGCTGCCGCATGGGCGCCATGGGGAGCATGACCGAGCTGGGGTACGGCTGGCTGACGCCGATCCTGTCCTATCTGATGGCCGTCCTCGGCTCGGCCCTGGGGCTGCGCTGCATGGTCCGCGCCGTCGGTTCGACCGGCCGTGCCAAACGCAACTGGCTGATAACCGGAGCCTCAGCGATCGGATCCGGCATCTGGACCATGCACTTCGTGGCGATGCTCGGCTTCACCGTCACCGGGACCGAGATCCGTTACAACGTGCCCTTGACGCTGCTCAGCCTCGTCGGCGCGATGGTGTTCGTCGGGCTCGGCGCGTTCGCCGTCGGCTACGGCAGGCACAAGTACCGCTCCCTGCTGCTCGGCGGCACGACGACCGGTCTCGGTGTCGCGGCCATGCACTACATCGGCATGCTGGCGCTCGATCTCCACGGCCGGATCGGCTATGCGCCGTTCGCCGTCGTGCTCTCGGTGGTCATCGCGATCGGCGCGTCCACCGCCGCGCTCTGGGCGGGGCTGAACATCTCCGGTCCGATCGCCGCCGCCGGGGCGTCGCTGGTGATGGGCATCGCCGTCAGCTCCATGCACTACACCGGCATGGAGGCGGTGTCGGTCCAGGTCCGGCCCGCCGACACGCCGCTGCACGGGGCGACGCTGATGCAGTTCGTCTTCCCGCTCGCGGTCGGCCTCGGTTCCTACCTCTTCCTCACCTCCGCGTTCGTCGCGCTGTCGCCCACCGCGCAGCAACGCGCCGCCAGCGTCAGCGCCGAGGGACTGCGTCACGCCCCGGCGGTGCAGCGGTGACGGCGCCCACCTCGACCCGGGGAGGAGCCACCACCTCCGCCACCGGCACCACCACCGTCGGCGTCACGCCGCGTCCGCGCCCCGCCCACGCCGGGCGGCCCGCCGACGAAGGCCGGCCGATCGCCTATCGCCCCCACCCGCTGACGCTGCGCCTGCGGCTGCGTCCCCGCACCGTGCGGGCCCGCATCGTGTCGCTGCTGATGGTGCCGGTGGTCTCGCTGCTCGCCCTGTGGGGCTTCGCCACCGTCACCACGGCCCAGCAGATCGACTCCCTGGTGCGCCTCAAGCACGTCGACGAAACGTTGCTGCAACCCCTCGACACCGCCCTCTCGGCCGTCCAGGCCGAACGCACCGCCGCGCTCGCCTACGCGGCCGCGCCCAGCCAGTCCCGGATGGCCGCCTACGACGCCAGGGCCAAGGCCACCGATGCGGCGGTCGCCGCCATGAACCAGAACATCCAGCGCGGTGAACCCGACGCCGTCGGTCTGGCCGCCACGCTGCCCGGCCGCATCGACGCGCTGAACGCCGCCACGGCCTCGCTGCGCAAGCTCCGCTCCCGGGTCGAGGCACGCCAACTGGACTGGCCCGGCGCGGCGACCGCCTACACGGGCGTCGTGGACAGCGGGTTCAGCGTCGTCGGCTCGCTGACGGCCGTGCCGAACAGCGCGCTCGCCTCCGACGCGCGGGTGCTGCTGGAACTCTCGCAGGCCCGGGAGATGCTGGCCTGCGAGGACGCCGCCGTGCAGGCGGGACAGGCCGCGGGACGGATGACACCGGACCAGTACCAGGAGTTCACCGGCGCGCGCTACACCCGCCTCGCCCTCGACGCCTCCGCCGCACCGGACCTGAGGCCCGCCGATCTCACCGCCTACCGGCAGGTGACCGACGGTCAGCAGGCGCACACCCTGACCCGGCTGGAGGACGCGATCCACGCCTCCGGCGGCGGCACCCGCGCCGTGAGCGCCGCCGGCGCCGACTGGACGCCCACGGCGGCCGCCGTGCAGCAGCAGCTGGACTCCGTGCTCTCCGCCGCCGGCACCCAGGCGGGTGCCAACTCCGACCCGTACAGCCTCGGCGTGCTGAGCGCGAACGGCGCCGCCGTCCTCTTCGGCCTCGCGGCCGTCGTCCTGTCGCTGCTGATCTCCGTGCGGATCGGCCGCGGCCTGGTCGTCGAGCTGGTGGAACTGCGCAACTCCGCGCTGGAACTGGCCGGTCGGCGGCTGCCCGCCGCGATGCGGCGGCTGCGGGCGGGGGAGGAGATCGACATCGAGGCCGAGGCGCCCGTCGTCGAGGCCGGGGACGACGAGCTCGGCCAGGTCGGCGAGGCCCTCAACACCGTGCAACGCGCGGCGCTCACCGCCGCCGTCGAGCGCGCCGAGGTGCTCTCCGGCGTCTCCGGCGTCTTCGTCAACCTGGCCCGGCGCAGCCAGGTGCTGGTGCACCGCCAGCTGACGCTGCTCGACGCGATGGAGCGCCGCACCGAGGACCCGTCCGAGCTGGAGGACCTGTTCCGGCTCGATCACCTCACCACCCGGATGCGCCGCCACGCCGAGGGCCTGATCATCCTCTCCGGGGCCGCGCCCGGCCGCGCCTGGCGCAAGCCGGTGCCGCTGCTGGACGTGGTCCGCTCCGCGGTCGCCGAGGTCGAGGACTACTCCCGCGTCGACGTGCGCCGCCTGCCCGGCGTCGCCGTCGTCGGCGCGGCCGTCGCCGACCTCACCCACCTGCTCGCCGAACTCGTCGAGAACGCCACGGCGTTCTCGCCGCCGCACACCAAGGTGCTGGTCGCCGGCGAGCAGGTCGGCACGGGCTACGCGGTGGAGATCGAGGACCGCGGGCTCGGCATGGGCAAGGAGGCCGTCGCCGAGGCCAACCGCCGCATCGCCGACGCACAGCAGGCGGACCTGTTCGACAGCGACCGGCTCGGCCTCTTCGTGGTCAGCCGCCTCGCCCGCCGCCACGGCGTCCGCGTCTCGCTGCGCCCCTCCGCCTACGGCGGCACCACCGCCGTCGTGCTGCTGCCGAGCGCGCTGCTGGAGACGGGCCGCCAGCGCCGCACGGCGCCGCTCGACGCGGAGCTCGACCTGCCTCCCGTCCAGTCGCCCGTGTTCCCGCGGCAGGCCGCGGCCCCCGGCGCGGTGGCTTCGACCGCCTCCGGCGACCACGGCCCGGGGACGGAAGGGGAGGCGGACCTCCTGTCGCCCTTCGGTCGCCCGGGCGAGCCAGAGAATGCGGGCACCCCCGGCGGGGCCGCAGCGGATCGCCGCACCCGGGCCGCGGTGCTCGGCGCACCCGCTGGAACGGAAGAGCCGGACCACGTCGGCCCGCCTCCGTTCGGTCGCACAGCGGAGACACCGCACGGCGGCATCGGGGAGTCCGCGGTGGACGGCCCGGAGCCCTCCCACGCGCCGTCGCCCTTCGGGCGGCCGGTGACCACGCCCGGCTCCGCCGGGGGCGGGGACGCGCAGGAGCGGGCGACCGCCGAGGGTTCCTCTGGTGGCGGCTCGCCTGCCGCGCCGTTGCCGTTCGGGCGGCCGGTGGTCGCGCCCGGCTCGACTGCCGCCGCCGAGGGTTTCTCCGGGGGCGGGTCGCCTGCCGGCCCGTTGCCGTTCGGGCGGCCCGTCGTCACCCCCGGCTCCGCCGAGCGCGCGGACACCCCGGAGCGGCCCGGCGGGGCGCTGCCGTCCAGCGGAGGCCCGGTGATGCCGGGACAGACGCGGCCGCTGCCGTTCGGGCGGCCGGGGGCCAGGCCCGGTGGTGCCGGGGACGAGGGCGATGACTCGGGCGCGGAGCTGCCGGTGCGGCATCCGGGCGGGTCGGCCTTCGGCCGGAGGGGCGGGCGGAAGACCGAGACGCGGTCGGCGCTCGGTTGGCCCGAGCAGCCCGGAGCGAACAGCGGTCAGGACGGCGACGAACTGCCGCGCAGGGTGCGGCAGGCGAGCCTGGCGGTGCAGCTGCGGGAGGCGCCGCCCCCGGAGCGGCCGCGCGTGGCGCGGCCGCCCGCCCCGCGGACCGGCGAACGCAGCCCCGAGCAGGCCAGGGCCACCATGGCCGCGCTGCGCGAGGGCTGGACCCGGGGTCGCGACAGCGGTCACGGCACGGAGGCGTCGCGCCCGGACGCCGGCAACGGCACCGCGCGGCACCTGCGCCTGCACCAGGACCCGCCGAGCGACGCCCGGCGCCCCCACGACGGCTTCCAGGACCTTCAGGACGTCCAGGACTTCGAGGATCTCGAGAGGAGCGCCGCGGATGGCCGCGACGATGAACCACACCGGTGAGCTGAACTGGCTGCTCGACGAGCTGGTCTCCCGGGTCGCCCAGGTCCGGCACGCCGTCGTGCTCTCCCGCGACGGACTCGCCCTCGGCGTCTCCGCAGGGCTCAGCCGCGAGGACGGCGAGCACCTCGCCGCCGTCGCCTCCGGCTTCCACAGCCTGGCCAAGGGCACCGGCCGTCACTTCGACGCGGGCGAGGTCCGGCAGACCATGGTCGAGCTCGACGGCGGCTTCCTCTTCGTCGTGGCCGCCGGGGACGGCACCTGTCTGGCCGTCTTCGCGGGCGCGGACGCCGACATCGGGCTGATCGCCTACGAGATGGCCCGCCTGGTCCGCCGGGTGGGCGAGCACCTCTACACGCCGCCGCGTGGCGCGGCGGACGCCCCAACAGCGGGTTGAGGGAAGCGACATGGAACCGAACTGGTTCGACGAGGAGGCGGGCCCCATGGTCCGCCTCTACGCCCTGACCAGGGGCCGGACCAGGCCCGCCAGTGAGGCCTTCGACCTGATCGCCATGGTCGTCGCGGACACCCCGTACGGGCCTGAGAGCCCGTACGGGGAGGATCTCGGGCTCTCGCCCGAGTCCGCCGCGATCCTGCGCGTCTGCCGCCACCAGGCCCAGTCCGTCGCCGAGATCGCCGCCGAGCTGGACCTGCCGGTCGGCGTGGTCCGGGTGCTCCTCGGTGACCTGTTGGACGCGGCCCTGATCCGCGTCAGCCGACCCGTCCCGCCCGCCCTGCTCCCCGACGAGCGCATTCTGCGAGAAGTGATCAATGGCCTCCGCGCACTCTGACGCCACCGCACCTCCGACCACCACCTCGACGAAGGCGATGAAGCAGACCACGCCGACGAAACCCGTGACGCCCGCCGACGAACCGGCGCTCGCCCTGAAGATCCTGGTCGCCGGCGGCTTCGGGGTGGGCAAGACCACCCTGGTCGGCGCGGTCAGCGAGATCCGCCCGCTGCGCACCGAGGAGCAGCTGACCGAGGCGAGCCGCGGAGTCGACGACCTCGGCGGGGTGGAGCAGAAGACCACCACGACCGTGGCCATGGACTTCGGCCGGATCACCATCCGGCAGGGGCTCTCGCTCTACCTCTTCGGCACCCCCGGCCAGGACCGGTTCTGGTTCCTGTGGGACGAGCTGGCCCACGGCGCGCTGGGCGCCGTGGTGCTGGCCGACACCCGCCGCCTGCAGGACTGCTTCCCCTCCGTGGACTACTTCGAGCGCCGCGGCATCCCGTTCGTCGTGGCGGTCAACTGCTTCACCGGGGCGCGCAAGCACGCGGTGGAGCGGATCAGCAGGGCGCTCGACCTGGAGACCGAGACGCCCGTCATCCTGTGCGACGCGCGGGAGCGCGACTCCGGGAAGAAGGTGCTGATCGCCCTGGTCGAGCACGCGAGCCGACTGCACGCCGCCCGCATGCTCTCCTGAGTGCTCGTCAGGACGGCCTCACGCCGCGACGGTGACGGTGATGCTGAACTTGCCGTTGGAGTCGGTGCACCGCATCGCCTCGCCGCAGTTGCTGCGCGAGGTGCTCACCGTCGCGGTGCCGGCCGAGACCGCGACGAACTCCGTCTGCTGTGCGCGGCAGTCGACGCCGGGCCGGCAGGTCTGCCCGGGGGAGGGGGAGGCGAAGGTCGGTCCGCCGCTCAGCTTCAGCACCGACGCGGCGCTGCTCGCCGGCGCGGCCCAGTAGCCGCCGGTCAGCACGACCTCGAGCGTCTGGCCGGGGTGCAGGGTGACGGTGCGGCCCTTGTCCGCGTTGTGCACCACGACGACCGCGGTGCCCGTGGCCGAGACGCCGCCGCCCGGTGTGCCCGTGGCCCCGCCGCCGGGCGTCGCGGACGCGCTCGCGGGAGCGGACGCGGAGGCAGAGGCGACGGCCGTCGGGGTGCCGCTCTGCGGCGTGCTTGTCGCGGTGGTGGACGAGCAGCCGCTGAGCAGCAGCGCGGCGGAGAGGGCGGCGGTGCCGACCGCGGCCAGAGAACGCGTGGTGAGGGTGGTGTGCATCGGTCCTCCTGGATCGTTTGCCGATCCGACGCGGAGGCCCGTCAACCGGTTCCGCCCCGGTCTCCAGGAAGTCCGGCCCCGTGGGTCAGCCGTTGCGGGTGGCCTTCTCCTCGGCGGCGCGGGTGTCCTCCTCCTCGGCCTGCTGCGGCGTGGGGGCGGTGCCGCCGAGGTGCGCCGGGAGCCACCAGCGGTCCTCGGGACCGGAGGGCTGGTCCGGGTAGTCGCGCTGCGCGCCCTCCAGCAGCTGGTTCATCGCCTCGCGCAGGCGGCGCGTCACCATGACCGGCCGGTCCTCAGGCGTGAGGTGGATCGGCTCCCCGATCCGGATGCTGACCGGGGTGTGGCGACGGGTCAGGTTCTTCGGACGCCCCTTGGTCCAGAGCCGCTGGGTCCCCCAGAGGATGACCGGAACCAGCGGCACCTCCGCGTCCGCGGCCATACGCGCCGCGCCGGTCTTGAACTTCTTCAGCATGAACGAGCGGGAGATGGTCGCCTCGGGGAACACGCCGACCACTTCGCCGGCGCGCAGCGCCGCCACCGCGGCGTCGTAGGCGGGCTGGCCGTCGGAGCGGTCCACCGGGATGTGGTGCATGCCCCGCATCAGCGGCCCGGAGATCCGGTGCTTGAAGACGTCGTCCTTGGCCATGAAGCGCGTCTTGCGCCTGGCCGACTTGAAGGCGCCGAGACCGGCGAAGAGGAAGTCCAGGTAGCTGATGTGGTTGCTGACCAGCACCGCACCACCCGTGCGCGGTACATTCTCCGCACCGTCGATCTCGATCTTCAGATCCAGACCGCGGAAAGCGGTCAGGGCCGCGCCGATGATCGGCGGGTACACGAGATCTGCCACAGTCAGCCCAACGTTCTTCAACGGGTCCATGCCCGAGCCTACGGTTACGTCAGCGTAAGTTGCCGCCACAGCCGATGGTGCCCGTTCGGGGCACTCCGTGTCACGTCTGCACCGTCAATAGGGTTGATCTCACACGCACCGTGCGGGGGCCTCTTCTTGCACACCAGGCCCGGTGGGGGAGTATGGCTCCGAGGGTGCGCGGCGTAAGCTACCCTTCAGTAACAAAGGTGACCAGTACACCAG
>NZ_BBPP01000079.1 GCF_000787835.1 Streptacidiphilus melanogenes
TGTGCAGCGTCCGCCCGGTCCGGGGGTGCCAGGCGTAGGCGAATGAGTGGTGGGTTCGCTTCTGCCGAATTCCTTTTCGCCCTACGACCGTTTGTGGCCCGATGTGCTTCCGGGTGGTGAGCGTTCGAGTAGACGGACATTCCGTTTCGGAACATGGTCGAGGGAGACTTCCCGCATGAGACTCTTCCTGGCTGTCGTTCCGCCGGAGTCGGCACTGCGGGAACTGGACGCCGCCGTGCGGCCCATACGTGAATGGCCGGGCGCAGCGGGGCTGCGCTGGACCGGGACGCAGGGCTGGCATCTGACGCTCGCCTTTCTCGGGCAGGTCGACGAGGCGGATCTCCCCAAGCTGGAGCCCCGGCTGGAACGGGTCGCGCACCGGCACCCCGCGCACATGCTGCGGATCGCCGGTGGCGGGCGCTTCGGTGACCGGGTGCTGTGGGCAGGCGTCAGGGGCGACACGCACGCCCTGCGACGTCTCGCTGAAAGCACGGCTGCGGCGGCGCGGCACAGCGGGATGGAAGTGGACGAGCGCCCGTTCCGCGGTCATCTCACCCTCGCCCGCAGCGGTTCGGGGCGCGTGGATCTCAAGCCCTTCGCCGGGGCGCTCTCGGAGTTCGAGGGCACGGAATGGACCGCCGACACACTCCGTCTGATGCGCAGCCACCTCGGCGCGGGACCGGCGCACTACGAGACCGTCGGGGAGTGGCCGCTCTCCACCACGTGAACCACCTGACGTGAGGCCGCCGGTTCGGCCTCACACCGCGGTGCGCACGACCTCCCGCACGTCGCCGGAACCGTCACCGGCAGGGGCCTCGGCCTCGGCCTCGGAAGCGGCCTCGTAGCCGATGGCACCGACACCTGGCCCGACCTCGGCCGTCGGCGGGCGCAGCCTCCGTCGGCACGCGACCAGCAGGACCGCGCCGCAGGCGATGCCGGCGCAGGCGACGAGCGCCGCCGTGCGCAGCGAGCCGCCGACGACCGCGCCGGAGGCGGCGGAGCCGAGGGCGTTGCCGGTGGAGAAGACGGTGACGAGCCAGGCGAAGGCCTCGGTCGTCGTTCCGGTGGGGGCCAGTTCCGCGATGAGCACGAAGGCCGCCGCCAGCAGCGGGGCGAGGCCGAGGCCGGAGAGGGCTGCGGCGCCGCTCATGCCCAGGGGGCCGGGGACGGTCAGCAGCGGGAGGTAACAGACGGCCATCCCGGCGGCCATCGCCCAGGTGCGCGTGGCGGTGGGGGCCTTCCAACGGACCGCACCGTAGGCGAGCGCGCCGAGGAGGCCGGTGAGGGCGGCCAGGGCGAGGAGCAGGCCGGCTCCGCCGGGAATGCCGTGGTGCTCCTGGGCGTAGGCGACGAAGAGGATGTTCTGTCCGCCGACCGACCACCCCGTCCCGGCGAAGGCCAGCAGGAGCAGCACGAGTCCGGGCGAGCGCAGCGGACCCAGCCAGTGGTGCCGTCCGGTGGCGCCCTCCACGCCTTCCGCGGCAGTCGACGCGGCGGGGCGCGGGGCCGGTCGCCAGGCCCGTGCCGGGCCGGAGGTGGCGACGACGAGGGTGCCGACCAGGCCGAGCCCGGCGGCGAGCCACAGCGCGACGCGGGCGGAGCCGACAGCGGCGATGCCCGCGACGAGCAGCGGACCGGCCACGTAGAGGATCTGCTGGGAGGCGGAGTCGAGTGCGTAGGCGGTCTCCAGCTCCGCCTCGTCGACGATGTCCGGCCACAGGGCGCGCAGGCAGGGCTCGAGCGGCGGCATGAACGCGCCCGCCAGCGCCGCGCCCGCGATGGCGAGGGCCGCGGAGCCGGGGCTCAGCGCCAGCAGGACGTAGCCGGTCGCGGCGACGAGTGCGGAGGCGAGCAGGACGCGGGGCTGGCCGAGGCGGTCCACCGTGCGGCCGAGGAAGGGCCCGCCGACGGCCGCGCTGACTGCGTAGGCGGCACTGGTCAGGCCGATCTGCGCGTAGGAGGCGCCGGCGCCGTGCAGCGCGAGGGCGATGGCCACGACGGTCATTCCCGCGGGCAGGCGGCCGACGAGGGTGCCGCTGAGGAGGCGGAGCACGACGGGGGCGCGCAGCACGGAGAGATAGCCCATGCTTCGAAGTTATACGTATAACCTCAGGAAAGCAAAAGCCTCCACCCGTACCGGTAGGGCAGGGGGGAGGGGTGCAGCGCCGGGGGTGGAGGGCGACGGCTCTCGGCCGAACGAGTGCGGGCCGAAAGAGTGCACGCCGAACCAGTCGTGCAGGCCGAACCAGCGGGGTCGAGAGCGCGGGGTCGAGAGCGCGGGGTCGAGCGGGTGGGGCCGCAAAGGCAGAAGGCCCGCCTCGCACGGGTGTGCGGGGCGGACCCTCTTGGTGGTACTAAGGCGCAGCGCGACTTAGGACAGCGGGCTCACGTTCTCGGCCTGCGGGCCCTTCGGGCCCTGGGTGACGTCGAACTCAACCGCCTGGTTCTCCTCGAGCGAGCGGAAGCCCGACGAGTTGATGGCGGTGTAGTGGACGAAGACATCCGGGCCGCCGCCGTCCTGGGCGATGAACCCGAAGCCCTTCTCGGCGTTGAACCACTTGACGGTTCCGGTCGCCATACCGTTCTCCTTGCGAGGGACGTAAAGGACACCACACCCCGTGGCGTCCGGTCCGCTGCGCTGATAACCCCGCCGTGCCGTGCCTTCAGCTACTTCTACTTCTCTGCAAAAGCCCCTGAAAACCACAGAAGCCCGCGGTCACAAGTGCTCCGCAGGCTCCAGTACTGCATGGGAAATCAAACTGCAACTGCGGAAAACCCTAGCACGCACCCCCGCCCCCGGCCAGGGAAGATCGTGGTGCAGGTCTACTGTTCATCAGGTGGACAACGTGGACACCCATCACACACAGCACCAGCGGCCGCGGGTCGGACACATCCAGTTCCTGAACTGCCTGCCGCTCTACTGGGGCCTGGGCCGGACGGGCAGCCTCGTCGACCTGGACCTGACCAAGGCCAACCCGGACACCCTCAACGAGGCGCTGACCGCCGGCCGGCTCGACATCGGTCCGATCTCCTGCGTCGAGTACCTGCGCCACGCCGACCAGCTGACCCTGCTGCCGGACATCGCCGTCGGCAGCGACGGCCCCGTCATGTCGTGCGTGATCGTCACCGAGCTGCCGCTCGAGGAACTGGACGGGCGCAAGGTCGCCCTCGGCTCCACGAGCCGTACCTCCGTCCGCCTCGCCCAGCTGCTGCTGGCCGAGCGTTACGGCGTGACGCCCGACTACTACACCTGCCCGCCCGACCTCGGCGCGATGATGCAGGAGGCGGACGCCGCCGTGCTGATCGGCGACACCGCACTGCGCGCCTCGCTCCACGAGGCCCCGCGGCTCGGTCTGAACGTGTACGACCTGGGCGCGATGTGGAAGGACTGGACGGGCCTTCCGTTCGTCTTCGCGCCCTTCGCGGTGCGTCGTGACTTCCTGGCCCGCGAGCCGGAGACCGTGCACGCCGTGCACCGCTCCTTCCTCGCCTCGCGCGACCTCTCCATGGAGGAGATCGACAAGGTCTGCGAGCAGACCGCCCGCTGGGAGGCGTTCGACGCGGAGACGCTGCGCCGGTACTACACCGACGCGCTCGACTTCTCGTTCGGCGAAAGGCAGCTGGAGGGCATGCGCGAGTTCGCCGTCCGGATCGGCGCGTCGACGGAGCACGTGCAGCTGCTGGAGGCCCCGTCGGGTCAGCCGCAGGCCGCCGTAACCCCTGGCGTAGGCTGACGACGTGACCACGCTGGCTGAATCCTCGACCGACATCCAGGCCGTCCTCGACCGTGCCGCGGCCGGAGGGCGCATCAGCGCCGAGGAGGCGCTCGAGCTGTACCGGCACGCGCCGCTGCACGCGCTCGGCCGCGCGGCCGACGCTGCGCGCCGCCGCCGGTACGCGGGTACGGAGCACATCGGGACGTACATCATCGAGCGCAACATCAACTACACCAACGTCTGTGTGACGGCGTGCAAGTTCTGCGCGTTCTACGCCGCGCCCAAGGACACCGAGAAGGGCTGGTCGCGCGACCTCGACGAGATCCTGCGCCGCTGCGCGGAGACGGTCGAACTCGGCGGTACCCAGATCATGTTCCAGGGCGGGCACCACCCGGACTACGGCGTCGAGTACTACGAGCGCGCCTTCTCCGCCATCAAGAAGGACTTCCCGCAGCTGGTCATCCACTCGCTCGGGGCCTCCGAGGTGGAGCACATGTCGCGGATCTCGGGCGTCTCCGCCGAGGAGGCGATCCGGCGGATCCACGCCGCCGGTCTCGACTCCTTCGCGGGCGCGGGCGCGGAGTTGCTGCCCGAGCGCCCGCGCAAGGTCATCGCGCCGCTCAAGGAGTCCGGCGAGCGCTGGCTGGAGATCATGGAGCTGGCGCACAACCTGGGCGTCGAGTCCACCTCCACCATGCTGATGGGCACAGGCGAGACGAACGCCGAGCGGATCGAGCACCTGCGCATGATCCGTGAGGTGCAGGACCGCACCGGCGGTTTCCGCGCGTTCATCCCGTACACGTACCAGCCGGAGAACAACCACCTGAAGGGCCGCACCCAGGCGACGCTCTTCGAGTACCTGCGGCTGATCGCGGTGGCGCGGCTCTTCCTCGACAACATCGCGCACATCCAGGGTTCCTGGCTGACCGTCGGCAAGGAGATGGGCCAGCTGTCGCTGCACTACGGCGCGGACGACCTCGGCTCGGTGATGCTGGAGGAGAACGTGGTCTCCTCGGCCGGCGCCAAGCACCGGTCGAACCGGATGGAGCTGATCCAGCTCATCCGCTCGGCCGGCCGCGTACCGGCGCAGCGCGCGACCACCTACGAGCACCTGGTCGTCCACGACGACCCGGCGAACGACCCGGTGGACGACCACATCTTCTCGCACATCGCCTCGACCGCGATCGAGGGCGGCACGGCGCACCCCGAGCTGAAGCTGCTGAACGACTGACGGGCCGATGCTCACGATCCACACCGGCACGAACCACGATGCGGTCGCCGTCGAGGGCGACCGCATCGCCGCCGTCGCGGACGTCGACGCGCTGCGCGCCGCCTACCCCGGTGCGCGTGTGCGCGAATGGCCGGGTGAACTCCGCCCGGGCGTGGGGTGGGACAGCACGCTGCCACAGGCGCCGAGCCCGCGTGAGCGGGTGCACGCGCTGCTGCTGCGCGGGGTGACGGCAGTCGCTCCTGGCTCCCTGAGCGACGACCCGGGCCTGGGGCCGGCGGCCGCCCGGGTGGGACTGCCCGTCGGATCGCCCACGCCGCTGCACGCCGACGTGCGTGCGGACTTCGCCGTCTTCGCGCCCGACGGCTCGTGCCTGGCCACGGTCCTCGGGGGCCGGCTCGTGCACCGCCGCAAGTAAGCCCGTCGCCCCCGGACCCGTCGACCTGAGAGGAGAATGGCCGCGTGACCCGAGCCACCCTGGACAAGCAGCCGCACGAGGTCGCCTCGATGTTCGACGACGTCGCGGCGAAGTACGACCTCACCAACGACGTTCTCTCGCTGGGCCAAGCCCGTCTGTGGCGTCGCGCCGTCGCGCGGGCCGTGGACGCGCGACCGGGCCAGCGGGTGCTGGACCTGGCCGCCGGCACCGGCACCTCCTCGCTGCCGTTCGCCGAGGCGGGCGCGCGGGTCGTGCCGTGCGACTTCTCGCTCGGCATGCTGCGCGAGGGCAAGCGCCGCCACCCGGAGCTGCCGCTGACGGCTGGTGACGCGACCCGACTGCCGTTCGCCGACGGGGTCTTCGACGCGGTGACGATCTCCTTCGGCCTGCGCAACGTGCAGGAGACCGACGCGGCGCTGCGCGAGATGCTGCGCGTCACCAAGCCCGGCGGGCGCGTGGTCATCTGCGAGTTCTCGCACCCGACCTGGGCGCCGTTCCGCACCGTCTACACCGAGTACCTGATGCGGGCACTGCCGCCGGTGGCGACCGCGGTCAGTTCGAACCCGGAGGCGTACGTCTACCTCGCCGACTCCATCCGCGCCTGGCCGGACCAGCCGGCGCTGGCGGCCCGGCTGCAGCAGGCGGGGTGGCGGAGCGTGGCCTGGCGCAACCTCACCGGCGGTGTCGTCGCGCTGCACCGGGGGACCAAGCAGCCGTAGGCCAGGTCACCCGCGTAGGCCGGGGCACCATCCCCGGCCGTCACAGCCGCTGCGAACCCTCGGGCCAGACCCGGTGGACGTAGAGGCCGATCCGCTCGGCCTCCGCGACCGCCTCTGCGACGTCCGTGCCTTCCTCGCCGTCCCAGACCGCGACCAGCTCCTCGACCAGGCCGAGCAGGGCGGGGACGAGCGCGGCGCCGGGGCCGAGCCGGTGCACGGCGCGGGCCTCGGCCCGCAGGGCGTGGGCGGTGGCGCCGAGGATCTCCAGGCCGCCGCCGTGGTCCACCACCGCCTGCGCGAACCAGGTCTCCGGCCCGGGTCGCAGCGGGGTGACCCCGACCAGGTTGTGGCTCGGGCAGTCGGTGACGATGCGCCACAGTTCGCCGCGCACCAGCATCTCGGTGATGTCGCTCAGGTCCTCGTGGCCGATCACTCCCATGTGCATGGGGCAGATGGTAGGCGTTGCCCGCAGGCCGGGTCGTCGCTGTCCGCGGCGGCGCTGTCTAGACTCACAACAGCCTTGTGCACCCGAAACCGAGCGAGGAGACAAGTCTGTGAGCGAGACGACCGAGGCCCACGCGGACGTGATCGTCGTCGGCGCGGGGCCTGCGGGTTCGGCGGCGGCGTACCACCTCGCCCGGTCGGGCCTGGAGGTGCTGCTGCTGGAGAAGTCCCGCTTTCCGCGCGAGAAGGTCTGCGGGGACGGGCTGACCCCGCGTGCGGTCAAGCAACTGGTCGACATGGGTGTCGACGTGTCCGAGGAGAACGGCTGGCTGCACAACAAGGGCCTGCGGATCATCGGCGGCGGCGTCCGGCTGGAGCTGGACTGGCCGGAGCTGGCGGCGTTCCCGGACTACGGCCTGGTGCGCAAGCGCGCGGACTTCGACGAGCTGCTGGCCCGCCAGGCCGAGAAGGCCGGGGCCAAGCTGCACGAGGGCTGCAACGTCACCGGCCCGCTGCTGGACGAGCGCACCGGCCGCGTGATCGGCGTGACCGCCAGGCTGGAGGACGAGGGGGAGAAGAAGGAGGTCACCTTCCGCGCGCCGCTCGTCGTCGCCGCCGACGGCAACTCGACGCGCCTCTCACTCGCGCTCGGCCTGCACCGGCGCGAGGACCGGCCGATGGGTGTGGCGTACCGCACGTACTTCACCTCGCCGCGCTCGCAGGACGACTACCTGGAGTCCTGGCTGGAGCTGTGGGACCGCCGTGACGGGCAGGACAAGCTGCTGCCTGGCTACGGCTGGATCTTCGGTATGGGCGACGGCACGAGCAACGTCGGCCTGGGGCTGCTGAACACCACCAAGGCGTTCAAGGACATCGACTACCGCGAGCTGCTCAAGGTGTGGTGCGCCGGCATGCCCGAGGAGTGGGGCTACACGCCGGAGAACATGACCGAGCCGATCCGCGGCGCGGCGCTGCCGATGGCGTTCAACCGGCAGCCGCACTACAGCCGTGGCTTCCTGCTGGTCGGCGACGCGGGCGGGATGGTCAACCCGTTCAACGGCGAGGGCATCGCGTACGCGATGGAGTCGGGGCAGATCGCGGCCGGCGTCATCGTCCAGGCGCTGGCCCGGACCACGGACGAGGCGCGCGAGCGCGCGCTGGAGGCGTACCCGCGGATCCTGAAGGACGTCTACGGCGGCTACTACTCGCTGGGGCGCGCCTTCGTGAAGGCGATCGGCAACCCGCTGGTGATGCGGATGGCGGCGCAGCACGGACTGACCCACCCGGTGCTGATGAAGTTCGTGCTGAAGCTGCTGGCCAACCTGACCGACCCGCAGGGCGGCGACGCCATGGACCGGATCATCAACGGTCTGGCCAAGGTCGCTCCGAAGGCGTGATCCGATCAGCATGAGTGTCGAGGATTTCACCGTCACGGAGGAGCTTCCGGAGGCGCCGCCGCGCGGCCGCCGGGACGCGGCGGTGGCGAGGTTGCGCGCGGCGGGGCAGCGGTTCGGCCCGGCGCTGGGGTTGTACGGCGTGGTCAAGCTGGTGGGCCTGGCGGTCTTCCTGCGGCTGCTCGCCTACTCGGGGACCTACCGGACCAACACGCCGCGCTACGGCGGCGGCGCCAAGCCGTGGGACGTGCTCGGCTCGTGGGACGGCTGGTGGTACCAGGACGTCGCCGCGCACGGCTACCACCCGGCGCTGACGCCGATGCCGCCGCTCGGTCCGTTCACGATGGAGCAGAACTCCGTCGCCTTCTTCCCGCTGTATCCGGGCGCGATCCGGCTGGTGAGCGAGGTGACGGGGCTCGGCCTGTACGGGGCGGGCATGCTCGTCTCGGTCGTGAGCTCGTTCGTGGCCGCGGCCGGGATCTACGCGCTGACGGAGGCGGTCACCCGCAGCCGTCGCGCGGGCGTGCTGGCGGCGGGGCTGTGGGCGGTGTTCCCGGCCTCGTCGGTGCAGTGGTCGGTGTACTCGGAGGCGCTGTTCACGGCGCTCGCGGTGTGGGCCTGCTACGCGGTGCTGCGCCGTCGCTGGTATCTGGCGGGCGTGTTGACGCTGCTGACGGGCCTGACCCGGCCGTCGGCGGCGACGTTGATCGCGGGCGTGGTGGTGGCCGCGCTGGTCGCCCTGTACCGGGCGCGGTCCGGCGGGTTCGCCGGCCCGCTGTTCGCGGTGGCGGCGGCGCCGCTCGGCCTGCTCGGGTACATGACCTGGGTCGGCCTGGAACTGCACGACTTCAGCGGCTACTTCACCCTGCAGCAGCAGGCCTGGGCGCACTCGTTCGACTGGGGCCAGAACGCCTTCAAGTCAGTCCAGGGCCTGCTGCTGGGGCGGTACGACTACCTCTTCCCCTACCCGACCGAGGACCTGGTGGGGCTGGCGGTGCTGATGTGCCTGCCGGTGCTGGTGCTGCTCCTGCTGCGCCTGCGCTTGCCGGCGGTGCTGGTCGTCTACACCCTCGGCACCCTGGCGCAGATCCTGCTCAGCCAGCAGATGTTCGGCACCATCAGCCGCTTCGTGATGCCGCTCTTCCCGCTCGCCATCCCGCTCGCCCTGGCCCTGAAGCGGTTGAGTCGCGCCCAGGCGTTGGTGCTGCTGCTGATCCTGGGCGCGCTCTCGGGCTGGTACGGCGGTTACGCGATCTTCAACCTCGGGGTGCCGTAACCGGCGCCCCGCCGGGGCAGGACGTCACGCGGGTCAGGACTTCACGAAGAAGTACTGCCAGGCGCCCCAGGTGGCGAGGTTGGTGTTGTCGGTGCCGTTGACGAACTCGGCCGCGTAGCGGAACAGGTGGTTGGTGCTGTTCGAGCCGAGGTTGACCACCCCGGCCACGCGGCTGGACGCGGAGAGCGCGAAGCAGCCGCTGGTCGACAGGACGTGCCAGGCGCCGGAGTAGTACTCCTGCAACTGGAAGCGCCCGCACTCGCCGGCCTTGTTCGGCGTGACCGTGGCGGTCAGCGTCGGGTGGCCGGTGTGGTGGAAGTACTTCACCGGAACGCCCGCGGTGGTGCCGGACGCGTAGTAGCCGGACTGGGCCTCGGCGACGGCGGTGTGGGTGTAGACCCGCTTGCTCGCCGAGGCGGGCGCGTAGCGGTAGTCACCGGCGAAGGAGACCGTGAACGTGGTGTTGTACGCGAGCTTCGCGGACGCGACCAGGTTGCCGTTCGCGTCCACGGTGCCGGTCTTCAGCACCTTCGTCCCGTTGTTGCCGGCCTTCTCCCAGATGGTCACCGTGCGCCCGTTGTACGTGGTGCCCAGGTGCGCGGTGACGGTGGTCGTGGCGCCGTAGGTGAAGGTGCCGGCGCCGCTGGTGGTGATGGAGACCGCGGTGGCGGCCCGGGAGACCTGGACGGTCGTCGTGGCGCTGGAGGCGAGCAGCTTGGCGGTGCCCGGGAAGGAGACCGCGTAGGTGTTCGCGCCGCCGGTCTGCGGGCTGTCCGTGACGGTGTAGGAGCCGTCCGCGCCGACCACGGCGTCGGCCAGCGGGGTGCCGCCCGGGTGGGCGGCGTCGGTGCGGGTGACCGTCAGGTGCGTTCCGGCCGGGACCGTGCCCGCCGAGCTCAGCTTGCCCGTCAGCGTGAGCTGCTGGGCGCGGGTGTCGGTGGCGGGGCCGGTCAGGGTCAGCGTGGTGCCGGTGGCGAGCGGACCGTTCAGCACGTTCAGCTGGGGGTTGGCGCCGCCGACGTCCGAGCTGACGGCGAACAGCCGGGACTCGTCGGGTGACCAGGCCAGACCGTCGGTGGCGAGGCCGTCGGTTCCCCCGACGGAGTAGCTGTTCAGCGGGGTGGCGCCGCGCGGGCCGAAGAGGAAGAGGTCGTGCCCGTTGCCGATGTAGCTGCCGCCGGCGATGGAGCCGTCCGGCGCCACGGCGACCGAGTTGGGGTAGTAGGTGGTCGTGTAGACGCCGTCCGCGGACAGGTCGGCGAGCTTGAACTCCTGCAGCTCGTAGGGCGCGGAGATGGCCATCACCACGTCCTGGCCGTCGGGCGTGATCTGCATGGCGCCGACGAACGCGGAGTTCTGCAGCCAGACCTTGGCTCCCTTGACGGGGCTGCCGGAGGCGACGTCGTAGCGCTCCAGGTTCGGCGGCTCGCTGCCGGTGTCGGCCGCCAGCAGCGCGTTCGGCGCGGCGGGCGAGGACACCAGCAGGGGCGCCGCGTACCAGCCCGGAGCCTGGTTGAGGGTGACGGTCGCGGGCGAGGTGGTGGGGTCGATCGAGGCGATGTTGCCCTGGGCGGCCCCGCCGTAACCCACCCAGAGCTTGCCGCCCGCCCAGGCGACGGAGGCGGGGGCGCTGCCCGCGCCGAGGCTGTAGCGGGCGGTCTCGGTCAGGGTGGTGGTGCTGATGGCGGAGACGGAGTCTCCGTTGGCCAGGGCCGCGTAGAGGGTCTGGCCGTCGGGCGAGATGGCGAGGCCGTCGGCGCCGGGCTCGTTGTCGATCTCGCCGACCTTGGTCCCGGAGAAGTCGGTGACCAGGATCTGGCTGTAACCGGCGCCCTCGCTGATGAACAGGTGCTGGTGGGCATCGTCGACGAGCATGTGGGCGTAGTGGGGTATCTGCAGCGGGACCGGCGCCGGGTCGGCTGCGAAGGCGGGGGTGGCTCCGGATGCCGCAGCCACCAGGGTGGCGGCTGCCAGCAGGGAGGTCCGTCTCAGGCGCATGAAGCTCCCTCGGGGGAGTTGTTTGGGGATCAAGCACGCGGAGATTAGCGCAGCGAACGGACATCGTCGTGAACGGCGGCCGGGGACGCGGTCAAGGCGGAGAGCGGCGTGTCACCCTGCGGCGGAGAGGTTCACTAACACGTGTCCGGCCCAGGATCAAAACTTGCCATGGAAGCCTGGCGGATGATAAGCGCTACCCCCTCCGAGCTGCGCTGATGCGTGTCACTACAACTGCTTGTGAATGAAAGCACACGCAGTGTGTCCGATTTTGCACTCTCATTGCTTCATGATCATCCGTCAGGTGGTGTAGATCACAATCTTGGTCCGTGACCGCGTGTCGCAGATCACAAGCGAAGAGGCATAGGATGCAGCCGTCTTGGGAGCTTGTGAACTGCCTCACATGTGGGGATCACAGCCGCAGGCTTGGACATACGCCTGGAGAGGTCGTTCGGCATGAACGCTTATGCGCCGATTCTGGTACTTGGCGCGATCGCGGCTGCGTTCGCGGTCGGCTCCGTGGTGATGGCCGCGCTGACCGGCCCGAAGCGCTACAACCGGGCCAAGCTCGACGCCTACGAATGCGGGATCGAGCCCACTCCACAAGCGGCCGGGGGCGGGCGGTTCCCGATCAAGTACTACCTGACGGCGATGCTCTTCATCGTCTTCGACATCGAGATCGTCTTCCTCTACCCGTGGGCCGTCAGCTTCGACGCCCTGGGGATCTTCGGCCTGGTCGAGATGGTGCTCTTCATCGCCACCGTGTTCGTCGCCTACGCCTATGTCTGGCGTCGTGGCGGCCTTGAGTGGGACTGACGGGAGAGGGCGGAAATGGGTATCGAGGAAAAGCTGCCCAGCGGCTTCCTGCTCACCACGGTCGAGCAGGCCGCGGGATGGGTGCGCAAGAGCTCGCTCTTCCCGGCGACCTTCGGGCTGGCCTGCTGCGCCATCGAGATGATGACGACCGGCGCCGGACGCTACGACCTGGCGCGCTTCGGCATGGAGGTGTTCCGCGGCTCGCCGCGGCAGGCAGATCTGATGATCGTCGCCGGGCGGGTGAGCCAGAAGATGGCCCCGGTGGTGCGGCAGGTCTACGACCAGATGGCCAACCCGAAGTGGGTCATCTCCATGGGCGTCTGCGCCTCCTCCGGCGGGATGTTCAACAACTACGCGGTCGTCCAGGGCGTCGACCACATCATTCCGGTCGACATCTACCTGCCCGGCTGTCCGCCGCGGCCGGAGATGCTGATGGACGCGATCCTCAAGCTCCACGACCAGATCCGCCACGAGAAGCTCGGCGTCAACAAGCGCCGCGCCCAGGAGGAGGCGGAGCAGGAGGCGCTCAAGGCGGTCCCGACCATCGAGATGAAGGGGCTGCTGCGATGAGCGAGAACGTTCCTGTGCCGCGCGAGGGGCAGACCGAGCTGGAGGTCATCGGCGTCCGGCACGGGATGTTCGGTTCGGGCAACGCCGCCAACGGCGGCTCCGGAGACACCTCCGGCTACGGCCGCCTGGTCACGCCGATCGCGCTGCCGCCGGCCAGCACGCGCCCCTACGGCGGTGAGTGGTTCGACGAGGTGGCCGACGAGTTCGAGGGCGCGCTCGAGGAGCAGGGCGTGAGCCCCGACGCGGCGATCGAGAAGACCGTCGTCGACCGCGACGAGATCACCTTCCACGTGCGCCGGGAGCACCTGGTCCAGGCGATGCGGACGCTGCGCGACGACCCGGCGCTCCGTTTCGAACTGTGCACCGGCGTCAGCGGCGTGCACTACCCGGGCGACGCCGGACGCGAACTGCACGCGGTCTACCACCTGCGCTCGATCACCCACAACCGGCTGATCCGGGTGGAGTGCTCCGCGCCGGACGACGATCCGCACATCCCGTCCACCGTCGCGGTCTACCCGACCAACGACTGGCACGAGCGCGAGACGTACGACTTCTTCGGCATCGTCTTCGACGGCCACCCGGCGCTCACGCGGATCATGATGCCGGACGACTGGCTGGGCTTCCCGCAGCGCAAGGACTATCCGCTCGGCGGCATTCCCGTCGAGTACAAGGGCGCGCAGATCCCGGCTCCCGACCAGCGGAGGTCGTACTCCTGATGAGCACTCAGCACTCGACCCCAGGGGCTCCGGGTTCCGCTCCCGAGCGGGAGACCACCGAGGGCCGCGTCTACACCGTCACCGGCGGCGACTGGGACGAGATCGTCACCGCCGCGGCGAAGGCCGACGACGAGCGGATCATCGTCAACATGGGCCCGCAGCACCCGTCCACCCACGGCGTGCTGCGGCTGATCCTGGAGATCGACGGCGAGACGGTGAAGGAGGCCCGCTGCGGCATCGGCTACCTCCACACCGGCATCGAGAAGAACCTCGAGTTCCGCAACTGGGTCCAGGGCACGACGTTCGTGACGCGCATGGACTACCTGACCCCGCTGTTCAACGAGACCGCCTACTGCCTGGCGGTCGAGAAGCTGCTCGGGATCACCGCCGACGTGCCGGAGCGGGCGAGCGTCATCCGCGTGATGATGATGGAGCTGAACCGGATCTCCTCCCACCTGGTCGCCCTCGCGACCGGCGGCATGGAGATCGGCTCCACCACACTGATGATCTACGGTTTCCGTGACCGCGAGGTCATCCTCGACATCTTCGAGCTGGTCACCGGCCTGCGCATGAACCACGCCTACGTCCGCCCCGGCGGGCTGGCGCAGGACCTCCCCCCGGGTGCGCTGGACCAGATCCGCGAGGGCGTGAAGCTGCTGCGCTCGCGGATGCACGAGTACGACAAGCTGGCCACCGACAACCCGGTCTTCAAGGCCCGGTTGGTGGACGTCGGCTACCTCGACCTGGCCGGCTGCATGGCGCTCGGCGCCACCGGCCCGATCCTGCGGGCCACCGGCCTGCCGCACGACCTGCGCAAGACGCAGCCCTACTGCGGCTACGAGGGTTACGACTTCGAGGTGCTGACCGCGGACACCTGCGACTCCTACGGGCGGTTCCTGATCCGCCTGCGCGAGATGGAGCAGTCGCTGCGGATCGTCGAGCAGTGCCTGGAGCAGCTCAAGGGCGGCGGCGGTCCGGTGATGGTCGCCGACAAGAAGATCGCCTGGCCGGCCCAGCTGGCCCTCGGCGCGGACGGGCTGGGCAACTCGCTGGACCACATCCGCAAGATCATGGGCGAGTCCATGGAGGCCCTGATCCACCACTTCAAGCTGGTGACGGAGGGCTTCCGGGTTCCTGCGGGGCAGGCCTACGCGGCGGTCGAGTCCCCGAAGGGCGAGCTGGGCGTGCACGTCGTCTCCGACGGCGGCACCCGGCCGTACCGGGTGCACTTCCGCGACCCGAGCTTCACCAACCTGCAGACGATGGCCGCGATGTGCGAGGGCGGGCAGGTCGCGGACGTCATCGTCGCCGTGGCCGGCATCGACCCGGTGATGGGAGGCGTGGACCGGTGAGTGCGACAGAACTGGGCCTGCCGGAGCTTCCGGCGGAGCCCTATCCGGCCGAGGTGCGCGAGCGGCTCGACGCGGACGCGGCGGAGATCGTCGACCGCTATCCGCAGTCGCGCTCCGCGCTGCTGCCGCTGCTGCACCTGGTGCAGTCCGAGGAGGGTTTCGTCTCCCGGACCGGCATCCGGTACTGCGCCGAGCGGCTGGACCTGACCACGGCCGAGGTCACCGCCGTCGCGACCTTCTACACGATGTACCGGCGCCGTCCGGCGGGCGAGTACCACGTCGGGGTCTGCACCAACACGCTGTGCGCCGTGCTCGGCGGCGACGAGATCTTCGCCGAGCTGCAGCGCCACCTCGGGATCGGCAACAACGAGACGACCGAGGACGGGTCGATCTCGCTGGAGCACATCGAGTGCAACGCGGCCTGCGACTACGCACCCGTGGTGATGGTCAACTGGGAGTTCTTCGACAATCAGGACCCCGAGAGCGCCAAGCAGCTGGTCGACGACCTGCGGGCGGGCGCCGAGGTGAGGCCCACCCGCGGCGCGCGGCTGTGCGGCTTCAAGGACACCGCGCGGATCCTGGCCGGCTTCCCCGACGAGCGGCCCGGCGCGGTGGACGAGTCCGGCGCGGGCGGCCTGCCGTCGATGGCGGGCCTGCGGCTCGCCCACGGCGAGACCCTGCCGGGCACGGGCGGCCCCAAGGTCGTCTCCCCGCGCCAGCAGCAGACCGACGACGAGTCCAACGGCGGGGAAGGGGACGAGGCATGACCGCGACGCACCCGGAGAAGCTGCTCTCGCCGGTCCTCTCCGCGACCTGGGGCGAGGAGAAGCCCTGGACGCTCGCCACCTACCGGGCGCACGACGGCTACAAGGGCCTGCACGAGGCGCTGCGGATGAACCCGGACGACGTGATCGCCCTGGTCAAGGACGCGGGCCTGCGCGGCCGCGGCGGCGCAGGCTTCCCGACGGGCATGAAGTGGCAGTTCATCCCGCAGGGCGACGGCAAGCCGCACTACCTGGTCGTCAACGCGGACGAGTCCGAGCCGGGCACCTGCAAGGACATCCCGCTGCTCTTCGCCAACCCGCACTCCCTCATCGAGGGCATGATCATCGCCAGTTGGGCGATCCGCTGCAGCCACGCCTTCATCTACCTGCGCGGCGAGACCGTGCCGGTGCTGCGCCGGCTGCACGCGGCCGTCGCCGAGGCCTACGAGGCCGGGTACCTGGGCCGTGACGTGCTCGGCAGCGGCTTCGACCTGGACATCACCGTCCACGCCGGTGCGGGCGCCTACATCTGCGGCGAGGAGACGGCGCTGCTCGACTCCCTGGAGGGCCGTCGCGGCCAGCCGCGCCTGCGGCCGCCGTTCCCGGCCGTCGCGGGCCTGTACGCCTGCCCGACGGTGGTGAACAACGTCGAGTCGATCGCGTCCGTCCCTGCGATCCTGCACAAGGGCAAGGACTGGTTCCGCACCATGGGCAGCGAGAAGTCGCCCGGCTTCACGCTCTACTCGCTCTCCGGGCACGTCACCAACCCGGGCCAGTACGAGGCGCCGCTCGGGGTCACCCTGCGGCAGCTGCTGGACATCAGCGGCGGCGTGCGCGAGGGCCACACGCTCAAGTTCTGGACGCCGGGCGGCTCGTCGACGCCGATGTTCACCGACAAGCACCTGGACGTGGCGCTCGACTACGAGGGCGTCGGCGCGGCCGGCTCGATGCTCGGCACCAAGGCGCTGCAGGTCTTCGACGAGACCACCTGTGTGGTGCGGGCGGTGACCCGCTGGACGGAGTTCTACGCCCACGAGTCGTGCGGCAAGTGCACCCCGTGCCGCGAGGGCACCTACTGGCTGGTCCAGCTGCTGCGCCGGATCGAGGCGGGCGAGGGCGTGCCGGGCGACCTGGAGAAGCTGAACGACATCGCCGACAACATCAACGGCAAGTCGTTCTGCGCTCTGGGCGACGGCGCGGCGAGCCCGATCTTCTCCTCGCTGCAGTACTTCCGCGACGAGTACGAGCAGCACCTGCGTGAGCGCCGCTGCCCGTTCGACCCGTCGGCGTCCACGGTCTGGGCCGGGACCAGGGGGCGGCGAGCCACTGCTGGTAAAGATCGCAGCCCTGAGGACGATCCCCCGGGTGATCGAGGCCCCGACGGGCAGAACGGCGACTTCGACCCGAGCGAGAACGGAGTGCTGGCGTGACCGCGACGGTCCCGGAAAAGAAGTCGGCGGACGCTGATCTGCTGACCGTCACCGTCGACGGCGTCGAGGTGAAGGTGCCCAAGGGCACCCTGGTCATCCGCGCCGCCGAGATGATCGGCGTGGAGATCCCGCGCTTCTGCGACCACCCGCTGCTGGCCCCGGCCGGGGCCTGTCGGCAGTGCATCGTGGAGGTGGAGGGCCAGCGCAAGCCGGTGGCCTCCTGCACCATCGAGTGCGCCGACGGCATGGTGGTGAAGTCGCAGCTCACCTCGCCGGTCGCGGAGAAGGCGCAGCGCGGCGTGATGGAGCTGCTGCTGATCAACCACCCGCTGGACTGCCCGGTCTGCGACAAGGGCGGCGAGTGCCCGCTGCAGAACCAGGCGCTCTCGCACGGGCAGAGCGACAGCCGCTTCGAGGGCGTGAAGCGCACCTACGAGAAGCCGATGCCGATCAGCACCCAGGTGCTGCTTGACCGCGAGCGCTGCGTGCTGTGCGCACGCTGCACCCGCTTCAGCGAGCAGATCGCCGGCGACCCGTTCATCGACCTGGTGGAGCGTGGGGCGCTCCAGCAGGTGGGCACGGGCGCGGGCGACGACTTCCGCTCGTACTTCTCCGGCAACACCATCCAGATCTGCCCGGTCGGCGCGCTGACCTCGGCGGCGTACCGGTTCCGCTCCAGGCCGTTCGACCTCACCTCCTCGGCGAGCGTGTGCGAGCACTGCGCGAGCGGCTGTGCGACCCGGACCGACCACCGGCGCGGCAAGGTGCTGCGGCGTCAGGCCGGTGACGACCCGGCGGTGAACGAGGAGTGGAGCTGCGACAAGGGCCGCTTCGCGTTCCGCTACGCGCAGCTGCCCGACCGGATCCACACGCCGCTGGTCCGCAACGCCGACACCGGCAAGCTGGAGCCCGCCTCCTGGCCGGAGGCGCTGGCGAAGGCCGCCGCGGGGCTCGCGGGCAAGCGTGCGGGTGTGCTGGTCGGCGGCCGGGCGACGGTCGAGGACGCGTATGCGTACAGCAAGTTCGCCCGGGTCGCGCTCGGCACCAACGACATCGACTTCCGGGCGCGGGTGCACAGCACGGAGGAGGCCGAGTTCCTGGCCGCCGCCGTCGCCGGGCACGGCGTGGACCTGGACGGCGAGGGCGTCGGCGGCGCCGGGTCGACCACCGGGGCGCTGGACTACGCGGCGCTGGAGGGTGCGAAGACGGTGCTGCTCGCGGGCTTCGAGCCCGAGGACGAGTCGCCGATCGTCTTCCTGCGGCTGCGCAAGGCGGCCCGGACCCGCGGTCTGAAGGTCTTCTCCATCGCGGCCTGGGCCTCGCGGGGCCTGACCAAGACGGGCGGCACGCTGCTTCCGGCGGCGCCCGGCACCGAGGCCGAGTGGCTGGAGGCGCTGGCCG
>NZ_BBPP01000078.1 GCF_000787835.1 Streptacidiphilus melanogenes
GCCCTGGGCGGGCCGCGCGCGGGGCGGGCCGGCACGGGCGCGGTCCGCGCGCGGGCGGGACCGATCGGGCTGCCGCGTCGATGGCCGGGCTGGGACGGCCGGGTGGCGGCGTCGGACCTGCGGCGGCGTTGCCCGCGCTCGCCCAGCCTACGGCGCAGCACGGGCGTGTCACGAGTTGTCCACAGGCCAGGGGAGGGACTGCGCCCGTTCGGGCGGCCGTGGCAAGGTAGCCGGGTGAACGTCCTCGATGTCCTGCTGATCCTTGCCGCCGTCGGATTCGCCGTGAGCGGCTACCGGCAGGGCTTCGTGGTGGGTGCGCTCTCCGTCATCGGCTTCCTCGGCGGCGGCGTGATCGCCGTCCAGCTGCTGCCGCTGCTGCTGACCCACCTCTCACCGGGGATGGTCACCTCCGTGATCGCCGTCGTGGTGGTCATCGTCTTCGCCGCGTTCGGTCAGGCGTTCACCACGCACTGGGCCTGGAAGCTGCGCGGCCGCATCGGCCGCAGCAAGGCGCGGGTCCCCGACGCGATCGGCGGGGCACTGGTCAACATCGTGGCCATGCTGCTGGTGGCCTGGCTCATCGGCTCGGCGCTGGCCGGCACCTCGCTGCCGACGGTGGCGCACCAGGTCCGCAGCTCCAAGGTGCTCGGCGGGGTCCAGGACATGCTGCCCGCGGGGGCGCCCGGCTGGTTCTCCGACTTCACCTCGACGCTGGCCCGCAACGGCTTCCCGCAGGTCTTCAACCCGTTCCAGAACGAGCCCATCACCAACGTGCCCGCGCCGGACCCGGCCCTGGTGAACGACCCCGCGGTGAGAGCGGCCCGGCAGAGCATCGTGAAGGTCATCGGGACCGCCCCCTCCTGCAGCAAGGTCATCGAGGGCACCGGCTTCGTCTACGCGACGGACCGCGTCATGACCAACGCCCACGTCGTCGGCGGCGTCACCGACCCGACCGTCCACCTGGGCAGCCACACCTACCAGGCCCACGTCGTCCTCTACGACTGGCAGCGCGACGTGGCCGTCCTGGACGTCCCCGGTCTGCGAGCGCCCGCACTGACCTTCGCCGGCACCGCAGGAACGGGAGCCGACGCGATCGTCGCCGGGTTCCCCGAGAACGGCCCCTTCAACGTGCAGGCCGCTCGCATCCGTGGCCGCATCGAGGCCAACGGACCGGACATCTACCACCGTGGCAACGTCAGCCGTGACGTCTACTCGATCCGGTCCACCGTCCGGCAGGGCAACTCCGGCGGCCCGCTGCTGACGACGGACGGCGAGGTCTACGGCGTGGTCTTTGCCAAGTCGCTCGACGACGCGCAGACGGGCTACGCGCTCACCATCGACGAGGTCCGCGGCGACGCCCAGCGCGGGGTGGGCCTCACGGCGCCTGTGAACACGGAAGCCTGCGCGCTGTAGCAGAGCCGGCTCCGGCCTCCGTCCTCTCTCCGGCCCCCTCCGGCCCCTTGCCGAACCGATCTGACACGATCGTGATCAGATCGGCTGCTCAGGGTGGTCCGGCTTCCTGGTACGGTCGGCGCGAGCGTGAGATCGCGTCAGCAACCAGGAGGACGACCAGTCATGATGGGCCACTCGCACGCGGTGAGCGGGGCGCTGCTCTTCGCGGCCACCTCGCCCTTTCTGCCGCAGCTGGTGATGCACGCTCACCTCAAGCCGCAGGAGATCCTGATGGGAACGATCCTGTGCGCGGGCGCGGCCCTGCTGCCGGATCTGGACCACCACGACGGCACCATCGCCAACTTTCTCGGCCCGGTCAGCAAGTTGCTGTGCCGCTTCGTCGCCTGGATCTCGGGCGGCCACCGGCATGCCACGCACTCGCTCTTCTTCGTGGCCCTGATGACCGTCGGCACCTGGGCGGGCGTCACCTACGTCGGCAGGGGCTTCACGCTCGGCATGACCTTCTTCCTGCTGGCCATGGCCGTGCGGGCGCTGAACCTCTGCCCGCCCGGGCACGGGTTCAACGCCTGGGGCACGATCGTCGCGGAGGCCGCCATCGGCACCGCGGTGATCGCCAAGTTCATTCCCTCCGCGCCGGGTTGGCTTCCCTACGCGGTCGGGCTCGGCTGCGTGGCGCACCTGCTGGGCGACTCCATCACCAAGATGGGCGCGCCGTGGTTGTGGCCGATCAAGACCCGCTACGAGATCGAGATCATCAAGAGCAGCGGCAACAAGCTGGAGACGGAGATACTCGTTCCGCTGATGGGCGTCGGCACCATCGCACTGCTCTGGTTCACGGCTCTGTCGCCGAAGAAGCTCTAGTCATTGCAGTAGGAAGCGCACTGACGATCCGACGGGTCGGCCCCCATGTGAATGCGGGGGCCGGCCCGTTCAGCGTTGGCGCAGTCGTGAGGTGACCCAGCGGGCGCGACGGCCGATCAGGCGTGGGAAGCCGACGTGGCCCGCTGGTTCCAGCAGCGCGGTCACCGCCTTCGGGGTGTTGGGTGAGCCCGACGGCAGGCTCGAGGGCGAGCGGCGACGGCTTCGGGACGCGGAGGCGCGTTCGTGCATCCAGCTCATACTCCGAAGTTGCCCGCGCAGGCGCGTGGGTAATCCCGAGCATAAGTTCCAATTGGCTTATGCCAGTGGCGTATTCACTCGACTACGCACCGCACGGGCCGCGTCTGTCGCCGCGTGGTACACGGCTCGGTCACGGCTGGCGAGCCTTCAGCCACTCCAGGAGCAGGTCGGAGAACGCGTCCGGCTCCTCCTCGTGCGGGTAGTGGCCGATGCCGTCCAGGGGGCGCCAGTCGTAGGGTGCGTCCACGTACGCACCCGAGCCGAGAGCCGTCTCGGGCAGCAGTACCGGGTCCTCCTCGCCGTGCACGTGGAGCGTCGGCACACGCAGCTTGCGGTCCATGCGCCGGGAGAACTGGAAGCCGTCGGGGCGGCCCATCGAGCGCATCAGCCACCGGTAGGGCTCGATCGAGCAGTGGCGGGTGTTCGACAGCAGCATCGCCTGCCGGTACGTCAGCAGTTCCTTCTCGCTCGGCTGGCGTCCGGGACCGGTCCAGTCCCGCAGGTACTGCGCCACCACGGCGGCGTCCCCTGCGGCCAGCTGCCGCTCCGGCACCCACGGGCGCTGGAAGCCCAGCAGGTGCTCAGCGGCGACGATCTGCCGCCGGTCCCGCAGCAGCGAGCGCCGCAGGCTGCGCGGGTGCGCGCTGGAGACCACGACGAGCCGTCGGACCAGGGCGGGACGCATCGCGGCCGCGGTCCAGGCCAGGAATCCGCCCCAGTCGTGCCCGACGAGCGTCGCGTCGGCGACGCCGAGGGAGCGGATCACCCCGGTGAGGTCCAGGGCCATGTTCGACGGGTCGTAGCCCCGGGGTGTCCGGTCGCTTCCGCCGACGCCGCGCAGGTCGACGGCGACGGCGCGGTAACCGGCCGCGGCCAGGGCGGTCAGCTGGTGGCGCCAGGTCCACCAGAACTGCGGCCAGCCGTGCACCAGCAGAACCAGTGGGCCCTCGCCGAGCTCGGCGATGTGGAAGCGCGCCCCGTTCGCGGCGAGGTCGCGGTGCGTCCACGGACCGTCGATGCGGGGATCGAAGGCGTCGGCGCTGGAGGCGGCGGGGTCGAAGGACATGGGAAGAGCGTGTCACACCCTGGGCCCGGCGCGACGCCTCAGCACCCTGTGAGCCGTGTCAGCGCGTCGGGGCGGGGGAAGACGTGCCGGGGCGCGTCAGGGGGTCAGCGCCCGGTGCCCGTCGCCGGAGGGGATGGCCGGTGCAGCCGGGGCCGGATGCGGCTTGGCGTTCTTGAGCACGTCCACCGTGGCCTTCGCGCCCGCGATGGTGCGCTCGGGCGGGGAGACCTTCTTGAACCAGCGGTACGCCATCAAGCCGAGAATGGTCGCGATCACGACGTAGACGCCGCCCATGATGAGGAAGCACCAGACCAGGCCGAGGCCGGTCGAGTGGATCCCGTAGGCCGCCGCGAAGCTGAACATCGGGACGGAGGCCAGCAGGACGACCGCGGCGACGGCGATCGCGCCGCCGCCGGACGCGCCGCGCACGACGTCCTTCTTGATCTCCTGCTTCGCCAGCGCGATCTCGTCGTGGACGAGCGCTGACAGGTCCGCGGTCGCGGAGGCGAACATCTCCCCAACAGTACGCTCGGTCCCGGTCCCGGGAGCGGCCATATCGCTTCTCCTCATCCTCACGACTCACGCGATCCCCGTGGCGGCCGGAGTGGTGCTTCCGCCCGCCGCTGTTGCTCTATCAGATCATGCCGCTACCGGACGGTATGTCACCACCGGACACATCGCCGTCACCCGCGTCCTCTTCGTCACACAGTCGCTTGTACTTCTGGTTGCGCATCCGCAGCAGCACCGACGCCAGGACGGCGCACAGCAGCGAGCCGACCAGGACTGCCGCTTTGACGCGTTCGGTCAGTTCAGGGTCGTGCCCGAAGGCCAGCTCGGCGATGAGCAACGAGACGGTGAACCCGATGCCGGACAGGACCGAGATCGAGAACAGGTCAGCCCAGGCCAGTTCGGGGTTCAGCTCCGCACGGGTGAAGCGCGCCGTCAGCCAGGTGCCGCCGAAGACACCGAAGGTCTTGCCGATCACCAGACCCAGCACCACACCGAGCGGGGCCGCCTCCGTGAACACCTGGGCGAGGGCGTGCGGGCTGATCGACACCCCGGCCGCGAAGAGCGCGAAGACGGGCACGCAGAAGCCGGCGGAGAACGGGCGGACCAGGTGTTCGATGTGCTCGCCGGGCGAGTGCTCCTCGCCCGGGTCCTTGGTGACCCGCAGCATCAGGCCCATCGCCACGCCGGCCACGGTGGCGTGGATGCCGCCCTCGTGCATCAGCGCCCAGATCACCACGGCCAGCGGCACGTAGATGTACCACCCGTGCACCCGTGCCCGGTGCAGGACGTAGAAGAGCACCAGTCCGAGCAGGGAGAGGCCGAGGGCCCAGAGTTTGACGCCGTGGCTGTAGAAGATCGCGATGATCAGGATCGCGATCAGGTCGTCCACCACCGCCAGGGTCAGCAGGAAGGCCCGCAGCGGGGACGGCAGATGTGAGCCGACGACCGCCAGCACACCCAGGGCGAAGGCGATGTCCGTGGCGGTGGGGATCGCCCAGCCGCCCCGGTGACCGCCCGGACCGCTGTTGACGATGACGTCGATGACGGCGGGGAGCGCCACGCCGCACACGGCGGCCACGACGGGCAGCAGCGCGGCGCGCGGGTCGCGCAGCTCGCCCACGACGAGCTCGCGCTTGAGCTCGATGCCGGCCACGAAGAAGAAGACGCTCAGCAGTCCGTCGTTGGCCCAGTCGGCGATCGAGAGGTCCAGGTGCAGCGGCTTGCTCGGGCCGATGGTGTAGGAGCTGACCGTCTCGTACGAACCCGGCCACGCGTTTGCCCAGACGAGGGCCATCACGGCGGCGATGAGCAGCAGGATGCCGCCGACCGTCTCCGCCCGCAGGGCGTCAGCGATGAAGGCGCGTTCCGGCAGAGGCAGCCGCGCCAGGAACTGGCGACGTGGCGGCGTCGGAGCGCTCACGCGGTGGCCTCGCTTCCGTCACATACATCCGTTTTGTCACATGCTACGGAGGTACGAACGAAGCGTCGTCGAAGCGCGCGGCCCGCCCCCGCCGTGAGGCTGAGGACGGGCCGCGGTCAGGACCGGTGGGTGATCCCTGCTCAGTCCTCGCTGGGGGCCGCGGGGAGCTTGCTCTGGATCAGGTCCATGACGGTGGTGTCCGCCAGCGTGGTGACGTCGCCGACGGCGCGGTTCTCGGCCACGTCGCGCAGCAGGCGGCGCATGATCTTGCCCGAGCGGGTCTTGGGCAGCTCGCTGACCGTCAGGATCCGCTTGGGCTTGGCGATCGGGCCGAGCACCTTGGCCACGTGGTCGCGCAGCTCGGCGGTCAGCTCGTCCGAGTCCTGAGCGGTGCCGCGCAGGATGACGAAGGCGACGATGGCCTGACCGGTGGTGGCGTCGGTGGCGCCGACCACCGCGGCCTCGGCCACCTGCGGGTGGGAGACCAGGGCCGACTCGACCTCGGTGGTCGAGATGTTGTGACCGGAGACCAGCATCACGTCGTCCACCCGGCCGAGCAGCCAGATGTCGCCGTCCTCGTCCTTCTTGGCCCCGTCGCCGGCGAAGTAGCGGCCCTGGAAGCGGGACCAGTAGGTGTCGAGGTAGCGCTGGTCGTCGCCCCAGACGGTACGCAGCATCGACGGCCACGGCTCCGTCAGCACCAGGTAGCCACCCGAGCCGTTGGGCACCTCGCGACCTTCGTCGTCGACCACGGTGGCCGCGATGCCGGGCAGCGGCACCTGGGCCGAGCCGGGCTTGGTCTCCGTGACGCCGGGCAGCGGGGTGATCATCATGGCCCCGGTCTCGGTCTGCCACCAGGTGTCGACGATCGGGGTGCGGCCGCTGCCGATGTGCTCGCGGTACCAGACCCACGCCTCGGGGTTGATCGGCTCGCCGACGCTGCCCAGCACCCGCAGCGAGGACAGGTCGAACTTCGCGGGGATGTCGTCGCCCCACTTCATGAAGGTGCGGATCGCGGTGGGCGCGGTGTAGAGGATGGTGACCCCGTACTTCTGGACGATCTCCCAGAAGCGGCCCTGGTGCGGCGTGTCCGGCGTGCCCTCGTACATGACCTGCGTGGCGCCGTTCGAAAGCGGCCCGTAGACGATGTAGGAGTGCCCGGTGACCCAGCCGATGTCGGCGGTGCACCAGTAGACGTCGGTCTCCGGCTTGAGGTCGAAGACGGCGTTGTGGGTGTAGCTGGCCTGGGTCAGGTAGCCGCCTGTGGTGTGCAGGATGCCCTTCGGCTTACCCGTGGTGCCGGAGGTGTACAGGATGAACAGCGGGTGCTCGGCCGCGTGGGCCTCCGGCGCGTGCTCGGCGGACTGACGCTCGGTGATCTCGTGCCACCACACGTCCCGGCCTTCGGTCCAGGAGGTCTCCTGGCCGGTGCGGCGCACCACCAGCACGTGCTCGACCTGCGGGCAGGACTGCAGCGCCTCGTCGATGGCCGGCTTCAGGGCGCTCGGCTTGCCGCGGCGGTAGCCACCGTCCGCGGTGATGACCAGCTTGGCGTCCGCGTCCTGGATCCGGGAGGACACGGCGTCGGCCGAGAAGCCGCCGAACACCACCGAGTGCGGGGCGCCCACGCGGGCGCAGGCGAGCATCGCGACCACGGCCTCGGGGATCATCGGCAGGTAGATCGCGACCCGGTCGCCCTTGGTCACGCCCAACTCCAGCAGGGAGTTGGCGGCGCGGGCGACCTCGTCCTTGAGCTGGGCGTACGTGATGGTGCGGGTGTCGCCGGGCTCGCCCTCGAAGTGGATCGCCACGCGGTCGCCCAGGCCGGCCTCGACGTGCCGGTCCACGCAGTTGTAGGCGACGTTCAGCTCGCCGTCGGCGAACCACTTGGCGAAGGGCGGGTTGGACCAGTCGAGCGTCTCGGTGGGCTCCTTGGCCCAGCTCAGGCGCCGGGCCTGCGCGGCCCAGAACGCCAGGCGGTCGGCCTTGGCCTCGGCGTAGGCCTCGGCGGTGACGTTGGCGGCTGCGGCGAGCGCTGCGGGAGGTGCGAACCGCCGCTCCTCCTTCAGCAGGTTCGCCAGACTCTCATTGCTGCTCAACGCAACACTCCTCATCGATTACGTCCTGGTTTCGTGAGATAGCTCACCAGGTCGACAGGTGTGCTGACAAGGCCGGGCCCCAAAATTGGTGTAGACCTTTACCGGGGGTCAAGCCCCCTTCGGCCTTCGGTCGGCGGGCCTGGTGGTCCTGGGGCCCTCAGCATGCCCAGGGCGGCTTCAGGCGGCGGCGTCGGCGCCGGGGTGCACGGGCAGGAAGCCCCGGTTGCCGGGCGACCAGACGTAGGTCTGGGCCGTCGTCAGTTCGAAGTAGAGCCCCGTCAGTCGGATCGTGCCGAGTTCCGTCCTGCGAGCCACGCTCGGGTGAGCCAGCAGATTGTCGAGCTGCTGGACCACGTTCGTCAGACAGAGCCGCTCCAGCGGGTCGGTCGACGGGGACCGACCGTGGAAGCGAGCCGGCGTGTGCCGGACCCGGTGCAGGGAGTCCTGACCGTGGCGCAGCCAGCGGGTCAGCGGCGTCCCGGCCCGGCCGTCGCGGCGGTGCGCCCCGTGCAGCAGAGACTGCATGGCACCGCAGCCGGAGTGCCCGCAGACGGTGACATGTCGGACGTTCAGCACGTCCACCGCGTACTCCACGGCGGCGAAGACGCTGTCGTCGGCCGTGGGTGGCACCAGGTTGCCGATGTTCCGGACGGTGAACAGCTCTCCCGGGCCGCTATTGGTGATCACGTTGGGGATCATCCGCGAGTCGGCGCAGGTGATGAAGAGCTGGGAGGGTGACTGCCCCTCCCGGGCCAGCCGCGCCAGCTCGGGACGGAGCAGTGGCGCGGTGTGCCGCTGGAAGTCCCGGACGCCGGTCAGGGCGTCCGGCGCGGCCATGGCCGGGACGGCAGGCGGGGACAGCGGACAGGTCTCGTTAGTCGGCGTGCTGTGCATGGGTCGCGTCTCCTGTGGGGTAGGACGGCGCGGCGGGGTATGCCACGGGAAGGCCAAGAATCGGTAAACGAAGAGTAATGAATCCTTTACCTTCTTGGCGCTCCCGGCGGCCCAAGTTCACTCCTGAGGGCGGAGCGCGGGCCGGGTATGACAGCTGGTCAGACCCTCAGTGGTTCGGGCAGGCCGGTCAGGTGCTCGCCCAGGACGAAGCCGGGATCGACCTGGGCGGCCAGGTCGGAGCCCGTCTTGGCGTTGCCCCAACTCTTCGCGTTGCGAAGGTGGAAGGAGACCATCTGGCGGGTGTAGCGGCCCCAGTCCCGCTCGGCATGGGAGGCGTCGACCGTCTTCTGCATGACCTGCAGCACCTCGGCGTTGGCCGGTTCCAGCTCGGTGAAGGCCGGCGCGCGCCCCTGCTCCGTCCGGCGTACCCACGCGGAGCGCCCGAACCCCGCGAGCAGGGCGTCGCCCAACTCCTGTCGGAGGAAGTCGAGGTCGTCCTCGCTCTCGACCTTGTTGCCGACCACGTGCAGCCGGACGCCGTAGTCCGCGGCGTAGTCCCGGTACTGCCGGTACACCGCGACGCCCTTGCGCGTGGGCTCGCAGACCAGGAAGGTCTGGTCGAAGCGGGTGAACAGACCCGAGGCGAAGGAGTCGGCGCCGGCCGTCATGTCGGTCACCCAGTACTCGCCGGGACCGTCGACCAGGTGGTTGAGACAGAGCTCCACTGCGCCCACCTTCGAGTGGTAGCAGGCGACGCCGAGGTCCTCCTCGTCGAAGGCGCCCGTCGCCATCAGGCGCAGCGAGGCGCCGTCCACGGTGACCGGCCGGGCGCAGAGCCGGTACACCGGATTGTCCTCGACGATCCGCAGCAGCCGGGAGCCCCGTCCGGGCGGCGTCGTCTTGATCATTGACGCGGCGTCGGCGATCCGGGGGTTTCCCCCGCGCAGGTACTCCTTGATGGCCGGGAGCTCGGCGCCGAGCGAGGGCAGCGTTGCGCACTCCTCGTCGGTGAGCCCCAAGGCGGCGCCCAGGTGCTGGTTCACATCGGCGTCCACCGCCACCACCGGGCTCCCGGCCACAGCGAGATGGCGGACGAACAGGGAGGACAGCGTGGTCTTGCCACTGCCGCCCTTGCCGACGAAGGCGATCTTCATGGGAGCTCCGGACGGGACTCGGGGTGGTGCGCAGCGAGGATTGGGCTGCGGCGCGACGCCGTCACGCCGCCCTGGCGCGTCGAGGGGCTGTCGAGAGCTGCCGACAAGGCGGCCCTCCGACGATGCTCCCCCGACGATCGGGCCGACGGTCGCGGTGTCGATGCGCTTATTGATAACCGTTATCGTCACCGATTCCTGACCATCGTAGCGACGCCCCCGGGCCCGTAGATCGGCTTTCACTGATCCTTGACACTTTCGGGTGATGCACCCCACGTCCCCCTTCGGGCTCCGGCCGCCCAGGAGTTCCGTAATGTCGGTGCGGTGAGCACGAGCACTCCTTCCTCCTCCGCCGCATCCGGTCCGGCGGACCCGCTGGCACCCCTGGGCGAACTGCCGGGCGTCGCCGAGGCCGTCGCCGAAACCCGCCGCGCTGTGGACCGTCTCTACGGGCACAGGGTGATGCGCCGCCGCGCCGCCGAGGTCACCTCCGAGGCGGCCCTCCGCGGCGCCCGCGCCTCCGCCGCTCTGGAGGGCGCGAACTGGCCGCTCGAGGAGGTGCGCCGCCGTACCGACTTCGGACGTGAGGCTGATGCCCGCTTGGTCGGTGGTGCGCTGCGCCTGAACGCGGAGGTCGGGCAGCTGCTCGGGACCTGGCGTCACTCCCCGCTTCAGGTCCTCGCCCGCTTGCACCTGCTCGCCGTCGGCGACACGGGTGGGGGCTCCGCCTCGGACTCGGTCGACGCCATGACCGGGGAGGCGTCCGGTGGCCTCGGCGCCATCGCTGTGGGGCGGCCGCGGCGGGCCGACGAACCCGCCGAGGTGCTCTTCCGGCACCCGCTGGCCGCTACGGAGAAGGTCGAGACGGAGTTCGCCGCGCTGGAGCGGACTCTCGACCTCTCACTGCCCCCGGCGCCGTCGGCCGCCGAGGTCTCGGGACGATTGGACACCCTCGCCCACATCTTGGCCAGCCGCGGTGGCACCAAGCACCCGAACGAGCGAACGGCCCCCGCCCTCGTGGTGGCTGCCGTGGTCCACGGTGAGCTGCTTGCCCTCCGTCCCTTCACCAGTGCGAACGGCCTGGTGGCGCGAGCTGCGACGCGCATCGTGCTGATCGCCGAGGGGCTCGATCCGAAGGCCGTCTGCCCGATGGAGGTCGGCCTCGCCGAGCTGGGGAGCGACGCGTACCTCGCCGCCCTCACGGGCTACGCCTCGGGTACGGCGGACGGCATGGCCGCCTGGATCGCCCACTGCGCCCAGGCGCTGCGCCTCGGAGTCCGGGAGAGCACGGCCGTCTGCGAGGCGATGCAGCGCGGCATGGCCTGATCTCCCTGGCCCTGGCGGGTCAGGGATTCGAGGGCGCCGTGCCGGAAAAGGGTTGCGGCGGCATCGCGGGATGCCGCCGCTGGCACAGGATCCGAGTGACCATGCGTTGCCTTTGTCGTGCCCATCCGGCGGGGAACTCTGCCCGTTCACCGGGTGTGGCGGCCCAGATCGTGGGTCGGCTAGCCGTGGGTGCCCGGAGGCTGTACGCGGTCCGTGTGGCCTGACGCTTCGATGGTTCCTTTCAACGTCGCCGTCTGAGGTGTTCCATCCGGTCTCGCGGGCCGTAACTCCTTTGTAGCGCGGAACGAGCAGAAGCGGAACCCGGGGGCTCACTTCTTTACCTCGGGTGTCGCGCGACGGCCCTCTGTCTCCCGCACCGCTCGTGGAACCAGGCCGGTCATGCTCCGGGGCGGCCGGAGCGCCGCGCCGCGTACCAGACCAGCCCGGCGGCGGTCACAGCCGCGCCCAGTGCGGCGGCCGCCAGCATCGGACGGCTGGTCACGGCGAGCGAGGCGCTGCGTTCCCGCAGCTGAACGGGGCGGGTGAAGACCAGCACCGGCCAGGAACGCGCCTGCGCCTCGCGCCGCAGCGCCCGGTCGGGGTTGACGGCGTGGGGGTGGCCGACGGCCTCCAGCAGCGGCAGATCGGTGGCGGAGTCGCTGTACGCGTAGCAGCGCTGCAGGTCGTAGCCCTCGACGGCGGCCAGCTCGCGGATCGCGACGGCCTTGTTCTCCGCATAGGCGTAGAAGTCGATCTCACCGGTGTAGCAGCCGTCCTGCTCGGCCATCCGGGTGGCGATGACGTGGTCGGCGCCGAGCATCTCGCCGATCGGCTCGACCAGCTCGGAGCCCGAACTGCTGACGATCACCACGTCGCGGCCGGCCGCGTGGTGCTCCTCGATGAGCGAGGCGGCCTCGTCGTAGATCAGCGGGTCGATCAGGTCGTGCAGGGTCTCCGCGACGATCTCGCGGACCTGGGCAACGTTCCAGCCGCGCGCGAGGGAGGAGAGGTACTGCCGCATCTTCTCCATCTGGTCGTGGTCGGCGCCGCCCGCCAGGAACACGAACTGTGCGTAGGCGCTCTTCAGCACCGCACGGCGATTGATCAGCCCGCCCCGGTAGAGGGGCCGGCTGAAGGCCAGCGCGCTGGACTTCGCGATCACGGTCTTGTCCAGGTCGAAGAAGGCTGCCTGGCGTGCTGGGCGGGGCTGCGAGTGGTTTTCCACGAGTCGAGGATAAGTGCCAACCATTCGGCGCAAGGCCCGGCGCGGTGGGTTTGCTTGAGAAGGGCTTCGGGTACACCATGGAAGTCACGGATCGTTCGCGACCGTGCTAACCCAGCTCGACTCCTCCCCCCCCGAGTCGGGCTGTGGAGGACGACCCCCGCTCTCCCCCCCGGCGGGGGTCGTCGCATGTCGGCGGCCAGGTGCCGCGGTGCGATTTCCCGATGAACGCGGGGATGCGTCAACCTCTCGGCGCTTTATCACTCCCACGTGTGGCCTGGTTTTCCACACCCCCTTGTTTATCCACAGATTGCGGCTCGCTACACCGGCCCCTTGCGAATTCGACGCACTGTGGTGTCCGCGCCGAAACGGGCGCGTCCATCACTCCGCGAGGGAGCCGACATGGCCGGACGCCCACCCACCGATCCGCCCGACGGGCCGCCCGCAGTCCCGCCCGTCGGCCCGCCCGCCCCGTCGCTCGACGGGCGGGAGATGCGGTTCGGGCCGCTGATCGTCACCGAGGACGACGAGCTGATCGAGGCACTGCTCAAGCTGTGCGCCGCCGCTGGAGCCACCCCTCACGTCGTGTGCGGGGCCCCGCCGCCGCGCCAGGCATGGGAGGCCGCGACGCTCGTCCTCGTCGGAGTCGACGTGGCCGAACGCATGGCGGCGGTGACTCGGCGGCCGGGCGTGCTGCTCGTCGGGGCCGATCTGGACGACGCCGCCGTGTGGCAGAAGGCCGTCGCCATCGGCGCCGAGCACGTCGTCTTCCTGCCCGACAGCGAGCCATGGCTGCTCGACCGGGTCGCCGACGCCGCGGAGGGCGTCGGCTCGCCCGCCCTGACCGTCGCGGTCATGGGCGGACGCGGTGGGGCCGGAGCCTCGACCTTGGCCTGCGCCCTCGCCCTCACGGCTGCACGTGAGGGTCACCGGACGGTGCTCATCGACGTCGATCCGCTCGGCGGCGGGCTCGACGTCCTGCTCGGGGGAGAAGGGGCGGTGGGGCTGCGCTGGCCCGATCTCGCCTCCTCCCGAGGCCGGGTCAACGCCGTCGAGCTGGAGCAGTCCCTGCCCCGGCTGCACCGCCTCGCGGCCCTCAGCTGGGACCGAGGGGACACGCTCACCATCCCCGGCGAGGCGGTGCGCACCGTGCTCGGCGCCGCCAGGCGGCGCGGGGGTGTGGTGGTGCTCGACCTGCCGCGCCGCATCGACGACGCGGCGGCGGAGGCTCTCGAACAGGCCGATCTGGGCCTGCTGGTGGTGCCGGCCGAGCTGCGGGCGATGGCGGCGTCGAGCAGGGTGGCCGCCGCGGCGGCCATGCGCCTGTCGGATGTGCGGGCCGTCGTCCGGGGCCCCTCCCCGAGCGGGATGACGGGCGCCGAGGTCGCCCGGGGCCTGCGGCTGCCCCTTGCCGGAGAGCTGGCCCCGGAACCGGGGCTGGCCGCCGATCTGGAGTGCGGGCGCCCGCCGGGAGTCCGGCCCAAGGGCCCTCTGGGCCGGTTCTGTACCGCGTTTCTGACCGAGGCTCTGGCCGGGGCCGGCCTCACTGACGGTGGGGGAGTGGCGGCATGACGAGGAGCACGAGCACGGGACACCGCACCCACGCGGGCAGCGGACGCACGACCGCCGGACCGTCCGGGGCGGTCTCCTCGGCCCTTCTGGACGCGGTACGGCTGCGGCTGGCCGAGTCCGGGTCGGAGCCCACCATCACCGGCGTCGCAGCGGCCCTGCGCGCCCAGGGCCGGCCCTACGGGGACACCGAGGTGCTGGAGATCGTCCGGGAGCTGCGCGCCGAGATGGTCGGCGCGGGTCCCCTCGACCGCCTGCTCAGTGATCCGGAGGTCACCGACGTCCTGGTCAACGGCCCGCGCGAGGTGTGGGTCGACCGCGGGCACGGCCTGCAGCGTGCCAGGGACGTCAAGTTCGCCGACGAGCCGTCGGTACGCCGTCTGGCCCAGCGGCTCGCCCACACCGCGGGGCGCCGCCTCGACGACGCCCGGCCCTGGACGGACGCCCGACTGCCCCAAGGGGTACGGTTGCACGCGGTGCTGCCGCCCGTTGCCGTCGGCTGCACCTTGATCTCACTGCGCGTCAGCCGTCCCCGCCCTTTCACCCTCGAGGAGTTGGTGGCGTCCGGCTCACTGACCACCTGGGGAGCGGGGCTGCTCCACGCCCTCGTACGTGCCCGTGTGGCCTACCTGGTCTCGGGCGGTACGGGCACGGGAAAGACCACGCTGCTCGCTGCACTGCTGGGGCTGGTCCCTGCGGGCGAGCGCCTGGTCGTCGTCGAGGACTCGGCCGAGCTCCAGCCCGACCACCCCCATCTGGTCCGGCTGGAGGGCCGACCGCCCAACCAGGAGGGCGCCGGGGGCATCGACCTCCGGGACCTGGTCCGACAGGCGCTGCGGATGCGCCCGGACCGTCTGGTCGTCGGCGAGGTCCGCGGCAGCGAGGTACTGGATCTCCTCGCCGCCCTGAACACCGGTCACGAGGGCGGCTGTGGCACGGTCCACGCGAACGCCGCCTCCGACGTGCCGGCCAGGCTGGAGGCTCTGGCGGCCACGGCGGGCCTCGGCCGAACGGCCCTGCACAGCCAGTTGGCCGCGGCGTTGGACGCGGTCGTGCACCTGGTACGGGGGCCCGGCGGACAGCGCCGGGTGGCCGAGGTCTGCGTCCTCGAACGGGGCGAGGACGGCCTCGTCACAGCCCTTCCGGCAGTCCGCTTCCCGGCCGCGGGCGGCCAGGAGCCTGGCCCCGGATGGCCCCGCCTCGCCGAGCGCTGCGGCGGGCTGCGGGCTCCGTGGTCGCGACCGAAGGGAGGGGCCGGCTGATGCCGGTCGGTCTTCCCGGGCTCAGCGGCCAGCAGGGCGGCACCGGGTGGTCCCTGACAGGCGCGCCCATGTGGCGTTACGGAGTTCACGCCTGGCAGGCCGCCCCCACCTGGTCCACGTCCGGAGCACCGGCCCGCACGTGGACGGCTCAGGCCCTGGTGGCCTGGCTGTCGAGGACGGGCGCTCCCTCCGAGCGTGCCACGGCCGGGCCGGTCTTCTCCTGGCCCGGGCCGCACGCCCTGGCGACGGCGGCGGTGATGGGGACGCTCGGCTGGCTCGCCTGGTGGCTGGCCAGGCGGGACAGGGCCGCCAGGCGGATCGTCCGCCTGTGTCCCGGGGCCACCACGCAGCGGCCCGCTCCCTGGCGAGGGCGGTTGCGACGGCTGCGGGCGGCCCTGCCGGTGGAGCTGCTCCTTGTGCCGCTGGGCGCGGTCGGCGCCTGGCTTGCGGCGTCACCGGTGCCCGGATTGGTGGGAGCGGCGGCCGTCTGGCCGGTGATCCGATGGCGACGACGAAGGCGGGTGGCGCGGGAACGGGAGTGCCGTCAAGCCGCCGTGGTGGAGCTCTGCGCGGCTCTGGCCGGCGAGCTCCGCACCGGGGCGACCCCGCACCAGGCGGTCGAGATGGCCGTCGAGGGTCTCCCCCACGGCGACGCGCTCGACTCGACCGCCCTGCTGGCCGCCGTCCGGCTCGGCGGGTCGGTGGACGGGGCACTCCGCCTACTGGCGGAATCGCCGGGAGCCGAGGGCGCCAGAGGCGCGGCCGCGTGCTGGCGGGTCACCTCCGCCAGCGGGGCGGGTCTGGCCGAAGGACTCGACCGGGTGGCCGAGGGGTTGCGTGCAGCGCGAGCCCTGCGCGACTCCGTCCGGGCAGAACTGGCCGGCCCGCGTTCGACGGCGGTGCTCCTGGCCCTCCTCCCGGTCTTCGGCCTCGCCCTCGGAGCGGCCCTCGGAGCCGATCCCGTGCAAGTGCTGCTCCACACCACGTCAGGACTGGTGTGCCTGATGGTGGGAGCGTCCCTCGAATACGCCGGGTTGACCTGGACGGCGCGCATCGCCCGTATGGCGGAGGGTGCGACATGAGCCAGACCCGACGGCGGCGAGCGGCCCGTCGCCCCGGCCCTGTCCGGCAGCTGTACGGAGCGGCCTCGTGAACAGCGGGTGGGTTCTCGCAGCGGCGGCCGCCAGTGGGCTCACCGCTACGGTCTCGGGTGCGGTGCTCCGGATCCGGCATCGGCGGATCCGCAACAGGGCCCGCCAGGTCGGAGTCGATCCCATCCGCCGGAGGCGGCGGCCGGGCAGGCGCCCGGGCCGGGAGCGGCTCCTGCCGAAAATCGCGTCGTTGCTGCTCGGGGCCGGAGCGGCAGCCCTGTTAGGCGGGCCGACGGGCTGGCTGCTGGGGGCGGTGGTGGCCGTGCTCGGCCTCCGCTTCCTGCCGGCTCCGCCGGGGCCGGACGAGCGGGACCGGCGACGGCAGTCAGAGCTGCTGCGGTCCCAACTGCCACTCGCAGCAGATCTGCTGGCGGGCTGCATGGCCTCCTGGTGCCCGCCTGACGCCGCCGTCGCGGCAGTTGCCGAGGCGATGCCGGAGCCCATGGCGGGGCGGCTCGTGGCCGCCGCCGTCCAGCTCTCCATGGGCGCCGCCCCGGAAGCCTGCTGGGAACGACTCGGCGAGGCCGAACCGGTGCTCGCCCCGCTGGGCCGGTGCCTCGCCCGTGCCGCCTCGAGCGGAGCGCCTCCGGCGGCCGGTCTCGCGCGGCTCGCCGACGCGGAGCGGGCCTCGGCCGCGCGCGAGGCCCAGGCCCGGGTGCGCCGCGCGGGAGTGCTCGCGACCGCCCCGCTGGGGCTGTGCTTCCTGCCCGCCTTCGTCCTCGTCGGAGTCGTCCCGGTGGTCACCGGCCTGGCCGGGATCTTCCTGGGCCGACTCTGAGCGAGACGCAGGTGCCACGTCCGCTGCCCCGTACGACAAGCCGGGCAGGCCCACGTTCCGCGACGCGGGCCTGCCCGCTCACCCACCGATCCGTCAGTCCATCGCCTGAGGAGCCGGCATGACCACATCCGCTGACGACCCGACCTTCGACCCCACTTCGAGCGACCGCCCGGCGTGCGGCACGATGCCGCCCACGCACCTCCCACCGCCTGGTCTGGCGACGCCGGGCATGACGCCATCACGTACGACACCGCCCCGTGTCACGTTCCCGTGCACCTCGCCGCCGCGAGGGGTGCCGTTCGTACGGCTCTGCCTTCGGCGTCCGGGTGTCGCCCTGGAGCTGCTGGTCTGCACGACCCAGGTGTGGCTGATGCACGGTGGCCAGATGCTCCGCCGGGGGTCACGCGCTCGCTACGGGCGCTTCGCCTCCGACGACGGCATGACGACGGCCGAGTACGCGGTCGGCACAGTCGCCGCATGCGGATTCGCGGCGTTGCTCTACAAGGTGGTCACCAGCGGGGCTGTCTCCTCGGCGCTGCAGGGCCTGATCCGGCGAGCCCTCGGTGCCGTCTGAGGGCCGGCGCCCGTCCGATGCGGGCTACACCACCGCCGAGACGGCCGTTGCCCTTCCGGCGTTGGTGCTGGTCACCACGATGCTGCTGTGGGCCGTGCTGGTCGGTTCGGCGAAGGTGCGCTGCGTCGACGCGGCACGCGAGGCAGCACGCGCCGCCGCACGAGGGGATCCGGCGGCGGCCGCCCTGGGCCAGGCCGCCGCGCCTCCCGGCGCCTCGGTCTCGGTCAGCTCCGCCGGAGACCAGGTGCGTGCGGAGGTGTCCGCCGAGACCAGCGGCCCGGGCGGGCTGCTCAGCTTCAGGGTCTCCGCGACGGCTGTGGCCGAGCGGGAGCCCGGCGAACCGGGGGCCAAGCCGTGAGGCCCGTGAGCCCATCAGGCGGGCGACGCGAGGATGCGGGTGCCGCCACGATCTGGTTGGTGGCCCTGCTCTGCCTGGTCGGTCTGGCGGCAACTGCGGCCCTGGGCGTGGCAGGTGCGGTCGCCGCCCGCCACCGGGCCGAGTCGGCGGCCGACTTGGCCGCTCTCGCCGCAGCGGGCCGACTGCTCCTGGACCCGGGCGAGGCGTGCGCCGAGGCCGCTGCCATCGCCTCGGCCCAGGGTGCCACGCTGCGCTCGTGCACGATCCGTGCAGACGCGCAGGAGGACAGCGTTGTGGTGGAGGTCTCCGCGCCCTCCCCGAGCGGTCTGATCCCCGGCCTTCCACCGGCCCGGGCCCGTGCCCGTGCCGGTCCGGTCACGGCGCCGTTCTGATCGACCGGCGCGCCGGTCGATGCCTTGGGGGCCCGATGCCTTGGTGCCCAGCCGCTCTGGGGAGGCCCGC
>NZ_BBPP01000077.1 GCF_000787835.1 Streptacidiphilus melanogenes
GTGGCGTTGTACGCTCCGCTGGTGGAGACGAACGCGAGTTACCCACGGTCGACCGGGACGCCTCGGGGCGAGGCGCGTCGGCTGGAACTTCTGGAGAAGGTCACCGACGACCTTGCCGTGAACGGGCTCGTCGACTTCTCGCTGCGGCGCGCGGCGCGTGCCGCCGGAACGACGCACAAGGTTCTGCTCTATCACTTCGACGGCGCGGAGGATCTGCTGCGCCAGGCGGTGGCCAAGCTACGGCAGCGGCGGATCGACCACGCCGTCGGCTCCTTGGCGGAAGAGTCGGCGGACACGTCGCTCGCGGATCGCATCCGTGTCGTGTGGCCCCTGCTGATGGGCGAGGAGGCGGGCCTGGCACGGGTGCTGGACCAGGCGATGGGCCTGGCGATGTACGACCCCGAGCGGTATCGCGAGCTCGGCCGGCATGCCTCCGAGCAGTATCTGCCGATCCTCGCCGGACTCTGTCCGCCGCAGTGGTCGGAGCGGCGGAAGCGGGGTGTGGCGGAGATGATCCTCGGCGCTCTCCGCGGGTTTCTGTTGGAGCGGCTGATCAGCGGGGACGAGGACGGGGTGGCGGCGGGCTTCGAGGCGCTGCTGCGTGCGCTGGAACGCGAGGAGGCCGCCGCCGACGGGCCAGGTGTGGACGCAAAGTGAACCACATGGTTCACTTGAGGCGGAAAGTCAATCCGGTCGGGTCGACTCGGAGGTCGACATGGACGTATCGGTACGGCGCGCGCAGCGCGAGAAGGTGCGTTTCGACAGTGGCGGCGCGGAGTGCGTCGCCTGGCACTATCCGGGACGCGGGAGTGCCTGCGTGGTCATGGCGGGCGGTTTCGCGGTCCCGAAGGGGCCGGGCACGGACCGCTTCGCCGCGCGGTTCCAGGAGGCGGGGTTTCATGTCCTCGCCTTCGACTTCCGGGGCCTGGGCGAGAGCGGGGAGGGGCCCTGCCCGGTCGTGTCGCCCCGCAGTCAACTTGCTGACTGGGCGGCGGCGTTGGCGTTCGCACCGAGCCTCCCGGGGGTTGACGCGGGCAGGCTGGCGCTCTGGGGCTTCTCGGCCACGGGAGGCCAGGTCCTCGATGTCGCCGCGAGCGAGCCGGGCGTGTCCGCGGTGGTCGCCCAGACGCCCGGTCTCGGCGGGCCCTCGGCCGGCGTGAACGCCGCCCGCTATCAGAGCCCGTTGGCGATGGCGCGACTGCTCGGCCGCGGCCTGGTCGACGAGATCGGATCACGCCTCGGTCGGCCGTCGCGGGCGGTGCCGCTGTCGGGGCGTCGTGGTGAGGTGGCTGTGCTGACGACGCCCGATGCTGTCGTCACGCCGAGTCCGCTGGATCAGAACGGTTCCTATCCGGAGTGGCGGCAGGTGGTTGCGGCCCGCTCCGCGCTGCGGCTCGCCTTCGCGTCGTCGGGACGCCACGTCTCCCGTGTGCGGTGCCCGCTGCTCGTCGTGGTCTGCGACGACGACCGGTCGGCGCCTCCCGCGCCGGCGCTCACGGCCGCAGGTCGCGCGCCGCGCGCGGAGGTCCTCCATCTGCCGGGCGGGCACTATGCGCCGTTCCTGGCGGAGCACGAACGCGCTGTCGAGGCGGAAGTCGCCTTCCTGAAGCGGTACTTGACGGCCTAGCCCGGCCTTGGAACTCAGCTCAGCACGCCGGTGAGGACGCGGCCGGCCACGGCCCTGAAGTGGTCGTCCGCGCTCGGCGGCGCGGCCTCGTCGGGGACCCCCGGCGAGGTCATCAGGGCAGCGATGCGCGGGTGGTGGCCGGCTGCGGCGACGTGCTGCAAGTAGACCGCCTGGCGCAGGCTTGCGGCGTCCGTGGTGGACACCTCGTGCTGCACGAACTGCGCGGTGACGGCGTTCAGCATGGCGAAGGCCTCCAACTTCCTTGCCGCCGAGGCAGGGTGGTCGGCCAGGGCGTCGAGGACGTGCTCCAGCAGGTCGACGCCCTGGGGGCCGAGGGTCGGACGGGTGACGACCAGGGCGGGTAGCCAGGGGTGTCGGAGCATGATGCGGCGTGCCTGTGCGGCGACTGCCAACAGGTCGGCGTGCCAGTCGCCGGTGGGCGCGGCGAGCTCGTATTCGGCCGCGGTGCTGTCGGTCATCAGGTCCAGGAGGTCGTCCCGGGTGGCGACGTAGCGGTAGAGCGAGGCGGCGCCGGTGCCGAGAGCTGCGGCGACACGGCGCATCGACACGGCGTCCAGGCCCTCTCGGTCGGCCAGTTCGACGGCCGCGGCTGTGATTTCGGCACGGCTGCGCTCGGCCGGCCGGCCGACGGAGGCCTGTTCCGGTCGCATCCAGATCACCAGCTCATCCTGCCGACCGCCCTGGGCTGCCTGCCGTGCTGCCACCGTCGTGACCTCCCTCGTTGTCGCCAGCCTACCTTTCGCGTACAGTGTTCGCGAACGACGATTGCGAATGGTGCTCGCGAAATCGACAGGCCCACGGGAGGTCTCATGCCCAGGTATGCCGACAACGGGGACGTCCGGATCGCCTACCAGGACCTCGGCGGCGTCGGCGGCGAACCGCTGCTGCTCTGCATGGGCCTGGGCACCTCACGCTTCTGGTGGCCCGACGGGCTGGTGGACGAACTGGTGCGCCGCGACTTCCACGTCGTCGCCTACGACCAGCGCGACGCGGGCGAGTCCACTCATCTGCCCGACGAGCCCGTCGGTTCGCCCCTTCAGTCACTGCTGCGGCGCAGCGCCCCCGCCTACAGCGCCGAGGACCAGACCGACGACGCCGTCGCCGTGATGGACGCGCTGGGCTGGGGCCGGGCCCACCTCTTCGGACACTCCCTGGGCGGCGCGGTCGCGCAGCGGACGGCCGTCCGCCACCCCGGGCGGGTGCGCACCGTGACGACCTCATCGGCGGTGCCCGCCGATGCGAAGGGGCTGCGGCTGCTGCGCTATGTGCGCCTCGAGACGGTGGCCGGATTCAGCAGGCTCCGCTTCCCCGACTCCCCGGCCGGCGACCTCGCGCTGGCCGTCGCCGTCGCGCGTCGCCTCGGTTCGCCGAGGCAGGAGTTGGGGGAGTGGGACGTCCGGGAACTCGTCGCCAAGGAGGCCGCGCACGGCGTCAGCAGCTTCCGCGACGCGAAGGCGCAGAGCCGCCAGGTCGGCGCGAAGTGGAACGGCGGGTCGATCGGCCGTATCACCGCGCCGACGCTGGTCCTGCACGGCGGCGACGACCCGTTGCTGCGGGTGGCCGCCGCCCGTGACATCGCCGCGGCCGTTCCCGGTGCGCAGTTGCGGATCATCCCCGGCGTGGGCCACTTCCTCTCCCGCGAGACCTGGCCGGTCTACGCGGCGGAGGTCCGCGCCCTCGCGGACCGGGCCGCGAGGGGCTCGCTCACGCCGGGCTGACCGTGCGGGTCGCCCGTCCGCTCAACAGCTGCAGTCGCAGCATTCGAGGCACTCGCAACATTCGCAGCACTCACAGCAGTCGCAGCCGTCGCAGCAGTCCGCGTCCCGGCAAGCCCCGTGCATCGGACGCCCGTTGCAGGGGTTCGGGTACTCCTCGCGGCAGCAGGCCTGACAGGTGCAGCAGAGCAGCGCCCACATGCCGCAGGCGCGCAGCAGGCCGTTGCGCTGCGGCGGCATCGGCGGCGGGGGCGGGGGCAGTGGCCCACCTCCGAAAGGCCCACCTCCGAAGGGCCCGCCGCCGGGGCCACCGTTCCCGGTGGGGCCGCCGGCGTAGGGGCTGCCGTACGGGTTGGCCCCGCCCGGGCCGGCATACGGGTTCGGGCCGCCGCCGTACGGGTTGGGGCCTGCCGGGGGCGGGTTCCAGGAGTTGTGGGCGTGGCCGAAGACGCGCCGGACGGCGGCCTCGGTCTCGTGCGCGAGCAGGCGGTGCGCCAGGGTGCCGTCGACCATCTCGACCTCGGCGAGGGCGAGCCGGATGCCGTGGACCGCGTCACGGCACAGGCGCTCGGCCTCCGCCGTGGTCGTGCCGGTGGCGACCAGCGGGTTCCAGGCGCCGGTCTGCTGATCGGTGCTCAGGTCCTCGACCGCGTCCAGGAGGTGGGCGAGGCGGCCGAAGTAGCGGCCCACCTCGCGCAGCGGGGTGCGGTTGCCGGGGCGGCCCGCGAGCACGGCGGTGTGCTCGAGGGCCAGCGCCGTGGCCTCCTCGGTCGGGGCCGTCACCAGCAGCACCGAGGAGCCCAGACCCGCGGCCGCCTCCACCTCGACCTGCCGCGCCAGGCTTGCGAACAGCCCTTCGGCGTCGAAGCCCAGGGACGTTCCGGCCGTCCGGCTCTGTCGGCGCCACCGCTCCGCCACGCCGCCCGCGGCCGCGGCGACCGGGCGACGGGCGAACAGGCCGTCCCGGTCGTCGACGTGGTCGCGCATCTTGGCGGAGGCGAGCGCCAGCGAGACCGCGGCGGCCAACCGGGCGCCCTCGCCCTGGGCGACGGGCGCGGTGCGGAGGCCGCGCAGCGGACACGGGCCGGCCTTGCGGCGGCCGTCCGGCCGGCTCGCGGTCTGGGCCTCGACGAGCACGGAGACGATCAGTCCGTCGTAGTTGGTCGCGGTGCGGGCCAGTTGGCCGTGACCGTCGCGCAGTGCCAGGCACAGTCCGCACAGATGAGCCGTCCAGCTCTCCAGCAGACGTTCCGTCAGGCGGTGCCGACAGGGCCGAATGATTCCGAACACGCCCGATCCTCCCCCGGTTTCCCCGGACTCCCCGGTGTTCCCGTATTCCCCCGAATGATCGCGCCCACCGTAGCGGCTGGGTCGGGCGGCGTGCAGCCGCCCTGCTCAGCGCCCCAGGCGGCGCCCTGGTCAGCAGCTCGGGCGGCGATGGCGCAGGTAGGCTGGCCGGGAGGAGAGCGGGGGAGAACAGGTGAAGGTGGAGGCGAGTCCGTGCCGTATCTGACCGTGGCCGGACCGGGCGTCCACGAGATCGAGATCAAGAAGTCCCGCTTCATCTGCCATCTCGCCCGCGTGCGGGACGAGGCCGAGGCGCAGGCCTTCGTCGCAGGGATCCGCAAGCAGTTCTGGGACGCGCGGCACAACTGCACGGCCTTCGTCGTGGGCGACGACCCCCGCCGTGAGCGGTCCAACGACGACGGCGAGCCCGCGGGGACCGCCGGGGCACCGATGCTGGAGGTGCTGCGCCGACGCGGCGTCACCGACACCGTCGCGGTGGTGACCCGCTACTTCGGCGGCGTCCTGCTCGGTGCGGGCGGGCTGGTCCGTGCCTACGGCGGTGTGGTGGCCGAGGCGCTCGACGAGGTAGGGCTCGTCGAACGCCGCCCGGTCGCCCTGCTCGCCGTCCACACGGACCACGTGCGCGCGGGGCGGCTGGAGAACGACCTGCGCGCGGCCGGATACGTCGTGCGGGACGTCGCCTACGAGGCGCACGGTGTGGTCGTGGAGGTGGGCGTGCCGGAGGAGAGCGTGCCCGGGTTCGAGACGTGGCTCGCCGAGACGACCGCCGGTGAGGCGCTGGCCGAGCGCGTCGGCACGACGCTGGTCGACGTACCGGTCGTGTGAGCAGCACCGGTCTTGTGAGCAGCACCGGTCGGGTGGGCTCCAGGCGCTCACACTGGGTGCCGCCGCGAACGGGTGACAATGAGCGCGAGCGACCCGAACCGGGGGCGGCCCGCTGACGGACAAGCCGTCGCCTCCCGGGCGCGGCCCCTGACCGGTCGGGCGCGTTGCGTGACGCGCTCGTGGGCGGTGCGGTGATCGTCGCGGCGGGGTGACGGCACCGGTCGGCGCGGCCCTGGTCAGCCCTTCGCGTGGACGGGAAGGTCCGGCGTGCCGAGGCTACGGTGGGAGTCATGGTCACGCTTCGACCGCAGAGAGGCCGTCGGTCGGTGTTCGCCGCTCTTCCCGAGGCGGGGGCAGCCGGGGTGTTCGCCATCGTGATGGTAGGCACCACCCTGCCGACGCCGCTGTACGGCCTGTACCGGCAGGAGATCGGCTTCTCCGAGCTGATGGTCACCGTCATCTTCGCGGTCTACGCCGTGGCGGTGATGGGGGTCCTCACGTTCGGTGGCGGGCTGTCGGACGTCGTCGGGCGACGCCGGGTGGCCCTGGTGGGCGTGGCCTTCGCCGCCGCCAGCGCGGTCTGCTTCCTGACGGCCCATGGGCTGCCGCTGCTGTTCGCGGGCCGGCTCTGCTCGGGCTTCTCGGCCGGGCTGTTCACCGGGGCCGCCACCGCGTACGTGGTGGAGCTGGCGCCCCCGGAGGGACGGAACCGGGCCGCCCTGGTGGCCACGGCCGCGAACATGGGCGGTCTCGGTCTCGGCCCGGTGGTCTCCGGCACGCTCGCCCAGTACGCGCCGTGGCCGCTGCGCCTGCCGTACGCGGTGCATCTGGCGCTGTTGGCGGTGGCGGCCGCGACGCTGCGTTCGCTGCCGGAGACGGTGCCCGATCCGCAGCCCTGGTCCGCGGCCCGGGTGCGGCTGCCCGCGGTGCCGGCGTCCGTGCGAGCGGTCTTCGTCCCGTCGGCGGTGGCGGGCTTCGCCGGGTTCGCGCTGCTCGGTGTCTTCACCTCGGTCGCCCCCGCGTTTCTCAGCCTGTACCTGGGCGTGACCAACCTGGCCGTCGTGGGTCTCGTGGTCCTGGTCGTCTTCGCCGGATCCATGGCCGGGCAGCTGCTCGCGGGGCGTATGGGCGCCGCGCGGGCGTTGCCGGTCGGCTGCGGTCTGCTCGTGGTGGGCCTGGTCCTGCTGGCGGGCGGGCTGGAGTGGCGGTCGCTCGCGCTGCTCGTGCTGAGCGCCGTCATCGGCGGCGCGGGGCAGGGTTTCGCGTTGCGCGGGGCCGTGAGCCGGCTGGCCGCGATGGCCCCGGCCGCGGAGCGGGGCCAGGTCATCTCCGCGTTCTTCCTCGCGGCCTATGCGGGGATCTCGCTGCCGGTGGTGGGCATCGGTCTGATGGACGCCGTGGTCGGCCTGCAGGACGCGGGGCTGTACTTCGCCGCCGCCATGGCGGTGCTGGCCGCCGCGGCGGGCGGCTACCTGCTCCGCCTTGCGCGGTATCAGGGCTGATCCCGGCGTTCAGACGACGTCGACGACGATCTTCCCGGCGGCGGTGCCCTGTTCGACCTCGGTGTGCGCCCGGGCGACCGTGTCGAGCGTGAAACGGCGGGGGTCGAGCAGCGGTCGCAGCAGCCGGCGGTCGGCCAGCTGTGTGGCCTTGCGGAGGATCTCCCCGTGGTGTTCGCGGCCGCGGCCGGTCAGCATCGGCAGCAGGGTGAAGACGCCGGAGTAGGTGGCGCCGCGGAAGGACAGGGGCGCGAGGCTGTGCGTGCCCCAGCCGAGCGCGCTGACGACGTGGCCCGTGTAGGTGCGGGCCGCGGTGAAGGAGGCGTCGAGGACGGCGCCGCCGACGGTGTCGAAGACGATGTCGAATCCCTCGCCGTCGGTGTGCTCGGCCACGTATTCCTCGACAGGGACGGCGGTGCGGTCGACAGGGGTCGCGCCCAGTGCACGGATGACGTCCAGGCTGCGCGGCGAGCCGGTCGCGTAGACCTCCGCGCCGTGCGCGGCGGCGATCTGGACGGCGACGCTGCCGACGCCGCCGGCCCCGCCGTGGACCAGGACCCGCTGACCGGGGCGGACCCCGGCGCGGTCGACGAGCCCCTCCCAGGCCGTGACCACCGCCAGCGGCAGGGCGGCGGCCTCGCGCATATCGAGCGCCGTAGGCTTGGGCGCCAGCAGGCGCGCGTCAACGGCGGCGTACTGGGCGAGCGAGCCCTGCAGCGCGCCCACGCCGCCGGTCAGGCCGTACACCTCGTCGCCGCGCCGGAAGGCGTCCACGCCGGGCCCGGTCTCCTCGACCACGCCGGCCAGGTCCATGCCCAGCACAGCGGGCGGCTGGACGCGGGCGTGGGCGGCCGCACCGGCCCTGATCTTGGTGTCCAAGGGGTTCACGCCGCTGGCGTGGACCCGGACCAGCACCTCTCCCGGCCCCGGCGTGGGCGTGGGCAGTTCCCGGGGGACGAGGGGGCTGCCGAACTGCTCGAGGACCATGGCGTGCATGGCTGACCTCATCTCTCTGGTCTCTTCGCGGGCTTAATCAGACAGACTAGTCTGTTCGATTAAGCAGCGCAAAGAGTTGGCCCGGCTAATCGAACGGACTAGTCTGTCTTGTATGGGGACACGGGTGCGAAAGACGAAGAGCGAGCAGAGGATCCTGGACACCGCGGCAGGCCTGTTCCACCGGCACGGGCTGCGCGGGGTCGGCGTGGACCAGGTCATCGCCGAGTCGGGCGTCGCCAAGTCCACCCTCTACGCCCACTTCCGCACCAAGGACGAACTGATCGCGGCCTCGCTGCGGCGCACCGACGACGCGTGGATGGAGAAGCTGCAGACCGCGGCCGCCGCAGCGGGCCCCGAGCCGGCCGATCAGCTGGTGGGTCTCTTCGACGCCCTGCTGGCCTCCTTCGACCGTCACGGATTCTTCGGCTGCCCGTTCGTCAGCGCCGCCGTCGAGGCCGAACCCGGCTCGCCGCCGCACGACGCGACCGTCGCCCACACGCGCCGCCGCCAGGAGTGGCTGACCGTGCTCGCGCGCAGCGCCGGCGCGGACGCCCCCGAAACGCTGGCCGGCCACCTCGGCCTCCTGATCGACGGGGCGCTGGCGTCGGGGCGGCTGCTCCAGGACCGAGGCGTCGTCGACGCCTCGAAGGCGGCCGCACGGAGCCTGGTGGCCGCCCACCTGCCCGCCGCGTGATCGGTCCGCCCGCCTGAGCAGCCCGCCCGCCTGGGCGTCCCGTGCGGATCTCGGGCGTTGACTCCCCGTGGAGCGGGCTCCGGTCCTAGTCTGATCGGACCGAGAACCTTCACTGCGTCAGCTGCTGCCACCGGGCGAGGTGCCGATGCTGCCACCACCAGAGGACGTCCTGCTCCTCCTCGCACACCCCTTCGGCGACACCTGGACCACGCTCGCGGACTGGATGGAGCGCGGCCCCGGCCCCCGTCCGCTGTTGCGGCCGGTCAAGGCCCGCTCGCGACTGACCGGGGAGGACCTGCCGCTGTCGGTCGTCCCGCTGCAGTACCGCAACGACGGCGCGGCGCGGCTTGCCGTCGAGCGCGGGGAGCTGGCGGACCCCTGGGCTTAGCCATGGCGGCCCATGGCCTCGGGCATTGTCGGAACCCCACACAATCCGCCCCTCCGACTCGCTGCACTCCGACGCCTCGATCGGCCGAACGCCCGTGCAAGGCTGAGGTTGACCGCGCACGGACGGATTCGGGTGGCGATGATCTTCTCGTGCGCTTCACACGAACGAGCACGAGGGGACACTGCCATGCCACGAGAGTTGGTCGAGGTCGCGATCACGGGGTTGGGGGCGAGCACGCCGCTGGGCGGGGACGTGGCGTCGACCTGGGCGGCGATGCTCGAGGGGCGGTCCGGGGCGGCCGTGATCGAGGACGCGTGGGCGCGCGAGCTGCCGGTGCGGATCGCGGCGCGGCTCGCCGTCGAGCCGACCGAGGTGCTGTCGCGCGTCGAGGCGCGCAAGCTCGACCGCTGCGAGCAGCTCGCGCTGGTGACGGCCCGTGAGGCGTGGGCCGACGCGGCCCGCCCCGAGGTCGCGCCGGAGCGGCTCGCGGTCGTCATCGGCACAGGCACCGGCGGCGTCGGGTCGCTGCTGGCGCAGGACGACGTGTTGGAGCAGTACGGCGCCCGCAAGGTCTCGCCGTATGTCGTCACCCAGATGATGCCCAACGGCGCCGCCGCGTGGGTCAGCATGGACCTGGGCGCGGGCGGCGGCGCGCGCACGCCGGTCAGCGCGTGCAGCTCCGGCGCGGAGGCGATCGCGATGGGCCTGGACCTGATCCGGCTCGGCCGCGCCGACGCCGTCGTCGCAGGCGGCACGGAGGCGTGCGTGGCGGCGGCGGTGATGGCCGGTTTCGCGCAGATGACCGCGCTGTCCAAGCGCGAGGACCAGCCGGAGGCGGCCTCCCGTCCCTTCGACGTCGACCGGGACGGCTTCGTGCTCGGCGAGGGCGCGGCTCTCGTCGTCCTGGAGCGCGCCGACCTCGCGCGGGCGCGCGGGGCCCGCGTGTACGCCCACGTCGCGGGCGCGGGCATCACCTCCAGCGCCGCGCACATCACCGCCTCCGACGCGGACGGACAGCGGCGAGCGATCCGCCAGGCGCTGGCCGACGCCGAGGTCGACCCGCTGGACGTCGGCGTCGTGCACGCCCACGCCACCTCCACGCCCCCGGGCGACCTCGTCGAGGCTGAGGTCATCGCGGAGACGATCGGGCTCCATCCCGTCGTCACCGCGACCAAGTCGATGACGGGCCACCTGCTCGGCGCCTCCGGCGCGCTGGGCGCGCTGGTGACCGCCCTCGCGCTGTACGAGGGGCGCCTCCCGGCGGTCCGCAACCTGGAGAACGTGGACCCGGCGGTGAAACTCGACCTGGTCAGCGGCGCACCGCGGCGCGGAGAATGGCGGGCGGGCCTGGCCAACTCCTACGGTTTCGGCGGCCACAACGTCAGTCTCGTGCTCACCGCGGTGTGAACTGTGCCACTCACAGGCCGGTTAACCTGCTGTTCACAAACGGGCAACAGCCGGGAAATTGCCTCCTGTGAGTCTCCTACTCGAGCAGAGGCCGTAACTCCCCAGTGCAGCGGAGCGACGCCGAGCGCCACAGCATCGCCCCCACCCACCGCGAGTTTCACCTGCGAGGAGCTGCGCCCGTGAGCTACAAGGCCGAGTACATCTGGATCGACGGCACCGAGCCGACGGCGGAGCTGCGCTCCAAGACGAAGATCCTGGCGGACGGCGCGGAGCTCTCGGTGTGGGGCTTCGACGGTTCCAGCACCAACCAGGCCGAGGGCCACGCCTCGGACCGCGTGCTCAAGCCGGTGTTCTCCTGCCCGGACCCGATCCGCGGCGGCGACAACGTGCTCGTCCTGTGCGAGGTGCTGAACATCGACGGCACCCCGCACGAGACCAACCACCGCGCCAAGCTCACCGAGGTGGCCGAGAAGTTCGCGGCGCAGGAGTCGATCTTCGGCATCGAGCAGGAGTACACCTTCCTGACCGAGGACGGCCGCCCGCTGGGCTTCCCCGAGGGCGGCTTCCCGGCCCCGCAGGGCCCGTACTACTGCGGCGTCGGCGCCGGCAAGGTCGTCGGTCGCGAGATCGTCGAGAAGCACATGGACGCCTGCATCGAGGCCGGCCTGGCCATCTGCGGCATCAACGCCGAGGTCATGCCCGGCCAGTGGGAGTTCCAGATCGGCCCGGTCGGCCCGCTCGAGGTCTCCGACCACATGTGGATCGCCCGCTGGCTGCTGCACCGCATCGCCGAGGACTACGGCGTCGTCGTCTCCCTGGACGCCAAGCCGGCCAAGGGCGACTGGAACGGCGCGGGCGCGCACACCAACTTCTCCACCAAGGCCATGCGTGAGGGCTACGACGCGATCATCACCGCGTGCGAGGCGCTCGGCGCCTCGCAGGACATCGTGATGGAGCACGTCACCCAGTACGGCACCGGTGTCGAGGAGCGCCTCACCGGCAAGCACGAGACCGCCCCGTGGAACGTCTACAGCTACGGCGTCTCCAACCGCGGCGCCTCGGTCCGCATCCCGTGGCAGGTCGAGGTCGACAAGAAGGGCTACATCGAGGACCGTCGCCCGAACGCGAACGTCGACCCCTACGTGGTGACCCGCCTGCTGGTCAACACCTGCTGCGCCGCCCTGGAGAAGGCCGGCCAGGTCTGATCCTCCCGGCATCACCGCCGCGCGGCCCCGCCGCTGAACTGAACTCCGCGCGCCCTCCGGTTCCCGTACCGGAGGGCGCGCGGTGTCGTTCGGCGGCTTCCGGCGTCAGTCGATGCCGGCGGGGGAGGGCCGGTCGCCACCGAGGTATGTCCCGTAGCCGCGGACCACCAGCGGGCCGTCGAAGACGAGCACCTCGTTGACCAGTCCGCCGACCTGGTTGCGGTAGTGGATGACCAGGCAGTCGACGCCCGCGTAGCTGCCGAGCACCTCGAAGCGCAGGTCCGGCACCAGCGCGAGCGCCCGGGTCCAGTACGCGCGCAGGGCGTCCTTCCCGTGCACCACCCCGTCGCCGCCCAGCACGCGCGCGGCCACCGGCGAGGAGAAGGTCACGTCCTCGTCGAAGTGCGCGAGCACGGCCTCCACGTCGTGCGTATTCCACGCCGACGCCCAGGAGTTGACGAACCGTTCGGTGTTGTCGAGATCCATGGGCCCATTGTGTCCGCGGCGATGTCGCGCCGCTTCTGTGACCGGAGTGTGAACAGAGTTCACCCGATCGAGTGAGGACTTCGGGTGGCCATGGACAAGCCAATGTCCGGGGAGGTTGGTTGGCCAGGGACCCGCGCTGACACGATCCCAGGGAGACGAGCCCCCGTGCACCCGAACGACGCCCGTCGCGAAGACGGCTCCCGTGTGGCCGCCGCCCCGTACGCCGCGGCGGACCGGCTGTTCGCCGCGTACTGGTGCGAGGCGGTCGCCCATCTGCCTGCCAGCGGGCGCTCGTTCTGGCTGGCGGCAGGCCCCGTCTCCTCGCCCCGCGAGGCGCTCGGCTGGCTCACGGACCGCGCCGAGCGGATCGCCGAGCAGCTCGACCCGTCCGCCGCCGAGGCCGCCCGCGTCTGGCTCGTCGACGGCTGGGCCCACCAGCGGATGCTGCTCGCCCTCACCGAGGGGAGCCTGTTCATGCACACCATCGCCGACGAGGGCGTCCGGCACATCCTCTCGGCCCGTCCGGTCCAGCTCCAGGCCCAGGCCCACAAGACGGCTTCTATGACTATTTAGGTTCGATTGAGGCTTTCTGAGACTTCGATGATGGACCGGTGGGTCGTGGCGTCGGCGCTTCCCCCATGAGCGAGTGTCAGGAGTGCCCGGCGGGACAAGCCCGCTGCAAGAGGGCGTTTCTGACGCGCGAAGGGACGACACGATGATGGGTGGACGGTTCACGAAGCTGGTGGCGCTGGGCTCGGCCGCGGTGACGCTGACGGGCGTCGCGGTGCTCGGGGTGGCGGGGACGGCGTCGGCCGCGCCGCACCACGGCCCGGCGCGCCACGAACGGTGCCACGTGGTCAAGGGCCAGTGGGTGCGGACCTGGCACCCCGCCTCCCGCGACCGGCGCGGCCAGTGGCACCACGGCTACTGGACCCGCACCTGGGTCCCGGCACACCAGATCTGCGTCCGATAACGGACGCACCGGTACAGACGGTCCCCCCCGGCCTGCTTCGAAGGCCGGGGGGACGTTGCTTTCCCGCCGACGACTGGCAGAGTGTCCCCGTGCCGGAGAATCTGCGGATCGGGCTGCTGGGTGCGGCCACCATCGCGCCGAGTGCGCTGATCGAGCCAGCGCGGGCGGTGCCGCGCGTCAGCGTGGTGGCGGTCGCGGCGCGCGACCGCTTGCGGGGTGACGCGTTCGCCCGCAAGCACGGGATCCCTGCCGTGCACACCGGCTACGACGCCCTGCTCGCCGATCCCGACGTGGACGCCGTGTACATCCCGCTGCCCAACGGCCTGCACGCCGAGTGGACGCTGAAGGCGCTGGCGGCGGGCAAGCACGTGCTGTGCGAGAAGCCGTTCACGGCCAACCGCGCCGAGGCCGAAGGGGTGGCCGACGCCGCCGACGCGGCGAACGCCCGCGACGGGCTGGTGGTCATGGAGGCGTTCCACTACCGCCACCATGCGCTGGCCGCGCGGATGCGGGAGATCGTCGAGAGCGGCGAACTCGGTACGCTGCGCCGGGTCGAGGCCGAACTGTGCTTCCCGCTGCCGCGGTTCGGCGACATCCGCTACGACTACGGGCTGGCGGGCGGCGCGACGATGGATGCCGGCTGCTACGCGGTCCACATGGCCCGGCTGCTCGGCGGCGACCCGCGGGTGACCTCGGCGCGGATGCTGACGCTGCGCCGCGACCCGCGCGTCGACCGCGCGATGAGCGCCGAACTCGCCTTTCCCGGCGGCGCGAGCGGACGCGTCCGCGCGTCGATGTGGTCCCGTCGGTTGCTGGGCATCCGGGCGCGCGCCGTCGGGGACGCGGGCGAGCTGCGGGTCACCAACTTCGTGATGCCGCAGCTCTACCACCGCCTCACGGTGCGCCCGCGCCCGGGCGGCGGCCCGGTCCGCCGCGAGCGCCTTCCGCGCCGCCCCACGAGCTACGCCGCCCAGCTCGCGGCCTTCGCCGCGGCGGCGCTGGACGGCGCCGAGGTGCTCACCTCGGCGCGCGACGCCGTGGTCACCATGGGCGTCCTCGACGACATCTACCGCGCGGCCGGCCTTCCGCCCCGCGGCGCCGCCCAGGAAAGCTGACCGCGCAGCGGCGCCCGTTCAGCCCTGGGGCGGCGTGGGGGCGCCGATCTCTGCGCGTCAGCCCGTGGCAGGACGTCCGCGTCGGCGGCGCGCCTCTCCCGGCGGCGCGCCTCTCCCGGAGGCGCGGGGGATCCGGACAAGCTGGCGGACATCACGGTCCCCTGACGAAGGAGTAGCCGCTCTTGTCCGCACCACGGATCGCCCTGAGTGACGAAGCCCGCCGAATGGCAGCCGAGTTGACGGCCCTGCGCCGCGAGATCCACGCCGAGCCGGAGCTGGGGCGCCGACTGCCGCGCACACAGCGCCGGGTCCTCGACGCGCTCGACGGGCTGCCGCTGGAGATCGGCACCGGATCGGCGCTGTCCTCGGTGACCGCCGTCCTCCGCGGGGCCCGCCCCGGGCCGACCGTGCTGCTGCGCGCCGACATGGACGCCCTGCCGCTGACCGAGGCCACCGGCCTGCCCTACGCCTCGCGCGTTCCCGGCGTGATGCACGCCTGCGGCCACGACCTGCACGTCGCCATGCTGGTCGGCGCGGCCGGACTGCTGGCCGCCCGCCGGACGGAGTTCGCCGGGTCGGTGGTCTTCATGTTCCAGCCCGACGAGGAGGGCACCGACGGCGGCGGGGCCTCCGCGATGCTCGCCGAGGGACTGCTCGACGCCTCCGGCGGGACGCCCGTCGCCGCGTACGCGCTGCACGTCTCGGCGAACCGGCTTCCGTTCGGCGTCTTCTCCGTGCGTCCGGGGACGGCCGCCGCGGCCTCGGACGGCCTGCGGGTGACCGTGCACGGCCGGGGCGGTCACGGCTCCGCCCCGCACCGGGCGGCCGACCCGATCCCCGCGGTCTGCGAGATGGTGACGGCACTGCAGACCTTCGTCACCCGGCGGTTCGACATCCGTGACCCGGTCGTCGTGACCGTCGGCCTCATCCGGGGCGGGACCAAGCGCAACATCATCCCCGACGAGGCCGGCTTCGAGGCGACCGTGCGCACCTTCTCCACCGAGGCCAGGGAGCGGATGCGCGAGGGCGTCCGCACCCTGCTCACCGGCATCGCCGCCGCCCACGGTCTGACGGTCGAGGTGGACTACCACGACGGCTACCCGGCGCTGGTGAACGACCCCGCCGAGGCCGCGCTGGCCGCGCGCGCCGTCGTGGACCTGTTCGGCCCCGAGCGGTGCCTGGAGCCGGCGCACCCCACCCCGGGTGCGGAGGACATGGCGTTCGTGCTGGAGCGGGTCCCCGGCACCTGTCTGATGCTCGGCGCCTGCCCGCCGCAGAACGACTACGTCACCGCGCCGCAGAACCACTCGTCCCAGGCGGTCTTCGACGATGCCGTCCTGCCCGACGGCGCGGCCCTGCTCGCGCAGCTCGCACTGCGGCGGCTGGGCGTCCGCGACGAGCCGGTGTCGCCCGCGTGAGCGCGACACGGCCGCCCGGCGACGCGCCGATCCGCCACCCCCTCGCCCGGGCCGGCGGATTGGCACATGCCAAGTTCTCCGGACCGGATGTCAACCGCCTCTGAGCAGCAGCATCCTGGAGTCAACGACACTCACCGGCCGCCGCTCGACCAAGGGGTTCCACGTCCATGCCCGCTTCCACGGATGAGGCCGCCTCGGTGCGCGCCACCCCCTCGTCCCGCACCGTCGACGTCAACCGGCTCGGCGAGGTTCTCGTGACCGGGCTCAAGTCCGCGCTCGGCCGTCACGGCATCACCCTGCCCTCCCTCCAGGCCGACTACCCCCTGGGCGACAAGCCGCTGATCATGCTCGGCCGCGCCAACCAGGAGACCGTCGAGAAGCTGACCGCGCTGCTCGACTCCATCGAGCCCGCCGCGGACTGAGGACTCCCCGCCCCGGCGCCGTACTCCCCCGTGCGCGCCGGGGCGGGGGCGGTGTCCGGCGCTCCGGCATACGATCGGCAGTGGCCCTGTCGGCGACCTCGGGGTGATCGGAGGCGTTAGGCATGCCCGAACCGGCCGAAGCACCCGAACCGTCCGGGGCCCCTGGACCTTCGCCGCGCGACCACGCGGAGGGCCCGGAGCTGTCGCGGCGGCTGGACGACCGGTACGCCACCCCGCCGCCCTGGGAGATCGGACGCCCGCAGCAGGCGTTCCTCGCCCTCGCGCGGCGCGGCGCCATCGGCGGCACCGTGCTGGACGTCGGCTGCGGAACCGGTGAGCACGCGCTCATGTGCGCCGGTCTCGGCCTCGACGTCACCGGCGTAGACCTGGCCGACCGCGCGCTGGACGCCGCGCGGGACAAGGCCCGTCGACGTGGCCTGACGGCCCGGTTCGTGCACCACGACGCGCGCAGGCTGACGGCCCTGGGGGAGCGGTTCGACACCGTGCTCGACTCCGGCCTGTTCCACATGCTCGCGCCGCTGGACCGCCCCGCCTTCGCCGACGACCTGCGGGCGGTGCTGCGTCCCGGCGGCCGCTACTTCATGCTGGGCTTCAGCGACCGCCAACCCGGGACGCCCGGGGCCACGGTGCCGTACCGGCTGACGAGGGACGACCTGACGACCACCTTCGGCGGCCGGCTGCGGATCGACTCACTGGAGCCGGCCACGATCGAGATCACCCTGAACACGGTCGGCATCAAGGGCTGGCTCCTCGCCGCCACGAAGGCCTCCGCGCCGCCGGCCTGAGACCGTCTCAGTGACCGATGGCCGATGACCGCTTGCCCGTCGGCGCCGGTCCGGGTGGTCGACCGGGACCCGGCGGATCCTGCTCGTCTGCGGGTGCTGCACAGCGGTAAAGAGCCGGAAACTGATCGGTAACTGCGACGCCTGTCGGCTCTCTTGACGTGTGGTCAGGTGCCTGGTTCCCTTTTCCAGGCAAGGTGCACCACTTGTTGTGGTGGCGACAGCTCGATCCTGTGCGGTGTTGTGCGAGTGCGCACGTGCATGCGCAATATTGGCATGATCATGACCTTGGTTGTCGCCCGTCCTCGTTCTCCTGGCAGCGCTGTGCTGCCGTCAAGAGAGGATCTTCCTTGATGGGCATACCTCTTCGTGGGGGCGCGCGTCGTGGGGCCATGGTCGGCCTCGCGACGCTCTCCCTGGCCGGCGCCGCGGCGCTGGGCATGGTGGCGCCGGCGACCGCCGCGTCTCACACGGCGAACCCGTACGACCCGGCGACCGGGCATTCCTACCGGCACGGCGTGATTCCGACGGTCACGCAGAACGCGAAGATGAACCAGTGGGCGGACAGCCACGCCTCACCGACGGCCACCAGCGCCAACACGCTGTCCTACGGCGGCGGTATAGGCGGGGTCGGCGTCAACGACGGCAAGTCGCAGGTCTACCTCGTCTTCTACGGCACCCAGTGGGGTACCCAGAGCACGAACAGCGCCGGCGACGCCACCTTCTCCGGTGACTCGGACGGCGCCGCGCCGGTGACCCAGGAGATGTTCAAGGGCATCGGCACCGGCAACGAGCTGTGGTCCGCGGACCTGACCCAGTGGTGTGACGGCAACGGCGTCTCCACCGGCGCCACCAGCTGCCCGGCCACCGGCGCCAGCTACGTCCCCTACCAGAGCGGCGGCGTGCTGTCCGGCGTCTGGTACGACAACTCCGGCGCCTCGCCCAGCGCGGCGACGGGCAACCAGCTCGGCCAGGAAGCGGTCAAGGCGGCCACGCACTTCGGCAACACCACCGCCGCCTCCAACCGCCACACCTACTACGTCATCCTCTCGCCGCACGGCACCAACCCGGACAACTACCAGGGCCAGTACTGCGCCTGGCACGACTACACGGGTGACTCCTCGCTGACCGGCGGTGCGGTCAACTCCCCCGACGGCCCGCTCGCCTTCTCCAACCAGCCCTACAACATGGACTCGGGCCAGGGCTGCGGCGTCGGCTTCGTCAACAGCCCCGGCACCCTGGACGGCTGGACGATGACCCTCGGCCACGAGTGGCACGAGATGATGTCGGACCAGTTCCCGGCGGGCGGCTGGACCAACGCCTCCTCCGGTGAGGAGAACTCCGACGAGTGCGCCTGGATCGCCGCGGGCCAGGCCGGCGGCGCCGCCAACGTCGCCATGGGCACCGGCACCTTCACCGAGCAGGCCAGCTGGTCCAACGACACGAACGCGTGCGCGATCTCGCACCCGATCGTGAACCACGGCA
>NZ_BBPP01000076.1 GCF_000787835.1 Streptacidiphilus melanogenes
GGAATCGCTGAGCATTCTTCGCAACTCCTCGGCTCGCCCCAGGGAGAGGCCTGCGGCTCTTTTCAGTTCGTCCACGCTGTGCATGAGCTCTTCGAGCTGCTCGACCGCAGAGGCCACCAGCTGCATGGACAGTCCGGCCTTCGAGCCCTGGCCGCTCGGCACGCCCGCATCCCCCGATTCGGGCGCGTCCCCCGTCTCCCGGCCATTCATTGAGCCGCTCCCTCCCCAGTGCCGTGCCTTTCCGCGGGCGCGCGCGGGAGGCTCCAAGGAAGGCGCCCCCCAGCGGTACCTCACTCTCCGGCAACGCTGCCGACCGTGACAGTGTCACATATCGGAGCCTGGCCCTCACGCTTTGCAGGCAACCCCGCTTAGACTGACTTGGCGTCAGTTATGGCGCGTGCGGCCGTGTTGGCCGACGAAATGCGTTCGCTCGTCCGGACTGCACCGTTCTGGACCGCCGCATCGAGGCGTCTGCCCTCCACTCCTTGCAATGCAAGTTCCCGAGCCTTCTGGGCCCTGGCTCTCGATCGGGGCTCGACCGAGGATGGAGGAGTCGAGCAGTCAGCGAACAACTACAGGATGGGCACATTGACTACCAAGGCGCTCTCACCCGTACTGGTCACCCTGATCGGCGTGCTCTGTGCCCTCTCACTGCCGGCAGCCCGCTCCGCAGTCGCCGCCCATCACCCGGAAAGCAGCAGCTCGTACGCCCTTGCGCTGCCCGGTGACGTCGGCTGGGACGTCGCCCCGCCGACCCGGTAGCTCGCCCGACGGCTACTCCGCAGAATTCACTTCTGGTTCCACAGGCACCCGTATCCGGGCTGCCTGGATTTCCTTAGGAGAAGCTATGGGTGCGTCCACGCAGAATGCGGCACTGGTTCTGGAGGACGGGACTCTGTTCGTCGGCAGAGCATTCGGAGCGACCGGGGCATCCCTCGGTGAGGCCGTGTTCTGCACCGGCATGACGGGCTATCAGGAAACCCTGACCGACCCGTCCTACCACGGACAGATCGTGGTGCAGACCGCCTCGCACATCGGCAACACCGGTTGGACCGGCGAGGACGACGAGTCGTCCAGGATCCAGGTCGCCGGATACGTGCTCAGGGAGCTGTCCCGGCGCCCCTCCAACTGGCGCTCGCAGCGCTCGCTCGGCGAGGAGCTGGAGCGTCAGGGGATCGTCGGCGTCTCCGGGATCGACACCCGGGCGCTCACCCTGCACCTGCGCAACCGCGGGGCGATGCGCGCCGGGGTGTTCTCCGGTGACGCGCTCGCCGGCCGTGAGGAGATGACCGCCCGGGTGCTCGCCGCGCCGCCCATGGCCGGAGCCGCGCTCGCGGCCCGGGTCGGCACCGTGCAGCCCTATGTGGTGCCCGCCGTGGGGACCCGTCGGTTCCGCGTGGCGGTGCTCGACCTGGGGGTCAAGGGCAACTCGCTGCGGTTGCTGGCGGAGCGTGGCGCGGAGTGTCACGTGCTGCCCCCGACCAGCACCCTGGACCGGCTGCTGGAGGTCGAGCCAGACGGCGTGTTCCTGTCCAACGGCCCCGGCGACCCGTCCGCCATGGACGACGTGGTGCGCCTGGCCGGCGCGGTCCTCGAACGGCGGCTGCCGCTGTTCGGGATCTGCTTCGGCAACCAGATCCTCGGCAGGGCGCTCGGCCGCGAGACCTACAAGATGCGCTTCGGTCACCGCGGCATCAACGTCCCCGTGGTGGACGCCGCGACGGGCCGGGTGGCGATCACCGCCCACAACCACGGGTTCGCGGTGGCCGGGGAGCCGGGCGAGGAGTTCGACACCCCCTACGGCCGGGCCGCCGTCTCGCACCAATGTCCCAACGACGGTGCGGTAGAAGGTCTCCGCTGTCTGGACACCCCCGCCTTCTCGGTCCAGTACCACCCTGAGGCCGCCGCCGGACCCCACGACGCGGAGTCACTGTTCGACCAGTTCACCCGTCTGATGAGTGAGGACAGCTGATGCCACGCCGCGCGGACATCAACCATGTACTGGTGATCGGCTCCGGTCCGATCGTCATCGGTCAGGCCTGCGAGTTCGACTACTCCGGCACCCAGGCCTGCCGGGTGCTCCGGGAGGAGGGCATCAGGGTCAGCCTGGTCAACTCCAACCCGGCGACCATCATGACCGACCCCGAGTTCGCCGACGCCACGTATGTCGAGCCGCTCACACCGGAGTTCGTGGAGAAGGTGATCGCCCGGGAGCGCCCGGACGCGATCCTGGCCACGCTGGGCGGGCAGACCGCGCTCAACGTCGCGGTCGCCCTGCACGAGCGCAACGTGCTGGAGAAGTACGGCGTCGAGCTGATCGGCGCCGACATCCAGGCCATCGCCCGCGGCGAGGACCGCCAGCTGTTCAAGGACATCGTGGCCTCCGTCGGCGCGCAGACACCGCGCAGCGCCGTGTGCTCCTCGATGGACGAGGTGCGGGCCACCGTCGCCGAGCTCGGCCTGCCGGTGGTGATCCGCCCGTCCTACACCATGGGCGGCCTGGGCTCCGGGATGGCGCACACCCCCGAGGAGCTGGAGTCGCTGGCCGGGAACGGCCTGGAGCTGAGCCCGATGGGCGAGGTGCTCATCGAGGAGAGCGTGCTCGGCTGGAAGGAGTACGAGCTCGAGCTGATGCGCGACCGCAACGACAACGTCGTGGTGGTCTGCTCGATCGAGAACGTCGACCCGATGGGCGTGCACACCGGCGACTCGGTGACCGTCGCGCCGGCGATGACCCTGACCGACCGCGAGTACCAGCACATGCGCGACGTCGGCATCGCCGTGCTGCGGGCGGTCGGCGTGGACACCGGCGGCTGCAACATCCAGTTCGCGGTCAACCCGCGGACCGGCCAGCTCGTGGTGATCGAGATGAACCCGCGGGTGTCCCGCTCCTCCGCGCTGGCGTCCAAGGCCACCGGCTTCCCGATCGCCAAGATCGCCGCCAAGCTGGCGATCGGCTACACCCTGGACGAGATCCCCAACGACATCACCGGCGTCACCCCCGCCAGCTTCGAGCCGACGCTCGACTACGTGGTGGTCAAGGCCCCCCGGTTCGCCTTCGAGAAGTTTCCCGCCGCCGATCCCGTGCTGACCACCACCATGAAGTCGGTCGGCGAGGCGATGTCCATCGGCCGCACCTTCGGTGAGGCGCTGGGCAAGGCGATGCGGTCGCTGGAGAACACCGAGACCGGCTTCTGGACCACGCCGGACCCGGAGGGCGCGGATCTGGCCGCCACCCTGGAGGCGCTGCGCACCCCGCACGACGGCCGGCTCTACACCGTGGAGCGGGCGCTGCGGCTCGGCGCGGACGTCATGGACGTGCACGAGGCCAGCGGGATCGACCCGTGGTTCGTCGACCAGGTGCTGGCGATGGTGGAGATGCGCGAGGAGCTCGTCGCCGCCGCCCAGTTGGGTCGGGAGCCGGACGAGGAGCTGCTGCGCCGCGCCAAGCAGCAGGGGCTGTCGGATCGTCAGATCGCCGCGCTGCACCCGGACGCCGGGGGCGAGGGCCGGGGCGAGGACGGGGTGCGGGAGCTGCGGCACCGCCTGGGCGTCCGCCCGGTCTACAAGACGGTGGACACCTGCGCCGCCGAGTTCGCCGCGTCGACCCCGTACCACTACTCCGTCTACGAGTCCGACCCGGACGCCGAGTCCGAGGTAGTCCCCAGCGGCGAGCCGCGGCCCAAGGTGATGATCATCGGGTCCGGGCCGAACCGGATCGGCCAGGGCATCGAGTTCGACTACTCCTGCGTGCACGCCTCGCTCGCGCTGCGGGCGGCGGGCTACGAGACGGTGATGGTCAACTGCAACCCGGAGACCGTCTCCACCGACTACGACACCTCCGACCGGCTCTACTTCGAGCCGCTGACCTTCGAGGACATCCTGGAGGTCTACGAGGCCGAGTCCGCGCACGGCGAAGTGGTGGCCGTCGTCGTCCAGTTGGGCGGCCAGACGCCGCTTCGGCTGGCCCGGAGACTGGCCGACGCGGGCCTGCCCATCGCCGGCACCTCGCCGGAGGCGATCCACCTGGCCGAGGAGCGCGGCGCCTTCGCCGACATCCTGGCGGCCGCCGGGCTGATCGCCCCGCGCCACGGCATGGCCAGGACCGCGGCCGAGGCCGAGGAGATCGCCGAGCGGATCGGCTACCCGGTGCTGGTGCGTCCCTCCTACGTGCTGGGCGGACGCGGCATGGAGATCCTGCCGGGCCCGGAGGCGCTGGCCGACCACCTCTCCCGGGTCGCCGGCATCTCCGCGGAGCAGCCGCTGCTGGTCGACGAGTTCCTGGTGGGCGCGATCGAGATCGACGTCGACGCGCTCTGCGACGGGCACGAGGTCTACCTCGGCGGCGTGATGGAGCACATCGAGGAGGCCGGGATCCACTCCGGCGACTCCGCGTGCGCATTGCCTCCACTCACCCTGGGCCGCGGCGACATCGCCGCGGTGCGGGCCCAGACCGAGGCGATCGCCGCCGGGCTGGGCGTCCGCGGGCTGCTGAACATCCAGTTCGCGCTGAAGGACGAGACCTTCTACGTGCTGGAGGCCAACCCGCGGGCCAGCCGCACCGTTCCGTTCGTCTCCAAGGCCACGGCCGTGCCGCTGGCCAAGGCCGGGGCGCGGATCATGCTCGGCGCCACCATCGCCGAACTGCGCGCCGAGGGCCTGCTGCAGGCCGAGGGCGACGGCGGGGACGTGCGGCAGGGGACGCCGGTCGCGGTCAAGGAGGCCGTGCTGCCCTTCCACCGCTTCCGCGCCGCCGACAACACCGGCCAGGACAGCGTGCTGGGCCCGGAGATGAAGTCCACCGGTGAGGTCATGGGCATCGACAGCGGCTTCGACGCCGCCTTCGCCAAGGCCCAGACGGCGGCCGGGTTCCCCGTTCCGCTCGGCGGCCGGGTCTTCGTCTCGACCGCGGACGTCCACGTCGACCACGTGGTCCCCGCCCTGCGGACGCTGCGGGGCTTCGGCTTCGAGGTGACCGCCGAGGAGGGCAACGCGGCCACGCTGGAGCAGCGCGGCTTCGTCCCCGACGAGGTCGTCTCCGACCAGGACAAGGCCCACACGGAGCTCCTGCAGCGCATCGCCGAGCACGACTTCGCGCTGGTGGTCAGCCTCTCCGCGATCGGCGCGCCGCGCCCCGTGGAGCGTCTGGCCCGGACCTGCGCCGCCCAGCACTCGGTGCCCTACGTGACCACCGCGTCCGCGCTGCTGGCCGTCGTACGGGCGATCCGCGCGGCCGGCCGCACCGAGTTCGGGGTCGTCTCCCTGCAGGAGCTCCACGCCCGCCGCCGCCGCTCCAGCCGCAGCCGCTGAGGCTCCGAGACCACCGATTCCGAGGGATCACGTTGATAGCTGACAACGTCTACGACCTGATATTGGACGACATATTCGTCCGTGTCCCGGGGGTGGCGGGCCTCGACCGCTTCTTCATGAAGGTCGAGGGCTTCAACCCGGGCGGCTCCATCAAGATGAAGACGGCGCGCGGCCTGGTCAAGGCGGCCGAGAACGCTGTCAACGACCCGAGCGGGATCCGTCTCATCGAGTCGACCTCGGGGAACCTCGGCATCGCGCTCGCGGTGATCTGCGCGGCCAACGGCCACCACCTCACCTGTGTCACGGACCCCAACTCGAACGCCACCGCGGTCGCCATCATGCGGGCGCTGGGTGCGGACGTGGTGGTGGTCGACCAGCGCGACCCCAACGGCGGCTTCCTGGGCACCCGGATCTCCTACATCCAGCAGCGGCTCGCCGAGGACCCCTCGCTGCACTGGCTCAACCAGTACGCCAACCCGGGCAACCCGACCGCGCACGAGGAGGCCACCGCCCCCTCGGTGCTCAAGGAGTTCGGCAAGGTCGACTACCTGTTCCTCGGGGTCGGCACCGGCGGCACGCTGATGGGCTGCATCGACTACTTCCGTCGCCGCAGCCCGCGCACCCGGATCATCGCCGTCGACGCGGTCGGCTCGGTGAACTTCGAGAGCGAGCCCAGCGTCCGGCACATCCCCGGCCTCGGCACCAGCCAGCGCCCGCCGCTGCTGGACAGCAACTCGCCGGACAAGGTGGTGCTGATCCCCGAGTGGGAGACCGTCCGGGAGTGCCGCTGGCTGGCCCGTAACACCGGCCTGCTGGCAGGTGGTTCGACCGGCACGGTGCTGGCCGCCGTGCGCCGCGAGGCAGGGCAGATCCCGCCCGACGCCACCGTGGTCGCCATCGCCCCCGACCTGGGCGAGCGCTACCTCGGTTCCGTGTACGACGACGACTGGGTGATCGAGCGCGGCCTGGCCCAGGCCCTGGAGCCGGCCCAGACCGACCAGTCCCCCAAGGAGGACCTGCATGTTCTCGTTTGAGGTAGTCCCCGGCAAGGTCGTGAAGGACATCCTCGACACCTCGGCGAACCAGATCGTCGACCTGGTCGAGGACGCCTACCTGCGACACGACGCCGGGCTGACGGTGAACCCGGACAGCTACTTCCTGCGCTTCCCCGACAAGCCCGAGGCCAGGATCATCGCCCTGCCCGCCTCGATCGAGCTCGAGGAGCAGGAGCGGGCGGTCGGCATCAAGTGGATCTCCAGCTTCCCGGGCAACGTGGCCGAGGGCCTGCCCCGCGCCTCGGCGGTGCTGGTGCTCAACGACTACGCCACCGGCTACCCCAAGGCGCTGCTGGAGGCGGCCGGGATCAGCGCGGTGCGGACCGCCGCCTCGGCGGCCGTGGCCGCCCGGGCGTTCGCCCGCTACCTGCCGCCGAGCGGCGAGGTGGCCATCATCGGGGCCGGCGTCATCGCCCGCACCATCCTCCGTTACCTGGTCACCACCGGCTACCCGATCGAGTCGCTGGAGGTCTTCGACCTGCACGCGGACTCGGCGGCCAACCTCGCCCGGTTCGCCAACGAGGAGCTGGGCCTGAACGCCAAGGCCGTCGGCAGCCTCGAGCAGGCCCTGAAGGCCCAGACGCTGATCACCGCGACCACGGCCGGCACCCCGTACATCGGTCAGGGGCTGCGCCCGGGGCAGCTGGCGCTGAACATCTCGCTGCGGGACTTCCAGCCGCAGGTGATCCTCTCCGCGCAGAACTACTTCGACGACGTCGAGCACTGCATGAAGGCGAACACCTCCCCGCACCTGGCCGAACAGGCCACCGGGGGCCGGGACTTCGTCAGCGGGACGCTGGCCTCGGTGCTGCGCGGGATGACCCTGCCGCAGCCCAGCCGCGGTGTGGTCTTCTCGCCCTTCGGCCTGGGCGTGCTGGACCTGGCGCTGGGCGACCACGTTCTCGGCCGGGCCCGCGAGCTGGGCCTGACGCACGAGATCGCGGACTTCTTCGGCGAGACGAGCCGCTGGTGACTCAGCCCCTGCGGATCGCGGTCGTCGGCGTCGGGCCCCGTGGCCTGTCCGCGCTGGAGCGCGTGATCAGCCACACCGCCGCGGACCCGGACGGACCGCCCGTGGAACTGCTGCTGATCGAGCCCGGCGAACTCGGCATCGGGATCCACCAGGTCAAGCAGCCCGATTACCTGCTGCTGAACACCATCGCCTCGCAGCTCACCATCTTCTCCGACCCGGCGATGACGCCGGGCGCGCCGGTCACCCCCGGGCCGGGCTTCTTCGAGTGGTGCGGCACCACCCAGGGCGATGTGCGCTTCGACGAGTTCCTGCCGCGCCGACTGCTCGGCGAGTACCTCCAGTGGGCCGCCGGCGAGCTGACGGCGCGCGTGCCCGATAGGTTGAGCATCCGTCACATCCGGCTGGCGGCGGAGTCCGTGGTGCTGGAAGGCGAAGCCGAGGGCGGCGGCGCCGTGGTGACGCTGGCCGACGGCGAGCGGCACCGGGTCGACCTGGCGGTCGTCACCACCGGCCACGGGCTGGCGCAGCCCGCCCCGGCCGCGGAGGACGGCGTGATCTCCACGCCGTACCCGCTGCCCGACCAGGTGGACGCGATACCCGGCGGGGTCACCGTGGCCCTGCTGGGCACCGGCCTGACCGCGATGGACGTCATCGCCTCGCTCACCGTCGGCCGCGGCGGCGAGTTCGGCCCCGACGGCTACCGGCCCTCCGGCCGTGAGCCGAGGATCGTGCTGGCCAACCGCAACGGCTGGCTGCCCTGCGGCCGCCCGGCCACCACCACGGAGCGGCGCGCGGCTCCGGCGGCGCACCTGACCGCCGACGCCGTCGCCGAGCTGCGGGCCGGCACCGAGGACGGCCGGCTCGACTTCGCCCGCGACGTCGAACCGCTGGTGCTGCGGGAGGCGCTGGGCCGGATGGCCTCGGCCACCGAGGCCGAGACCGCCGTGGTGACGCGGATCCTCCGCTCTGCCGCGGACACCGCAGGCGCTGAGGCCGACCCGGCCGAAGCCGCGGACCAGGACGGCACGCTGGACAGCTACCGGCGCTACGTCGAGCTGCTGGTCGAGCGCGCCGAGGCGGACCTGCGCGAGGCCGAGGCCGGACTCGGCGTCAGTGCCGTCAAGGAGGGCCTGGAGGTGCTCCGGGACCACCGCGACGGTCTGCGCGCGGCGGTGGACCCGCCCGGTCTCACCGACGAGTCGCACGAGTACTTCATGCGGCGCTACACCGCGCTGGTGAACCGGGCGGTGATCGGCCCGCAGAAGGAGCGCATCCGCGAGGTCCTCGACCTGATCGAGGCCGGAGTGGTGCTCCCGGGCCCGGGACCGCGTCCGCGGCTGGAGCGGGACTCGGTGGGCTGGTGCCTCAGCTCCACCGAGCTGACCGTGCCGTACCGGATCTACGCCGACGTGGTGGTCCGGGCCAACCTGGAGTGGCCCGCCGCCGACTCCGACGCCGACCCGGTCGGCCGCTCGCTGCGCAAGTGGGCCGTCACCGGACCCGGCGGAAACCTGGTGCTGGACCGCGACGGCTTCCTCGCCCCCCTCGGGGGCGAGTCGGGCAACCGCAGCGTGGCGGTCTTCGGACCGCCCGCCGAGGGCGCCAGCTACTACAACCACTACGTGCCGTCTCCGGGCGTCTGGTCGCGCGCGCTGACCGACCTCGACCGGGCTCTCGCGCCCGTGTTCGGCCCCGGTGCCACCACCTCGCGTACGCCCGGGCCGACGGCCGGGCACGCCACTGACCGCGACCACGGGTCGCTGCAACCGAGCGCAGCCATCACAACCACGGAAGGCCAGTAACCACCATGTTGATCCTGGGATTCAAAGAGGGCCATGACGGCGGGATCGTCGCCATCGAGGACGGCAAGCTGCTGTTCGCCCTTGAGTCGGAGAAGGACAACTTCCCGCGCTATGACCGGCTGACCGCCGAGGTGATGACCCGCGCCGCTGGTCTCCTCGACCGGATTCCCGACGTGGTCGCGCTCAGCGGCTGGGTCAAGGGCTTCCACTCCGTGGAGCCGCCGTCCCGCGCCGGCTACTTCGGCGTCGGCGACGGTGCGATCCAGGACACGGCCGGCCGGTTCTACGGCAAGGACGTCCGGATCTTCTCCTCCACCCACGAGCGGTCGCACATCATGACCGCCTACGGCATGGCCCCGGCCGCCTCCGGCACCCCGCACTACTCGCTGGTGTGGGAGGGGAACATCGGCTCCTTCTACCGCATCGACGAGAAGGGCCACGTCACCCACCTCAAGCACGTCATGTCCGACCCGGGCAACAAGTACGCCTACCTGTTCTCGCTGGCGGACCCGAAGCACCCGGCCGGCAAGGGCTTCTTCAACTACAGCCACGCCGGCAAGCAGATGGCGCTGACCGCCTTCGCCGACGGCAAGCCGATCGGCAAGGCCGAGCAGGAGACGATCGACTTCATCCTCGCCCAGGAGGGCATCGTCCTCGGCGTCGACAAGGACGACCTGAAGTGGTCGCCGCTGCACAACGCCACCGTCGAGTCGCAGATCTACCGCAACGCGGCGCTGGCCCACTCCGACGCGATCTTCGGCCGCTTCTTCGACTACGCGGAGAAGAACCTCACCGAGGGCCTGCCGCTGCTCATCTCCGGCGGCTGCGGCCTGAACTGCAACTGGAACGCCCAGTTCCGCGAGAGCGGCCTGTTCTCCTCGGTGTTCGTGCCGCCGTGCCCGAACGACAGCGGCTCGGCGCTCGGCACCGCGATCGACGCCCAGTGGTTCCACACCGGCACCGCCTCCATCGAGTGGGACGTCTACGCCGGCGAGCACTTCGTGCAGGACATCGAGCCCGACCCGGCCAAGTACGAGGTCCGCCCGCTGGTCCACAGCGAGGTGGCCCGCTACCTGGAGCAGGGCAACATCATCGGCTGGGCCCGCGACCGCTACGAGATGGGCCCGCGCGCCCTCGGCAACCGCTCCATCCTGGCCGCGCCGTTCACCGAGGAGACCACCGTCCGCCTCAACACGATCAAGGGCCGCGAGGGCTACCGCCCGATCGCCCCGATCGCCCTCGAGGAGGACGCCGACAAGTGGTTCCACGGCTCGGTGCACGACCCGTACATGCTCTTCTTCAACCGGGTCACCACCGAGGAGCTCAAGGCCGTCACGCACTTCGACGGCTCCGCCCGCACCCAGACCGTCACCCACGAGCGCAACCCCGGCATCGCCGACCTGCTGGTGGCGTTCCGCGACATCACCGGCTTCAGCGTGCTGTGCAACACCTCGCTGAACAACAACGGCCGCGGCTTCCTCAACACCACGAGCGACCTGCTCGAGTACGGCGAGAAGCACGGCCTGGACGGATACGTCATCAACGACACCTTCGTCACCCCGCGGAAGTCGTGACCGAAGTCATCACCGACGCCCCGTCGCTCGGCTGATCAGCACGTGGTGCGACCGCTCGGCCCCCAGGGCCCCGGTCGCACCACGTGCCCAGCTGTCGTTCCCCCCTGAATCCGGATCACGAGTCAGAGAGTTCTCGCATGACCTCCACAGATGTAAGCACGCAGGCCCCGCTCTCCTTCGGCCAGGAACAGCTGTGGTTCCTCGACCAGTTGACCCCCGGCGTCACCGTCTACAACATCCTGCTGGCCTCCCGGCTCACCGGTCCGCTCCGCCTCGACCTGCTCCAGCGCAGCCTCACGCTGATCGTGGCCCGGCACGAGGCGCTCCGGGTGACCATCCACGCCGAGGACGGCACCCCCTACCAGCTCCTGGCGGAGCCGAGCGAGGTGGAGCTCGAGGTCGTGGACCGCACCGGTCTCGACGCGGAGGGGCAGCAGCAGGCGGTCGAGGAGTCGCTGCGAGAGCTCGCCAACAAGCCGTTCGACCTGGAGCAGGGCCCGCTGTACCGCTACCGCGTGGTCAAGCTGGCCGACGACAGCCACGTGTTCATGCAGAACCTGCACCACATCGTGACCGACGGCTGGTCCTCCGGCGTGGTCAACGCGGAGCTGGCGGAGGCCTACCGGTCGCTGCTGGCGGGCCGCGAGCCGGAGTTCGCCGACACGGGCTCCAACTACCTGGAGTTCGCCCGCGAGCAGCGCGAGCAGATGCAGGGCGAGACCCTGAAGGAGGAGCTGGACTTCTGGGCCGGGCGGCTCGAGAACCTGCCCACCCTGGAGTTCCCGACCGACCGTCCCCGCCCGGCCGTGCCGGCCCGCGGCGCCGACTCGGTGATCCGCCCCTACCCGTCCGAACTGCTGATCCAGGCACGCCAGTTGGCCAAGGACCACGGCGTCTCGCTGTACATGGTGCTGGCCGCGGCGCTGAACACCGTGCTGTGCCGCTACACCGGCCAGGAGGACATCCCCATCGGCGTGCCGATGCTCAGCCGGATGGACGAGGAGCTGGAGCAGGTCGTCGGCCTCTTCGTCAACATGGTCGTGCTGCGTTCGGACGTCTCGGGTGACCCGACCTTCGCGGAGCTGCTGGAGCGCACCCTCGACGCCAACCTGGACCTCTACGAGCACCAGGAGGTCCCGTTCCACCTGATCGTCGACCGGATCCAGCCGCAGCGCGTCACCGGCCGCAACCCGCTCTTCCAGATCTCGATGCAGCTGCTGGGCGCGGCCAACTCCGGTGGCAGCGTCGACTTCGAGGGCACCACGGCGGAGCCGGTCAGCCTGGCCTCCACCGGTTCGCGCTTCGACATGGCGATCGACTTCGTCGAGGACGGCGACACGCTGAAGGCGTTCGTCGAGTACTCCAAGGACCTCTTCGACGAGTGGCGCATCCAGGGGCTGCTGAGCCACGTGGAGACGGTGCTGGCCGCCGCGGTCAAGGACAGCTCGCTCAAGGTCTCGCAGCTGCCGTTGCTGCCCGACGCCGAGCGGGAGGAGCTGCTCGCGGTCGGCAAGGGCGAGACCGCCGAGTACTCCGAGGACGCGCTGCACGTCGGCCTGGCCAAGATCGCCGCGAACACGCCGGACGCGGTCGCGGTGGTCTGCCGCGGCGTCGAGCTGACCTACGGCGAGCTGGACCGCCGCGCCGACAAGCTGGCCAGGCACCTGCGCTCGCTGGGCCTGGAGCACGGTCAGGTGGTCGCCACGGTGATCGACCGCGACCTGGACGCCTACGTCGCCATGGCCGGCATCCTCAAGGCCGGCGGCGCCTTCGCGATGATGGACCCGAAGCTCCCCGCGGCCCGTCTCGACTACATGATCCGCGACACCGGCGCGCCGGTGGTGCTGACCCGCTCCCCGCTGGCCGGCGCGCTGCCGGAGTCCTCCGGCTGGGCGCTGGTGCAGATCGACACCGACTGGGCGGAGATCGAGAAGCACGACTCCGAGAAGCCGCTGGAGGAGTGGGCCGACCGCGAGTCGCTGGCCTACATCCTCTACACCTCGGGTTCCACCGGCACCCCCAAGGGCGTCATGATCGCCCACCGGGCGGTCTCCTTCTTCTGCGAGTCCTACCGCCGTCGCTTCGACTTCGGCCCGCAGGACCGGCTGCTCCAGCTGCCCGCGCTCAACTTCGACATGTCGCAGGGCGAGATCTGGACCGCGTTCCTGGTCGGCGGAACCGTGGTGGCCGTGTCGCCCGAGGACGCCCAGTCCCCGGAGGCGCTGACCGCGCTGCTGCGCGACCAGCGGGTCACCTACGCCGGGCTGCCCCCGGCGATGCAGTCGGTCATGGAGCCCGAGCCCTACCCGGACCTCAAGTACGTCATGGGCGGCGCCGAGGTGCTCCCGCCCGAGCTGGTCAACAAGTGGAACCTGCCGGGCCGCCGCTACCTGAACCTGTACGGCCCGACCGAGTGCGCCATCGGCCAGACCGACTACGAGGTCGAGCAGAAGGTGTGGACGACCCCGCCGCCCATCGGCCGGCCGCAGCTCAACCGCCAGGTCTACGTCGTCGACCAGTGGAACAACCTGGTGCCCAAGGGCGTCCACGGCGAGCTGCTGATCGGCGGCGCCGAGGGCGGTCTGGCGCGCGGTTACCTCAACCAGCCGGAGATGACGGCGGAGAAGTTCATCACCGACCCGTTCGACCCGAGCAGCAAGGTCTACCGCAGCGGCGACCTGGTGCGCTGGAGCGAGGACGGCCAGATCGAGTTCCTCGGCCGGATCGACAACCAGGTCAAGCTGCGCGGCCTGCGGATCGAGCTGGGCGAGATCGAGATCGCGCTGCAGTCGCACCCGAAGGTGCTGCGCGCCGTGGTGCTGATGCGCCCCGACCGCCGCGGTGAGAACCGCCTGGTGGGCTACTTCACCTCGGTGGACGAGCAGCCGGGCACCGACGAGCTGCGCAGCCACCTGGCCGAGTCGCTGCCCGACTACATGGTGCCGACCGCCTGGGTGGCGCTGGACGCCTTCCCGATGAACAACGACGGCTGGAAGATCAACCGCAAGGCGCTGCCGGAGCCGGTCGAGAGCGGCGACGGCCGCGAGTACCTCGCCCCGTCGACGCCCACCGAGACCGAGATCGCGCAGATCTTCGCCGAGGTGCTGGGCCTGCCCCGGGTCGGCGCGGACGACAGCTTCTTCGACATCGGCGGCAACTCGCTGCAGGCGCTGCGCGCGGTCAGCCGGATCAACAAGTCCTTCAAGATCCGGATCAGCGTCCGCCTGCTCTACGGCAACGCCGCGCTGAACTCGATCTCCAAGGTCGTCGACGAGCTGGTCGCCGCCAAGGAGGCGAAGGCCCGTGGCTGACCTCGACCTCGACCGGCTGGTCCCGCTGCACCCCGAGGGGAGCAGGGTCCCGCTCTTCTGTGTCCACGCCGTCTCCGGGTCGGCGTACTCCTACGCCGGACTGACCCGGCTGCTCGGCGACGACCAGCCCGTGTACGGGTTCGAGGCCCCCGGCTTCGACAACGACCGCGAGCCGGTGACCGTGCTCAAGGACCTGGCGGCCGAGTACGTCGACATCCTGCGGGCCTTCCGGCCCGAGGGCGAGTACCGGCTACTGGGCTGGTCGCTGGGCGGCCTGCTCTCCTACGAGATGGCCAAGCTGCTGACCGCGGCGGGCTGCCGGGTGTCGGTGCTGACGATGGTGGACTCCGGTCTGCCGTCGCCGCAGCCGCTGCCGCCCGAGCGGGACATCCTGATCCGCTACATCAGGGACATGATGGGCCTGTCCGACCAGACCCCGGCCGAGCTGCTGAAGCTGTTCGCCGGGTGGCCCGAGGACGTCGAGGCGGAGTTCGTCTTCGCTGCCGTCGAGGAGTCCGGGCTGCTGCCGGAGGAGTTCGACGCGGAGCTGCTCGCCGAGCAGTACGCGGTGTTCCGGGCGCACCTGGCGGGCTTCTACTCCATCGAGATCGCCGGCGTGCACGACGGTCCGGCGGTGCACATCATCGCCGGGGAGTCGCCCGCCGACGAGATGCGCTGGCAGCGCGTGCTGCCGCAGCTCAAGGAGTACACCGTCCCCGGCACCCACCACTCGGTCTGGAACGGGGACTCCCTGGTCGCGCTGACCCGCATCGTCCAGGACACCCTGGACGCCGCGGATCGCCAGGACGGGAGGGCGAATGTCGGTCACTGAACCGCAGACCGACGAGGTCGCCGAGGCGCCGCTGCCGAGCCTGTGGCACCACGCGGACTTCCTCAAGTTCTGGGGCGGCGAGACGCTTTCGCTGCTCGGTACCCAGGTCACCAACCTGGCGCTGCCGCTGACCGCGATCATCGCGTTCAAGGCCAGCAACGACGAGGTGGGCGTGCTGCGCTTCCTGCAGCTCGCCCCCTACATCGGCCTGGCCCTGCTGTTCGGGGTCTGGGTCGACCGGGTCCGCCGCCGCACCGTCATGCTGGTGACCAACCTGGTGCGGATGGTGCTGATCGGGCTGGTCCCGGTGCTGCACTGGACGCACGCGCTCACCATGCCGGTGCTGCTGGTCCTCGCCTGCGCCATCGGTGTCGCCTCGGTGCTGTACGACGTGAGCTGGATGCCGTTCGTCCCCACCCTGGTGAAGGACCCACGGCACTTCGTCGAGGCCAACGCCAAGATGGGGATCAGCTCCTCGATCTCCGACGTCGCCGGGCCCGGCCTCGCCGGCGCCCTGGTGGCGGCGCTGACCGCGCCGGTGGCGATGGTCGTGGACTCGGTCTCCTACCTGGTCTCGGTCGGCTCCCTGCTGCTCGTCCGGGTGGACGAGCCGCGCCCGGAGAAGACCGTGCGACGGGACGTGAAGGCGGAGATCAAGGCCGGACTGAGCTGGGTCTTCCGTAACCCGATCCTGCGCTGGCTGGCGTTCGTCGGGTTCTGCTGCAACTTCTCGATGATCACCGTGTGGACCATGTTCCTGCTCTACGGGACGCACGACCTGAAGCTGAGCTCGGCCACGCTGGGCCTGATCTTCTCGGTGGCGTCGATCGGCGGACTCATCGGCGCGACGATCTCCCGCAAGATGATCGCCCGCTTCCCGCTGGGACCGCTGTACTTCGTCTGCCAGTCGCTGCTGCTGCTCGGTCCGACCGTGATCGTGGTGGCGGGTGGGCCCAAGCCGGCCGTGGTGGCGCTGATGATCGTGTCGTTCTTCACCACCTACGCCGGTCTCGGCGTGGCCAACGTGATCATCGTCAGCGTGCGGCAGACCACCACACCGCAGTCGATGATGAGCCGGATGACCGCCTGCTTCCGGATGCTGCTCTTCGGTGGCGGGGCGCTGGGCGGTCTGACGGCGGGTCTGCTGTCCGGGGCCATCGGGAACAAGCACGCGCTGGAGGTCGCCGCGGCCTTCTCCGCCGCGGTGATCATCGCGCTGGCGCTCTCCCCGGTCACCCGGCTGCGCGAACTGCCGCCGCCGGCGGAGGAGCCCGCCGTCGCGACGGCCTGACGAGGTACGTACGAAGGTCCGGCACTGCGGCGCGGCGCTCGCTTATGAGCCGCGTCCCGGTGCCGGACCTTTTCCCACCCGAGGAAAGGACCGCCCGTGCGTGAACAACTGGCCGCTGCGATCGACCGGTTGATGGACCGTGCCAGGAACGACCTGGCCGAGCTGGTCGCGATCCCCTCGGTCGCCGACCCCCGGCAGTACCCGGAGCAGGAGTGCCGCAGGGCCGCCGAGTGGGTCCGTGACGCCTTCGCCGAACTGGGCTTCACCGGACTGCGGCTGGCCGAGACCAGCGACGGCAGCCTCGCCGTCCTGGGCGAGCGCCCCGGGCCCGAGGGCGCGCCCACGGTCCTGCTCTACTCCCACCACGACGTCCAGCCGCCGCTGGACGAGGCGGCGTGGACCTCCCCGCCGTTCACCCTGACCGAGCGCGACGGCCGCTGGTACGGCCGGGGCGCGGCCGACTGCAAGGGAAACATCGTCGCTCACCTCACCGCCCTGCGGGCGCTGCGGGAACTGGGCGAGGAGCCGCCGGTCGGTCTGAAGCTCGTGGTCGAGGGCTCGGAGGAGCAGGGCACCGGCGGCCTGGAGGACTACGTCCGCAGCCACCCCGAGGAGCTGCGCGCCGACGCCGTGCTGGTGTGCGACGCCGGCAACGCGGCGGCGGGCGTGCCCACGGCCACGGTCAGCCTGCGCGGGGTCGTCGAGGTCACCGTGCGGGTCGCGGCGCTGGCCTCCGAGGTCCACTCGGGCCAGTTCGGCGGGGCCGCGCCGGACGCGCTCTTCGCGCTGGTCCGGATGCTGGCGACGCTGCGCGACGACAAGGGCGCGACCACCGTCGACGGTCTGCCGGGCGACGGCCTGTGGACCGGACTCGCCTACCCGCCCGAGCGGTTCCGCGCGGACGCGCGGCTGCTCGACGGCGTCGAGGTGCTGGGCGGCGAGGGCGAGATCGCCGACCGGGTGTGGGCCCGTCCCGCCCTCACCGTGCTGGGCCTCGACTGCCCTCCGGTGGTCGGCTCGGCCGCGGCCGTCCAGCCGCACGCCGCCGCCCGCCTCAGTCTGCGCGTCCCGCCGGGCACCGACCCGGCCGCCGCGCAGGACGCGCTGGTCGCGCACCTGGAGCGGGTCGCGCCCTGGGGCGTGCGGCTGGAGATCGAGCGCGGCCCTGTCGGCGCGCCCTTCCGCGCCGCGACCGACGGCCCCGCGTACGCCGCGCTGGGCGCGGCGATGCGTGACGCCTTCGGCCGCGACATGGCGTTGCAGGGCCTCGGCGGATCCATCCCGCTGTGCAGCGCGCTGGCCGAGCTCTACCCGCGGGCCGAGATCGTGCTGATGGGCGTGGCCGAACCGCAGTGCCTGATCCACGCGCCCAACGAGAGCGTGGACCCGGAGGAGATCGCCGGCATCGCCCTCACCGAGGCCCTCTTCCTGGCCCGCTACCGCGGCTGACCGCCGCGGCGAAAGGCCGGGTGCGTTCCGGCCCGGGCGCGGCTCAGGCGGGGAGCGCCCTGGATCGGGGCAGCACGGGCCGGTGCGGACCGGCCGAGCCGGCCGCGGGCGGGGCGCTGGGGGGCAGGGCGGATGGCCTCCCGCCCGGCGGGCCGCAGGCCTCGGCTCAGGCGGGGAGCGCCCTGGATTGGGGCAGCACGGGCCGGTGCGGACCGGCCGAGCCGACCGCGGGCGCGGCGCTGGGGGGCAGGGCGGATGGCCTCCCGCCCGAAGGTCCGGGCCCTGCGACGGCCGTCCGGCGCGCCCCGGCCGCCGTGCCCCCAGCGGGGGCCGGCGGCCGGGGATTCAGCTGGTCAGAAGAAGTCGCCGTTGTTGCCGTCGAAGTCGCCGCCGCCGAAATCGTCACCGCCGAAGCCGCCGCCGCCGCCGAAGTCGCGGCGCTCCTCGTACTCGCGGCCCTCCTCGAAGGCCTCGCGCTCGCGGCGGTCGTCGTCGCCGTCGTTCAGCATCTCGCCGATCAGCGCGCCGCCGATCAGGCCTGCGACGCCCGCGCCGACGACGGCGCCGGTGCTGTGGCCCTGGCGGGGCTGCTGCGGGTACCCGGCCTGCGGGTAGCCCTGCTGGTAGCCGCCCTGCTGGGGGTACCCCTGCTGCGGGTAGCCGCCCTGGACGTAGCCGCCCTGCTGCGGGTAACCGGCGGCCTGCGGCGGCGTGTAGAACGGCGGGGGCGTGGTCTCGATGCGCTGGGCGCACTGCTGGCACGTCTGCACCGGGCGCGGGACACCCCACTGCGGCTGCCAGACCACGTTGACCGAGCCGTAGCCGTGCGAGGGGTCGAAGAAGCAGGTCACCAAATACTCCCAAGGCCGAACGTTGCACGCCGGTCCGTCAGGAACCGCTAGGAACCGGCTGTGGGGGATACGTGCGACACCCCTGCCATGGTTCCCCGCCCCGGCTTGCCGGGTCGATTCCCGGCCACGCCTCAGCGGGCGTGCGCGCCGGAGGGCCGGCGGGTCAGCAGGGGTTCCAGCGCGCCGGTGCGCAGCCGCGCCACGACCGGTTGCGCGTAGCGCCCCAGCACCGCGCTGATCAGGTACGCCACCGGCAGCGCCAGCACCGCCGCGCCGAGCACGTCGTGGGGGTAGTGCGCGCCGAGGTAGACACGGCTGAAGCCCTCCAGCACCGCGAAGCCCGTCGCGATCCAGGCCAGCTGCCGGTCCAGCAGCCACAGCGCCGCCACCGTGGCCGCGGCCGTCGTGGTGTGGCCGCTCGGGAAGGCGTAGTCGGTGCGGACCGGGCAGGCTTCGACGATGTAGGCGTGCGGCATCGAGTAGCACGGCCGGATCTCGGCGACGAGCTTCTTGGCGACCTCGGCCACGGCGAAAGCGCCGACCACGGCGACGGGCGCGGCCAGCGCCAGCGTCATCGCCGCGGTGTCGCGGCGGCGGGCGCGCAGGAAGCCGACCACCATCAGTACCGCGAAGACCACCAGGCCGGCGTTGGTCCACAGGTCCATCGGGGTGTTCAGCCACCGGGTGTCGCGGGCGAGGCCGGTGATGGTGCTGAAGAGGCCGCCGTCGATGCCGGAGCCGTCGAAGGCCAGGTACTGGTGCATGAAGCGGGATCTCTCGTGTTCGTGGTGGAGGTGGCGCGGGCCGTGGCAGACTCGGGCTGCACGAAGTTCTACAGGACCGTAGCAGGTGAAGGGAAGATGGCCGGAAGATGAACGAGAGGCGGCAGATGGGCGCGCTGGAGGCGGAGGTCCTGGAACTGCTCCAGTCCGCCGCGCCCGAGGCGCTCACCCCGGGCCACGTGCTGGAGCGCCTCGACGGCGCGCTCGCCTACAGCACCGTGGTCACCGTGCTGACCCGGATGCACGACAAGGGTCTGCTCGGCCGCGTCAAGCAGGGCCGCGCCTTCGCCTACAGCCCCGTCGCCGACCGCCACGGCATGACGGCCCGTCGGATGCGCCAGGCCCTTGACGCCGACCCGGACCGGCACGCTGTGCTCGCCCGCTTCGTCGACGACCTCTCCCTCGGCGACGAGGAGATCCTGCGCGGTCTGCTCGGCGGCGCGCTGCCCACCCGCCCGCCGGGCGCGGACTGAGAGGCGGCGGCCGTGTCCCACCTCGCACATCTCCTCACGCACCTCGCGCTCAGCCTCGACGCGCTGCACCTCTTCTTCTACCTGCCGCTGCTCCTGCCCGGTCTGCTGGGCCTGGCCGCGCCCCGGCTCGCCGACCGGCTGGAACCGCGCGTCGCCACCTGGCTGCTGGCAGGCTCGGCGGTCGTCCTCGCGGGCGGCAGCACCGTCGCGCTCGGCGTGCTGGTCCTGGCGGGGCTCATCCGGGTGCCGCTGCTCGCCTTCCTCGGCCACTGGTCGCTCAGCTCCGTCCAGCAGGCCGACCCGGTCTCCAAGGCCGAGGCGGCGCTGGCCGCCGTGGTGCTGGTCGTCGTCGCGGTGGCCGCCCTGCGGCTGGTCCGGCGCCGGCTGCGGGCGCTGGTCGCGGCGGGCTTCGAGGCGGCCTGCCTGCCCGGAGCGGGGGAGTACGTCGTCATCGACGACCCCGCCCCCGAGGCGTACGCCCTACCCGGCCATCCGGGCCGCCCCGGCCGGATCGTCGTCTCCTCCGGCATGCTCGCCGCCCTCGACGAGGGGGAGTGCGAGGTGCTGATCGCCCACGAGCGCACCCATCTGCGCGCGCACCACTACGCCTTCGTGGCCGTCGCGCACCTGGCCGCCGCCGCGAACCCGCTGCTGCGGCCGGTCGGCACGGCCGTCGCGTACACCGTCGAGCGCTGGGCGGACGAGACTGCGGCCTCCGTCTGCGGCGACCGGCAGCGGGCCGCGCGCGCCGTCGGCAAGGCCGCGCTGGCGGCCAAGCACGCGCCCGCGCGCAACCCCGCGACCGCGCTCGGCATCCGCGGCCTGCGCCGCGGCGCACTCCACGGCGCGGGCC
>NZ_BBPP01000075.1 GCF_000787835.1 Streptacidiphilus melanogenes
CCCCGAGCCGAACCGGGTTCGCGGGCGCGGCCGGGTCGGCGGGCGCAGCCACGTGCGCCTGCGCGGCAGGGTCGTTGGACGCGGCCGGGGTCTTCGGCGGCGTCGAGTTCGCAGGCGCAGCCGGGTTCGCGGGCGCGGCGGTGCGGCTGCGGGTGAGGGTCCAGGCGATGGCGGTGAGGGCCAGGGTCAGGGCCAGTTGGCCGGCGAACAGCGCTGCGAACCCCCGCTCCGCGCCGGGGAGCTGGCCGGTCGAGGTCCAGGTGGGGCGGGTCCATGCGGCGTCGCCGAAGGCGAGGACCGCGAGCCCCGCCACGACGGCGAGGAGGGCGCGCGGCGGGAGCGCGTCCGTGCCCGTGCCGAGGCCGGCGAGGAGCAGCGCGCCGACGGCGACGAGGAGGACGAGCAGCGCGATCCCGATCCAGGCCAGGTGGGGCGCGCCCTGCCGGTCGTGGGCGATGACCGGAACCAGCACCGTCCAGGCGACGGTGAGCAGCCCGGCCGCGAGGTGCAGCTGGCGCAGGCGGCCGACGGTGGCGACGCCGTACCAGAAGCCGCCGGTCTCCATCTCGATCGGCGCCTCGCCGGTACGCGGCGCGGACATCGGGCGGACGCGCTCGTAGCTGCTCCACGTCATCCGTGAGAGCTGCCCGAGCCCGGCCAGCATCGCGAGCGGCACCAGCGCGGCGACGACGAGGCGGCGTCCGGGCTGGCTCCACCAGCCGCCGTGGCCGCCGAGCGCGAAGACCACCCAGGAGTGGTGGGCCACGCAGGCGCCGTCCGCGGCGCACTGCCAGGCCGCGAGGTCCATCGCGATCTCGCAGGCGGCGGCGGTGAGCAGCACGGTCAGGGACAGGGCGAGCAGCCGGGCGAGCGCCGAGTAGACGCCGTGCAGCCGGGGGCGGTCGGCGCCGCCGGGCGGGCCCGGCGGCCGCATCCAGTGGACCAGGTTGGCGAACATGAAGGGCAGCAGCAGGAGCCAGAGGGCGCGGCTGGCCGCGCCGGAGGTCAGCTTGGCCCAGGAGTAGGCCTCCAGCACCGCGTCGCCCTCGTAGTCGGCCGGGCGTCTCTCCGCGTCCTGGTCCGGCCAACGGCGGTAGGTTCCGGACATCGAGTCGCCGGTCATCTGCTTGAGGTGCGGACTCTCCAGCATGACCTCGGGGGTCGTGCCGCCGACACCGTGAACGAGCAGTTCCAGCCGAAGCGGAGCGGGCCCCGCCGCGGCTCCCCCCGGCGTGCGCTGTCCCGGCAGCGGCGCGCCGTCCGCGTCCGCTCCGTCCGTCCCGGCCGTCCGCTCCGTCCCGTTGCCGTTCACGGCGGTGTCCATCCCCGTTGCCCCGTTCATCCCCGCTGTCCCCGTCCGTCCCCGACTGTCCCCGACGACCGTGCCGGATGCTCCCACGCCCGACCGCCGGCCCACGGATGTCCTGCGGATATGCTGCCGCTTTCCGCCGTTCCGTACAGCACTTTCGCGCCATGGGACACGCGGGCGTGGCAGGATGACGCGAAGTACGGACGGCCCAGCCGTCACCGGCGCGGAGCGAGCGGGAGAGGACGGGAACCGGGTGGCCGAGAACAGCGGTCTGCTGGCGGAACAGCGGCGCGCCCTGATCCTGGACGAGGTGCGCCGCCGCGGCGGCGTGCGCGTCAACGAGCTGACGCGCAAGCTCAATGTGTCCGACATGACGATCCGACGTGATCTGGACGCGCTGGCCCGCCAGGGGATGCTGGAGAAGGTCCACGGCGGCGCGGTGCCGGTGCTCGAGGCCAGCACGCACGAGCCCGGCTTCGAGGCCAAGTCGGCGCTGGAGCTGAGCGCCAAGGAGGAGATCGCCGAGGCGGCCGCCCGCCTGGTGGCCCCCGGCAGCGCGGTCGCCCTCTCCGGCGGCACCACGACCTACGCCCTCGCCCACCACCTGGTCCGCATCGAGGGCCTGACGGTGGTGACCAACTCGGTCCGCGTCGCGGACGTCTTCGAGCACGCGGCCCGCCAGGGCACCGCCGCTTCCCCGCCGTCGACGGTGGTGCTGACAGGCGGTGTCCGCACGCCCTCGGACGCGCTGGTCGGCCCGATAGCGGACCGGGCGATCCGTTCGCTCCACTTCGACCTGCTCTTCCTGGGCTGCCACGGCATCTCCCTGGAGGCGGGCCTGTCCACCCCCAACCTGGCCGAGGCCGAGACCAACCGCAGCTTCGTCGCGGCGGCGCGCCGGGTGATCGCGGTGGCGGACCACACCAAGTGGGGCACGGTCGGGCTCTCGACCTTCGCGTCGCTGGCCGAGATCGACACCCTGGTCACGGACTCCGGCCTCCCGGCGGAGATCCGCAGCGCCGTCGCCGAGACCGTCCGCGAGGTCGTCATCGCAGGCTGACGGCTACGTGTCCGATGTCATCTTTAAGCTTGACGGGGCGTCAATTATGCTGCGCCCAGCCTGATCCATGGAAAGAGGTGCCCGGTGGGCGTACGTCTGTCCCCGGTGACGACTGAGTTCCTCCAGTCGGCGCCGCTGCGAATCGTCGTCACCCAGCGTCTCGAGGCGTCCCGCGAGGCACTGTTCGCCGAGCTGACGGACGACGCCTCCACCTGGCCGCAGTGGTGGCGCGAGATCACCCGCGCCTCCTACACCGGCCCCGGCCCCTACAGCGCCGGTGCGGGGCGCTCGGTCTCGCTGCGCGGCGGGGTGCGCTTCGTGGAGAGCGTGCTGGTCTGGGACGAGCCGGAGCGCTTCGTCTACCGCATCGAGGAGACCAACCTGCCGGGCGCCCACGCCTGGATGGAGGAGTGGCTGCTCACCCCGGGCCAGGGCTCGGGCACGACCCTCCGCTTCACGATGGCCATCGAGGGCCACGCGGCCCTGGAGCTCCCGCTCCAGGCCGTCCGTCCCATGGTCATGCGCTCCATCCGCCAGGCCATGCGCCGCCTCGACGCCCGCGCCCAGCAGGCGAGCTAGCAAGATCCGCCGAAACAGGCGCCCGCGCGGAATGCGCGGCGTACGAACCGGGTTGGCACGAGCAGCGACGGCTCGCCGTCGCTCTGCCCGCGAGGCACCACGGCCTTGCCGGCACACAGACACGACCGCACCCGGAAAGGCTCTCCCATGAAGATCGGCATCATCGGCGCGGGCAACATCGGCGGCAACCTGACCCGACGGCTGACGGCCGCCGGGCACGACGTCTCGGTCGCCAACTCCCGTGGCCCGGAGACACTGGACGAGCTCGCAAAGGAGACCGGCGCAACGCCCGTCACCGTCGCGGAGGCCCCGCGCGACGCCGACGTCGTCATCGTGACGATCCCGCTGAAGAACATCCCGAGCCTGCCGAAGGACGTCCTCGCACCCGCCGCGCCCGGCTTCACGGTGATCGACACCAACAACTACTACCCGCAGCAGCGGGACGGCCGGATCGCCGCCATCGAGGACGAGGGCCTGACGGAGAGCCGCTGGGTGGCCCAGCAGCTCGGGCACACCGTGGTCAAGGCCTTCAACGGCACCTACGCCGCCGACCTCCTGGAGCGTCCGCTCCCCGCCGGCACGCCCGGCCGCCAGGCGCTGCCCGTCGCCGGCGACGACGCGGCCGCGAAGAAGCTGGTGCGTGAGCTGATCGACCAGATCGGCTTCGACACGGTCGACGCGGGCGGCCTCGACGACTCCTGGCGGCAGCAGCCGGGCACGCCGGTCTACGGCCTGCGCGGCGACGTCGCCGAGGTCACCAAGGCGCTGGCCGACGCCTCCCCCGAGCGCACGGCGGACTTCCAGGGCTGACACCGACCCTCGGGCCTCCCCAGGGGGCCGGGGTCAGCCCGCGGCCCCCTTCGGGGCGGCGGGCGCCGGGCGGCGCGAGGAGTCGAGCCACTCGTACCGGTTCCACAGCACCGGCTGCGCGCCGACCGGCTCCTGGCGCAGGTCCGGATCGTCGCTCTGGACCAGGCAGAGCAGGCGGCCGCCGAACACGGCGGCGCGGCGCGCGTGGTCGGCCACGATGTCCAGGACGACATGCGCCTCCCTGGGGCACGCCGCGGCGAAGACGTCGTAGTGCGTGAACGCCAGCGCCACGCCCGGGGCGTCCTGCGGCACGCCGTAGGCGCCGCCCATCACGTCCCCCAGGCAGTCGTTGAAGGCGTCGAGGTTGGCGCCGTAGTAGTCGGGGAAGTCCAAGGCCGCGGCGACGTCGGTATGGAAGGCGTCGTCAGTGGTCCAGCCCGAGGCGTCGAGGACCACCACCGCGAAGCCCGCCCTGCGCAGCCGGTCGGCGGCCTCGTCGAACCGCGCCGTGCGCCAGTAGAGCGTGACGAAGGTGTCGTAGGCGAGCGCGCGGTAGACGGCGTCGAGCGACTCCTCGCACGACTCCTCGGGCGACGTGTGGACTTCCCCTGGACCGGTCATGCGCCGATCCTGGCAGGTCACTCGCCGGTCCACTCCCCCGTTTCCAGGACCTTGTCGAGAACGGCCAGGTACGGCGTGATGTCCAGGCCCTGCTCGGCCAGCCAGGAGTCGGAGTAGTACTTGTCGAGGTAGCGGTCGCCCGGGTCGCAGATCAGCGTCACGACGCTGCCGCGCTGTCCGGCCGCACGCATCTCGGCGACGATGCGCAGCGCGCTCCACACGCCCGTCCCCGTGGACCCTCCCGGCTTGCGGCCCATGACGCGCTCGAGCATGCGCACGGCCGCGACGGTGGCCGCGTCCGGGACCTTCATCATCCGGTCGATCGCGCCCGGCACGAAGCTCGGTTCGACGCGCGGACGGCCGATGCCCTCGATCCGGGAGCCGCAGTCGCAGGTGACGGAGGGGTCGGCGTTCACCCAGCCGTCGAAGAAGGCGGAGTTCTCCGGGTCGGCGACGCAGACGCGGGTGTCCGCGCCGATGTAGTGCACGTAGCGGGCCAGCGTCGCCGAGGTGCCGCCGGTGCCGGCGGTGGCCACGATCCAGGTCGGCTCGGGGAACCGCTCCTGGGCCATCTGGTGGTAGATGGACTCGGCGATGTTGTTGTTGCCCCGCCAGTCCGTGGCCCGTTCGGCGTAGGTGAACTGGTCCATGTAGTGGCCCCCGGACTCGGCCGCGAGGCGGGCCGAGACGTCGTAGAGGGTCCGGGTGTCGTCGACCAGGTGGCAACTGCCGCCCTGCGCCTCGATCAGCGCGATCTTCTCCGCGCTGGTGGTGCGCGGCATCACCGCGATGAACGGCACCCCGATCAGCTTCGAGAAGTACGCCTCCGACACGGCCGTCGACCCGCTGGACGCCTCGACGACGGGCCGCCCGGGCCGGATCCAGCCGTTGCACAGCGCGTGCAGGAACAGCGAGCGGGCGAGCCGGTGCTTGAGCGAGCCTGTCGGGTGGGTCGACTCGTCCTTGAGGTAGAGGTCGATCCCCCAGTCCTCCGGCAGCGGGAAGCGCAGCAGGTGCGTGTCCGCGGAGCGGTTGGCGTCCGCCTTGACCTTCCGGACCGCCTCCTTCAGCCAGGCGCGGTAGTCGGCGTCGCTGCGGTCCACGTCCAGGGTTCTCACGTGCGTGCTGCTTTCGTCGTGCGGGTGGTGGCTCAGGCGGCTCGGCCTGCTCACCCGCATCGTAACGTGGCGCAAATCACAAGAGTTGCTTGGACGTTCTCGAATACTGCTGCATGATCCGCGACTCGCTGCGTCCGGATGCTTACCCTGAGCCAGCGTTCGGGGCAGGATGTCAGAAGTTGCGGTCCCGGGCGAACCGGGAAACGCTGGTCGTACCACGGAATGCTTCTCATTGCTCACTCTTCGAAGTCGCCCGCCGCTTGCGGAGGACGGAAGGAGTCGAAAGCGCGATGGAGGACATGGACCGGCGCTACGAACTGCGCCTCACGGCCGAGCCGAGTCGGTTCGCCGTGGTGCGCAGAATCGTCCAGGCGCACCTGCGGCACTGGCATCTCGCCGCCGTCACGGACCAGACGCTGCTCGGCATCACCGAGCTCCTGGCCAACGTGTACCAGCACGTGGGCGCGACCGCGCCGTGCACGCTGCGCCTGCGGGCCGCGACGGACACCCTCACGGTCGAGGTCTGCGACGACTCCCCGGACCTCCCCAAGGCCCGCACGCCCGAGCCCTTCGACGCGGGCGGCCGGGGGCTCTCCATCGTCGCGGCGCTGTGCAAGGAGTGGGGCGCGCAGCTCAGTGACACCGGCAAGACGGTCTGGTTCACCGTGGCGACGTCCCCGGTCCCGGCCCCGGCACTGCTGGACACCGTCCCGCTGCTGGCCATGGAGGTCCCGGCGGCGGCGCTGCAGCCAGTCCTGGCGGACTGACCTGCTCCCGCAGACCGTTGCACCACCTGGGGGCGCGGGGGACTGCGCGAGCAACCACTGTCTGCGGATGGCACTGTTCGATGAGGACCATCCGCATGTGGGTGGCTTGTCGCGCAGTCCCCGCGCCCCTGGAGGTGCGTCTCAGGCCGTCGTGTCGGTGCCGTTCAGGACGTCGAGGCGCTGGCGGTACTCGAACTCGTCGATCTCACCGTCCGCGTAGCGGCGGTTGAGGGTCTCGAGCGGGGACGGCGCCGGGCCCTGCTGCTGGGGGCCACCCCAGTACGCGTTGCGCGGGCCGCCGAAGGGACCGCCCGGCCGCGGGCCGCGCGGGCCGGTGGGGCCGCCGAAGGCGCGGCCACGCCAGAAGATGCGGCGGACGACCATGATCGCCCCGATCCAGAACAGCGGCGCCAGGAAGATCCACGGGCCGGGGCCGCCGTGCCATCCGTCGGCCAGGAAGGTGTTCATCTCGCGCTCCTCGGTAGTCGGTACTGAAGAGACTCCTCCTCGGCGCAGCCCAAGGCGTCGCCTCCCGGGGGACACCTGCGGTGCTCCCCGGGGAGTACGGGATCCTCCCTGGTCCGCGGTGAACTAGTCCGCGGCGACGAGCTGAGGGTCGGCGAGGATCGGGGCCCAGGCCAGTTCCGCCGCGCCGGCGAGTTCCGGGGCGGGCAGTTCCGCCGCGCGCAGCGGCACGCAGCCGAACCGGCCCCAGTGCGCACGGCCGGCGACGGACTCCGGGAGCAGCGTCGGAGCGGCCGCCAGCAGCGCGCTGTGGAAGGGGCCGAGGACGACGCGGTCGGGGTTGAGGATGTCGACGACGGCCGCGATGCCGTAGCCCAGCCGCACCGCGACGTGGTCGGCCGCGGCCTGCGCCGCGCTGTCGCCGGCGCGGGCCGCGGCGAGGATCGCGTCGACCTCGGTCAGCGGCGCGTCGGCGGGGAGGCCGTACGCCGCGAGGAGTGCGGGCGGGCCGGCCTCGACGTCGAGGCAGCCACGACGGCCGCAGCGGCACTGGAGGCCCTCCGGATCGACGGTCAACTGGCCGATCTCCAGCGCCAGTCCGCCGCTGCCGGTGTGGAGCTTCCCGTCGACGACGAGGGCGCCGCCGACGCCCTGGTGGCCGGCGGTGACGTAGAGCAGGTGGCGCGCGCCGCGGCCCGCGCCGTGGCGGTGCTCGGCGAGCGCGGCGAGGTTGGCGTCGTTGGCGACGGCGGGGGCCACGCCCTCGGGGAGCCGGAGCCCGGCTTCGAGCAGGGCCTCCTGCCACAGTTCGCCGATAGGGGTGCCGGTCGGCCAGCCGAGGCAGGCGGAGATGACGGCGAGCCGGTCCGGCTCGGTGACCGGGGTGGGCGCGGCCAGGCCCGCGCCGACACAGCGCCGGGGGCTGGCGGCGAGCAGGCGCATCGCCTCGTCGGCGATGGTCCGCAGCACGACGCGCGGGTCGGTGTCACGGGGCAGCTGCGCCAGCGGCAGGTCCAGCGGCTGCCCGAGGCGTCCGCCGAGACCGGCCAGGGCCAGCGTGAAGCCGTCCGTGTGGAGTTGGGCGGCGAGGACGACGGGCCCCTGCGGGTCGATCCCCAGGCGGTGCGAGGGCCGTCCGCGTCCCGCCCCGGCGGGGCGGGCGTCGACGGTGATCAGCCGCAGCGCCTCGAGCTCTCCGGTGACCGCGCCGACGGTGGTGCGGGTGACGCCGAGTGCGCCGGTCAGCGCGGAGCGCGTGGGCGCTTCGCCGGTGTGGATCAGCTCGAGTGCGGGCCCGAGCGCGGCCCGGCCCCGGTCGGGACTTGTCTGGGTCTGCGTCACGCTTCTATTATGAATTTGTGCCGCAGATAGACAAAATGGAGTCGACTTCCCCGGTCACCCCTGCCCCTTCCTCCTCCTCAGCCAACCGCCTCTCCGGCAGCTGGCCCGTCGTCCGCATCGCGCTGACGGGCTTCTTCGCGCTCGACGGTTTCCTGTTCGCCGGGTGGGTCGTGCGCATCCCCGAGATCAAGGCGCAGGTGCACGCCTCCCCCGGCCTGCTCGGGCTGGCGCTGCTGTGCGTCTCCGCCGGCGCGGTCGCGGCGATGGGCCCGGTCGGTCGGCTCTGCGTCCGCCTCGGCAACCACGCGGTCACGGTCGCGGCGTCCGTCCTGCTCTGCGTCGCCGTGGCGCTCCCGCCGCTGACGCACTCCGTGCTGGCGCTGGGCGGCGTGCTGCTGATCTTCGGCGCCGGGTACGGCGCGATGAACGTCGGCATCAACAGCGCGGCCGTGGACTTCGTCCGGGCGGCGGGGCGGCCCGTCATGCCGTCGTTCCACGCCGCATACAGCCTCGGCGGCCTGCTCGGCGCGACGGTCGGCGGGCTGTTGGCACCGGTGCTGACACCCACTCAGCACCTGGGCCTGCTGGCGGTGGGCGGCCTCGCCGTCACCGCCTGGGCGGGCCGCGCGCTGATGCGCCACGCGGTGGCGCACGCCGACGCGACCCACGCGGACGGCTCCGCCGGGCCCTCCGCAGGCGCGGGCGTCGCGCTGCTGGTCGTCCTCCTCGGCGTCGTCGCGCTCTGCGACGCCTACGGCGAGGGCTCGATGGCGGACTGGGGCGCGCTGCACCTGCGGCAGGACCTGCACGCCACCTCGGCGGTCGCCGCGGCGGGCTTCGCGGTCTACTCCCTCACCATGACGGTCGGCCGTCTCAGTGGCACCCGGCTGGTCGAACGCTTCGGCCCGACCAAGCTCCTGGTCGCGGGCGCGGCGATCGCCGCCACGGGCATGGTGGCCGCGGCGGTCAGCCCCTCGCTGCCGCTCGCCCTGGTGGGGTTCCTCCTGGTCGGCCTGGGGCTGGCCAACATCTTCCCCCTCGCCATCGACCGCGCCGGCGCGCTGCGCGGCCCGCGCGGCGTCGCCACGGCCTCCACCCTCGGCTTCGGCGGCATGGTCGCCGGCCCGCCCGTCATCGGCTTCCTCGCCCAGGCCTTCGGCCTGCCCCTCGCGCTGCTGTCGGTAGCCGTCCTCATCGCCCTGGCGGGCGTGTCGGCCCTGGTGGTGCGCGCTAAGTCGTGACACTGCGCTCGGGCCACGGCGGCGGCGCGACGCCGAGCCGTGCTCACACGCTCGCCGCGGAGGCCGCCTGGTGCAGGGTCGTCTGGACCTTCGTGACCGCCTGGTTGAAGTAGGCCTTGGCCGTCTGCGGGGAGTCGCCCGCGATCTCGAGGTAGAGGTAGACCATGGCGACGGTGGGGTTGAGGCGGTCGACCGCAAGGTAGCCGTTGACGGGGACGCCCTGGACCGAGCCGGAGAGGTGCTTGGCCGTGGAGCCCGCGAGGCCCATGTCGAAGTCGGAGAGCTGGAACGGCACTTGGGTGGTACCCGTCGGGAAGTCCAGTTGCTGGCAGCTGCGGAGGGCGGCGACGACGGACGGGTAGTTGTGGTCGAGGACGGACTGCGGGCGGCCGGTGAGGAACTCGCCGACGAAGGGGCCGGACTGGCCGCCTTCGAGGATGACCTGGGCTTCAGGGCCCTGGGCCGGGTTGGGGGAGGTCGAGGGGGCCTGGCTCATCAGGTCGGTGAGGGCGCTGCAGCCCGACGGCCCCGAGGTGGCCGTCGGGGAGGAGGTGTCGCCCGGCTGGGCCGTGAAGTCCGGGCCCAGGTCGGAGGCGATGAGCAGCGCGCTCTGGAGCTGGTCCGCCGTGGGGACCGAGGCCACCGAGGAGGAGGACGCGGTCGAGGAGCTGGTCGCGCCCACGCCGATCGCGTTGCGGGTCGCACCGGCGGAACAGCCGCTCAGGGCCGTCGCGACGGAGAGTGACGCGGCCAGGGCCGCAAGCTGGAGACGCATCGGGATACGCATGGAGCCCTCCTCGAAACGAGGTCCGGCGTGCAGGCGAATCCATCCCACTGTGCCATCGGCGTGACCGCCGCGCGCGTCGAGCGGGCCGCCCCGGAGCGCTACGGAACCGCTACGGAACGGGGTCGGGGTCCTGGTCAGGGGCCGGTACGGCCTCGGGCGGCAACCGCAGGTCCCAGCCGATGAGGGCGAGCAGTTCCTCGTGGGTGACGCCGTCGGGGATCGCGCGCGGCGGCGCGGTGCGGATCGGGGGCTGCCAGCCCTCCGCCTCGGTCCAGCTGCGGACGGGCTTGGCGGGCGCGCCCGCGACGACGGTGTTGTCCGGGACGTGTCCGCGCACGACCGCGTTGGCCGCGACGACGACGTTGCGGCCGATGTCCGCGCCGGGCAGGACCACCGCTCCGGTGCCGATCCAGCTGCCCGCGCCGATGCGGACCGGCTCGTTGCGCGGCCACTGCTTGCCGATGGGCAGGTGCGGGTCGTCGTAGGAGTGGTTCTGGTCCGAGATGTAGACGCTCGGGCCGGTCCAGACGTTGTCCTCGATCACGATCGACTCGTGGCCGACGATGTTGGTGTCCCGGCCGATGACGCAGCCGTCGCCGATGCGGACGATGGGCTCCCCGGAGAGCTTCAGGCCGGGGGCGAAGCCCGCCGAGATGGAGACCCGCTCGCCGATGATCGAGTAGCAGCCGATCGCGATGGCGTGCTCGTTGAAGATCGTCCCCTGCGGGAAGGCCAGCTTCGTGAACGCGCCGAGCTCGGCGAAGCGCAGCGGCCCGGGCTGTTCGGCGCTGACCGCGCCCGCCTCCCGCACCCACGTCCAGCCGCGGTGGACCAGGCGGGACGCGAGGCCGCGGCTCCCGCGGCGTATCTTCTCGGCGAACGACATGCGCCTACGTTAACCGGTGGGTAACCGGCCGCGTGGCGGAGTTCGGCGAGGGCTGTGTCACAGGCGTCACAGCCCTCGCGGCAACTGCCGCACGGGCCTTACTCGGCGGCCCAGACCGGCGGGCGGCGCTCCAGGAACGACAGCATGCCCTCGCGCGCCTCCTCCGAGCCGAACAGCAGCGCGGACTGCGCCACCATCGACTCCCCGTCGCGCTCGAAGACGCGCAGCACCTCGGCGGTGACGAGGCGCTTGGTCTCGGCGAGCCCCTGCGGGCTGGCCTTGCGGAAAGCCTCCAGGATCTCCGTCAGCGCCTCCTGCGGGTTCTCGGCGGCCTCGGTGACCAGGCCGATCCGCTGCGCCTCCCCGGTCTTGAAGACCGAGCCGGTGAGGTACCAGCGCGAGGCGCCGCGCGGGTCCAGGCGCGGCAGCAGTGGCAGCGAGATCACGGCGGGCGCGAGGCCGAGCCGCACCTCGGTGAAGGCGAAGGTGGACGCGGGCCCCGCCAGCACGATGTCGCACGCGCCGAGCAGGCCGAGGCCGCCCGCGCGCGCGTGGCCGTCGATGACGGCGACGACCGGCTTGGGAGACTCCACCAGACTGCGCATCGCGGTGACCAGGCGGCGCGGGTTGGCGGTCGGGTCGCCGCCGGTGGCCTCGGACAGGTCCGCGCCGGAGCAGAAGGTGCCGCCGGTGTGGGTGAGCACGACGGCGCGGACGGCCGGATCCTTGCCGGCCTCGGCCAGTCCCTGCTCCAACTCGGCGACCAGGCGCGAGGAGAGGGCATTGCGGTTGGCGGGCGAGTCGAGCGTCAGCGTCGCGATGCCGCGGTCGACGGCGTAACGGACCAGCGGCTCTGCGTCGGAGGTCATCGGTGCGTGTCCTTCCCGGGGATCGGCCGGCCACGACCCTGTGGCGGCGCAGGCCCAGCCTATGCAGCACGGCACCCTCCCGACAGTGCCCCGTGATCACCCCCCGCCGATGGTGACGCGCCTCACCGCCCCGACCAGGCGGGTCCGCGCCACAGGCCGGGCGCGGGGCCGGGATCGGACGGGGACGGGGACGGCCGAAGCGGCTACCGTCCGCGCGGCGTCCGCCCGGACCGCGGTGAACGGCGAGAGGCACGGCCGCCGACGCTGACGGACGGCAGCGGGAGCGGCGAGTCCAGGTAGTGGCGCGACGCGGCGCGGAAGGGCAGGCGGCCCGGCGGGGCGAGGCCGGGCCGGCTCCCCCGCGCGGGCGGCGGGAGCCGCGTCAGCCGATGTCGCGGCGGCGCAGGCCCGCGAGGCCCGCGCCCGCAAGGACGGCGGAGAGCAGCGTCAGCCACAGCAGCGGGGCGGCGTGGAAGGCCGAGCCCGGCAGCTTGGGGACGTGGGTGAACGGCGTGAGGTCCAGCAGCCACTGCCCGGCGTTCAGCGCCGGGCCGAGGTAGGCGATGAAGAGCAGCACGCCCAGCACGCCCCAGGCGGCGCCGGTCCACTGCGGCCGCAGCCCGAACAGCGCGACCGTCACGGCCGCGAAGACCCACACCGCGGGCAGCTGGATCAGCCCGGCCGGCATCAGCTTTACCGACCAGCCCGGCACGTCGCCGAAGACCACGCCCGCGCCGAGCCCGGCCGTCAGGCCGCCCGCGAGGAGCAGGACGGCGGAGCCGAGCAGCGGGAAGACGAGGTGGCCTCCCGCCCAGGCGAGCCGGCGCACGCCCGAGGCGAGAACGGGCTCGGCGCGACCAGAGGTCTCCTCGCCGCGCAGCCGCAACGCGGTCTGCACGGCGTAGACGGCGGCGACCATGGCCAGCAGGTTCATCGCGGTGGCCAGGTAGGCGTCCGTCACCTGGCTGCTGCCGCCCATCCGCTGCACGATCTGCTGGACGTTGGAACTGCTGGAGACCAGCTGGTCCACACCCTTGCTGATGCCGCCGAGCAGCGCGCCGCCGATCGCGAAGCCGACGGTCCAGCCGATCAGGCTGCCGCGCTGGAGCCGCCAGGCCAGGCCGAGCGCGCTGCGCAGCGAGGCTGCGGCCGCCCCCGGGCCGGGGCGCTGCGGCAGCAGGCCGCCGCCGAGGTCGCGGCGTCCGGCCAGCCGGTAGCCGACGACGGTCTGCGCCGCGCCCGCCGCCAGCAGCAGGGCGACCAGCCACCAGGCGTTGTCGTGGTAGGGGCGGACGCGCTCGGCCCAGCCCAGTGGGGAGAGCCAGACCAGCCGGCCCGGCCCGCCGCTGCCCGCCGCGTCCCCAGCCGCGCGCAGCAGGAACGCGAGGCCCAGGACCGCGCCGCCGATGCCGTTCGCGGCCCGGCCGGTCTCGGCCAGCTGCACGGCGATGGCGGCGACGCCCGCGAAGCAGACGCCGCAGCCGAACAGCGCGGCGCCGAAGGCGAGTGAGCCGTCCAGCTGCTCGCCGCTCGCGGCGAGGTAGACGGCGGTGACGACGCCGACGACGGTGGAGGCGGTCAGCGCCGCGCCGATGCCTGCCGCGAGCGGCGCACCGCGTCCGATCGCGCCCGCGCCCAGCAGCTCCAGGCGGCCCGCCTCCTCCTCGGCGCGGGTGTGCCGGGTGACCAGCAGGATGCAGAGCAGGCCGAGCAGCAGGCCGCCGAGGCCGAGGATGCGCCACGCCGTCAGCGCGCCGATGCTGCCGGTGTCGTAGACCGCCCCGTACAGAGCGCGCAGCGAGCCGTTGTCGTTGATGCTCGCGGCGAGCTGCTCGCGGGAGGAGGCGGTCGGGTAGAGCGAGCGGAAGGAGACGGCGGTGCCGATGACGGAGGCCAGCAGCGCGTAGATCCAGCAGGCGAGCATGATCCGGTCGCGGCGCAGCGCGAAGCGCAGCAGCGGGCCCGTCCCGGTGAGGTTCACTCGACCACCTCGGCGGTTGCCGCCGTGGCGCTCTCCGGCTCGTAGTGGCGCAGGAAGAGCTCCTCCAGCGTCGGCGGACGGCTCGTCAGCGAGCGGACCCCGGCTGCGGTGAGGGTGCGCAGCAACGCGTCGAGATGGTCGGTGTCGACCTGGCAGCGCAGCGTGGTGCCGTGCAGCTCGACGTCGTGCAGGCCCGGCAGGGCGTCCAGCCCGGTGGGCGGGGCGGCCAGCTCGGCGGCGACGGAGGTGCGGGTGAGGTGGCGCAGCTCGGAAAGCGTGCCGGTCTCGACGGTGCGCCCGGCGCGGATGATGCTGACGCGGTCGCAGAGCGCCTCGACCTCGGAGAGGATGTGGCTGCTCAGCAGGACCGTCCGGCCGCGGTCGCGCTCCTCGGCGACGCAGGCGCGGAAGACCTCCTCCATCAGCGGGTCGAGCCCGGAGGTGGGCTCGTCCAGGATGAGCAGCTCGGCGTCGGAGCAGAACGCGGCCACCAGGGCGACCTTCTGGCGGTTGCCCTTGGAGTACGTCTGGCCCTTCTTGGTCGGGTCCAGTTCGAAGCGCTCCAGCAGTTCGGCGCGGCGTCCGCGGTCGGCGCCGTTGCCGCGCAGCCGGCCCAGCAGGTCGATCACCTCGCCGCCGGTGAGCCCCCGCCACAGCGTCACGTCGCCGGGGACGTAGGCGAGGCGGCGGTGCAGCGCGACGGAGTCGCGCCAGGGGTCGCCGCCGAGCAGGGCGGCACGGCCCGCGTCGGCCCGGATCAGGCCGAGCAGGACGCGGATGGTGGTGGACTTGCCCGCGCCGTTCGGACCGAGGAATCCGTGCACCTCACCCTGGGCGACGCCGAGGTCCAGTCCGTCCAGGGCACGGGTGCGGCCGAAGGTCTTCACCAGCCCGGACACGTCGATGGCCGTCGTCATGACGCCGACGCTACACTGGTTTCAGGAATTCGTGAATATTAAGAATATGTCAAAGAGGCTGACGGTAGAGTGATCGAATGACTCCAGCTCCCGATGAACTGCACGCCTACATCGAGCGGTTCGCGGGCGTGCTGACCGACACCGGGTTCCCGCGCATGCCGGCGCGCGTCTTCGTCGCGCTGATGACCGCCGAGAGCGGCCGCCTCACCGCCGCCGAGCTCGCCGAGACGTTGCAGATCAGCCCCGCCGCCGTCTCCGGCGCGGTCCGTTACCTCACCCAGCTCCAGCTGGTCGGCCGCGAACGCGACCCCGGCTCACGGCGGGACCGCTACCGGGTCTTCGACGAGGTCTGGCGCGAGGCCATGCTCCAGCGCGACTTCGTGCTCAGCCGCTGGCAGAGCGCGCTCACCGAGGGTATCCGGCTGCTCGGCGAGGACTCCCCCGCGAGCGCCCGGCTCGGCGAGTCGCTGCACTTCTTCACCTTCCTGCGGCGCGAGATGCCCGCCCTGCTGGAGCGCTACTACCGCGAGCGCGCGGAGCTCGAGGCCGGTGGGGGGCTTCAGCCCAGCCAGCCCGGCCGGACCAACCCCGACTCGTAGGCCAGCACCACCAGCTGCGCCCGGTCGCGCGCGCCCAGCTTCACCATCGTCCGGCTCACATGCGTCTTGGCCGTCAGCGGACTCACCACCAGGCGCCCGGCGATCTCCTCGTTGGTCAGCCCGAGGCCGACCAGCGCCAGCACCTCCCGCTCCCGGTCCGTCAGCCGGGACAGTGCGGCGGGCTGCTCCGGCTCCTTCGACCGCGCGGCGAACTCCGCGATCAGACGCCGCGTCACGCCCGGCGACAGCAGACCGTCCCCCGCGTGCGCGGCCCGCACCGCCCGGACCAGCTCCGCCGGCTCCGTGTCCTTGACCAGGAAGCCGGCCGCGCCCGAGCGCAGCGCCTCGAAGACGTACTCGTCCAGCTCGAAGGTGGTCAGCACGACGACCTTCACGTCGGCCAGCGCCGGGTCCGAGCAGATCTGCCGGGTGGCGGCCAGGCCGTCCATTTCGGGCATGCGGATGTCCATCAGCACGACGTCGGGGACGAGTTCACGGGCGCGAGCGACGGCCTGCACCCCGTCGTCCGCCTCGGCGACGACCGTGACGTCCGACTGGGCGTCCAGCAGCGCGCGGAAACCCGCGCGGACCAGCTGCTGGTCGTCGGCGAGCAGTACCCGGATCATCGTCGTCCCCTTGGTGCTCAGTGCCTTGATGTCGTGATGCGTTGATGCCGTGATGCCGCAATGTCCTATGCGTGCAACGGTAGTTCGGCGTGGACCCGGAACCCGCCCGACGCGGTGGGCGCGGCTTCGACGAACCCGCCGAGCGCGGTCGCGCGCTCCCGCATCCCGACCAGGCCGCTGCCGCTGCCGCCCGCACGGGGGCCACCCGCGGCGGAGGCCGGACCGGGGTCCTCGAGGGTGAGCAGCAACCGGTCGGCTGGCCGGTGGTCCAGGACCACCTCGGCGGTACGGGCCGAGGAGTGCCGCAGCACGTTGGTCAGCCCCTCCTGCACGATCCGGAAGGCGGCGAGCCCGACGCCGGGCGGGAGCCGACGCCTCGTCCCCTCCTGGCGGACCGTGACCGTCAGGCCCGCAGCGGCCGCCTGGCGCACGAGTTCGTCCAGGCGCTCCAGGTCCGGGGCGGGGCTGCGCGGCGCGGCCGGCCCGGTCGTTGTGGGGCCGCCGGTTGTGGCGCCGCCGGTTCCGGTTGCTGCGGTCGTCGCCGTCCCCGTCCGCAGAGAGCCGAGCACCTGGCGGACCTCGCCGAGAGCCTGCTTGCTGGTGTCCTTGATGGTGCGCAGCGCGGTCCGCGCCTGCTCAGGATCGTCGTCGATCAGCTCCAGGGCCACCCCGGCCTGCACGTTGATCAGCGAGATGCTGTGCGCCAGCACGTCGTGCAGCTCGCGCGCGATGGCGAGGCGCTGCTCGTCCGCGATCCGCGCCTCACGCTCCTCGCGCGCCAGCCGCCACTGCCGCCGCTGCTCGACCCGTGTCCGCATCAGCTCCGCGGCGGCCACGACCACCAGCAGCCAAGCCAGCAGCCCGAGCTCGAGCGGCCAGCTCAGCGCGTGCGTGATGCTGTTGGCGACGACGTGCGCCGCGTAGAGCGTGCCCATGATGATCCACGCCGCGCGTCGACGACCCGCCATCACCGCCGTCACGTAGCCGACCAGCACGCTCAGCACGATCGGCCCGTACGGGTACCGCAGCAGCAGGTACGCCCCGGCGATCGCGGCCGTCCCCGCGAACACCTGCACCGGCCACTGCCGCCGGAACAGCAGCAGCGCGGGCCCGGCCAGCAGCAGCAGGTACGCGACGGTGTCGAGCGGACGCCCGGTCGAGCTCGTGTGGTGCCGCGCGACCGCGTTCGTCCCCACCACCTGGATGAACCCGATCACGACCGGCAGCACGAACGGCGGGCGCGGCGGGCGCTCCCCGCGCCGGCGGTTTCTCATAGGGGAACCGTATGCCCGATGATCGCCGGCGGCGTCCCCTCGTCGCGGTGGCGTCCCGTACTCCCCCGGGAGTACCGGCGGGCCGTCGGTCAGCGGCGGCCCAGCGGCCGGTCAGCGGCCGGTGCGGGCACGGTCAGCGCCCTCCTCGAACGTGGTGGTCGTCGCCGGACGACGAGCGTCCGGCGGAACCCAGGAGGATCTGATGAGCGCCCTGCAGAACAAGACGGCCCTGGTCACCGGCGGTTCGCGCGGCATCGGCCGCGCCATCGCCCAGCGCCTGGCCGCCGACGGGGCCCGCGTCGCGGTCCACTACGGCCCGGACGAGGCGGCGGCGAAGGAGACCGTCTCCCGCATCGAGTCCGCCGGCGGCCGTGCCTTCGCCGTGCAGGCGTCCTTCGGCACGGCGGGGGCGGTGGACCGCCTCTTCGAGCAGCTGGAGGCCGGGCTGGGCGACAGCGTCGGGCTGGACGTCCTGGTCAACAACGCGGGGATCGCCTCGACGCACGGCGTCCACGAGGTCACCGAGGCCGAGCTCACCCGCCTGCTGGCGGTCAACGTCACCACCCCGCTGCTCGTCGTCCAGCGCGCGGCCCCGCTGTTGCGGGACGGCGGACGGATCATCAACATCGGCTCGGTGGCGAGCCGGATGGCCGTCCCGCTGCAGATCGGCTACACGGCCAGCAAGGCCGCGCTCGAATCGCTGGCCCCCACCCTCGCCCTCGACCTCGGCCGCCGCGGCATCACCGTCAACACCGTCGCGCCGGGCGTCATCCGCACGGACATGACGCAGCACTTCCTCGCCGTCCCGGAGCTGGCGGCGGGCATCGAGTCCGTCTCCTGCCTCGGCCGCATCGGCGAGGTCGACGACGTGGCCGACATCGTCGCCTTCCTGGCGGGTCCGCAGTCCCGCTGGATCACCGGCCAAACCCTCGACGCCTCCGGCGGCACCTGGCTCGGCCCCCTGCAGCCGGCACTCTGAGCAGCCCCGCAAGGGCGCGAGGCCGTGCCCGATAGGCGACTGTGCCGCCTGGGCGCGAGCAACCAACGGCGTGCGGACGGCCCTGCTACTCGAGGGCCATCCGCCCTGGGTGGCGTGTCGCGCAGTTCCTCGCGCTCCTGGGGGCAGTGCAACCGCCCGGCGTGGCAGCCGTCAGCGGCGCGTGAGGAAGGTGATGGTCTGGCGGGCGAAGCCGTACTCGTGGGTCAGGCGGGCGAAGGTGGTGTGGCCCTGGGTGACGCGGGCGAAGGCCCGCCACGCGGGGCGGAAGGTGAGGACCGCCGCGTGGAACGCCTGCGGGCGGCGTTCGAACGCCGCAAGCATCCGGCGTCCGACGCGCATCTCCTCGCCGAGGCCCGCGCGGATGTCGAAGGTGTAGCCCAGCGCCTCCCGGCGCACCGCAGCCTCGCTCTCCGCCCCGGCCATCCGCGCCGCCCACTTGCCGGCCAGTCGGCCGGACCGCAGCGCGTAGCTGATCCCCTCGCGGGTCCACGGCTCCAGCAGGCCCGCCGCGTCGCCCGCGACGAGGACGCGGCCGCGGAACAGCGGCGACTCCTCCGCGCGACAGCGCGTCAAGTGGCCCGACTCGACGCTCGGTTCGTACCCGGCCAGATCCAGGCGGGCGATGAACTCCTTGAGGTACGCGCGCGTCTCCGCGCCCTTGCCGCGCGCCGCGATGACGCCCACGGTCAGGCTGTCGCCCTTGGGGAAGACCCACCCGTAGGAGCCCGGCAGAGGACCCCAGTCCAGCAGGACCCGGCCGCGCCAGGTCTCCGCGACCGCGGGCGGGACGGGGATCTCGGCCTCGAGGCCGAGGTCGACCTGGTCGAAGACGACGCCGACGTGTGCACCCACCCGGCCCGCGCTGCCGTCCGCCCCGACGACGGCCCGCGCCCGGACGACGCGGCCGTCCTGGAGGGTGACCTGCGCGAGTCCGCCCTCGGCCTCCTCCGGCTGGGTCACGCCGGTGACGGTCACGCCGGCGACCAGCGTCGCGCCCGCCTTCTCCGCCGCCTGGACCAGGCCGTGGTCGAACTCGTCACGGTTGACGAGGCCGAAGAGCATCCGCTTGGAGCGGCGGGTGCGCTCGTACCGGCCGCCGAGGGTGAAGGTGATGGCGTTGACCCGGTCCTTCAGCGGAAGCTGGAAGCCGGGCGGGAGCGAGTCCCGGGAGGGGCCGATGATCCCGCCGCCGCAGGTCTTGTAACGCGGCGGCGCGGCCTTGTCGAGCAGCAGCACGCGGGAGGCGCCGGCGTCGGCCGCGGCGTAGGCGGCCGACGCGCCGGCCGGGCCCGCACCCACGACGACGACGTCCCAGACGCCACCCAGCTCGTCCAGTCCGTTCAGCGCGTCCGTCTGCACGTCCGCCTGCACGTGCGGCTGCGCGTCCAGCTGCGCATCCGACCGGGTCTCGATGTCATCTGCGCCAGGGCGCTGGTTCTCGCTCACGATCGGTCATATTACTGGCGCGGGTCGAGCGCAGCGCGGACAGCGCCCACCCGGCCACGCCCAGCGTCGCCCCCGCCCCGCCGCCGAAGGAGACGGCCCCGACGAGGTCGTTCCCGCTCAGCCGCCGGCCTGGGTGCCGCGCCGTGTCCCGCCACAGCCGGTGCGCCGCACCCGCCACGGTCGCGGCGGCGACGACGCCGAGACCGCCCGCGCGCCCCCGGCTCGGTGGCGTCGGTGCAGGTGGGGCGGTTGCGAGGGTTCTGCGCGCGGCGACGCCGAGCGCGGCAAGGCCGGCCACGGACGAAGCCCACTGGAGCGCCTGGTAGACCGGCATCCTTCCGCCGATCCGGCGGCCCAGCGCCGGGTAGTGCCGTTCACCCCAACGACCGTGATGCGTGAACGCGTCCCAACCCACATGGGTGAACGCCCCGACCGCGGCGGCCGCCGCGAACCACGCGACGTCGGCGGCCCGCAGGTCCAGCGGCTTGCGGGCGGGCGCCGTGAGCGCGTCGACCTTCCCGGCGACCTTGCGCGGCAACAGGGCGACCGTCGGCTCCCGCAGCACCGTGTGCCAGGCCACGGCGAGCCCGGCGGCGAGGGCGACGTCGAGCGTCGGCACGGCCCACGCCCGGTGCGTCAACCGGCCGAGCCCGTAGGTGCCGGGCAGCGGACTGTCGAGGAAGTACGGGAGGTCCGGCGCGAGCGACCCCGCGACCAGCCCCGAAGCGATCAGCGGCGCGCGCCCGCGTCCAGCGCGCAACAGCGGCAGCACGGCGGCGGGATGACTCAAGGTGAACGGCACGCGCTCCATCCTGGCAGCTCGACGCCGCACGACGGCGAACGGGTCGGCGCGGTCACACGGCGGGGCGGAGCCACGCGCCCGACGCAGAGCCCTCCGCCGGCGCGGCAGGCCCTTCCTCCTGGCAGCTCACCGCAGCACAACGCGAAGCGGGCAACGCGAAGCGGGCAACGCGAAGCGGGCAACGCGAAGCGGGCAACGCGAAGCGGGCAACCGGCACCCGGCACCCGGCACCCGGCACCCGGAGAGGTGACGCCGACCGGACCGCGGTGCGGAGCCCCGGCGGGGGCGGGCCCGCTCCCGTGGCTGGCCGGAAGCCAGCGGCGAAGGCGCGCGTCTTCTCAGCGAGGGTGGCCGGCTTCCAGGTAGGCGACGGCGCCCGCGGCGCGCGCGGCGAGCGCCGCGCGGAGGCGGGAGGCCTTGTTCGGGGCGAGGTGGGCGTCCCACTGGTCCGCGGGGACGAAGCGCCAGCCGCGCAGCTCCGCGGCGGGGAGGGTGAGGGCCGCCTGCTCGGCCGGGTCGAGGACGCCGCCGTCGAAGACGAGGCGCAGGCCGCCCGAGCGCGGGCCGCGCTTGGGCTCCCAGTCGACGACGAGGAGCCGGAGGCCGTCCGCGTGCAGGGTGAGGCCCAGTTCCTCCGCCGCCTCGCGGACCGCCGCCGCGGTGGGGGCCTCGCCGGTCTCGACGACGCCGCCGGGGAACTCCCAGCCCGGCTTGTAGACCGGGTCGACCAGCAGCACGCGGTCCGCCTCGTCGAAGAGGAGCACAGCCGCGGCGACGGTGTCGCCGGACGCGACGGCGTCCTGCACGATCGGGACGCGGGCGGTGCCCGCGCACACCAGGGAACGGACCTGCTCGGCCGCCTGGCGCGGCGTCAGTTCGGCCGTGTCGACGAAGGCCGCGTCGTCGCGGAGCCAGGGCAGCGCGGCGGTGTAGACGTCGAGGTGGGCGAGGCGCCGTTCGCGCGCGCCGGGTTCGGCCCCGTCGTGCTCGATGCGCTTGCGCAGAACCGTTTCCTCAGCGTGCAGAACGACGTGGTGCACGTCGATGCATCTGGACGCGAGCGCCCCGAACATCTCGTCCCGGTAGTCCTGGCGGTGCAGCGCCATCGGCACGATCAGCAGGACGTCCTCGCCGAGTTCGGCGTGCAGCGCGGCAAGAGCGTCGGGGACCAGGCGACGCCAGGCGACGAGGTCCTGGTAGTCCGCCGAGCCGTCGGGACGGGCGGGAGACCCGGGCCGAAGGAGGCGGTCGCGCAGCAGCGTTCCGATGTCCTCGGGGTCGAAGACCCGCGATCCGGGGATCAGCTGCTGGAGCTCGCGCACGGTCGTGGTCTTGCCGACGCCGAACGCGCCGTTGAGCCAGACGATCACATGTCCCCCACCGGATTCGCAGCTGGACGGCCTGCTTGATCGTACGACGGACCCCGCGTCCCGGGGTGGGGCGCGGGGTCCGGTGGCTCGGCCGGGCTTGGAGG
>NZ_BBPP01000074.1 GCF_000787835.1 Streptacidiphilus melanogenes
ACACACGCATGCGCCGCCGGCCGGCAGGTGACCATCAAGCCCAGCACGAAGCGCACGCCCACCCCGTTCGACTCGGGGCCGGGAACATCCGATCCCCGCCTGCCCCCGCCCATGAAGCCGAAGGGCGCCCGTAGACTGGGCATCTCGCACCCGCCACGCCTTGTCTGGGAGAGCACCATGCAGCCTCAGCACCTCGACCTCATCGAGGAGGCACGCCGGATCGCACCCGAGAACGTCAAGGTCGAGCTCTCGGGTGAAGTCATCATCATGCAGGCCGCACCCTCCGCCGTTCACCAGCGAAACCTGGACAAGATCGCACGACAGTTCGCCTCCAACATTCCCGCGGACTGCTTTGCGAGTCAGAACACGGGCCTCTCCTCGCCGGCCTCAAGGAAAAGCCGCACCCCGGACCTCACAGTTCTGCCGGAGGACGCCCCGGAAGGGCCCAACAACGAGGTGCCGGCACAGCTCGCACTCATTGCCGTCGAGGTCGTCTCGCCCTCAAATCCGGAGAACGACTGGGTGGGGAAAGTGCGCGACTACCCAGTGATGGGTGTCCCCCTCTACCTCATCATCGACCCCAGCAAGAAGACCGCCACCCTCTTCTCCGAACTTGAAAACGGCCGCTACCGACAACGCGAGGACGCCGAATACGGCGAGACGATCCACATCCCCGCCCCCTTCGACTTCACACTCGAAACAAGCTCACTGCTGCCCTACTGACCTCGCGAGCTCGACCCCGGCCCGCGCACAGCGTGACTGGCGGCACCGTGAACAGGTCGTCATCGGTGACCTGGGTGGCGCCGTCCTCGCAGGTCCCGCTCGACGCTGCGTCACCGGCCGAGCGGCCGAAGGATGCGTCCTGGGCTGTCCGCCCTGTCGGCAAGGGGTGCAGGTAGGCGGCCCCCCGTGCGGTGCTGCGGACTGGGGAGGGCAGCGGCCCCAGGACCGTGGTGCCGGCCCCGAGGGCGGTGCGAACCACGGCGAGCGATTGGGCGGCGGCGGGCAGACCGGCGGCAACCGTGTCCGCCGCGGTGCGCAAGTCGGCGGCCAGCTGCTGGTATCCGTTCAGCTCGCCGACGGTGGGGTGGGAGAGGTGAGCGGGGTCGTGGGCAGCGTGCGCGCACAGGGTCGCCCCAAGCGCCGCCGCGTCCCGCGCGGGGGCGCCGGAGGCGGCAAGCGTGGCCAGCACATCGACCTGCTCCGGCTGCCCGCTGGTGGAGCCCGGTTCGAGCAGCACCTGGGACACGGCGGTGCTGGCGCACGTGATTGTCGCGGGCTTGACCGGCTCGCCGGGCAGGCTCCACACCGGGGCGCTGCCGATGACGTGTCCGGCCCCGTCGCGTGCGGTGGCGACGCCGGCGACCCGCACCTTAGACACGGCGTCGGGCCCAGAGCGGCCGACCCAGTAGGCGAGCGCTCCGATCATCACCGAGCTCACGCGTGGCTGGGCCTGTCCGAGCGCGACCTTGACGGTGGTGACGCGACTGGCGCCGCGCGGAGTGGCGTCCGACCCTAGCGGCCACCAGCCGTTAGCGCCGTCCACGACTACCAGTACGAACACCACAACGAACAACAGACCCAACCGAAACAGCCTCAACGGACCCCTCAAGCGCCCGCGCGCGGTGCGGGCACGGGCTTGGCGGACGAGTCGGGCCCGAAAGCGGTCGAGACCGGTCGGGGTTGTAAGACCGATGGATCATCGAGGGCGACCGAGTGCACGGTGGGATCGCACTGCGGCACGGTCTCAACGACCACGTGCTGCAGTTTGGGCACATCGGCTACGGCATCCGACCGTCTTCACGCCAGCGCGGGCTGGCCACCGGGGCACTGGGCCGGATACTCGACGAGGCGCGGGCGCTCGGTCTGGACCGGGTACTGATCGTCTGCGAGCTCAACAACTTTGCCTCGGTGAGGACGGTCGAACACCACGGCGGCGTCCTTGAAGGCGTCCGGGACACCGAACACGGCCCTGTGCGGCGGTACTGGATCAAGATCTAGTGTGGCCATCGGCGACGCGGAGCAGGAGCCGGACTGGGGTAGGCGGCCTGATTTCTCGCACCCACTCCGTCTCGACGCGCAGCAACTCCTCTTGCGGGAAGACTCGCGCCCGCATACCCCCACCCCTTTGACCGACGCCCGCCGAACGCTATCGCGCAGTCCGCACTGCCGTAGACCACATGAAACGGGGGAGCGGCGCGCCGTATCGGTTGACCCCGGGTGTGCGATCTTGCTGCACCTGGGCCACCGCGAGGTCCAGAGGTGTGGCGGCCCAGGTGCAGCAAGATCGCACACCTCCCAGAGACAAGGACCCCCTGGGTAGCGATAGCCACCCAGGGGGTCTGGTACGTGTCCGGCTCAGTCCGCCGGGTCCGGGGAGACGTTCAGGTTCTCGTCGACGAGCAGCTCGTGGTAACCGAATTGCTCACCGATCGTCAGGAGCCGCTCGCACCGGGCCTCGCTGATCGGCATGAAGTATGCCTTCAACACTCTCAGCAGGAACCTGAACCCGAGGTCGTGGTCGACCTCCGTCACCACTCGGCGCAGTACGGGGACCAGGTCAGGCAGAGGCGGGGCGTACGGGCTGGTGACCGTCTCTTTCGGCGGGGGTGTCCCGAGATCTCGCAACGTCGGTGGGTCGATCCGCTTTGCTGGCCATGTGGCGTCGCCCTCCCGCCCGATTCGGAGTGTTCCATGGCGATCATCGCCGTTTTTGATCTCCCCAACGTCAGCCAGGCCCAGTACGAACAGTCCGCTGCCAAACTCACAGCTGGCGGCACGCTGCAGACCCCCGGCGACTGACCCGTGCCGGGCCTGATCAGCCACGTGGCCGCACCGACTCCGACGGGGTGGCTCGTGGTCGACGTGTGGGAATCGCGCGACGCTTTCGAGCAGTTCGCTGCCCGACTGATGCCCATCCTCGACGAGGCGGGTATCCCCGTGGCCGCGCCGGCGATCTATCCGGTGCACAACCTCGTGACATCTTGACCGGCAACCTTGCCCAGACGACCGCCAATTGGCGAGCCAGGGCCGTGCGCGCCAAGTGACGCCTGCCGGAGTGGTTCGTTAGACCCTCCGTGCACCGAACCTGCCACGTGCACATGCTAGAGGTTGAAGAGGTGACATCTGATGCTGATGAGAGTCTCAGTTACCCCCCTCCACCTGGACGACAGTCCCTGCCTCCATCCCGAAAACCGGCCATGCCCTGGGATCAAGGAACACCGCTCCACCTGCTCCGCCTGCTCCTGGAACTGCACAACGGCCACCGAAGGCATGGCCAGATACCTCGCCGCCGAACACCTCGCATCTCACAACCTACAAAGACCTCCAGCCTGGGCCGAGAACGCCAAGGCACACCCCTTGATCGTGTGACCACCCGCCCCAACCGCAAGACGCAGGCCGGCCGTCGCCTCCATCCAGAGCGACCGCGGCCCAGCCGGCCCGGCCCTGAACCAGATCGAGCGTGGCGGGCTGTCGACTCGCATTACTGTCTAAAGCGGCAGCCCCGCCCAGCAGCTCGACGGCAGATCGTTCCAGGGCCGACCGGCCCAAGCACAGGCGACGGGTCCCGGTGCACACTGGAACTCAGTCGAGGTGTCCGCGCGCCTTGGCCATAGGCAGCTCGAACCGTCGAGTGATCGCGACTGTCCTACCACCCTGGTGGCCATCGTGAACTGCGAACTGAAAGCCGAGTACGACTTCAGCGGCGTTCTCATGTGGCACATCGTCCCCGCCGGGGCGTTCATGCCGCTGTGCGGAACTCCCCTCGCCCCAGCGGCCGAGACCCGTCCCATCCCCTTCAGCGCAGACCTCGACAACTTGTGTCACTTGTGCGCAATCCTCTACGCGGCGGAGCCAAAGCCACAGCAGGCGGCATCACCCTGACTCACCAACGGGGGCGCTGCCCCCGAGCCCCCGGCCCTCCTAATAGGGGCTCAGCACCGGTTTCCGCCGCAAGGGTCTGCCGTATTGACGCCTTACTGATCGTTTCAGAATGCTCGAGAGAGCCGCCGCAGGCAGATGACGGAGCAGGCGAGTTCGAGGAGCCCCTGGTGAAGGTCCGCCCGGCGCTCGTAGCGGATGCGTAGGCGTTTGAACTGGTGCAGCCAGGCGAACGCACGTGCCACGACCCAGCGCACTTTGCCGAGTCCGGAGCCGTGGGCGACGCCGCGTCTGGCGATCATCGGCTTGATTCCACGCTTCCACAGCTGGCGTCGGTACGTGTCGAAGTCGTAGCCCCGGTCGGCGTACAGGCGCCGGGGTCTGCGGCGTGGCCGCCCCCGCGGGCCCCGGATCGGTGGGACCGCGTCCAGCAGCGGAAGTCCGCGGCAGTCAGCGGGAGCAGACAGTGGTTCCCCGGGCTCAGGGCGCGCAGGCCCAGACTTGGCTTCGCGGGAACCAACGGGTACTTGCGGCGTCGTCGGAGTCGACTGCGGCTATGCCGCCGGGTAGATATAGAGAGTCTTCGCCATCGTCGAACATGCAGGTCGGAGGCTCTGGTGTGGCGCTCGCTCGGATACTCATTCTGATCTCGGGCGGGAGTCTGCGGTCTTGATCATCTGCCATGTCATCGATCTAGGCCATTGCATCGCGGCCCACGGCCGACGACGGCACCCGCGAAGGACACAGCCAGGACTCCGTTGTATGTAGTGTGCGGAAATGACAAGAAGCGAGCGACTCGCGGAGCAGTTGGACTGGCACTGGCACAAGAACCTGCGGCCGCAGCTGGAGGGTCTCACCGACGAGGAGTACTTCTGGGAGCCGGTGCGCGGCTGCTGGAGCATTCGCCGACGCGGCACGTCGGCCGCACCGATATCCATAGGTTCACGGGAGTGGACGATGGACTTCGCGTCCCCTGCCCCGGTGCCGGCGCCGGTGACCACGATCGCCTGGCGACTGGCGCACATCATCGTCTCGTGCCTGGGCTATCGGGTCGGATGGTACTTCGGCGGCCCGGACTTCGACGCCGAGGCGTTCGCCTACGCGGGGACCGCCGACGAGGCGCTGAAACAGCTCGATGAGATGTACGGGAGATGGAACGCGGGGGTCCGCGAGCTCTCGGACGCTGACCTGGACAATCCGCCCGCGGCGGGTCCCGAGGGGTTTTCCATGGAGAACAGGGTCCTGCACGTCAACAGGGAGTTGATCCATCACGGCGCCGAGATTTCCCTGCTGTGCGACCTCTACCGCAGGCAGGACGGAGCCGTACCGCACCGAATCTGACCTTCCGGTAGCCGGCTTTCGAGCGTGCTGGTCGGAAGGGCTGATGTGCAGGCTATCCGGGGCGCTCAGGCTCGTTGACTGCGGGAATCTTGGGCTCTTGATCGTCCGTCAGCGTGCTGTCAGCGGGCGGCTTCGAGGTTGGTCAGGACGAGCAGTGCCCGCAGGAGGGCGGTGGCGCGGGCCGGGTCGGTGCGGAGCTTGGTCAGGATCCGCCAGGCCTTCAGATGGGCGAAGCCATGTTCGACGGGGGCGCGACCGGCGGCCAGGATCCGGTTGGCCTGCTTCTGGCCCGGGGTGAGCTTGCGGGCGCGGGTGGCCTTGTAGGCGGTGATGATGACCTGGTCATCGGGGTTCTTGGGTTTGTCGACGCCGAGGAAGCCGAGGTCGGCGAGCGCGCCGAGGCCGGCCGCCTTCAGATGCTCGACGATCTTGTCGCGGCGGGCGGCGGTGGCGTCATGGGTCCGTCCCGGACGGCGGAGATCCAGATCAGCTTGCCCTTCTCGTCGGTCAGGGCGAGAAAGTGCAGGCCGTGGCGGTGGTGCTTCCCGGAGTAGTTCGGGCGGTTCGCCGTCCCGGTGCGGCGCTGGGTGGGGATCAAGGTGCCGTCGATCAGGACGACCTCGCCGCCCCGCGCGGCTATCTTGCGAAGCGCGCGGTCCAGGCACGGGGCTCTCGCGGCGAGCAAGTCGATCATCTCGTCGCGCCAGCGCCGAAGGGTGGACTCGGGCACGTTGTTGCCGCCGGCCAGGTCGATCAGTCGCTGATCGTGCCGCAGCATCGCCAGCACGAGCACGGCTATCCGGCCCGTGGACAGCGACCGCCACGGGGAGCGGATCGCCTTCAGGTGGGATCGCAGCAGGTCAGCGAGGTGGTTAACCGTCCTCGTGGACAGGTTCAGCTTGCACTGGTAGACAAGGGAGATGCCCTCGGCGGGCGCGTTGTTTTTGGTCACACATTCTCAACCACCGCCGGGGGCACCGTAGTTACGCACGACTTCGCGCTGGGATCCGGTCACACGCGCGTGGTGAACTTCCCGTCGGGCAGCTTGCGCAGCCAGCCCCGCCCGGCGAGCTTGGACAGCTTCCCCCGCAGCGGCTCCAGCTTGCCCCGCACCGCCACCTGAAGCCCCAGCTCCTCGCCGACCTGCTTGACGGCCACGGGCCCGCCCGCATCCCGCACGATGGCCAGGATCCGCTGGTAGTCCGGCGGTAGCGAGTCCACGTCCACGCCGGGCCCGCGGTGCGGGACCAGCAGCACCGCGTGGCCCGCGACCTGCACCGCAGCCGGCGCGGCCGCCACCGTCTCCGCGGCGAGCTGCTCGGCCATCCGCCGCCAGACCCGTTCCGCGACGGCGAGCTCGTCCCGCTCGGCCCGCACCTGGTCGAGCTGCTTGACCAGCTGTTCTTCCAGTTCGTTCAGCTCCGCGCGCCGCACCGCGACCCGTTCCGCGATCTCGGACTCCACCATGAACCGGATCGTAGGCGGCACCGGGCCGGCAACGAGGAGGAACGGGCGAAATCGCCCCTGCCCGCTCCGTCAGACGATCAAGACCGCAGACTCCCGCCCACGACCACCCCGAGCACCCCGGAGAACCCGCACACCAGCCCCTCTGACCAGCACGTTCGAAGATGGCGAAGCTTCATTGCGAGGACCGATCTTCGGACTCGATCAACTGATCAGGGACGCCGGTCTCGCGCGGGTAGCAGCGGGGTGCTTGAATCTGGCCCGGCGAGCTGGCTTGGGGAGGGCACGTGAGTGATGGCGTCGAGATGGCGGGGACGAACGCGGTTCACGCATCAGCGCAGCAGGCAGACCGGCCGACTGGGGATCTGCGGCGGAACCCGGTGCTCCTTGCCCTCGTCACCGGGATCATCGGCCCGATCTTCCTCGTCATTGGCATTGTCTACACCAACAAGGCATTGGCCGCGCGAGAGGACTACGCCCACGCGCATCCCATGACGGCCAGGGTCGTGTCCGCCCAGTACGTGAAGGCGGACCGATCCCAGGCCGAGACTATCGTCGTCGCAGTCAACGGCTCCGGGGAGAAAGCCATGATCGACGACGTAACGTCGGCTCCGGACTACCTCGTCCCCGGCCAGACGGTAGAAGTGCTCATGTCGTCGACCCGGCCAGGTCACGCGTTGTTCGCCCGCCAGCTCAACGGGAGCAAGTTGATGCTCCCCATTGGGGCGATCGTGGCCGGAGTCGGCGCGCTCGGTGCCTTCGTATGGAGCGTGGTTGGAACTCGGCGGCTTATCCCTAATCAGAGGCAGTCCTGACCTGCCGCGGTGCCCGTTGCCGGACTCGGTCCCGAAGCCCTCACCACTGCCATGCATGTCCACGGGATGTGCGGGGAGCGCCAGGTCGGGTGCACCCTCATCGCCGACGACCCGTCCGGACTACGGCGGGCGCTGACCGAGAAGACCAGCGCCCGCTAACCGACGCGCGTGACGGCCACCGTCGCGCAGGCCCTCGCCACCCGCGCCTCCCCCGTCCCTGAAGGCTCCAAGGAGCCGATGTGGCAGGCCAACTGTGCCCGCTGATCGCCGTTGAGGTGATCAGCAGGCGGTCCAGAAGCCGTGCACATCACGACCCGGCCGGAACCCCGCGGCCTCGGCCAGATGCACCGCCGTCGCGAACTCCCGGGCGAGTGCCTGCGGCTCGTGCGCGTCGCTGGCGAAGGAGATCCCCTGGCCGCCCTCCTGACGCCACCAGCCCAGCACCAGGGGATCCAGGGGGACCCGAGTGTTGAACTCCAGGATCCGGTCACTGGCCGCCAGCCGGCGCAGGACCAGCCGGAACTCATCCTCGAAGTCGGTGGGGTCGAAGGGCTTGGCGTCCATCGGCCAGCGGCGGACGGGGAAGTCGATGTGGGCAAGCACTTCGAAGTGGTCGAACTCCTCGATCAGCCGGACCGTCTCCGCCAGGTATCCGCGCAGGACCTCGGCGGGCTTCTGGTCCTCAAACCGAACCCCGACCTCGGTGAATCCGTCGCCGTCGGCGACGGGGGCCGAGTGGACCGAGGCCAGCACACGCTCGAAGGCGCCGCAGGCGAGCAGGTCCCGCGCCCGCAAGTCGTGCCAGTGCGGCTCGCTCAACTCGACGCCCGACAAGATCCGCAGCTCGGGAAAGCGTCCCCGGCACTCGTCCAGGCAAGTGCGAAACCCGTCAAGGTCGAGCGGCGGCGGACTCAGGACATCCCCGGTGACCAGGTCGTGCCACTGGACCGGGAGCTCGGCATCCGGGGGCACGATCCAGGGGGTGAGGTCCGCGTGCTCGGTGAATGCCACCGAGGGCAGTCCGATCTCCACCGCGCGCCGGCAAGTCTCCTCCATCGACCCGGCCAATGCATCCCATGACCACTCGCTGTGCACATGACTGTCCTGCGGCAGCACGGCAGCCCCTCCTCCGTAGCGATCAACGACACGCCATGATCGGGTCTGTCCCAGGGGCAAGGTCAATCTGAATCCTGCGTGTGTCCGTCAGGAGGAAGCGGACAGGACGTACCGACCGCACCTCAGCAGACTCACTCCTCGTCGAGATCCGTCTCTGCGGTGTACGGGTCGCCCAGCGGTCGCGTGCCGGGGGCCGGCGTGCGGGTGAACGCGTACCGGCCGAGGAGGCCTCTGGTACTGGTGGGCTCGCGTATTCAACCGTCGCGAGTTGACCCACCTGACTCCAGCACTGCTACTGAGCGTAACGGCCCTTGGGGGAGATTCTGGGTGTCAGGGGCATCCGGTTGGACGCGGCTGGCCTGGAGGCGGCCCGGGCGAACCGGATCGGCTTCGCGGTGCTGTGGGGCTCGGTTCGGATGCTCAGGGTCTTCCCGACCGAGGACCTGGCGGTGGTGCCGGCCGTGGTGGTGCGGTTCGCGGCCGAGCAACGCGGCGTCGAGGCAGCCGAGTGGGCCGCGTTGCCTACGAAAAATGCCGTCTGCTCTACGTCGGCTTTTTGTGGAGGGGTTTGGGTGTCATTCGGGGAGATCTCCGCTTTCTTCCTCCTCGACTTCTTCGCTGTGGGCGCCCCCGGTTTCTCCGCCCTCTTCGCCCACGAGTTCTTCGCCGGGGCGCGGGCCTTCTCCGGCTCCGGCTCCTGCTCCGAGTCCGGCGCCCACGTCTTGGTCGGCCATGATGCGATCCCTGTCCGTCGGCCTCCTGGGCACAGCCCTGGAGGCGGCAAGCGGCGCCGGCTACTGCACGGCGCACCACCGATCAGCCTGATGGAACAGCCTGTAGGCCGCATCCGGAGCCTGCAGCATTCGGCCAGTCGCTTTACTGGTGGGCTCGCGTAATCAACTGTCGCCGGTCCTTCAGGGGGGACACCCTGACCGTAACCGTAAGTGATCCTTGTGGCGGATCGGCGGCCACCGGCGTTGAGCGGAGCAGGCGCTCGCGTCCGACCGTCTGCCGGTGAGCATCGCAGTCAGCCCGACGCGAGACTGGTCTCTATGGAAAGCGAGCGAGTTCGCGCACTGCACTATTCGGTCCAGTGGGTCGACCAGCATCCACTGAGCTGGGACGAGGCTGCCTTCCCTGCCACCTATGAGGCTTGCGGCTGGGACCTGGTGCTAAGTGAGAAGCGGCTCGATGCCTCGCCGTCCACGACCTTGACCGTGAACGAGGCACGATCACAGCTCGCACCGCTCCTGGCCGCCTGGGCGGCGAGCGTCGAGGTCGAGCACCGCTTGATCGTCACCTTCTTCTACCTCGGTGCAGACGTCGAGCGCGCGGAGGACAGGGGCAGGGTCACCGTCGCCGACTTCGCAGGTTCCTCGGACGAGGCAACCGCAGCCATCCGGCGCGGCGCTCCGCCGGTGCCGAACTGGTCATTCCAGGACACCGACACGACCAGCCTGGCACGGACGCTGTGCCTGCGGCCGATGCGCAACGGGACCCGGCCAGTCGCCGACGCTGCCTATTGGCTTGCGACTCACCTTGAGAGCTGGGCCGGGAGCACGTCGGCCGTTGCCACGAGACTCAACGTCTCCTCGGCCTACTTCGGGATGGCCAAGAAGTGGGGTGCGAGAAGCGACGAGCGAAAGGTTTCCCCCAACTCAATGGCTCTAACTGAGGGCGACAAGGCATCGCTCAAGGTGGTCTTGGAGGAACTCATTCGGCGCCTGCATCTGGTTGAGAGCGGCCTTCCCCCGGGGGATTGGCTAGACGTGGGTGATTGGCCTGGACGGGGATGACGGTGTGTTGTCGGCCCCGTGAGCTCCCCGCGGCGTCCAGCCGGACGGTGACCGGCTGTGGTCGCCAGCGGCGTATCGGCTCCAGGTCCCGCCGCTTTCTCTGAGGAGGCGGCTGGTGGTCTTGTCGTGGTAGCCGAGGGCTTCCGCGACGACGGGGGCGGGCAGTTCGAGGAGTTGTTGTCGGATGGCGGCGCCGCGGGCGGCGGCGACCGGGATACCGATCTCCCGCAGTCGTGAGGACATGTGGTCGGGACGGGCCGGCCGTCCGGCCCGGCGGCCGGGGAAGAGCCAGCGGGATGCCTGGTTGGTGGCGGTGTTCATGTTGTCGCGGTCTGCGATGTAGGCCAGTAGCAGGGCTGCCGCTGGTTCGGGGACGGGAGAGGCGGGCTCCCCGAGCCGCAGAAGCGTGGTCTCTCCGTCGTGGAGCACGTCGTCGACCGTGAGCTGGACGATCCGGGTCAGGGGTTGCGCGTAGAGGAGGACGATGACGCCGGCGACACGGAGGCGCATCGGGGTGTCTGTGTCGGTCAGCAGTCGGCCGAGTGCGGCCAGGCGCTCGTCCTCGCTCAGTGCGGGTCGTCTGGAGATCTTCATGGTGGGGATGGACAGGGCGTGTGGACATCGGCGGCTCTTCTTGGCCCAGTTGAGGAAGGGCCTCAGGCAGGTGCGGCCGTGTTCGGTGTTGTCCGCGAACCAGGCGTCGATGTCGAGTTGGCCGCAGGACGCGAGGGTGCTGTCCCGGGTGCTGAGCCGACTGCAGGAAGGTGGTCGAGTGCTTGATCTGCTCGGTTGCGAAGCGGCGGATGCTCGGTGTGATGTGGCTCTGGTCGGCTCGTTCCCGTAGGTGGGGAAGGACGTGCCAGGTCGCGAAGAGCTTGATCGTCTTGAGGTGCTCGGGATCGGTGATGTCGGCCAGGTGGCCGGGCAGCCATCGCTGGAAGGAGCAGATGTGCTTGTCGACGGCGGGCAGGGCGCCGCTGGCCATCAGGAGTTCTTCGAGGTGAGCTGCTGCCCGCCAGGGCTGGAGTTCGTGGAAGGCGTCGTGGGTCAGGGGGATCTCTCCGAGGCCGAGCCGCCGCAGCATCTGGGAGGCGTTTCCGGGATGGTCGCGGCGCATCGCCAGCCAGGGCAGGCCGCTTCTGGGCTCGGCCATCGCCACCAGAGCCGACGAGCGGCTGCGGGACTACGTGCAAGAGCGGCTGGCCGGGCGGGTCAAGGCTCCCGACGGGACGCCGGTCAACGGCCCGGTGGTGAAGTGGAAGGGACGGAACAAGCCCCACCGGCAGGACCGGCGTTGGGCGACGGCGTGGAGTCCGGAGCAGATAGCCAATCGGCTGCCGCTGGACCACCCCGACGACAAGACGATGCGGATCTCGCACGAGGCGATCTACCAGGCCCTCTACATCCAGGGCCGCGGCGCGCTGGAACGCGAGCACGTCGCATGCCTGCGGACCGGGCGAGCGTTGCGCGTGCCGCGCGCACGGTCGCGCCGCCGCCCGAGCGGCCACGTCACGCCCGAGGTGATGATCAGCGAGCGTCCCGCCGAGGCCGAGACCCGGGAGGTTGCTGGTCACTGGGAGGGCGACCTCATTATCGGGACGAACAGGTCCGCGATCGGCACGCTCGTCGAGCGCACGACCAGGTTCACGGTCCTGGTCCACCTGCCACGCATGGAGGGCTACGGAATCGAGCCGCGAACCAAGAACGGCCCGGCGCTGGGCGGTTACGGCGCTGAGGCCATGAGGAAGGCCCTCGCGACACGGATGACCGAGCTTCCCGGGCAACTGCGCCGGACGCTGACCTGGGACCGCGGCAAGGAGTTGGCCCAGCACGCCCAGTTGAAGGCCGACACCGACATGGCCGTCTACTTCGCCGACCCGCACAGCCCTTGGCAGCGGGGCACGAACGAGAACACGAACGGGCTGCTTCGTCAGTTCTTCCCGAAGGGCACAGATCTGTCCCGCTGGAGTTCGAACGAACTCGAAGCCGTCGCCCAAACACTCAACACCAGGCCCCGAAAGACACTCGGATGGCGCACCCCACGGGTAGCAGCGTAAGGAGTGGCAATGACTCAACGGAGCGTTGGTATCTCCCCGCGCGGTGCCGGGTCGATTCCGGGCATTGAGGTTGCCCCAACCCGGACACCGGCGAGGGCGTCGTCAGTGACGGGCTACTTCCTGCTGAAGAGCAGATCCGTCTCTTCGTGGAGCACGCCCCCGACCACCGGCATCCTGGTCCTGGGATCCCCTGGTGGCAACGTCGCGACGACCTGAGGCATTGAGATCCTTGGCACGGTGTTGCCTGGTTGTGCCATAAGGAACTCAAGCGAGGTCCCGTAGGCCACGCCGGCCACGCGCGCAAAGACAGCACACGTCGCGCACATAGGGCATGGCTCGGCCGTCGTCACCAAGACGGTCGTGGAGGCGGCAGTAAAGCTGCCTTTGTTGATGCTGTACCCCCGGAGCGCATTGAGCTCCGCATGTGCCGACGGGTCGGCGCCGCCGGTGTTCGCCGCCCTCCAGACGATCTCACCATTGCCCACGTCGACAAGTACGGCGCCGTAGCCGAATGAATGAGCCGCCCCCTTCGCAACGTCGATCGCTGCGCGCATTGCTGTGTCGAGGTTCCGGCGCACGGGCGCCGGCAATGCGTCGGGCGGCGAGGTGGGGAACTCGGGCTGGAGGGGCAGCTTCGTGGGCGGTGTGCACTGCTGGATGGGTGGGGCCTGCGCGTCTGCACGTGCCTCACCCGAGAGCGACAGTGCCCCAACAGCAGTAATGAAGAAGGCGCCCTGACGCAGCGCCTGGCGGCGATCGACCGAGTGTGGCATCGACGTCGTCATCGGACATCTGACCCAAATAGACCAGAAGGCTGCGGTGCGGGTGCGGGTGCTCCCGGACAAGCCGCAAGCCCCATTGCATCCGACTTCGCGCAGCGCTTGCCGCCCTCGACGACGAGATCACGATATTCCACGATCATCCCCTCTCGATTCTCGACTATGACTGATGCCTGGAGTGAAGCCTTTAAGCCTTTCTGCATCCCCGTCGCCCGGACGCCCGGAGGACGGGAAGACGTCGCAGCGGTCAGGCACGGCCCCAATGCCCGCCATGCCGGGGTGCGGGGCGCAAGTCCGGACTCGATCCTGAGGCACTCAGCTGTGGCTGGCCGTCGTGCCACGAACGTGCCACGACGAGTGGCGCATAACGGTCACCATGTGGTGCGGATAGAGGTGTCCAGTCCGGGAAGACGCTCCTCGGCTTCGATGCAGCAGGCGGCGCGTCTAGCTTCTCGATCGAGCCGGAGGCCCGTCCGGAAAATCCTTCAGTGACACCGCCAGCCCCCGATGCCGGTCAGGGAGCGCCCGGGGCAAGGTCACATAAAGAGCGGATCCGTCTCTTCGCGGAGCACGCCCCCGACCACCGGCATGTTCGGCAGGGGGCCCGTCGCGACGACCTGAGGCATCGAGATCCGGATCGGCATGCGGGTGGGTGGATGTCCGATGAGGAACTCGAGCGAGGTTCCGTACGCCACGCCGGCCACCCGTGAGAAGATGGCACACGTCGCGCACATAGGGCATGGCTCGGCCGTCGTCACCAAAACAGTCTTATGCAGAGCCTCCCCATCGGGGTGCAAGAGGCCGAAGTTCCGGAGCACATTGAGCTCCGCATGATTCGTTCCGGGGCCGTCGCCCCCCTTCGCCTCCGCGACGATCCGACCATCATCCACGTTGACCAGTACGGCACCGAATCCGCGGAACCGCGGTGCTGGCGACACCACTTTGATCGCTGCGCGCATTGCTGTCTCGAGGTTCCTGCGCACGGGCGCCGGCAATGCGTCGGGCGGCGAGGTGGGGAACTCGGGCTGGAGCGGCAGCCTCGTGGGCGGTGTGCACTGCTGGATGGGTGGGGCCTGCGCGTCTGCACGCGCCTCACCCGAGAGCGACAGTGCCCCAACAGCAGTAATCAAGAAGGCGCCCTGACGCAGCGCCTGGCGGCGATCGACCGAGTGTGGCATCGACGTCGTCATCGGACATCTGACCCAAATAGACCAGAAGGCTGCGGTGCGGGTGCGGATGCTCCCGGACAAGCCGCAAGCCCCATTGCATCCGACTTCGCGCAGCGCTTGCCGCCCTCGACGACGAGATCACGATATTCCACGATCATCCCCTCTCGATCCTCCGCCCACGCCGGGTCGGGTCTGATTTGCCGGGCCTTGGTCTGCTTAACTCAACGTATCGGTGGTTCAGTAGTGCGACTTAAGTGTCGCGCCCGGGTTCCACTCCTTCGGGTGGGGTCCGCGCGGCCATGAACACACCCTGGCCGTGTATGGCAGTTGTCATCCTCGATCGGCCTCTGTGACATGCAGAGACTGAGCTGCGGGCGGTGAAGCCTCGACCTCCACGACAGCCAGGCCGCCTGATTCGCCGGCTGCCGACGACTGCATCGCCGCTACGTACGCAAGGCCGAACACTTCCTCGCCTTCGCCGGCCTCGCCGCCGCCCTCATCTTCTACCGCCGACTCACCACATAGGACACGATCCAAGTAGGAGGCCGGAGGAGATAGCGCGAAACCGCCACTTGCTGACTACTCAGGTTGAACTCGCCTTGTCGTAGGTGCTGACGGACCTTGATCTCTGGGGTTCACACCAGGCCCGTGACCTGATACTTCACGATGTGCATGGGCCAGTGGACCTGGCATGGCGAACGCGAACGCCAACACGCGGCCCGCTACCAGCAGGACTACAGCCCAGCAGCCTGAAGTCACTCCAGAAGCAACGCATCCGCAGCACCACGTTACGTAGCTGGTGCCGAGCACCAGGGCGGTCGGCCATTGTGACGGCCACGCGATCCCATCCACTCGCGCTCGGCCGTCGAAGGCAGCGGCTACTCCTCACGCTCGATGGGGATGGTCTCGGGCGGTTCGGTGGCGTCCCCGGGTTCCGGCGCGAAGTCGACCAGTGCTTCGCCCACGGCTATCGTCAGTCCGTCCGTCTCCAGCGACACCGGGGCCGTTGGTGGCCCACCGTCCGGCAGGGAGGGTGCTTCGGGTGGCGGCTCAGGGCCCTGTGGTGGTTCCTCGGCTGTCGGCGGAGCGGGCTCTTGGGGTGGCTCCGGCGAAGCATCCGGCCCCGGCGCCACTCCGCCCGCCGAGGATTCGTGGCTCGACGGCGCTGGCAACTTGTTTTGCGGCCCCGACTGCTCGGGAGGCTGCACGGGTGTCGCTGGCGCCCCGCCGCCTGACGACTTGTCACTGTTCATGCTCGCTCATCCCTTCCCTCTTGTTCACGCCCTCGCCCATGTCCTTGCCCGGACCCGCCTCCGCCAACAGTCGGCTGGCGATCCGTGGGCCGTGCTGGGCCTTGCGCCGCTGGCAAGAGCGTGCTCATCCGGCGGACGGGGAGGTGAGGGAGGTTGCCGGCGTAGGCGAGAGCCCGGTGGGCTCAGGACTGTCCAGCCCTCACGCTCCGAATGCGCCGCCACAGCGGCAGCACGCAGACTCCGGCGTGACCTGGCTGCCACAGTTCTCACAAATCCATGTATTGCCCATGCGGACCTCTTCGTACGGTCATGGCTCCCCATGTGTCCGCACTTCCAGCACACACCCGCCCGCACCCGCACGCAATAGAAAGCCCGGCCAGCGGACTCTGCACGCTCCCGGCAGCCAAGGCACGCCCCATGCCGGGTGAACGCGACGACGAGCGGGTTACTCAGGGGGCGATCAGGGTGGGGCAATGATCAGACCAGTCTCGGCCAGACAGCCGTCGATGAGGTGGGGCCGGTACTGGATCTTCCGTAGGCCTCGCCTGACCGTCCGCACGAGGTGGTCGGGGTCGGTGAAGGCGACGTTGGCCAGGAACCCCCGCCGCAGCAGGGACCAGATGCCCTCGACCGGGTTGAGGTCGGGCGCGTAGGCGGGCAGCTGGTAGACGGTGAGCCAGTCCTGGTCGGCGATGAACTCCCTCATGCCAGCGGCCAGGTGGGAGTTCAGATTGTCCCAGATCAGGACGATCGGGCCGTCGAGCCGGGCATGTGCCGCGAGGATCAGGTCACGGTAGTCGCTCCATGCGAGGCTCTTGCGGCCCTTGCTCCTGACCTGGCCGTCCAGCCGGGGCCGGTATATGAGCCTGGACCGCTCACCGGGCTTGTAGCAGGTCAGGACGGCGATCGAGATCCGTCGGCGGGATCGTCCGCACACCCGCACGACAGGTGCCCGGCCACGGCGTCCCCAGGTGCGGGCACGCGGCCCTCGTCCTCGAAGACCAGCCAGGCTCCGAGCGCCGCCGCTAGGCTTTTACCTGCGGCCACACCTGCCTCTTCCACTCTTCGACCGCCCCGTCGTCACGCTCGATCGCCCGGCGGACAGGCTGCTGACACGGCCAGCCGTTGCGCCGCATCAGCTTCCACACGCCCTGAACCGTGAACGGGACGTGGAACCGCCGGCCGATCAGTGTCTTGATCCGCGCCAGCGTCCACCGCTGGTCCTCCCAGCCGTGCGCCAGCGGCCCCTTCCCCAACTCCCGCTCCAGCTGGGCGAACTGCCGCTCGCTGAGCCGAAGCAGCGACTGCGGTCCCTTCGACTCCAGGCCGGCCGAACCGCCCTGCCGCAAGGCCCGCCGCCACCGCTCCACCGACCGCACGGTCACCCGAAAGTCGACGGCGATCACCCTGTTTCCGTCACCGCGTTCGAACCGCTCGGCGACCTCCAGCCGCACCCGCTCCCGACGCTGTTGCTCCTGGGCAGTGAACCCGCCCCCCCCTGCGCGTATCGCACCCCGATGTCATACCGCAGGGATCAAGGTCCGCCAGCACCTACGACAAGGCGAGCTCAACCCGAGTAACGGCCCCGGCGAATGACTGCCCGTTTTCCCTCCATGAGCGGGCGCGGTGAAGACCAACAGCGACGCGAACGCACTTCGGCATGGCTACGCATTGATTACGCATCGTTACTGATTCAATGCATTTAGTGGCCCATCGTGACGTGCACGATGCCCAAGATTGAGGAGCGAACTCCATGCGACGCGTGTTCACCAAGGCGGCGAGCCTCGCCGCCGTCGGGCTGCTGGCCCTGGTCAGCGCCCAGCCTTCGACGGCCAGCACCCCTGCCCACCAGCCTTCCCATGCCGCTGCCGAAAGCCCCGCCTACTTCGTGATGACCGATATCACGCACGCACAATTCGTCATCAAACTGACTAAGCCAGAGGACATCGAGCACGCTCGGGAACTCGTCAGCGGGGAAACCACCGATCGCCCCCATGTGTTGACCCGGATCCTCAAGCGGACGGCCCCGTACAACCCGCGCTGGAGCTACTCAGCCGACCCCGAGAAGACGCAGTTCTTCGACCAGGCCATCGAGGTCTGCGACGCGACCATCCCCTACGTCGAGGAGCACCTCGACGAGGCCGGGCGCCTTCCTGCCCGGCCTCTACTGGTGCGACTGGTCCTCCCGCCTGGTCAGGGAAGTCCCTGCGCCGTAGTCGACCGACCGGCTACCCGGCGCCCCCTGCTATGCCCCCCGCGGGGCGCGGGGGCCGCCTGGCTTGTCGGCCCCCGCTCATGTCCCCATCCACTGGGCGGTAGGGCTGCCTGCCCCGGGATTTTCCGTGCCGCTGCACGACCCGGGTGGGACTGCTGTCCACACACTTTCGAGGAGCTGGACAGCAGAAGGCCCCCCGACGCTTCGGACAGAGCGTCGGGGGGGCTCTTCAGGCCTACAGCCGCTTGGCGAGCAGGCTGCTGTACGGCTTGGGAATCTGAATGAGATAGCCCCGGTCGGGCGTGCGCGTGACGCCGCAGTGGAGCCCGTTGATCCGATAGGTGGGGCCAGGGGCGCCTTCCTGGCCACGCCTTCCTATCGGGGACCGTGCAGCTCCTGCTGCCACAGGGCTTCGCAGAGCAGATCCAGACCCTGGCGCAGGTGGCGTCGGTAGGTTCCATACGGCAGGCCCAGACGGCGGGCGGCGGCTTCCTGGGTAGGCGCGCCGGAGAAGTAGCCGGCCGTCAGGGCGTCCCGCGCACGCACACTGCGCGGGTCAGCGACCAATCCGTCCACCGTCCGCCGAAGCAGGGCGCGCAGTTCCCGGGCAGGATCCGTGAAGTCCGCCGCCAGCCGGGTGCGCGTCAGCGCACAGTGGGCGAAGGTGGCCGCATCGCGCCACAGCGGCAAGGCCTCGCGCACCGCCTGGTCGAACCCGGCGCGCGAGACACCCCAGGAGCCGGACGGGGCCGGGGCCGGCACGTCCGTCGCGGTGATGAGGTGCCGCAACCACGCCTCGACGGGCACCTGCCGCCAGTCGTTGACGAACAGCCCATAGGTGTGGTCGCCGACGCGCGGTCGTGCCCCGCAGTCGTGCATGACCCCGCGAAAGCGCTGGGCCCAGGCGTCGGCGTCCCGGTAGACGACGAAGCCGTGCGCCCGCCCGCGGGCCCGGGCGGCTTCGGCCTGGGCCCGGGAGTTGCTCAGATCGATCACCCGGGAGGGGACCTGGTAATACCCCGGGTAGACGGAGAAGCGTGTCATGCCGATGTGCTCGCCAGGGCGGACGGGCATCGTGGACTCGGTGTGCGCCCACGCCGCCGCGACCACGGGGTCGGTGGCCAGATCCAGGGGATCGGGCGGAGCAGGCAGGACGAGTCGGGCGGTGAAGGCCACGCGTTGGCCGGTGGCGACGCAACGGTAGACGTTGAACGCCTGCGGCTGGCGCTGGATCCAGTAGCGCACCAGGTCCGCGGACTCGATCCCCTCCGTCTCTTCGGACATGCGCAGGACGACATCGATGTCCTCTGGCTGCAGGGGGCGCACGTGCACTTCGTTCTCGCGGGACCAGGCGCGCAAGCGCGAGAGACTCTCCAACTCGCGGAAGAGATAGAAGATTTCGTCGGTGACTATCCACACGCGCTCTTCGGGTGCCTCGCGCAGCAGTCGCAGGTACTCCTCCGCGAGTCGCTGGCGCATCGCTGTGAAGGCATTGGGTGCCCGCCAGCGCAAGTCGGCTACCAAAGTCTCGCGTGCGGCGTCGTGCGGGTAGAGCCCGCGATGCGTGGACTCGATGAAGGGTAGGTTCCTGAGCCAGTCGAACAGGTCATGGGAGTCCTCCTCGGGCAGGACCGCGGCAAGGAGTTCCTCGGAGGTCGAATGAGCCTGTGCCACTACCTCAAGTGCCCGGCGGTGAGCCGCCGTCGGAACCTCACCGACCAGCCCGGCCAGCAAGGTCCGCAGTATTTCGGCCGACGGTGCCCGCATCCCTTCACCGCTCCAGCCCGCAGCTCCGGCCGCGGCGGCGAGGGAGAGGGCCAGCGGGTTCCCACCGGCGAAACGGAGTATCTCCTCCCGAAGCGAGCCGGTAATCCCCGTGGTGGCCAGCAGGCTCCGAGCCTGCTCCAGGGAGAACGGCTCCAGTTCACGAACGTACAAGATCTCGGACCACGCAGGATCGGCGGTCCACTGCGGCTCCGGCGCCAGCCGGCCCGCCAGGACCACCAGAGTCTCGTCCGCCGCACGGGGCAGGAACTGCTGCCACAGCCAGCTCTCCAGCCACTGACAGTGCTCGAAGGAATCCACGAGCAGCACCATGCCGGAGACCTCGAGAAATGGAGCGGCCGTGCGCTCGAAGTCAGCCGGGTCACGACTGACGAAACGACCGTCCAGTTCGAGAACCAGCCGCCCCGCCGCACGGCACTGGTCCGCGAGACGGCGCAGCAGCGCGGACTTCCCGATGCCGCCCGGACCGAAGAGATAGAACGCGAACGGCGCCTGCGCAGCCCCGGCCAAAGCCTCCCCGAAGCAGGCCAGCTCCTTGTCCCGCCCGATGAACGCCCGCTCCCGGCTTCGACTCAGCCGCTCCCCCACTGACGCCACGCCAGTTCCCATCCCGTCGTCTCAGAGCCTGCCAGTCCGATCAGTTCTGGACGTTGACGGAGCACGTCAGATTACCCCTGGCGTCAGGCTTTTGCTGATCCTTCAGCTTGCCGTCGACGTAGATGCGGCAGATCGTGCCAGGGGCCGCGCCCTTGACGCCCAGGTCGTTGAATCCGAAACCGACATTCTGCGCCCTGGTCCAGGGCAAGCGCTGCTGCGCTGCGGTCTTCGGGTCGGTCTCGCCGGAGAAGCTGTAGCTGACGTCGGTGGTTCCGGGTCCCGTCACCTCCATCTTCACGTCCCAACTCTTGCCGAACAGGCCGCATCCGGCGATCAACACCGCTGCCAAGGCCGAAGCACCGGCCACAAGCAATGACGTGACGTAGGTGCGGGAACCGGCGGACTTCACGACGCCTCCTGATGGCGTATCGACCGTTTGGTACGCGGTTCATTCTCGGGTGGGTTCGGCAGGTTCGCAGCGGCCGAAAGGCCGCATTCCTCGGAGGGGCATCGGCCGAAAGTACGTACCCGCTCCCGCTCGCCGCCGGCCGTGAGCGGTCGTCTATCCTCCTCCCCATGCCCCTGACACTGCTGCGACGTGCACCGGAGACCGTGGCCGCAGCCTTCGTCGGTGCGGTACTCATGGTGCTGGACGCCGGCGTGGTGAGCCGCAGTCGAATCGGGCTCGCAGTCGTCGCCAGCGGCGCCCTGGCTTTGGCCACGGCCGCCGGATCAATGTCGGCGTACCGAAGCGGCCGGCAGGCGATGGCCTGCGCGCTGTCCGTCACCGCGGCAGCCGGCTCACTGCTGACAACCTCACTGGTGGATCACACCGTGTTGCAGCGCACCCCCGGATGGGCCGAACTGATCGGACTCCTGGTGCTGCTGTGCATGGCCTGTCGGTACGGACGGCCGCTGCCGCTCACCGTGTCGGCGGTGCCGCTGTTCGTGGCCGTGGCCCGCCTTGCCGACCGCGCCCCGGCGCTGTCGGATCTGCCCTTGCTCGAAGGACTCGACCAGCTGTTCACGCTGCTTCCCGTGAGCTTCGTCCTGCTGGGCGGCTACCTGCGGACCGAGGACAGCAGACGCCAGGCCACTGCCGAGCGGGTGCGCCAGTCCGAACGCCTGGACCTCGCCCGCGACCTGCACGACCATGTGGCCCACTACGTGACGGCCATGGTCGTCCAGGCCCAGGCCGGAGAGCACACGGTCGGGCGCGACCCGGCTGTGGCCCGCCAGCTGTTCTCCAACATCGAAAGGACGGGACAGGAAGGACTGGTGGCGATGGGCCAGATGGTCCGCCTGCTCCGCGAGCCCGGAGGCCCCGGGGCATCGGCACCAGTCACCCCTGCGTTGAGGGCGATCGAGGAGCTGGTTCACCGCTTCCCAGCACACGGACAGCACGCCTGGCTTGACAAGGCACGGGACGTGGACAGCTCCGACTGGTCACCACAACTGGCCAAGTCCGTCGAGCGGCTGGTCCAGGAGGGCCTGACCAACATCCGCAAACACGCCCGTACGGCCACCGCCGTGCACGTCATGCTGGCGACCGACGCAGACCGGTTGATCGTCCGCGTGCGAGACAACGGCACCGGACCGCACCGAGGCCGTGGAAGGTTCCGGCACAGTGGCTTCGGCATCATCGGCCTGTCGGAGCGAGTGGCCGAGCTGGGGGGCGAGCTCACCTGCGGTCCCATGCCCGAGGGCGGCTGGGAACTGACGGCGTCCCTGCCCAAGACGTGAGCAGTGACCATCAAGGTACGGAGTGAGGAATCGCGTTGAGCGTCTCGGTAGTGATCGCGGACGACCAGGAGATGGTGCGGACGGGATTCCAGCTCATCCTGGACAGCCAGGAGGACATTTCGGTGATCGGCCAGGCATCCGACGGCCTCGAGGCTGTCGAGACCGTACGCCGGCTGAAGCCCGACGTCTGCCTGATGGACATCCGCATGCCGAAGCTCGACGGCCTCGAGGCGACCAAGCGCCTGCGTCAGGGACCAGACGCTGCCACGTCCGCTACGAAGATCGTCATAGTCACCACCTTCGATCTCGACGAGTACGTCTACGGAGCCCTGCGGGCCGGCGCCAGCGGCTTCGTGGTCAAGAACTCCGGCCCCCGCCTGCTGATAGAAGCCGTACACGCCGCGGTCAAGGGCGACTCCCTGATCTCGCCGTCCGTCACCGTCAGACTCCTCGAGCACCTGAGCAAGCCGTCCCGTGCCGAGACCGCGGCCGCCGCGGCACGACGCCTCACCCCTCAGGAACTCAAGGTCCTGAACCTGGTCGCCCGCGGGCGCACCAACAACGAAATCGCCGAGCAGATGGTCCTCTCCCTCAGCACCATCAAAAGCCACCTCAGCCGGATCCAGGACAAACTACCCGCCCGCAACCGCGTGGAGATCGCAGCCTGGGCCTGGGAACACGGCATCGTCACCTGACCGCCACCCCTGCGCTTTCATGCCCCCACAGCGGGACGATCGGGGTGCGTGGGGAAGAGGTGGCCCCGGCATCCCCGAGATCACCCGGGGACGACGGTCTGGGCTTCGACTTCCTGGTCGGCTCCGCAAGCAGCCTGTG
>NZ_BBPP01000073.1 GCF_000787835.1 Streptacidiphilus melanogenes
CCACCTGGGCACCCAGGCCGGCCTTGGCACCCTGTTCTGCTGGACGCCGGCGCGCCAGGTAGCGCTCCGAGGAGAAGGGACCTCCTGCCGCTGATAGTGCTTGCGAGTCCTCACGGTCCTGCTTCATGCAACGAGCATGTCACGCCGCCCCGGCCACACCCGAGGCAACAGGGACCCGCACGCCGGCAAGGGAGCGGAGTGGGGTGGCTCCAGGCCGACCGGGACACCTGGGCCGGGACACCTGGTGGGGGACGTCGTGGTGCGGGGCCGCTCCGGGGGATCTGCTCACAGGCGTGCGGGGGACGCAGTGGCCGTGCGCTCCCATGTGTCGGCGTGCTCGTGTACCGGATGACGTTCATCGCGGCGAACTGTTGCAGCCAGCCGCTCATCGGCCAAAAGCCCAACCGTGATTTCTACGGGGGCGTCGGAAGCCACGACTCCGTGCTGATCGGGAGCCAGTGTTTCTCCGGCGAAATCGGGAGCCACCCGGTAGCCAGGAACGATGTAGCGATTCCCGTTTGGAACTCGGACCGGACTGTCAGGCTGATGCGCGAGCTGGCGCGGCTGTGCAGGCAGGTGTGCCGATCACCGAGGGGCATCAGTGTCCGACCGTGAAGAGGATCTTCACGGCGCCGTCCTGCTTCTTCTGGAACATCGCATACGCCGATGCCGCGTCGGCCAGGGGCAGGTGATGGGTGGCGAAGGAGTCGACGCCGAGCGGGTCGCCGTCGACCAGGAGCGGGAGCAGGTCCGGGACCCAGCGCCAGACGTTGGCCTGGCCCATCCGCAGCTGGACCTGCTTGTCGAACAAGGTGAGCATCGGCAGCGGGTCGGTCATGCCGCCGTAGACGCCGGAGATCGAGATCGTCCCGCCCCGGCGCACGATGTCGATGGCCAGGTAGAGGGCGTCCAGGCAGTCGAGGCCGACGTGCTGCATCATCTTCGCGGCCAACGTGCCCGGGAGCAGCGTCGTCATCTGCTGGGCGATCTTGGCGACCGGTGCGCCGTGGGCCTCCATGCCGACGGCGTCGATGACGGCGTCCGGGCCGCGCCCGTCGGTCAGGTCCCGGATCACGTCGGGCAGGTGCTTGCCGTGTTCGGCCAGGTCGAGGGTGTGGACGCCGTGCGCCTGGGTGCGCTGGAGGCGTTCGGGGACCAGGTCGATGCCGATGATCTGGCCGGCTCCGAGGTGGGCGGCGACACGGGTGCACATGTCGCCGATCGGGCCGAGCCCCAGCACGGCGATACTGCCGCCCTTGGGGATGGCGGCGTACTGGACAGCCTGCCAGGCGGTCGGCAGCACGTCGGACAGGAACACGAAGCGGTCGTCCGGCGGCCCCGCCGGTACCTTGATCGGCATGGTGTTTCCGAAGGGCACGCGCAGGAACTCGGCCTGCCCGCCGGGGACCTGGCCGTACAGCTTGGTGTAGCCGAACAGGGCCGCACCGCTGCCGTACTCGCGGACCTGGGTGGTCTCGCACTGGGACTGCAGGCCCTGCGCGCACATGAAGCAGCTGCCGCAGGAGATGTTGAACGGGATGACGACCCGGTCGCCATCTTTGACGGCGGTCACGTTCGCGCCGGTCTCCCGGACGATGCCCATCGGCTCGTGCCCCAGGATGTCGCTCTCGCCGAGGAAGGGACCGAGGACGTCGTACACGTGCAGGTCGGATCCGCACAGCCCGGTCGAGGTGACCTCGATGATCACGTCGTCCGGTTCCTTGAGGACCGGGTCGGGAACCGTCTCCACCCGCACGTCACGTCTCCCGTGCCAGGTCACCGCTTTCATCGTCCTCACACTCCGTTCGTTGATCGCGCCCCAGAGCAGGCCGGAGGCGGTCCGCGTGTTACGGATCGGTCATGCGCCGCGGTCGCCGCCGGCCGGGCGGAACGGCGGAGTCTGGTTCAGCCGCGCGGCAGCCCGATCGCCCAGGACCGTGAGACGGTCCATGAACCCGGTGCCGAACTGGAGCCTGGCCTCCACACCCGGCTGCTCCAGCGGGCTGTGCCCTGGGTCGGGGACGGCGGGCAGCAGCCGGTCCACCTGGGACAGGGCGCGCACTGCCGTTGCGGGGGCGAGACCGTGAAGGCGGACGAAAGCCTTCGCGGCCAACGTGAGCACCAGCTCGGGGCGCCGCCCCGCGGCGGCGTCGATGATCGACCGCGCAGCACGTTCGGCGCTCATCGACAGGCCGGGCAGCGAGGCCGCGGCAGCGAACCAGGCGTACTCGCGCCGGGTGTCGCCGCGGAAGCGCGCGGCCTGGTGGGAGCCGGTGCGCATCAGCCCCGGAAGGACCGTGGTGACGCTGACGCCCTGTTCGGCGAGTTCGGCACGTAGACCCTGGGACAGGCCGGTCGCGGCGAACTTGCCGACCGAGTAGGGCAGCAGGTGCGGGACGGCCACCCGGCCGCCGATGGAGGTGATGTTGACCAGACGTCCGCGCGCGGCCCGCAGGTCCGGCAACGCGGCCAGGGTCAGCCGCAGTGGGGCGAAGCACAGGGTCTCCACGGCGTCGTGGAATGCCTGTTCGTCCATCGTGTCGACCGGTCCGACCTGGATGGTGCCGGCGTTGTTGACCAGGATGTCCAGGCCGCCGAACCGGTCGTGGACCTCGTCCAGGAGGCGGATGGCCGCGTCCGGCGAGGTCACATCGCAGGCGAGGGCGGCCACCCGATCCGGTTCCGTGACGCCGTCGCGCAGCAGGGCCAGGGCCGCGGACAGGTCCTCCCGGTCACGGCCGCAGATCAGCACATCGCAGCCACGCCCGAGCAGTTCCCGCGCGATCAGCAACCCCAGCCCGCGCGAAGCCCCCGTCACCAGAGCCGCCCGCCGTCCGCGGCCTTGCCGTGCGCTCACCTCGTCAGTGGACACCACTGCCTCCTCACTCCACCCCCCGGGCGCGTCCACGGCCGGGAAAGCGTCGCCCAGGACACCTGGGCATCCGACCTGGGACGTAGGTGTGCACGGTGAGCTCCTCGAGGATCCGCGAGACCACGGCCCCCTGGTTGGCGCCCTTGACGTGGGACTCGCGGAACAGTTTCCGCACCGCCTTGGGGTCCTCTTTGAGCGGAGCGATCGCCTCATCGGACACGGGAACTTCTTCCCTTCGTTGATGAGCGAGTCGGTTGGAAGCCCAAGGACGCGGGCCGACTGGGTCAGACGGAATGGACGCATGCTCCTGACGGACGGGGAAGGCCCTTCCGTCGCCGACAGCGCCCGCTTCTCCTGGCGGGGACAAGGGTCACAAGCCTGGAAGACGGCGCCGCCGGTTCCCCGCAGGCAGCGCCCGGATTCACCCGTCCGGCTCCCTCCGTGGGTGCAGAGGCGTGATGGGGCCGCCAGGAGGGCGGCTGACAAGGCCGCGAACAGAGGCGAAAAGTTGAGGGGCGAACTCGGGCAGGCTGTCGGGCCGGGCGGTCTGCAGCGCCCACTGAGGCCGAGGGCAGCCGACCGAGGCCGCTGGCCGACGTGATCGGCGATAGGCCCTGCCGGACGGGGGAACCGGCAGGGCCATCAGCGGTGAGGTTACAGGTTGCCGCGGTATCCGCCGGTCGCCATGCCGCGTTCCTCGATGAAGTGCTTGAAGCGCTTGAGGTCACCCTTGACCTGGCGGTCGAGCATCCCCATCATGTCGGCCGCCTTCTCGGTCATGCCTTCAGGCTGAAAGTCCATGGCGAGCATGACGCGGGTATGGGTGGCGTCGATCGGCTGGAAGGACACGGTGCCGGTCTGCTTGACGTCGCCGCTGGTGGTGCGCCAGGTGACGTGGTCGTCGGGAACCTGGTCGACGATCTCGGTGTCGAACTCGCGGGTGGCACCGGCGACCTTCGTCCTCCAGTGGTTGTGCCGGTCGTCGATCTGGGTGATCTCCTCGACGCCGTCCATGAAGTTCGGGAAGTCCTCAAACTGCGTCCACTGGTTGTAGGCGGTGGTGACCGGCACGCCCACGTCGATCGACTCCTGGACCTTGCTCATGGCATCTCCCTTCCTCGGGTTCGGGTGGTCTGCTCAGCAGTGCGCCTGCCCCGCTGCGCGCAAGGCATACGCCTCTCTTGGAGGCCCTGGCGAACGGCGCGGCGCACTCGCTGCCGCGCTCGTGATCCAGATTCCTTCACCCCGGTGCTTCCGACCAGGCGGGCGGATCGTCCGGTGGAACCCGGGCGTAGGGCGTCTTCCGGCTGGCTGCCGGGGCCCCGGCAGCCACGCCCCACGGATACCGCCGAGGCCAGTGGTGACTGCGGCTGAACAGCCGGCTCAGACCGCATTGGAACGCGAGTCGGCAGATGACTCTCTGATGATGCATGAGCTGATGAAAGCCGTGCCGGGGCTCGACTGGATCGGTGTCCGTATCTGCACGACGCGACTCCACATCGGGGTGCGCTGCACCATGGATAATCGCGTGCGCGCTCGTCGCAGGGGCGCTGATCTGGTGGCTGGCCCGCGACCGCAACGTAGTTGACACGCAGGTGCTCGCCGCCCGGCCCGTACCGGCCGCCTGACGCGGAACCCCACACTCTGGAGGTCACCAGGCGGACCTTCGCGTCCAGGACCGCAGCCCACACGTTCGCCGCGAGCGCTCCGCCGATGCCGGCAGTTCTTCGCAATCGTGGAGGCGGCCACGCCCTGCTGGGCCGGGACGCGGGGGGCGCGGGCGGCCAGCAGGCCGCTGGTGCCGCGGTCATGTGCATCCCGATCGCCGCAAGGCTCACCGGCGCCCCCGGCTCCATCCGCGGGGGCGCGATCCGGGCCGCTCCCCCTCGGGCGTGCCACCGGTGGCGGCGGCAGCACCGGCGCGGCTGCCGCTCCGGGCTGCCGCCAACAGGTACCCGAGCAGTCCGGCGAGCGCCACGGCTTGGCGGGCGGCGCTGTGCCACGGTCCGCGCGGAAGATCCCACATCCGTTCGAACGCACCTTGGACTGCCCCCATCAGGGCGATCCCGAACACGGCCACCGCCGCGACGCTGCCCGCCGTCGTTGTGCTGAGCGTCAGGCCGCTGGTCGCGAACCGTTCCCGCACCGCCGCTGAGCCCTGCCCCGTCAGGCTCATCGCGTCGGTGATCCACTGCGCAAGACCGGCACGCCGGGTGACGGACGCTGGCGCAATGATCACCAGGAGTGGCATCAAGGTCACAAGGAACAGCGCCGAACGCCATCGACCGCTCCAGCAGCTCCAGCTCACGCCCCTGCGCCACAGCTCGGCGATCCGCGCCGCTGTGACTCGCACCGCCCTCGCCATTCCCACCTCTCCCGACACGTCCGCCGTCAGTACCGGTAAAGGTAGTCCTTCCCTTCGAGAAATCCTCACCGGCACAGGGCCGCCGAACAGCAGGGCTTTCCTCACGGTGCGCCGGACCCCGCACCGTTAGCCGGCTCGGGTCGCGGCGTTCGCGAGTGCCGCGGTCATGGCGCGTGGGCGTGCCGGTTCGGGGCACACGTATCCACGGATGCCGGAACTGGTGATCCGTCAGATCAGGAGGCGGTCATGGCGTTTGCGCACGCTCGGCGAGGTGGACGGGCCCGTCGAGGCCGGAGATATCGGCTGCTGAGCGGGTCTTCGCGGCGTGACGCCTTGAAGGCGGCCGGGCGGGCTGGCTTCGTGGCCCGGGGGGTGGTGTACGTCCTGATCGGTGTACTCGCTGTCGCTGTCGCCCGGGGAAGGCAATACGGTGAGATGGACCGTCAAGGGGCGCTGCGTCAGATCGCGGGCCATCCGTTCGGCGCGCTGTTGCTGTGGGCCCTGGCGGTGGGTTTCGGCTGCATGGCACTGTGGCGGGCCTCCCTCGCGGCGGGTGACCGCGGACGGAAGAAGGCCGGGGGACTGCTGCTGAACGCGGGCCGCGCTGTCTTCTACGCATCGGTGTGCTGGGGCACCGCGGCGTACGCTACCGGGAACGGCGGTGGGGCGAGCAGCGACGCCAAGTCGCAGGACTGGACCGCGTCGGCGCTGAAGCTGCCGGGAGGCCGAGCCCTGGTGGCAGTGGCGGGGGTGGTGCTGGCCGGCGTCGGGGTCGGGATCGTCGTGCGCGCCCTGCAGCGGCGGTTCCTTCGGAAGCTGGACACCGCGGCGATGAACCGTTGCACCCGGGAGGTCGTCACAGCGCTCGGTGTGGGCGGCAACGTGTCCCGAGGCACGTTGTTCACTGCAGCGGGGATCTTCGTGTTGATCGCGGCCATCGACTTCGACCCCCGGCAGGCCAAGGGCATGGACGCCACCCTGCGGAGCTTCGCCGACACGCCTGCCGGCCCGTGGCTGCTGGTCCTCGTGGCAGCCGGCCTGGTGCTTTTCGGCGGCTTCTCCTTCGCCTGCGCCCGCTGGCGCAAGCTCTGATCACCCTCCCCAACGCTAACCTTCCTGCCGTCACAGGCTGGAGCGACCGCACGAGGGCTCGCTGGGCCAGTGGCGCAGAAACGACTCATGAGGGACCTCACGGGTGCAGAACGCGCGCAGCTTCGCCGGTATCCGACTGTTGCAGGCCTGCTCTTCCCGGTCGCCGGCAGCCACCGGGGTAGGGCTTGCGAGCCTGATACGAGGTGCCGCCGACCGAGGGCTGGAGTGGACGGTCGTGATAGGGGCGAGCGGGAGCCGGACCGGACGGCGGGCCGCTTTGCGCGGCGCGGGCTCGGTTCTGCTCGCCTCCACTGTCGCCGGCCTGACGGCCAGGGGCCTGGGTCCGGGGCGAGTGCCACGGCAGCAGCAACCGTCGGCCTGCGGATTCTCCCCGCACCGGTATGCCACTTCGGTCGCGGCGTTCGCGACGGCCGTCGCCATCGAGTCCCCGCTTCTGGGCGCCGCGGTCGTTCCCGTCGCCGCGGCCGCGAGGGCGTCGCGCGTCCGGGCGGCAGCGCACAGCCCCGCGGCCGCGCTGGCCGGCGCCGTGGTCGGCGCAGGGACAGCCGCGCTCACGTTGCGGTCGTGGCCGCGACGCAATGACCGTCCCGCCACCACCGCCCCGCCCGGGAAAGCCGTGCCCGCCCTGCCGACGGGGGCCGGTCTCCACATCGTGGTCAACAGGGCTTCGGGCTCCGGAGCCGTCGGACGACTCGGCAGGGCCGGGAACGTGGTCGACGATCTACGACAGGAGCTCCCCGACGCCCACATCCTGGAGTGCCAGGACGGTGGTGATCTGGCTCCGCTGCTGGACCGGGCCGCGGTACTGGCCCGTGAGGCTGATGGGGCCCTGGGCATCTGCGGTGGGGACGGGAGCGTGAATCTGGCCGCGAGCGTCGCGGCCAGGGAGAACCTCGCGCTGGTCGTGTTCCCCGGCGGCACCCTCAATCACTTCGCCATCGATCTGGGTACCCACACCATCGGTTCCACTGCGCAGGCCGTGCGGACCCGTAGTGCCAGTGCGGTCGACCTGGGGCAGGTGGTCAGCGCCGGCGGTGGGAGCCATCTGTTCCTCAACACCTTCAGCATCGGGATCTACCCCGAACTCGTCCGTGTCCGCGAGCGTTTGGAGAAGCGCTGGGGCAAATGGCCGGCTCTCGCCGTCGCGCTGGTCCACGTCATGGCCACGGCCCGGCCGGTGCACGTGACCGTCTCCGGGGTCCCAAGGACGCTGTGGATGCTCTTCGCCGGCAACGGCACCTACGACCCGCCCGGCTTCGCCCCCAGCCATTGCAGCTCTTTGGACGGCGGACAGTTCGACATCCCAGCGATCGACGGCAGCCACCCTTTCGCCCGCACCCGGCTGCTGCTCGCGTTCCTCACCGGAACACTCGGCACCTCCCGCGTCTACCGCGCGGCCCGCCTCCCAGCTCTCGACATCACCGACCTGAGCGACGTCGAGAGCATGGCCGTCGACGGCGAGACCGTTGCCGCCCCCGATCGGATCCGACTGCGCAAAGCCACTGCCGGCCTGACGGTCTACCGCCCCGACCACCCCGCCACCCGTGAAGGCGCAGAGCCCCAAGGGATCCTCCTGCCCACCGCGATCACTTCATGGGCGGCAACAGCGCGAGACCCGGGAGCAGCAGCAGTGCGGTCAGTGCCAGGAAGGCCCGCCGGTCGTACCAGATGATGGCGGCGAATTCCCGCGTGGCTCCGGTGAGCCAGTAGGAGGGAGTGGTCGGTGCCCCCACGACGCTGCCGCGCAGCCCCACCCTGTTCAACACCAGGGCGGTCCGCAGGACATGGAAGTCGCTGGTGACCACCACGCACCGCCCGGCGCTCCCGTCGCTCTCGATCACCTCGGCGCTGTAGGTGAGGTTCTCGTCGGTGTTGCGCGACCGGTCCTCGCAACGGATCCGCTCCTGTGGCACGCCGTGGGCGACCATGTAGCGGGACATGGCCTCGGCTTCCGACCGGTCCTCGTCCGGCCCCTGACCGCCTGATGCGACCACGACCGGATCCCCTCCCGCAGCGACGAGCCTCCGATACACCGCCAAGGCCCGTTGCAGCCGAGCCGCGAGCACTGGCGTGATCTCTCCGTCGTCCAGCCCGGCCCCCAGCACGATGATGTAGCTCGCGCGACGCCGCGACCAGGGACGGGCCCTGAGCAGCGTCAGCCCCAGAAAGGACAAGAAAGCAGCCGTGACGTACACGGTGGACATCCCCAGCGCGAGGAAGGCCGCCATCCAGCTCCGGCCCCCACGCGCGCAGACGACCCCGACCACCAGCGCGGCTGCCAGCATCAGCCCCACGCCCGCCGTCGCTGCCTGAGGTCGACCGAATCCCTGTCCCACCAGCAGCAGCAACCCGTCCGCGACCAGCAGCAAAGCAAGGCCGCCCACAACAGCGGCCACCCCTACCCCCAGCAGTGCGGCGGCGGTCCTGGCCGCTCCCGGGCTCCCGAACAGGTCCGGCAGCAGCGCCATCACCGCGCACGTCACGCCGAGCGCCACCAGCGCGCACAGCCGCGACGACGCACGGCATCTTCCCGCCACGACGGCAAACACCAAAGCCAGCAGCACCTCTACGGTGCGCAAAACCATCCAGCCCTCCTTCGACGACAGTTGCCCGGGCAGGGGAGGGAACACTCATCAAATCAAAGCGTCCCGCGAACGCTTTCGGTCGCAGCAACGGCACGCCCAGGCGCCGACTGGTTCCGTCGACATGCCGGGTGGACACGATCAGGGCGGCGTGGGACAAGGGCGGTGCACGCGAGGCCAGGCCATGGGCGCGAACAGCGGAAGCAACCTCGCCGCGGTCATGGTGTGGCCGGAGGGAAAGGACCAGCCGGTCGCCGTGACAACCGGCTGGGGCAGCGCGGGCCGCGGGCGGCCGACGGTCGGCTCCAGCACGACCTGAACAAGCCCGCAGGCAGCGGCCCGCACAGCGGCCACCCGCTCACCGGCCCACCACAACCTCAGCACCACCAAGCCCGGGAAGCCCCTCAGCACGACCGGGGCCAGCACCGCGCTCACCACCAGCATCACCCCCGTCCACACCCGGTGATGCACCGCGACCACGTGCAGGTTCCGGTCAACCGCCACGTCCAGATGAAGCAAGGGACGCCAGCCGGTTTCGACCAACGCGAGCAGGAAACCGCACAGGACCGCACAACCGGCCGCCCATGTGACGAGCATGCGCGACCGTTGACACCGCATCATGTGCTGTCGCCCCACCCAGCAAACCCCCACAGCCTCCTGCCCAGATCCCGGACACCCTGACGCCCCGGCCTACAGAGCGGTTGACGCCACTGGCGAGGGACGGGCACCTCGGGCGCGGGCGGTCCGGCGGCGCCCCCGAAGCACGCCGGCACGGTCGTTCTCACTGAGGCCGCCCCAGACCCCGTACTCCTCAGCGCACTCCAGCGCATACTCACGGCACTGCGCCAGAACCGGGCAAGCGGCGCACACCCGCTTCGCCGCCCGCTCCCGCTCCTCGGACACCGCGCCCCGCTCACCTGCGGGATGGAAGAACAACCTGGTGTCCATCTCCGCGCAGGCGGCCTCCTCCTGCCACGCCCAGGCCCACTCCACCAGCCCGGGAAGCTCCGGCTTACGCCCCATCAGCTCCCATCCTTCTTCTGCTTGTGCGTCAACACGAGAGCTCAGGGCGTCAAGCGGGCGTAGTAGTCGCCCACCTGCTGGTGGTAGTCGGGATCGTCCCTACGCCGACCGGGGTCGAACTCGGGCGCGTTCTTGATCTCGTCCTTGGTCCTCCCCACGGACACCACGCGGCCTGCGGCATCGACAGTGGAGATCACCCCAGCCGGCAGCAGCACCTTCCCGCCGAAGACCCACCCACCCGTGTCGACAACGATCCGGCCCGCCCCAGCCTCGTCGCCGTGCTGGTCGACCTTCCCAACCCGGCCGTCCACGGCCTCCACCGAGAACCCCGCCAGGTCCGTCCCCGGCTGGTAGCCGCTGTCTGGACGGTAGGCCCAGATACCGGTCGTCTCCATGTGCAAACCCTTCCTTGGTCCCGCACGTCGAAAGCAGCCAGCGCGCTCGCCATCAAGACCGCGCGTGCCCCGAGGCCACGACCTTCACACCCTCCAAGCCCTCGGATCGGCATTCCCGGCGGGCGATTCACGGCCACAGAACATGTGCATGGATTCGGGTTACAGGGGCACACGGCCGGTCGGGCGGCCCTGCCGGGCGCCCGTTAACAACAATGTCGAGCGGGGTTGGTTCTCATGCTGATGGCACATCCGACGGTCCTGAACACGCTGGTCGAGGAATACGCGGCCCTGACGGCCCTCGGCGCGGAAAACGGTGACGCGCCGGCGCGGCGCCGCATGGAGGACGTCACCTACACCCTGTGTGTGGCCACCGGCACCCGCGACATCGACAGCGCCCTCGCGGCCGCCCGCCACCGGCTTCCCGGCGCCCGCCCCCACGACGACTCCCTCCTCACCACCGCACGCTAGAGGTACGGACCCGCAGCACGGTGATGTCAACAGCGGCCTCGGTCAGCTGTCCCGTGCGGCAACAGCGCGTCGTCAGAGCATTGCCGGGGCGTCGGGCTTGGGCCGCCCCATCTGTCAGCCCGCCCTGCAACGCTGTTCGCCTTCTCCGCGCGGTGGACGCTGCGGTCTGGCGGGGTGTCCGTCGCGATCAGCGGCCGCGTCGTCGGGCTGTGCGAGGTGTTCTGCGAGGGTCTGCAGTCCGGCGGCGCGTGAGGCTTTGACCAGGACCACGTCGCCGGCCAGCACGAGTTGCTGCAGTGCGGTGGAGGCGGCCTGGGGGTCCGCGCAGGTGACGGTGTCGACGTTGCCGCGCCGGGCCGCCTGCTCGATCAGCTGGGCCTCGGCCCCACCGACGGCGATGAGGTGGGCGATGCCGAGCTGGGCGACGAGCTCGCCCAGCCGGGTGTGCTCGCGGTTGCTCTCGGCTCCCAGCTCGCGCATCTCGCCCAGGACCGCGACGGCCCGGCGGCCTCGGGCCATGGCCTTCAGCGCCTCCAGGCCGGCGCGCATCGAGTCGGGGTTGGCGTTGTAGGCGTCGTTGATCACGGTGACGCCGTCGGGTCGCTCGGTGACCTCCATGCGCCACCGCGATGCGGGCTTCGCCGTGGAGAGCTGCGCGGCGATGCGGTCGATGCTCAGGCCCGCCTCGCGTCCCACCGCGGCGGCGGTCAGCGCGTTGGCGACGTGGTGCTCCCCGGCCAGCCGCAGCGCCACCTCGGCCCGGCCTTCGTCCGGGGTCACCAGATGGAAGCGGGCCCGTCCGAGGTCGTCGACCTGGACGTCCTCGGCTCGCAGGTGTGCGTCGCGGGTGCGGCCGACCAGCACGACGCGGGCCCGGGTGCGCGACGCCATCGCCACCGTCGGAGCGGCCGCCACCTCGGGGTCTCCGACCACACCTCCTGGAGGCTCGTCGAACGGGCCCAGGCCGACCTACGCAGCCTCATCACCTGACGCGTCCACCCCGTCCACCCCGTCCATCCACGACAGCCATCGGTCTCGGAGCAGTCCCTTGGAGTAGATCATCTAGGGAGGGGAGGTCCCTCAGCCGTCGCTTTGGAGGGTCTCTTTGATCTTGGCGATCGCGAAGCCCCAGCCCTGCTGGACGGTCGGTTTTCCCGGGACAGCCAGTTCCTGGGGGTTGGTCAGGACGTCGAGGAGTACGGGTCCTGGGGTGGCGAAGGCGCGTCGGACGCTGTCCTGGAGCTCGCTGGGGTCGGTGATCCGGATGCCGGTCAGGCCCAGCGCGCGGGCGACAGCGGCGAAGTCGGGGTTGTCAAGCTCGGTGCCGAACTCGGGCAGTCCGGCTTGTTCCTGTTCGAGCTTGACCATGCCCAGCCGCCGGTTGTCGAAGACCACGAGCTTCACCGGCAGCCGGTAGGTCTTGATGGTCATCAGGTCGCCGAGCAGCATGCTCAGACCACCGTCGCCGCAGAAGGCCACGACCTGCCGTTCGGGGTCCCAGAGCTGGGCGCCGATGGCCTGGGGCATGGCGTTGGCCATGGAGCCGAGGTTGTAGGACCCAAGCAGCCGGCGGCGCCCGCGCATGGTCACGAAGCGGGAGAGCCACACGGTCGCCATGCCGGTGTCGGAGGTGAAGGTCGCGTCGTCGGCGGCGCAGGCGTCGACCGCGGCGGCGAGGGCCTCGGGGCGGACGTCGTGGTCGCGGTTGTCCAGGGCGCTGCGCAGGCGGCCGAACAGGCGCCGGTCGTGGCGGGGGTCGGTCAGGCGCTGCTGGTCGGCGCTCCACTCCTGGAAGCGCTCGCGGGCGCCGTCCAGGTGTGACCGGTCCCCTGCCTGCTTGAGGTGGGGCAGGAGTGCGCGCAGCGTGGCTGCGGTGTCGCCGGTGAGTCCCGCGTCTGCCGGGGTCCGGCGGCCGAGGTTGCGCTGGTCGAGGTCGATCTGGACGACCTTGCAGCCGCTGGGGTACCAGTCGCGGTACGGGAAGTCGGTACCGAGCATGATCAGCGTGTCACAGGTGTCCAGGGCATGGACGGCGGCAGGGTTGCCGATCAGGCCGGTCTGACCGACCTGGTAGGGATTGGCGTCCTCGAAGCCCTCCTTCGCCTTGAGGGTGAGGACCATCGGTGCGGACAGGCGCTCGGCCAGCGCGAGCACCTCTTCGCGCGCATCCCGCGCGCCGCGGCCGACCAAGAGCGTGGCCCGGCCTGCAGCATTGATGAGCTCGGCGGCTCGGTGGATGTCCGCGTCGTCGGGGCGGGTGACGGGGCGGGGGTGCACGATGCGGGTGGGACGGTGGTCGGTGAGCTCGCGATCCCCGAGATCGCCGGGGATGGTCAGGACCGCCACGCCGCGCTCGCCGATCGCGGCGCGGACCGCCGTCTCCAGCATCCGCGGCATCTGATCCGGCGAGGTGACGGTGGCGCGGTAGACGGCGACGTCGCGGAAGAGCAGGTCGTTGTCGACCTCCTGGAAGTAGTCGCTGCCCATTTCGGCCGAGGGGACCTGGCCCGCGATGGCCAGGACCGGGGTGCGGCTCTTGGCGGCGTCGTACAGTCCGTTGAGCAGGTGCACGGACCCGGGACCGACAGTGCCCATGCACACTCCCAGGGTTCCGGACAGCTGCGACTGGGCGCTGGCGGCGAAGGCCGCGGCCTCCTCGTGGCGGCAGCCGACCCAGTCCAGGCCCTCGGTGGTGCGGATGGCGTCGGTCAGCGGGTTCAGCGCGTCGCCGACGACGCCGAAGATGTGCCGCACACCCAGCTCGTACAGGGCGTCGGTGATGACTCGGGCGACGGTACGTGCCACGGGGGCTCCCTAGTGGAGATCTCAGACGGTGAACTGGTCGGGGTGGGCGTGATGCCAGTCGCGCGCCCACGGTTCGGGCACGTCGTCATGGAGCAGCTGACCAGGCGTCAGCCAGGGATAGATGTCCGCATACGAGCGGATGGTGTGCGGATCAATCCGGCGGTGCAGCATGTGCGGGCTCAGCTGCGCGGGCTCGCGGACGCCCATCGCGGCCATGATCTGAAGAGCGCTCTTGACGGTCGCCTCCTGGTAGCGCCGTACTCGCTGCGACTTGTCCCCCACGTGCAGGGCGTGGGCTCGGCGCGGGTCCTGGGTGGCCACGCCGACCGGGCAGGTGTTGGTATGGCAGCGCTGGGCCTGGATGCAGCCGACGGCGAACATCATCGCTCGGGCCGCATTGGTGAAGTCGGCTCCCTGAGCCAGCCGCTTCACCAGATCGCTGCCGGTGGCCACCTTGCCGCTGGCGCCGATCCTGATGCGATCGCGCACTCCGACCCCGACCAGGGCGTTGTGCACCGTCATCAGCCCCTCTGTGAGCGGCATCCCCATGTGATCGGCGAACTCCAGCGGGGCCGCGCCGGTGCCGCCCTCGGCGCCGTCGACGATGATGAAGTCCGGTGTGATGCCCTCCTCCAGCATCGCCTTGCACACCGCGAGGAACTGGCGGCGCGAGCCGACGCACAGTTTGAACCCGGTCGGCTTGCCACGGGCCAGCTCCCGCATCCGGCCTATGAAGCGGACCAGCTCACGCGGGGTGGAGAAGACTCGGTGGTACGGCGGGGAGATGACGGTGCGGCCCTCAGGGACGCCGCGAACCTTCGCGATCTCCGCGTTGACCTTCGGGCCGGGCAGCACACCGCCGATGCCCGGCTTGGCTCCCTGGCTGAGCTTCAGCGAGACGCACTTGACCTGGGGTCGCGCCGCCTTCTCCGCGAACCGGTCCGGGTCGAAGTCCCCGTCCGCGGTCCGGCAGCCGAAGTAGCCGGTGCCGACCTCCCACACCAGGTCCCCGCCGGGACGCAGGTGGTACTCCGACAGGCCGCCCTCACCGGTGTCGTGGGCGAAGCCGCCCAGCGCCGCGCCGGTGTTCAGGGCCAGCACGGCGTTGGCCGACAGCGAGCCGAAGCTCATAGCGGACACATTGAGCAGCGCCATGTCGTACGGCTGGGTGCAGTCCGGCCCGCCGACGGGCACCCGGGGTATCTCGGTGGGCAGGGCGACCGGGGCCATCGACGGCACGAGGAACTCCCGCCCGACCTCGTACAGGTCCAGCTCTGTGCCGAACGGTTCCTCCGCATCCGTCCCTTTGGCCCGCTCATAGACGATGCTTCGAGTGTCACGATCGAACGGACGCCCGTCGACGTTGCGTTCGACGAAGTACTGCTGCACCTCGGGCCGGATGCCCTCCAGCGCGAAGCGCAGATGGCCCAGGATCGGGTAGTTGCGCAGGATCGAATGCCGAACCTGCAGCACGTCCGCCACCGCCATAGTCAGCAGAATCAGCAAAGGAACGGCCGCGAACCACAACCACGGTGCTACCAAAAACGCGGCCACCGTCGCGGCGACCGCCCCACATCCCAACCCGCCAACCCACAGAAATCTCAACACAACAAGCGTCTAACCCACGACCTGCGGTGCTATGCAGTCCTGTCACCACAGCGCGGTGAGGAAGGGAGGGGCTCCTAGTGTTCGGTCAGATGCTCTTCCCGGTCGTGACGGCCGCGCAGATCGTTGCAGATGACGCGCTGCATCGCACTCCCCTCCGGGCGCCGGTCCCCCAACCTCACAGGCTTGCCGCACAGGCAGATCGCGTCCTGACGCTCATAGAGCTGTCGAAGGACGGCAGATTTCGGCGTCGGCGCATGATGGCCGGGATTCGGGTCAGGAGCCGACAGACAAGGCCGGTTCGCTCGCTTCGGGCCGAATCGGGGTTCCGTCTCATGCGAAGGGGTTCTCGTGGATAACGGCATGTGGGGCTACCAGGCCACCTCCGGCTACCAGGCCGGGATCGAGCTCACCGGCTTCCGGGTTGAGGCGACCGATGGCCACATCGGCAAGGTCGACGAGCACTCCGCCGAAGTCGGCGCGCAGTACATCGTGGTGGACACCGGTCCGTGGATCTTCGGCAAGCACGTTCTCCTCCCTGCCGGCACGATCCTGTCGGTCGACACCGCCAACCAGACCGTCCAGGTCGGCCGCACCAAGGACGAGATCAAGGACTCCCCCGAGTATCAGCCTGATAAGCACAACGGCGACGCCGACTACCGCAATCAGGTCGGCACGTACTACGGCGGCCTGCTGTAGCCCGACAACAGCACCACGCCAGGGTGGTCCGCACGGGTGTGCCGTGCGGACCACCCTTTGCGACCCGGCGCCGCCTGCGACCGCCTCGAAGAGGCAGGGAGAGAACAACGATATGGCCAGCAGTCGTGCGCAGGCGCGCATCCGGCACCCGCGCCACCAGCGGCGCGGCGAGGCCCGCCTTCCTGCGGTCCTCGCCACACTCGTGGCCGTCGCCCTGTACCTGCTGCTGCCGCAGAACCTGCTCCTTGGCCCGCGCTTCGTGCTGCCCACCTTGGAGGTGTTCCTGCTCGTCCCGCTCCTGGTGATCAACCCCAGACGCATGACGCGGCAGAACCGCGCCTCGCGGACCCTCTCCCTGGTCCTGGTCGCCGTTATCGCGGGCAGCAACCTGTTCGCCCTGGGACTGCTGATCCACGATCTGGTCTCCGCCGGCGTCAAGGACGGCGGCGCGCTGCTGGTGGCCGCCCTCCAGGTCTGGCTGACCAACATCATCGTGTTCGGGCTGGCCTACTGGGAACTGGACCGCGGCGGCCCCGTCGCCCGCACCCAGGCCCCACGCGAGGAGCTGCCCATGGCCGACTTCCGCTTCTCCCAGGACGAGAACGACGGCGCCGTCCAGGAGGTCGCCGACGGCTCCAGCATCAGCGCCGACTGGATCCCCACTCTCGCCGACTACCTCTACGTCTCGGTCACCAACTCCACCGCGTTCAGCCCGACCGACACCATGCCGCTGTCGACCCGCGCCAAACTCATGATGAGCGTCCAGGCCGTGGCCGCCCTCCTCACCTCACTCCTGGTAATCGCCCGAGCCGTCAGCATCCTGCACTGAGACCGGCGTGACCTACCTCCTCGCCCCTGGCATGGGGCCGCTCGGCTCGGGCGGCTGCATCGACTGTGGCCGCGACGCCGACACCGGACCGTCGGCCACCGAAGGCGACCAGGTCGGCATCGACCGCGCGGAGTGAGGCGCGGCCCTCGACCCGGCGCCCGGAGCCGGTCGTGGAGGGGCCACGGCCCGGTGCCGCGGGCAGTGCCCGGGCGCTCATGGGCCGCGGTCGCCGCGCAGCAGCCGGAGCACCTCCAGGGCCGCCTTGCGGCGCGCCACGCTGCGCGACGCCACCGCGACGCCCACCACCACGGCGTGGACCAGCATGGGGAGAACCGCCAGCACCAGCGCGATCCACGGCTGCCCACGCCAGGCCTCCACGGCCGATAACGCCCAGCTCGCCGCAGCGCCGGGCTCCGGCCGCCTGCGCCTGTCCCCGCCCGCCATGTGGCCCCCTCCGTCGCCTTCGATCCAACCGCGTTCCAGGCGCGTGAATTTCACACTTTGTGAAAGATCGCCGGGCTGGACACGAGCCCAGGAGACCACCGGCCAGCGCACCTGGGGCACCCACTTTGGGTGCTTTGCCATGAGGCATCGGTGGGACAAGTACAGCGGAGAAAGCGCGGACGGATCCGCAGTGTGGTTGCGGGCCCGCAACCACACTGCGAGTCGGTCTAGACCACGCGCCAGGTGTGCGAGCCTGGACCAGGTTGCGGCTGTCGCGCGGGCGTCCTTGCTCGTACCGCGCCCCACCCCCGGAGACGTGAACCGCGGCAAGCCGACGGCCGCTCGCGGGGCTGCTACGCGCTGGCGCGCTGGTCGGCTCTCGCCCAGCCGGCGGGCTTCAGGTCCTCTTCGAGCAGGGTCGCTGCGTCGACGGCGACACTGAGCTCCTGCCCGAGCAGCCGCCCCTGGGCGAGCTGCTCGGCGGGCCTGTCCTCGGCGGTGAAGTCCATCAGCGTCCACACGGCCGGCTGCCCGGGCGCCGGGTCGGCCATGGTGACACGCCAGATCCGGGTGATTTCGAGCGGCACAGGTCCGCGCCGGGCCGCAGGCTCTCCGCGATCAGCACACCTGGCAGCACTGCTGCTCCTCTGCCACGTTCCGGCTGGTGGGGTGAGGGCAGCGGTTGGGCCTGGTACGTGAGGGGCCCCTCCGGAGAGAGGCCCATGAGCGGTTGCTTGGTCCGGCAGGTCAGGTGGTGCAGCCGGTGACGGGCTTGGGGCCGTCGCACTGGGTGGGCTTGTTGCCGGTGACGCTGCCGGTCGGGACGGTGGTGGTGCTGCTGTTATAGATGCCACCGCCCATACCCCCCGTGGTCCGTGGGGTCGCGGTGTTGTCGGTGATGGTGGCCTGGTCTTGGACGGTGAGCGTGCCTTTGTTGTTGACGCCGCCCCCGTTTCCGTAGTTGCCGCCTTGGTCCAGGCCGGTCTGGCCCTGGACGCTGTTGCCGGAGATGGAGGCGTGATCCTTCATAGTCATGGTGCCCAGGTTCCAGACACCGCCGCCGTCAGTGCCCGGCCCTGCGTGGTTGTCGTACACCCGGCTCCGGCCGGACATGACCAAGGTGCCGCCCTGGTTGTAGATGCCGTGGGTGTGGTGTCCGTGCACGCTGGAGGTGTCCCCCATCTCCAGCGTGGCCCCGCTCTCGATGGGGAGGTAGTCGCCGCCGCGCGCCTCCGTGTTGCCGGCGAGCACGGTCTTTCCGGATTTCACCCACAGGGCTTCATTGGCTGAGCCGGGTGCCAGGACAAGGTTGCGCAGCGTGGTAACCCCAGCGTTGACCTTGATGAGCACGCGAGCGTCTGCCTTCGGTGCCAGGGTCAGAACGGCTCCGTTGCCTTGTACGACCGTGTTCTTGCCACGGGAGACCAAGGCAACCCCCGCGTTGAGCCCGTTCCACAAGTTGCTCAGCGCATAGGTGCAGTTGGCATTCTTGTTGGGATTCAGCACGATCGTGGCGGTGCTCTGCTTGTTCGCCGTCTTGAACGCGCTGACCAGCTTTTTCGCGTCCCCGCACGCCACCTTGATCGAGGCCGATTGCGCGGCATGCGCCGGCGTACCGCTCCCGGTGAGCACCGCTCCCGCCGTCATCACGGCCACGGACGCCATCGTTGTCCTGCGAGACACCCTCACTCCACTCCACGTACCGGTCCGGCCGGTGCAAGATCACCGACCTCACCTGTACAAAGAGCGGGCGGCCCCTCAGGACACGCATCAGGCACAGCGCGTGAACACAGCAATCGCATGCCCGGCTCGGGATGCGCTGGCGCGGCACTGAGAATTCCGGCCCGGTCTCGACGCGGGTGCCGGGGGTGGGGGGTGACGCGGGATGGCTAGGGGCCGTCGTGGTCCCCCACAGACCGCGGCGGCCCCCTAGCCGCTTGCCCCAGGGCAAGGCGCGGCTGCTCCTCTTCCCCTCGGAGCTGCCGCGGTTACGGGGACGGGTCAGTACGTTACACGGAGTTTGCGCGTACATCATCAAGCAGTGGAAGGGTGGTCCGGTGCGCCTTCTGCCCGAACCGGTGGACCGCGTGGCGTAGCCGGGCCGGTAGGGCGGGAAGGATGAACAGTCCAGGCATCGGAAGGAGGCATGAGTGGACCGACACTTCCTGCACCGTCATTCCCATCAGTCGCGCACGGCGGTCGACGAGGGGGAGCGGGCACGGTTGCTGGCGGAGCTCGCCCAAGGGCGGGCCCTGGCTGAGGCCTTGGACCACGAGGGGGCTCTGGTCGCGGGCATGCTGGTGCGAGATCTGCTGGAGGCGCTCCCCTGGGTGGACAAGATCCACGCGGGGCAACTGATGCACCAGCTCGGAATCAACGACCGCCGGACCGTAGGCGAGCTGAGTGAGCGTCAGCGTCACCGTCTGCGGGAGCTGTTCCCTTCGTCCGCCGCGGCCTGACGATGCGGTTGGCGCCACGCGCGCTCGGCGGTTGTCAGAGTTGGAGGACGACCAGGGCGGTGTCGTCGGTGACGCCGACGCGGGGCAGCATGTCGCGCAGGACCGCGTCGGCCAGGGCCTCGGGATCCGTCTCCGCCCCCTGGTGGCGGGCGAGGGAGGCGGCCAAGCGGTCCAGGCCGGTGGTGATGTCCTGGTGGCGGCGCTCGATCAGCCCGTCGGTGTAGAGGACGAGGACCTCCCCCGGCGCGAACGCTGTGGTCGCCTCGGGGCGGGGGCCCGGGTCCGGGGAGGCATCCAGGGGCGGGTCCAGGGCTCGGTCGAGCCACGTCACGGTCCCGTCGGCGTGTAGTAGGGCGGGCGGGGGGTGGCCAGCGCTGGAGTAGGTGACGGTGTGCTGCTCGTAGTCGATGAAGCAGGTCACCGCGGTGGCGTTCTCGGCGCCGTCGACGAAGCCCGCGTAGCGGCCGAGCACGTCCAGGGCCTGGGCGGGGCCGTCGGCGACGCGGGAGGCGGCGGCGAGCGCACTGCGCAGCTGCCCCATGACGCCGGCGGCCTCCAGACCATGGCCCACCACGTCGCCGACGGAGACGCCGACGCGGTCACCTCCGGCCAGCTCGGTAATGTCGTACCAGTCGCCGCACACGTTCAGCGCGCCGGTCGCCGGCCGGTACCGCACCGCCGCCCGGTGCCGGCGCAGGGGCCGATGGTGGGGGAGCATCGCCTTTTGCAGGACCAGGGCGACCTCGCGCTCGCGGGCGTGGGCCTGCCGGAGCCGCTCGTTGACCTGCTGCAGTTCGCGGGCGCGGGTGTACAGCTCGGCCTCCAGGGCCCGGTCGCGGCCCTGCTCGGGCAGACCGCGGGTGCGGATCAGCTCGGTGACTTCCTCGACGCGGTGCACGACCAGCACCACGTGGCCGGTGCCGTCGAGGACGGGGGCGTTGACCGGGCTCCAGTACCGCTCCTGCCACACCCCGGGGCGCTCGGGCGACTGCACGTCGTAGCGCTGCAGGGCCATCGTGTCGCGCTCCCCGGTCGTGAGCACCCGGCGCAGCGACGCCTCCAGGTTCCGGGCGCCGCCAGCCGGGTTGTCGGGCCTGTCGGGGAAGACGTCGAACAGGTACCGGCCGACCAGCTGCTCGCGGGGCAGCCCGGAGACGCGCACGAAGTCGGCGTTCGCGTCCACGAACACCAGGCGCGGGTCCAGCAGCGCCACCATGCCGGGCAACGCCTGGAACACCGCCCGGTAGTCGATCCCCGCGTCCGTCACCAGCAAGTCCGCCTTCGCTTCCGTGCCCGGCCCAAGCGGGTGGCCCGGCGGCATCGCCTGTAGCGCCGGGCCGTGGTGAACGCTACCCGCGGGTGCCTGGCCCGCTCGCCCGCCCCAGGGCCGGAGCCATCCGGGTTCACTCCGGTGGTGTATCCCTGTCTGCACACGACCAGCACACGAGGGCGGCACTGCCCAGGAGAAAGGGGAGCCGAATGCGCGCCGCGTACCGCGAGGAGCTCGCCGCGATCACCGACGGCCTGGAGCAGATGGCCCACCTCGCCGCCTCCGCGATCGGCCGCGCCACCACCGCCCTGCTCGACGCCGACCTGCACCTCGCCGAGACCGTCATCGCCGCCGACGACAAGCTCGACCGGCTGCAGCGCGACCTTGAGGAACGCGCGATTGCCGTCCTCGCGCGCCAGCAGCCCGTGGCCACCGAACTGCGCGCCGTGGTGACCGCGCTGCGCATCAGCGCCGAACTGGAGCGCTCCGGCGACCTGGCCCTGAACGTGGCCAAGCTGGCCCGCCGCCGCTTCCCCGACCACGCCGTCCCTCACGAGCTGCACGCCACCGTGCTGGAGATGGGACACGTCGCCCAGCGCCTGATGGCCAAGGCCGCCGACGTCATCGCCACCCGCGACCTCGAAGTCGCGCTCGAACTGGAGGGCGACGACGACGCGATGGACGACCTGCACCGGGCCCTGTTCCGGCGCCTGATGGACGACCGCTGGCAGCACAGCGTGGAAGACGCCGTCGACGTCACCCTGGCCAGCCGCTTCTACGAACGCTTCGCCGACCACGCCGTCACGGTCGCCAAGCGAGTCATCTACCTCGTCACCGGCACGCACGTCGACGACCTGCCCGCAGACTAGTTTCCGGCTCCTGCAGCTCGGAGATCGGCGAGGGCGGCCTGCTGGGCAGCCAGCTGCTGCCGGGCCCGCGCGGCGATCTGCTCGGCGGCCTCCGCCGCGTTGCGCGTCTGGGCTGCGTTCTCTTCTGCCGCTGTGACCGCGGTGCGGGCCTTGTCGACGGTTTGCTCCGACGTGTGGAGCCGCTCCTGGTCGGCGCGCAGCCGGTCGGCGGCGCGGTCTGCTTTCGCCCGGGTGCGAGCCAGGTCGGCCTCGGCGGCGCGTTGCTGGGCCTCCAGCTGACGAACGGTTCGCTCGGCGTCGGCAAGATGCTGCTGCCGCTCCTTGTCCGCCCGCTGGGCCGTCTGCGCGGCCGCGGCCCGGCTCGTGGACGAAGGGCGGGGCGACGGCTTACGCCCTCCACAAGGACATCGGCACTGAAAAGGAGCCGACCCCCGGTTGACCCGCCACCAGGGCGAGCGGCAGCCCTGGGCGAGAGCGGCAGCCGTGGGCGAGCGCGCCTTGTGTCCCCACAGCGACACCGGCCTGAGGCGCTCTCGGGCGGGGCCTGCGCGAGCGGTGAGGTTATCCACAGACTGCCCGATGCATCGTATGAAGATCCATACAGCAGAGCTGTACGAACCTTCGCGGCGTGGCGTTGACCTGCGGCGTAGCCCGCGAAGAGCGGGAGGGCAGCCATCCATGTTTCGTTACACCTACAGCAGGCGTGGCGACGGCGGGGTCGAGCTCCGCTTCTCGTTGTCGCCTGCCGAGGCCCGTGCCCTGACGCCGCCCTACGGCTGGTCGGTCGGGGAGGACGCCGTGGAGCTGGGCGACTTCTTCGACACCGTGCTGGAGACGCTGATCATGCTCCGGACCGGCAGGGTGTCGCGGCGGTCCAGGTTTCCAGTGCCCGCGGTGGACGACTGGTCCATGGTCATCACCAACGCCTTCGTCGATCTGCTGCCCCGCCTGGAGGGACTGGGCGAGGCGGCAGTGCGGATAGCCCGCGGCCTGGGCATGAGCCACGCCGACATCGCGTTGTCGATGAACGTCACGCGCAGCACCGCGCAGAGCCGAGTCCGCAAGGTCACCGGCCGGCCCGCGACCGAGTTCGAGACCTGGGCGCTGCGAGGTGACCCCGGCAAGGTTCGGGCCCGCTTCCGGCCGATGGAAGAGGGCCCGAGCGAGCCGCCGGACTTCGCCCTGGACTGACCCTCGCCCCGGCCGGTCAGAAGGTGCGTTCAATCCCCGCCAGTGACGGCGGTCGCGATCACCGCATCCTCTCGAAAGTGCGGAACAGGTCAGCGGTGTACCAGGCGCTACCGTCATCGCCCGTGACGATTCGCTGTCCATCCCGGTCCTGACCGGGTGTCCTCCGGTTGACGTCCCACTGCCGATACTGGATCGGGTTGCCCTCGCTGTCGGCAACGGGGAGCACGCCGTCCCGATTGGGCCAGATCTCCCCGCCCCTGGTGCCTGACCCGTCGTTCGGCGGCCACTGGCCAGCGTCGATCAGGGCCAGCGTCTGCCGCGCCTGGTCTGGCACGGCTGCGCGCACACCCCGCTGCATGTGCAGCGTGTGCACTGCCGAACGGGCCGTGGGGCCTGCCTTCACGGTGTCTTCGGCATGGGCCGTTGACGCCGAGGCCAGAGCGACCCCGGTCACGGCAAGAACGGCCGACAGCCGCTTCGCGATCTTCATCATGCCCTGGGAACGATCTCCTGCCGCTGCGGTCACGTAGCGCCTTGGGTTCGCAGCAAACGGACACGGCGCCAGAGGATCGAACGCAGCCACTCAGCAAGGCTGTGCGTGCCGTCCCCGGCCGGGGCGGCGTGCCCGCCCGATTGGGACCCGCTCGTGCCTCGCGCTTGCGGGTCGGCCAAGGCTCGGGCCGTACCAACTCGGTTGTCAGCAACACCTGGTATGGATGTTGAGTGACCGACCGACCCGCGATGTCCCGACCGTTACGGGAACTACTCGATGCTCTCCGGCCGATGGGCTGCGCTCTTGCGGCCCCGGACCTGGACTGACAGGCGGCTGCCCAGAGGGACGCCGAAGCCCTTGCCTGGCATCGAGCGAAGCACGTCCTTGACCAGACGAACGCATTCAGCGGCTTCTCGAGCGCCAGACTTC
>NZ_BBPP01000072.1 GCF_000787835.1 Streptacidiphilus melanogenes
CCGCGGTGCGGGTGCGCAGCACGACGGGCGTGGGCAGGGGCGCGAGCGGGGCGACCACCGGCCCGCCCGCGACCGCGAGGACAGGCGTCGGGAGCAACTGCTCCCGACGCACCAGGCTGCGCAGCAGGGTCAGGCCGGCGTCGTCACGGACGTGTGGGTACACGGGACTCCCAGAGGCAGGACTGTGGTGTGCAGGGTGGGGACCGCTGCACGAGGATAACGCTTCGTGCAACAACAGCTACACCCAGTTGCCAAATTCACCGCTTCAGTCACATCTGTTACCTCCCAGTGGCAGAATGTGACCATCTCTGTCGCGGCAGGTTGACGGAGCTCTGGTCGGAGTTGATCCGCGCCGGGCCGGGGCTGACCGGATTCCGGAGGCTTCCCGGGCGCGTCTCGGCAGAATCCCGCGCATACGCGCGAGCAAGGACCGGTCAGAACCGGTCAGTTGGCATGCAGGGCGCTCAGTGCGCCAAAAGCGCTTCCCCGCGGCCGGTCAGCGGTCCGTCGGGGGCGTTCGGCGGACCGCTCAGCGGCGCCGGTTGCGGTAGATGGCGACCGCCGCGGCGGTACCGCCGGCGGCCGCGCCGAGGCCCGCCGCGGCCGGGATGCCGACCTTGGCCGCCTTCCGGCCGGTGCGGAAGTCCCGGACCCGCCACCCGTTGCGCCGGGCGTGCCGTCGCAGTTCGGCGTCGGGGTTGATGACGTAGGGGTAGCCGACGAGGGAGAGCATCGGGATGTCGTTGGCGGAGTCGCTGTAGGCGGCGCAGCGGGCCAGGTCCAGCTCCTCGCGCGCGGCGAGCGCCTTGACCGCCTCGGCCTTGGCGGGGCCGTGCAGCGGCTCGCCGACCAGTCGGCCGGTGTAGACGCCGTCCACGGTCTCGGCGACGGTGCCGAGCGCACCGGTCATGCCCAGGCGCGCGGCGATGACGCGGGCCGCCTCCTGCGGGGCTGCGGTGACCAGCCAGACGCGCTGGCCGGCCTCCAGGTGCATCTGCACCAGGGCGCGGGTGCCGGGCCAGATCTTCTCGGCCATGAACTCGTCGAAGACGTCCTCGCAGATCGCCTCGAGGTCCGCCGCGCGGTGGCCCTGCACGATGGAGAGGGCGCTCTCCTTGGCGTCGGCCATGTGACCGGCGTTCTCCGCGCCGTGCAGTCGGAAGTACGCCTGCTGCCAGGCGAAGCGGGCCAGTTCGCGACTGGAGAAGAACTTGCGCTTGTAGAGGCCCCGGCCCAGGTAGAAGATCGCCGCGCCCTGCATGATCGTGTTGTCGCAGTCGAAGAACGCGCCCGCCGCGGGGTCGACCGCGAGGTCCCCCGTCGGTCGCTCCTGCTCCGCGGCTGCCTCCGCGGAGGCTTCGCCCGCGAGCCGCGTGGTGTTCCGCTGCCTGGCCATGCCGCGAGCATAGCCAGATACCGGCCGGAAACTCGTATCCGCAGCGTGGAGGGGGAGTTAACTCATGGTTGCTCGGGCGGTCCACAATGTGGCCATGGCTCCACTTCTTCCGCGCCGTAGCGCCAAGCAGCCCGCCGACCACGTGGTGACGCTGATCGGCAAGCCCGACTGCCATCTGTGCGACGACGCCCGCGCGGTCGTCCTCGGGCTCGCGGACGAGCTCGGCTTCTCGGTCGAGGAGCTGAACATCAACGAGGACAAGGAGCTGTTCCGCCGTTACTGGGAGCAGATCCCGGTCACGCTGATCGACGGCAAGCAGCACGACTTCTGGCGGGTCGACCCGGTGCGCCTGCGCAAGGCGCTGGGCGCATAACGATTGCGCCTCCAGTCGGGCGGGCGCAGGGAAGATATGTCCGGTTCACCCCGTTGTAACGGGTTGGGCGCCTGACATTGGTGCGCTTACCATCGAGGGGTTTTGTGCCGCGGGGGGACGACCGACAAGGAGCCCCCCGTGCAGCCCCCGCCCACACCGCCACCCGCTCGCGGGTTCGCCGTGGTGGACGTGGAGGCGAGTGGACGCAGTCCCTGGCGGCACCGCGTGGTCGAGGTGGGCGTCGTGCTGCTCGACTATCCGCTGCTGCGCGTCGAGGCCGAGTTCACCACACTGGTCGATCCCGTAGGCCCGGTCGGGCCGACGGCCGTGCACCGCATCGCCCAGGAGCACGTCGTGGGCGCGCCGGTGTTCCGCGAGATCGCCCCGCACCTGGCGGAGCTGCTGTGCGGCCGGGTGCTGGTCGGCCACCACGTCGCATGCGACCTGGGCTTCCTGGCCCGCGAGTTCGCGCGGATCGGGGTGGCGGTTCCGGACGTGCCGACGCTGTGCACCATGGCGCTCGCCGAGCGCGTCCTCGGCGCGCAGCTGGCCGGTCGCTCGCTGCTCGCCTGCACCGCGGCGTTCGGACTGCCCGACTTCGACGCGCACACCGCCCTCGGCGACGCCCGCGCGACCGCGCGGCTGCTGCGACGCGCGCTGTCCACGCCGACCGGCGGCGTGGAGCCGGTGCGCGCGGCCGTCGACCGGGCCCAGTGCGCCCTGTGGCCGAAGCTGCGCCGCCGGTCGGCGGTTCTGCACACGCAGAATCGTTCCGCTGTCCAGGAGCTCGAGGCGTACGGCGTACCGTGCGCCGTACCGTACAGCGTTTCCACAGCGTGCCCAGCGGTTCCACGGGAGTGGGCGTGATGCGCATCACTCCGGGTGGACAAAACGGACACCATCTTTGTGCACGCGTTCACAAAGACATAGCCTGGCGTTCGCAGCCCAGCTTCACCCTCAGGAGCACCGTGGCAACTGGCCGATCCACTCAGCACAACCCCAACCCCGCCGCGGGCACTCGCCGCAGTCGGGGCCGGGGTATTCCCGATGCGACGGTCGCCCGGCTGCCGCTGTACCTCCGCGCGCTCACCGCCCTGTCCGAGCGTTCCGTGCCGACCGTCTCCTCCGAGGAGCTGGCCGCCGCGGCCGGGGTCAACTCCGCCAAGCTGCGCAAGGACTTCTCCTACCTCGGCTCCTACGGGACCCGCGGCGTCGGCTACGACGTCGAGTACCTCGTCTACCAGATCTCCCGCGAGCTGGGCCTCACCCAGGACTGGCCCGTGGTCATCGTCGGCATCGGAAACCTCGGCCACGCCCTCGCCAACTACGGCGGGTTCGCCTCCCGCGGCTTCCGCGTCGCCGCGCTGCTCGACGCCGACCCGGCGACCACCGGCAACGTGGTGGCGGGCCTCCCGGTGCGCCACACCGACGAGATGGAGGAGATCATCCGCTCCGAGCGGGTCTCCATCGGCGTCATCACCACCCCGCCCGGCGCGGCCCAGCAGGTCTGCGACCGCCTCGTCGCCGCCGGCGTCACCAGCATCCTCAACTTCGCGCCCACCGTCCTGAACGTGCCGGACGGCGTCGACGTGCGCAAGGTCGACCTCTCCATCGAGCTGCAGATCCTCGCCTTCCACGAGCAGCGCAAGGCCGGCGACGAGTACCGCGACGAGGACGAGGCCGCCGACGCCGACGCGGAGGTCCCTTCCGCCCCCGCCGCCGCAGTAGTCTCCACTGCGGGACGCGCCGTGGAACCGGGGCGCGGCCACGGGAACGAGCGGGGCCAGGAGTACGAGGAGGCGGCGGGATGAGCCTGCTGGTCGTGGGACTGAGCCACCGCAGCGCGCCGGTCGGCCTGCTGGAGCGCGCCGCGCTGACCGGACATCAGCCGTCCCGGCTGCTGCACGCCGCCGCGGCGGCGACGCCGGTGGCCGAGACCGCCCTGCTGAACACCTGCAACCGCATCGAGCTCTACGCCGACGTGGACAAGTTCCACGCCGGTGTCGCCGAGCTGTCCACGCTCCTCGCCGAGCACTCCGGCGTCGCCCTGGACGAGCTCACCGCGCACCTCTACGTGCACTACGAGGACCGCGCCGTGCACCACCTCTTCTCGGTGGCCTGCGGCCTGGACTCCATGGTCGTCGGCGAGGGCCAGATCCTCGGCCAGCTGCGTGACGCGCTGCACCTCGCGCAGGACCAGCACACCGCGGCCCGTGGCCTCAACGAGCTCTTCCAGCAGGCCCTGCGGGTCGGCAAGCGCGCCCACAGCGAGACCGCGATCGACAAGGCCGGCCAGACCCTGGTCACCTTCGGCCTGGAGCAGATCGCCGCCGTGGCCGGGCCCGTCGCCGAGCGCCGCGCGCTCGTCGTCGGCGCCGGATCCATGAGCTCGCTCGCCGCCGCCACTCTCGCCCGCGAGGGCGTCGCCGAGCTGGTCATCGCCAACCGCACGCAGAAGAAGGCGGAACGCCTCGCCGAACAGCTCGGCGGCCGGGCCGTCCCCTTCGACGAGGTCGGCGCCGCCCTGGCCGAGGCCGATGTGGTCATCTCCTGTACCGGGGCGGCCGGGATCGTGCTGACCGCCGAGGACCTCGCCCTGGCCGCCGAGAAGCGCAGCGCCTTCGCGGGCCCGCTCTCCGTGCTCGACCTGGCGATGCCCCGCGACGTCGACCCGGCCGCGCACGCACTGCCCGGCGTCCACCTGGTCGACCTGGAGACCCTCGCCACCGCCGCCCAGCACGCCGACTCCGGCGCCCTCGACGTGGACGCGGTGCGCCGCATCGTCGGCGAGGAGGTCGACGCCTTCGGCGCCGCCCAGCGCGCGGCCGCGATCACCCCGACCGTGGTGGCCCTGCGCGCCATGGCCACCGAGCTGGTCAACGCCGAGCTGGAGCGGCTTGACGGCCGCCTTCCCGGTCTGGACGCGCGCACCCGCGCGGAGATCCAGCAGACCGTCCGCCGCGTCGTGGACAAGCTGCTCCACCAGCCCACCGTCCGCGTGAAGCAACTGGCGGGGGAGCCCGGCGGGGCCTCCTACGCCGAGGCGCTGCGCGAACTGTTCGACCTCGATCCCATGGCCGTTGAGGCCGTCAGCACCACCAGGATGATCTCATGACGGGTCAGACGAGCATGACTGCGCCCCCTTCCTCCGGAAGTCCTTCCTCCCCAGAAGCCCCACCGTTGCGCCTGGGCACCCGGCGCAGCGCGCTGGCCATGGCCCAGTCCGGCATGGTCGCCGAGGCCGTGGCCGCCGCCACCGGCCGCCGCGTCGAGCTGGTCGAGATCACCACCTACGGCGACACCTCCCGGGAGGCGCTCGCGCAGATCGGCGGCACCGGCGTCTTCGTCTCCGCGCTGCGCGACGCGCTCCTCGCCGGGACGATCGACTTCGCCGTCCACTCGCTCAAGGACCTGCCCACCGCCGCGCCGGAGGGGCTCGCCCTCGCCGCCGTCCCGAGGCGCGAGGACCCGCGCGACGCGATCGTCGCCCGCGACGGGCTGACCCTGTCCGAGCTGCTGGAGAAGGCCGACCTGGCCCACCCGGCCCGCATAGGCACCGGCTCCCCGCGTCGCATGGCGCAGCTCCACGCCTGGGCCCGGGCCGAGGGCCTGGCGATCGAGACCGTCCCGATCCGCGGCAACGTCGACACCCGCATCGGCTACGTGCGCGACGGCCGCCTCGACGGCGTGATCCTCGCAGCCGCCGGTCTGAGCCGCCTCGGACGCCTCGCCGAGGCCACTGAGATCATCGACACCGACGTGATGCTCCCGGCCCCCGGCCAGGGCGCCCTCGCCATCGAGTGCGCCGCGGGCGACCCGGACCTGGTCGCCGCACTGGCCGCCCTCGATGACGCGCCCACCCGCGCCGCCGTCACCGCCGAGCGCGCCCTGCTGGCCGCCCTCGAGGCCGGCTGCTCGGCGCCGGTCGGAGCCCTGGCCGGCCCGAATCCCGCAAACGTTCCTGGGAACGCCGAAGACGCGCTCGAACTGAGAGCCGTCGTCGGCACCGTCGACGGAGAAACCGTCGTGCAGTTGTCCGCCACCGGCCACGGCGCCCCCGACGAGCTGGGACGCGGCCTCGCCGCCCGCCTGCTCGCCGCCGGCGCGGCCGGTCTCATGGGGGAGCGAGCCAAGTGAGCCCCACCGCCAGTCCCGACAACCCGCGTCGCGCCGTCGGCCGGATCACCTTCCTCGGTGCCGGCCCCGGTGACCCCGGCCTGTTGACGCTGCGCGCGGTGGAGGTGCTCGCCTCGGCCGACGTGCTGGTGGCCGACCCGCTCACCGCGGCGGCCGTGCGCGCCCACTGCCCCGAGCAGGTGGAGATGCACCAGGCCGCCGACGCCTCCGACGCCTTCGTCCTCGACGAGGGCGGCGTGCTGGGCGGCGACGGCGGCGCCGCGGTCTCCCGCTTCTTCGGCGCGGTCCGCAGCGGCAAGCACGTCGTGCGCACCGTCGACGGCGACCCCGGCCTCGACGGCCGCGCCGCCGAGGAGATGCTGGCCTGCGCCCAGGCGCACGTCCCCTTCCAGGTCGTCCCCGGCATCGCCCAGTCCGTCGGCGTCCCCGCCTACGCCGGAGTCCCGCTGCGCGCGGGCGCCCGCGGCGCGGACGTCCGCTTCGTCGACGGCGGCGGCCTGCTCCCGGAGTCGGTCTGGTCCGACCTCGGGGCCTGCGAGTCGACGCTCGTCGTGCGCACCGTCCTGGGCTCGATCCCGTCCACGGCCTCGTCGCTGATCACCTGTGGCCGCAAGCCGGAGACGCCGGTCTCGGTGACCCTCGAGGGCACTACGACGCGCCAGCGCACCTGGTGCGGCACGCTCGGCACGATCGCGGCCGAGCTGAAGACCGCCAAGGTCCTCCCCTCGCCGGTCTCGGCGCCGGTGGACCCGACGAGCAACGTGATAGTGGTCGTCGGCGAGCAGGTCGAGCACCGGGCGGAGCTGTCCTGGTTCGAGACCAAGCCGCTCTTCGGCTGGAACGTCCTGGTCCCGCGCACCAAGGACCAGGCCGGCGCGCTCAGCGACCAGCTGCGCGGCTACGGCGCGGTGCCGAGCGAGGTGCCGACCATCGCGGTCGAGCCGCCGCGCACCCCGCAGCAGATGGAACGCGCCATCAAGGGCCTGGTCACCGGCCGCTACGAGTGGATCGCCTTCACCTCGGTCAACGCGGTCAAGGCCGTGCGCGAGAAATTCGAGGAGTACGGGCTCGACGCCCGTGCCTTCGCGGGCATCAAGGTCGCCGCGGTCGGCGAGACCACGGCCAAGGCGCTGGTCGACTTCGGCGTGAAGCCGGATCTGGTGCCGAGCGGCGAGCAGAGCGCGGCCGGGCTGCTGGAGGACTGGCCGCCCTACGACCCGGTCTTCGACCCGATCGACCGGGTGCTGCTGCCGCGCGCCGACATCGCCACCGAGACCCTGATCGCCGGCCTGGTCGAGCTGGGCTGGGAGGTCGACGACGTCACCGCCTACCGCACCGTCCGAGCGGCGCCGCCGCCGGCGGAGACGCGCGAGGCGATCAAGGGCGGCGGCTTCGACGCGGTGATCTTCACGTCGTCGTCGACGGTGCGGAACCTGGTCGGCATCGCGGGCAAGCCGCACAACGTGACCGTGATCGCCTGCATCGGCCCCGCGACGGCCAAGACGGCCGAGGAGCACGGCCTGCGGGTCGACGTCCTCGCCCCTGCGCCGTCCGTCCACGCCCTCGCCGAGGCCCTCGCCGAGTTCGGCGCGGCGCGGCGCGACGCGGCGCTCACGGCGGGCGAGCCGGTGTACCGACCGAGTGAGCGGCGACCGGGTTCGCGTCGCAAGGCGCGTTAGCCTTTGGACTGAGGGAAGTTGCACTGTCCAGGGGCGCGGGGAACTGCGTGAGCGACCCCCTACGTACGTAGAGGGCTGAGCGCACAGTTCCCCGCGCCCCTGGGTGGTTGCACGGCTGAACACACAGAGAAGGTGCAGCAATGGGCATCGAGAGTCCGTACATCCGCCCCCGACGGCTGCGGGTCACCCCCGCCGTCCGGCGGCTCGTCGCGGAGACCCGGCTCCACCCCGCCGAGCTGATCATGCCGATGTTCGTGCGGGAGGGGATCGACGCCCCGAAGCCCATCGCGTCCATGCCCGGCGTGGTCCAGCACACCCGGGACACCCTGAAGAAGGCCGCCCACGAGGCGGTCGCCGCAGGCGTGGGCGGGATCATGCTGTTCGGCGTCCCCGCTGTGCAGGACGCCGTCGGGTCCGAGGGGACCAACCCGGACGGGATCCTGCAGCAGGCCATCCGCGACGTCGTCGCTGAGGTCGGGGACGAGCTCGTGGTGATGTCCGACCTCTGCCTGGACGAGTACACCGACCACGGTCACTGCGGCGTCCTCGCCGCGGACGGCAGCGTGGACAACGACGCGACCCTGCTGCGCTACGCCGAGATGGCCCGGGTCCAGGCCGACGCCGGCGTCCACATGGTCGGCCCGTCCGGGATGATGGACGGTCAGGTCGCGGTCGTCCGGCAGGCGCTGGACGCGGCGGGGCACCAGGACGTGTCCATCCTCGCCTACACCGCGAAGTACGCCTCCGCCTTCTTCGGGCCTTTCCGCGAGGCCGTCGGCTCCTCCCTCAAGGGCGACCGCAAGGCGTACCAGCAGGACCCGGCCAACGCCCGCGAGTCGCTGCGCGAACTGGAGCTGGACGTCGCCGAGGGTGCGGACCTGGTGATGGTCAAGCCTGCGATGGCCTACCTGGACGTGCTGCGCGAGATCGCCGACCACAGCCCGGTGCCGGTCGCCGCCTACCAGGTGTCGGGCGAGTACGCGATGGTGGAGGCCGCCGCGGCCAACGGCTGGATCGACCGGGACCGAATGATCATGGAGACCCTCACCTCGATCCGCCGCGCGGGCGCCGAGCAGATCCTCACCTACTGGGCCGTCGAGGCCGCCCAGTGGCTGCGGAACGGCTGAACCTCCGAACAGGCAAGCAAACAGGGCCCGGGAGTCGAACTCCCGGGCCCTGCTCGTCGAACTCCGGAGGGTCTTTGGGTGGTGCGGGTGTCAGCCGATCAGGTGCGAGGCCGCGCCGTCGCCCGTGGACTGGGTCGCCTGGCCGACGTTGCAGACCTGGTGCAGCTGCTGGTTGCCGACCGGGACGTCGACCTGGACCGGGACCAGCAGACCGACCTGCACGTGGTGGATCTCGGGCAGGCAGATGTTCGGGTTGTCCAGGAAGTGGAAGTTGGGGCTGTCGTTGCCCCACGTCCCGGTGACGTTGGTGCCGCCGGCGCCCTGCGTGGAGACGGCGGAGCCGTCCGTGTCGCCGATGGCCGAGGCGGGCGTCGCGGTGGCGGCGATCGCGGCAGCCGCGACGCCGGCGTAGGCGAGTGCCTTCTTCAGCATGGGGTGGTTCTCTTTTCTGTCCGACTGGGGTGGGCGGGACCCGCCGATCGCTGACCGATCGGGGAAGGTCAGCCGATCAGGTGGCTCAGCGGGGCGTCGCCGAAGGTCTGCGTGGTCTGGCCGACGTTGCAGATCTGGTGGCCCTGCTGGTTGAGGACCGGGACGTCGGCCTGGATCGGGATGAGGCCGACCTGGACGTGGTGGATCTCGGGCAGGCAGACGTTCGGGTTGTCCGCGGTGTGGAAGTTCGGGCTGCCGTTGCCCCAGGTGCCGGTGACGTCGGTGCCGCCGGCGCCCTGGGTCGAGTACGCGGCGCCGTCGCTGTCGCCGATGGCGAAGGAGGGGGCGGCGGTCACGGCGAGGGCGGTGACGGCGAGGCCGGCGGCGGCCAGGGACTTCTTGATCACGGGATTTCTCCTGGTGAGTTGCTTCAGGTCAGTCAGGTCGGTACTGCGGGTGCTGCGGACTGCGGTGGTGCGGTACTGCGGGTGGAGCCCGATCAGCCGATCAGGTGCGAGGCCGCGCCGTCGCCCGTGGACTGGGTGGCCTGGCCGACGTTGCAGGTCTGGTGCAGCTGCTGGTTGCCGATCGGCACGTCCGCCTGGATCGGCACGAGGCCGACCTGGACGTGGTGGATCTCGGGCAGGCAGATGTTCGGGTTGTCCAGGAAGTGGAAGTTGGGGCTGTCGTTGCCCCACGTCCCGGTGACGTTGGTGCCGCCCGGGCCCTCCACAGAGCTGGCCATGCCGTCCGCGTTGCCGATGGCCATCGCGGGGGTGACCGTCGCCGCGAACGCGGCCACGGCCACACCGACACCGGCAAAGGACTTCTTGAGCATTGCTGCGCGCCTTTCTGAACACCTAATCAATCTGTCGAGCTGGCACACAAACCAACGAGGCCGATAGCGACTTGGTTGCGACTCCGATCGAGGGAATCCATTGGCGTCCCCGCCCGGCCCGCCCTCACTCACAAGAGGGAAATTCGTGGGCGGTGGAGGGAATTTCCGCACCGGTGCTGGGCCGTACGGGTGGATTTCCGAAATCTCCACCCCTTCGGCGTTGTTGAATCGCCCTCAACCCTTGCCCCCAACCACGTCTCTGCCAGGAGCGTCAGGAGCTTCACGATGAAAAAGTCCCTCCGCGGAACGGCCGTCGCCCTCGCGGCGTGCGCGGCGCCGGTCCTGGCCGCGGTGAGCGCGGCCAGCGCCCAGGCGGCGCCGTTGTCGCCGCAGCAGCAGGAGGCGCTGGAGCAGAGCGTCGGCCGGATGGAGGTGCCCTTCGCCGTACCGATGGGCACGCTGGTGCAGCACGTGACCGGGCAGCACTCCGACAGCGGCCTGCAGGGCAGCATGCCGGCCATGCCGCTGCAGCCGCCGGTGCAGGGCCGGGACCAGCACGCGCTGATCCCCGACCCGCTGCTGCCCGCCCTCGACTCCGCCGACCGCACGCCGGAGCTGGGCCTGACCGCCCCGATGCCGGCTGCCGACGGCGCGGTCCACGACGGCGGCGCGCGGCTGGCCGTCCCGGCCGCGCCGCTCAAGGCCGTCAGCGCTGCCCTCGGCGTCGGCCACCCGGTCACCTACCAGGGCCGTTCGCTGCCCTACGAGGCGCCGACGACCGATGCGCAGTTGCCGCAGCTCGACCTGACCCGGCTGCAGCCGGAGGTCACCCCGCCGCGCGTGCAGAGCGCGCCCGGCGGCCAGCTCTCGCTGGACCAGCGCACGCCGGACGCCAACCTGATCAAGCCGGTCCAGGACGTCGTGGCCGGCGCCAAGGGCGCGCTCGACGCCGCCCACGGCTGACCGGGGCGCCCGCAGCAAGAACCGCAGCAAGAATCCGCCGGTCCTGCCGAAGGAGGAATGAGGCAGGACCGGCGGATGTCTGTGTGGCGACGACGCCGAGGGTGGTGCGGGCTGGGCGGTCTCAGCCCGGCAGCAGGCCGGCGGCGCCGCCGACCAGGGGCAGGCTGGTCAGCCCGCCGCCGTTGCTCAAGCCGGAGGTGACCGGCTGCGTCGAGACGGGCCCGCCCTGGTCGGGCTTGACGGCGACGCCGTTGTTGAGCGGGTCGGCGGCCGAGTTGGCCAGCGGGTCGAGCCGGAAGTCCTTCGCGGGGCGGACCACGTTCGGGACCGCGGCGGTCAGCCCGGCGACGGCGGGGCTGACCGCCAGCGGCTGCAGCGCTGCCTTGGGCTGGGCGCCGGAGGCGGCTCCGGCCGCCGAGGACGAGTCGGCCGCCTGGGCAGGGGAGGCGGCGACGAGGCCGGCCACGGAGAGAAGGAGGGTGCCGAACGCCGCTGCGCGGGCCGTTTTCATGGAGGTCTCCCGATCCGGTGATCGATCCGGTGGTGCGATCCGGTGACGCGCGCGCCGCGGCCCCCCGCACAGACGAGGTGCGGGGGACACGACGGACCCGCCTTGCCGGGTGAGGGTCAGCAGGGCGTCAGCAGGGTGCGTTCTCGCAGCCGTTGCCGAACGCCGGGTTCAGAGCGCCGATCACGTCGACGGAGTTGCCGCACAGGTTGACCGGGATGTGGATCGGGACCTGGACCGCGTTGCCCGACACGGCGCCGGGGGAGTTGGTCGCGGCACCGGTCGCGCCGGCGTCGGCCGAGGCGGCCCCTGCGGCGCCCGTCAGCAGGCCGACGGAGGCGAGGGAGACGGCGCCCACGGTCTTGAGCGTACGCACGGTGGTTCTCCTATCTGGAACGCATGGAACGGGAACGCCGGAGACGCCCAGCGTGCTGGGCGAGCGGCGTGCCTTACTTGTTGACGCAGGTGTTGCCGAACGCCGGGTTCAGCAGGCCGATCACGTTGACCGTGTTGCCGCAGACGTTGACGGGGATGTGCACCGGAACCTGGACCAGGTTGCCGGACAGGAAGCCCGGGGAGTTGCTGGCGATGCCGTTCGCGGTGGAGTCGGCGGAGGCGATGCCCGCGCCGACGAGGGTGACGGCAGCGGCGGCGGCGCCGAGCGCGGCGGCCTTGATGACCTTGCTCATGATGTCAATCCTTCGATCATTGGATGGTCTGGTTGGCGTTTCATACGTGCACGTCCGAAAAAGGAGGGCACGCAAGACGAAACGAGCGCCGGGTCGCCCGGTCACGAGCCGACTCGAACGACCACTCGGACAGCCGATCGCACATCGCTTCGATGGAGGAAGGGCCCGGCCGCTGCTCGCGGCCGGGCCCCACGCTTCCAAGGGCGGAGGATCAGCCCTCGTTGGCGCAGTGGTTGCCGAACGCCGGGTTCAGCAGGGCGATCACGTTGACCGTGTTGCCGCACAGGTTGACCGGGACGTGGACCGGGACCTGCACGAGGTTGCCGGACAGGAAGCCGGGCGAGTTGTTCGCGGCGCCCTGGGCGGTGCTGCTGGCGGCGGCGACGCCACCACCAGCGGCGAGCAGGCCGGCCGCGGCGACGGTGACCAGAAGGCCGCGCTTGGTGTTGAGCATGGGACTGTCCCCTCTCGTGAATCTCTTGGTACGAAGATCTCGGGATCGGCGGTCAGGCCTCGCTGCTCCGGTGCGCATCGGGTTTCGATCCGAACCGGGGGCGTTCGCCGTGTTCCGCTCTTGTTCATCCGGACTCTCCAACGACCTTTCGTTCACGAGGACATGGGTCAACTCGAGCTCCACCCGATTGGGCGCATTTTCGGCGGATTCCGTCGTCCGGGTGAATGTCGCAAGTGGTCGGTGACGGCCGTGAACCGGCCTCGTTGGGCCCGATGCCTGCGGTTCGGTGACCGCGGGCCCCGTCTCCGGTCGGACCGGTGGCGCGGTCCACATGTGCGAGGAATGTGCGAGGGATCGAGAGTCATGTCGAACGTTCTGAAGGGTGCCCTGGTCGCCTCCGCCGCCGGTGCGGTTGTCGCGGCCGGTGCCGGCGCCGCCTTCGCCAGCTCCCACGCCTGCGGCGACGCCTCGAACTCCCCGGGTGCGGTCAGCGGCAACGAGCTGCAGCTGCCGGTCCACATCCCGGTCAACGTGGTCGGCAACTCCGCCAACGTGGTCGGCCTGCTGAACCCGGCCTTCGGCAACCACGCCGCCAACGTCGGCTGACTCGAGAGCCTGCGCCGCGCCCGCCGCGGCACCCGGATCGGCCCTGCTCCAAGCTCGGGAGCAGGGCCGATTCGTATTATCGGGGGTGACGGCGCGTCAGCGCGCGCGGCGTCGGCCGGGGGCAGGATCGATATCAATCGCAGTCCCGGTTTCCGTCGGTCGCACTCTGGTCGGCCGCACTCTGGTCGGTCGCGGTCTGGTCGGTCCCGGCGTCGTGGTGCTGCATCCACCAGTGGTGCTGCCAGGTCGCCTGGGGCCCGTTGACCTCGCGGCCGTTGACGCAGGTGTTGCCGATCGCCGGGTTGCCGGCGCCGACGACGTTGACGCTGTTGCCGCAGACGTTGATCGGGATGTGGATCGGAATCTGCACGAGGTTGCCGGACAGGAAGCCCGGCGAGTTGGTCGCGACCCCGTTCGCGGTGGCGTCGGCGCTCGCCACCCCGCAGGCGCCGAGGACCAGACCCGCTGCGAGTACCCCGGCGGCTGCCAGCCGTGAGGGCTTGCGCATGCTTGCTCCTTGCTGTGGTCGGGGAGCGGCCGGGCCGATGACGCTCGCGCCGCGGTCGCCCTTCGTGTTCACAGCTTCACTCTGCGCTCGCCCCGGTGGTCCCTCCCGGTCGGCGCGACGCCAAGTCGCCCGTCCGGACGTGTGCGCCCGGCGTCGCCCCGTACCGGTACCCCGGGCGCAGGGGGGCCGTGGGCGGGTGGCGATAATGCTGCTATGCGTCACCGTTCCCGCGCCGCGATCGCGCTTCCCGTCCTGGCCCTGTCCGCCGCGCTCGCCCTGTCCGGCTGCGCCAGCGGCGGGGTGCAGCGGGAGCTCCCCGGCACGGCGCACTCCTCGGTCTCGGTCGGCGCGGACGGCACCGACTACGCGGTGCAGGGCCGCAACGTCGACCTGAAGATCACCAAGGCCGCGGTGCACCTCGGCGCGGCGGGCGGCGCGCAGCTGCAGATGGGCGTGACCAACTCCGGTCCGGTGACCGAGCACCTCGCGCTGGTGGCGGTCCAGGGCCAGGTGGCCACGCTGGACGGGACCGCGAACAACGCGAAGTCGGTCGCCGGCGTGTTGATCGCCTCCGGTTCGACCGCCTCCTTCGGCGCGGCGAACGGCCCGAAGGTCGTGCTGACGAACGGTGCCGCCCTGAAGCCGGGCGGCACCGTCGCGGTGATGCTGCAGTTCGGCATCGCGGGAATGGTCAGGATCGACGTTCCTGTCCTGTCGAGCTGAACAGTCCGTCGAGCTGAGCAGTCCCTGCGGCCGGCCCGGCCGTTACGCCAGGTTGAAGTCGTCCGCGTAGACGTTCCCCTGCGCGTACCAGCCGTGCACGTACACGGTGACCGTGCCGCTGCTGCCGGTGGTGAAGTGCACCGTCAGCTGGTTCCAGCTGCTGCCGGAGGACCAGGTGCTGGCGCTCGCTCCGCCGCTCACGCCGATGTACGCGTAGGAGCCCTGGACCCAGCCGGTGAGCGTGTAACTGTGGTTCGGCTGGAGGGTGACCGTCTGGTCGCACTCGCCGGTCGTGGACGAGGTCGGCGCCACGGCCAGCGCGTGGCTGCCGCCGTGGACGGGGGTGGACACGACGCCGCTGCCGCTCTGGCAGGTCCACGGGCTCAGGCTGCCGGTCTCGAATCCGCCGTTGACCAGGCTGCCGCTGCCGCCCCCGCCGCCGGTGCCGGTGACGGTCAGCGAGTAGGTGGCGCTGTGACTGCCGGAGGCGGCGGTGCCGGTCACCGTGATCGGGTACGTTCCGGCGGCCACCGAGGAGCCGACGGTCGCGGTGAGCGTGCTGGAGCCGCCCGCGGTGACCGAGGCCGGGCTGAAGGAGACGCTGACGCCGGAGGGTGCACCGCTCGCGCTCAGGCTGACGCTCTGCGCGCTGCCGGAGGTGACGGCCGTGGAGACGGTGGCCGTCGCCGAGCCGCCCTGGGCGACCGAGGCGGAGGAGGGGCTGAGGCCCAGCGAGAAGTCGTTCTGGGTCTGCCCGCCGCCGCTGGTGAACGGCTCCATGGCGTGGCTGAAGTCCCAGGTGTTCTGGCTGATGCCGGAGCAGCTGTCGGAGCCGCCCGTGCCGGGGCAGCCGCCGTTGTCACGCTCGAGCGCCCAGAACGACAGCTCGGCCAGGCCCTTGCCGGCGGCCCAGCTCTCGACGTTCTTCGCGTCGGCCACGGTGGTGGTCTCGGCGGCGCCGTAGTCGTCGATGCCCGGCATCATCGTGATGCCGACCATGTTCCACAGCTGCGCGGCGCTCTTGGACGGGTACAGCTGGGCGAGCTGGCCCTCCAGTCCGGTGGCCGCGTTCTCGGCGTCGGTGCCCATCTCGTGGGAGGCGCCGTCGTAGTAGTCGAAGGTCATGATGTTGACCACGTCGACCCGCGCGTTGTTCTGGACCGCGTTCTGCAGCACGGCGAGGCCGCTCGCGGCCAGGCCGCTGGTGGTGGTCGGCAGGGTGTAGGAGAACTGGACGGTGCGTCCGGTGCTCGCCGCCCAGGACTCCACCTGCGCGATCGCCTTGTTGCGGCGGTCGATGCCGGCGCTGTTGGTCAGCGAGTTGTCCTCGGTGTCGAGGTCGATTCTGGTGACGCCGTAGGTGGTGATGACGCTCTCGTACACCTGGGCGATGGAGTTGACGTTGGTGCAGCTGTCGGCGATCTCGGTGCCGGTGTCGTCGGCGGTGTAGCCGCCGAAGGAGGGGACGACGTCCCCGCCGTTCGCCTGGATGGTGGAGATCTGGCTGCCGAAGGTCGAGGAGCTGATCGGCTGGCTGGTGTCCCCGTCCCAGTAGGCGGTGCACGAGCCCTTGGTCGCGGCCTGGATGAAGGCCATGCTCAGGTACTTGGCACCGGACTGGGACGAGAGTGTCGCCGGGTTGTCGCCGCTGTAGGCCTCGAAGTAGGGGGAGAAGACGTGCGCGGGGACGGGCGTGTTGGCCGCGTGCGCCGTGGGGGCGGCGACGGCGGCCAGGCCGGCGCCCAGCAGCGCGGCTGTGAGCAGGGCACGGACTGATCTCATGCAGGACTCCCGTGGGGTGGAGTGGTGCAGTGACGTGTCTGACGGTGCTGTGTCCGACTGTGCTGTGTTCGGGCCCTGCCAATGATTGGTCTGGACCATATAACTGTCAAGAGTCCTAACAATTAACGGGCTTGACCCTGACACAGTGGGAGGCCCGTCACTGGAGAGGTCATGTTCACCATCGGAGACTTCGCCCGCCTGGGACAGGTGTCGATCCGCATGCTGCGGCACTACGACGCCCTCGGCCTGCTGCGGCCCGCCCACGTCGACCCGTTCACCGGCTACCGGTACTACGAGGCGGCCCAGCTGTCGCGCCTCAACCGTGTCATCGCGCTCAAGGACCTCGGCTTCAGCCTGCAGCAGGTCGGCGAGGTCCTGGACGCGAAGGTCGGCCCGGAGGAGCTGCGCGGCATGCTGCGGCTGCGCCGGGCCGAGCTGGCCGAGACCGTCGCGGCCGCGACCGCGCGGCTCGCCCAGGTCGAGACGAGACTCCGCACCATCGAAAGCGAGGGGCTCATGCCCGCCTCCGAAGTCGTCCTCAAGTCACTCCCCGCCGCGCGGGTGGCCGTCGCCACCGGCCGCGCCGAGAGCTTCGACCCCCGCCACATCGGCCCCGTCATCGGCCCGCTCTACCGCGCCCTGCGCGAACGGCTGGGCGCGGCGGGGGTGCAGCCCGCCGGTCCGGACATCGCCTGGTACGAGCCGGAGGGCGAGGGCGCGCTCGGCGAGGGGATCGTCGTCCACGCGGGCGTGTCCGTGTCGGTCGACCCGGGCGCCGTCCCGGGCGTCGAGGTGGTCGACCTCCCCGCCGTCGACCGCGCAGCCACGATCGTCCACCACGGCTCCATGGACGGCGTGCTCACGACGATCCAGACCCTGGCCCGCTGGATCGAGTCCTCCGGGCACGAGGCGGACCGCCTCGGCCGCGAGTTCTACCTGAACTCCTGCGGCCCGCAGGAGGAGTGGGTGACCGAGATCCAGTGGCCGCTGAAGTAGGCAGCCGCTGAAGCAGGCCGCCCGGCTAAGGCCGCGACAGCGTGCGGTGGTACGTCCCGACGAACTCCCGGTGCCACCACGCGCCGGTGCTCCGCCGCTCCGCCAGGGTCGTGAAGCGGTAGCGGTAGAGGTTCGCCCGGACGAAGGCGGGAGGCGCGTCGGGGAACGGATTGCCGTCGCGCCTCAGCAGCCGCAGCGTCACGGGATCGCCGGCCAGCAGCTTGCGCAGCAGCGGCGTCAGCCACCCGCGCGCGTAACCGGGGTTGAGCGCGGCGAACCACATCAGCCAGTCCAGGCGCAGGTGGTACGGCGCGAACTGGCGCGGGCGGCGCCGCACAGGGCCTGGCTTGCCCCGGAAGCCGTAGGTCAGCCAGGTGTGCCCGTCGGCGCTCCCCTCCAGCTCCACCTCGTGCCGCAGCCGCGTCACGCTGCCGAACGCGCCGTAGGTGTTGACCAGGTGCAGGCTGTCGAAGGAGGCGTTCATCATCTGACGCGAGGAGAGCAGGTTACGGGCCGGGCGGTAGCTGAGCGCCAGCACCAGCGCCCCGTAGGCGAGCACCATCACCTGGAACCAGAGCGGCGTCGCGGGGTAGGCGTGGCCGGTGCCGCTGCTGACGGCGCTCAGCGCCAGGGTGATGGTCAGCCAGTTCAGCCAGGCGAAGTTGCCGGACAGGACCAGCCACAACTGGGTCACCACGACCAGCCCCGCCGCCACCGTCGCGACCGGCTGCGGCAGGAACAACGCAACGGGCGCACCGAGCTGCACGACGTGGTTGGCGCCCGCCTCGACCCGGTGCAGCGGACGCGGCAGCCGGTGGAACCACCAGCTGAACGGGCCCGGCATCGGCTGGGTCTCGTGGTGGTAGTACAGGCAGGTCAGCTCGCGCCAGCAGCGATCGCCGCGCAGCTTGATCAGCCCCGCGCCGACCTCGACGCGGAACAGGATCCAGCGGACCAGCAGCAGCGTCGTGATCGGCGGGGCGACCCGGTCGTTGCCCAGGAACACCGCCAGCGCGCCCGTCTCCAGCAGCAGCGACTCCCAGCCGAAGGAGTACCAGGTCTGTCCGACGTTGACGATCGACAGGTACAGCGCCCACAGCAGGGCCCACATCGCCATCGCCGCCCCGAGCGGCACCGCGTCCGCCGCGCCCCCGGCCACCCCCGCCGCCAGCGCGCAGCCCGTCCAGGCGACGGCGGCGAAGAGCCGGTCGGAGTAGCGCCAGTGGAACAGCGACGGCGACTCCCGGAACGTCCGGTAGGAGAGGAACCGGGGGATCGGCGTCAGGCCGTGCGCGCCCAGCAGCGCCCGGCCCTGCCGGGCGGCGGCGAGGAAGGCCACCAGGTAGACGCCCGCCAGGGCCCGCTGGAACAGCAGCCGGCCCAGCCAGTAACCTCCCGCGTCCAACCAGCGCATGGCTTCACCATGCACCAGATCCGCGCCGTCCTCACCCGGCGTCCCTCATCCGGCGGCCGTTCGCGGCCGTCATCCGGCAGAGCCCGCCTCGGCCGGGTCCGTCGCGTAGGCGGCGGCCACGGACTCGCGGTCGAAGACGTGCCAGGTCGCCGCGATGACGCCGACGGCCACCACGAAGCCCACCCAGTACGGCGCGGCCACGCCGAACCGCGACGCCAGTCCGCCGCCGAGCAGCGCGCCGACGCAGTTGCCGCCCGCCGCGACGAACAGGTTGGAGCTGCTGACCCGCCCCATCAGCTCCGGCGGCGTCATCCGCTGCCGCAGCGAGTTGGCGACGATGCCCCACAGCACGCCGTGCACGCCGAACGCGAAGAGCATGAAGCCGAGGAGCCAGGCGCTGCGGGAGGTGGCCAGCGCCAGGTGCATCCCGGCCTCGATCAGCAGGCCGATCCGGATCGTCCAGGTGGCGGTGCACCAGGCGACCAGCCGGTCGCCGATCGCGGAGCCGACGATGCCGCCGACAGCCATGCAGGAGAACAGCACGCCGTAGCCGACCGAGCCCAGGTGCAGCCGCTCCTTGGCCAGCAGCACCAGCACCGCGACGGCGGCGGTCAGGGTCACGTTGAGCAGACCGATCAGCACCGCCATGGTGCGCAGCAGGCGCTGGCGCATCAGCCAGCGGAAGCCCTCGACCATGTCCGTCCACACCGAGCGCCGGGGCTCGCCTCCCGCGACGCCCTCTCCGCTCTCAGGGCCGAGAGCGCCGGCGTCCGGCCGGAAGGAGCCGGCGACCATCGCGATCAGCAGCGCGCTCGCCGCGTAGGTGCCGGTGTCGACCAGGAACGGCAGCCCCGCCGTGATCGCGAAGAGCAGCCCGGCCAGCGGTCCGGACAGGACGCCCTGCATCAGGGTGGCGCCGCCCGTCAGCCAGCCGTTGGCCCGTTCCAGCAGCGGGCGCGGCACGACGGTCTGCACCAGGGACTGCGCCGCCGAACGGAACACCACCTCACCGGTGTTGACCAGGAACAGCACCGCGTAGAGCACGGCGATGCTGGGGTGTCCGGTGAGCAGGGTCAGCGACAGCACGCCCATCGCGGCGAAGCGGCCCCAGTCCAGTGCGACCATCAGCCGCCGCCGGTCCACCCGGTCGACCAGCACCCCGCCCGGCAGCGCGAACAGCAGCCACGGCAGCCAGGCGACGGCCGACGCGGAGGCCACGATCAGCGGATCGCTGGTCCGCGAGGCGACCAGCAGGGGTGTGGCGATCGTCGTCAGGCCGCTCCCCAGGGCGGACGCCGTGCTCGAACCCCACAGCTTCGCGAAGGCCGACCCGAGCCGGCCGCCCGCCTCGCCCGTCTCCCCGTCGCGTACGCCTTCGTCCACCCCGCTCGTCATGGGGTCCGAACCTAGCAACCGGACCCTGTCGTGCCTACGGGCTCTTCCGCAGGCGAACCACCGTCCGCGCCCGACTGCAAACCTGATGCACCGTCGCGGACGGATCGCTACCATCCCTTCCATGCATCTCTCCGGGCAGCACTAGACCGAACGCCGACGCCGCGTCCTCCCGCGACGCGCCGCGTGCCTCGTCGTCGTTCCGTCGTGCGCCATTCCACGCCTGGAGAGCTCCCATGTCCCGCCCTGCCCAGGGCGGCGCCTCGTTGCGCGCCGTCCTCGCCCTGCCGCGTGCCCGCGGCCTGTTCGCCGCCGGTGCACTCGCCCGGCTTCCCTACGGTCTTCACCCGCTGCCGCTGCTGCTCGCCCTGCGCGAGGCGGGCGGCTCCTATGCCGTGGCCGGTGCCGCCGTCGGCGCGTACTCGCTGGTCGGCGCGGTGCTCGGGCCTGCCCGTGCACGGCTGGCGGAGCGCCGGCCCGCCGCCCTGCCCTGGCTCGCCACCGGATTCGCCGCGCTGCTCGGAACGCTCGCCCTGCTCGCGGGCCTGCGCGTCGGCTGGGGTGCGGCCCTGCTCGCCCCGGTGGCGGCTCTGCTCTCGCCGCCGGTCGGACCGCTGGTGCGGGTCCGCCTCGGTGTGCTCGCCCGCACCGACGCGGAGCGCCAGGCGGCGCTCAGCCTGGACGCGGTGGCGGAGTCCACCGTCTTCGCGCTCGGTCCGGCCGTCGCGGGTGCCGCGCTGACGGTGTTTTCCGCGCCGGTCGTGCTCGGGCTGTGCGCGGCCTGTTTCGCCCTCGGCTTTCTCGCCCTGGCCGCCGTGTTCCGCGGCTTTCCGGCCCCGCACGCCGAGGGCGCCGAGGCGTCCGCCGCCGCCCCGCGGGTACCGCTGCGCTCGGCGGCGTTCGCGTCCGTGCTGCTCGCGGTCCTCGCCGTCGGCGCGGTCGGCGGGCAGGCGGAGCTGGCCGCGGTCGCCGCCTGGGGCGCGGGGACGGCCGGGCCGCTGCTGGTGCTCCTGTCCGTCGGCGGCGCCCTGGGCGGGCTCGGCTACGGGCGTCGCGCCTGGCGGCGTCCGCCGCACCGCCGACTGGCCTGGCTCGTCCTCACCGGCGCGGGCAGCCAGGCGCTCACGGCGCTCTGCTTCGCCCCCGCCGGAGCGGCGGTCGGGTTCCTTCTCCTCGGCGCGGCGGGGGACTGCGTGCTGATCACCGCGTATCTGCTGGTCGAGGAGCTGGTTCCCGAGGGCGCCCGGACGGAGGGCGGGGCGTGGGTGAGCACCGCCTTCAATCTCGGCGTCGCGGGCGGGTCCGCTCTCGGCGGGCTGCTGCTCGCGGCTCCGACCGGTGCGCGCGGGGTCTTCGCCTCCGGCAGCGTGCTGCTGTTCGTCGCGCTGGTCCCGCTCGCGCTCACCCCGGCTGTGCGGTCCGTGCGGTCTGTTCGCAGGCGCCGCCGGCGGTCGGCGGAACCGCTGCGCGCAGAGGTGTGAGCAGCCGCCGGTGCAGGCCGGGGCCCGCGACGAGGACGCTGCGCGCCCCGGCCCGCCACGGCTGACCGTGCCAGTCGGTGGCGAGCGCGCCGGCCTCCCGGGCGATGAGCACGCCGCCCAGCAGGTTGCCGTCGTCCTGACCGAGCTGCCAGAAGGCGTCCAGGCGGCCCGTGGCCACGTCCGCGAGCTGCCAGGACGTCGGGCCGAGATTGCGCACCGCCCCGACGAGCGGCAGGACGGCGGCCAGCGCCCGTCCCGTCGGCTCGGCGAGCTCCGGCTCCCGCGCGCCGAGGAACGGCGGATGGCTGGTCGCGACCAACGCCGCGGCCGGATCGGTCTTCGCCCCGGGGCCGATCGGCACGCCGTCGCGGAGTGCGCCCGCCCCCGCGGCGGCGGTACAGGTCTCGCCCGCGCCGCCCGTGCCCAGCAGCGGCGCGTGCAGGGCGGTCGCGACCGCCTCCCCGTCGCGCACCAGGGTCGCGCTCACGCAGAACTGCGGCAGCCCCTGGAGGTACTGCACCGCGCCGTCGATCGCGTCCACGACCCACAGCTCGCCGCGGTCCGGGACCCGCTGGTCGAGCTCCTCCGCCCAGGGGACCCCCGGTCGCAGCGCTCCCAGCCGCTCCCGCAGCAGCGCCAGCAGCGGCGCCTCGGCCGCGTCGAAGGCGCGGCGGAAGCCCTCGACGTCGGTGGCCGGGCCGGGGGGCGGAGTCCGCAGCAGCAGGGCGCCCGCCTCGCGGGCGGCGTCGGCGAGCGGGGGAAGCAGCGCGGCGGGGTCGGTGACGGTCATCTGCGGGCCTGCCTTCCGTGGCGGGGTCGGGAGTTGGGGTCCTGCTCATCGGGACGGCCACCATCCTCAGGCGGGCCGCGCCGCTGCCGTCGCCGTGTGGTCCCCGGGTGGGCGAAACTGGCTGCTGTGACCTTTGCAACGGCTGATTCCGACGGCCAGGTGCTCGATGCGCGCGATCAGCGACTGCTCGCCGCGCTCCAGTGCGACGGCCGGCTCGGGGCCGAGCGGGCCGCCGAGGTGCTCGGCGTCGGGGCGCGGACGGTGCAGCGGCGCTGGCGTGCGCTGCTGGACGGCGGCGCCGCACGGGTCCTCGCGTTGCCGCCGCGCCCCGCCGGGCTCGGCGCGACGATGCTGCGGGTCCGGGTGCTGCGCGGCCGTCTCGACGTCATCGCGGCCGCCCTCGCGGCGCGCGAGGACATCCCCTTCGTCGATCTCTCGGCCACCGGGGACGAGATCCTCGCCGTCCAGCTCACCCACACCGCGAACGGGCGTCCGGCGGCCGGACAGCGCGACCGGCTGCTCTTCCGCCAGCTGCCCGGCACCCAGGCCGTGACCGACGTGACGGCCGCCACGGTGCTGCACGTCTTCGCGGAGGCCGCCGACTGGCGCCTGGACGTGCTCACCCCGGCCGAGCGTGCGGCCCTCACTCCCGCGCCCGTGACGGAGCCCACGCCTGTGACGGACCCCACCGACCGGGCCCTCCTCGCCGAACTCGCCGCCGACGCCCGGCTTCCGGCGGTGACCCTCGCCACCACGGTCGGTCTGCCTGAATCCACCGTCCGCCGCCGCCTGGCCGCCCTGGTCCGCAGCGGCGGGCTGCGTACCCACGTCGCCGTGGACGCCCGGCGGCTCGGCCTGGCCGTCGACGCCAACGTGCTGCTGCGGGTCGCGCCCGGCCGCCTCGACGCGGTCGGCCGCGCGCTCGCCGCCCACCCCGCTGTCCACGGCGCCCTCGCCACCACCGGCGAGGCCAACCTCAACGTCGCCGTCTGGTTCCGCGACCTCGCCGGGCTCTACGCCTTCATCACCCGCGACCTCGGCGCGCTCGGCGTCGACGCGGCCGAGACGGTCATCGTCGGCGAGGCCCTGAAGCGCCCCGGAGTGACCCGCGTCACCGCTCCGCGCCGCTGAGGTCGGCCCGCCGGGCGCGTGACGGGGCTCACCGCGCCCGGGCCCCGTACGAGGGTCAGGGCGGAGCCGAGCGGGGTCCGTCCGCGGCTCAATAGAGCCGATTTGCGCATATTCCTTGGAATCAAATGGCTTTGGGGCGATTAGTGAGGCTTCTTGTGGCTTGGACCACTTGAGCCCGAAGTTTCTTGCCCCTGCCGCGACGGTCGTGTGAACGTGGAGACCGTTCAGCGGAACGCGGCAGCATCCAGCGCCGCGAGAGGGCCCGGTGCAGCAACCCGGAGCCCGGCGGATACAGCCCCGCGAACACGCTCGACCGAAGAGCCTGCAGCGCGTGTGTGCGTTCGGCCGTGTCGAGAACAGCCAGCCAGTTCCCCGAGCGGCGCGCCCTGCTGCCCGCCCGCCCTGTTCACGGGCGGGGGCAGCGCGCCGCACACGACCTCTGGAGTGACATGCGTCTCGGCCTCCCCCGTACCCGTGCCCGCCTGACCGCCAACGTCCTCATGGCGTCCTGCGTCGCCGCCGCCGCCTTCGTCGGCCAGCACGCCATCCCCGCCCATGCGGCCCCCAACGACAAGGCAGCGGCCTCGGCCCAGCACGCAGCGGTGAAGACCGACGCCAAGCCCGCCCCCGCGAAGCCCGCCCCGGCCAAGCCCGCCCCCGCCAAGCCTGCGCCC
>NZ_BBPP01000071.1 GCF_000787835.1 Streptacidiphilus melanogenes
CTGTCGAAGCCGAGGCCCAGCGCGTCCATGGTCTTCAGCCACAGGTTGCGCTTGCCGGCGTTGTGGTCGGCGCGGTCGAGGGACCAGCGGGTCATCTCGATGCCCATCCACTTCACCGGTTCGGGCGGGAAAGGCAGCGGCTTGTGCTTGACCATCTCCAGCTCGGTGCGCTCGGTCTGCCGGCCCGCGAGCAGGTCGAGCATGACCTCGGCGCCGAAACGGGTCGCGCCGACGCCCAGGCCGGTGTACCCCAGCGCGTAGGAGACGCGGCCCTTGTGGGCGGTGCCGAAGAACGCGGAGAAGCGGCTGCAGGTGTCGATGGCACCACCCCAGGCATGGCTGAACTTCAGGCCCTCCAGCTGGGGGAAGGCGGCGAAGAAGTGCTCGGCCAGCTTGACGTAGGTCTCGGGGCGGTGGTCGTACTCGTCGCGGACCTTGCTGCCGTAGTGGTAGACCGCGTCGTAGCCGCCCCACAGGATCCGGTTGTCGGCGGAGATCCGGAAGTAGTGGAACTGGTTGTTGGAGTCGCCGAGGCCCTGGCGGTTCTTCCAGCCGATCGAGGCGAGCTGCTCCTCGGTCAGCGGCTCCGTCATCAGCGCGTAGTCGTAGACCGGCGCGAGGAACGGCCGCACCCGCTTGACCAGGCTCGGGAAGATGTTGGTGCCGAGCGCGACGTGACGGGCGAAGACCCGGCCGTAGGGAGTCTTCGCCGCCATGCCCTCGCCCTTGGGGGCGAGGTCGGTCGCCGGGGAGTGCTCGAAGACGCGCACGCCCAGGTCCTTGCAGGCGCGCTTGAGGCCCCAGGCCAGCTTGGCCGGGTGGACCATGGCGACGTCGTCGCGGTGCCACAGGCCCGCGAGGAAGGTGGGCGAGTTGACCTCCGCCCGCACCGCGTCCGCGTCGAGGAACTCGGACTCGACGCCGTACTCGCGCATCTGCTCCGCGCCCTCGCGCAACTCGTCGACCTGGTGCGGCTCGGTGGCCACGTCCAGTTCGCCGGTGCGCTCCCAGTCGCAGTCGATGTCGTAGCGCTTGACCGCGGCCTCGATCTCGTCGAGGTTCTCCCGGCCGAGGCGCTCCAGGGTGCGCAGCTCGTTCGGCCAGCGCTCCAGGCCGTTGAAGAATCCGTGGGTGAGGCTGGCCGCGCAGAAACCGCCGTTGCGGCCCGAGGCGGCCCACCCGACCTCCTTGCCCTCCAGCAGGACGACGTCGAGGGAGGGGTCGCGCTCCTTGGCGATCAGGGCAGTCCACAGACCGGTGTAGCCGCCGCCGACGACCAGCAGGTCACAGTGGGTGTCACCGACGAGGGCCGGCTCGGGCTCGGGCTTCGCGGGGTCCGTGAGCCAGAAGGGGGTGTACTGGACGTCGGCGATCGAATGGGCCGGATCCATAGGTCTCACTGCTTTCTTGGTCCCGGGCGGTCTGTCTTACCGCTCGGGACGTAGAGGGTGGGAGAAGCGGCGAACCGGTGGCCCGCCTTGAAAGCTCAGCGGTCGCCGAAGATCGTGCGGTGCCAGTCCTTGCGGGCCAGCGCGGTGATGTCCTGCATCACGTGCTTGACCTGCGTGTACTCGTCGAGCGAGTACTGCGACATGTCCTTGCCGTAGCCGGAGGCCTTGTAGCCGCCGTGGGGCATCTCGCTGATGATCGGAATGTGGTCGTTGACCCACACGCACCCGGCCTGGATCTCGCGGGTGGCGCGCAGGGCGCGGAAGGTGTTGGTGGTCCACGCGGAGGCGGCGAGCCCGTAGGGGGTGTCGTTGGCCAGCTCGATGCCCTCGTCGTCGGTGTCGAAGGGCAGCACGACCAGGACCGGGCCGAAGAGCTCCTGCTGGACGATCTCGGCGTCCTGGCTGACGTCGGTGACCAGCGTCGGGCGGTAGTAGGCGCCCTGGGTGAGGTCGGTGCCGTCGTGGCCCTTCTCGGGGGCGAAGCCGCCGGCCGCGATGGTCGCGCCGTAGCCGCGGGCGCGCTCGACGAAACCGGCCACGGAGTCGCGCTGGCGCTCGGAGACGAGCGGGCCGAGGTCGGTCTGGGGGTTGAACGGGTCGCCGAGGCGGACCGACTCGAAGATCTCCGCCGCACCGGCCACGAAGGCGTCGAAGAGCGGGCGCTGGACGTAGGCGCGGGTGGCGGCGGTGCAGTCCTGGCCGGTGTTGATCAGGGCGCCGGCGGCGGCGCCGTTGATCGCCGCCTCCAGGTCGGCGTCGTCGAAGACCACGAAGGGGGCCTTGCCGCCGAGCTCCAGGTGGGTGCGCTTGACGGTCTGGATGGCGATCTCGCCCACGCGGGTGCCGACGCCGGTGGAACCGGTGAAGGAGACCATCGAGACGTCCGGGTGGCCGATCAGGTACTCGCCGACGCTGCGGCCCTTGCCGGTGACGACGTTGACCACGCCGTCGGGGATGCCGGCGTCGGTGCAGGCCTGGGCGAACATCAGCGAGGTCAGCGGGGTGAGCTCGGCCGGCTTGAGGACGATCGTGTTGCCCGCGGCGACGGCCGGGAGGATCTTCCAGGCGGCCATCTGCAGCGGGTAGTTCCACGGCGCGATGGAGCCGACCACACCGATCGCCTCACGGCGGATCGAGGAGGTGTGCGTGCCGGACCACTCGCCGCTGGCCTTGCCTTCCAGGTTGCGCGCGGCGCCGGCGAAGAAGGCGGTGTTGTCGATCGTGCCCGGTACGTCGAACTCGGAGGTGAGCTTGATCGGCTTGCCGGTCTGCGCGGACTCGACGCGGGCGAAGTCCTCGGCGCGCTCCTCCAGGATCGCGGCGAGCTTGGTCAGCGCGGCGCTGCGCTCGGCCGGAGTGGCGGTCGACCACGCGGGGAAGGCGCGCTTGGCCGCCGCCACGGCGGCGTCGACGTCGGACGTGGAGGCCAGGTCCACGCGCTGCACCAGGGTGCCGTCGGCGGGGCTGGTGACGTCGAAGGTGTCTCCCGATGTGCCCTTGCGCAGGGCGCCGTCGATGTACTGGGCTCCGGCGTCGAAGCGGTCGCCGACGATGGTCCGGTCCATGGATATCTCTCCTCGGGAGCATGCGGGCGGGACGCCCGTCCTGCGACGATGCCTGCTCGGGGAAGGGGCGGGCAAGCGACAGTCTGCAAAGCGGATCACCACCAGCATCACACAGTGCAAAAGAGAAGGCGGGCGACACCTCGTTGCCGGAATGTCGCCCGAGCCTGACACTATGGAGGCGTCCCCCGTTCGCCCCACACCGCCCCGAGGACCCCTATGTTCCCCACCGTCGCCCGCGTCCTGGAGCTGGACGTGGTCAGCCGCGGCCTCCCCGAGGTCGTGGCCGGGGCGCAGCACCTGGAGCGCCCGGTGCGCTGGGTCCACGTCAGCGAGCTGGCCGACGTGGCCGACATGCTGCAGGGCGGCGAGCTGATCCTGACCACCGGGATCGCGCTTCCCGAGGACCGTGAGGGTCTCGCCCGCTACGTGCGGGAGCTCGCGGACGTCGGCGCGGCGGGGCTGGTCGTGGAGTTCGGGCGGCGCTACTTCGACTCGCTGCCGCGCGCGCTGGTGCACGCCGCCGAGCAGCGCGGGCTGCCGCTGATCGTGCTCCGGCGCGAGCTGCGCTTCGTCGCGGTGACCGAGGCCGTGCACGCCCTGGTCGTCAACGCCCAGCTGGAGGAGCTCCGTTCGTCGGAGGAGATCCACCAGACCTTCAACGAACTGGCGGTCGAGGGCGCGGAGCCGGTCGAGGTCGTGCGCGAGGTGGCGCGGATGGCGGGCGCGCCGGTGGTGCTGGAGAACCTCTCCCACCAGGTGCTCGCCTACGACACAGCCGGCCAGAACGCGCAGGTGGTGCTGGCCGGTTGGGAGTCGCGTTCACGTGGCGTGCGCCCACAGGGCCGCACCGGCCACGACCCGCGCTCGGGCTGGCTGACGACGTCCGTCGGCGCGCGCGGGCACGACTGGGGGCGGCTGGTCCTCATCGGCAAGCCCGGATCGACGCAGGAGGACGCCGTCCCGCAGGCGGCCTCGCACCGGCACACCATGCTGGTCGAGCGCGCGGCGGCGACGCTGGCGCTGAACCGGCTGATGGTCCGCGACCGCGAGTCGCTGGAGCGGCAGACGCATCGCACCCTGCTCTCCGGCATCCTGACCCACGCGCTGACCGTCTCGGACGTGGCGCTGCGCGCGTCCGCACTCGGCGTCCCGCTGGAGGGGCGACGCCTGGTCGGCGTGGTGCTGCGCCAGCGGCGCGGCCCGCTCCCTGCGGCGCTGGAGGCCCAGGCCCGCCTGCGCGACTTCACCGAGACGGCGGCCGCCGCCGTCCGCGAGCGGCGCCTGACGGCGCTGGTCGGCGCGCTCGACGACGAGGCCGTCGGCCTGCTGGTCTCGCTGGGCCCCAAGGACGACGAGCACTCCGCGCTGGACGGCTTCGCCGGGGTGCTGCGACGCCTGGTCACCGAGCAGGAGGACGGTCCCGAGCCGGTCGTCGCGGTCGGCTCCTCGGTGGGCTCGGTCCGCGACGCCCGCCGCACCCTGGTCGAGGCCACGCAGGTCGCCGACGCCGCCCTGCACGACACCCCCAGCGCGCCGGGCACCCGCTCCGCCTCCTACTACCGCCTCCCGGACGTCCGCCTGCGCGGCCTGCTGCATCTGCTGCGCGACGACGCCAGGCTCCAGACGTACGTGGAACGCGAGTTGGGCCCGCTGCTGGCCTACGACGCGGAACACAACAGCCAGTTGATCGCGATGCTTCGCATCTACCTGGAGCAGGGCCGCAACAAGTCCGCCGCGGCGGACGCCGCCCACCTCTCCCGCCCGTCCTTCTACGACCGCCTGCACAAGGTGGAGCGGGTGCTCGGCGTGGACCTGGACCAGGTCGAGTCCTGCCTGTCGCTCCACGTCGCCCTGCTGGCGCTGGACGCGGTCCGCCGGTAACCGGGCAGCAGTCACCGGGCCGCAGCCACCGGGCCGCCGGTCGCTGTCAGACCCGCGTGCCAGGCTTCGGGGCATGGACACCACCGAATTCTGGCGGATCATCGACTCCGCGCGCGGGCGCGCCGGGGAGGGCCTCGCCTTCGCCGAGGCTCTCGTCGAGGTGCTCGCCGCCCGTCCGCCCCGGGAGATCCTTCAGTACCACGAGCGGTTCGAGGAGTTCCACGCGGCGCTGTACCGGTGGGACCTGTGGGCCGCCGGCTACCTGATCGGCGGCGGCTGCTCCGACGACGGCTTCATCGACTTCCGCGCCGGGGTGATAGCCCTCGGGCAGGCCTGGTACGAGCGGGCGGCCGCGGCCCCCGACAGCCTCGCGGAACATCCGGAGGTGTCGGCCGCCGCCGTCGCGGACGACGACGCGGTCTTCGACGAGCTGGTCAACTACGCGGCCGCCTACGCGTTCGAGCGGCTCACCGGCGACGAGGACGACTTCTACGAGGCGTGGGACGCGTACGCCGCAGAGCGTTCTGCGGTCCCGGCCTCGGCCGCGGACGTGGCGGAGGACATGGGCGAGCGGTTCTCCTTCGACGACGCGGAGCTGCACCGCCGCCTGCCCCACCTCGCCGCACTGTTCCTGGGGGACCTGGCACGCTAGTGCCCGTGGACGACATCGACCGGGCCATTCTGCGGGAGCTGCAGAGCGACGGCCGGATCCCCTACGCGGACCTCGGCCCCAAGGTGGGCCTCTCCCCCTCCGCCGCGCGGCAGCGGGTGCAGCGGCTGATCGACGCCAAGGTGGTGCAGGTCGTCGGGGTGACCGACCCGATGGCGATGGGCGGGCAGGCGATGGCGCTGCTCGGCATCAGGGTCGACGGGGACGCGCGGGCGGTCGCGGACGAGCTCGGCCGGCGGGACGAGGTCGTCTACTCGGTGCTGACATCGGGCGGCTACGACCTGTTCGCCGAGGTGGTGTGCCAGGACCCGCGCGCGCTGCTGGACTTCATCAACGACGTGGTCCGGCCGGTCGAGGGCGTGACGGCCGTGGACAACTTCCCGTACTTCGGCATCCACACCCACCGGTTCGCCTGGAACGTGTGAACGCGCGAAGGGCCCGCGGCCTGCGCCGCGGGCCCTTCGGTCCGTCAGGATGTCACTCCGCGATGGAGGTCATGACGTGCTTGATCCGGGTGTAGTCCTCGAAGCCGTAGGAGGAGAGGTCCTTGCCGTAGCCGGACTTCTTGAAACCGCCGTGCGGCATCTCGGCGACCAGCGGGATGTGGGTGTTGATCCAGACGGCGCCGAAGTCGAGGCGCTTGGCCATGCGCATCGCCCGCGCGTGGTCCTTGGTCCACACGGACGAGGCGAGCGCGTACTCGACGCCGTTGGCGTTGCGGACGGCCTCGGCCTCGTCGGAGAACTTCTGCACGGTGATGACCGGGCCGAAGACCTCGTTCTGGATGATCTCGTCGTCCTGGTTCAGGCCGGAGACGACGGTCGGGGCGTAGAAGTAGCCCTTGTCGCCGACGCGGTGGCCACCGGCCTCGACCTTGGCGTGGGCCGGGAGGCGGTCGATGAAGCCGGTCACCTGGGCGAGCTGGTTGGCGTTGTTGAGCGGGCCGTAGAGCACGTCCTCGTCGTCCGGCTGACCGGTCTTGGTCTCCGCGGCGGCCTTGGCCAGCTGGGCCACGAACTCGTCGTGGATCGACTCGTGCACCAGCACGCGGGTGGCGGCGGTGCAGTCCTGGCCGGCGTTGAAGTAGCCGGCGACGGAGATGCCCTCGACGGCGGCCGGGATGTCGGCGTCCTCGAAGACGACGACCGGGGCCTTGCCGCCCAGCTCCAGGTGGACGCGCTTGACGTCCTTGGCCGCGGAGGCCGCGACCTGCATGCCGGCGCGCACCGAGCCAGTGATGGAGGCCATCGCCGGGGTCTCGTGCTCGACCATGGCGCGGCCGGTCTCGCGGTCGCCGCAGACGACGTTGAAGACACCGGCGGGCAGGATCTCTCCGATGATCTCGGCGAGCAGCACGGTGGAGGCCGGGGTGGTGTCCGACGGCTTGAGCACAACGGTGTTGCCCGCGGCGATCGCAGGGGCGAACTTCCACACGGCCATCATCATCGGGTAGTTCCACGGCGCGACCTGGGCGCAGACACCGACCGGCTCGCGGCGGATGATCGAGGTCATGCCGTCCATGTACTCGCCGGCCGACTTGCCCTCGAGCATGCGGGCGGCGCCGGCGAAGAAGCGAATCTGGTCCACCATCGGAGGAATCTCCTCCGATGCGGTCAGCGCGATCGGCTTGCCGGTGTTCCTGGACTCGACGGCGACGAGCTCCTCGGCCCGCGCCTCGACCGCGTCGGCGATCTTCAGCAGGGCGAGCTGGCGCTGCGAGGGGGTGGTGTCCCGCCACGTCTCGAACGCGGCAGCGGCGGCGGCCATGGCCGCGTCGACATCGGCCTGCGCCGAGAGCGGCGCGGTGGCGTAGACCTCGCCCGTCGTCGGGTCGATGACCTCGGTGGTGCGGCCGTCGGCCGCATCGGTGAACGCGCCGTTGATGTAGTTGCGCAGCTTCAGAAGCTCGCTCACTTCGGGACCTCTTCTCGACTTCTGCTTGGGCGACGTCGGTGTCGTCGGGCCCAGGGTAACTCTGTGCTGCGGTTATCGACAGGGCCGGGCGACGAAGACGATGGATTCAGTATCGATATCAAGCTCCAGCAACGGAATCACTTGCGAACATCCGAACGATCAGGCAAGGTGACCTCGTGGCCAACCGCGACCGGAACGCCAATGTTCCCCTCGACTCCGTCTCCAAAGCGATCATCGAACAGCTTCAGGAGGACGGTCGCCGCGCCTACGCGACCATCGGAAAGGCCGTCGGCCTCTCCGAAGCGGCGGTGCGGCAGCGCGTCCAGAAGCTGCTTGACCAGGGTGTCATGCAGATCGTGGCGGTGACGGATCCCCGCACCGTGGGTTTCTCACGACAGGCGATGGTGGGCATCACCGTCGAGGGTGACGTGGAGGACGTCGCCGACGCGCTGGTGGCCATGGACGAGGTGGACTACGTCGTGGTCACCGCCGGCTCGTTCGACCTGATGGCCGAACTGGTCTGCGAGGACGACGAACACCTCCTCGAACTGATCAACAAGCGCATCCGCGCGCTTCCCGGCGTGCGGAGGACCGAGAGTTTCGTTTACCTGAAACTCCGGAAACAGACCTACACCTGGGGTACCCGATGAGCGCCGACGCGGTCGCCAACAAGGACCTGTCCAAATCCGCCTACGACCACCTGTGGATGCACTTCACCCGCATGTCGTCGTACGAGAAGAACCCGGTGCCGACGATCGTTCGCGGCGAGGGCACCTACATCTACGACTCGAACGGCCGCAAGTACCTCGACGGTCTCGCCGGTCTGTTCGTCGTGCAGGCCGGTCACGGCCGCAAGGAGCTGGCCGAGGTCGCCCGGAAGCAGGCCGAGGAGCTCGCCTTCTTCCCCATCTGGAGCTACGCGCACCCGATGGCGATCGAGCTGGCCGAGCGTCTCGCGAACTACGCCCCCGGCGACCTGAACAAGGTCTTCTTCACCACCGGTGGCGGCGAGGCCGTCGAGACCGCCTGGAAGCTGGCCAAGCAGTACTTCAAGCTCACGGGTGAGCCCACCAAGTACAAGGTGATCTCCCGCGCGGTGGCCTACCACGGCACCCCGCAGGGCGCCCTGTCCATCACCGGCCTGCCGGCCCTCAAGGCCCCCTTCGAGCCGCTGGTCCCGGGCACCCACAAGGTCCCGAACACCAATATCTACCGCGCCCCGATCTTCGGCGACGACCCGGAGGCCTTCGGCCGCTGGTGCGCCGACCAGATCGAGCAGCAGATCCTGTTCGAGGGCCCGGAGACCGTCGCCGCCGTCTTCCTCGAGCCGGTCCAGAACGCCGGTGGCTGCTTCCCGCCGCCGCCCGGGTACTTCCAGCGCGTCCGCGAGATCTGCGACCAGTACAACGTCCTGCTGGTCTCGGACGAGACCATCTGTGCCTTCGGCCGCCTCGGCACGATGTTCGCCTGTGACAAGTTCGACTACGTGCCGGACATGATCACCTGCGCCAAGGGCATGACCTCGGGCTACTCCCCGATCGGCGCCTGCATCATCTCCGACCGTCTGGCCGAGCCGTTCTACAAGCAGGACAACACCTTCCTGCACGGCTACACCTTCGGCGGCCACCCGGTCTCCTCCGCGGTGGGCCTGGCCAACCTCGACCTCTTCGAGCGCGAGGGCCTGAACAAGCACGTCCTGGAGAACGAGAACGCGTTCCTCACGACGCTGCAGAAGCTGCACGACCTGCCGATCGTCGGCGACGTCCGCGGCAACGGCTTCTTCTACGGCATCGAGCTGGTGACCGACAAGGCCACCAAGCAGTCGTTCACCGACGAGCAGTGCGAGCGCGTGCTCTACGGCTTCCTCTCGAAGGCGCTCTTCGAGAACGGCCTGTACTGCCGCGCCGACGACCGTGGCGACCCGGTCATCCAGCTCTCGCCGCCGCTGACCGCGGACCAGTCCACGTTCGACGAGATCGAGCAGATCCTGCGCAACGTGCTCACCGAGGCGTGGACGAAGCTCTGAGGCTTCCGCCTGACTTTCCGTCACCACCCTCCGCCACAGGGCGGCTCCGGCTTCTCCGGCCGGGGCCGCCCTGCGGTGCTCCCGCGGAGATTCCTTCACTCGTGTGAGTGATAAAGACGACACGCCGCGTAATACCGTCACGCAACCCCCACACCTTTTCCTCGTTCATAATCTGTGAGCCACAACTCACAGAGGCGGAGGAAGCCGTGAGCGTCGCACCACCCGACAACGACGTGCTGTGGGCACGATCGCTGGTCAAGTCGCACCACGGCACCCCTGCGCTGCGCGGCGTCTCCCTCAACGTCCGGGAGGGCGAGGTGCTCGCCGTCGCCGGCCCGCGCGGCTGCGGCAAGACCACGCTGCTGGACGTGCTCAGCGGCATGCTGCCCGCGGACGAGGGCGAGATCTGGTTCAACAGCTCCCCCGTTCACACGCTCGGCCGAGCCGCCAGGGAGCGGCTGCGCCGCGAACGCTTCGGCTATGTGGGCCCCGAGCCGCAGCTGGTGCCGGAGCTGAACGCCCGCGAGAACGTCGCCCTGCCGATGCTGCTGGCGGGGCTCCCCCGCAAGATCGCCGCGACCTCCGCCGCGGAATGGCTGGAGCGCCTCGACGTCGCCGACTGCGCCAAGCGCCGCCCCGCCGAGCTGCTGCAGGACCAGCGCCAGCGGATCGCCGTCGCCCGCGCTCTGGCCGCGGACCCCGCCGTGGTCTTCGCCGACGAGCCCACCGCCCCGCTGCACCGCGAGTCGCAGGACCAGGTCATGCGGATACTGCTCACGGCGTCGCGCTCGCACAAGATCACCCTTATTCTGGCCACGCATGACGCGAGCGTGGCCAGGTATGCCAACCGGGTGGCGGTGATGGCCGACGGACGTCTCGCCACACCTGTCGACGCCCGGGACGCCATCGCTCTGAGCGAGCTCGAAGAGGACGCCTCTACGTGTTCTACCTCCGTGTAGCGCGCGGTTACCGTGCGCTGGACCTGCTGCGCTGGATCCTGACCAGCGCGGCCTCCGCGGTCGTGGCCGCGTTGCTGCTGCGTGCGCTCGGCCGCGCCGTCTCCACGCCCGCACCCGCCCCCGCCGGGCCGTCCGTCGACCGCCTGCTGTGGTGCCTGCCCGCGCTGGTCGGCGTCGCCTACCTGGCCGGCGCCTGGGCCCGCGCGCTGCCGCTGCAGCAGCCCGAGCGGATGGCGGGCCTGGTCGCGGCCGGAGTCGGGCCGCTGCGGATGCGGCTGCTGCTCGCCGGGGAGATGGCGCTGGCCTGCGCGTTCGGCGCGGCCCTCACGCTCGGCGGCTTCCTGCTGCTGCGCGCGCACGTCCTGGAGCTGCTCCCTGACGGACGCCTCGACGACGCCCTGGGCGTCCACGGCACGCTGCCCTTCGCCGGCACCCTGACCCTGCTGGCGATCATCCCCGTCCTCGGCGGCCTCGCCGCCGCCGCGTCGGTCCGGCCGCAGGACGTCGTCCCCGTCGACGGCTCCGACGAACCGCAGCGCCGCCCCGCCGCGCGCCGGATCGCGCTCGCCGCCGGGCTGCCGTCGCTCGGCACGCTCATCGTGGTGACGGCCGTCCGGGTGAACGCCCCCGAGGCGGCGGCCGTCGGCTGGTTCATCGCGACCGCGGGTATCGCTCTCGCCGTCCCGGTCCTGCTCTACGGAGCGGGCGAGGCCCTCGCCTGGGGCCGGCCGCGCGCCACCCGCCTGCTCGCCGGTCGCGGCCTCCAGGCCCAGGCCTGGCGCCTCGGCACCCCGCTGGCCGTCCTGTCCGTCGTCGGCGCGATGGGCGCCGCCGCCTGGATCCAGTACGCCGCCGACCAGCACCGGCACCTGGGACCGCTGCCCCTGGTCGAGGCGGGCCTCGTCGCCCTCTGCGTCCTCGGCGCGCTCCTCACCCGCCTCGCCGAACTCGCGGGCGCCCACCGGGCCGCTTACGGCCCCCTGCGCCGCATGGGCGCCCCGACCAGCGTCCTCCAGGGCTCCGTCGCTCTGCGCACCGCCGCCGCCGGCGTCGTCGTCCTCGCCGCCGGCTCCGGCGCGGGCCTGCTCGCGTGGGCGGCGTTGGGCGTGTGACCGACGGGGCCCAGGAGCGGCGAAACGCGCTTGGGCGGGAGCGCACCCGTCCGTAGGCTGACCGCATGCCCGCCGGAAAGACGTCCTACGTCTGCCTTGCCTGCCGCCGCTCGTACAAGCAGCCGTTCGACCGTGCGCGTACCCGGCTCTGCCCCGAGTGCGGCGGGCAGCTGCTCCACGCCGGCTCGGCCTTCGCCGCTCCCGCACGCCGCGACACGGCCGCCTGGCGGACGCTCACGCTGCTGCTGAACGCGGGCATCGGCTTCCACAAGTCCTGCTGCGGCGGCCCGGGCTTCCGCCCCCGCACCCGCCGCGAGATCCGCGAACGCGTGCTCTGGGCCGAGCGCGCCGGCCTGCCGGCCGCGAGCCGGCTCACCTGGTCCTGCGCGCCCTGAAAACGCGGAGCCGGCTCGTCACCGAGCCGGCTCGTCGCAGGGTCACTCTGTCAGGTCACTCGGTCAGGCCACCCGTCGACGGGTGACGGCGGGGCTCAGCCCGCGGCGGCCAGCTGGCCGCAGGCGCCGTCGATCTCCTGGCCGCGGGTGTCGCGGACGGTGACCGGCACGCCGTGGGACTGGAGACGGCGGACGAACTCGCGCTCGTCCTCCGGGCGGGAGGCCGTCCACTTGGAGCCCGGGGTGGGGTTCAGCGGGATCAGGTTGACGTGCGCGTTGCGGCTCTTGAGCAGCCGCCCCAGCAGGTCCGCCCGCCAGGCCTGGTCGTTGATGTCCTTGATCAGCGCGTACTCGATGGAGACGCGTCGGCTGGACTGCGCGGCGTAGTCCCACGCGGCGTCCAGGACCTCGGCGACCTTCCACCGGGTGTTGACCGGCACCAGCTCGTCTCGCAGCTCGTCGTCCGGCGCATGCAGGGAGACCGCCAGGCGGACGCTGAGCCGCTCCTCGGCGAGCCTGTTGATCGCGGGGACGAGACCGACCGTGGAGACGGTGATGCCGCGCTGCGACAGCCCGAAGCCGGCCGGGGCCGGCTCGGTCAGACGGCGGATGGCCGCGATGACGCGCTTGTAGTTGGCCAGCGGCTCACCCATGCCCATGAAGACCACGTTGGACAGCCGCACCGCGCGCGCCTCGCCGTCCTCGCCGGCCTGCTCGCCGCCGAAGTCGCCGGCCTTGATCGCGCGCATGCCCGCGGCGATCTGCTCGACGATCTCCGCCGTGGAGAGGTTCCGGGTCAGCCCGGCCTGGCCGGTGGCGCAGAACGGGCAGTTCATGCCGCAGCCGGCCTGCGAGCTGATGCACATCGTCACCCGGTCCGGGTACTTCATCAGCACCGACTCGACCAGCACCCCGTCGAAGAGCTTCCACAGCGTCTTGCGGGTGGTGTCGTCGTCGCAGGAGACGTGCCGCACCTCCGTCATCAGCTCCGGCAGCATCGCCTCGGCGAGCTTCTCCCGGGACCCTGCGGGGATGTCCGTCCACTCGTCCGGCTTCGCGGCGAGCCGCCCGAAGTACTGACGCGACAGCTGGTCCGCCCGGAACGGCTTCTCGCCGAGAGCGACGACCGCCTCCTTCCGCTCCGCGACGGAGAGGTCGGCAAGATGACGCGGCGGCTTGGCCCCGCGGGGCGCGACGAAGGTGAGTTCACCCGGAAGTGGCTTAGGCATGATTCACCCAGTGTCTCAGATGGGAGAACCGTTCCCCGTTGGGCGACCCCAGGGGCCACCCCGTTCTGGAAGGTGGACCGAACGGGGCTGCGTGGCTGCGGGAGTGTCGGGCGGAAGGCCAGTCGGTTCCGATCTCGAAGGTCTGCTTGCTGCCGTACTGGCAACGCGCAGGCCCTGTGGGCCTTCGTGCTCTCTCCGGCGGGGCCGAAACGCCGCAGGCCCCGCCGGGAGGGCGGGGCCTGCGGGAGGGCCGAGGGTCAGACCTGGGCCGGGACGAGCTTCGGGTCGTCGCCGTACTTGTTCTGCCCCTGGTTCCCCTCGAGGATCCAGAAGACCAGCAGGACGATCCAGCCGATGCAGGTGAAGTACAGCAGCAGCCACCAGGCGCTGCGGCCGGTGTCGTGGAGCCGTCGGACGGCGACCGCGATCGCGGGCAGCAGGATCGCGAGGCCGTAGATGCCACCGAGGATCTGCGAGCCGATCGCGTTGTCCACGAGGTAGAGCACGACCTCGACGACGACGTTGATCAAAGTGAACCACCAGAACTCCTGGCGGCGCGCTCTACCACTGAATCCGACGTAGTTCTTGAGAACGGCGATGTACCAGTTCACGGGTCCCCTCCCAGGGCTTGTCGAAGCGAGCAAGCCGAGAACCTAGGACCCGTGAAACTCCCTGGTCAAGACAGTTTTCGAAGTGTTTCTCAGCCCGCCCCGACAAACCCGACCAGAACCAGCCAGACCACTGGGGCGGTCGGCAGGAGCGAGTCCAGGCGGTCCATGATTCCGCCGTGGCCGGGGAGGAGCGTTCCCATGTCCTTGATGCCGAGATCGCGCTTGATCATCGACTCGCCGAGGTCGCCCAGCGTCGCGGAGACCGCGACGCACGCGCCGAGGACCAGGCCCTGCCACCAGCTGCCGTCGGTGATCATCAACTGCATGCCCGCCGCGCCGGCGATCATGCAGAGCAGCACGCCGCCGGCCAGGCCCTCGCGGGTCTTGCCGGGGCTGATCCGCGGGGCGAGCTTGTGCTTGCCGAAGCGCGAGCCCGCCGCGTAAGCGCCGGTGTCGCTGCAGATGGTCAGCACCAGGAAGAGGGCGACACGCTGCGGACCGTCGTGCGCGGCCAGCATCAGCATGACGAAGGTCGCCAGGAAGGGGACGTAGAAGGCCGTGAAGATGCCGGCCGTCACGTCCCGCAGGTAGTTCTCCGGCGGCTCCGTCATACGCCAGACCAGCACGGCGAGGCTGGTCAGGGCCAGCGCCACCACCGCGGCCTCCGGGCCGCCGAGATAGGCGGCCACCTCCATGGCCGCACCGCCCACCAGCAGCGGGATCAGCGGGACGCGGATGCCCTTGGCCTCGGTGAGCCGGGTGGTGAGCTCCCACATGCCGACGCTCACCGCCGCCACGACCACGCCGACGAAGAGCCACTTGACCACGAAGAGCGAGGCCAGGATCACCGCGCCGAGGCCGAGGCCCACGCCGACGGCCGCCCTCAGGTCACGCCCGGCCTTGGGCGCGGACTTCTCCGCCGCCTTGGGCGCGGGCGCACCGTTTCCGGGCACGCCAGGGCCGCCCGGCGCACCGTTTCCGGGCGCGCCAAGGCCTCCGGGCGCGGCCTGGGCCGGGCCGCCGGGCTGCTGCTCGGGGGCCGGCGGGACGGGAGGCATGTACTGAGTGTGCGCCATGTCCGCGTCCCCGTGCAGACCCTGCGACTGCTCACCGCCGTACTCCGGAGAGTACGGAGGCCGAGCGCCCGGCGGGACCTGGCCGCCGGGCACGGACGGACCGTACTGCCCGTAGGCGGCCTGCCCGAACGGCTGCTGCGGCTGCTGTCCGTAGCCGGGTTGCGGACCGTACGGAGGCCGGCCATGCCCTGCTGCCGCCCCGTGGTCGGTCACGGGCGGCAGCAGCGTGGTGGCCTGGTCGTCACCGAGCGGCGCCGATCCCTCCGGCGCCAATCCCTCCGACGGCAGTCCGTGGCCCTGTGCGCGGGCCCCGGCACCCCTGTCTCCAAGAGTGGGCCCCCAGAAGGAATCGTCGTTCATCAGACCTCGAGCAGCTCGGCTTCCTTGTGCTTGAGCAGCTCGTCCACCTGGGCGACGTAGCGGCTGGTGACGTCCTCGAGCTCCTTCTCCGCGCGACGGACCTCGTCCTCGCCCGCCTCGCCGTCCTTGACGAGCTTGTCGAGGGTCTCCTTGGCCTTGCGGCGGACGTTGCGGATGGAGATCTTGCAGTCCTCCGCCTTGTTGCGCGCGACCTTGATGTACTCCTTGCGCCGCTCCTCGGTGAGCTGCGGGAAGTTCACCCGGATGATCGAACCGTCGTTGCTCGGGTTGACGCCGAGGTCCGAGTTGCGGATGGCCTCCTCGATCACGCGGAGCGAGCTCTTGTCGAACGGCGAGACGACCGCCATCCGCGGCTCCGGCACCGAGAAGGAGGCAAGCTGGTTGATCGGGGTCATCGTGCCGTAGTACTCGGCGACGATCTTGGCGAACATCGCGGGGTGCGCACGGCCGGTGCGGATCGCGGCGAAGTCGTCCTTGGCGACGCTGACGGCCTTCTCCATCTTCTCCTCGGCCTCGAGGAGGGTCTCTTCGATCACAATCTGCTCCTGTCCGGGGCAACCCGGTCTCGAACTGCTGGAACTACTTCGCTTCTCCCGGGCACGTTCACTCAAGGCCGCCCGGTTGTCCATCCCCCGCGCGCGGGAGCGGGCGCCTCAGGCGGTGGGCGCGTCCGTACTGATCAACGTCCCGATCTTCTCATTGCGAACCGCTCGGGCGATATTGCCCTCCTTGAGCAGCTCGAAGACGCGGATCGGCAGGTCGTTGTCCTTGCAGAGCGTGATCGCGGTGAGATCGGCGACCTTGAGATCCCGGGCGATCACCTCGGAGTATTCCAGGGCGTCGAACTTGACGGCGTCCGGGTTGACCCGCGGGTCGGAGTCGTACACGCCGTCCACGCCGTTCTTCCCCATCAGCAGCACCTCGGCGTGGATCTCCAGCGCGCGCTGGACGGCCGTGGTGTCGGTGGAGAAGTAGGGCATGCCCATACCGGCGCCGAAGATCACGACGCGGCCCTTCTCCAGGTGCCGCACCGCCCGCAGCGGCAGGTAGGGCTCGGCGACCTGGCCCATCGTGATCGCGGTCTGCACCCGCGTCTCGATGCCCTCCTTGTTCAGGAAGTCCTGCAGCGCGAGCGAGTTCATCACGGTGCCGAGCATGCCCATGTAGTCCGAACGGGCCCGGTCCATGCCGCGCTGCTGCAGCTCGGCGCCACGGAAGAAGTTCCCTCCGCCGATGACCACAGCCACCTCGGTGCCGCCTCGCACCACGGTGGCGATCTCACGGGCGATCGCGTGCACCACGTCCGGGTCCACGCCCAGGCCGCCCCCGCCGGCGAAGGCCTCGCCGGAAAGCTTGAGCAGTACGCGGCGACGCGTGGTGCCCTCGTCATCGGTCATCTGCATCGGCTCCTCCTTGTGAAGCACAGCCTGGTCGACATCAGCCGGGTGGTGCTGCGGTGCTGGTTGTGCGCATACCCCGGATGGGGGGCACGGATATGAGAAAGAGGCCACTGCCGCCGGAACCTGTTCGGTCACCCGCAGGGCAGTGGCCTCCTCGTCGTTCTCACGACTCACATCGTAGGGGCTGGCCGGAGCCGCCCCCGCTGCTCGATCCGGTGGATCAGGCGCCGACGCGGAAGCGGACGAAGCGGACCAGCTTGACGCCGGCCTCGTCCAGGACCTTCTGGACGGTCTTCTTGTTGTCGCGGGCGTAGGCCTGCTCCAGAACCGCGTTCTCCTTGACGAAGCCGGTGACGCGACCCTCGACGATCTTCGGGAGGGCGGCCTCGGGCTTGCCCTCCTCGCGCGCGGTGGCCTCGGCGATGCGGCGCTCGTTGTCGAGCACCTCGGCCGGGATCTCCTCGCGGGAGAGGTAGTTCGGGCCGAAGGCGGCGATGTGCTGCGCGACGCCCTTGGCGATGTCCTCGTTCTCGGCGTCCAGCTCGACCATGACACCGATCGCCGGCGGCAGGTCCGGGTCGGTGCGGTGCATGTAGACGTTGACGTAGTTGCCGCCGGTGAACTGGGCGAAGCGACGGAAGACGATCTTCTCGCCCAGGCTCGCGTTGGCCTCGTCCACGAACTGCTGGACGGTCTTGCCGGGCTCGATCTCGGCAGCCAGGGCGGCGTCGATGTCGGCCGGGGAGTTCTTGGCGACGAAGGCGGCCAGCTCGTTGGCGACGGCCACGAACTTGTCACCCTTGGCGACGAAGTCGGTCTCGCAGTTCAGCTCGACCAGGACGCCGGAGCTGCCCTCGACGAGGGAGACGACGGCGCCGTTGGAGGCGTCGCGGCCCTCACGCTTGGCGACACCCTTCTGGCCCTTGATGCGGAGCAGCTCGACAGCCTTCTCGACGTCGCCCTCGCTCTCGTCCAGGGCCTTCTTGCAGTCCATCATCCCGGCGCCGGTGAGCTCGCGGAGCTTCTTGACGTCCGCGGCGGAAAAGTTCGCCATGGTTCCTGAGTCTCTTCTCGCGTTGTCTTGTGAAGTGAGCGAAGAATCGGGGCGGTTCGGCCCACGATCCGACACAAGGAAGGGGTACGTCGGCGATCGCCGCCGTACCCCTCCCCGGTCAAGCGTTCAGGCGGGTCAGGCCTGCTCGGCCTCGGCCGCGGGGGCCTCGGCGGCCTCGGTGGCCGCGGGGGCCTCGGTGGCCTCGGCGTCGGCGACCTTCTCGGTCTCGGCGGAGGTCTGGACCTCGGCCTCGTCGGCCTTCTTCTCGGCGCCGGCGAGCTGCTCGAGCTCCCACTCGGCCAGCGGCTGGTCCGCACCGGACTCGGCCGGCTTGGCGTCGGCCTTGGCGGCACCGGAGCGGGCGATCAGACCCTCGGCGACGGCGTCGGCGACCACGCGGGTCAGCAGGGTGACCGAGCGGATGGCGTCGTCGTTGCCCGGGATCTTGTAGTCGACCTCGTCCGGGTCACAGTTGGTGTCGAGGATCGCGACGACCGGGATGTTCAGCTTGCGAGCCTCGCCGACGGCGATGTGCTCCTTCTTGGTGTCGACGACCCACACCGCGGACGGCACGCGCTGCATGTCGCGGATACCGCCGAGGGTCTTCTCCAGCTTCTCGTACTCGCGCTGCAGGACGAGGAGCTCCTTCTTGGTGAGGCCGGAGCCGGCCACGTCCGTGAAGTCGATCTCGCTGAGCTCCTTGAGGCGCTGCAGACGCTTGTAGACGGTGGAGAAGTTGGTCAGCATGCCGCCGAGCCAGCGCTGGTTGACGTAGGGCATGCCCACGCGACCGGCCTGCTCGGCGATGGCCTCCTGGGCCTGCTTCTTGGTGCCGACGAAGAGGACGGAGCCGCCGTGGGCGACCGTCTCCTTGACGAACTCGTACGCGCGGTCGATGTAGTTCAGCGACTGCAGCAGGTCGATGATGTAGATGCCGTTGCGCTCCGTGAAGATGAAGCGCTTCATCTTCGGGTTCCAACGACGGGTCTGGTGACCGAAGTGGACGCCGCTCTCCAGCAGCTCCCGCATCGTGACGACGGCCATGGCCGTGCTCCTTGAGGTTGCTCGGTTGTTCCGCCGCGGCCGGTGGCCGAGGCGCCTGACGCCCTGCTTCGTGCCGGTTCCTGTGGCTCCCACGAGGGGCTCGCCGAGGACCGAGCGGCACTGCGCCGGAGGACCGGCGCGGGGCGTGCGAAGTCGACCCGGCACGCCGGGTCGCGAAAGAAGTGTACGGGACGCGCCGGACGCCGGGCGACCTGCGCCCGGAACACCGGCTCACCCGAAGGGGTGGCAAGCTTTTCCACAGGGCCTAGGTTGTCCACAACTCGACCGGACGGGACCGGGGTTGTCCGCGCGGGGGGAGAGAGTGCGGGCATGACGCACACCACGCCCGCTCCCGCGTTCGCCCCTCCGCCCCCACTGCCGCCGCTTCCCGGCGGACGGCGGGTGTTGCTCGTGGTCGGGGTGCTGCTCTGGCTCGCGATGGCGGCCCTCGGCCCTCCGGGGCGGGCGCACGCGGCTCCCGGCGGACAGCTCTGGGGCGTCCGGGTCCGACCGCTGCCGACGGGCGGGACGCTCGCGGACGTGCTACGGCGGTTCGCTCCGCCGCCGGTGCGGTGGGCGGCCGGCCACCGCGGGGTGGACCTCGCGGCGGCGGTCGGGCTGCCGATCCGCTCGGTACGGGCCGGGGTCGTCTCGTACGTGGGGGTGATCGCCGGTAAGCCGGTGGTCTCGGTCGAGCTGACCGGGACGGGGGCCCCGCCGCTGCGGACCACCTTCGAGCCCGTGGAGGCGAAGGTCGCCGTCGGCGACGCGGTCGGGGCCGGAACGGTGCTCGGGACGCTGGCGGCCCAGGGCGGCCACTGCCCGGTCAGCTGCCTGCACTGGGGACTGCTGCGCGGCCGGCACTACCTCGACCCGCTGGCCCTGGTCGCGCCCGGTCGGGCGCGGCTGCTCCCGCTGACCCCGTCCAGCACCAGGGACACCGCCGCGTCGACGACCGCCTCCGGCTTCTCGTCGGCCGCCTCGCACAGGGCCAGACGCTTCGCGGCGGCCTCGACGGTGCCCTGGAGCAGCTGCGCCGCGAGCGTGGGCCGCGGGTGCCCGAGCTCGGTGAGCGCGTCGACCAGCGGCCCCACCAGAAGCCCGTGCGCCGCCCGGATGCGTTCCCGCGCGCCCTCGTCCAGCTCCAGGGCGGACAGCGTCGCCAGGGCGCGGTGGCGGGCGTCGCCGACGAGCGCGAGCTGCGCCCTGACGTAGGCCTCGACGCGCTCGACGGGGGTCTCCACCGTGCGCACCGCGTCGGCGACCTCCGCCGCCCAGACCGGCAGGTCCACGGCGCACAGCGCCTCGACGACCGCGCCGCGGGACTTGAAGTACTCGTAGACCGAGGAGCGCGCCAGACCGGTCCGCGCAGCAAGGTTGGGGAAGGTCAGCGCCTCCATCCCGCCCTCGGCGAGCAGCTCGCGGGCGGCGGCGAGCAGCGCGTCGTGCTGAAGCCTGCGGTGCTCGACGACGGAGGCAGCTCGGATTCTCGGCACGGGGCCCAGACTACTGCGCGTCCCTGAGAGCGGCGGACGGACTCAGCGGGCGTCGGAGAGCTTGGCCCGCAACTGCAGCACCGCCTTGGTGTGGATCTGGCTGACCCGGCTCTCGGTCACGCCGAGCACGTTGCCGATCTCCGCCAGGGTGAAGCCCTCGTAGTAGTACAGGCTCACCACCGTCTTCTCCCGGTCGGGGAGGGTGTTGATGGCACGGGCCAGAAGACGCCGGACCTCGCGGTTCTCGGCGACCTCCTCCGGGTCGTCGGCGGTGGTGTCGACCAGGGTGTCGACGAGGCTGCCGCGCACCTCGCCGCTCTCCCCCGACGCGTGCAGCAGCTCGTCGAGGGCGACGACGTTCGCCAGGGAGAGCTGACTGAAGATGCCGTGGAGCTCCTCGATCTGGATGCCCATCTCGGCCGCGACCTCCGAGTCGCCCGGCGTGCGGCGCAGGCTGACCTCGAGGGTGGCGTAGGCGCGCTCCACGGCGCGCGCCTTCTGGCGGATGGACCGCGGGATCCAGTCCAGCGCGCGCAGTTCGTCGATGATCGCGCCGCGGATCCGGCTGATGGCGTACGTCTCGAACTTGATCGCCCGCTCGGGGTCGAACTTCTCGATGGCGTCGATCAGGCCGAAGATGCCGGACGAGACGAAGTCCGCCTGCTCCACGTTGGCCGGCAGACCGACGCTGACGCGGCCTGCCACGTACTTCACCAGCGGTGAGTAGTGCAGGATCAGCTGCTCCCGCAGCCGCGGGTCGGCCGAGTGCTTGTAGGCGCGCCAGAGCTCGTCCACCGTACGCACCCGCGCACTGCGGGGTCCGGGGATGCTGCGGGGTTCCCCCGCAGGGGAGCTGGCGTACCTGGGCATGCGTCGCTTGAGCCGTTCTACCGATCCATTGGGCCATTCAACGGAACGGATGTGAGCGTAGCGTGACGGCGTGCTTTCTGAGCGCTATGAAGTCCCCTTGCACGCTGGATTCAGCCTCCAGTGCGCCCCGAGGCGTTCGACCAGACCGAGGGACAGGAGTTCGTAGAGCCGCCGCAGCACCACGTCCGGGCCCAGCAGACAGCGCTGGACCAGGGATTCCACGCTTCCGCCGCGTGTCGACGCGGGCAGCGATTCGAGCACGCGCAGAGTCTCGGGAGCCAGCGCGTCTCGCAGGCGTTCGCGCCCCTCCGGCGTGGCCGCGAGATCCGTTCCAATCCCGCCCACCTGTTCGACGACTTCACCCGCGTCGGCGACCAGCACCGCGCCGCGGCGGATCAGTTCGTGTGTGCCGGCGGAGAGCGAACTGGTGGCCGGGCCGGGCGTGGCCATCACCTGGCGGCACAGATCGCCCGCCCAGCGGGCGGTGTTGAGCGAGCCGCTGCGGCGGGCCGCCTCGATGACGACGGTGCCGCGGGTGAGCGCCGCGATGATGCGGTTGCGCTGCAGGAACCTCGGCCGGTTGGGGTGGGCCCCGAGCGGGAGTTCGCTGAGCAGCAGGCCCTGCTCGGCGATGCGGCGCAGCAGTTGCTCGTTGGCGCGCGGATACACCTGGTCCACGCCGCAGGCGAGGACTCCGACGGTCGGCCCGCCGACGACGAGCGCGCCGCGGTGCGCGGCGGCGTCGATGCCGTAGGCCGCGCCGGAGCACACCGTCCAACCGCGTTCGGTCAGGCTCACGGACAGGTCCGCGGCGAGCCGCTGCCCGTACCCCGTGCAGGCCCGCGCGCCGACGACGGCGACCGACCGCACGGCCAGCACGCGCAGCGAGGCCCGCCCGCGCACCCACAGTGCGACCGGCCGCACCGACCCCAGGTCGTCCAGCTGGGTCGGCCAGCCGGCCTCCCCCCGGCAGATCAGCCGCGCCCCGATCAGCGCGCCGTGCGCGATCTCACGCGCCCCGTCCGGCGCCGCGACCCCTGCGGGCAGCGCCCGGGTGAGGCGCGCGAGCGCCTCCTCGGGCCCCCACTCGTCGATCAGCTCCCCGGCCCGCTCGTCCCCGGGCTCGACGATCCGCCCCAGCGCGGCCCACAGCACCCGCTCCCGCTCGGGCAGCAGCCCGCCGTCGTGGGCGTCGGGGGTGTCGTCGGCGTCGTGGGTGTCGTGGGTGTCGAAGGGTTCGGTTTCAGGTTCGTTCATGGAGGGCTCCCGGTGAGCTGAGGCAGGTGGGGGAAGGACGCTCGGTCCGCCTCCGGCACCACGCCGGGGAGGGCGGGACTGCCTTCGGCGCGGGCCGGGCCAACGGCCAAAAGCCGTGCGCCCCGCCGGTGCGGGCGTGCCGCTGCGCGGCGACGGTCCACCGGACTCCTGTGCGGAGCCCGGGGCGGCGATCCGCGGGCGGGTGGCCGCAGGCGGGGTCCCGCAGGCCCACGGCCGCGGGCTTTGGGGTGGGTGGTCCCGTGCCGACGCATCGCTTCTGGACGAGGCGCGGCACGGGACCGGTCGGAGGGGTGGGCGGGGCGTGTCGTCAGAAGTCAGAAGCAGGGGTCGGACGGCGACGCGGAGCGGAAGGCGGCGCCGCGCAGGGCGAGGGCGGCGTGGACGTGTTCACGCTGGGGGCGGTCGGAGCCGGCGAGGTCGGCGGCCGTCCAGGCGACGCGCAGGACGCGGTCGAGGCCGCGGGCGGTGAGGAAGCCACGCTCCATCTCACGTTCCGCGTCCCGCAGCGCCTCGGGGCCGAGGGGGTAGCGGGTGCGCAGCTCGTGACCGGGGACCTCGCCGTTGAGACACCAGGGGGCGTCCGCGTACCTCGCGGCTGCGCGTTCGCGGGCGGCCACGACGCGGGCGGCGACGACCGCGCTGGACTCGGCGGGTGCGTCCCGCTGCCGCAGCAGCGCCGTGCGGCTCACCGCGTCGACCTCGACGCGGAGGTCGACCCGGTCCAGCAGCGGTCCGCTCAGGCGGGCCTGATAGCGCGTCACCATCGTCGGGGTGCACTCGCAGGCGTCGCCGCGCCGCGACCAGCGGCCGCAGGGACAGGGGTTGGCCGCGAGGAGCAGCAGGAACCGGGCGGGCAGCCGCAGCGAGCCCGCCGAGCGGGCGACGAGCACCTCACCGGCCTCCAGCGGCTGCCGCAGCGCGTCGAGCACGCGGACGCTGAACTCCGGCGCCTCGTCGAGGAAGAGCACGCCACGATGGGCGAGCGAGGCCGCGCCGGGGCGGGGCAGACCGCTGCCCCCGCCGACGATCGCGGGCATCGTCGTGCTGTGGTGCGGCGCGCAGTACGGCGGGCGCTGGACCAGCGGTCGGCCGGGCGGGAGGAGGCCGGCGATGGAGTGGATGGCCGTGACCTCCAGCGCCTCCTTCTGGCCGAGCGGCGGCAGGATGCCCGGCAGGCGCTCGGCCAGCATCGTCTTGCCGGCTCCCGGAGGGCCCTTCAGGAAGAGGTGGTGGGCGCCGGCCGCCGCGAGCTCCAGCGCGTGGCGGGCCTCGCACTGGCCCGCAACGTCGGCGAGGTCCTTGCGCCAGCCCGCTGCCGCATCCGCGTGCCGGACGCCCAGCCCGGGCAGCGAGAGCCCGGCGAGGGCGGGATCGGGACCGGAGGCGAAGAGCTGCTCCGGTGGCTCCTCCGGCTCCGGCTCACCGCACAGCAGCGCGATCAGCTGGCGCAGCGAACGGACGGCCAGCACCTCGACGCCCGGGACCAGCGCGGCCTCGGGTGCGGTGGCCTGGGCGACGGCGACCTTGGCGTAGCCCGCGTCGGCGGCGGCCAGGACGGCGGGGAGCACCCCGCGGACGGGCCGCGCCCGACCGTCGAGGCCTAGCTCGCCGACGAGCAGCAGCCGTTCGATCGACTCCGGCTTGAGCCGCTCGCACGCCGCAAGGACGGCGCAGGCGATGGCG
>NZ_BBPP01000070.1:0-11969 GCF_000787835.1 Streptacidiphilus melanogenes
CCCCTGGCGGGTGCGCGGGTCAGGCGCGCGGGCGCTGATCTGCGGGCCGGCCGCGTGGGCGCGCGGGAGCCGACGGGCCGTATCCGCAGGCCGTGCGGACAGGACCGGCCGCGTGGTGGTTGCCCAGTGTCCCCGTGCGCGGGCCGTGCGGAGCTAGCCCTCCGCGCCCGTGATGCGGCCGAAGGCCTCGAGGTTGCGGGTGGACTCGCCGCGCTTGACGCGCCACTCCCACTCGCGGCGGATCGCCGTCGCGAAGCCCAGTTCGAGGAGCTGGTTGAAGGGCGCGTCCGCGTTCTCCAGGACCGTCCCCAGCAGGCGGTCGATCTCGTCCGCCGTCACCGCCGCCAGCGGCAGCCGGCCGACGAGGTAGACATCCCCGAGGCGGTCCAGCGAATAGCTCAGGCCGTAGATGCGGGTATTCCGCTCCAGCAGCCAGCGGTAGAACTCCTCGAAGTTCTCGTCCGGCCGCCGCACCACGAACGCGTTCAGCGAGAGCGTCTGCTCGCCGACGCGCAGCGAGCACGTCGTCGAGAGCTTGCGCGTGCCCGGCAGCTGGGCCACGAACGTCCAGGGGTCGCCGGAGGGCTGCTCCCACGCGACGCCGGACTCGTCCAGCGCCGCGCGCAGCACCTCGGCGACACTCTCGCGGCTGATCTCTTCACCCATGCCGGGCACGTTACCGCGCGGTCACCGCACCGTCGCCGCCGCCATCCCGCTTGCCTGTGCGGCGCGCGTCCGGGCGATGGAGTCGGCGTAGAGCTCGGCGGTGGTGCGGGCGGCCGTGTCCCAGCCGAAGGCGCGGGCGTGGCGTGCGGCCGCCGCGCCCATCCGGGCGCCCAGCTCGGGGTGGTCGACGAAGCGCCGCAGCGTCCGGGCCCAGGCACGGGGGTCGTGGCCGTGGACGAGGAAGCCCGTCTCGCCGTCGCGGACCGCGACCGGCAGCCCGCCGACCGCCGCCGCGACCACCGGGGTCCCGCAGGCCTGCGCCTCCAGGGCGACCAGGCCGAAGGACTCGCTGTAGGACGGCATCACCAGAGCCGTCGCCGCCCGGTACCAGTCGGCGAGCTCCGCCTGCCCGACGGGCGGCTGGAAGCGGATGACGTCGCAGACGCCCAGCTGTGCGGCGAGCTTCTGCAGCGCCTCGGGCTTGGCCAGACCGCTGCCGCTGGGGCCGCCCACGATCGGGACGACGATGCGTTCGCGCAGTTCGGGGGAGTCGTCCAGCAGCTGAGCGACCGCGCGGACGAGCACGTCGGGGGCCTTGAGCGGCTGTATTCGCCCGGCGAACAGCAGCACCACCGCGTCCTGCGGCAGACCGAGCCGGGCCCGGATCCCCCGCACCCTGGCCGCCTCTGCGGCCGGATCGGCGGCCGCATCGCTGACCGCGTCCCCGACGGGCCCGGTAGGCGAGGCCGTCGCGGGACGGAAGACCTCCAGGTTCACGCCCGGGTGGACGACCGAGAGCTGCGCGCGCAGAGCGCCGTAGTGCTCCGCGAGCTGCTCGGCCTCCTCGTCGGTGTTGGCGATCAGCCGGTCCGCCGCGGCGACGACCTGCGACTCGCCGATGACGCGGGCCGCGGGCTCCGGAGTGTCGCCGACGGCCAGGGAGGCGTTCTTGACCTTGGCCATGGTGTGCATGGTGTGCACCAGCGGTACGCCCCAGCGGTCCGCGGCCAGCCAGCCGACCTGGCCGGAGAGCCAGTAGTGCGAGTGCACGACGTCGTAGTGCCCGGGCCGGTGTCCGGCCTCGGTGCGCAGCACCCCGTGGGTGAAGGCGCACAGCTGGGCGGGCAGGTCCTCCTTGAGCAGCCCCTCGTACGGTCCGGCTGTGACGTGTCTCACCAGTACGCCGGGTGCGAGCTCGACCAGCGGCGGCAGCTCGGAGGCCGTCGCCCGGGTGAAGATCTCCACCTCGGTGCCGAGCTCCGCCAGACGCTTGGACAGCTCCACGATGTAGACGTTCATGCCCCCCGCGTCGCCGGTTCCCGGCTGGTGGAGGGGGGAGGTGTGCACGCTCAGCATGGCGACTCGGGCGGGCTGATGGGTCACCGCTCGTCCTCTTTCCGGTCCTGGGCCGTCCTGCTCGTCCTTCAACACTGGTGCAACCGGACTGTCGGCCCAGCGATTCCCGCCCGCCTTCCACGGTACCGGGGCGCTCACCCGGGGTGCTGGGCCGGCGGTCGTCCGGATACGCTGCGTGACATGAGTGCGGCGGCGGGAGCGAGGGCGGCGAAGAGCGGGAAGCCGGTCGGCGCGATCACCCGGGGCACCACCAATCCGAACCGGCTCCGCCGCCAGGACCGCTGGATCGCCCACGCGCTCGCGCCGGCCCTGCGGCACGCCGACGCCGGCCCGGTGGTGGTGGACCTCGGCTACGGCGCCGCCCCGTGGACGGCCGTCGAGCTGTTCGAGCGCCTGCGGGCGGTGCGGGCGGACGTCCGCATGGTCGGCATCGAGATCGAGCCGGACCGTGTCGCGGCGGCGCAGCGGGTGGCCCGGCCTCCGGCGCTCACCTTCCGCCGGGGCGGCTTCGAGGTGCCGCTCGACGGCGGCGAACGCCCGCTGCTGATCCGCGCGGCGAACGTGCTCCGCCAGTACGAGGAGGACGAGGTCACCGCGGCGTGGCAGCGGCTGTGCGCGCGGCTCGCCCCCGACGGGCTGCTGGTCGAGGGCACCTGCGACGAGATCGGGCGCAAGCAGGCCTGGGTCGCGCTCGGCCCGGAGGGGCCTCGTACGCTCACCCTCTCCGCACACCTCGCTTCGCTCGAACGCCCCTCGGACCTGGCGGAACGGCTGCCGAAGGCGCTCATCCACCGCAACGTCCCGGGCGAGCCCGTCCACGACTTCCTCCGCGACCTCGACCGCGCCTGGGCGGCGGCCGCACCCTATGCGGACTTCGGCGTCCGCCAGCGCTGGCTGGCTACGACCCGTGCCGTCGCGGCCTCCTGGCCGCTCACCGACACCCAGGCCCGCCACCGCCTAGGCGAACTCACCCTCCGCTGGGACGCCGTCGCCCCGACCTGATCCGCACGGCGCGCTTCTGGCGATCGGCGCACCTCTCGCGGCGGCGCACCGCTCGCGACGGCGCACCCCTGGCGAAGTGCGCCGTCCCGTGGCACCATCCCAGCACCTTTATCTGACGATCAGTCAGACCTGGACGGGCTTGCCCGGGAGGCTGTTGCCGTGCCACGCACTCGTCGCTGGAACCTTGCCCTCCTCGCCTGTGCCGCGGTGGTGCTGACGCCCGTCGCGACCCCGTCCGCGCAGGCTGCACCCGCCCTCGCGCCTGCGAGCCACGCCTCCCGGCTCGCCGCGTTGCAGGCGGAGATCGCCTCGCTGTACCAGCAGGCCGAGAGCGCGACCGCCGCCTATGACGCCGCGACGCAGGCCATCACCGCGCAGCAGGCCCAGATCCTGGGCCTCGCGCGCGCGATCGTCGCCGAACAGGCGCAGGTGGACCGGCTCACCTCCCTTGTCGGGCAGATCGCCGCAGGCCAGTACGACGGGGACGCCCTCGACGGCAATCAGACGCTGCAACTCCTGCTCGCCCAGGACCCCGAGCAGTACCTCGCGCAACTCCCCCTCGCCTCCCAGGCGATGACGTCCGCCGCGACCACTCTGCAGCAGCTGCAGGAGGCGAAGGCCGCGCTCACCGCCTACGGCGAGCAGGCCACGGCCGCCTGGGAGACGCTCTCCAAGGATCAGGGTGCCGCGGCCGGCGCCGTCTCCGACATCAAGGCGCGCCTCGCCCGCGCCCAGGCGTTGCTCGCCTCCCTCTCCGGCCCCGAACTCGCCGCGTTGCAGCAACTCCAGACGCAGACCGCGTACGCCGCGCAGATGGCGTGGCGCGGCTCGCTCACGCCCACCGAGCTCGCGCGGCGGGCGACCGGCGCCGCACAGGCGGCGATCGCCTACGCCGTGGCGCAGATCGGCAAGCCGTACCTGTGGGGCGCCACGGGGCCGAGGAGTTTCGACTGCTCGGGGCTGACCATGCGGGCCTGGCAGGCCGCCGGCGTCGACATCCCTCGGACCTCGCAGGACCAGTGGGCGCAGCTGCGCCATGTGCCCGTCGCCGAGCTGCGGCCCGGCGACCTCGTCGTCTACTTCCGCGGCGCCACGCACGTCGCGCTCTATGTCGGCGACGGTGCGGTCATCCAGGCCCCGCACCCCGGTGGGGTGGTGGAACTGGCCGCCGCCGGCTCGATGCCCATTCTGGGCGTGCTCAGACCCGACTGACGAGATCGCAAAGAGTAAGTTCACTCGAACGAGCTATCGAATACCCATGGTGGATTGACGCATCATCAGTCCACCATGGGTCCGTGCGACAACTCCTGCAACACCCGCTCGAAGACGCCGTAGGCGTCCGCTCCGAACAGCACGAACCGGGCCTCGTCCAGCGCCTCGCCGAGGCCGCCCGTCCTCCCCAGTTCCATCGTCTCGCCGAGCGCGATCCGCGCCGCACTCTCCATCGGCCAGCCGTAGATTCCGGTCGAGACCGCCGGCAGGGCCACGCTGCGCGCGCCCAACTCCGTCGCGATCCGCAGCGATTCGCGATAGCAGGAGGCGAGCAGCTCCGTCCGCCGGGCGACCTCCGCCGTGCCGTCCTGAGGGCCGGGGTAGACGGGGCCCACGGTGTGGATCACCCAACGGGCCGGCAGCCGGCCCCCGGTCGTGGCCACCGCCTGCCCGGTCGGCAGGCCCCTGCCGTAATGCCCGGCGCGCAGCGCACGGCACTCCGCGAGGATCTCCGGGCCGCCCGCCCGGTGGATCGCCCCGTCCACCCCGCCGCCGCCCAGCAACGAGGAGTTCGCCGCGTTGACGACCGCGTCCACCTCCTGCCGGGTGATGTCACCCTCGATCAGCGTGATCTCCATCACGGGCTCCCTTCAGCCGTTCGCACCGTACCGAGGCCTGCGGCGCGTCCGCATCCGCGATACCGCCCAAGCGGGGTACGGGATCTGGCCCGCCGGGCCGCGGCCGGGGCCGTCACCCGGGTGCCACGGGGATGGGGAGGCTTGGTGGAGCTCGCGTACGGGTCGAGAGGATGCCGACAGAACATGGTGTTGGGTGGGCACTGCGCACGCCGCCCAGCCGTTACCGACTCGGAGGGAGGGAGGTAGCCGATGTCCGCTCATGCCGGAGCTGCTTCCAGTGCAGCCGGTCAACAGCGTTCCGCAGGCGCGCCGATACCGCGCCCGCGTCACTCCGGTACCGCCTCCGCCAAAGCCGGAGCGGCCACCGAGGCGGCGCGCACGGACGACGCGCGTGCCGCCGAGGCCCGTGCCGAGGCCGCTCGTGCGGGTGCGGCCCGGGCGGGCGCCGCGTCCGCGCACCCGGCCAATCTGGCCGCGCACCCGCGTCCGGCCGGGGCCACCCCGCCGCTCTCGGTGCTGCTCATCGAGGCCGACGACGCGGGCGCGGAGTCGGTCCGCAACCTGCTGGCCGAGCTCGGCGCCGAGGTGGCCTTCCGTTGGGCCCGCAGCCTCGCCGAGGCGCTGCCGCTGCTCGGCCACGACACCGCCTGCGTCCTGCTCGATCTGGAGCTGCCGGATTCCAGCGGCCTGGAGGACATCCGCGCGCTGCTGCGCCGCGCCCCCCACACGGCCGTCCTCGCCGTCACGGGCACGGTCGACGTGCAGCTCGGCGCGGCCGCCGTCGCCGCGGGCGCTCAGGACTTCCTGGTCAAGCAGGAGATGGACGGCCGGCTGCTGACCCGGGCCGTGCGGTACGCGGTGGAGCGCAAGCGCGCCGACGAGTCGCAGCGCCGCCTCGTCGAGGCGGAGCTGCGCGGCCAGGAGAACGCCCGCCTCCAGCGCCACCTGCTGCCCACCCCGCTGCTGGACGGCTCGGGCCTCACCTTCCAGGCCCGCTACCGGCCCGGTCGCCGCCGTGCCCTGCTCGGCGGGGATTTCTACGACGCCGTCCGTACCGCCGACGGCACGGTCCACGTCGTCATAGGCGACGTGTGCGGCCACGGTCCGGACGAGGCGGCGCTCGGCGTCGCGCTGCGGATCGCCTGGCGCACCCTGGTCTTCGCCGGCCTGACGGGCGAGGCGCTGCTCTCCAACCTCCAGCGGGTGCTGGAGCACGAGCGGCGCAGCGAGGAGATCTTCGCGACGCTGTGCATGCTCGCCATCCGCCCGGACGCGGACCTGGCGGAGCTGCACCTGGCGGGCCACCCGGCCCCGCTGCTGCTGCGCGAGCACAGCTCGCCCGAGCTGCTGCCCTTCGAGGAGGCCGGCCCCGCGCTCGGCCTGCTCGCCGACGGCCACGGCCACTGGCCGCCCGCCAAGGTCGAGCTGGGCGAGGACTGGGCGTTGATGCTCTACACCGACGGCCTGATCGAGGGTCGGATAGGCGCCGGCACCCGCCGCCTGGGTCAGGAGGGGCTGATCGACATGATCGGCGACCACCACCAGCAGGGCGGCCTGCGCGACGCCCGGCTGATCGACACCGCCATGTCCGAGGTCGAGGACCTCAACGGCGGCGCGCTCGCCGACGACGTCGCGGTGCTGCTGCTCACCAAGGCCCGTACGGCCCCATGTGATCGTGCTTCTTCTGGCCCTTCCGGCCGCCCCGGGGCGGTGTGACCCGCTTGACCGCGGGCCGCACGTCCACCATGTAGACGATCGAGGCGACCAGGCCGATCAGGCCGAGGAAGAGCCCCAGCCCGGGGACGAAACTGACGGCCGCGCCGACAGCCAGGATGATCAGCCAGAACGGCTTGGTCTGCTTGCCCGCGGCGCGGTAGGCGTCCTCGCGGCGGAAGGCCGCGTCGATCAGGGTGAACACCTTGAACGCCACCAGCGCCAGCATCACCCAGCCCAGGAGCGTGCCGAACGCGTCCGTGAGCGTCCCGTAGGCGGCCAGCTGGTCCATCGCCACTCCTCGTTGCGTGAGCATCCCGGTGACGGGCTCATCGTGTCATGAGAACGGCTGGAGCACGCGAGACGTGCCCCAGCCGTTTCGTCGAGTCCTCGCGCGGAGTCGGACCTCAGCCGTTCGCGCGCGGCTTGCGCGCGGCGGACTTGCGCGCCGGCTTCGGCGCGGCCGACTCGGCGTCGGCGGCGGGCGCCTCGGCCTTGGTCTGCTCGGCCTCCTCGGTCTCAGCGGCGAACACGTCCGCCTTGGCGACCGGCGCGGTGTGCCCGTTCGACGTCTCGATGGCGGGCTCGGCGTCGGCTTCGGCCCCGGCGCCGTTGAACTGGCGGTCCACGACGAGCTTGCCGCGCGAGGCGAGCTCGTCGTACGCCTCGCGTGCCTTGACCGCGAACTCCGCGGCACGGCCGACACTCTGCAGCGCCAGGCCCTGGGCCTTCTCCTGGAGCGACTTCAGGTCCGTCGGCAGGGTCTGCACGGCCTCGGTGACCTTGGCCTGCGCGCCGTTCAGCCGCGTCTGCGCCTCGCCCAGCCGGGCGGCGGCCTTCTCCTGCGCGGCCTTGCGGTCCGCCGCGAGCGCGGCGGCGAGCTCGGGCACGGTCTTGAGCTTCTCCACGGCCAGGTCACCGGCGCCGGCGAGCGCGTAGAGAGGGGTCGGGTCGGACAGGGTCTTGCGGAGGTCCTCAGCGATCGCCATCGGAAATCCTCCCCTTCTGTGCGTACTCTTCGAGGGTCTGCGGCTCGTCTGGGTCGGTGTTCGCGTCCCCGGCCCGTTGCTGGACGTCGTTCTCCTTGAGGAACGTGTCGTACACGGCGAGCAGCGCCTGCTTCTGCCGCTCGTTGATCAGCGGATCGGCGAGAATCGCCGTCCGCAGACCGAGCCCGTGCTCCTCGCGTTCCTCGAGAATCCCCGCCTGCACGTAGAGGGTCTCCGCGGAGATCCTCAGCGCCTTGGCGATCTGCTGCAGAATCTCCGCGCTGGGCTTGCGTAGCCCGCGCTCGATCTGACTCAGATAAGGATTCGACACCCCTGCGGCATCGGCGAGCTGACGCAGTGAATACTGCGCATGCCGCCGCTGCTCCCGGATGTACTCGCCGAGAGACCCGACGTTCAGTGAGGCCATGCCTCCATGCTGCCCCGCCCTGCTTGCAATTGCAAGCAGGCTGCTAACTCGGGCATGCGCGTGTCGTTCAGCCGTTCGTGTGAATCGGCGTGAGCAAAAACGTTTGCCCAGCTCAGCGGACGTATGTTGGTCTTGCCCGCATGGACGACGACCTGACACTTGCCCTCTTCGACCGCCAGATGCGACGGGAGGCACGACCCGATCACGTGCTGACCCGGGTGGAGCGGGTCGGGGACGTGGTGCGGCAGGTCGGGCCGGGGGAGATGTGGAACGGGGTCCTCTGGTCCGGGCTGGACGAGGGGAGCGCCGACGCCGCGATCGCGCGGCAGGTGGCGGAGTACCGGGCGCTGCCGGACGTGGAGAGCTTCGAGTGGAAGCTGTACAGCCATGACCACCCGCGCGACCTCGGGGCCCGCCTGGTGGAAGCCGGGTTCGAGGCCGGTGGCCCGGAGGCGCTGATGGTCGCCGAGGCCGAGGCGATCGCCTCGATCGAGGCGCCGCTGCCGGAGGGCGTGGAGCTGGTGCCGGTCACTGACGCCGACGGCGCGGAGCTCGTGGGCGCCGTGCACGACCGGGCGTTCTCCGTCGGCACGGGGGCCAGGATCAGGACACGTCTGCTCGCACAGCTGGAGGCCGCGCCCGAGAGCGTCCTGGCGCTGGTCGCCATGGCCGGGGAGCAGCCCGTCTGCGCCGCGCGGTTGGACTTCAACGAGGGCACGCACTTCGCGGGCCTGTGGGGTGGCGGCACGGTCGCGGAGTGGCGCGGGCGCGGGATCTACCGCGCGCTGGTCGCCCACCGGGCGCGGGTGGCGGTGGACCGCGGGTACCGCTACCTGTTCGTCGACGCCTCCGATCAGAGCCGCCCGATCCTGGCCCGGCTCGGCTTCACCCGGCTCGCGACGACGACGCCGTACGAGTACCGGCTCCGGTAGGGGTGGTGGTGCTTTCGCGGCGGTAGGAGCTTCGCTACCCTCCACAGCGTTCGACCACCGACCCCACCGAGTGGAGCAGCACGCCCCATGGAGCACCAGGAGAACGCGCCCTCCACCGTCGGGGAGGGGCAGGCCGCTGCCATCCCCGCCCAGTCCGGGCCCTCGGACGCACCCGCGTCCGCCCCCGCGGTGACGACGTGCTACCGCCACGCGGACCGCGAGTGCTACGTCCGCTGCACCCGCTGCGACCACCTCATCTGCCCGGACTGCATGCGCCCGGCGTCGGTCGGCTTCCACTGCCCCGACTGCGTCAAGGAGGGCGTGAAGTCGCAGCGGCAGGCGCGCACGGTGTTCGGCGGACGGATCGCCGGCGCGAGGCCGACGGCGACGATCACGCTGATCCTGCTCAACGTGCTGGCGTTCGCCGGGGAGCTGCGGGACAACACGCTCATCGACCGGTTCTCCGAATGGGGCCGCGGCTTCATGGGTTCGGACGGCCGGGGCTACACGTGGATGGGTGCGGTGCCGCCCGGCTACCACGCCGCGGGCGTCGCGCACGGCGAGTGGTACCGCTTGCTGACCTCCGCCTTCCTGCACGCGCTGCCCTCGCAAGGCGTGATCGGCATCACGCACATCCTCTTCAACATGATGTGGCTGTGGCAGCTCGGTCCGGTGATGGAGGCGCAGCTGGGGCGGGTCCGCTACCTCGCGCTCTACCTCGTCGCCGCCGTCGGCGGTTCCACCGCCGCCTACGTGCTGGCGCCGGACTCGTCGGCGATCGGCGCCTCCGGGGCGATCTTCGGCCTGGTCGGCGGCTACTGGGTGATGAGCCGTCGGCTGCGCAGCGACCCGCTGGGCGGCAACGGACTGCTGGTCATGTTCGTGATCTGGATGGTGGTCTCGGCCGGGTTCGACTCCTGGCAGGGCCACCTCGGCGGGCTGCTGGCCGGTCTCGCGGTCGGCGCCGGCTTCGCCTTCGCGCCGCGTGGCAAGGCACGGCCGTGGGTGCAGGCGGGCGCGGTGGTGCTGGTCAGTGCGGTGCTGATCGCGCTGGTGCTGTGGGAGACGAGCCGGATCGGCCCGATCTGATCCCGAGGTGAGCTGAGACGCGGCGACGGGCCGGGTGGCGGATGCCACCCGGCCCGTCGTCTTCCCGTCATGTTCCCCGCGTCCCGGTCCTCGGGTTGCGGTCCTCGCGGTGCGGTCCTCTCGTCACGGCCTGTCCGGCACGGCCTGTTCGGCACGTGACCGGCCGTCAGCCGTGGTGGTGCCCGCCGCCCCCGAAGTCGGAGGAGCCGGAGGAGCCGGACCAGGACGAGCCGCTGTCGTGGTGCCCGCCGTGATGCCCGCCCCCGTTCCAGCTCTGGCCGCCGCCGTCCCATCCGTGGTGACCGCTGTGGTGGTGGTTGTGGTGGTGGCCGTGGTGCTCGTTGGTCGGCGTGCCCCCGTCCGTCCACTGCCACTGGCCGGGCCCCTGCTCCGGCAGGTGCGCCAGCCCGTCGCGCCGCACCGGGCCCGGAACGCCCGGTCGCCGATCCCGGGCGGCCCCGCGCCCGGAGCGAGCTGCCCGGATCAGGCCGCCCACCACCAGCACCAGGCACGCGGCTGTGAACACAAAACTGAACGTCAGCATCCTTCGCTCCCCCTTGCGTCGGGTCGTGAGGGCACTGTGCCCCGCCTGCGGGTGACCCACAACAAAGTTGATGGAGATATGAGCCGAGCTCCCCGCCGCCAGCACTCTTGAACGCGTTCAAAAAGCTGCTACAGTCCTTCTCGCACGGTGAATTGAACGTGTTCAACATCGGTCGGAGGGCTGTGTCGCTATGAACACCACTGTCGTCACTTACGTCGTCTACCTGGTCCTGAGCCTCTCGCTCACGGTCTGGGTGGGCCGGACCCTGAGCCGGGCGGGGCGGGTCTTCCTGGCCGACGTGTTCCACGGGAACGAGAAGCTCGCCGAGGCCGTCAACCACCTGCTGGTGGTCGGCTTCTACCTGGTCAACCTGGGTTTCGTCGCGCTCTGGCTGCGCGTCGGGGACAACGACGTCCGGGACGTGGCGGGGGTCTTCCGGGCCTTGTCCTACAAGGTCGGCACGGTCCTGCTCGTGCTCGGCGTGATGCACCTGGTCAACGTCTACGTGCTGAACCGCTTCCGGACCGGAGGGCGGCTGCGCGGCGAGCAGCGCCCGCCCACCCCGCCGACCGCCTGGACCGTGCCCACCCCGCCGATCGCTCCGCAGGTCTGACGATGAGCGACTCCGCAAGGGCGGGCGACTCCGCGGAGACCAGCGGCACCGGAGCGGCGGAGACCGGCTTGGGACCGGATCGGGGCACCGGCGACGCCCCGGTCCGGCGGCTGACGGTCCTGTCGGATCCCGGGTGCCCGCTCTGTCGGCACCTGCGCGGCTGGCTGGAGCGGCAGCGTCAACTGGTGCCGCTGGAGTTCGTCGACGTGGGCTCCGCGGCGGCACGGGCCAGGTTTCCGCAGCTGGACCAGCGGCGGGCCGCCGCGGAGATCACCGTCGTCGGCGACGCCGGGCAGGTCTACGAGGGCCCGGCCGCATGGATCGCATGCCTGTGGGCGCTGGACGGCTACCGCGCCACCGCCCACCGGCTCAGCTCGCCGGCCGGGGCGCCGTTGGCGCGGGCGGCGGTGCTGGCGGCGGCCGGCGGGCGGAAGTTCCTGACCCGCCGGAAGGGCGAAGGCCGACAGGGCGAGGGAGGAGGACGGATGCGGACAGATGTCGGTCCGGACGTGGAACTGGACGATGTGCCGTCCTGCGGCGCGGAGTGCCGGACGTGGTCCGGATAGCCTCGAACCGTGACCGACGACCTGCCTGCCCAGCCCGCCGCCGACGCAGCCCCGTCCGCCGAGAGCGCCAAGACGGCGAAGAGCGAGCGCACACGTGCGCTGATCCTCGAGACCGCGATGCGGCTCTTCAAGGAGCGGGGCTACGAGAAGACCACGATGCGGGCGATCGCCGCGGAGGCGGGGGTCTCGGTCGGGAGCGCGTACTACTACTACGAGGGCAAA
>NZ_BBPP01000070.1:12558-25510 GCF_000787835.1 Streptacidiphilus melanogenes
GAATTCCTCATTCAGGGATTCTACGACCGGATGACCCGTGAGCATCTGGTCGATGCCCGGGCCCGGATGGAGGGCCGGCGGGACTTCTCCGAGCGGCTCACCATCGCGCTGGAGTCGTGGATCGACTGCGCGGCGCCGTACCACGAGTTCGCGGCGCAGTTCTTCCGGACCGCGGCGGATCCGGACAGCGCGCTGAGCCCTTTCTCCAACGAGTCCCACCCGGCCCGCGCCACGGCCGTTCAGCTCTTCCGCGAGGTGCTGGACGGCTCGGACCTCGGCCCGAAGATCGACCCGGAGCTGGACGAGCTGCTGCCCGACCTGCTCTGGCTGCACCTCATGGTCGTCGTCCTGTACTGGGTCTTCGACCGCACCGACGACACCGAGCGCACCCGTGCCTTCGTGCAGCGCTGCTCTCCGTTCGTCGCCAAGCTGGTCACCCTGTCGCGCTACCGGGTCTTCCGCCCGCTGGTCCGCGAAGCGGTGGACATGATCAAGGAATTCGTCCTGCCGACCATCGGCAAGACCACCACCGTCGCCCGTCCCACCGCCGCGAAGGCGGAGCCCGAGGGCGGCACCAAGCGCAGGCGGCGCGCCACGGACTGACCGAGCCAACAGCTCGGTCCCTCCGGCGCGGCGGCCGTCGGAGGCAAACAGGATGAGCACCAGCGAAGCGTGGCCACCACCGCCGGTCACCGGCGCCGACATGACGGACCTTCCGCTCCGCGCCCTCGGCGAGGGCTTCGGCCTCTCCCTCCTCCTCGGCCTGGCGCTGTTCGCGGTCGGGGTCCCGTTGCCGGTCAACGGCGCGCTGACGGTGTTCGCCGCGGCCGTCGCCTACGGCGTGGCGTTGGGCCGGCAGGAGCGGGCCTGCGAGCGGTGGGTCGTGGGGCTCGCCCGGACGACCACGTTCTGGTGCGTCGGCCTGCCGCTGATCTTCATCGGCCCCTCCCTGGCCTACCCGGGGGTGCTGCTGCTGGCGGCCCTGTTCTGGCTGCTGCCCCAAGCGGGACTCGGCGTGGGGGGTACGGCGCTCATCCGTCGCCGGCACTACATCGGCGGCGTGCTGCTCAAGCTGATCAGCCTCGTGCCGTACGGCCTCGGCCTGTTGGTCGTCCTCTCCATGGACTCGACGACCCCGGCCGACTGGATCGGGCTCGCGCTGGGCGTCTCCGCCGCCGGCCTGGCGCTCGGGCTGATCGCCTCGGCCGTGACGGCTCACACCGCGACGCCACTCGGCGGCGGACGATGAAGGGGAACAAGAGCCTGGCGTGGTGGGCCCTCAGAGTCACCGTCCCCCTCGCCGCCGCGGCGTCGACCACCGGATGCGCGTTGGCCGGCGTCGGCGTCGAACCGCTCGACCGACCCGTGCTGGCGAGCCTGCTCGTCGGCCACTGGACGGCCGACAGCGGGTGCCCGCGCACCACCCTGGACCTGGCCGCCGACCTCACGGGGCGGGTTCAGCGCTTCCCGGTCGACGTGTCGGCCGACGCTCTCGACGTGGGGCGCACCGTCAGCGGCGCGGTGCACTGGCACCAGGACCCGGGCCTCGGCAACGCCGACATCCCGGCCACGGCGGTCATCGAGTTGGGTACCCAGGGCTACGCGCTCGACTACGGCCGCGACCACCACGGATTCGTCCTCGTCGCCACGGTCGGCGACCCCGACGACTGCGTCGCCTGCGTCTACCACCGGACGAGGGCAGGACGATGAACCTCGGACCGTTGCTGGGGCGCGGCTGCGCCGTGGTGCTCGGAGCCTGGTTCGCGTGGACGCTGGTGATCGCCGCCTACGCCACGCTGGCGTGGCTGGCCTCGCCTGGCGTCGCCTACGTCATGATCTCGCCCGCGACGGTCCTGCTCATGATGCTGGGCTACCTGGTGGGCCCGGTCCTGGCCGGTGTCGCCTGCTCGCGCTGGATTCATGGCGGTCCGTGGCGTTGCGTCCTGCGCCCCCGGCGGGAGCCCGAGTGACCAGAACGCCGACCCGGTTGCGTACGTCGGTGCCTCCCACTGGGACCGGCAGTGATCCGCGCGCTGGGCACGTTCGTGCTGGTGTGGCTGGCGGTCCTGGTCGTCCTTCCGCTGGTACTCGGCGCCTGGGGGGTTGGCGCTGTACGTGCTGGAGTACGGCCTGATGGCCGCCGCCGTGCAACTGCCGTTGCGGGCGGTCGCCCACCAGGTCGCGAGCACGTGGTCCGGGGTGTCCTTCCGGGCTCTGGTGGCGCTGCTGGGCTGTGGCTGGTCCGTCGCGCTGTTCGTCCTCGTCGTGACCCGGCCGGTGATCGTGCCGGTCGTCCTCAACTACGGGATCCTTCTCTTCGTGGCCAGGCAGCCGAGCACACCGTGGGACCTGCACCAGCGGTCGGCCGACCGCTGTCCGCTCTGTGGCGGGCCGACGGCGATGGCCCGCGTCGAGGTCCGACCAGCCGAGGAGGGAGGCGGGTTGCGGGCGGTCCACCTCTGTGCCTCGGACCGGCACGCCAGTTGGCGCGGTGTCGACGGCTGCGGCCCGTTGCTGCCGCGGCGACTATGGCGGGGGCGCCGTCCAGGATGTCCGAGGTGTGGTGAGGCCGGATCGGCGGGCAGCGGATCCGGCACGGATGGACGGTGCGGAAATGGCTGGCGCTCCCCGGTGCTGGACAAGCAGACTGCCGACGCAGGTCGGCAGACAGTGGAGATGACGCTCAATGACCAGAGGACGGCCGAGCAACACGATTCGCGCCCGTCGCGCGTGGGCCGCACGCATGACCCGCGGATCAGAGCAGAAGGATGCCGTGATTCCCGGGACCGACTTCGATGTGTTGGTGCGGGTGTGGATATCGGTCCACCCGAGTGGAGCCAGGAAACTCGTGAAGGCATTCGAGTCGGTGGGCTGGGACTGTACGCCGGACGCCTCGATACGGGGAGCCGTCATCGGACCAGGGGAGAGCGAACTGCGTTCCCACTGGCAGGTGGACATCCCGCTCCCGGGGGCCACGGCCCGGGCTGCGGCCGAAGCTGAAAGGCGACTGAACAACCGCGCCGCCGCGTACGGGACCGCCGTGCACTGCCGGGGAGCGCGCGTGCTCGAACCGGAGGCCGTCCACGCTCTGACCTTCCGCGTGTACCACCAGCCGCCGACTCGTAGCAGCAGGTTCCTGCGGCGAATGGACGAGCTGCGTCTGAGAGTAGGCCAGTTGGACACCGGGGAGATCATCAACGCGCACTCCCTGATTCACGCGCAAGAAGAGCTGCGGCGCCGAGACGCCCTCCCTGGAGCCCCAGCACGGAGCAAGCCGGTGCAGCTCCGGCCGGTTGCTTTCACCGCCCGGTCAAACCACCCGAGCCCGGGGCGGTACGCGGTAAGGGCTGCGAAGTCGCGAGCGCTGTGGGCGGCCGTGGTTCCCTGTGCCGGCTTGTTGATGATCGTGGCCACCGAGCGTTGGTGGTCGAGCGGTTGGCTCGGCGCCGTGGGTCTGCTCCTCTTCGGCCTGGCGCTGGTGAGTGCGATCTATCCGGTACTGCGATGGGCACAGATGACACGCCAGGTCCACAACCCTCGCGGAGAGATGACCCTCGCTCTGGTCCTGGCCGCCGTCTGTGTGGGGTTCGGAGCCTGGACTGGCATCGCGAGTCACGGACGGATCGGCTGGACGCAGCTCGCAGGTTTCGGCCTCCTTGCCGTTATCGCATTCGGCCTGCGTGACCTGGTTCGGGGTGCCGGGTGGAAGCAGGTCCTCCTCGCGGCTATTCCCCTCGCGCTGTCAATGATCCCGGTCGTGACTGCGCAGATCGCTCGTCTCGGCTACGAGCAGTACCTTGCCCCCTTCGGCATGAGCGTCGACGATGTCTCCTCTTCCGGCCTTTCGCACCTGGCCCCGGCAGTAGGCCCAATTGCGGTCGGAACGCTGGGCTGCAGCATTGTGTTGGCGTACGTCGGCATCGCGCGCCGGTTCCATGTGGACCTCGGGTACCTGATCGCCGTGCCGATGGTGCTCGTGTTCGCTGCGCTGACCGTCGTGGCGGCCTTGCAGTCAGGGAGCCGGACCGGAGCCGCGGCAGTCGCGCGGGCGCGATATGACACACCGGCAGCCTGGGGAAGTCTGCAGCCGGAGTATGTGTGTGCGGAGCCCCTGTCGCCCTCCATTCCCTATCAGGGAGACCCTCTGAACACGCGGACACCACTGCTGACGTTCGATACACAGGGTGTCGAGGTCGCCCTCTGGAACCCCGTGACCAAGGCTCTGACGCGCGTTCCTACTGGGGACCTCGCCCTGCGCACCGTTGCGGGCCCAAAACAGCCCTGCACCGACTCGACCGCGGCTGCGGCCCGCAGCTGAGCGGGCAACTCGCCTAGGCATGACGGATGACCGCCTGATCAGCCTCCCGTTATGTGCTCGCTCGTTGGGCGCGGGCGTTCCGCGACGTCGAAGAGTCGCCAGGCCGGGCAGCGAACTGCCCGCGCATCGGCTTCGCCGCCCTCCAGCAGACGCAGGCGGTGCAAGCTCACTCGGAGGTGATGGGCTCCGTTGTCGCTTTCTTGCGGACCAGGGTCGAGCAGCACGGCGGTGGTGGAGCCGTCATCGTGCCGCATGACAGCATCGGCGATGTGGCCGTTGACGGTCTCGGCGAGGGCCACGTTCACGCTCGGGCGTGTAGACAGCTCCTGGTAGAGCCGCTTCAGCAGTTCAACCGGCGTGTCGGTGGTTGCGGGCGGTTCGGTCCCGGCTGCGTCCAGGAGCGTGGTGGCGACCCCGCCGCGCTTCCGCCACAGTTCCGCGTCTCCGACCACGATCAGATGCGAGCGAGCCCGGGTAATGGCGACGTTCCAGAGGTTGAGCTGGTTGTCGACCCAACTGATGGCACTGGGACTCATGCCGGTCCCGGCCACAAGAGAGAAGACCATGACGTCGCGCTCGCCGCCCTGGAAGGTGTGGACCGTCCCTACGCGGAGGCGGTCGGTTCCGTAGCCGGCGAGTTGCCTCTCAAGCTCGGTAGCCTGTGCCTTGAAGGGGGTGACGACGCCGACCGTGGCTTCCGGAGGAAGCTCGGCCAGCAAGCTGGCGACGAACCTGTCTACCTGCCGGGCTTCATCGTCGTTGACCCATGACCCGCCGTTGCGCGGTCGCGTTGCCCTCCCTGGGACGTGGGCCCAGAATATGGCGGGGCGAGGCAGGCACGGTCGGTTACGAATGTCGGTGAGGACGGTCAGTCCTCCGTCGTAGAAGAGCTCGTTCGAGACGGCCGCGATCCTCGGATGGCAGCGGAAATGCTCGTCAAGGAGCAGGCTTCCACCTGACGCGCGCTCGGCGGCATGGAAGGCCGAGTGTCGGCGATACGCCAGCCGGTGCTTCTCCAACCACGAGGACCGCAAGCCTGCAGTTCGCCGGATCAGTGCTTCGCGTTCCGGGCCGACCTTCGCGATGTGGGCGAGCTGCATGGTGTCGCCGATGATCAGGGCGCGCCGGGCCCGGAACAGGAGCGGGAGGACGTGGGGGATGGCGCACTGGCTGGCCTCGTCGATGATCACGAGGTCGAAGAGCGCGGCGTCCGGCGGGAAGCGCCTCGCTGACAGGTTCGTGACGGCCCAGCCCTTCACCGCAGGCAGCACGTCCCTCACTGCCGCCCAGTCGCTTCGTCCGCTGTCGCGTGCCGTGAGCAGTGCCGCGATTCTCTGGCGGCCGTTTCGCGCGTTGGTGCGGACCACGGCCTCAAGTAGTGCCTGGGAGGCTGCCTGAGTGCGCTGTTCGGCCTGATGGAGTCCCGCGATCAGGGTCTGATCATCGGTCCGGGTGGCGGGTGCAAGCTCTGCAAGCCACCTGGCGTGAGCGGACACGAATCCGGCAAGGGCGCGGCAGGCGACACTCGACTGATCACCTGGGTCCACGCCGACTCGGCGCAGGTAGCGCCGGCGCCTCCACTCGCCCGCGACCCGCGCTCGGGCCAGGCGGTCGGTCTTCCGCCTGACCTTTTCCAGGTCTTGTCCCGGTGCCAGGAAGTCGAGCAGTTCACTGACGGAGGTGTGTAGTTGGGCCGCATACGTCTCGCGCGATTCGCCCGCCGCGAGCAGCAGGCGTTCCGCCTCCGCGATGCGGGATAACTCCTTGCCGACGCGCGTCAAGGCGTCGCCGGCCGTGGCGGCATCGATCTTCAAAGTGGGGACGTTACTCAGTGGCGCGGGGGCCGCCCGCAGCGCTTGGAGCGCCGTGCCTTCGGCCTCGGTGTAGTCCATGGTCTTGGCCCATGCCGAGCCCGTCCGGACGACGCTGCCTGGCACGAGTCGCTCGCAGCGGCGCCAGACTTCGTCCACGGCCTCGTTGTTCGTCGAGGCGACGAGGACGGACTGGTCGTTGGCCACGGCCGTGGCGACGAGGTTCGCGACCAGCTGACTTTTTCCGGTTCCAGGAGGTCCCGTCGCGACTGTAAGGCGTCGGGTCATCGCGGACCGCAGGACGGCTTCCTGGCCGTCGTTGCACGAGAGAGGGGCGACGAGGTGTTGCGGCTCCGCCTCGGTCAGAGCAAGTGCTGAGGTGCGCTCGGCCGGGTCGGGTGACAGCGCGGCAAGGGCTGTGGACTTGATGTGGGCGGCACGGCTCTCGATGGCGCCGAGATCGTCGAGCAGCTTCTTGGTGGCCTTGGTGTCCGAGGGCGCCAGGAACAGCACCGCGGCGTTCCGGGCTCCTTGCCCTGGGGTGTCGATGTCGATGCTCTCTGCGAGCTGGTCCGGTCGAAGTTCCTGCACGCAGGGGAGCTCGAACTCCTGGGCAAGGAGGTTACGGATGTCGACCGCCATGCGGTCGTGCTGCCCGCGGTGCCAGGTGGGCTGGTAGGTCTCCGCGAGTTGAGCGGCCTCCTCCTCGCCCAGCCAGTCCCGTGCCAGACGAGGGTGCGGAAGGACAGGGCCATACGGCTTCAGGCGAGTTGCCCCGTTGTCCTGGACGAGCTCCACCCGGCGAATCAGCAGGGGCGCGAACTTGGGAGACCGCCAGGAACGCCGGCCTCGCTGGCCGTGAAGCAGGATCGCGGGGTAGCCGGCCCACAGTTCGGCGTTCTGCTCGGCGGCTGCGTCCAGGAGCGGTACTGCCTCATCGGGGAGGCTGATGCAGTTGTCGCCGTCGACGTCCCCGGACAGCAGACGTTCTGCTCCGGACAGGCATACGTAGGACGTGCCGGCTTCGTCGACGGGCATCAGGGGTGCGTCGGCCTCGTCAGACAGGATGCATTCGCGGTAGTAGCCGATGATGTCGGTCCACGACGGCTGTGACGAAACCCGCTTGGGTCCGGCTGACTTGGTGGGATGTTCAGACGGAGCCGTGGGCTTGCCGCTCAGGGGCACGAGAATCGGCGCGCTGCCGAGCGGGCAGGCGGCGAGGATGATCGTGTCGTCCACGCCCTGCGCCGACTTCACAGGTACCTGCCTGCCGTTGTCCAAACGGCGCATCCGCCGGTTGACGTACTCGAAGAGCTCGTCGACGGAGATCTCGCCCGTGCCGTCCTTGCCCACCTTTCCGGTGCGCAGGGCCTCGATCACTTCAGCAGTGAAGACAGACGGCTTGACCGCTTCCGCGCTCACCGTTCCAGCGAACGAATCCTCGCCCGCCCGCGACGAGGAGAGCACGTAGACACCGCGGCTGGTGATCGGTGCGCGCTCCTCCGACTTGGCAGCGGCGTCCTGGGCGAGTCGATTGGAGGTGCGCAGACCGACCGCGAATCCGCCGCTGCGGCAGGAGTCGAGCATGACGATCTTCTGGGGAGCCCAGCACGCTTCGAGGCGCTCGTTGACGAACCCGGCGCTGACCCCGGTCTCCTCGATGCGGTCGTAGTCCGTGTCCGTTGCCACGAAGTAGAACTCTCCGCCCGAGGCCGTTCGGCGGACGCCGTGACCGGAGATGTACAGCAGCGCCAACTCGTCCGGCTCGCAGGCTTCGAGGAACTCACTTATGGCGTCGCGCATCTCGTCGGCCGTGAGATCGGTCATGGAGTCGGCCGAGACGAAGTTGCCGATGTTGCGATGGCGCAGCACCTGCCCCAGACCCCACACGTCCGCGTGGGCGGAGGGGAGGGGGCCGAAGCGGCCGTCGTCGTGGCGCTCGTTGCCGATCAGCAGGGCGCGGCGGCGGATGAGGCGGGTCACTCCTCGCCGTCCCCTTCGCTGGGCGTCTGGGCCGAACGCATCTTTGCCAGCATCGAGTCGATGACGCGCTCATGGGCCGGATCCGGCTTGCCCGTGATGACCACGGAGTCGTCCCCGAGGGTGATCTCGACCTTGCGGTGGCGCTCCTTGGCGCACCACTCCTTGATCAGGGTGACCAGGACATTGGCTGCCGGCCGGGCTGCCGCGGCACAGGCAGCCCACAGGCTGAGGTCCCCGGAGCCGATCCCCTTGCGGCCGTCGGAGTCCGGTGCAAACCCCTCACGGAACTCGATCTCCCAGCCGTCAGCCTTCCGCAGTTCCCCCTGCAGATCCACGGTGAGCTGCTCCTGGCGCAGAGCGTCTCCCCCTGCAAGAACCTCCAGCGACAGGCGGTGGCTTTGATCGGGTGCTTCGGTCATCTTCTTCCGCCTGGTTCTCGAAGTGCGTCGCAAGGGCCTTGCCACTGCGGGTGATCTGAGCGCCTATGTCTGGTCCGATGACCGCGTGCGCGCACCGGCGTCAACTGGCCGGGGCCTTGCGAGCGCGTGTGCGCGGTTGAGGCAGAACCCGGAGGGCCAGCACGGAGCCGTCGCTGTGCACGGACACCGGCCCCCGCCAGTCCGGGTCCCACTCGACATGCTGACTGTCCGACCGGCGGGCGTGCACAAGGTGGCGGTACTCCTCCACGTTTCCCGTGGCGAGGTGACCGAGCAGAGTTGCCTCCACGCCGGAGAACGCCTCGACGCGGGTCCCGTTCAGTCGAAAGACGTGGTCAGTGCCGACGTACGGGGCGTCAAGGAGGTTCCACGCAGCATCCTGAACGCTGCCGGTTGCGGCGTGCACGGCGCCGGTGAAGCGCTGCCTGCCCTGGCGCTTAGTCAGGTACCGTGCGGTTGTCTCTCCGTCGCCCGCGAATGCTGCGATCCCGGCGGCACTGGTGCGCCCGAGAACACGTGTGAACCACGAGAAGTGCGGGGGAAGGACCTGGTAGCCGGGCTCGGGATCGCCCTCCGCGCCCTCGTCGGCAGGCGGCCGGATCCCAGGGTAGATCGCCAGCTCCTGCACCTCGTGATTCAGAGCGACCGACTCGTCGTGGGTCAGCGGCTGAAGCCAACCGCCCGTCCCCTTGGCCTGGAGCGCATGGACGGTCAGCGGCCCCTCGGTCGGGATCTCCGTGCTGAAGACCAAGGCCGGCGTCTCGTTCCAGTCCCCGATGTGCACGGCCTCGACGTGAGCGGAGGCTGATGCAAGCTGTTCGTGGGAAGTCGCAGCATCGCTGTGATTGCCCTTGCACGCAATCGGGATGACCCTGGACGCCTCCCCAGGCCGCCACACCTCCGCGAAGAACCGCGGACGATACCGCGAGCCACCGGATCGCGGACCCTTGTCCCTACCGGTCAGGGCCCAACCGGCCCGGAGCGCGGTCTCGGCGGGGACGATCGAGACGGAGTGGGTTGGGTACTGCCGACGCAGCAGCATTTCAGACAGGGTGCACGCGAAACCGAATCCGAGCTCCCGTGACTGCAGGGCTTTGTAGTATTCGGCAGCGTCGCGGCCTTCGTCCGAGAGGGCGAGGAAGGAGCCGAGGCCGCCGACAAGCGCCTGGGTGTACTTGAGGCACCCCCAGTGCTCTGCGAGCCCGCGTCCCGCACCCTGATGGGAGAGCGCCATGGCTCGGCCCAAGGAGTGCAGGACAGTCCAGGGAGCGAGTTCAAGTGTCCGATCCAGCTCCGCCTCCGGGATCGGACTGAGCGAAGGCTTGCGTCGTGGAGGGTCAGCCGCGGCCTTGCCGTCGCTCTTGGCCTTCTCCTCACGAGCCCGGTCGACTTCAGCGGCAGCCGCTTCCACGCTACCCGCCAGGCCGGCGCTGGAGTTGACCGAGATATTGGAGGAGTGCGACAGATCCTTGAGCACCTGTGCAGCCTGCTTCAATCTGACCCCCCGCAACTGTGCGACTACTAACGGCATCCGCAGCAGATAAGCACGATCAGGTGACGTGTGCAGGACACTATTCGGCCAATCTGGCACGCCCGCAGTTGAAGCAGTCTGCCCCTGAGAGGCGCAGCGGGCGTTCGGCGGGTAGTCCCGGCATTCGACGGTGCAACAGGCCTCCTGTGCGCGGCACCTCAGTGCTTTCCGGCTGCGGCTCGACATGTTGCGAGATGGTTCTGCGCAGCCGCCGTCCATGGGTGCTCAGGTCCGAGTGCGTCTTGGCGTCCCGCCAGTACGAGGGCAGCGTGTTCCTCTGCCTCGGTGGAGCGGCCGAGCGCGAGAAGCGTGCGACTCACCAGAGACCGTGCGGCCAGGGTGATCGGGTACTGGAGGCCAAAGCGCTCCTCGTGGGCAGCGAGGCTGGAATGTGCGGCGGGGAGAGCTGCTTCGTAATGTCCGGAACGGAAAAGGGCGTTGGCGTAGCTGAGCTCGGCTGACAGGCTGACCGTATGGAGTGGGCCGAGGTCCTGGACGCATCGCGCCACAAGAGCGGGGCCGTCGTTCAACGCAGCGGACAGTGTGGGCGCGGTGGCTGTTTCGAGCAGGTTTGCCTTGGCCAGCAGAGTGGACGGGTGGCTGGAGCCCAATGTTGTGGATAGCCCGGCGATGGCGCTCTCGATGAGGGGGATGCCCTCGTCGGTACGGCTGAGAAGACAGAGCGGCACGCCGAGTCCGAGAAGGCTTTCGAGGGTGTCGGGCGCATGCGGGCCGAGGGTGTGCTGGAACTGCTCCAGTACCCGTCGATTGACTGCCACGGATTCCTCGAGACGGCCGAGCCGCTGGAGGGCTCGGCCGACGCGCTGATCGAGCCGGAGCACGGCAGGGTGATCGTCGGGTAGCAGCAGCCGGATGAGGGCTGTGGCGTCAGTGGCGAGGTTCAGCGCGGACAGGTAGTCGCCGCTGCGGTGCAGCCCGAGGACCAGTCGGAAGGCGACCGTGGCAGCGGCCTCTATGGTGTGATCCTGGACGCCGCCCCAACTGGAGAGGCGACGGAGCAGCGCGAGGACATGCGGCACGAGCAGGGTCAGCCGGGGATCGGCGGGGGAGCGCTCGGGGACTTCGGGGAGCGGGGCTGTCAGGAGCGATGCAGCGAGGCGGCCGAGGAAGTCGTGCTGGTCGGGTGGTGTGCTCCAGGCAACGGCGTCGAGAAGAAGGCGGTGTGTCTGCAGGCAACGCGGCGCGCCCGGGATCAGGTTGGTGAGCGACTGGTCGAGCAGGCCGCGCAGGGCGGTCTCCAGATCGTCCGGTGCTGCGGTGGGGTCCAGTCGGGCGCCGGCGAGGAGCGATAGCGGCAGGGGGTCGCTGGACCAGCAGGCCAGCAGCCGCAGCAGCGTGCCTGCGGAGTCGACCCCTTGGCGGGCAAGGGCGTCGAGATTCAGCTGCCAGGTCCGGCTGACGAGGTGCCGGGCCTCGGGGGCGGTGTCTGCGCCTCGGTCGAGTAGGTCGATCTGTGTCCCGTGGGCCGAGGCGTCCAGATGGTCCCGGTAGTCGCTCAGTTTCCAAGGAGAGATGATCTGATTGGCGAGGTAGCCGCCGGCAAGGGTGAGGGCGAGCGGGAGTCGTCCCAGACGTTCCGCCACGGCCGTGGCTTCCTCAATGCCGCCTGCGTGGGGCGCGAGGTCGCACAGGACCTGCGCGGCGGCCCAGCCGGGGAGCATTCCCACCTGGTGCAGTTCGGCTCCAGGCCACCAGCGGGTCGCCGCCTGGCGAGTGGTCACCACGACGATGCCGCGCGGGCTGGACCGCAGCCAGGTGCCGTTGCGCAGGGTCGCCGGATCGTCTGCGTTGTCGAGCACCAGCAGCCAAGGGTGCTCGGAGCGATCGAGCAGACCCCAGACCAGGTCGGCCCCGGGCAGCAGTCCTCTGCGCACGTTGGACAGCTTCTCCTCGCCGGCGCCTCGGTCCGCCCCTACGGCGAGCATCCCCGCCCGGAGGGAGGAGTCGTCGGAGGCGTTGACCCAGAATCCGATCCGTTCGCCGGTTGAGGTGGCCTCCTGGAACAGCGTGTGAGCGACCGCTGTCTTCCCGCAGCCTCCGAGCCCGTGGAGCACGAAGACCTGGCCGCCCGCGACCTGACCCCCGGATCCGGCCTGAAGCGCGGCGCGCAGGTGAGCCATGAGCTCTTCCCGATCCCGCAGACGGACTGGGGTCCTTCCGATTGCGGGATGTCGTACGGAGTCCGGCCCAGGCGCGGTGAGGGGATCGGCGAAGCCGAGATAGACGGATGCGGCTGTGATGTTGTGCTGGTCCCCGGATGCCTGGAACACCTGCCCGTGGCCCTCGGCGCGGCCCTCGTTGCTGTTGCTCATTGGACCCTCGTCGGGGACAGCGGAGTCACGCTTGTCATGTTCGCTCCTCGGGCGGGGACGGCTCCGGCCGAGGAGCGCGTCACCGGATGCTCGGTGCTGTCGTGACGGGAGGGGGCACGTTTGCGTCGATGTGGATGAGGGTGCCCTCGCACAGGCAGGTCAGGAAGTCAGTCCAGGTTGCTGCTGAAAATCGGAGGATCGCACCATCTGGATCCTTCGAGTCGCGCACGTACACACTTTCGAGCGGGGGGGGGTGTTGACCTCCACACACTCGTTCCCGGAGTCGCTGTGGCTGCTCTTGCGCCATCCCTGAGCGGCCAGGTGTTCGAGCATGGCGTCCTTCTTCGTCGACTAGAAACAGGCTGAGCACCTTGCCAGTTGGACTGGGGCGTCCGCGCTACGACTGGAAGGTGTCCGTGTCCGGGGGAGTGATCTCGCCGCGTCGTATCGCGTCCACGAAACTGGACCATGCCTCGGCTTGGAAGTTGATCACTGGACCGGCCGGGTTCTTGGAGTCACGGATGGGCGCGAGTCCTCGC
>NZ_BBPP01000069.1 GCF_000787835.1 Streptacidiphilus melanogenes
CCAAGATCGGCTCCCCCTACCACTGGGGCTCGACCGGTCCGAGCGAGTTCGACTGCTCCGGCTTCATGATGTGGGCCTACGAGCAGGCCGGCTACCAGCTCGGCCGCGACACCTACGCCCAGATGGGCGACGGCTCGCCCGTCGCCTCCGTCTCCGACCTGCGCGTCGGCGACCTCGTCTTCTTCAACAGCGGCGAGCACGTGGGCATGTACGCCGGCAACGGCATCGTCCTGCACGCCCCGCACACGGGCGCCGTCGTCCGCTTCGAGTCCATCTCGACGATCGGCTCCATCTACATGATGCGCCACATCTGAGCCGCAGAGCCCAGTCACGAGGGCCCCTGCCCGGTGGATCGACCGACGGCCAGGGGCCCTCCGCATGACCGCGCCGATGACCGTGACCGTGGAACCGGCCCCGACCGCACCGGCCCTGACGCTCCGTCCCTGGCGGGACTCGGGAACCATGAGGCCCGCGCCTGACTCGCCGACCTGGACGCGCGACACCCTCCTCGGCCGGCCTGTCGAGGGAGCAGGGCACGGTCGTCAGCCACTGCACCGTCAAGGCGGCCCACCGGCAATTGCTCAAGCGGTCCGGCCGGGAACCGGCGTGACGCGCGGCGGTGCACGCGTCCGTCGCCTAGAGCCTCCAGTGCAGAGCTGACGCGTCGTCGTGGCGCTTGCCGCGGAAGGCGCTGTCCGGGAGGGCGAGTTCGGCCTTGCGGACGGCGTCCACGAGGTGGGAGGGGCCGTCGGTGGCGAGGGCGTCGAGGAGCTCGGTCCAGGTCCAGCCGAAGCGGTCGACGAGGCGGGTGACACCGTCGGAGAGTGCGGCGGCGTCGCGGATGTGGGCGAGCGGGAAGGACGCGAGGACGGCGTGCTCCGCCGCGTCGGGGCGGGCCGAGGCGACCCAGAAGCCGCCGGGGGTGTTGCGCAGGGCGCTGACGGAGTCCCGGTCGTAGGCCGGGAGATGGTCGATGCGGTCGTCCGCGACGAGGTCGAGATGGCCGTCGACGGTGCGGACGACCGCAGGGGAGTCGGCGAGGACCAGGCAGTCGAGGCGGTCGGCGACCGGGTCCGCGCGCAGCAGCGCGACGGTGCTCGACGGGCTCTCGGGATTGCCGTGGTCGCACTGGGGGTGCAGGTCGCGGGTGCGCAGGATCGCCTGCCGCAGCACCTCCTGCAGCGGCTCGTCCGGGTGCGCGAGCAGGAACGCCGCGAGCTGGCCGGCCAGGCGTGCGACGAACCACGGGACATCGTGGACGCAGCCGGTGGGCAGGCCGCTGGGGGTCGCGCCGTCAAGGACGAGCGCGAAGTTCGGTCCGGCGAGGACGAAGTCCTCGTTCGCCGCCGTGTCCGGGCTCGGCTCACAGCTGTAGCGGATCTCCACGGCTCTCCTCGGGCTCGGCCCCGGGCTCGGCCCGGGCAGGGGGCATATGCGACCTTCTCCGATCATGCCCCGAGTGGCCCCGGAGACGCGTGAGGCTTCTCTACGCTGGCTGCCATGGATCCTTCGGACCCCGCGCCCGGACCGCGGCGGCTGGACCCGCCCGCCGCAGCGGCACTGCTGCGGCTGGCCGCCCACGTGGAGCGCGACCTGCTGGCGGCGGGGCTGAACGCCAAGCCCTACGAGGTGACCCCGTCCTCGCTGGCCGGGGTCGAGGTGGAGGTCGACGCCTTCGACGACGCCGTCGGCGGCGTCTGGCTCCACTGGAGAACCCACCCGTCCGTCGGCCCGGACGGGCCGGACGCCCTCTCGGTCCGCGTGGTCATGGCCGAGGCGCTCGTCCGCACGCTCGCCGCCCTCGGCTACGCCGCCGAGCACGGCGACGACAGCCTGCGCCCCTTCGCCGTCCGCGTCCTGGCCGGGCCCGACGACTGACCCGAGCGAACGACTAGGCCACCGACACCGGGCGCAGTTCGCAGAAGCCGTCGGAGCCGATGTTCAACGCGTGGTTGCTGATGTTGTAGACGTGCTCGCTGGCGACCAGCCAGACCAGGTCGCAGATCTGACGCTCGCCGTAGTGCCGGGCCAGCCGCGCGAACGTCTCCGGGCGAACGTGCCGGTCCTCGGCCACCTCACGCACGTAGTCCAGCGCGGCGCGCTCGGCCTCGCTGAACAGCCCGCTGGTGCGGTACTCGGGCAGGGCGTCCAGGCGCTGCGTGCTGACGACGCCCTTGCGCAGCGCGTACCAGCGCGTCACGTCCTGGCAGAACAGGCAGCCGTTGGCGCCGGCGACCGTCTCGCGGACCAGCACCACGGTCTCGGCGGGGAGGGTGAGCCTGCGGTCGAGTCGGCTGATCTTCGTGTAGAAGCCGAGGAAGGCGAACGGCATCCGTGCGCTGAAGACCGCGAACGGCGTCGGGACCTTGCCGAACTGGCGGCGGCAGACGGCGAACACCAGGCGCAGCGCGAGGCCGCGCGGCTTCTCGATCGGGGACAGGAACGGCGTCGACATGGAAGATCGCCTGCCTTTCGGACGAGGGAGTACGGCACCGGTCACTGCTATGACACGTCGCACCCCGCCGGTGTGACGCACACGTTCGGTCCCGTGCCAGACTGGGCCCGATGGACGACGAGAAGTGGTTCGCGGAGCGGTTCGAGGAGCACCGGCCCCGGTTGCGGGCGGTGGCCTACCGGATGCTCGGGTCCTTCGCCGACGCGGAGGACGCGTTGCAGGACGCCTGGCTGCGGATCAGCCGGGCGGACGTGCGTGCCGCCGAGATCGAGAACCCGGCAGGGTGGCTGACGACGATCGTCGGCCGGGTCTGCCTGAACGCGCTGCGCAGCCGCCGCACCCGCGCCGAGGAGCCGTGGGACGGGAGCCTGCCCGACCCCGTGGTCGCCGAGGACGGGCCGCCCACCCCGGAGGATGCCGCGCTGCTCGCCGACGACGTCGGCCTGGCCCTGCAGATCGTCCTCGACACGCTCTCGCCGGACGAGCGGCTGGCGTTCGTGCTGCACGACATGTTCGAGGTGCCCTTCCCGGAGATCGCCGCCGTCCTGGAGCGCGAGGACGCGGCGACCCGCCAGCTCGCGAGCCGGGCGCGCAAGCGCGTGTCGACGGCCCGGATCCCCGAGCAGCAGCGGGACGTCGCCCGGCAGCGCGCGGTGGTCGACGCCTTCTTCGCCGCGGCACGCGAGGGGGACCTCGACGCGCTGGTGTCGGTGCTGCACCCGGACGTCGTGGCCCGGGCCGACTTCGGGGCGATCAAACTGCCCCGGCCCGCGCTGGTGCGCGGCGCCCGGACGGTCGCCCAGAACGCGAAGATCGGCTACGTCCCGGCGGCCGAGCTGCGGCCGGTGCTGGTCAACGGCGCCGCCGCCGCGCTGGTCGTGCGTGACGGGCGGCCCACCACCATCATGGCGTTCACCGTCGTCGACGGCCTCATCACGGCCCTCGACATCTACGGCGACCCGGACCGGGTCCGCGAACTCGCGACGCCGGTGCTGTCCTGACGCGGGGTCGGTCCCGGATCGGGTTCCGGCGTAGCCGTCAGATCTGGCGCGGCGGTCAGTTCTGGCGCAGCGGCGGCATCGGCACCGGGACGCCGTAGCTGGAGGACCCGACGCCGACGCCGCCCTGGCAGCTGTTGGGAGGGTCGGTGGTGACGCCCTTGGTCGAGGGCGTCTCCGCCGCCCAGAACATGTAGCCGAGCATGCCGGGCGTGGTGCCCGCCCCGGCGGGGGCCGCGCTCTGGGCCCACGAGCCCGTGGTGTTCTGCACCGACGTCGAGAAGTTCGTGCACTCGGGCCGGACCGAGGAGCCCTCGGCGATGTAGAGGCTGCCGGTGAACTTCGCCGGGGCCAGCGGCGGGATCGGCGGGCTGTAGGTCGGCTTGCCGGAGAGGTGCTCCTGCCAGTTGGACTCCGCCGTCGACGCGTTCGGCTGCTTGTTCGGCACCATCGCGTTGGCGTAGTCGAGCACGGGGTTGCCGGTGATGAGCCAGTTGGCGGTCGCGTACTGGGTCAGGCCGACGAGCCAGCGGTCGCCCGCGGCGAGGTCGATGGTGAGACGTGCGGTCGGGTCCGCGCCGGTGGCGTCGTAGGGGTGGGCCGCGCGGTAGGCGGAGACGAAGGACTGAAGGCCCGCCAGGTTCGGGCTGGAGGAGTTCTCGTAGTCGATCTCGATGCCCACGCCGAGCCGCGTCGCGAGCGCGGCGGCCTTCTGCCCGAGCAGGGTGGGGTTCTGCGCGAGGGCGGAGTCCCAGTCCCCCACGTAGGTGATGCCACCGATCGCGAGCATCACGCGGATCCCGTGGCTGGTGAAGTAGTCGACGACCGCCTGGGTCATGCCGTTGGGGACGCCGTCCGTGTCGCCGGAGTCGGTGGTCTGGTCGAGCAGTCGCAGCGGGTTGACGAAGCTCAGCACCACGAGGTTGACGGAGGGGTGGCCGTCGCCCCGGTCGATCAGCCAGTGGTTCTTCTGGTCGAAGTCCGTCATGTCGCGGACCGTCGCCCAGGTGCAGGCGTCGTCGGAGCAGTGCCAGGCGCCGTAGACCTGGATCGGGTCGGTGGCGGCCGTGGCGGCCGCGGCCTTCCCCGGCGCGGCGCCGCCGAGGGCGGCGGCCACGAGGGCGAGGGTTCCGGCGGCGAACAGGGTGGGGGTTCTGCCAACGTGCTTGCGCATCAACGCCTCCCGGCGAAGAGGGCTCGACAGGTCGCCCCAAGGGTGGTGATCCGCTGACGACCTGTCAATGGTACGGACCAATCCGGCCCACCCCTGTGGGGCCGGATCGGTCCGTTCGCTGCACGCTGCACGCTGCACGCCTCAGGGCGCAGCGCGGGTCAGGCGGCGCACGAGGTGAACGTCGGGTTGGTCTCGGCGACGTAGATGCTGGATCCGCCGGCGGCGTCCGTGGTGAGCGGCACGGTGATGCTGTCGGGGGCGGTCCACGGGAAGCCCTGGGCGTCGAAGGTCCAGTCGCCGGTGACCTGTGTCGCCAGCTCCGACAGTGCGACCCAGCCGTAGTCGCCGGCCGGGACCGGCATGGTGACCGTGTTGCCCAGTGTCTGGCTGATGCTGTTGGTGACGGAGCCGTTGACGGATGCCGTGACCTTGCCCTGCAGCGTGAGCGTGCCCTTGCCGCCGGGGACGGGGGCGGGGCCGCCGCCGTCGCCCTCCAGGCTGCCGCCCGGATCGAGCTCCACGCCCATGGAGCCGCCGATGGTGTCCGACCAGCCCGTGGTGTTGTTGATCTGGAAGGCCCAGGTGATCGGAGCGGAGGTGTTGTTGTACCAGACCGGCGAGACGCACTGCTTGGACAGCGGCGCGGCCGGGGCCTGGCTCGCCGTCGTCCACGAGCAGGTCGACGGGGCGTTCTCGCACGCGGTGGTGGCGTGGTCGAGAGCCAGGTTCCACGCCGCCTGGTGCGCGGCGGCGGGGAGCGTCCACTGCTGGGCCGCGGTCCCGTTGCAGCCGTAGCTGTCGGTCCAGGCGTCGCTGTACCAGGCGCCCATCAGCAGATCCAGGCAGTTGGAGGTGCCCTGCTGGCGGATCATGAAGGCGTTCTGCGACGATCCGGCGACCGGCTGGAAGTACCAGTTCTCGCTCGCGCGCCCGTCGCAGGGCTGCTGACGCAGCGGCAGGCCGGCGTCGATGCACAGGCCGGTGCCGTCGTCGACGATCGTGAACGAGGAGTCGGCGGCCGGGACGCCGATGTGCCAGGACTCGTCGTAGCCGGGCGACGTGTCGGTGACGATGATGGAACCGGCGCCCGGGGTGCCGTTCTGGTCGTCCAGGTCGTAGCCGTTGCTGACCGAGGTGATGGTCAGCCCGCTCAGCGTCGAGGCGTCGCCCGGCTTGGCGGACGCCGCGGCGGCGGGGCCCGACACGATCCCGAGCACGACGCAGCACGCCGCCAGTGCGGCGGCGATCAGCCTGCCCACGGACGCGGACGGCGTGGGGTTCGCGGCGATGCGCGCCATCAGCGTGCTCCCTCCGAGGACTGTCCCGCTCCGGTGCCGTCGGCGGTCGCGAAGCTCCGCTGCAGGCGCGGGAGCAGGTCGGCCAGGTCCTGGTCCCAGCAGCTCACGTCGTGGCCGCCGTCGCACTTCCCCCAGCCGGCGCCGTTGCCGTAGTCGACGAAGTACGGCGTCTGGCCGGCGCTGGTCAGCGCGCTGGCGAGGTGCTGGGACGAGCTCTCCAGCCACCACTCCCTGAGGTCCCCGCCCGGCCCGTTGCCGTTGCCGGTGTAGAGGGAGACGTTCATGCCCGCGAAGGCCGAGGCGTGCTGGGCCGGGTCCGCGGCGTTCCACAGCGAGTCGTTGTACGGCGGGGTGAGCGAGAACGGGTACGGCGAGCCGAACAGCGCGTCGCTGCTGACGGCCGGCTGGTAAGGGTCGCTGACCGGACGGCAGGCGCTCCACAGCTCGCTGCCGGGAAGGATGCCGCTGCTGACGACCGGAAGTGCTCCCTGGGCGTCGATGAGCGAGGCGATGACGACCTCGCGCAGGACCATCTCGTTCCCCGACAGGTCGTCGTCGCCCGAGAGGGAGGCGACCTGGCTGAACAGGTCGGGGTGGAGCTGGGCGAGGTGCAGGGCGCCGAAGCCGCCCATGGAGATGCCCGCGATGGCGCGGTCCTGCTTGTCGGCCCGCGTGCGCAGGTTGGCGTCGACGAACGGGATCACCTGGTCCACCTCGAAGTCCTCCCAGCGCTGGGCTCCGGCCGCGGTGCCCTGGTCCCGCCAGTTCGAGTACCAGCCGCGGGCGCCCCCGTCAGGCATGACGATGATCATGTCCGAGGTGTTCTTGACCGCGTTGAACTGCGGGAAGCCGGCCGCGCCGAAGTAGTCGCACGGGTCGCCAGGAGAGCCGTGGAGCAGGTACAGGACCGGGTAGCGCTTGGTCGGGGCGCTGTAGTAGTCGGCGGGCAGCACGATCCGGATGTGGTGTCCCACCGTGCCCGGGTCGTTGGCGACGTCGGGCGTCGTCACCGTGATCGTGAAGTCGGTGGCGCTGCCTGCGGGAACGCCCGGGTCGTGCAGGGACGGGTCGTCGACCTGGGTCAGCCCGAAGCCGTTGGTCAGCGCGGGCGGGCCGGACGCGTCGGCGTCGGCGGCGGGTGCGGCTTGCAGGGTCAGCGCCGCCAGTGCGGTGAGCGCGGCGGCGGCCGATAACGCCCGTGCTGTGCGGCGGCGGGCGGGCAGGAGCGATCGCATCAGGTGTCCTCGCGGTCGATGGAGTTGCCGGGGACCGAGACTAGCTTCTGTGAACGCTGATGTACATGGATCAGAGAACATCGGTGTTCATAAAGCGCGCGCCGCGTCCGAGCAGTCAGGACTCCAGCAGCGCTCGCACCAACTCGCTGATCGATCCCCGCAGTTCGGCCAGTCCGGCCACGTCGCCGACCTCGATGCGCGCGGACACCAGGGCGCTCACCGCGCCGATCACCGAGCGGCCGATGAAGCCCGGGTCCAGGCCGGACCGCCACCGCCCGCCGGCCCGGATCGCGTCGGCGACCAGCATGGCGAACCGCTCCTGACGCTCCATCCGGCGCGACACCGCCGCGTAGCCCGCGCCGTAGACCTCGATGAGGAACACCCGCGCCGAGGCGGGCGACGCGGCCAGGGTTCCCAGATAGGCGTCCATCACCCGGTCCAGCCGGGCCGTCACGGGGTCGTCCGGCGAGCCGAGCGCCTCCTCGATTCTCGCGACGAACCGGTCCGCGGACGCGTCGAACGCCGCCAGAAAGCACTCCTCCTTGTTGGCGAAGTGCTCGTAAAAGGTCTGACGGGAGATCCGGGCCCGCTTGAGCACGGCGCCGACGGTCGCCGCGCCGTAGCCCTGCTCCGCCACCACCTCCACCATGCCCGCGAGCATCCGGGCGCGCTGCGCCGAGCTGACCTCGTCCCGGCTCAGCCGGTGATGCCCCCGCGGCAGGGTGGGCACGCTCTCCGAATCCACGGCGGAAACCTACAGCCCCCGACACCTGGCGAGTAGTCAACGGAGCGGCGGGCCGCCGTTCCGCGCGTTTCCCTGCCGGACGCCGACTGTGCAACCGGCGGACCTGTTCCGGCTCACCCGCGGAGTCAGAATCGAGTGCCCGAGCATTGGGCTAGCCCAATAGTGAGCCCCGTCATGCGCACCCCCTCCCGCAGAAGGACGCCCGCGATGAGTCGATCCGCCCCGCCGTCGCCCACCCCCGCACGACGCACCGCCCGTCCCGTGGCCCTCGCCGCCGCCGCACTGACCGCGCTGGCCGCAGCGGTCGCGCCGGTGCTGGCCGCGCCCGCCCAGTCCGCGTCGGCCGCCACCCAGAGCGCGAACCTGCTCCTCAACGGCAACGCCGAGACCTCGCAGTGCAGTCCGGGCGGGTGGGAGGAGACCACCGTGCCCGGCTGGCAGATCACCTCCGGCGACCCGGTGATCAACTGCTACAACGCCACCAACGGCGCGAACACCACCACGCCCGGCTCGCCGACCAAGGGCACCGCCTACTTCCAGGGCGGCTCGCGCGGCTCCTCCGAGATGACGCAGGCCACCGACGTCTCCTCGGCCGCCACCGCGATCGACGCGGGCGGCGTGCACGCGACCCTCTCCGCCTGGCTCGGCGGCGTCAACGGATACAACGACGCCGCCGCGGTCACCGTCACCTACCGCAACGCCTCCGGCGCCTCGCTCGGCACCGCCACGATCGGCCCGGTGCTCGCCGCCGACCGCAGCAGCACCACCGAGTTCCTGCAGCGCAGCACCACCGCGGCCGTGCCCGTCGGCACCCGGTCCATCCTCACCACGGTCGACTTCACCATGACCGGCACCCAGAACGACGGCATGGCCGACGACCTGTCGCTCACCCTGGACACGCCGACCACCGCGCCGACGCTGACCGTGCCCGCGTCGACCGTGCCCGGGTACGACCACGTCTTCGTCGTGATGATGGAGAACAACAACTACTCCGCGTCCTCCAACACCGCCGACGGCGGCGCGGGCATCATCGGCAACTCCAGCGCGCCCTACATCAACAACACGCTGGTGCCGATGGGCTCGCTGCTCACCGACTACCACGCCAACACGCACAGTTCCGACCCGAACTACGAGGCCATCGCGTTCGGCAACTCCTACGGGCGCAGCAACAACAGCAACCCCGGCGCCGACTGCATCACCAACACCGCCTGCGCGGCGACCAACAACGGCCTGAACGACAACCTCGACGCGGCCGGCAAGAGCTGGAAGCAGTACGTCCAGAGCCAGACCAGCAACTGCCAGACGAGCAACAGCGGCAACTACGAGTCCGACGACGTCCCGTTCTACTACGACCCCAAGATGCAGAGCGACAACGCCTACTGCCAGGCGCACTGGCAGCCGCTGCCGCAACTGCTGAACACCGACCTCAAGTCGACCTCCACCACCCCGGCCTTCGTCTGGGCCGACGCCGACTCCTGCAACGACATGGAGGGCTGCGGCATCGCCGCCGGTGACACCTGGCTCAGCCAGACGCTGCCGACCCTGTTCGGATCCCCGGCCTGGACCCAGCAGAAGTCCCTGCTCGTCCTCACCTGGGACGAGGACGGCAGCGGCGGGCCCGGCGGCTTCGGCCCCGGCCAGAGCAACCAGGTCGCCACGATCGTGATCGGCTCGCAGGGCACGGTGAAGGCCGGCTACCAGGACGCCACACGCTACGACCACTACAGCACCGCCCGCGTCATCGAGGGTGCGCTCGGCCTGCCGAGCATGACCAACAACGACAAGTGGGCCACCCCGTACAACGAGGTCTTCACCGGCGCCCAGTCCGGCGGCAACACGGTGACGGTCACCAACCCCGGCGGCCAGACCGCGACCGCGGGCACCGCGATCTCCCCGCTCCAGCTTGCCGGGAGCGACTCGGCCTCCGGGCAGACGCTCAGCTGGACCGCGACCGGGCTTCCCGCCGGACTGTCCGTCAGCAGCTCCGGCGTGATCACCGGCACGCCCACCACGGCCGGCGCCTACCAGGTGACCGCGACCGCGACCGACGGCACCGGCGCGTCCGGCTCCGCCGGCTTCACCTGGACCGTCGGCGCCTCCGGCACCGCCTTCCAGCTGCCGATCGCCAACCCCGGCGCGGAGACCGGCTCCTGCGGCAGCGGGACGGGCGGCTACCCGGCGCAGGGCTGGACCGCCACCTCCAACCTGCCGCAGCAGGTCTGCTACGGCGCGCCCTCCTACCCGACCACGGCCCAGGGTCCGAAGGCCCCGGCCACGCCGGGCAACGCGTTCTTCGACGGCGGCCCCTACGCGTCCTCGCAGATGACGCAGACGGTCGACGTCAGCAGCCAGGCCACCCGGATCGCGACCGGCACCCTGCCCTACGACCTGTCCGGCTGGATCGGCGGCTACAGCACGCAGGGTGACAAGGCCGGTGTCGTGGCGACCTTCCTGAGCGCCTCCGGCGCCTCCCTCGGCACCGCCACGCTGGCCCCCGTCACTGCGGCGCAGCGCAGCAACCAGACGGAGCTGCTCCTGGAGCAGGCCACCGGCACCGTCCCGCAGGGCACCACCTCGGTCAGGTTCACCGTCTCCTTCACCCGGTCGGCGGGCACCGACGACGACGGCTACGTCGACGACCTCGGCATGACGTTCGGCAGCTGATCCCGCTCGTCCGATCCCGCTCGTCCCAGGGGGCGGCGACCGGCCTTCGGGCCGGGCGCCGCCCCCTGGCGGCTCGCGCTCACACTCCCGCGACCCAGCCCGGGGCCTCGGGCAGCACCTGCTGGGCGATCCGGAGCAGGGAGGCGGCATCCGGCGTCGTGCCGTCCTGGCGCCAGACCGCGAGCTCGAAGCTGCCGCCGCCGTCCTTGGCCGACTTCGCGACGACCAGGTGCCGGGCGATGCCCCCGGTGCCGCTGCCGGTCTGGCCGCCGCCGAAGGTGATCTCCATCGTGTGGTCCGAGTACGTCAGGGCCGCATGGCCGAGCACCGTGGTCGGCTGGACCGAGTCCGTGACGGCCGCGAGCGCCTCGACCGAGACGTCCTGGTTGTCGGTCAGCCGCACGTTGTAGGTGCCGAGCTGCACCTCCGCCGCGGCGTCGCTCTCCTTCGACCCGTCCGGATAGGTGAACGTGCTCCCCGCGGACTGTGCGAGCATGACGTGCTCGCCCGGCGCGCCGAGCAGTACCGGCAGGTCCGGCCGGTTGAGGGCGGCGCACAGGGCCGGGTACTCGGCCGCGTCGGACGGCTTGCGCGCCTGGCACCTCGCCGGGTTCCCCGCGTCCGCACCGTCGGCCGGCTTGCGGAACGTGCCGAGCCCCCACATCGCTCCGAGCGCGACCGCGACCAGTCCCAGCGCCGCCGCCACCTGAAGCCCCACGTTGACACTCTTCTCGGGTCTCTCCCCACCCTCGACCGACTCGTCGACCGACTCCACGGCCATGCGCTCATCCCCCCTGGTCACAGCTGTCCGCACGGCGTGCGGGCGGCGTGATCTTAGCCCACCCGGGGGAGGGGTCGAGGGGAGGTGCGAGGGGAGGCGCGAGCCCGGGTGCCATGAGAGGTCGTCAGAGTACGTACCGTTCTGGGTTCGTGTACGCCCGGCCAGGTCCCTCTGATGGCCCAGTCGCCCGTGCTTGAAATCTCAGATCTGAGATAGTGTGAGCCGTGTGACTGACGACTACCTCGTACGCATCGGCAAGCTCATCCGCACCGCCCGGCAGCACAAGGGCCTGACTCAGGCCGAGCTGGCGGAGGCGCTGACCACCAGTCAGAGTGCCGTGAACCGGATGGAGCGCGGTCAGCAGAATCTCAGCCTTGAGATGATCGCCCGAATCGGTGAGGCGCTCGACAGCGAGATCGTCTCCCTCGGGTACGCCGGTCCGATGCACCTGCGGGTCACCGGCGGGCGGCGCCTCACCGGCGCGATCGACGTGCGCAGCAGCAAGAACGCGGGCGTCGCCCTGCTGTGCGCGTCGCTGCTCACCACCGGTCGCACGACGCTGCGCCAGGTCGCGCGCATCGAGGAGATCTACCGCATCCTCGAGGTCCTGACCAGCATCGGCGTCAAGGCCCGCTGGATCAACAACGGCAACGACCTCGAGCTCACCCCGCCGGCCCGGCTCGACCTCGACGCCATGGACGCCGACGCCGCGCGCCGCACGCGCAGCGTGCTGATGCTGCTCGGCCCGCTGATGCACCTGGAGTCGCACTTCAAGCTCCCCTACGCGGGCGGCTGCGACCTCGGCACCCGGACCGTCGGCCCGCACCTGGCCGCGCTGCGCCAGTTCGGCCTGCGCGTCAACGCGACCGACGGCCACTACCACGCCGACGTCGAGCCCGGTGTCGCGCCCGGCCGCGCCATCGTGCTGACCGAGCGCGGGGACACCGTCACCGAGAACGTGCTGCTGGCCGCCGCCCGGCACCCCGGCGTCACGGTCATCCGCAACGCCAGCCCGAACTACATGGTCCAGGACCTCTGCTTCTACCTGGAGCGCCTCGGCGTCAAGGTCGAGGGCATCGGCACCACGACGCTGACCGTCTACGGCGTGGAGAAGATCGACTGCGACGTCGACTACGCCCCCGCCGAGGACCCGGTCGAGGCGATGAGCCTGCTGGCCGCGGCCGTGGTCACCTCCTCGGAGCTGACGATCCGCCGGGTGCCGATCGAGTTCCTGGAGATCGAGCTCTCCGTGCTGGAGGAGATGGGCCTCGACTACGACCGCAGCGAGGAGTACCTGGCCCGTAACGGCCGCACCCGCCTGACCGACCTGACGGTCCGGCCCTCCAAGCTGACCGCGCCCGCGGACAAGATCCACCCGATGCCGTTCCCCGGCATCAACATCGACAACGTGCCGTTCTTCGCCGCGATCGCGGCGGCCGCACACGGCGACACCCTGATCCACGACTGGGTCTACGACAACCGCGCGATCTACCTCACCGAGCTCAACCGCCTCGGCGCCAACGTCAAGCTCCTCGACCCCCACCGCGTCCTCGTCCAGGGCCCCACCACGCGCTGGCGCGCCTCCGAGATGATGTGCCCGCCCGCCCTGCGCCCCGCCGTCGTCGTCCTGCTCGCGATGCTCGCCGCCGAGGGCACCTCGGTGCTGCGCAACGTCTACGTGATCAACCGCGGCTACGAGGACCTCGCCGAACGCCTCAACTCGATCGGCGCGCGGATCGAAACCTTCCGCGACATCTGAGTCCTGCTGCGGTCAGGCCGGCTCGGCCGCGGTCCACTCGATCGCCGGGGGCACCACCCGTCCGCACACCGGGTGACCCTTGGCGTCGGTGAGGCCGAGGCGGCCGACCAGCGCGCCGCGCTGCCGTGCCTCGGCGAGGATCTCCGGCGGGACCTGCGCCAGCATCAGCTTGGCCCGGCGGAACATCCGCGCGCTCTGCTCCTGGGGCTGACGCCCGATCCAGGAGAGGTAGACGAAGCGACCCCCCAAGCGGTTCTGCACGTAGGGGCCACGCAGTTCCCCCTCCGGGGTGAAGGTGCAGTCGAACGCCCACCGGGCGGTTGGGGCGTCGCCAGACTGCGGGGCGAGCAGTTCGGTGGGTCGGTCCTTGCGCTGGACGGCGACCTCGATCCCGCCCGCGCCGGGGAAACCCGGCCCCGGGGCGCAGTCGCGGCCAGGGAGGGTGTGGGCTTCGATGCGCAGCTGCATGCTGCCAGTGTGGGGCGTCAGCGACGGCCGGCCCAGAGGGGGAGGCGCAGGTCGAGGCCGTCGAGGTCCGAGCCGGTGCGGGTGAGTGACTTGGCGACCGGGTCGGGGAAGGGCCAGGCGCCGAGGAGGGCGCCGGTCAGCAGGGTGGTGAGGCGGTGCCAGGTCAGGGCGCGGCGGACCATCGCGTGGTCGCTGCCGGGGATGACGCAGCGGGCCGCCTGCGTCCCAGTCATCCGGGCGCGTGCGGCGAGGTCGAGGGACTCCGCCGGGGACGTCACCCGGTCGTGGTCGGAGTGGATGACCAGCACCCGGTGGTCGGCGAGGTGCTCGACCGGCTCGCCCGGCGGGCACCACGGCGCGAGCGCGACGACCCCGGCGACGGACGCGTGCCCGCCGACGCGCAGGGCGGCGCGGCCGCCCATGGAGTGCCCCAGCAGGACCACCGGCACGCCGGACCCGACCTCCCGGACCAGCTCCGCGAGCGCCTCCTCCGCGTCCACGGCCGCGTCCGCCCGCTCGCCGTTCCAGCCCCGGCAGCGGTATTCCACCTCGGCCACGCCCAGGCCCTCCCCGAGCGGCGACCGCAGCAGCGCGCGTTCGAAGGGCCGCATCCGCTGCAGCGGCGGGTTCAGCCACGACGGCGGCTCGAGGCCGTGCTCCTCCCCGCCGTGCATCACGAGCACGACCCCGACGGTCGGCGGCACGGGGTGGTGACGCCAGATCAGCGGCACGGTGACGGCTCCCTCGGCTCGGCGGCTGTGCCGTAGAGCCTACGTGCACCACTCCAGGGGCCGTGTCAGCCCTCGGTGATCCGGGCCAGGACCGCGGGGCGCAGCGACGCCGCGTCCACGTCCAGCTCGGTGAGGACGGCGAGAGCCGTCGTGTGCTCCGCGTCGTCCGCGCCCGCGGCGAGGATGCCCAGCAGCATGTGCTCGGTGCCGAACCGCTCGTGGCCGAGCGCCTTCGCCTCGCGCAGCGTCTGCTCCAACGCGGCCTTGGCGTGCGGGGTGTAGGCCGGGCGCGGGAACTGGAACGCGCCCGCGCCGAAGCTCTCGTCCGCGCGGCGCCGGATCTCGGCGACGTCGATGCCGATCGACGCGAGCGCGTCGCTCGCCGGGCGGCCGCCGGCCGCGGCGACGCCGGCCTGTGTGAGCAGACGGACGGTCGCCTCGCGGGCGCGGTCGGGGGAGACGCCGTGGGCGGCGAGCACCGCCCCGGCCGTGCTCTCGGGATCGGCGGCCAGGCCGAGCAGCAGGTGCTCGGTCCCCATGAAGTCGTGGCCGAGCGCGATCGCCTCGTCCTGGCCGACGACGATGGCGCGCTTGGCGCGGCCGGTGAAGTACTCGAACATCCTCAGCTCTCCTTGCCCGTGGCCTTGCGCCTGCTCGCATGCTTCTCGTGGACCGACTGCCGGCTCACCTGGAGCGCCGACGCGATGCTCTGCCAGGTCCAGCCCTGGTCGCGCGCGTTGTCGACGTGCAGGCGTTCCAGCTCCTCCAGCAGCCGGCGCAGCGCGACGACCGCGCCCAGCCCGACGGCCGGGTCCCTGGCCGTGACCTGGCCCAGCAGGTCGGCGGCCGCTCCCCTGTCCTCGGCGGACCGGGCAGGCGCGGCGGACCGGGCAGGCTCGGGGGTGGACTCCTCAGGAACTCCCATGGCTGTCAGGGTACCCTGACAGCCATGGCGCGTGTCAAGGAATCCTGACACGCGCCATGCGCACCGGGGGCGGGGAAAGGGGTGGTGCCGAGGCGGGTTACTTCGCCAGCCGGCCCAGCAGCAGCGAGGCCGTCGTCACGCCGAGCGCCGCCGAGAAGGCGAGGACGCCGAAGTCCAGGCCCACGTGGGCGTGGATGCCCAGCAGCAGGCCGCGCAGCGCGTCGACCTCGTAGCTGAGCGGGTTGGCCTTGCTGATCGCCTGCAGCCAGCCCGGCATCACCGCAACGGGGTAGAGCGCGTTGGAGCCGAAGAAGAGCGGCATGGTGATGGCCTGGCCGATGCCCATCAGGCGGTCGCGGGTCAGCACGATCCCGGCGATCGTCATGGACAGGCAGGAGAAGAAGGCGGACCCGAGCACGACGATCGCGGCGACGCCGAGCAGCCGCAGCGGGTTCCACGTCAGCGCGACGCCGAGCAGCGCTGCGATGACGACCACGACCAGCGCCTGGATCACCGACTTCACCCCGGCTGCGAAGGCCTTGCCGGTGACGAGGGCGGCCCGGGGCGTCGGGGTGACCAGCAGTTTGGTCAGGACGCCCGAGTCCCGCTCCCAGATGATCATGATGCCGTAGAAGATGGCGATGAACATCGCGGACTGTGCGATGATCCCGGGAGCGAGATAGTCGAGGTACGGGATCCCGCCGGTGGGTATCGCGTGGATCCGGGTGAAGGTCTCGCCGAAGATCAGCAACCACAGCGCGGGCTGGATCGCCCGGGTGTAGAGCTCGGTCCGGTCGTGGCGCAGCTTCTGCAGCTCGACCGTGCACATCGCCCCGACGCGCGCGAGCACCAGCCGCCAGGCCGTGCGCGCGGGCGGCGGGTTGAGCAGCAGGCGCAGCTCGACCGGCCGCGGACCGGCGGTCAGCGCGGCGGTACCGGTCGCGGTGCCGACTGCGGGGCTGGAAGCTGCGGCACCGGTGGAGCCGGAAGCGGCGCCGGCCTCGGCGGGGTCGGCCTCAGCGGAGGCGGGCGGCGGAACGGGTGCGGCGGACATCGCGGAAATCCCCTCCCTCGTCGGGTCGGTCGGCGCCGGTCAGACCGGCGCCGGCGTGGTGGCGGAAGACGTCCTCGAGGCTGACCCGGTCCGGGTCCGCCCCGAGCTGTGCGGCCAGGTCGGCGCGCAGCTCGCCCGGCGCACCCATGGCCTGGATCCGGCCACGGTGCATCAGGGCGAGCCGGTGGCAGTGCTCGTCGGCCTCGTCCATGTAGTGCGTGGTGACCAGCACGGTCATGCCGGTCCCGGCGCGGACCTGGGCGATGCAGTCCCAGACGCTGGCGCGGGCCAGCGGGTCGAGTCCGATGGTCGGCTCGTCGAGGATCAGCAGACGCGGCGCGCTGACCAGGGCCTGGGCCAGCTCCAGTCGGCGGACCATGCCGCCGGAGTAGGTGCCCGCGAGCCGCCCGGCCGCCTCGGTGAGGTCGACGGCCGTCAACGCTTCGTCGACCCGGTCGCGGCGTTCGGACCGCGGCACGTCGAAGACGCGGGCGAACAGCTCGACGTTCTCACGGCCGGTCAGGCCGCTGTCGGCGGACAGTTGCTGCGGGACGTAGCCGAGCAGGCGGCGCACCTGCATGCGCCTGCGCGCGCAGTCCAGGCCGAAGACGCTGATCTTCCCGGTGGGGACGGGCAGCAGCGTGGTGATCGCGCGGATCGCCGTCGTCTTGCCCGCGCCGTTGGGGCCGAGCAGCCCGAAGACCTCGCCCTGGGCGACCTCCAGGTTCAGCCCGTCGACGGCGCGCGTCTCGCCGAAGGAGTAGGTGAGGTCGGTGCAGCGCAGCGCGGGTTCCGCGGCGTCGCCGGTGGCGGCGTCCGTACGGGCGGGGCCCGCTGCGGGTGCGGTGGTCATGACGTGGCCTCCTCGCGCAGTCCCTCGGCCAGGCGGCGCAGTGCGGGCAGCGCTGCGGCGAGGGCCTGGTGGTCGGCGTCGTCCAGTCGTCCCAGTTGGTCGGCGAGGAGCGCACTGCGTCGCGCGTCCCAGGCGGCCAGGCGGGCGACCGCCTCGGGCTCGGCGTGCAGGCGCGCGGCGCGCCCGTCCTTGGGATCCGTCTCCCGGCGCAGCAGGCCCGCCTTGGTCAGCTGGTTGACCAGCGTGGAGACGGAGTTGTCGGCGAGGAACAGCTCCTGCGCCGCCTCGGAGACGCGCAGGCCGGGCTGGGCCGCGACCAGGCGCAGCAGCTCGATCTGCGCTCCGCGCAGCCGTGGCGCTTCGAGGCCCGAGCGCAGTCGCCGCCGCACCAGCCGCTGGATCGCGGGCAGCAGCTCCGCGAGCTCGGCGGAGGGATCGGGGTTGTCGGTGTTCACCCCTCTATTACCTCTCAATGAGAGGTAATAGTCCAGAGGGCCGGAGCGGAAAGATCGCTGAGGAGCGGGAGTCGGACCCTGTGGGGCGGCTATGCGGCCACGGCCTTGGCACGGTCGGCGGCGATGTGGACCGCGAGGCCGGCCAGGACGGTCCCCATGGCGTAGCGCTGGACCTTCACCCAGGCCGGGCGTCGCGAGAAGAACGACGCGATGCTTCCGGCCCCCATCGCGATCAGCGCGTTGCCCGTCAGGGCGATCGCGATCTGCGTCAGGCCCAGCAGGAGTGACTGCTCCGCGACGTGGCCGCGCGACGGGTCCACGAACTGGGGGAGCAGTGAGACGTAGAGGACGGCCAGCTTCGGGTTGAGCAGGCACGTCAGGAAACCCATGGCGTACAGGCGGCGGGGGGAGTCGGGCGGCAGCGGCTGCGGCGCGAAGACCGCGGTTCCGCCCGGCTTGACCGCCTTCCAGGCAAGCCAGAGCAGATAGGCGGCACCCGCCAGCTTGATCGCGGTGTAGAGCACGGGCACGAGCGTGAAGACGGTGACGATGCCCGCCGTCACGGCCACGAGGTAGACCAGGAAGCCGGTGCCGACGCCCATGAGCGAGATCAGTCCCGCGCGGCGGCCCTGCACGATCGACCGCGAGACCAGGTAGATCATGTTCGGCCCGGGGGTGAGCACCATCCCCAGGGCGACGGCGGCCAGACCGAGTTCCGCGTGGGCACTGATCATATTCATGAGTCCGAGGCTAGAGACCCGCGCCAGTCGGTGCAATACTGATATTGCCCTCGGTGCAAGTTGGGGAATGACTCGATCTGATCGGCGAAAGGACCCGGCCGGTGGACGACTACCGCCTGTTCGCGGACGAGATGGCGGACGCCATCGCGGCGGGTCGGCTGCGCCCCGGCGAGCGTCTGCCGACGCAGCGCGCCTTCGCGCGCCGCCGCGGCATCGCCGCCTCCACCGCCGGGCGCGTCTATGCGGAACTGGTGCGGCGCGGCCTGGTCGTCGGCGAGGTCGGGCGCGGCACCTTCGTCCGGGCCGCCGCCGGGCTGCCCGGCGCGGGGCTGCCGCTCGGCGAACCCTCGCACGCCAGGGTCGACCTGGAGCTCAACTACCCCGTCGTCCCCGGGCAGTCGGCGCTGCTCGCCGCCGCGCTGACCCCGATGCTGCGGCCGGACGCGCTCGACCTCGCCCTGCGGCCGAGCCGCGCCGAGGGCACGCCCGCCGCGCGCGCGGCCTTCGCCGCCTTGCTGGCTCAGGACAACTCCGCTCTGTCGGCGGGCGATTGGGTGCCCGAGCCGGAGGCCCTGCGGTTCGCGGGCAATGGCCGCCAGGCGCTCTCCGCCGTCCTCGCGGCGTTGGTCCTGCCCGGACAGCGGCTCGGTGTCGAGGAGTTGACGTATCCGGTGGTCAAAGCCACCGCCCAGCGCCTCGGCATCGTCCTGGTGCCGATCGCGGTCGACGGTGACGGCCTCGACCCGGACGCGCTCGCCGCCGCCCACCGGACGGCCCCGCTGCGTGCCGTCTACCTCCAGCCCCGCGTCCACAACCCGCTCGGCCTCACCATGCCGCCGCAGCGCCGCGAGCGGCTGGTCGAGATCCTGCGGTGGCTCGACCTGCCCGCCGTCGAGGACGCCGTCTGGGCGTTCCTCCGCCCGGACCTGCCACCGCTCGCCGCGCTCGCACCCGAGCGGATCGTGCTGGTCGACAGCCTGTCCAAGCGCATCGCGCCGGGCCTGAGCACCGGCGTCGCCGTCGTGCCCGAGACCTATCGGGAGCAGGTCACCGCGTCACTGCGGGCCGGGAGTCTGCTGCCGAGCGGCTTCGCCCTGGAGGCGGCGGTCCGCTGGATCGGCGACGGCACGGTGGCCGCGATCGGCGCGGCCAAGCGCGCCGATGCGACGGAGCGTCAACGCGTCGCGCGCGAGCAGCTGCCGGACGCGGTCCTGCGCGGCGACCCGGGCTCGTACTACTGCTGGTGGGAGCTGCCGCCGACGTGGCACGCCGAGACCTTCGTCGCCGCCGCGGCACGCGCGGGCATCGGCCTCACCCCCGCCGCGGCCTACGCCGTCGGCTCGCGCACCCCACGCGCGGCCGTCCGCCTCGGTCTCGCCTCGCCGACGCTCCCCGTCCTGGCGGAGACCCTCACCACCCTCGGGCGACTCGCTCGCAGTACACCGGAAGAACAGGTCGAGTGACGCTCCGTCACGAGTCGTCCTGGACACTGCCCGGGTGACGACCTCGAAGAGCACCCTCGCCGTCGACGCCGCCCAGCGCCGCCTGGACGCGGGCCCGGACCCGTCGTCGCGCGCCTCTCCGCGCGTCTGGAGCTGCCGGCCGCACTGGAGGGGAGGAGGCCGCGAAGGCGAACGCGGGCGTGAGGCCGCTGCGCGCCCCGACGGACGGTCCGTCCGACGGCGGGTGAAGCCGCGTGGTGGCCGTGCGAGGTCGGTTCCGCTGCGCTGGGCCGAGACCTGATCAGCCGGGCCCCGGCTGCGTGGTCCCAGCCCTCGCGGACGGCGGGGTCGGCGGCGGAGACGGGGGCGCGTCGCGGGCGGCGACGGCGCCGGCAGCCGTCGCCGCGGCGATGGAGACGAGGGCGCCGAGCAGCAGCGCCGCCGACTCTCCCGGACGCAGCAGATGGAGCTGGGTGCCGAGCGCCGCGGCGGCCACCGGGACGCCCAACTGGGCGGAGGCCAGTACGCCGTGGCTGAGGGGCTGGCCGGTCAGCCGCATCGACGCGTGAGCGAGGATCGTCGCCGCGCCGAGGAGCAGGCCCAGCAGGATCGCTGAGGGGTGGCTGCCGAGCTGGCGCAGGTCCAGCGAGGCGCCGAGCCAGACGAAGAAGAGCGGCCCGAGGAAGCCCTCGGCGAGTGCGAAGAGCTGTCGGGCGAGCCGACGCGGCTCGCCGATCGCGGCGACGACCAGGCCGAACGAGAATCCCGCCAGCATGATGGAGACGTGGGTGTGGGTCGCCAGCGCGGCCAGCGCGAACAGGATCGCCAGGCTGATCCGCAGCTCCATTGCGAACTTGCGCTCCTTCGAGAGCCGGTGGAGGCGGCGGTGCCACCCCCGCCGCTCCGCCTGCCGCAGGACCAGGAACAGCAGCGTCGAGCAGCCCAGCACCGCCGCCGCGCCGAGCGCGGCGCGTGCCGCGTGGGCCGGATCGACGGCCAGCGGCAGCGCGATGATGCACGCGGTGTCCGCGACCGCGATCTGCGGCAACAGGGCCAGCACGGACGGCCCGCCGAGGTGCAGCGCGTCGATGATCGGCAGGATCAGCGCGGCGGAGGACGAGGCGAACAGCACCGCGTACAGGGCGGTGTGTCCGGTGTGGAAGCCGCGGGACAGCGCGAAGGCGGGCACCACGCCGACCGCCGCGACGGCGACCGCCCGCAGCGTCCCCTTGACCAGTCCGCCGCGCAGCGCCCTGTCCCGCACGGGGACGTGGGCGCCCGCGACGAACATGATCAACGCGAAGCCCATGTCGGCGAGGAAGGCGAAGGTCTTGTCCCCCGCATGCAGGTACCCGGCGAAGGTCGGCCCCAGCAGCACGCCCGCCACCAGCTCGCCGATGACGACCGGGATCCGCCAGCTCGACCGCAGCGCGAGCAGCGGGCCGAGCATCCCGGCCAGCATGATGACCGCCAGGGTCGAGAAGTCCACGCGCCGTCACCCTTCGCCGCTGCTGTGCCCGGGGAAGCGTAATGCGCTCCGGGCCGCTGCGCGGTCAGGCCGTACCGAGGTCAGGCGGCTCAGGGGTCGGTCGGGCCCGTGGCAGGCGGCCCTGCGGTCAGACGGCCTGCGGTCAGATGTCCCTGTGGTCGGACGGTCCTGCGGTCGGACGGTCCTGCGGCTGGCCGGTCCCGTGCTCAGGCGCAGGCGCGGAACACCGGCAGGTGGGTGTGCGGCGCCGGCGGGGCCAGGTGCACCCGGGTGCCCTCGGGGACGGTGCCGGGCAGCGCGTCGTCGAGGGACGCCTGCACGGTGAACCCCTCCTCCAGCACGACCAGGCAGATCGTCTCGCCGTCGGTGTACTGGCGGTGGCGTGGTGTCAGCAGTCGGTGCACGATGCCCGCCCCGGTGCTGGCCTGCTCCTGCAGCTCTGACGAGCCGCAGATCGGGCAGAGGAGCGTGGCGCGCCCGGTGGCCGAGCCGCACCAGCCGCAGCGGTGGTAGCGCAGGACGGGCGCGGTCTCCTCGTCGCCCGTGGGGGCGGCGGCGAGGGGCGCGACCGGAACGAGGGTGGAAACGGGCATGGGGGCTCCAGTGAACGGGGTGGTGGGGTCGTTCAGCGGCGCAGTGCCGGTTCGACTCTATGGCACTCAGTGCCCCACGTAAAGGCACTCAGTGCCCTCGCCTCCGAGGCGCGACCACGGAACTCGTGCGTGGCCCTCCCGTGGCCCTCCCGTGGCCCTCCTTGGCTACTGCCCGAGGGCGCTCTCGACGTCCCTGACGACCTGCCAGAGCGGCGTGCCCTTGCGCGCGAGCATCACCACGACCTGCTCGTCCTCGCCGTCCACCGGGGTCACGCGGTCCATCGGTGCCGCCGGCGCCTTCGCGAGGGCATCGCCGGCCGCCGCGTCCACCGAGCCGCCGCTGAGGGGAGGGGCGGGGGAGAAGGCACGGGTGACGTACCCGAGCGCCTCGTCCATCGCCGCCTGCACGTCGCCCTCGCCGCCCGCGCGCAGCCAGGTGCGCAGGGCGTGGTTGTGCGCGGCGACCACCGCGGCCGACACGACGTCCGCGCGCAGCGCGCCGTCGGCTCGGTCCGCGCCGCGCTCGCGCAGGTGCTCCGCGAGGGCGCGCTCGTAGCGCCACACCACTGACAGCTCGTGCGCGCGCAGCCCGGGGACCTGGCGGGTCAGCCGGTACCGCTGGACGGAGAAGAGCGGATCGGCCGCGTACATCCGCAGCACCAGCCGGGACGCGTCGCAGACCTGGGCGACCGGGTCGCCGTCGAGGGGGGCGGTGTGCAGGAACTCGGTCATGTCGACCAGGCAGCCCTCGTGGTCGGGGAAGACCACGTCCTCCTTGGAAGGGAAGTAGCGGAAGAACGAGCGGCGTCCGACCCCGGCCAGCGAGACGATGTCGTCGATCGTGGTCTGCTCGAAGCCGCGGTCCAGAAAGAGCTGGAACGCGGCCTGGACCAGCGACTCCCGCATGGTCGGCTTGGCGTCGTCCCCGGTGCTCACAGCTGCTGCCATGTGCAGAACGTAACACCAGATCGGGGTCCGGAGCTCCCCCACGATGGCACTGAGTGTGCATAATCGAGGGTACTGAGTGCCATACGGGTGCCGAGGGGCGCCGACAGATCTCGGGAGCGAACGTGAGCGCAGATTTCGACCTGTTCCAGATCTCCGAGGAGCACCAGATGCTCCGGGAGACGGTCCGGGGCCTGGCTGAGGCGAAGATCGCCCCGTTCGCCACCGAGGTGGACGAGCAGGCTCGCTTCCCGCAGGAGGCGCTCGACGCGCTCGTCGCTTCCGACCTGCACGCCGTCCACGTCCCCGAGGAGTACGGCGGCGCGGGCGCCGACGCGCTCGCCACCGTGATCGTCATCGAGGAGGTCGCGCGCGTCTGCGTCTCCTCCTCGCTGATCCCGGCGGTCAACAAGCTCGGCTCCCTCCCGGTGATCCTCTCCGGCTCCGAGGAGCTGAAGAAGCAGTACCTCTCCCCGCTCGCCAAGGGCGACGCGATGTTCTCCTACTGCCTCTCCGAGCCGGACGCCGGCTCCGACGCGGCGGGCATGAAGACCCGCGCGGTGCGCGACGGCGACGACTACGTCCTCAACGGCGTCAAGCGGTGGATCACCAACGCGGGCGTCTCCGAGTACTACACGGTCATGGCCGTCACCGACCCCGAGAAGCGCTCCAAGGGCATCTCCGCGTTCGTGGTCGAGAAGGGCGACGAGGGCGTCTCCTTCGGCGCGCCGGAGAAGAAGCTCGGCATCAAGGGCTCGCCGACCCGCGAGGTCTACTTCGACAACGTCCGCATCCCGGCCTCCCGCATGATCGGCGCCGAGGGCACCGGCTTCGCCACGGCGATGAAGACCCTCGACCACACCCGCATCACCATCGCCGCCCAGGCCCTCGGTGTCGCCCAGGGCGCGCTCGACTACGCCAAGGGCTACGTGAACGAGCGCAAGCAGTTCGGCAAGGCGATCGCCGAGTTCCAGGGCATCCAGTTCATGCTCGCCGACATGGCCATGAAGCTCGAGGCCGCCCGCCAGCTCACCTACGCCGCCGCGGCCAAGTCCCAGCGCGTCGACTCCGACCTCACCTTCTTCGGCGCCGCGGCCAAGTGCTTCGCCTCCGACGTCGCCATGGAGGTCACCACCGACGCCGTCCAGCTCCTCGGCGGCTACGGCTACACCCGCGACTACCCGCTGGAGCGCATGATGCGCGACGCCAAGATCACCCAGATCTACGAGGGCACCAACCAGGTCCAGCGCATCGTCATGGCCCGTAACCTGCCGTAGGGACAAAAGAGCAGGTCATCGGCCTCATTGGGCCATCGAAACAGGTGCCCTTCCGAGCCCGGAAGGGCACCTGTCTGCGTAGATGTCCGACATCTGCGAGGGCATGGCGGTGCGACTAGGACGGCGATGATGGGAATCGGGCCGTCGTCGGAGGTCAGCGGCTTGCGGCGGTCCGGCTGCCCCGGCTTCCTCCGATGCTCCACGCGGCCCGTGAGCGCGACTGTTGCGCGTGTGTTGCGTCAGAGATGCGCCAGGCCGTATTAGCTCCCGACGTGGGCTGCTGACGCCGCGTTCGCCGGTGGGCAGCCGAGAGCCGCAGCATGCACGGAGAGTGAGTTTTGGCTGGTCCGGATCTGCTCCGACATGGGAATCGACATGGGTCGCACGAAGATCTTTGCGGTGGGGCAGATCGCGGCGACGTTCAAGGTGGCCCCGGTGCTCTTCCTGATCGGCGGGTGCTGGGGGCCGTGGCCCTGTGGCCGGTCGCGGTCCTGCCCCGCTCGGCCGTGCTGCCCCACGGCCTCGGTCGAGTCCCGATCGGGCTGCGGGGCGTCCTGCCCGCGATCACCCTGCCGATCGGCTTGGCCGGCGTCCCCGCAGCCCTGGTCTGGACCTGCCTCGAACTGCTGGAGGAACCGTGATCTGCGGTCGGCGCAGGACGTCGGTCCGACCGACGCCCCGCACCGGCCTCACCCCCGCTATCGGTCGCGTGCGACCGTCCAGGTCGGCAGGAGCGCGAACAGTGACACGGCGTCCGGCCGCCAGCGCCCCCGCCAGGTGGCGGCTAGGGCCGCCGCCTCCCGTGCGTGGCGCTCGGCCTCGGCCCGGAGGGATTGGTCGATCCCGTGCGCCCGCGCGATGCCGCGGATCCGGTCGAGCGTGTCCGCGTCGCCGTCCGAATCTCCCAAGGCAGCGCCCAGCAGCTTGCGCTCGCTCTCGTCCGCGGCGGCCAGCAAGGCGCGGACGGCATAGCTGCGGCGGCCGGAGCGGATGTCGGACCCGGGGGACTTGCCGAGAGTCTCCGCATCGCCGAACAGGTCCAGCCAGTCGTCGTGGATTTGGTTGGCGATGCCCAACGCGGTGGCGTAGCGGCGTAGTTCGCCGTCGTGTTCGGACGGGTCGGCGCCGGCGGCGAGCAGCCCCAGCCTCAGGGGAGCGAGCACGGAGTAGCGCGTCGACTTGTACTCGGTGACCGCGTGCAGGAGATCGGTCGAGGGCTCGGGGTGGGAGTCGCGTTCCAGGTCCAGGAGCTGCCCGGTGATCGTGGTTGCTCCGACGTCCGCGTGGAGGGAGGCCATCGCCAGTGCGAGAGCGGGAGGCAGGCCGCTGTTGAGCAGCACGCGCACGGACAGGAAGGCCGCCAGGTCGCCGGCGAGGATGGCAAGGGCGAGGGCGGTGTCGGGCCGATCCGGGAACTCGCGCAGGTAGGCGTAGTAGGTGGAGGGGCCGCCGCGGCGAGCGGGTGTGTCGTCGATGATGTCGTCGTGGACCAGGCCATGCGTGTGCAGCAGTTCGATGCTGATGGCGGCCTCGTCCAGGCCGGCCACGGGTTCGTCGGTGACCAGCGCGGCCGCCTCGTACAGCAGGACCACGCGCAGGCGTTTGCCCCCGCGCAGCGAGAGCTCGCGCACCAGGTCGAGGGCCCGGGCCGTGAACCGGCTGAACGCGGGGGTCTCCAGGGCGCCGCCCGCGCCGTTGGCGCCGTCGGTCAGGGAATCGAAGTAGGCCGCGAGGCGGTCGTTGAACCGGCGCCGGCGGTCGGCCGCGCGCTGCAGGACCGCGGTGAGAGTGTCGTCGTCCACCGGGCCACCCTTTCACTCCTCTACGGGCCGAACGCTGCCGCCGCTCGTCCGTAGGCCTGTCAGACGGCTCCGGCGACGAGAGTGCTCACCCGCTGGCGGCTAAGGACCGTAGTCTCTCTCACGGTCGGACGAGTCCCATGAGGCGACCGGGGCGGAGGGGGCGGCAGGGACGCGTCGTGGGCGAAGCCCATGCGGCGCAGGCCGGCGGTGGTGTGGGCGGTGAGTAGGCCGCGTGCGTCGGCGGCGCGCGCTTCGCACAGAGCCTCGGCGATGTCCAGGTGGTGACGAGGTCGGGCGACTCGTCTGCTGCCTGCTCGGGGACCTCGACCTCAAGGTCCGTCCGTACTTGAGTCCCGGCCGACCCCCCTCCGCCAGGTCCAACGTGACGTGCCCGAGCCGTCTGTCCATCGGCTCAACGCGCCTGAGTGCCGTCCGACCGTCCATCACCGGTGCATTTGGCCTGTCCGCCGCGCCGGGCGGGGCGGGCCTCGTGTGAGGTCGGATTGCCGGTACCGTGCGGTGTCTACGGCGTCAGATAGCGGGCGCCAAAACC
>NZ_BBPP01000068.1 GCF_000787835.1 Streptacidiphilus melanogenes
CGGGGTCTGTACAGCCAGCGGTGTAACTCAGGTTGTGTGTGTTACCGGCGGCCGATGGAGAGTCGGCCGTCGAAGGCGATGTCGAAGGCCTGAAGTGCGGGCTTCCAGCGCATCGTCCAGCGTTTGCGTCCCTGGCCGGTGGGGTCCAGGCTCATGACGGCCAGGTAGACGCACTTGAGGGCCGCGGCCTCGTTGGGGAAGTGCCCGCGGGCCCGGACTGCCTTTCGGATCCGCGCGTTGACGGACTCGATGGCGTTCGTCGTGCAAACGACGCGCCGGATCTCGGTGTCGAACTGGAGGAAGGGCACGAACTCGGCCCAGGCGTTCTCCCAGAGCTTGACGATCGCGGGGTATTTGGCGCCCCATTCCTCGGCGAACTCCAGGAAGCGATCCTCCGCAGCGGCGGCGGTCGGGGCGGTGTAGACGGGCTTGAGCATCCGGGAGATCTTGTCCCAGTCCTGGCGGCCCGCGTAGCGGAACGAGGCCCGGATCAGGTGAACAACGCAGGTCTGGGTGACCGCCTGGGACCAGACCGTGCCGATCGCCTCGGGCAGGCCCTTGAGACCGTCGCAGACAACCATGCACACGTCCTCGACACCGCGGTTCTTGATCTCGGTCAGGACCTGGAGCCAGTACTTGGCGCCCTCGCCTCCGTCGCCGGCCCACAAGCCGAGGATGTCGCGGGTGCCGTCGACGGTGACGGCGAGCGCCACGTAGATCGGCCTGTTGGCGACCTGCCCGTCGCGGACCTTCACGTGGATGCAGTCGATGAAGATCACCGGGTAGACCGGGTCGAGCGGCCGGTTCTGCCACTCGGCCATCCCGTCCATGACCTTGTCCGTGATCGTGGAGATCGTCGACTTCGACACGCTGGCGCCGTAGACCTCGGCGAGGTGGGCCGAGATGTCACCGTGCGTCAGACCCCGCGCAGACAGCGACAACACCATCTCGTCGACACCGGTCAGCCTGCGCTGCCGCTTCTTGACGATCTGCGGCTCGAAGCTGCCCTCCCGGTCGCGCGGCACCTCGATCTCGACCGGGCCGACGTCCGTGAGCACGGTCTTGGACCGGCTCCCGTTGCGGCTGTTGCCGCTGCCCACGCCGACTCGGTCATGCTTCTCGTAGCCGAGGTGGTCAGTGATCTCGCCTTCGAGGGCGGACTCCAGCACGCGCTTGGTCAGCTGCTGCAACAGCCCGCCCTCACCGGTCAGCTGGAGCCCGCTCGCACGGGCCCGGTCGACCAACTGCCCGATCAACTGGTCATCCAGCAGGTCCGCCGCCAGCGCAGCCGGACGGACCTCTTCAACCGCCTCAGCCGAGGCAGTCACGTCGCTCATCAGGTGCTACTTCCATGATCGGGAGTTACACCGAAGACCGTACAGACCCGCCCGCGGCGGACGCCCTGAGCACACACCTCGAAGTCGGCCGCCGAGCGGCTTCTGGTCCCCAACTGGTCCGGCAAGGACGAGCCGGGGCGGCGCTCCCAAAGGAATGGATGTAGTCCCATCCCTTTCAGGGGGCCTGGTTACGGATGGGGGTGGGTGGCGAAGTAGGCCCAGTTGCCCCAGGCGTCGATGTTGCCGGTGTCAGGGTTGTTGTGGGTGTACTCGGTTGTGATGCGGTAGAGGGCGCCGTCGGCGAGGTGAGTCCAGGAGATGGGCGTGTCGATGCCGCTGTGGCTCGCGAGGTTGGTGAACCACGTGGTGACGGTGTGCCAGGCACCGTTGTCGTAGCGCTGGAGGGTGACCAGGAGGTGCTGGCCGGAGTGGTCGGGGGTGACGCGGGTGGACAGGAGCGGCTGGGGGTGGGCGCGACTGTCAGAAGGATGCAGAGATCCTCGTTCTGCGCCACGAGATCGCCGCCCTTGAACGACAGCTCGGTGAGAACAAAATGAGGTTCGCTCCGGAGACTGCGCGTTCCTCGCCTGTCTTTGGTGCCGCTGCTGGGAGTTCCTGCACCGGCTGCGGCTGCTCGTCCGCCCGGACACGGTGCTGTGCTGGCACCGTGATCTCATGCGGCAGTGCCATGCGCGCACCTGCCGGCCGAAGCGCTCGGGGCGCCCGCCCACGCTTCGCTCGATACGGGCTCCTGATCCTGCGCCTGGCACGCGAGAATCCTTCCTGGGGCTACGGCGGAGCGCACGGCGAGCTTGCCACTCTCGGTGTGAAGGTCGCCGCCTCGACCGTCTGGGAGATCCAGGGCGGAGGGCATCGATCCGGCACCGGACCGCGGCGCCACCAGTTGGGCTGACTTCCTCCGCGCCCAGGCCGGCGCGCTGATCACCTGCGACTTCATCGAGGTCGTCACCCTGACCGGCCAGCGCCAATACATCCTGGCCGTCATCGAGCACGCCACCCGCCGCGTCCGGATCCTCGGGGCCATAGCACACCCAACGGCGAACTGGCTCACGCAGGCGGTACGGAACCTGCTCATGGACCTGGAGGACGCTGGAGTCATCGTCAAATACCTGATCCGAGACCGGGACGCGAAGTTCCCCGCGCTCTTCGATCAGATCCTGGTCGATGCCGGCATCCAGGTGGTGCTGACCGGCGTCCGGATCCTGCCCGTGGGCGCGCGACGTAGGCTCCTGCGCACCCGCGTTCTCGACGGAGTCATCACCAGTACCAGTACGCTGCTTGAGCTGCGGCGATGACTTTCCGAGCCCCACAAGATTTGGATGCTGAGCCGAGGATCGGCGGCCCCCTCCAAGGGGCTCGTCGTGGCAGCGAGTTTCGGCACTCTCCCACGCCGCGAGACTGGGAGGCCTTGTATCACCCGCCACCCGGCGAGGCCGGACCTGCTGCGGTGCGGTTCAGCCGGCGTATCCGCCGAGGGTGTCCTTGAGCAGGATGAGCGCTCGCTCGGCATCAAAGAGTGCAGGTGATGCAAGCCCGTTCCAGTCGGTCAGCAGGCCCGGCCGGTCTTGCTCCAACGCTTCCGCGATCACAGCCGAACTCTCGCGGAGCAGAATCTCCAGTGGGTGACCTGCCAAGCTCTCGGAGACACGCCTCACCAGTGCCACGGACCGCTCCACCGCGGCAAGTCGGACGCCGAGCTCCGCCCGATCCACTTCCCTGGCGGGCGACTCGGCACAGGGAAGCTCCTCGTACAGGCTCTCCACCGCTGCTTCCTGTTGCTGGGAAATCGTGACACCCGGGCCGGAGACTTCCGTCTCAGAACTTCGGATGAGGGCACGGACGGTGTCGCACAGCGGCCGCGGCTGCGCGGCGAGGGCTCGGCCGCGCCAGCCCTCGGCGTACTCGGCTGGTGTGACGGTCGCCGGATACTGCGTTCCGATCCGCGTGTAGTCGACGTCGATCACCGACCAGTCCTCCGATTGCTCTCCTAGCAGCCGGACCCGGTGGTACACGTGGTCCGCTAGGAATCGCCACAGCGCCCCGTCGATGTCCTGGTCTCCCCGGGCAGGCCCCCCGCCCGTGAAGATCTCCCGTGGCTCTTGCGTGTTCCAGAAGTAGCCGAGGTCGAGGACAAACCGGCAATCACGGCAGAGCATCGCGGCCGAGTCAGACATTCCTTGCTCCCTCTCGAGATCCGTGCAACCGCGGAGCCTACTCGGCGGTGGGCGGACCCCGTGAGGGGTCCGCCCACCGCATTCAGCTCCGACTCCTTCGATCAACCTTCAGGTCAACCGACCACCGTCAGAAGCCCTCCCGCTCCATGGCGGCGAGCTTGTTCGCCCACGGGTTTGGTTGTGGGCTTGACTGCTGCGGAACCACATCGTAATTCCCCAGGTCCGCTCCCGAGGTGTCCACCACATGGACGGTCCAGTCCGCTTGCTGGACGGGATCGTAGAGCGGATTGGCCTTGCTCCGGTATCCGCGGAAGTAGGCCCGGACCCACTTGGACACCTGCCCTTCCTGGGTTCCCTCGGGTACCTGGATGTAGACGTCTCCCATCTTGGCGTCGACCTCTCTGAGCTGGCCCAGGGCCTTGCCAAGGTTGTTCTGGACGGCGCTGCTCGTTCCCGAAATGGACTTGACCTCGCGGTACATCACGGCATTGCCCTGACGGTCCTTGAAGACGATGTCAGGTGTCTTCGAGGATGTCCGGGGCACCAGCTCCGGAGACGTCCCCTCAGGGCCGCCTTCGAGCGCGCTGTTGGCGTTGATCTCAGTTAGCGGCTGGTCGTTGCCCGTGCTGCCGTCGTGCTCCGACATCAGGTCGTCGACCTGCTGCTGCGACGGCGGCGAGGAGTACTTGCCCGAGTCCCCGCTGCTACCCGTACCGCCACCACCACCGCCGTTCTGGACGGCATAGGCGATGTTGGGCGTAGCAACGGCGGCAGTCACCGTGGCGGCCCCAGTCCATGCCAGGGCTGTGCCGGCGGCCAACAAGGCCTCTCCCGGACCGAGCGCGCCGACACCGGTGGCGCACAACGCTGCCCCGGCTCCATCGGCCGCTGCTCCGAGCAGCATCTCACCCAACCCCAGTGCGGCCATGGGGCCGTTGGTCCGATCGATGACCTGCTGGGCGGTCTGCGCAACACTGGACACCGCGTTGGTGAGCGAGTCCCACCAGTCCTTACCAGACGGATCGCTTCCGGTGACGGGGTCGTTGGCGCTGTAGTCGTACCCGGAGAGCTGCGCGGGGTCGAGTGCCTCCAACTCCGGGTCGATCGAAACGAACCGGCCAGTCTGCGCGTCGTACTCTCGCGCCCCGAGGTCTTCGAGCCCGGTGGTGGTGTCGCCGACACCCCCGACGTAGCCCTTGGCGCCCAGCCAACCGCTCGGTGCGGATCCGCGAACCCCGCCGAACGGCAGGTACTGCCGACGGGTGACGGCCTGCGACTGGTAGTCGACGGCCAACAGGTCCGTGCCTTGCCGGTTGGGGATCAGGTATTGGATGTCACCGCTGCTCGAGCGCGCAGCGATGGTAGCGCCGTTGACGGAGTAGTAGCGGGTGCCGCTCAGGGCGCCCGTGGTGGTGTTTTCGACCAGTTGAGCGTCGCCGACCAGGAGCGTTGCCTGGCCCGGGTCCATCCGCAGGACCAGATTGCCTGAGGCGTCGTACACGTAGCTGGTCGTGCCGCTTCCAGTTGCGTCAGACGTGAGCTGGTTCTGGTCGTTCCAGGTCAGCGTCTGGTTCCCGAGGGATCCTCCCTGAATCGCGGTCGTGTTGCCGCTGCTGTCGTAGGTGTAGCTCGCTGTGTTCGCCGTGGCTCCGGGTCCGGAGCTGGTGGTGTTGCTCAGCGTGTGGGGCTGATCGGTACTGGAGCCGGCAGCAGGGTAGTTGTAGGTGGTGGTGGTGTCGTTGGCGATGTTGCCGCTGGTGTCGTGGGCGGTCTCGGTCTGGCGCTGTCCGTCGGCCGCGTAGGTCCACGACTGCCAGTACGGCTGCGGGCCGCCGACCGTGCTGCTGCTGCCAGGGCTGGGCGTGGCGGCGCAGTGGTCGGTGGCGGTCCAGGCCGAAGACAAGCGGGCAGCCCAGTCGTAGGTGAAGCACTGGGTGTCGGTCGTCGATCCGCCGTTCTGCGTATCAGTGACCTGGGTCAGCAGGCCAGCGCCCTTGGACAGGTTTGCGTTGCTCCAGGTGTACGAAGTGTCGTCTACCACCGTGTTGCTGGTCGAGTCGGTCGTCTTGGCATCGACGGGCTGCAGGGTCTGCGGGTCGTAGCTCAGGGTCAGGTCGACCCAGCTGGTGGAGGGACCCATGCCGTACTGCAGCGGATTCCCGTATTCGTCGTAACCAAGCGCGCTCAGGTACGTCCAGGCTGTCGTGCCTGAACTGGCCAGACTCGTGACCTGGCCGTACGTGTCGTATCCGTAGCCGATGTTCTCGCTGGGCAGGCCGGCCTCTGCGGGGTCCTGCTGCGTGGCCAGGGTACCGGTGCTCTTGTACGTGTAGGAGGTCGTGTAACCGCCGCTGGGCGCCAGTGCAGTCACACTGCTCGGGACATTGGCCAGCGTGGTGCGCTGGGCAGCCACCTCACCGAGGTTGGTGTAGGACAGCACGCTCTCGGTCACCGAGGCACTGGTGGTGCCCATCGCGTACGAGGTCGAGGAGGTGAGGTATCCCTTCTTCAGCGTGTCGTACGTCCAGGCGGTGATCTGGTTGGACGAGGCCGGAGTGACGCCGGTTCCGGTGGTGTCGTAGGCGGCCGTGCGTCGACCGTCGAGGTCGTACGTGTAGGTCGTCTTCTTGCCACGGGCGTCGGTGGTGCTGAGGATCTGGCCGGCGTTGTCGAACGCGGCCGTGCTGGTCCCGGTGTCCGGGTCGCTCGATGCGACCTGGTCGCCGAGCAGGTCGTACTGCCAGCTCCAGGTGTTGCCGCCCGGGTCGACCTGGGACGCCTTCTGGCCGCTAGAGTCGTACGTGTAGTGCGTGTCCGAATAGTCCGAGGCCGGATCGTTCACTGGGTCGGCGGGCACGCCGGCGTGGTACTGGTAGAGGTCCGTCACTTGACCCCGGGCATTGGTGATCTTGGATTCGGCCACGCCGCCGACAGGTGGGACCGTTGTCGTGAAGTTTCCCCCGAAGACTGTCGTCGTCTGCCAGGTCTGGCTGCCGAGGGCGTAGGCGGTGGCGGCCACCTCACGTCCGGCCCCGTCGTACGTAAAGCCGGTCTCGGAGGGAATCTGGCCATCCTGCGCCTGGACCAGGGTGCTGCTGGGCGCGCCGGTCGTGTAGTATGCGCCGGTGGTTTTGGCGACCCAGCCGTCGGTGTTGTAGACGGTGTCGGTGACCGTGCGGCCGCCATCGGCTGTGGCCACCTGCGACTCGCGCTGACGCAGGAGGGAGTCCAGCAGCAGCTCGCTGGTGCGGTAGCTGCCGTCGTCGTCGAGCGTCTGCGTGGTGACCACGCTCGGGGACGTCGCCGACAGCGCATAAGTGAACTTCGCGTAGGCGGAGGTGACGCCCGGCTTGAACACGGCCGTGCGGCGGCCGAGGGCATCGTACTGCTGGCTGGTGACGTAGCCCGCCGCGTCGGTCTGACTCAGCGCCAGGTCGCGCAGCGGGTCCATGGTGTGGATTGTCGTGTGCGACAGGGGGTCTGTCGTGGTGATGCTCGTGGGTTCGGCGCCTGTCGCCGGGGTGTACGCGGTGGTGGTCTTGCGCTGGTCCGCGTCCGTGCTGGTGAGCGTGCGCCCGTATTCGTCCACCGTGAGCGTCGCCGTGGTCGCCATGACCGGGGTGGCTCCGTTGTACGAGGCCGCCTGCTGCGTCGTCGTGGCGTCGCCGACGGTGGGGGCAGCACCGAGGGTGCTGGAACCGTCGTAGTAGACCTGCTTGTCCGACACGGCGTTGGCGGGCAGGGTAGGCGTGGTCGAGCAGTTCACCGAGACCGTCTTGGTCTCCGCGACCCGGTCCAGGATCCACGCAGAGCTATTGTCCGCATAACTTGTCGTGGTGCACAGATCATCGCTGCTGGTGGAGACGTCGCCGAGATCGTTCACTGCCGTCACTCGGCCGTACCCATCGTGGGTGTAGTCGATCTCGGTCTCGCGGGTCGCCCCGGAGGCAAGCGGCACATACGCCTGTACCGACGCCTGTCCTGTCAGGAACGCCTGCTGCGCCGGAAGGCCTCCGGTCAGCGCGTGCGTCGCGGTCGCGCCGGAGCTCCACGGGGCGGTGATGGTGTCGTTGACGACCTTGCCGCTGTTCAGGCCGTTGAAAAGGATCGCCTCGTAGGTCTGTCCGACGAACTCGTCGGAGTCGGTGACCGCAGGGTCGCCGCGCGAGTCCGTGATGGTGGCTGAGCGGGTCTTGCCGCCGGGGAGCGTGTCCCCGTCCATTCCGCGGAAGTAGGTGAAGTCGGTCTCTGTCGTCGGGTCGGGCGCCGTCCCGACGGACACCTTCATGCCCTGGAAGCCGCGCCACTCGTCCCACGTCCGGTTGGCGGTCGGGGTGAGCGGGTTGTCGTCGTAGTGCCAGGCAGGCGTGCCGGTCGGGGTGTAGGTGGTGACGACGGTGTCGTTGACGCCTCCCCCGGTCGGGTCCTGCTCCGTCACCGTGGTGACGATGTATTTGTTGAACCAGTCCTCCATAGGTGACGTCTGTCCCGTCGGAGTCCAGTAGTCGGGGTAGCAGAGGCTGGCGTTCTGGCTTGGGTCACTGGGTACCGAGGTGCCACAGGCCGGGGAGGAGTAGCCGACGCTAATCTTCTCGCCGGTCTCGGTGGTGACGGTGTTGAGCCGGTACCGGGTGATCGGCGGGTAGCCGTCGGTCAGGTTGACCCGGTTCGACAGCGGGGTCCCCGAGAACGTGATCGGGGGTGAGGTGATCGCCGAGGTCGAACCGCCGGCACTGGTGTCCTGCCCGGTGTGCGCGATCGTGGACAACCATAGAGACGGTGTTGTCGAGTCCCCCGTCGCCGGGAACGAGTAGGTGAAGGCCCAGGAATCGACGTTCGTCTCGGTCGTGCCGACCAGCGCCTGGGTCTGGATGCCGGTCAGCTCGTTCTCGCTCCAGAACGTGGGCGTGTTCACCGAGCAGTTGGCGCCGCTGGCGCAGTTCTGGTCATAGGGCACATCGGGCCAGTTCGATGCTGTCGACGAGGTCAACGTCGAGGTGGCGCAGCCGGTAGAGGAGGTGTTGCAGCGCCCGCTATAGGTGAACAGCACCTGGCCGGCGGGGCTGGTGGAGTACACCGACCCCGCGCGCTGCCCATACTGGATCTTCGCCAGTGCCGCGTCGCGGATGTAGGAGGTGTCCGCGGTCTTGCCCAGGTTGCGGGCGTAGTACGCGGTGGTGGGGGTGTAGAAGTAGGACATCACGTCGCCGTGGGTGTCCTTGACGTAGTCGAGCATCCACCGGTAGCCCTGCTGGCACCAGGAGCTGGCCCATGTCGCGTTGTAGCACGGCTGCCCCGACGCGGTCGCGAACACCGGCTCCGTCAGCACGGAGTTCGTCACCGCGTTGCCGGACGCCCAACCGGGCAGTTGGTTCAGCCCGAAGGTGTACTGGGTGCCGTCGTCCGTGGTGACTCGGAAGTACTCTCCGTTTTGGGCGCCGTTGTTGGCGCCGGTCAGGTATTCGACCCGCTCGTTCGCGTCGTTCTGCGCCCGGTAGACGCCCGTCGAGTCATCCTTGATCAGGGTCGTCGACGTGCCGTTGAGCGACAGGGTCAGCTGATTGTCGCTCGACCAGCAGTTGTCCCAGGTCCGGGTCGTTCCCGAAGGGTTGACGTGACACGACTGGTAGGACCGTTCGACGAAGTTGGTCGGCAACGAGAACCCATCGCCCACCACCGACGCCTGGTTGTTCGTGGAGGAGGTCAGCCCGTCTACGCTCTGCGAGTTGTACCCCAGCGAGATGTTGGGGACCAGACCACCTGGGACAGGCGGGGCCGGAAACGGGGACGTCCAGGTGAACGCGTCGGAGCTTCCCCCAGCCTGCCAGGAACCGGACGGCTTCAGCGAAGTCGCGGTGAAATCTCCGCCTCCTCCGCTGGCGCTGGAGCTGGCCGCAAGGACCATGGCAGAGGCAGCGGCCACGCTTGCGCTCGTGGCCGAAGTCGTGGCCACCTGCGCGGTCTGAACTCTGGGCGGCACGAGGTCCGCGGACAGTGTTCGCGTCTTGGTGCTGTTGCCCCCTGCCAGTGGGGTCTGCGTGCGGCAGGCCGCGAGCCGCGGTGTGGTGAGGGCGCAGGCCGGGAGTCCGACCAGGTGGAGACGTGATGCCCAATCCGCGCCGAAGGCGCGCGCGAAATCCCCGTAGTCGAGGTCAAGTCGGACCTTGCCGTGTGCGGCCTCTGGCAGCCCGGACACGGACAGCAGCACGCCACTGATGCCGAGTGCCCGCGCCGAACTCTGCGGCAGAACCCGGACAGTGGCCCCGGCCAAAGCAACCCCGGACGAGGGCGTCAGCCAAACGGGCAGGGCCCCGGCCTGCTGCCGCGGCGGGTTCGCCGAAGCCCGTGGCTGAGAAGCCTGTGCCGAGGCTGCTGTCGCGCCTGCCGCAGGGACGGTTCCCTCCCCAGCGGGCCACGTCACCTTCGGTGTTGGCGCGGTCGCGAGGCGCTTGGCCGCGTGGTAATGGGAAACCACCGGAGTGACCGGAACCGGTGCGGTCTGCACGATACCGGGTGCCTTGTGCACCGAGGCGGGCTGCGCGGCGCCGGTGAGTCCCGCAATCAGCGCCGCAGCGGCGGCAGTTGCGGTGCCCGCACGTCGCATGCGCCCTGGCGGACCGTCACCAGACCCTCTTGACAGCCGGAGACTTGCCATTCTTTTCACGTTTTGACTCCTTGTCGACCCGTGTTGATCTTGAAGCTCCGCGCGGACCCTACAGCGCGCACGAAGGGGTCGACATGGCTGATCTCGTATACGGAGATGCTCTTACCAGGCTATTGATTCGGACACATCAGTCCATCTGCTGAGCTCCAGTGACATTCCGATGATCTAGGCCCTGTTGATTGCGGGCGGCTGCGCGACGGGCCCCGTAGGTTCGGCCTAGCCGACCGGGATGGTCGGCCTATCGAAGAGAGAGCAGACGATGCAGAGACAACGCACTGGGGCCGAGCGCCGCCCGAGCCGGAGGGCCGTGGTGGCGCTGGGCGGTTTCCTTCGGAGAGGTGCTCGGCGCCATCTCGGCCCATAGCTGCTGCTCCGGAGTCCGCCGTCGGACCACGGTCCCTCGCCCACTCACGGCGCCGAGGCCGTGACTGTGACGAGGAACTCCACGTCCTCCGCGTCGACTTCCCGCCCGTAGCTGGCGCTGACCCGGGCGGCCACCTGCTCACTGGTCCGCTGGCCGTCGACCGCGCACACCGCGTGGTACAGCAGCTGCGACAGCTCCACAACCTGGCCGTCGGAACGCCGCACCGTGTAGACCGGCTCCTCGGAACCTGCCCCATGGAACCGGCCGTGCAGTTCCAACCCCGCGGTGTTCCGCGGAACACAGTCATTCGACGGCCCGGCGGTACGACGCCCGGACTCCAGCCCGTCGCCCGCCGGACCGGCCGGCGGCTCGACCGAGCGCTGCCCCGCGTGCCTGCCCACCTGTCCATCCCCTCCTGCGACCCGTCGGCTCTGCTTCGCACCGCCTGCGACGACCGGCGCGGCTCCCGGGTGCCCACGGCCCAGCTGCAGGCACCCGGGAGCCTCACCAACCCTGACTAGCAGCGGTCACCTTCGCGGCGGTCGTCCCCGTGGCGGCGGTCGCCACCGTCGTGCCGACGGTCCCGGCCGTTGTGGTTGCGGCGGTCCCCGCCGGTGTGCCGGTGGTCCCCGCCCCAACCCTCGTGGCGGTGGTCGCCGCCGCCGTGATGCTGGGGGCGCAGGACGGTGCGGTGCCGCACTTGAACCTGAGGACACCGAGGGCCTCGCGGCCGGGCAGGAGGCCAGCCTTCTGGGAGACAAGTTCGTCGACGCTGAGCATTGTCATATCTTTCCGCTTGAAATGTTGAGAGAATTACGCCGGGCTCCGTAGCCGCTGACGAGAGGGGGATGAACCGACCCCGGGGCCCGATGGCAGAAAAGCTATGACGCGGCCTTGCGGCTTTTCAAGCGGCGCCGTTTCCGCCGCTCAAAGGATTCCGCCGTTTTCGTGCAGATCACGGGGGCGTCTTTCGGGCATTCGAGCCGGTCGACGGACACAACGGCGCCGCGGGAACTCACCGTTTCTGCTCGCCCAAATTCCCCAGCGGCGTGCGTGTCGATGCGGGGACGTCGCTGTGGCCTGAGTGATGCCGTGGTGACGTGAAGGGGCAGGTGGGACGGAGGTCGAGGACGCGCAGTGCGCGCGTGAAGGAGGCGTAACTACGATAGTAGCCAAGCGTGGTGATGTCCGCGTACAACGCGGCGGCACTGAGGTGGGGGTTGTCGGCGAGGCGCTGTCTGCAGTGGGCCACGAAGGGGTCCAGCGCACCGGAGGCCTGACCGCGGGCGGCTGTGGTGCGCCGACCGCTGAGGTAGGCGCGAATGGTGGACCGGTCCCGTCCTAGATGGCGGGCGATCGCTGCGATCGTGTAACCGGACCGGGCGAGCACGTGGACTTCCCGTTCTTCTTGCTGAGTCAGCATTTCTTGTACCTTCTTACGTTCGTGCGCCCCGCCCGCTCCAGGGCATATTCGGGCATGCCGAAACAGCTGCCCATCTGAATACAGGGCGGCTGTTCCGGCTCTGCGGGGATGCGGGGATTTCCCGCCCGTCTACGGCGGCGAAGAGGCGCCGGTGTTGATGAGTCTGCGCAGCGCGGTACGTTCGGCTGGGGTCGTGGCGCCCCAGATGCCGGTGGGGGCGAGGTGGGGATTGGCCAGGGCCCAGGCCAGGCAGGGGTTCTGCTGGGGGCAGACGCGGCAGGCGAGGACGGCGGCCCGGACCTCGGAGCGGTCGTGGTTGTAGTGGGTGGGGAAGTAGTCGTCGGGGCGGGTGCGGCAGGGTTCGGTGCCGACGAAGCGCGGCAGGGGGTGGTCGGGTTCGACGATCGGCCGCGCGGGGGTGCGGGGTAGTGCAGATGGCCGGTGGCTACGGTCATGGAGGGGTGTCTCCTTGGCGTTGACGGGGCGGGACGTGGCCTGTCGCCCTGGCGCGGCGCGGAGCAGCGCGATGGCGACGTGCCCCGCTGCGCCATCCACGACCTGCGGCACCTGGCCGCGACGATCTCCATCACCAACGGCGTGCCGCTCACTGTGGTCTCCAAGACCCTGCGCCAGGCCACCCTGTCCACGACCGCGAACATCTACGCCCACACGGATGGGATTCTCGGCGGGCGCAGAGTTGCTGAGAGCCGAGGGCATCGACCCTGTGCCGAACCGCTCAGGCGTCATGTGGCCGGCATTGCTGCGCTCGCAGGCCGGGGCGATCTTGGCGGTGGACTTCATCGAGACCGTCCCTCTGACCGACCAGCGCCAGTACATCCTCGCCACTATCCATCACACTGGCAGCAGGGTCCGGATCGCCGGTACCACTGCCCATCGGACCCATGCCTGGGTCGCCGAGGTGGTGCGGAACCTGCTCGTGGACCTGGAGGACGCCCGTAAGCTCTCCACAGCCCGGTAACTGATCCGGGACAGGGACGCCAAGACCCCCGCCTTCAGGATCAGATCCTCAGAGTGCGAGGCCCGGCTGCAGTCGGCGACGCCGGACCAACCGCAGTGCCGGGCCCGATCATCCGTCCGGGTGAGCCGGGCAGGCCAACGGCGGCCGACGCCCACCAGGATGGGAGTGCACTCGGCGAACAGCACCGGCCGGAGCAGGTGACGCCCTGCATGAGGGGACGTCACCGCTCATGCCCACCCCCAGGGCAAGGGAGAGGTATGACCGAGACGATCACCGACCTTCGCCGCGTCGGGGCACACCCGGACTTCTGGTATCCGGTCTCGCTGTCCAGTAGCGTGCGCCGCGGCCGGGTGGTCCCGACCGCGTTCGCCGGTGAGCGCATCGCGGTCTACCGCACGCGCAGCGGCGCCGTCCACGCGCTGGAGGACCGCTGCGCCCACCGACAGGTGCCGCTCAGCATGGGCGCCGTGTCGGGCGAGGTGCTGCGCTGCGGCTACCACGCCTGGGCCTATCGCGGCGACGGCCGGATCTCGCAGATCCCGTACCTGTCCAAGGGAGACAGCCGACCGCCGCGCGGCGTGCGCGCCTATCCCGTCCGCGAGGCGTACGGCCTGGTGTTCGTGTTCCCCGGCGACCCGGACAAGGCCGCCGACACCCCCCTGCCGGAACTGCCCGCCTACGGCTCACCCCGATACCGCACCATGTCCTACTCCCGGACCGTGCACTGCCACTACTCCTTCATGCACGAGAACCTCCTCGACATGAACCACCAGTTCCTCCACCGGGGCGTGGTCGGGAGGCTCCGCCCTGAGTTGCTGGGCCACGAGTCCACAAAGACGTCGGTGGAGGCCAGATACCTGTTCACCCACACCGGCGGAAAACGCAACCGGGGCGCCGGCCTGCTGGCCGGCGAGGGCCTCACCGCGAGCGACTCCAGCGACGTCGTGACCATCCGCACCGAGTACCCCTACCAGACGCTGGACCTGGTCCCCAAGGGCGCCGCACGCCCGGCATTCCGCCTCTGGGTCGCCTACGTCCCCGAGGACGCCGCACAGCGCACCTGCCACGTCTACGGACTCCTGATGATCGAAAAGCCCGCGATCCCCGGCCTCCTGCCCCTGGCCAGGCCCTTGATCAGACGCTTCACCGAACGCGTCTTCGCCGAAGACCGCAAAGCCGTCGAAGCCGAGCAACGGGCTTGGGACGAACAGGGCGAGGATCGCAACCACGAAGTCTTCCCCCTTATTCTCGACGTCCGCGACGTACTGCGCACCAACGGCATCCCCTTCACCCTCCAACCCGACCCGTGCGCCACCACCCCCCAATGCGCCGGCACGGATCCGACACCCGACCAGCAGTGACCGCCCGCATCGGACGTGACACCCGGAGGCGCACCACCACGAACCGAAGCCCATGCGGCGGCGACTTCGAGAAGAGAGCGCGAGGGAGAGGCAACAGACCGGTCCCAGGTTCTCGCGCCGTCCACGTGGGTGTGGGGCCGGCGTCGAAACTTCAGGCTGAGCTGAGGAGGAGTGGCGGCAGCGGGTGCGCGATGAGCACAGGGGAGGCAGCGTCAATCCGGCCGCGACTGTCCGGCTCATCAACGCGTGGTGGGTGGCGTGGCCGGCGGCCATGGCGTCGAGCCTGGCGGTGCACGGCTCCTACGTCTTCCTGTGGTTCATCCGCGTCGTCCCCGGCCCGGTGGTGGGAGTGCTCGCCGTTCTGGTCATCCAACGGATCACCGCTCTGCAGACCTCGGCCACTTTGCCCAAGGGAGCCGGAGGTGCCAGCGCCGACGCCATCGTGGGCGCATGCAGGCGGCACGGCTTCCCCATGGCTCCGGGGCCCACGACGCGACACCGCTGGGAGACCGGGGCATCGGTCAGCGCGAACCGCGACCAAGCGCGTTCCCTCTACGCCCACCTCACCGCCCAAGCCGCCCGCCAGGCCGTCGACACCATCGACGACACGCTGGACCGGGCAGACCGCGCCGTCCTGCCGCCCGTCGTGGCGCTTCGGGCGGTGCTGCGACCACAGGACGACCACATTGCCGGGCACCGCAACCAGCTGATCGGGCTCAAACCGATTCCAGGGCAGGCGAATTGCCACCGACAGCCCACCCGGGCGCAGCAGGCTGCGACCACACTGCGACCACCAGGTACGCACACAACGACAAGGCCGTCCCCACCTCTCGGTGGAAACGGCCTCCGACCTGCGAAAACGCTGGTCGGGACGACAGGATTTGAACCTGCGACCCCTTGACCCCCAGAAATGCCGTCATGCCATCCTGCTGCAGGCAAGTTCAACGTACCTCGGGCAGCGCTCCCGACAACCGAGAGCAGTTCGGCCTCAATCGCTGCTGCTCGGTGACCTCTGGCACGGAGCAAGCTGTTGCCGATGTGTCCAGTTCGCCTCTGCTGTAGGGCGTCGACGGTTCCGACGCCGCTTCCCGGTCGCTTCAGGTCCAGGGCCGCTCCGATCGGAGCCGCCAGTACTGTTCGGCAGACTCGGCCGACGTCGGGAAGTCGGCTTGCCAGAACTCGGCCTCGAGGGCCGTGGCGCGGACGTTGCGGGCCAGTTGGGCGGGTGTGACCGCGCCGGACAGGACGACGTCAGCCCATGGCTGCCGCAGGGCCACGGCGAGCGCGACCGCGTCCGTGGTGACACCGAGGTCGTTGGCGAGGCGGCGCAGGGGAGCGGCGGTCGGCTCGTCGCTGGAGGGGTCGACCAGCCTGCCGTTGGCGAGCGCTTCTTTGACGACGACCAGGCGGCCCGACGCGTGGGCCTCGGCGAGGGCGTCGCCCGCTGAGGGCTCCAGAAGGTTCCAGGTGGTCTGGAAGCTGCGGAAGAGCGGTTCGCCGTCGACGGTGATCGCCAGCGCGGTCCTGATGGTGTCGCTCTGCCGCGGACCGCTGGTGGAGAGCCCGATCAGTACGCCGTCGGCGGCGAGTTCGGCGAGACGGTGGTGCAGGGCTTTGTCGTTCAGAGCCGGGCTGTCGGGGGTGACGGAGTGGATCTGGTAGAGGTCGAGCAGAGGACCGAGGAGCGAGCGGGTCTCGCCGACCTGACGCTCGAACGCTCTGATGCTGTGGTCCTTGACCTCGTGGGCCTTGGCGTCCATGCGCCAGTCGGCGGTGTAGGTGTAGCCCCACTTGCTGGCCACGGTGAGGTCGTGGTGGTCGGGGTTCTCGTGGAGCCAGTTGGCGAGGAACTCCTCGGCGCGCCCGTAGGAGCGGGCGGTGTCCAGATGCCGGATGCCGAGCTGGTAGGCGGTGTCGAGCAGCTCGTGGGCGCGTACTTCGAGGGCTGCGGGGGAGCGGTCGCGGGGCAGGTCGTGGGCCCGTCCGGAGGTGATGTAGGCAGGTCGGCCGACGGCGGCCAGGCCGAGACCGAGGCGGGCGGTCACTCGGCCGCATGGAGGACGGCGGCGAGCGTCTCGACGGCTGCCCCCGCGTCCTCGCCTTCGGCGCGGATGGTGACGGTGGTGCCCGCTGTCGCGCCGAGGCCCATGACGGCGAGGATGCCGGCCGGATTGACGGACTTTCCCGCATGCTCGATCAGGATGGTGCTGTTGAACCTCGCGGCGGCCTGGGCGAGCTTGCCCGCGGGTCGGGCGTGGAGGTTGGCGGGCAGGACGACCGAGGTCTCGCAGATGGCTGCGGTGCTGTCAGAACTTAGGGACATGGCGGGCCTCCTGGGCGGCGGTGGCGACAGTGGACAGGTCGGCTCCGGTCGAGGCGGTGATCGCGGCGGCAAGCGCGCCTTCCACGAACGGGGCGTCGACCAGGAGCACGTCGGGGCGGGGATGGTCCTCGAGCACGGTGCGCGCGGTGAGCACGGAACTGCCGAGGTCGGGCACGATCACGACGCCGGTCCCGTGGTCGGCCGCGCTGACCGCCTTCAGGATGAGGTCGTAGCTGGTGCCGATGCGGCCGTCCTCGGTTCCGCCCGCGACCTGGACGGGGACCGAGTCGGAACCGATCTGTGCGAGGAGGTCGCGCAGTCCGGCGGCCAGTTGGGCGCTGTGGGACACGAGTACGATGCCGACGGATTGAGTCATAACTCGGATGCTAGATTTCAGAACGCAGTTCCGCAATACCGAACAGGCGAAAAAGAGAGCGGGTGCCGCCATGGTGCAGTCGGTCCACCGGGCCGTCCGGGTCCTGCGGGAGCTGGCGACCGCCGGTCCGCGGCTGGGCGTGACCGAGCTGGCGGAGCGGATCGGGGTGGCCAAACCGACCGTGCACGCCCTGCTGCGCACCTTGGAGTCCGAGGGGTTGGTGCGGCAGGACAGGGAGACCGGCAAGTACCTGCTCGGACCCGGCCTGCTTCAGCTCGGGAATGCCTACCTGGACACCCAGGAGCTCCGCACCAGGTCAGTGACCTGGGCGGATGCGCTGGCGAGCAGAACCGGCGAGGCCGTGTGGGTGGCGGTGCTGGCCGAGGACCACGTCCTCGTGGTGCACCATGCGTTCCGCCCCGAGGGCGCGGTGCAGATCCTGGAGGTCGGCGCGACGATCCCCTGGCACACCTGCGCGCTGGGCAAGGCGATCGTCGCCTTCCTCCCGTCGGATCGGCAGGCCGCCCTGCTGGAGGGGGAGCTGCCCAGGCTGACCGGCCGCAGCGTCTCCGACCCGGCCGTGCTGGCCGAACAGCTGGAGCAGGTACGCGGCATCGGGTACGCGGTGGAGGACCAGGAGTCGGCACTGGGCGACGCCGGCATCGCCTCGCCCGTCTTCGACCGTTCCGGCGAGGCGGTCGGGGCGATCGGCGTGGTGGGCCCTGTCGAGCACGTCCTCGCGGAGGAAACCGCACGTCGCAAGCATGCCGTCGCGGTGCGTGAGGTGGCGAGGAACCTCTCCAGGGAGCTGGGCGCGGGCCGGGGAACGGCCTGGTCGGAGGCCTGACGCCACACGTCTTCGCCACGAGGCCGCATCGGGCTGCCGAGCCCGGTGCGGCCTCGTCGCATGTCGGGATCCGGATGCCGGGTGCGTCGAACCTCTTGACAGAGGCGAAAGTGCGGACTTAAGTTCCGAACACGGTTCAGGGATGACGAACACGTTTCCACGCCATTGCTCCCGGGGGACCGGCAGGCGGCCTGAGATCGCCGCACCGGGGGCCGGTCCCCCTCCCTCCCCACCACTTTCCCTTCTGGTCCGCCCCACGCGGAGGAGGTGAACGCCTCGCAGGTCCAAGGGCCGCAGGCGCACCATGAGACAGAACTCCTACCCTCAGAAGCTGTTCGCCGAGGTTCTCGGCACGGCGACCCTGGTCTTCATCGGCGTCGGCTCGGTGCCCGCCACCCTGCTGCTCGGCGGGAAGGCGCCGTTCACGATGGCCGAGCTGGGCATGATCTCGCTGGCCTTCGCGCTCGCGGTGGTCGCCCTGGTCTACTCGATCGGCCATATCTCCGGCTGCCATATCAACCCGGCGGTCACCCTCGGGCTCGCGGCGACCGGCAAGATGCCCTGGCGGGACGTCCCGGCCTACATCGCGGCCCAGGTCGTCGGTGCGGTCCTCGGAGCCGTCGCGATCATCGCGGTCCTGGGCCACAAGGCGGTCGACGTCGGCCTCGGCATCGCCTCCTACGCGCCGCACGTGAGCGCCGGCCAGGCGTTCGGCGCCGAGCTGATCGGCACCTTCCTGCTGGTCTTCGTGGTCTTCGGCGCGATCGACTCCCGGGCGCCCGGCGGCTTCGCCGGGATCGCGATCGGCTTCGCCGTCTTCGCGATCATCATCCCCGTGGCGCCCGCCAGCGGCGCCTCGATCAACCCGGCCCGCACCCTCGGTCCGATGATCGTCGGGCAGCTGGCCGGAGGCGCCGTCCACTGGAACCAGCTCCCCGTCTATCTGCTGGCCGAGCTCGCGGGCGGCGTCCTCGCCGGCTTCAGCTACCTCGCTCTCAACCACCACCGGACCGCGGCCCCCGCGCAGCAGGCGCAGTCAGCCGCCCCGTCCGCGGAGACCCCCGACATCGAGGGAGTGCTGTCGTGAAGAAGTTCCTCAACACCCCTGAGTCCGTCCTCTCCGACGCACTCGCGGGTATGGCCGCTGCTCACCTCGACCTCCACGTCGACCAGGACGCGGGCGTCATCAGACGCGCCGAGCAGACCCGGATCGGCAAGGTGGCGCTCGTCTCCGGCGGCGGCTCCGGCCACGAACCGCTGCACGGCGGCTTCGTCGGTACCGGCATGCTGGACGCCGCCTGCCCGGGTGAGGTTTTCACCTCACCCGTGCCCGACCAGATGCTCGCCGCCGCCAAGGCCGTCGACGGAGGCAACGGCGTGGTGTTCGTCGTGAAGAACTACACCGGCGACGTCCTCAACTTCCGGATGGCCGCCGAACTCGCCGCCGACGAGGGCATCGAGGTCCAGACCGTCCTGGTAGACGACGACGTCGCGGTCCAGGACTCCACCTGGACGGCCGGCCGCCGCGGCACAGGCGCCACAGTCTTCGTCGAGAAGATCGCCGGAGCGCTCGCCGAACAGGGCGCGGACCTCGCGGCCGTCGCCGCCATCGGTCGGCAGGTCAACGAGGCATCCCGGTCATTTGCCGTCGCGCTCACCGCGTGCACCACCCCCGCCAACGGCAAACCCGGCTTCGACCTGCCCGACGACGAGATCGAGATCGGCGTCGGCATCCACGGCGAACCCGGACGCCACCGTCAGAAGCTCGCCCCCGCCCGGGAGATCGTGGCCTCGACCATGGACGCCATCCTCGCCGAATCCGCCCTCGCCGACGCTGGCCAGGTCATCGTGATGGTGAACGGCCTCGGCGGGACCCCGCTGATCGAGCTGTACGTGGTGTTCAACGAGGTCGCCGCCCTCCTTGCCGCCAAGGGCGTCACCGTCGCCCGCAGTCTGGTCGGCAACTACGTCACCAGCCTGGACATGGCCGGCGCCTCGATCACGGTGTGCCGCGCCGATGCGGAGCTCCTGTCCCTGTGGGACGCTCCCGTCAACACCCCTGCCCTGCGCTGGGGCCTGTGAGACCGGGCCGTGCCCGGCGCCACGGAACGCCCTGACCAGGCCGGGCACGGCCCACCTACCGCTCCCACCGCGGACCACTCCACCGCGGACTACTCCACCCTCCACCGATCGACGACGACGAAGGAGACCCCGATGGACATCGCCCTCACCCGACACTGGGTGCAGGCCATCGCCGAGGCCATGGACGAGCACAAGGACCGGCTCACGCAACTGGACGCGGCCATCGGCGACGCCGACCACGGCGCCAACATGCACCGCGGGTTCTCCGCCGCCGCAACAGCCCTGGAGACCTTCCAGCCCGAATCCGTCGGCCAGCTCCTGACCAAGGTCGGCACCACGCTGATCTCCAGCATCGGCGGCGCCTCCGGCCCCCTGTACGGCTCCGCCTTCCGCGCCGCCGGCAAGGCCCTGACCGCCCCGGAGCCCGACGCGGCCCAGTTCCTGGTCGCGTTGCGAGCCGGACTCGCAGCGATCCAGGCCATGGGCGCCGCCGTCCCGGGCGACAAGACCATCGTGGACGCCTACGCACCCGCTCTCGACGCCTTCGCCGAGGAACTCGACTCCGGAGGCGACCTCGCCCACGCCGCCGCGCGGGCCGCCAAGGCGGCGGACGACGGCGCCCACGCCACCATCCCGCTCCAGGCCCGCAAGGGCCGCGCCTCCTATCTGGGCCCCCGCAGCATCGGCCATCAGGACCCCGGGGCCACCTCTACCGCCCTGATCTTCGAGGCCCTCGCCAAGGTGGTCACCCCCTGATGACCCCTCAGTCCTACGCCGGCCACACCGCCTCCAGCGGCATCGCGCTCGGACTGGCGCACGTCCCCGACCGCCCTGCGGCCGTTCCGTTGCCCCGCCGACGCGCCCTCGATCCTGACAAGGAGGCCGTTGACGCCTTCGACGCCGTCGCCGCCGGGCTGGCCAACCTCGCGGAAACCCTGCGCGACAGCGGCCAGCCCGAACAGGCCGACATCATGGAGGTCAACGGTTACCTCGCCCAGGACCCCGACCTGCGCGGCGCCGCACTCCGCAGAGTCGCCCACGGGGTACCCGTCGTGATCGCGGTCAAGCAGGCCGTCGAGGAGTACGCGCGCGCCATCGCCGGTCTCGACGACCCGACCCTCGCCGAACGCGCCACCGACGTAAGGCAGGTTGGCCGCCGCGTCCTCGACCACCTGCACGGGACCACCTCCGCCGCCCCCGACGGGCCGCTGGTCCTGCTCGCGGAGGAGGTCGGCGCCGCCGACCTCCTCGAACTCGGATCGGCCGTGGTCGCCGCGGCCTCGGTGCTCGGCGGCCCCAACTCCCATGCCGCCATCGTCGCCCGCTCCCTGGGCATTCCGCTTCTCCTCGGCATCGACCCCGCCTTCCTGGACCTGCCCGAGGGAACGGAGGTCGTGGTCGACGCGCACGCCGCCCGCATCGCCGTCCACCCGGACCGGGACCAACGCAGCCTGGCGCTGGCCGCCATGGACGTGGCCCGCGCCCGCCGGACCGCTCTCGCCGCCGAGCGGGCCCTGCCCTGCCAGACCCTGGACCGGCACACCGTGATCCTGCGGGCCAACATCGCCACCACCGCTGACGCCGAAGCGGCCCTGCGGTGCGGTGCGGACGGGGTCGGTCTGCTCCGCACCGAACTGCCCTTCCTGGAAGCCGTGGCGTGGCCCACCGAGGCCCAGCACGCGGCCACGCTGGTCCCGGTCCTGCGCAAGCTGCAGGGGCGCCCCGTGACGGTGCGTACCCTCGACTACGCCGACGACAAACTCCCACCCTTTCTCTCCAATGGCACGGCAGCGCGGCGGCTCGGACGGGGTCTGCCGCTGATGCTCGCCCGACCGGATGCCTTCGCCGAGCAGTTCCGCGCCATCCTGACCTCGGGTGCCGGGGCCGACGTGCGGATCCTCATCCCCATGGTCGCGTCCCTGGACGAACTCCTGTCCTGCCGCCAGATCCTGCGGGCCACCGCCGCGGGCCTGGGGGTCGCACCGCCGCCCCTCGGCGCCATGATCGAGCTCCCCGAAGCGGTTACCGTCGCCGACGAACTCGCCCGCGAGTCTGCGTTCCTCTCCATCGGCAGCAACGATCTCACCTGCAAACTCCTGGGCCTGGACCGGCGTGACCCCGCTGCGACCCCCGCGCTCACGGCACATCCCAAGGTTCTGCGCGCCATTCGCGAGGTGGTCGAGGCAGCCCACCGCCACCGCCGCCAGGTGTCCGTCTGCGGCGACGCTGCCGCTCACCCGCTCGTCACCCCGCTGCTCGTCGGTCTCGGCTGCGACATCCTTTCCGCTGCCCCGGCCGCCCTCGACGAAGTCCGCGCCCGCATCCGCCGCCTCGATGCCGAGAGCTGCGCCCAGGCCGCTCGCGACGCGGTCAACTCAGCAACTGTTGAGGATGTTTGGCAGATCATCGAGGATCGGTGCCTGCCAAGGCTGCCGTGACGGCGCTGCCCACCGGCTCCGTCGTCGGCTCGCCGGGATTGCGCCTGCTGAGAACCTCATCCGCCCTGCTCAGAGGCTGGCTGCGGTGACGGCAAGATGATCACCTGGGTTGCTGCACCTTGCCTACCTGGCCCTCTCCCACGCATTCGCCCCGCGCCATGGCCACGCTGCGGAACCTCACCATCGGCGCGCTCCGCCTCACCGACCAGCGCAACAGTGCCGTCGGCCTCCGTCGCCACGCCCACCGGGGACCCTGGCCGCGATGGCCGCGGCCGCGTCGTCAATGGCGGCTGCAGAAACGGTTCCGGCACCCTGGTCGACCTCACCGCGGCGGAGATCCGCAGGCTCTTGGCAGCCGGCTGCGCCTACGGCCCGTCTTCGCCGCGCCGCTCCACGCGCATTCACGCACTGAGCCGGTCGAGCTGGCGCCGCCGACGGCACCCCTTATGCCCATCAACACACCCATCATGATCACGGATGTTGCGACAAGCTTGCACAGGGTGAGGACGGGGGTGCAATGGCGTGACCTGCCCGAACGCTATGGGCCGTGGAAGACCGTCTACGAGCGCCATCGGCGCTGGTCGGCCGACGGAACCTGGGAGTGACTGCTCCAGCAGGTGCAGGTGCAGGTGCAGGTGCAGGCCGATGCCGCGGACGGGATCGACTGGGATGTCTCGGTTGATTCCACCTCGATTCGCGCCCATCGCCACGCGGCCGGCGCCCGGAAGACCCCACCTCCCGCCGCATCAAAAGGGGCGCCGGCGGTGACACACCAGAGCGAAAGAGCGTGGGTGAGACTGCGCGATCGCCTGGTGGAGGTGGTCCAGGAGGTGAGGCGCTCGGTCGCTCGCGCGGAGGCTTCACCACTAAGATCCACCTGAGCGCCGACGGGCGCTGCCGGGTGCTTTCACTGTTGCTGACGGCGGGCCAGCGGGCGGACTGCACGCAGTCGAGCCAGTCCTGGAGCGCATTCGGGTGCCTCGACTCGGGCCTGGCCGCCCCCGCACCACGCCGGACAGCGTCAGCGCCGACAGGGCCTATAGCAACCATCGGACCACCCGCTACCTGCGACGGCGAGGCATCCGCCACGTCATCCCCGAGAAGAGCGACCAGGCCGTGAACCGTGTACGCCGGGGCCGCGGGCAGGGGGTCGCCCGCCCCGCTTCGACAAGGACCGGTGCAAGAAGCGCAACACCGTTGAACGAGCGATCAACAAGCTCAAGAACTACCGAGCCGTGGCCACGAGGTACGACAAGCGCGCATGCGTCTACCTGGGAACCGTCACCGTCGCAGCAACCATCATCTGGCTCGGGACATGATCGGCCGGACAGAACCTTGGGGACCCCGCACCGAGGCGACGGTGACCGGTACCGGCGTTGTTCTCGTCATGGGTGGCACGGGAAGCAGAAGCGCGGTGCGGACTCGGCGCCCGGATGAATGCTGGAGAGTCAGAGGATTCCTGTCGGGGCGGAGGTAGGCTTCCTGGACACGGCCTCGTGGGAGCAGGGGTTGGCCAGCATGGGCGATGGCGAGGGCGTTCCCGGGACTGCCTGGCGAAAGGAGCAGCCGTGACGGTGCCGTTCCAAAGTCCCGGCCAGTCCCCGAGTGTGTGGGTGTTGCAGGCGATCCCCGGCCCGCTGTCCGAGGCGCTGACCAGACACGGTGGGGGCGTGCCGCACAGCGTGTTCCGCCTGGTGGAGCAGCAGTTGCAGTACCGCACTGCTGTGGAGCTGCGTGAGCGGGTCGAGCGCCGTTGGTTCAAGCTCTTCTCCAGCCTCACCGGGCCCGAGCTGGCCGAGAGGGCGGACCAGGTCGCCTGGGATCTGCTGGCTCCGGGTGACTGCCTGTCACCGAGCTGCGAGGACGGATGGCTGCGCGATGACTCCGGCTCCTGCCCGCACTGCCGCAAGGCGTCGAGTGTGTTTCACATGACCGGGGAGGACCAGAGCGACGCTCCGGCGGCGTCGCCCCAGTACGCCGCAATGATGGCAGAGGCGATGCGGGACGAGCGGCGCCGCAAGTACGGCTTGCCCCGCGGCGGGCAGAGCCGTCACGTCGTGAAGCACTTCTCCGACCACACCCCCGCGCCGTACACGCTGCGCGAAGCCGAACCCGTGCTCCCGACCGAAGAAGAAATCGATCGGGCCCGTCTCGACGAGCGGGCCCGCCAGGTCCAGCGCCTGGCCGAGGAGCGCGCGCGGGCTGACAAGAAGGTACGAGCCAAGCAGAGCCGACGAGAGGGACGATCTTGATGCGCATTCACGTCGACGAGGTGCGCCAGGTGCAGCTCGCCGACGGCTGGCACACGGTCGAGCACGGCACCTTCCGGCTGCGCCACGTCCAGCTCACTGCTGGCGTCGAGCCGCAGGATCGCAACGCCGTGGCGGACTGGCTCGAGGCCTTCACGTTCGAGACCCCCGATGGCGAGGCCCTCGCCGGCCCCTTGTCCTCGCTGCTCGCGGTCGGCTACCGAGTCCCGGAGAAGGCGCAGCTCCCTGCGCACGAGGAACTCGCCCGGCGCCTGCAAGGCCGTGTGGTCACCGTGGACGGCAGCACGACCGTGAGGTTCACGCACGCGGACCACGAGTTCGACCTCTGGCTCGGCGACTCCGGCACATGGCGGTACGTCGAATCCCCGAAGCGTCCGGACGCAGCCCCGGTGGACACCTACCTTCCCGAGCCTGACGTCCGCGCGCTCATGACCCAGATGATGGGCGACCTCAAAAGTACCTGGGGACTTGGCCGGCCACCCGCCCCTCATGACGGGCGCGACCACGATGCAGCTCCCACCGCCTGAGGCCACCCGGAGATGACCGGCGACACCAGCTTCGCAGCGCGGACCGGCCACGAGCCGCCCGAGCAGGCCCCCGAGGGCCGGGCACGGCAGGTAGCGCAGGCATGGGAGTCGGTGCTGCAGATCCGGCGCCTGGTCCAGCCCGACCACCCGGACCTGCCTGCGCCGTGGGAGCGAGCACAGCAAGTCCGCGCGGTTGCGCTCGCCTTGGAGGCGGCCGGAGTCCCGCTCTGCGCGTTCGACGGCGACGTGGTCGTCATGAGCGGCGCGGTGGTGGAGGCGGAAGCACACACTGGCACCGGGGTGACCTGGCGCTACCAGCGCGGGCAACGAGCAGCCGACGCTGGCGAAGCGGACCTGGGCACCGCCGCCGATGCCCTCAGACGAGCTGGCTGGGACGCCCTGCTCTACCGGGCGGGACGTTCGCGGTACCTGCTGGTTGAACCGGGGCGCAGCACCTGAGGGAGCGCGGGCGTGTGCCTGGCCCCGCGCCAGCGCGCGGGTATCTCATGATCGCGTCTCGTGCTCCTGCGCTTCGCGTATCTCGCGGTCTCCCGGGCCTTCGTGGCCCTTCGTCTGCTCCCGATGAGCGACCGCGAGAAGGATGTCGAGATCCTGGCTCTGCGTCACCAGCTGACGGTCCAGCAGCGGCAGCTCGGCGACGACCGTCCGAGGTTCCGGCCGGAGGACCGGGCGTTCCTGGCAGCGTTGCTGTCTGGGCTGCCGCGGCAGACCCTGCGTCGGATCCGGCTGCTGGTCAGCCCCGACACCGTCCTACGCTGGCATCGCGACCTGATCAGGCATCGACACGCTCGAGCGAGTGCCCGCCGCCGTCCGGGGCGTCCGCGCACGATCGTTTCGATCCGCCGCCTGGTCATGCGGCTGACCCGGGAGATCCCGTCCTGGGGCTACCGCCGCATCCACGGCGAACTCGCCGTCCTCGGCATCCGGGTGGCACCGTCCACCGTCTGGGAGCTCCTCAAAGCCGAGGGCATCGACCCAGCGCCGACCCGCTCGAGCATCACCTGGCCGGACTTCCTGCGCTCTCAGGCCGAGGCGATCCTGGCGATGGACTTCATCGAGACGGTCACGCTCACCGGGCAGCGCCAGTACATCCTCGCCGCCATCCACCACGCCGGCCGCAGGATCCGGATCCTCGGCACCACCGCCCACCCGACCCATGCCTGGGTCACCCAGGCGATGCGGAACCTGCTCATGGACCTGGAAGACGCCGGCCAGCTCGCCACAGTGCGGTTGCTGATCCGGGACCGGGACGCCAGGTACCCAGCCATGATGGACCAGATCCTGCAAAGTGCGGGCATCGCGTCTGTGCTGACGGGTGTGCAAGTGCCACGGATGAACGCGGTCATGGAACGCCTGGTCAGGACGCTCCGGGCCGAACTGCTCGACCGGACCCTCATCTGGAACGAAGCCCACCTGCGTCGCGTACTGCGGATCTACGAGCGGCACTACAACCAGCACCGTCCCCACCGGGCCTTGGCCGGCGCCGCACCCCTGCGAGCTCCCCGGACAGCTCGAACCACCCCAGGTCGAACGCCTGGACATACGGCGGCACGACCGA
>NZ_BBPP01000067.1:0-9062 GCF_000787835.1 Streptacidiphilus melanogenes
ACCACAGCGCCCTCGACCGGAGAAGACTCGCCCACGGTGACGGGAGACTGCTCCAGCACGACGTGCGCGTTGGTGCCGCTCATGCCGAAGGAGGACACACCGGCCCGGCGCGGGTGGCCGGTCTCCGGCCACGGCTGGTGCTCGGCGAGGAGCGCGACCGCTCCGGCCGACCAGTCCACGTGGGGGTTCGGCTCGTCGATGTGCAGGCTCTGCGGGAGCTCGCCGTGGCGCATCGCCAGCACCATCTTGATGACGCCCGCGACACCGGCCGCCGCCTGGGTGTGGCCGATGTTCGACTTGATCGAACCCAGCCAGAGCGGCTGGTCCTCGGAGCGATCCTGACCGTAAGTGGCCAGCAGCGCCTGCGCCTCGATCGGGTCACCGAGGGTCGTGCCGGTGCCGTGCGCCTCGACCGCGTCGACCTCACCGGCCGTCAGACCGGCGTTCGCCAGCGCCTGCCGGATCACCCGCTGCTGCGAGGGCCCGTTCGGCGCCGTGAGACCGTTGCTCGCACCGTCCTGGTTCACGGCCGAACCACGCACGACCGCCAGCACGGGATGCCCGTTGCGCTCCGCGTCCGACAGCCGCTCCACGAGCAGCATGCCGACGCCCTCACCCCAGCCGGTGCCGTCGGCGGCCGCCGCGAACGCCTTGCAGCGGCCGTCGGTGGCCAGCCCGCGCTGGCGGCTGAACTCCACGAACGCGCCCGGGGAGGACATCACCGTCGCGCCGCCCGCGAGCGCCATCGTGCACTCGCCGCTGCGCAGCGCCTGGACGGCCAGGTGCAGGGCCACCAACGACGAGGAGCACGCCGTGTCGACGGAGACCGCCGGGCCCTCCAGGCCGAAGGTGTAGGAGAGACGACCGGAGACCACGCTCGCCGCGTTGCCGGTGCTGAGGTAGCCGGCGAGGTCGTCGGCGGTGTCCATCGCCAACTGGAGGTAGTCCTGCCCGTTGGTGCCGACGAAGACGCCGGTCCGGCTGCCGCGCAGGATCGTCGGGTCGATGCCCGCGCGCTCGATCGCCTCCCAGGAGACCTCCAGCAGCAGACGCTGCTGCGGGTCCATCGCCAGCGCCTCGCGCGGCGAGATGCCGAAGAACGTCGGGTCGAACTCGGCGACGTCGTAGAGGAACCCGCCGTGACCGGTGTGCGACGAGTGCGCTTCGTCGGTACCGGCATGGAGCAGTGTCTCCAGGTCCCAGCCGCGGTCGGTCGGGAAACCGGAGATCGCGTCGGCTCCGGAGCTGAGCAGCTGCCACAGCTCCTCGGGCGTGCTGACGCCGCCGGGGAAGCGGCAGCTCATCGCGACGATGGCGATCGGCTCGTCGTCGACGGCGGTCGACGCGGCGGCCGCCAGGGCGGGCAGCGCCTCGCCGAGCAGTTCCGAGCGCAGGTACTCGGCCAGCGCGGCCGTGGTCGGGTAGTCGAACACCAGCGTGGCGGGCAGGGCCAGACCGGTCGCCGTGCCCAGGAGGTTGCGGAACTCGACGGCGGTCAGCGAGTCGAATCCGAGCTCGCGGAAGGCCTTGCCGATCTCGACGGACTCCGGGTTGCCGTAGCCCAGCACGGCGGCCACGTTGCCGCGCACCACGTCGAGCAGCACGCGATCCCGCTCGGCTTCGGGCAGTGCGGCCAGGCGTTGCGCCAACGCGGTCGCCCCGCCGACGGCGGAGGCGGGCGCGGCCTGATCGATCGCGCGGCGGGCCTCGGGCAGGTCGTCGAACAGGCGGCTGGCGCGCACCGCGACGAAGGCGGGGGCGAAGCTCTCCCAGTCCAGGTCGGCGGCGACCACTGCGCTGTCCTCGACGCTGAGCGCGCGCTGGAGGAAGGCCAGGCCCAGCTCGGGTGCCATGGGCCGCAGTCCGCCTCGGCGCAGACGTTGTTCGAGGGCTGCGTCGGCGGCCATGCCGCCCTGGGCCCACGGGCCCCAGGCGATCGACGTGGCCGCGAGGCCGTCGGCCCGGCGCTGCTCGACGAGCGCGTCCAGATAGGCGTTGGCGGCGGCGTAGTTGCCCTGTCCCGCGCTGCCGACCGTGCCGGCGATCGAGGAGAAGAGCACGAATGCCGAGAGGTCGTCGGTGAGTTCGTGCAGGTTCCGGGCGGCGTCCACCTTGGGGCGGGTGACGGCGGCGAGGCGCTCGGCGGTCAGGCCGTCCACGACGCCGTCGTCCAGCACACCGGCCGTGTGAAAGACCGCCGAGACCGGCTCGTCCAGCGACGCGAGCAGCGCAGCCAGCGCCTCACGGTCGGCCACGTCACACGCGGCAAGGGTGGCAACCGCACCCAACTCGCGCAGCTCGTCGATCAGTTCAGCGGCGCCCGGGGCGTCCGGACCGCGTCGGCTGGTGAGCAGCAGGCGCTCGGCGCCGTTGCGGGCCAGCCAACGGGACACCTCCCCGCCCAGCGCACCCGCGCCGCCCGTGACGAGCACCGTGCCCGAGGGCTGCCACTGGCGGCTCGCCTCCCGGCCTGGTGTGCGCACCAGGCGACGGGCGAAGACACCCGTCGGGCGGACCGCTACCTGGTCCTCCGGACCGGTGAGCACGTCTGCCAGGCGAGCGAGCACGCGGTCGTCGACGGTCTCCGGGAGGTCGACCAGCCCACCCCAGCGCTCCGGATGCTCCAGCGCCACCACCCGGCCCAGACCCCACAGCTGCGCCTGCTCGGGACCGGTGAGCCGGTCGGCAGGACCGGTCGACACCGCACCGCGCGTCACGCACCACAGCGGCGCGGCGACCCCGGCATCCCCCAGCCCCTGCACGAGCGCCAGGCCGGCGGCCACAGGCATGGCCTCGTCCAGGGCCAGCAGGGACAGCACGCCCGTCACCGGCGCCTGCGTCTCCGGCAGGCACTCGGCGAGCCGGGTGCGGTCGGCGTCCGCTGCGTCGACGTCGATGCGGTGGACGTCCACGCCGCGATCGGCCAGCACGCGCAGCGTGCCCAGAACCGCGGGGTCGTCGGCGGCGGCGGTCGGAACCGCCACCAGCCAGGTGCCCGACAGCACACCCGGGACCGCCTCGGTGACCGGCTTCCAGGTGGTCTGGTAGCGCCAGCCGTCCACGGTGGAGCGATCACGGTTCTGCCGACGCCAGGCCGACAGGGCGGGCAGCAGCGCGGCGAGCGTGTCGGCGTCCTCGACCGCCAGGGTGGCGGCCACCGCGTCGACGTCCTCGCGTTCCACCGCCTCCCAGAAGAGCGCGTCGGACGCGCCTTCTGAAGTGCTGTCGAACGCCGGGGCTGCGGACTCCAGCCAGAACCACTCGTGCTGGAAGGCGTAGGTGGGCAGCTCGGTCCGGCGGGCGTTCCGACCGGCGAGAACAGCCTGCCAGTCCACGGCCGCACCGCGCGCGTGGGCCTGCCCGACTGCGGCGGTCAGGGCACGCGCCTCGGGACGGTCAGCGCGCAGCGCCGACGCGAAGGCGACGTCCTGAGCCGTGGCACTCTCCTGACCGAGAGCGGAGAGCACGCCGTCCGGGCCGAGCTCCACGAAGGTACGGACGCCCTCGCGCTCCAGGGTCTCGACGGCGTCGCGGAAGCGGACCGCCTCGCGGACGTGACGCACCCAGTACTCGGGCGACGTCAGGTCGGCGTCCTGGTCGAGGGTCGAGACGATCGGGATCCGGGGAGCGTGGAAGGTCACGCTCTCGGCGACGGTCCGGAAGTCGTCGAGCATGCCGTCCATCAGCGGCGAGTGGAACGCGTGGCTGACCGTCAGCCGCTTGGTCTTGCGACCCTCGGCGGCCAACTGCTCGGCCACGTCCAGGACGGGCTGGTCGGCACCGGAGATCACGACGGAGGTCGGGCCGTTGACGGCGGCGATGCCCACCTCGGCCTCGCGGCCGGTCAGCAGCGCGAGCACCTCGTCCTCGGACGCCTGCACCGCCACCATCGCCCCACCCGACGGCAGCGCCTGCATCAACCGGCCACGCGCCGCCACCAGCTCTGCGGCATCCGCGAGCGAGAGCACACCCGCCACGTGCGCGGCGGCCAGCTCGCCGATCGAGTGACCGGCCAGGAAGTCCGGGCGCATTCCCCACGACTCGACCAGGCGGAACAGTGCCACCTCGATCGCGAAGAGCGCCGGCTGCGTGCAGGCCGTCTCGTCGATCCGCTCACCCGCGAAGACGACGTCCTTCAGCGGACGATCCAGGTGACGGTCCAGCTCCGCGCAGATCGCGTCGAACGCCGCCGCGAACACCGGGAACGCCTCGTACAGCTCACGGCCCATCCCGGCTCGCTGACTGCCCTGGCCGGTGAAGAGGAACGCAAGGCGCCCCGGCGCCGCCACGCCCCTGACCACACCGGCTGCCCCTTCACCCGCAGCCAACGCCCGCAGCGAGCGCAGGAGTTCGTCGTCGTTCTCGGCGACCACGACCGCACGGTGCTCCAGTGCGGCGCGCGTCGTCGCCAACGAGTAAGCAACATCGACCGGTTGGGCACCTGCGTGCTCCTCGACGAAGGAGAGCAGACGTCGGGCCTGGGCCCGCAGCGCGTCCGCGCTCTTCGCGGAGAGCAGCCACGGCAGCACCGGCGTGCGCCCCGGTTCGACGGTCGCCGCGGAAGGCTCGATGTCCTCCGGAGCCTGTTCGACGACGGTGTGCGCGTTGGTGCCGCTGATGCCGAAGGACGAGATCGCCGCTCGGCGCGGCCGCCCGGTCGCGGGCCACTGCCGCGCCTCGGTCAGCAGCTCCACCGCGCCCGCCGACCAGTCGATGTGCGTCGACGGCCGGTCCACGTGCAGCGTCTGCGGCAGCACTCCATGCCGCATGGCCAGCACCATCTTGATGATGCCCGCGACACCGGCCGCGGCCTGGGTGTGGCCGATGTTGGACTTGATCGAGCCCAGCCAGAGCGGCTGGTCCTCGGCGCGGTCGCGGCCGTAGGTGGCCAGCAGTGCCTGCGCCTCGATCGGGTCACCGAGGGTCGTGCCGGTGCCATGCGCCTCGACCGCGTCGATCTCACCGGGCGTCAGGCCCGCGTTGGCCAGCGCCTGGCGGATCACCCGCTGCTGCGACGGACCGTTGGGGGCGGTCAGGCCGTTGCTCGCGCCGTCCTGGTTGACGGCCGAACCGCGCACGACCGCGAGCACGCGGTGGCCGTTGCGGCGGGCGTCGGACAGCCGCTCGACGAGGAGCATGCCCGCGCCCTCGCCCCAGCCCGTGCCGTCCGCGGCGTCCGCGAAGGACTTGCAGCGACCGTCGGGCGACAGGCCGCGCTGGCGGCTGAAGTCGACGAAGGTCTCCGGCGTGCCCATCACGGCGACGCCACCGGCCAGTGCCATCGTGCACTCGCCGTTGCGCAGCGCCTGAATCGCCCAGTGCAGCGCGACGAGCGAGGACGAGCAGGCGGTGTCGACGGTGACGGCCGGGCCCTCCAGCCCGAAGGTGTAGGCGACGCGCCCGGAGACGATGCTGCCCGAGTTGCCGGTGCCCAGGTATCCCTCGACCCCGTCCGGGAGCTCGCCGATCGCGCTGGCGTAGTCGTGGTACATCAGGCCGGCGAAGACACCGGTGCGGCTGCCGCGCAGGGTCGTCGGATCGATGCCGGCGCGCTCGATGGCCTCCCAGGAGACCTCCAGCAGCAGCCGCTGCTGCGGGTCCATCGCGACGGCCTCGCGGGGCGAGATGCCGAAGAACGACGGGTCGAACAGGCCCGCGTCGTGCAGGAAGCCGCCCTCGCGGGCGTACGAGGTGCCCTGGTGGTCCGGGTCCGGGTGGTAGAGGTTCTCCACGTCCCAGCCGCGACCGGCGGGGAAGCCGGAGATCGCGTCCGATCCGGAGGACACCAGGCGCCACAGGTCGTCCGGCGATTCCACACCGCCGGGGTAGCGGCAGGCCATGCCGACGATCGCGATGGGGTCGTCCGCCACGTCCGTGGCCGAGGTGGCCACGACCGTCTGCGACTCGTCGCCCAGCAGCTCACTGCGCAGGAACGCGGCCAGCGCAGAGGGGGTCGGGCAGTCGAAGACCAGCGTTGCGGGCAGCCGCAGACCGGTCGCACCGTTGAGCTCGTTGCGCAGCTCGACGGCGGTCAGCGAGTCGAAGCCGAGCTCCTTGAACGCCCGGCCACCCTCCACGGCCGTCGCGTTCGAGTAGCCGAGGACAGCCGCCACACGACCGCACACCAGGTCGAGCAGCGCGGCTTCGCGCTCCCCTGCCGGGAGCGCCAGCAGACGGCCGGTCAGCTCCGAGCCGCCGGCCTGCGAGCCGGCGCGCGCGACCCGGCGCACCGGGACCCGGACCAGCCCGCGCAGCAGCGGCAGAACCTCACGGCCGGCGTCCTGGCGCAGCGCGGCCAGGTCCAGGTGCATCGGGACCAGGGTCGCGGCGTCCGTACGAAGGGCGGCGTCGAAGAGAGCCAGTCCCTCCACGGCGGTGAGACCCTGCACGCCGGAGCGTGCCATTCGGTCGACGTCGCCGTCGCCGAGTCCGGCCGCCATCCCGGCGCCCTCGGCCCACAGGCCCCAGGCCAGCGAGACGGCCGGGAGGCCCTGCGCCCGGCGCGCAGCGGCGAGGGCGTCGAGGAAGACGTTCGCGGCGGCGTAGTTGCCCTGACCCGGACCGCCGAAGGTACCGGCGGCGGAGGAGAAGAGGACGAACGCGGAGAGGTCCGAGGTGAGTTCGTGCAGGTTGAGGGCAGCGTCCAGCTTGGGACGCAGCACCGTGTCGAGCCGCTCGGGGGTGAGCGAGGAGACGATGCCGTCGTCCAGCACACCGGCCGTGTGCACCACACCGGAAACCCGCTGCTCCGTGAGCAACCCGGCCAGCGCCTGACGGTCCGCCACATCACACGCCGCGACCGTGACGTCCGCACCCGACTCGGCCAGCTCAGCGACCAGTTCGGCAGCGCCCGGCGCGTCCGCCCCACGCCGCGAGACCAACAGCAGGCTCCGCACCCCGTGCTCGGCCACCAAATGCCGGGCCACCAGACCACCCAACATGCCGGACGCACCCGTCACCAGCACCGTGCCCTCGGCTTCGAACACCGGCACCGGCTCGGTCGCAGGCGTCCGGGCCAGCCGTGGCACGCGCACGATGCCCTCACGCACCGCAAGTTCGGGCTCGCCCGACGCCAGCGCCCCGGCCAGGAGTGCACCGGACGCGGCGTGCGCGTCGAGGTCCAACAGGGTGAACCGGTCGGGGTTCTCGGCCTGCGCCGAACGCAGCAGACCCCAGACCGGCGCATGCACCAGATCCTGCGGCCCCGCCTCGTCGGCGGCCACCGCGCCACGGGTCACCAGGACCAGGCGGGAGGCCGCGAACCGCTCGTCGGTCAGCCAGGCCTGGATGGCGGCAAGCACGTCGGTCAGAGCGGACCGGACCGCTGCGGCGAGGTCGGCGGCGCCGACGGTGCCGGCGATGGCGGTGTCCAGGGCGAGCAGGACCGTGTCGGGCACGGCCCGACCGCCGTCCACCGCCGCAGCCAGCGCGGCCAGGTCGGTGAACACCTCGGCGCCCGAGCCGAGCACGTCCTCGCGCAGCGCTGCCCAGCCTTCGGTGGGCGCCGAAGACACGGGAGAGACCGGCAGCGGGACCCACTCCACCCGGAACAGCGAGTCCGTGGACCCGCTGCGGGCCGCCCGCACCTGCTCCTCGGACACCTCGCGCAGCACCAGCGAGTCCACCGAGGCCACCGGGTGGCCGGACTCGTCGGCCAGTTCCAGGGCGATCGCGTCGGGTCCGGTTCGGGACAGCCGAGCGCGCAGCACGGCTGCGCCCGAGGCGTGCAGCGTCACCCCGTTCCACGCGAACGGCAGCCGGCCGCGCCCGGTGTCCGCGAGTACGTCACCGATGCCGACCGCGTGCAGCGCGGCATCCAGCAGCGCCGGGTGCAGGCCGAAGGAGGCCGCGCCGTCGCGGGCGTCCTGCGGCAGCGCCACCTCGGCGAACACCTCGTCGGTCCGCCGCCAGGCGGCGCGCAGGCCCTGGAAGACCGGGCCGTAGCCGAAGCCGGCGGCGGCCAGGCGCTCGTAGAGGTCCGTCACGTCGACCTCGGTCGCACCGGCCGGCGGCCACTGCGCCAAGTCGGACGACGGCGCCTCGGCGCTCGTGCCGGGAGCGAGCACGCCGGCGGCGTGCCGGGTCCACGGCTCCTCCGGCAGCGCGTCATCCGGGCGCGAGTGCACGGAGAGCGGACGGCTGCCCGACTCGTCCACCGCGCCCAGCGCCAGCCGCAGTTGAACGCCCCCGTGCTCGGGCAGGACGAGCGGTGCCTCCAGCGTCAGCTCCTCCAGCACGGAGCAGCCGACCTGGTCGCCGGTGCGGATCGCCAGTTCGACGAAGGCGGTGCCCGGCAGCAGCACCGAGCCCATCACGGCGTGGTCAGCGAGCCAGGGGTGCGTCTGCACCGACAGCCGGGCGGTGAACACCAGGCCGTCCCAGTGCGGGAGTTCGATGCTCGCGCCGAGCAGCGGATGTCCGGGGGCGGCGAGCCCGAGCGACGCGGGATCCCCGGTCGAGGTGCCGCCCTCCAGCCAGTACCGTGCCCGCTGGAAGGGGTAGGTGGGCAGGTCGATCCGACGGCCACCGGTCCCCGCCAAGAGGGCGTGCCAGTCCACTGCGACACCGCGCACGTGGGCCTGCGCGAGCGCCGTCGTCAGCGTGCGGACCTCCGGGCGCTCTGCCCGCAGGACCGGCGCGAACATGACGTCGTCGGCGGTGGCGCAGTCCTGGCCGAGGGCAGAGAGCACGCCGTCCGGGCCGAGCTCCACGAACGTGCGGACGCCCTCGCGCTCCAGCGTCTCGATCGCGTCGCGGTAGCGGACCGCCTCGCGGACGTGACGCACCCAGTACTCGGGCGTGGTGAGGTCGGCCTCCTGGTCGAGGGTGGAGACGATCGCGATCCGGGGAGTCTGGAGGGTCAGACCCGCCACGACCGCGCGGAACTCGTCCAGCATCGGGTCCATCAGCGGCGAGTGGAACGCGTGGCTGACCGTCAGCCGCTTGGTCTTGCGACCCTGCGTCGCCAGCTGCTCCGCCACGGCCAGCACGGCCGCCTCGGTGCCCGAAAGTACCACCGAGGTCGGCCCGTTGACCGCCGCGATCCCCACCTCGTCGGAGAG
>NZ_BBPP01000067.1:9509-23651 GCF_000787835.1 Streptacidiphilus melanogenes
ACGCCGTCTCGTCGATCCGCTCACCCGCGAACACGACATCCTTGAGCGGACGGTCCAGCAGCCCGTCCAACTCCGCGCACACCGCGTCGAACGCCGCCGCGAACACCGGGAACGCCTCGTACAGCTCACGGCCCATCCCGGCCCGCTGACTGCCCTGACCGGTGAAGAGGAACGCCGTGCGCCCCTCGACCACCGAACCCGCAACGACGTTGGTGATCGGCTCCCCCGCCGCGAACGCGCCAAGTCCGCGCAGGAGTTCCTCCCGCTCCCCCGCCACGACCACCGCACGGTGCTCCAGCGCCGCCCGGCCCGTCGCCAACGAGTTTGCGACGTCGAGAAGTTCGGCCTCCTCGGCGACCAGCAGCAGCCGCTCGGCCTGGGCCCGCAGCGCGCCCGTGTCGTGAGCCGAAAGGAGCACCGGCAGGACCGACGGCGCAGCCGACGACTCGGCGACCTCCTCCGTGGAGATCTCGGGAGCCTGCTCCAGGATCGTGTGCGCGTTGGTCCCGCTCACACCGAACGCCGAGACACCCGCGCGGCGCGGCGCGCCGGTCTCCGGCCACGCCGTGGCCTCCGTCAGCAGCTCCACCGCACCCGCCGACCAATCGACGTGCGGCGTCGGCTCGTCCACGTGCAGCGTCCGCGGCAACACACCGTGCCGCATCGCCATGACCATCTTGATCACACCAGCCACACCCGCCGCAGCCTGCGTGTGCCCGAAGTTGGACTTCAACGACCCCAGCCGCAACGGCCGTTCGCGTTCCTGCCCGTACGTCGCGAGCAGCGCCTGGGCCTCGATCGGGTCGCCCAGGGTGGTACCCGTGCCGTGGGCCTCGACGGCGTCCACCTGGTCCGCCGTCAGCCGGGCGTTCTCCAGCGCCTGCCGGATCACCCGCTGCTGCGAGGGCCCGTTCGGCGCGGTCAGGCCGTTGCTCGCACCGTCCTGGTTCACGGCCGAACCGCGCACGACCGCGAGCACCGGGTGCCCGTTGCGGCGCGCGTCCGACAGCCGCTCGACGAGCAGCATGCCGACGCCCTCGGCCCAGCCGGTGCCGTCCGCACCGGCAGCGAAGGCCTTGCACCGGCCGTCGGTGGCCAGGCCGTGCTGGCGGCTGAACTCGACGAACACGTCCGGGGTGGCGAGCACGGTCACGCCGCCCGCGAGCGCCATCGTGCACTCGCCGTTGCGCAGCGCCTGGACCGCCAGGTGCAGTGAGACCAGCGAGGAGGAGCAGGCCGTGTCCACGGTGACCGCGGGGCCCTCAAGGCCGAAGGTGTAGGAGACGCGGCCGGAGACCACGGCGGCCGCGTTGCCGGTGAGCAGGTAGCCCTCGACGCCGTCCGGCATCTGGTCGGTCACGCCGGCGTAGCCCGAGGCGGAGGCGCCGACGAAGACGCCGGTGCTGCTGCCGCGGACCGTCGCCGGGTCGATGCCGGCCCGCTCGAACGCCTCCCAGGAGGTCTCCAGCAGCAGCCGCTGCTGCGGGTCCATCGCCAGCGCCTCACGCGGGCTGATGCCGAAGAACGCCGGGTCGAACTGGGCGGCGTCGGCGAGGAACCCGCCGCCGCGGGCGTAGAAGGTGCCCTGGCGGTCGGGGTCCTCGTCGTACAGGTCGTCCAGTCGCCACCCGCGGTCGGCCGGGAACTCGCCGATCGCGTCGACGCCGTCGGCGACCAGCCGCCAGAGCGCCTCCGGTGATGCCACGCCTCCAGGGAACCGGCAGCTCATCGCGACGATCGCGATCGGCTCCTTGGAGGCCGCGATCAGCTGCTGGTTCTGCCGACGCAGTCGCTCGGTCTCCTTGATGGAGGCCCGAAGTGCTGCGACTGCTTTTTCGTTCGGCGTGGTCATGATGAGCTCCGCACTTCGGACGTGTCAGGAATCGTTGCTGTCGAGAGCGAGGTCGATGAGGCTGTCCAGGTCCAGCGAGTCGATCGAGTCGATCAGGTCCGACTCGTCACCGCCGTCCTCGTTCCCGGCGTGGTCGTCGGGGTCGGCCAGCCGCAGCAGGGTGTCCAGGAGTCCCAGCTCCCGGAACCGGGCGAGCGGGATGCTCGCCAGGGCCTGGCGCAGCGCCGCCTCCTGGGGGTCGACGCCTGCCTCGCGGGCGTGCTCCGGGAAGGCCGCGTCGCGCAGGTGATCGGCCAGGGCGGTGGGCGTCGGGTAGTCGAAGACCGCGCTGGCCGACAGCTTCAGTCCGGTCTCCCGGGTCAGTCGGTTGCGCAGCTCGACCGCCGTCAGCGAGTCGAAGCCGAGCGCCCGGAAGGCCATGCGGGCCTCGACCGCGTGCGCACCGGAGTATCCGAGCACCTGGGCCACCTGACCGCGCACCAACTCCAGCAGCGCGCGGTCGCGGTCGGCGTCGCTCAGCTCGGCGAGCCGCTCTCGCAGCCCGGCCGGGCCACCCGTCGCGGCGGAGGCCGGGTCGGCCTGCTCCGCGGCCTGCTCGGCGGCCAGCAGTTCGCGGACCTCGGGCAGCTCGCCGAGCAGCGGGCGACGGCGGGCGGCGGTGAAGGACGGGACGAAGCGCGTCCAGTCGACGTCCGCGACCACCCCGGTGGGCGCGCCCGCGTCGAGGGCCAGCTGCAGGCCGAGCAGGGCACGGCCAGGGGCCATCAGGTGGAGCCCGAACCGGCTCAGGTGCTGCTCGGCGGCCTCGCCGGCGGCCATGCCGGCCTCGGCCCACGGGCCCCAGGCCACCGAGGTACCGGCCAGGCCGCGGGCCCGGCGGGCCTCGACCAAGGCGTCCAGGAAGGCGTTGGCCGCGGCGTAACCCGCCTGGCCGCCGCTGCCCCAGACCCCGGCGATGGAGGAGAAGGCGACGAAGGCGTCCAACTCGGTGTCGCCGAGCAGGTCGTCCAGGTGTACGGCCCCGGCCACCTTGGCCTCGACGAGGGCGGCCAGGTCGGCGAGCTCGCTGTCGTGCAGAGCGGCGTCGGCGACCACGCCGGCCGCGTGCACGACGGCCGTAAGGGGGCGGTCGGCGGGGATGGCGGCGAGAACGGCGGCGAGCGCCGCACGGTCGGCCACGTCGCAGGCGGCGACGGTGACGGTGACGCCCAACTCGGTCAGCTCGGCCGTCAGTTCGGCCGCCCCGGGGGCATCGACGCCACGGCGGCTGGTGAGCACCAGGTGCTCGGCGCCGCCTCGGGCCAACCAGCGGGCCACCTCGGCGCCTAGGGCGCCGGTGCCGCCGGTGACCACCACCGTGCCGCGCGGCTTCCAGGAGCCGCCGTCGACGCCGCTCCCGCCGCTGACCTGCGAGGCGCGGACCAGGCGGCGGGTGTGCAGACCCGAAGGCCGCACCGCGAGCTGGTCCTCGCCGTCGTCGGCCGCCAGCGCGCCGATCAGCAGGGCCAGGGCGCGCTCGTCCAGTTGCGCGGGGAGATCGATCAGGCCTCCCCAGCGGTCCGGGTGCTCCAGGGACACCACCCGGCCCAGACCCCAGACCTGGGCCTGTCCGGGGTTGGCGACCCGGTCGGTGCCGTCGGTCGCGACCGCGCCACGGGTCAGGCACCACAGCGGCGCGGCCACTTCGGCGTCGCCCAGCGCCTGCACCAGCAGCGCGGTGGCTGCCAGCCCGCCGGACAGGGCGGGGTGCGCCGGGTGCGGATCCTCGTCGAGGGCGAGCAGCGAGACGACGCCGTCCAGCGGGCCGGCCTCGGCGAGCTCGCCGCGCAGCCGCTCGGCCAGCGCGGCGCGCCCGGCCTCGAGCTCGGCGGCGCTGACGGTGAGCCGACGGGTGTCGGCACCGGCACCGGCCAGGGCCGCCAGCGCGGCGGCGGTCGGCTCGGCGGCGGCGTCCACGTCCGGCGTGACGACCAGCCAGGTGCCCGCGAGCGCGGCGGCGGGGGTGAACGCGAGGCGGTTCCAGGTGATCCGGTAGCGCCAGCCGTCCACGGTGGAGCGGGTCCGGCTCTGCCGACGCCAGGTCGACAGCGCGGGCAGCACCGAGCTCAGCGGCTGGTCGCCGTCCAGGCCCAGCGTGGCGGTCAGCGCCTCCAGGTCCTCGCGCTCGACGGTCTCCCAGAAGCGGGCGTCCGTCGCGTCCGGGCCGGTGGCACCGGCGGTCGGCGACGCGGCTGCGGGCGTGGGCCAGTAGCGCTCCCGCTGGAAGGCGTAGGTGGGCAGGTCGACACGCCGGGCGTCGGTGCCCGCGAAGTAAGCCGGCCAGTCCACCGCCTGTCCCCGGGCGTGGACCTGGGCGAGGGCGGTCACCAGCGTCCGTCCCTCCGCGCGGTCGGCGCGCAGGGCGGGGGCGAAGGTGGCGTCGTCGACGGTGACGCAGTCCTGCGCGAGCGCGGTCAGGGTCCCGTCCGGGCCGAGCTCCAGGAAGGTGCGGACACCCTCGCGCTCCAAGGTCGCGACGGCGTCGCGGAAGCGGACGGCTTCGCGGACATGCCGCACCCAGTACTCGGGCGTGGTGAGGTCGGCGGACCGGTCGAGAGTGGAGACGATCGGGATCTGCGGCTCGTGGAACTCCAACCCCTCGACCACCATGCGGAACTCGTCCAGCATCGGGTCCATCAGCGGCGAGTGGAACGCATGGCTGACCGTCAGCCGCTTCGTCTTGCGCCCTTCGGCGGCCAGCTTCTCGGCCAATTCCAGGACGGCCTGCTGAGCACCCGAGATCACCACGGAGGTCGGCCCGTTGACGGCGGCGATCCCCACCTCGTCGGACAGCAGCGGCAGCACCTCGTCCTCGGACGCCTGCACCGCCACCATCGCACCACCCGACGGCAGCGCCTGCATCAGCCTGCCACGCGCCGCCACCAGCTTCGCCGCATCGCCGAGCGACAGCACCCCGGCGACGTGCGCGGCCGCGATCTCGCCAATCGAATGACCCGCGAGGAAGTCCGGTGTCAGCCCCCACGACTCGACCAGGCGGAACAGCGCCACCTCGACCGCGAACAGCGCCGGCTGGGTGTTGCCGGTCCGGTTCAGCGGCTCGCCGCCTTCCGCGATCACATCCCGCAGCGGACGCTCCAGGTACCCGTCGAGCTCCGCGCACACGGCGTCGAGAGCCTCGGCGAACACCGGGTACGTCTCGTACAACTCAGCTCCCATGCCAGCCCGCTGACTGCCCTGGCCGGTGAAGAGGAAGGCGGACCTGCCGCCCGTGGCCGAGCCGGTGACCACGCTCGCACCGGGGGCACCTGAGACCAACCCCTGAAGACCCCCCAGGAACCCCTGATCGTCGTCGGCGACCACGACGGCCCGGTGCTCCAGGGCGGCGCGGCCGGTCGCCAGCGAGTAGGCCAGATCCACCAGCCGGTTCCCCGCCGCGCCGCCGCTGAGGGAGCGCAGCCGCTCCGCCTGCGCGCGCAGCGCCGGCTCCGAGCGGGCCGAAAGGACCAGCGGAAGCGGGGACGGGGCGGACGTCAGCGCGGACGTCTCGACGGGCTCGGCGGCCGGAGCCTGCTCCAGCACCACGTGGGCGTTGGTCCCGCTCACACCGAAGGACGACACCCCGGCCCGGCGCGGACGGCCGGTCTCGGGCCACTCGCGCGCCTCGGCCAGCACCTCCACCGCGCCCGTCGACCAGTCGACGTGCGGGCTGGGGGCGTCGACGTGCAGGCTCTGCGGGAGCACGCCGTGGCGCATCGCCAGCACCATCTTGATGATGCCCGCGACACCGGCCGCGGCCTGGGTGTGCCCGATGTTGGACTTGATCGAACCCAGCCACAGCGGCCGGTCGGCCGGACGCTGCCCGTAGGTGGCCAGCAGCGCCTGCGCCTCGATCGGGTCGCCCAGCGTGGTGCCGGTGCCGTGCGCCTCCACCGCGTCCACCTCGTCCGCCGAGAGCCCGGCGGCGGCCAGCGCCTGCCGGATGACCCGCTGCTGGGCCGGACCGTTGGGAGCCGTCAGACCGTTGCTCGCACCGTCCTGGTTGACGGCCGAGCCGCGCACCACCGCGAGCACCGGGTGGCCGTTTCGCCGGGCATCCGACAGCCGCTCCACGAGCAGCATGCCGACGCCCTCGCCCCAGCCGGTGCCGTCGGCCGCCGCCGCGAACGGCCTGCAGCGGCCGTCGGCGGCCAGGCCGCGCTGTCGGCTGAACTCCACGAACGCGCCCGGCGTGGACATCACGGTCACACCGCCCGCGAGCGCCATCGTGCACTCGCCGTTGCGCAGCGCCTGGATCGCCCAGTGCAGGGCGACCAACGAGGACGAGCAGGCGGTGTCGACGGTGACGGCCGGGCCCTCCAGGCCGAAGGTGTACGAGAGCCGGCCGGAGACCACGCTGGCGGCGGTGCCGGTGCCGAGCTGACCCTCCAGCTCCTCCGCCGCGGTGGCGGCGAGGGCGAGGTAGTCCTGGCCGTTGGTGCCGACGAAGACGCCGGCCTGGCTGCCGCGCAGGGTGGTCGGGTCGATGCCGGCGCGCTCGAAGGCCTCCCAGGAGGTCTCCAACAGCAGGCGCTGCTGCGGGTCCATCGCCAGCGCCTCACGCGGCGAGATCCCGAAGAAGGTCGGGTCGAACTGGGCGGCGTCGTGGAGGAAGCCACCTTCACGGGCATAGCAGGTGCCGCTCTGCTCCGGGTCGTCGCTGTGCAGGGCGTCCAGGTCCCAGCCGCGGTCGGTCGGGAAGCCGGAGACCGCGTCGGTGCCGGAGGCGAGCAGCTGCCACAGCTGCTCCGGGCTGCTGACGTCGCCGGGGAAGCGGCAGGTCATGCTGACGATGGCGATCGGCTCGTCGTCCCCAGCAGCAACCGTGGGCAGGGACGCCTCGACCTCCTGCGTACCGAGCAGTTCGGTGCGCAGGAATCCGGCGAGCGCGGCAGAGGTCGGGTAGTCGAAGACCAGCGTGGTCGGCAGGGTCAGGCCGGTGACAGCGTTCAGCCGGTTGCGCAGCTCGACCGCGGTCAGCGAGTCGAAGCCCAGCTCCTTGAACGCGCGCGCGGCGTCCACCGCGTCCGGCGTCGCGTAGCCGAGCACGGTGGCCACCTCGGTGCGGACCGCGTCGAGCAGGACGCGCTCGCGCTCCCCCGGGGACAGCGCGGCCAGCCGCTGGGCCAGCGGGCCGACCGGCGACCCGACGTCGGCGGTGTCGGCGCCCTCCTTGGCCAGCGCGGCGCGGGCCTCGGGGATCCGGTCGAAGAGCGCGGTGCCGCGCCGACCGGTCGCGCTGCCGCCGAGGAGCAGCTCCCAGTCGATGTCGGCGACGGCCAGGGTGCTGTCCCCGTTCTCCAACGCCTGTCGAAGCGCGGCGATCGCCCGGTCGGGGGCCATCGGCGGGACGCCCTCCCGGCGCAGGCGCTGCTCCAGGGCTCCGTCCGTGGCCATGCCGCCGCTGCTCCACGGACCCCAGGCAATGGACGTGGCGGCCAGGCCGTCGGCCCGGCGCTGCTCGGCCAGGGCGTCCAGGTAGGCGTTGGCGGCGGCGTAGTTGGACTGACCGGCGTTGCCGATGGTGCCGGCGGTGGAGGAGAACAGCACGAACGCCGAGAGGTCCTCGGTGAGTTCGTGCAGGTTGCGGGCTGCGTCCACCTTGGGTCGGGCCACGGCGGCGAAGCGCTCCGCGGTCTGCCCGTCCACGACGCCGTCGTCCAGCACGCCGGCCGTGTGGAACACGGCGGTGACCGGGTGCTCCAGCGACGCGAGGAGCGCGGCGAGCGCGTCACGGTCGGCCACGTCACACGCGGCGACGGTGACGCTCGCACCGGTGGCGGCGAGCTCGTCCCGCAACTCGACCGCACCGGGGGCGTCCGGACCACGACGACTCGTCAGCACCAGGCTCTCGGCGCCGCTGCGCACCAGCCAACGCGACACCTCCGCGCCCAGCGCACCGGTCCCGCCGGTCACCAGCACCGTGCCGGACGGCCGCCACTCGACCGCCACCCCACGCGAGGCCCGCACCAGCCGGCGGGCGAGGACACCCGACGGACGAACAGCGACCTGGTCCTCGTCACCGGCGAGCAGCGTCACGAGGTGGGTGAGCGCGCGCGTGTCCGGGGCCTCGGGGAGATCGACCAGACCACCCCAGCGCTCCGGGTGCTCCAACGCCACCACCCGGCCCAGCCCCCACAGCTGCGCCTGTACGGGGCTGGCCAGCCGGTCGGAGTCACCGGTCGAGACCGCGCCGACCGTCACGCACCACAGCGGCGCGTCGATCCGCGCGTCGCCCAGCGCCTGCACCAGCGCCAGCGTTCCGGCGAGCGCGCACGCCTCGTCCCAGGCCAGCAGGGAGACGACGCCGGAGACCGAGCCGCCGTCGGAGACCGCGGCATGCAGGGCGTCCGTGACGGCAGCCCGCTCCGGGGCGGCCGGCTCGACCAGACGGACGTCGGCGCCGAGGCCGGTCAGCAACCGGACCACGCCCTGGACGTCGGCATGCGCGACCTGCCCGACCGGCACCGCCACCAGCCAGGTCCCCGACAGGACACCGGAAACGGCGTCGGTGACGGGACTCCAACTGACCCGGTAGCGCCAGCCGTCCACGACGGACTGCTCGCGGCTCCGCCGACGCCACGCCGACAGCGCGGGCAGCACCGCGCCCAGCGCCGCGCCGTCCGCGACGGCGAGCGTCTCGGCCAGCTCCGCGACGTCCTCACGCTCCACCGCCGCCCAGAACCGGGCGTCCGGCCGACCGGCCGACGCGTCCGGTACGGCGGCGGAGCCGCCACCCGACTCCAGCCAGAACCAGTCGTGCTGGAAGGCGTAGGTGGGCAGCTCGACCCGGCGGGCGGCGCGGCCGGCGAAGAGCGCCGCCCGGTCCAGCGCGCCGCCACGCACCTGGGCCTGCCCGACGCCGGTCAGCAGTGTCTCGACCTCGGGGCGGCCCGCACGCAGGACCGGCGCGAAAGCGCTGTTCTCCTCGGCGGCGCAGTCCTGTCCCATCGCGGACAACGTGCCGTCCGGGCCCAGCTCCAGGAAGGTGCGGACACCCTCGCGCTCCAGGCTCTCGACGGCGTCGCGGAAGCGCACCGCCTCGCGCACGTGCCGCACCCAGTACTCGGGCGTGGTGAGGTCGGCGAACTGGTCGAGGGTGGAGACGATCGGGATCCGGGGCTCGTCGAAGTCCAACGACTCCGCGACCTTGCGGAACTCGTCCAGCATCGGGTCCATCAACGGCGAGTGGAACGCGTGACTGACCGTCAGCCGCTTCGTCTTGCGTCCTTCGGTGGCAAGCCTCGCGGCCACCTCCAGGACGGCCTGCTCGGCACCGGAGAGCACGACCGAGTTCGGTCCGTTGACGGCGGCGACGCCCACCTCGTCGGACACCAGGGACAGCACCTCGGCCTCGGATGCCCGTACCGCCACCATCGCGCCGCCCGACGGCAGCGCCTGCATCAAGCGGCCGCGCGCCGCGACCAGCTTCGCCGCATCGGCGAGCGACAGCACACCTGCCACGTGGGCAGCGGCGATCTCACCGATCGAGTGACCGGCCAGGAAGTCCGGTCGCATCCCCCACGACTCGACCAGGCGGAACAGCGCCACCTCGACCGCGAACAGCGCCGGTTGGGTGTACCCCGTCTGGTGGACCAACTCGCCCTCGGCGGCGAACACCACGTCCTTCAGCGCACGGTCGAGGTGCCGGTCCAGCTCCGCGCAGACCGCGTCGAACGCCGCCGCGAACACCGGGAACGCCTCGTACAGCTCACGGCCCATTCCGGCGCGCTGACTGCCCTGGCCGGTGAACAGGAAGGCGAGGCCGCCCTCGGTAACGGCACCGCGCACCACGGCCTGAGCCGCGTGCTCCCCGGCCGCCAGCGCCTGCAGACCGCGCCGGAAGTCGTCGAGCTCGGCGCCGACCAGTACCGCGCGGTGCGGCAGGGACGCCCGGGTGGTGGCCAGGGAGTAGCCGAGGTCGAGGGGGGTGGGCGTCTCATCCGTGGCCAGTCGGGCCAGCAGCTGGCCGGCCTGGACGCGCAGCGCGTCGGCGCTGCGCGCGGAGAGCAGCCACGGCACGAGCGCGGTGGCCACCGGCGCCGCAGACGGCGCGGGGGACGAGGCCGACGCACCGTCCGGTTCCTCGGTCGCCGGCTCGTCGCCCTCCCCCGGGATCGGCGCCTGCTCCAGGATCGTGTGCGCGTTGGTGCCGCTGACGCCGAAGGAGGAGACCGCAGCCCGGCGCGGTTCACCGGTCTCCGGCCACCCGCGCGCCTCGGTGAGCAGCTCCACCGCACCGGCCGACCAGTCCACGTGCGGCGTCGGCTCGTCCACGTGCAGGGTCTGCGGCAGCACGCCGTGCCGGATCGCCATGACCATCTTGATCACACCGGCCACACCGGCCGCGGCCTGGGTGTGCCCGATGTTCGACTTGAGCGAGCCCAGCCACAGCGGCCGCTCGGCGGCGCGCTCGCGGCCGTAGGTGGCCAGCAGCGCCTGGGCCTCGATCGGGTCGCCGAGGGTGGTGCCGGTGCCGTGCGCCTCGACCGCGTCCACCTGGTCGGCCGTCAGCCGGGCGTCACCCAGGGCCTGGCGGATGACCTTCTGCTGGGCCGGACCGTTGGGAGCCGTCAGACCGTTGCTCGCGCCGTCCTGGTTGACGGCCGAGCCGCGCACCACCGCGAGCACCGGGTGCCCGTTGCGCCGTGCGTCGGAGAGCCGCTCGACGAGCAGCATCGCGACGCCCTCGGACCAGCCGGTCCCGTCGGCTGCACCGGCGAAGGACTTGCAGCGGCCGTCCGCCGCCAGCCCGCGCTGGCGGCTGAACTCGACGAACACATCCGGCGTGGCCATCACGGTCACGCCGCCGACCAGGGCCTGCGAGCAGTCGCCGCGCCGCAGCGCCTGGCACGCCCAGTGCAGGGCGACCAGCGAGGACGAACAGGCCGTGTCCAGGGTGGCGGCCGGGCCCTCCAGGCCCAGGGTGTAGGCGATGCGACCGGAGAGCACGCTGGTCGCGTTGCCGGTCAGCAGGCGGCCCTCGACGCCTTCCGGCACCTCCGCCAGCTCCGAGCCGTAGCCCTGGTAGCTGCCGCCGACGTACACACCGGTGCGGCTGCCGCGCAGGGTGGCCGGGTCGATGCCCGCCCGCTCGCAGACCTCCCAGGACGCCTCCAGCAGCAGGCGCTGCTGCGGGTCCATCGCGAGCGCCTCACGCGGGCTGATGCCGAAGAACTCCGGGTCGAAGCGGCCCGCGTCGTGCAGGAAGCCGCCGCCGGTCGCGTAGACCGTGCCCGGGTGGTCCGGGTCCGGGTGGTAGAGGCCCTCGTCCCAGCCGCGGTCGGCGGGGAACGGGGTGATGGCGTCCCCGCCGGTGGCCACCAGCTGCCACAGGTCCTCCGGCGAGCGCACCCCGCCGGGCAGGCGGCAGCTCATCGCCACGATCGCGATGGGCTCCTGGTCGGCGTCCTCGACCTCGCGCAGTCGGCGGGTGGTCTTGCGCAGCTCCGCGGTCATCCACTTGAGGTGGTCGAGGAGCTTCTTTTCGTCTGCCATCAGAGGGCCACCTTCCGGGAAGCCGGGACAAGTGCGGTGATCACGCGGGACGCCTCGGTCGGGGTCGGGACCGGGATCCGGACCGGGGTCGGGTGCTGGACGGTCGACAAGAGGCGCACGTCAGTCCCGCCCGAATTCCCGGCTGATGATGTCGAAGAGGTCGTCGGCCGACGCGTTGGCCAACTCGTCGTCCTCGGCGCTGTCTGCTGCATCGTCGGTCGCGTTCCACTTCGACAGGAGGGCCTGGAGACGCGCCGTGACGCGCTCCCGGTCGGCGTGATCGGGGGACAGGGAGGAGAGGCGCTGGTCCAGTGCGTCGAGCTCGGCGAGGACCGGCGCGGCGCCGTCGGCCGTGTCCGGCACGATCTCCGCGCCGAGGTGACCGGCCAGGGCCGTGGGGTTCGGGTAGTCGAAGACCAGGCTGGTCGGCAGCCGCAGGCCGGTGGCTGCCGTGAGGCGGTTGCGCAGCTCGACCGCGGTGAGCGAGTCGAAGCCGAGCTCGTTGAAGGCCCTTGCGGCCTCCACGGCGCCCGCGCCGCCGTAGCCCAGCACCGCGGCGACCTCGGTCCGCACCAGATCGAGCAGGGCACGGTCCCGGTCGGCGACGGGCAGGACCCGCAGCCGCTCCTGGAACGCCTCGGCTTGGTCGGGCACGTCGCCCTCGCCCTGGACCACCGTGCCCGCCAGGGCTTCGCGGGCCTCGGGCACCCCGTCGATCAGCGGACGGGGACGGGCGGCGGCGAAGGCCGGTGCGAACAGCGCCCAGTCCACGTCGGCGACGGTCAGCGCCGTCTCCTGGTGGTCCAGCGCCTGCTGCAGGGCGGTGATCCCCAGCTCGGGAGCCATCACCCGCAGACCACGGCGGCGCAGTTGCTCGGCGGCCTGCGGATCCTCGGCGGCCATGCCGATCTCGCCCCACGGGCCCCACGCCACGGACGTTGCCGCGAGGCCCGCCGCACGGCGACGCTCGGCGAGCGCGTCCAGGAAGGCGTTGCCCGCCGCGTAGCCAGCCTGGCCGCCGCTGCCCCACACACCGGCGATCGAGGAGAAGAGCACGAAGGCGTCCAGCTCGGTGTCGCCGAGCGCGGCGTCCAGGTGGACCGCGCCGGAGACCTTGGCGTCCATCACCCAGGCGAGCTCAGCCAGGTCGCTGTCGGCCAGCGCGGTGTCCTGGGTGAGGCCGGCCGCGTGGACCACCGCGCGCAGCGGCGCCGCGTCGCGGCCGTCCACGAGGAGCCGCTTCACCAGGGCGTCGACCGCCGAGCGGTCCGCGACGTCACACGCCTCCAGGGTGACCCGCGCGCCCAACGCCGCCAGCTCGTCGCGCAGTTCGGCGGCACCGGGCGCATCCGCACCGCGTCGGCCGGTGAGCACCAGGTGCTCGGCACCGCCACGGGCCAGCCAGCGGGCCACCTCGGCGCCCAGGGCGCCGGTGCCACCGGTGACCAGCACCGTGCCGCGCGGCTGCCAGGTGGCCGCCGGGGCCTGCGGGCGGGTGGCGCGCACCAGGCGGCGGACCAGGACGCCCGAGCGGCGAACCGCCAACTGGTCCTCGCCGTCCGCCCCCGCACCGGCCAGGATCGCGGCCAGGCGGGCAGCCGCCCGCTCGTCCACCGCCTCCGGCAGGTCGACCAAGCCGCCCCAGCGGTCCGGGTGCTCCAGGGCCACCACCCGGCCCAGACCCCAGACCTGGGCCCGCGCCGCGCTTGCGGCACTGTCGACCGGGCCGGTCGAGACGGCCCCGCTGGTCACACACCACAGCGGTGCGCCGATCCCGGCGTCGCCGAGGGCTTGGGTCAGTGCCACCGTGGCGGCGAACCCGGCAGGCAACACCGGGTGGTTCGGGTGCGGCTCCTCGTCCAGAGCGAGCAGCGACAGCACGCCGGCCAGGTCGGCCGTCTCGGCCACCACGCCGCGCAGTTCCTCGGCCAGGTGGCCGCGGTCGCAGGCGGAGGCGTCCACCGTGAGGCCGCGAACCGTGGCCCCTCGGTCGGCGAGCGCATGGACGGTGGTCTGTACGCTGCCGTGCCCAGCCGACGCGGCCGGGACCACGACCAGCCAGGTGCCGCGCAGTGCGGTGCTCTCCATGGTGGTGGGCAGCGGCTGCCAGGAGACCCGGTAGCGCCAGCCGTCCACGGTCGACTGCTCGCGCTGCTGGCGACGCCAGGCCGAGAGCACCGGCAGCACGGGGGCCAGGGCGCTCAGCGGCGACTCGGCGTCGCTCGCGTCCACCTCCAAGGTGGCGGCCAGCGCAGCCAGATCCTCGCTCTCCACAGCCTGCCAGAAGCCCGCGTCCGTCGCGTCCGTGCCGGCCGAGGTCGCGCCGGACGGAGCGATGACGGGCAGCCGCTCGGGCCAGTACGACTGGCGCTGGAAGGCGTACGTGGGCAGGTCGACGCGCCGGGCACCGGTGCCGGCGTAGAACGCCGTCCAGTCGACGGTCACCCCGCGCACGTGGGCCTGCGCAAGCGCCGTGGTCAGCGTGCGAACCTCCGGACGCTCCGCCCGCAGGACCGGCGCGAACGCACTGCTGTCCTCGGTGGCGCAGTCCTGGCCGAGCGCGGACAGGGTGCCGTCCGGACCCAGCTCCACGAAGGTACGGACACCCTCGCGCTCCAGGGTCTCGACGGCGTCGCGGAAGCGGACCGCCTCGCGGACGTGACGCACCCAGTACTCGGGCGACGTCAGGTCGGCGTCCTGGTCCAGCGTCGAGACGATCGGGATCCGGGGAGCGTGGAAGGTCACGCTCTCGGCAA
>NZ_BBPP01000067.1:24051-27953 GCF_000787835.1 Streptacidiphilus melanogenes
GGCGGCCAGCTCACCTATGGAGTGCCCCGCCAGGAAGTCCGGCGTCACACCCCACGACTCGAGCAGGCGGAACAGCGCCACCTCAAGAGCGAACAACGCAGGCTGCGTGTACGCCGTCTCGTCGATCCGCTCACCCGCGAAGACCACCTCGCGCAGCGGACGATCCAGATGCTGGTCCAGATGCGCGAACACCTCGTCCAACGCATCCGCGAACACCGGGAACGCGCCGTAGAGTTCGGCGCCCATCCCCGCCCGCTGACTGCCCTGACCGGTGAACAGGAACGCCGTGCGCCCCTCCACCACCGACCCGCGCACCACGCCCGCCGCGGAGCTGCCCGCCGCCAACGCGTCCAGTCCGTTCAGCAGTTCATCGCGCTCGGCGGCGATCACCACCGCACGGCGCTCCAGCGCCGCCCGGCCGGTCGCCAACGAGAAGGCCAGAGAAGGGAGTTCCGCGTCCCCGGCGAGCGGCATCAGCCGCTCGGCCTGGGCCCGCAGGGCGGTGTCGTGCTTCGCGGAGAGGACCACCGGCAGCGCCGAGGGCGACACGGTCGCCTCGACGGCCGGCTCCTCCGCAGGTTCTGGCGCCTGCTCCAGGATGGTGTGCGCGTTGGTCCCGCTGATGCCGAACGCGGAGACACCCGCGCGGCGCGGCGCGCCGGTCTCCGGCCAGGGCCGGGTCTCGGTCAGCAGCTCCACCGCGCCCGCCGACCAGTCGACGTGCGGGGTGGGCTCGTCCACGTGGAGCGTCTTCGGAAGCACGCCGTGCTGCATGGCCAGCACCATCTTGATCACACCGGCCACACCTGCCGCCGCCTGCGTGTGCCCGATGTTGGACTTCACGCCGCCCAGCCAGAGCGGGGAGTCGGCGTCCCGGTCCTTGCCGTAGGTGGCGAGCAGGGCCTGGGCCTCGATCGGGTCGCCGAGCTTGGTGCCGGTGCCGTGGGCCTCGACCGCGTCGATCTGGTCCGCCGTCAGCCCGGCCGAGGCCAGCGCCTGACGGATCACCCGCTGCTGCGACGGACCGTTCGGCGCGGTCAGGCCGTTGCTGGCACCGTCCTGGTTCACGGCCGAACCGCGCACGACCGCGAGCACCGGGTGCCCGTTGCGCTGCGCGTCCGAGAGCCGCTCGACGAGCAGCATGCCCGCGCCCTCACCCCAGCCCGTGCCGTCCGCAGCACCCGCGAACGCCTTGCACCGGCCGTCCGCCGACAGACCACGCTGACGGCTGAACTCCACGAACAGATCCGGGGTGGACATCACCGTCACACCACCGGCCAGCGCCAGCGAGCACTCCCCGCTGCGCAGCGCCTGCACCGCCATGTGCAGCGCCACCAACGACGCCGAGCAGGCCGTGTCCACGGAGACCGCAGGACCCTCAAGCCCGAACGTGTACGACAGCCGACCCGAGATCACACTCGTCGCCGTACCCGTGAGCCGGTGACCCTCGACGCCTTCCAGGCCGTCGACCAGCAGGTTGGCGTAGTCCTGGCCGTTGGTGCCGATGAAGACACCGGACTGGCTGCCGCGCAGCGAGACCGGGTCGATGCCGGCCCGCTCGAAGACCTCCCACGAGGTCTCCAGCAGGAGACGCTGCTGCGGGTCCATCGACAGCGCCTCGCGCGGCGAGATCCCGAAGAACGTCGAGTCGAACTCCGTGACCCCGTCCATGAACCCGCCGCCGCGGGCGTACGTGGTGCCCTGGTGGTCCGGGTCCGGGTGGTACAGGCCCGCGAGGTCCCAGCCACGGTCGGCGGGGAACGCCCCGATGGCGTCCTCACCGGCGACGAGCAACTGCCACAGCTCCTCAGGAGTGCTGACGCCGCCGGGGAATCGGCAGCTCATCGCGACGATGGCGATCGGATCGTCGTCCGTCACGGCGACGGCGGGCAGGGAGGCGTGGATCTCCTCCTGCGTACCGAGCAGTTCGGTGCGCAGGTGGTCGGCCAGCGCGGTCGCCGACGGGTAGTCGAAGACCAGCGTGGCCGGCAGCTTGAGCCCGGTCGCGGCGTTCATCCGGTTGCGCAGGTCCACCGCCGTCAGCGAGTCGAAGCCCAACTCCTTGAACGCCCGACCTGCCTCCACCGCGGCCGCGTCGGCGTAACCCAGCACCGCCGCCACCTGGGCGCGCACCAGGTCCAACAGCGCGCGCCCCTGCTCGGCGGGAGACAGGGCGGCAAGCCGCCCGGCCAGCGAGGACTCGCCCGGCACGGCGGCCGGCGCGAGCGCGGCCGTCATGACCGCGTGGGCCTCAGGGATCTCGTCGAAGAGTCGGCTCGGACGAACGGCAGCGGTCTCCGCCGCCACCCGGTCCCAGTCGACGTCGGCGATGGTCACCGTCCTGTCGCCGTTCTGCAGCGCCTGCTGCATCGCGGCGATCGCCAGTACCGGGGTCATGCCGACCACGCCGTCGCGACGCAGCCGGTCAGCGACCACCTCTTCGGTCGCCAGGCCCGCTTCGGCCCAGGCGCCCCAGGCGATCGAGGTGGCAGCCAGGCCGTCGGCCCGGCGCTGCTCGGCCAGCGCGTCCAGGAACGCGTTGGCGGCGGCGTAGTTGGACTGCCCGGCACTGCCGACCGAACCCGCCATCGAGGAGAACAGCACGAACGCCGAGAGGTCCTTGGTGAGTTCGTGCAGATTGCGCGCAGCGTCCACCTTGGGACGGGCCACCGCGGCGAAACGCTCCGCCGTCTGCCCGTCCACCACACCGTCGTCCAACCACACCGGCCGTGTGGAACACCGCCGACACCGGGTACTCGGCCAGCAGCGCGGCCAGCGCCTCACGGTCGGCCGCATCGCACGCCGCGACCGTCACGCTCACACCCTCGGCGGCCAGCTCGTCCCGCAGCTCGACCGCGCCAGGCGCGTCCAACCCGCGACGACTCGTCAGCACCAGACTCTCAGCGCCGTTGCGCACCAGCCAACGCGCCACCTCCGCACCCAGCGCACCCGTCCCGCCGGTGACCAGCACCGTGCCGGACGGCTGCCACGTGGCTCCCTCCCCGCGCGACGCCCGCACCAGACGACGACCGAACACACCCGACGCCCGGACCGCGACCTGATCCTCACCCGCAAGGCCGCCCAACACGCCCGCCAGGCGGGAGAGGACCCGGTCGTCCACGCTGCCCGGGAGGTCGACCAGACCACCCCAACGCTCCGGATGCTCCAGGGCCACCACCCGGCCCAGACCCCACAACTGCGCCTGCAGCGCGCTCAGCGGCCGCTCGGAGCGGGCCGTCGCGACCGCACCGCGCGTCACGCACCACAGCGGGGCGTCGATCCGCGCATCGCCCAGCGCCTGCACCAGCGTCAGGGTCCCGGCCACCGCGAACGCCTCGTCCCACGCGAGCAGCGAGACCACGCCCGACACCGACGCACCGTCAGCCACTGCCTCACGCAGCAGCTCCGCCATGACGCCACGGTCCGCGGCCTCCGGTGTCACGACGACCTCGCGGACGTCCACACCCCGACCTGTCAGCATGGTCACCGTGGCGGACACAGCCGGGTCCTCGACCCGGCCCGCCGGGACGGCCACCAGCCAGGTCCCCGACAGCACGCCCGACGCGGCCTCGGTGACCGGCTTCCAGCTGATCTGGTAGCGCCAGGCGTCGATCGTGTTCTGCTCGCGGCTCTGCCGACGCCAGGCGGACAGCATCGGCAGGACCGCGCCGAGCTCGCTGCCGCTCTCGACCTCCAGAGTGGCGGCCAGCGCGTCCAGGTCCTCCCGCTCGATCGCTTCCCAGAAGCGGGCGTCCACCTCGTCCACTGGAGCGACGGCCGGCGCGGAGGCCGTGGCCTCGAGCCAGTAGTGCTCGCGGTTGAAGGCGTAGGTGGGCAGGTCGACCCAGCCGCTGCTGTTGCGGGTGAGGAAGGCCTGCCAGTCCACGGGGATGCCGCGGACG
>NZ_BBPP01000066.1 GCF_000787835.1 Streptacidiphilus melanogenes
AGCGGCGTGCCGGTCAGCCGCGTCGTTGCCAGGTTGATCCGCAGGCCGCAGGGCAGTTGCCGGTCGGTGGTCAGCAGGGAACGGGAGGCGTCGGCGAACTCCTGGTGCAACTGCTCCAGGGTCGCCTCGTCGAGCTGGGTCAGGTCGTAGTAAGTGTCGAGCATCAGCCGCCACACCTCCTCGGTGGAGCCGCTCATGCTGAGGCTGAAGGGCTCCCAGTCCGCAGGTGCGAAGCCCTGCGGGGCCAGCAGCCCGTCAAGACCCTCGCGCGTGCGGCTGCGGGGGTCGCCGAGCCGGGGACGGCGCTCCCCGGTCCGTGTCGACATGAGGTAGGGGGTGGCGAGCTCGAGGAAGAGTTCCATGGCCTCGCCGCCGACGGGGCCACCGCCGACTGCCACGGCCAGCACGCCGCCCGCTACCAGGACCCGGGCCGCCTCGGCGACGACCTGCTCCACGTCGGCCATCAGCATCAGGGCCATGTGCGAGACCACGGCGTCGAAGGAGTGGTCCGCGAAGGGAAGTTCCTGAGCGCGCCCGTGGTGGAGTCGGGCGTCGGCCAGCTCGGGCCTGCGGCGTGCGATCTCCAGCTCGCGGGAGGAGAGGTCGACCCCGGCGAGGGTCTCGACGCCGCGCGCACCGAAGAGGGCCAGCAGACCCCCGTCCGCGCAGCCGAGGTCGAGGACACTCCTGACATGACCGACTCGGTCCGCCAGTACCTCGTGGCTGGTCCGTCCGTCGGAGACGCGACGGGTGTTCACGCCCTCCACCAACCGACCGGGCGCCTTGTCGTGGAAGGCCCGTAGGTAGCCTTCCGCGGTCTGTGCTTCAGGGCTGGCCGTCGTCTGCTCCGTAGTCACCCACGAACCGTAGGCAGAGCCTGCCGGGGCGCTCCACCGGTTATCCCTCGTCGGAGCCGGAGCCGGAGCCGGAGCCGGAGCCGGAGCCGGAGCCGGAGCCGGAGCCGGAGCCGGAGCCGGAGCCGGAGCGGGAGCGGGAGCCGGAGTCGGAGCCCGGCGCGGGGCTGGGCGGCCTCTGGGTGTGGGGTGCCGGCCTCGTACCGACCTCCGGTCCGGCGAGCAGCAGCGTCAGCAGCCGGATGGCGCCCTGCTTGTCCAGCGGGTCGTTTCCGTTGCCGCACTTGGGGCTCTGGATGCAGGACGGGCAACCGCGCTCGCACTCGCACGAGGTGATGGCCTGGAGGGTGGCGGAGAGCCACTCCCGGGCGCGTTCGAAGCCCCGCTCGGCGAAGCCGGCACCGCCCGAGTGACCGTCGTAGACGAAGACGGTGGGCAGGCCGGTGTCGGGGTGGAGGGGGACGGAGACTCCGCCGATGTCCCATCGGTCGCAGGTCGCGAAGAGCGGAAGCAAGCCGATGGAGGCGTGTTCGGCCGCGTGGGCGGCCCCGGGGAGCTCCTCCGGGAGGAAGCCGGCGTCCTCCAGCTGCTCCTCGGTGACGGTCCACCACACCGCGCGGGTGCGCAGGGTGCGCGGCGGCAGGTCGAGCTTGGTCTCGCCGAGGATCTCGCCGGTGAGCAACCGACGTTTCAGGTAGGAGACGACCTGGTTGGTCACCTCCACCGAGCCGAAGTTCAAGGTGGCGTCGCCCCAGGCGACCTGACGGTCCGTGCTCAGGACGGCGATGTGGGTCGTGTCGCGGGCGACTGTGCTGTACGGCGGGTCGGCTTCGGCGACCAGGGCCACCGAGTCGTCCAGGTCCAGCTCGCGCACCAGGTAGCTGCGGCCCTGGTGGAGGTGGACCGCGCCGGTGTGGACGGTGGTGTGCGCGGCGCCGGCGTCGACGGTGCCGAGCAGCCGGCCGGTGTCCGCCTCGACCACCCGGACGGGCGAGCCGCCCTCGCCCCGGATGTCCACGAGATCGGCGGCGCGTTCGCGGCGGGTCCAGAACCAGGAGTTCTGGCCGCGTCGCCGCAGCATCCCGCGGCGCTCGAGCTGGGGCAGGAGTATCTGCGCGGAGGGGCCGAACAGCTCCAGGTCCCCCGGAGTCGCCAGCGGAAGCTCGGCCGCGGCCGCGCACAGGTGGGGCGCGAGGACGTGCGGGTTGTCCGGGTCCAGCACGGTCGACTCGACGGGTTGCCGGAACAGCGAGTCGGGGTGGTGCACCAGGTAGGTGTCCAGAGGGTCGTCGCGGGCGATGAGGATGGCCAGGGCGCCACCGCCCTCGCGGCCGGCCCGGCCGGCCTGCTGCCACAGGGAGGCGCGGGTGCCGGGGTACCCGGCCAGCAGCACGGCGTCGAGGCCTGCCACGTCCACGCCCAGCTCCAGGGCGCTGGTGGAGGCGAGCCCGAGCAGCGCGCCCGAGTGCAGGGCACGCTCCAGGGCCCGCCGTTCCTCCGGGAGGTAGCCGCCGCGGTAGGCGGCAACCCGGCGTGCCGTCGCGTGCCCGGCTGCCTCGGCGAGTCGTTCCTGGGCGATGACCGAGACGAGCTCGGCACCGCGCCGGGAGCGCACGAAGACCACGGTGCGGGTGCCGTCCAGCACCAGGTCGGTGAGCAGGTCGGCGGCCTCGGCGGTGGCCGAGCGGCGGACCGGCGCGCCGTGCTCGCCCGCCAGTTCGGTCAGCGGTGGCTCCCAGAGCGCGAAGACCGTCTCCCCGCGCGGTGAGCCGTCGGCCGTCACCTCGGCGACGGGAAGCCCGGTCAGACGCTCGGTGCTGTGTCCTGGCTCGGCCACCGTGGCCGAGGCCAGCAGGAAGACCGGGGACGAGCCGTAGCGGGCGCACAGGCGCCGCAGGCGGCGTAGCACCTGGGCGACGTGGGAACCGAAGACGCCGCGGTAGGTGTGGCACTCGTCGATGACGACGTAGCGCAGGGCCTTCAGGAAGGAGGCCCAGCGGGCGTGGCCCGGCAGGATGGCGCGGTGCAGCATGTCGGGGTTGGTCAGCACGTACGCGGCGTACTGGCGGACCCACTCGCGTTCCTCGAACGGGGTGTCGCCGTCGTACACCGCCGCGCGGACGCGGCTGAGCCGCGCCGCCCCCGGAACGGCCGCCGTCCCTCCTTCGGCCCCTTCGGCCCCTTCGGTCCCGTCGGCCTCTTTGGCCCCATTGGCCCAGCGGGCCGCTTCGGCCACTTCGCAAGCTTCGGCGGCGGTGCGCAGTTCGCCGAGCCGGCGCAACTGGTCGGCGGCGAGGGCTTTGGTGGGCGCGAGGTAGAGCCCCGTCGCGCCGCGGCCGTTCTTGGCCTCGGTGCCGTCCAACAGAGCGCTGAGGACAGGGGCCAGGTAGGCGAGCGACTTGCCCGAGGCGGTCCCCGTGGCGATCACCACGTTCTGTCCGTTCATAGCCAGATTCGCGGCTTCTGCCTGATGTGTCCATGGCTGCTTGATTCCGGTCGCCGAGATCGCCGACAGCACCTCCGGGCGGAGGCCTGCGGGCCAGTCCGCATACTGGGCGGGGCGGGCCGGAATGTGCTCCGAATGAGTGAGCCGATCTTGCCGCCCGGAGGCGCCCGTGAGGCGGTCGAGAGCGGCTTCGGGCGGGTCAGAGCGCGGCTTCATCGGCCCCAAGTCTGTCATCACGCTGATGGAGATTCCCCCCAAGGCGTCGTGTTGGCCTGGTGATAAGTGGTTGAATGCCTACGCGGCCGTGCAACGGGGCCAGGGGCCCCGCGATCGGCATGGAAGCAAGGCAAGGTGCTGGAGGTTCCGTGGACCTGTCCCTGTCGACCCGTTCCGTCGGCGACCGCACGGTCGTCGAGGTTGGGGGCGAGATCGATGTGTACACCGCCCCGAAGCTGCGCGAGCAGCTCGTCGAGCTCGTCAATGAGGGTCACTACCACCTGATCGTGGACATGGAAGGCGTCGACTTCCTGGACTCGACCGGGCTGGGCGTGCTCGTCGGCGGGCTCAAGCGGGTGCGGGCCCATGAGGGTTCGCTTCGTCTGGTCTGCAACCAGGAGCGCATCCTCAAGATTTTCCGGATCACCGGACTGACGAAGGTGTTCCCCATCCACGGTTCCGTGGACGAGGCCGTCGCCGCCAACGACTGAGCTCGCACCGGTGAGCTCCAACTGAGGCAGTGCGCCCGGGAGTGACGAGGCGCGCGGAAGTATCCGCGTGCCCGGGCTCCCGGGGCCGGTCCGGAACCTGAACCTTTCGAGGGGGACATATATGGCCACCGTCGAACTGCGCTTCAGCGCACTCCCGGCGCACGTGCGCACAGCGCGGCTGGTCGCGGCGGCAGTCGCACGTCAGGCCGGGGTCGACGAGTCGGTTCTCGACGAGGTCCGTCTTGCCGTGGGTGAGGCATGCTCGCGCGCGGTCGGTCTGCACGTGCGCAGCGGGGTGTCGCATCCCGTACGGGTCAAGCTGACCCAGCAGGAGAAGCGCTTCCTCATCGAGGTCGGCGACGGAGTGCCGACGCCGGTGACCTCGCACGCCGACAGCAGCGCCGCCGAGGCCCTCAGCCTGGCCGCCGGCGCGAACGGCGGCCGTGGGGGCGAGCAGGCCGACGACACCATGGGCCTGGCTGTGATCAGCGGCCTGGTGGACGACCTGGTCATCGGCCACGACGACGACGGCGGCCTGATCCGGATGAGCTGGCCCATCGCCGACCCCGCGGACGACGAGCTGTAGCACCCGCCGAGCGCCGGTAGCGGGGCAGGCCCCATACGCCTCTTGGCGCGCCTCCGGGGCCGCGTCGGCGCATCCCACGCCCGTATGCCCAGGCCCGTGCGCCTGGGCTCCGTTCGCCTGTGCTCCGGGCACCTGGGCCCCTGCAACGCAGATCCGTGTGACCGCGGGCTCGGCCGATCGTCGATACGACCAGGGTGGCCCGGGATCACCCGAGCCACCCTTCGCTGCTCATCTCGCGTCGTTCCCGGACGGGACGACGTCCTGGGACGTCAGGAGTAGTACCCCACCACGTCCGCCAGCAGGTCCACCGAGCCCGCGCGGTTGTACAGGTCGACGTAGCCGTCGCTGCCGATCGGCGCCTCGACCAGGACCGTGGACGGCAGGCCGGGACCGGCCTGCAGGGCTGCGCCGGCGGGGCGCGTCGCGCCGTCCGCGTAGGCGGTGACGGAGGTGGCCACCGAGGCGTTCAGGGCGGTGAGGTTCAGCAGTACGGTCTTCGCTCCGGCCGGGATGCCGGCGAGGCCCGCCGCCCTGAGCCGCAGCACCCGCCCCGCACCGAGCTGCCCCTTGGGCGCGCCGATCGCGTAGCGCGTGTCCAGCATGCGTGACGGGGTGAGCGGGAAGAGCGTGGTGGGCGCGGGCGCCTCACCGTAGTAACCCTCGACGTCCGCGCTGACCTGGAGCGAGCCGCCGCCGCTGTTGGTGACGAGGATGTCCCCCTCGTTGTCGATGGGGACGACGACCAGGTTGCTGACCGTCTGGCCCGGGACCACGTGCAGCGTCGCCTCGTACGGCGTCGAGGTGCTTCCGGCGTGCACGGTCACGGAACCGGCCGCGCTCGCACCGGAGGCGGTCACATCGAGGACGATGCCCGCCAGGCCGACGGGCATGGCCATTTGCCGCCACGCGTTGAGCGTCACGCTGTGCCCGGCGGCCAGCGGCGACTTGGTCGTGTTCAGGCCCGTCGAGGTGTCCAGCACATGCTCGCTCTGGCTCTGGAAGGGCTGGCCGTTGCTGGTGGAGGTGAAGAAGCCCTGCACGTCCGCGCTCAACTGGGCGCCGACGGCGGAGGTGTAGAGGTCCACGTACCCGGACGGGCTGACCGGGACGGTGACGAGCGACTGCGTGGTGCGGCCGGGGGTCACCGTCAGACTGGTGGTGCCCGGCAGTGCGGTGCCGTCCTGATAGGCCGTCAGAGAACCGCCGCTGGTGGCGCTGGTCGCGGTGAGGTTCATGACGACCTCGGTGACGCCGGAGCTGGGAATCCCGCCCACGCCGTCGACCTTGAGCCGCAGGGCGTGCCGCGACGGCATCGGCGCCTTCGGTGCGCCGAGGCCGTTCCAGGTGGCCAGGATCCGGGCGGGCGGCACCGCCCGGAAGGTGTCGCCGACGCTCAGCCGCTGCGAGGTGCGCGCCGTGTGACCGGCGGAGTCCGTGGCGGTGAGGGTCACCGTGTACACGCCGCGCTTGGCGTAGGCGTGCGTCAGTGTCGCCGTCGTGCTGGTCAGGTTCAGCGACTGCGTGTGTCCGTCGCCGAAGTCGATGGAGCCGCCCGTCAGCTGCCACGGCGTGGTGGCGGAGTAGCCGAAGTCGCCCGTCAGCGGCGTGTAGCCGTCCTGTGCGGCGGTGAGTTGCGGGGTGACGGGGGCGTCCACCGGCAGGTAGTAGCTGGTCGTGCTGGTCACTTTGCGGCCGTCGGAGAGCTGCGTGGTCACCACCACGGTGTAGTCGCCGGCGCTCGTGTAGGTGTGCGAGGCGGTCGGCGACGAGGAGGTGACCGGCGGGGTCTGGTCGCCGAAGTCGAAGGTGTACTGGATGCCCTGGTCGTTCCACGGGTTGCTGACCGTCGCACTGAACGTGACGGTGTTCGGCGCGGGATGCGTCGCGTTCCCGGGAGGCGTGATCCCGGTGATGGAGAAGGGGTCGACGCCCTCGAAGGCACCCCGGTCGTAGTAGCCCACGCCGGTTCCCGTGTCGCCCACCGTCGGATCGTCCACACGGGAGTGACCGGTCAGGTCGGTGCTCAGCTCGTCGGGGGCGCCGGCGTCGGCCGAGTCGATCACGGGGCTGGGCGGCTTCGGGGACGTCGAGATCAGCGTCGAGAGGTTGCCGGTGAGGTCGTGCACACCCTGGCTGGGGGTCGTGGCGGCGCCGAGCGCGGCAGCCGAGGCGTAGCCGGTTCCTGCCCAGGAGTAGGGCTCGGCACTGCCCGGTGCGGCCACGACGTTGTAGTCCAGCACGGTCCCGGAGGTGGAGCCGGCGGCGACGGAGACCTCGGGCTGGGTCGTGTCGGTGCAGGCCGGGCGGCCTCTGAAGGCGACGCCGTTCGCGTCGTCGTCGGCGACGACGTTGTTCTCCAGCGTGGACCCGGTCGAACCGCTGCCGGCGCCGAGCAGGGAGACGCCCGACAGGCAGTTGCGATCGACGGTGTCGCTGGTCACGACGGTGTCCGGCGAGTCGGTGGCGACGATGCCGCCGTTGCGGTTGCCCGTCACGTAGTCGGTGCTCAGCACCGTGCCGTCGGCGGACTGGACCGCCACGCCGGCGCCGGTGAAGGAGAGGATCTCGGACCGCTGGACGGTGACGCCCGACGCGCCGTCCTGGACGGTGACGCCGTTGTCGGTGGAGACCCCGGGGGAGGCCTGGAGCACCGCGCCGTAGACGAAGAGGCTGTCCAGGGTGATCTGGCTGCCGCCGTCGATCTCGATGCCCTGGTGGCCGGCGAAGACGCCCAGTCCGCGCAGCACGACGTTCTGGACGTGGTCGAGGAGGACGGCGGGCTCGGCGTTGTGGTCGGTCACAGTGGGGCGGGTTCCACCGGTCTGCCAGCCGCTCAGGCCCTGGATGGTGATGGGCGATCCGGCGCTGCCGGAGTGGGTGATGTGCAGCTGCCCGGAGAAGGTGCTGCCCGGGGCGATCTGGACGGTCTGTCCAGGCTGGGCGGCGTCGACGGCCGTCTGCAGGCTGCAGTACGGCACGGCCTGGCTGCCCGCCGCGGGGTCCGTGTCCGAGCACGGCGCGGCGGAGTTGACGTACAGGATGCCGGTGTCGGCGGCGGACGCGGGTGCGGGCGCGGCGAGGGGTATGGCCGCGCCGGCCAGGAGCACGGGTGCCAGGGATCTGGCGACGCGCTTGGAACGCATGGAGTGTGCCTCTCGGCCTCTCGACGAAAAGTGGCCCGATTCTTGCACCACGATTTCGGCCAACCAGGGCCGGGGTGGCCGAAAGGCGGCGGATCTGGGAGGTGGCCAGGCGCCTCGACCGGGAAAGTCTCGCTAGGAACTTCTGTCACAGTTCCTAGTACTTGTACCAATTGCCGCACATACCCTGTTTTGATCATGTGTCGGATTCTTACAATCGCGGCCTGCCACCTTGCCCGCGCTGCCGAGCGGTCCGCGCCTCCCCCGGCCCCATGACCCCGGGATCCCGCTCGGCGCACGAGCCAGACGTCATGGGAGGACGAATGGCCGGGCTCTACCTCTCCGGCGCTCAATCACCTGTGACGGCCGTGCTCTCCGGTTCGGACCGGGTCGTGGTCGTCATCGTCGCCGTCGTCGCCGTAGCCGCGCTGGGTGTCGCGTGGTTGCTGGTCCGTCAGGTACTGGCAGCGGATCAGGGCACGGACACCATGAAGCAGATCGCCGCCGCCGTGCAGGAAGGCGCGAACGCCTACCTGGCGCGGCAGTTCCGCACCCTCGCCGGATTCGCCGTCATCGTGCCGTGCCTGCTGCTGGTGCTGCCGGCCGACGACTGGTCGCAGCGGATCGGACGTTCCGTCTTCTTCGTCGTGGGCGCGGCCTTCTCCGCCGTGACCGGCTATGTCGGCATGCGGCTGGCCGTGCGCAGCAACGTCCGCGTCGCCGCGGCGGCCCGGGCGGCCACCCCGAGCGAAGGGGAGACGGAGGCGCCCGACGTGCGGACCGTGTCGCACCGCGCCATGCGGATCGCGTTCCGCACTGGCGGGGTCGTCGGAATGTTCACCGTCGGCCTCGGCCTGCTCGGGGCCTCCGTGGTGGTGCTGGTCTACCGCGAGAACGCGCCCAAGGTGCTGGAGGGCTTCGGCTTCGGGGCCGCACTGCTGGCGATGTTCATGCGTGTCGGCGGCGGCATCTTCACCAAGGCCGCCGACGTCGGCGCCGACCTGGTCGGCAAGGTCGAACAGGGCATCCCGGAGGACGATCCGCGCAACGCCGCCACCATCGCCGACAACGTCGGCGACAACGTGGGCGACTGCGCCGGGATGGCGGCCGACCTCTTCGAGTCCTACGCCGTCACGCTCGTCGCCGCGCTCATCCTCGGCGTCAGCGCGTTCGGGGACCACGGCCTGGCCTTCCCGCTGCTGGTGCCCGCCATCGGTGTGGTCACGGCTGTCCTCGGCATCTTCGCCGTCTCGCCGCGCAGTGGCGACCGGTCCGGCATGACCGCGATCAACCGCGGCTTCTTCATCTCCGCGGTCGTCTCCCTCGTGCTGGTCGTGGTCGCCGTCTTCGCCTTCCTGCCCGGCAGTTTCGCCGCGCTCAAGGGTGCCTCCCCGGATGTCGCCGCCCACAGCGGCAACCCGCGGGTCTTCGCGCTGGCGGCCGTCGCCATCGGCATCGTGCTGGCCGCGGCGATCCAGCAGCTCACCGGCTACTTCACCGAGACCAACCGGCGCCCGGTCCGCGACATCGGCAAGACCTCGCTCACCGGCCCCGCCACCGTGATCCTTTCCGGCATCTCGGTCGGCCTGGAGTCGGCCGTCTACTCGGCGGTCCTGATCGGCGCCGCCGTCTACGGCGTCTTCCTGCTGGGCGGCGGCTCGTTGACGCTCTCGCTGTTCGCCGTCGCGCTGGCCGGGACGGGGCTGCTGACCACCGTCGGCGTGATCGTCGCCATGGACACCTTCGGGCCGGTCTCCGACAACGCCCAGGGCATCGCCGAGATGTCCGGTGACGTGACCGGAGCGGGCGCGCAGGTGCTGACCGAACTGGACGCGGTCGGGAACACCACCAAGGCGATCACCAAGGGCATCGCGATCGCCACCGCCGTACTGGCGGCCACCGCGCTGTTCGGCTCCTTCACCGACGCCATCGGCACCGCGGAGTCCCAGATCGGCTCCTCCGCCCATGGGCTGAGCCTGAGCCTGGACATCTCCCAGCCCAACAACCTGGTCGGTCTGCTGCTCGGCGCGGCGGTCGTCTTCCTCTTCTCCGGACTGGCCGTCAGCGCCGTCTCCCGCTCCGCCGGCTCCGTGGTCTTCGAGGTACGCGAGCAGTTCCGCTCGCGGCCCGGGATCATGGACGGCAGCGAGAAGCCGGACTACGGCCGGGTGGTGGACATCTGCACCCGCGACGCACTGCGCGAACTGGCCACCCCCGGTCTGCTCGCGGTGCTCGCGCCGATCGCCGTCGGCTTCCTGCTCGGTGTCGGACCGCTCGGCTCCTACCTTGCGGGTGCGATCGCCGCCGGCACGTTGATGGCGGTCTTCCTGGCCAACTCCGGCGGCGCCTGGGACAACGCCAAGAAGCTCGTCGAGGACGGCCACCACGGCGGCAAGGGCAGTGAGGCGCATGCCGCGACCGTCATCGGCGACACCGTCGGTGACCCGTTCAAGGACACGGCGGGTCCGGCGATCAACCCGCTGCTCAAGGTGATGAACCTGGTCTCGCTGCTGATCGCCACCGCGATCGTCAAGCTGGGCTTCGGCGCGCACGCCAGCACGGCATGGCGCGTGGTGATCGCGGTGCTCTGCCTGGCCGTGATCGTCGGCGCGGTGTGGATGTCCAAGCGGCGCGGCATCGCCATGGGCGCAGAGCCGCCGGACGCCTCGACCGCCGGATCCGCGGCGGACACGGCAGACGGGACAGGCGGCGAGATCCCACGACAGGCCGACGGCCGACCGGGTTCGGGGGTGACCTCCCGCGTGCCCTGAGCGGGCTCACGCGACCGTCCGGCGCTCACGCACCGGCGCCGGACGGTCGGCGGGGGGAACTGCCGACGGGCGGAACTGTCGTCGGGCCGGAACGCGCGTCGCCGGCCCGCGGCGCGCTGCGAGCCGGCCCGCGACCTCGGCAGGTCCGCAGCGCTCCGCCGGCTCGACGTTCAGCCGACCCGCATCGCACAGCCGGCCCGCAGCGCTCCGCCCGCCCAGCGCGTTCAGCCCGCCTGCAACGCTTCACCCGCACGGGCGTTGGCGGCGATTGCCGCCACGACGCGCGGCCACAGCGCCTCCGGCAGCTCGTGGCCCATGCCCGGCAGCGTCAGCAGCTCGGCGTGCGGCACCGCGGCGGCGGTGGCCCGTCCACCGCTGATGTCCACCAGGGCATCGTCCTCGCCGTGGACGACCAGGGTGGGTGCGGTGACCGCTGCCAGCGCCCGAGTCCGGTCCGGTGAGGCGAAGACCGCAGCCAACTGCCGTGCGATGCCGTCGATGCGGCTGCACCGGTCATAGGTGCGGATCACCGAGGCCCGCAACTCCTGCTCCTCGCGTGGATACCCGGGCGAGCCGATCGCCCGGGCGGACGCGATGTCGCCCTCGATGGCGGCGTCACGGCCCTCGGCGCGCGGCTGTGTCAGCACCGCCCACACCTCCTCGCTGGGCGGGCCGACCCTGGGGTAGTCCGGCGAGGACATGATCGAGCAGAGGCTGAGCACCCGCTCGGGCCGGTCGATCACCAGCTGCTGGGCGATCATCCCGCCCAGCGAGGCGCCGACGAGGTGGGCGCGCTCGACGCCGAGTGCGTCCAGCAGACCCGCGGCGTCTCCGGCCAGGTCCGCCACCAGGTAGGTCGCGCTGGAGCCGTCGCCGTCGAGGACGGCGGCGAGGTCCGGCTGCGGTCCGGTGTCGAGGAAGGTGGAGAGCCCGGCGTCGCGGTTGTCGTACCGGACGACGTGGAAGCCCTCGTCCGCGAGGAGGTGGCAGAGCCGTTCGTCCCAGGCGATCATCTGGGAGCCCAAGCCCATGATCATCAGCAGGGTGGGCCGGTCGGCGGTGCCGAAGGTGTCGTACTCGAGCTCGATCCCGTTGACCTGCGCGCGGGGCATGTGACCTCCGTGTCGTCGTGTCAGGCGTCGTGCCGGGCGTTGTGGCGGGCGTGCGTCGGGTCTTGCGTCGGGCGTCCAGTCGGGTGTTCTGCTCGCGGTGCCGTTCGGGCACGGTATCGAGGCGGACCTGCGCCGGAAAAGGGCGACAGTGTAGGTTCCCAAGCTGGGTCAGAGCGTGGGAAGGGGACCCGGTGAGCAGGTCGGAGCTGGTGGCGGCGTCGGTGCGGGAGCCGGTGGCGGGGGCGGAGCCGGGCACGGGCCGGGCGACGTCGTCGCCCCGACGTGCACGGACGGCAGGACGCGTGGGAGGCCGCACGGCCGGGCGGGTTGCGGTCGCGGCCTCGGTCGCCGCCGTCGTGGCGCTCGGGACGGCCGCCTGTGGGGGCAGCGACAGCACAGGCAAGCTGGACTCCTGGGCGAAGAGCGTCTGCGGCGGCATCGCCGCGCCCATCAGGACGGTGGCGGATGCCAAGGCGGACACCGGCCGGATCATCCAGGGCGAGAGCCCCGCCGACCTGCAGACGCGCCTGGCCGCCGACATGGGCCGGCTGGCCACCGGGAACCAGCAGATAGCGCAGGCGGTGCAGGCCGCAGGTGCGCCCGCGACGAAGGACGGCTCCCAGACGCAGGCCGACGCGGTCAGCGAGCTGAACCAGGCCGCCGGGGGTTACACCAAGGTCCAGCAGATCGTGAAGGCGCTGCCCGTCAACGACCAGGCCCGCTTCGCAGCAGGACTGCGTGGCGTCTCGGACCAGATAGGCCAGCTGTCCACGCAGTCGTCCGCGGCGCTGCAGACGCTCCAGACGGGAGACCTCGGCGCGGCTCTCAGCCGTCAGCCCGGCTGTGCGGCCCCGAGCGGCACTGCGGCCGCCGGCGGTTCGGACACCTCCGGGGCCTCCCCGGCCGCCTCCGGCTCGGCCTCCTCCGCTGGTTCGGCCCCCTCCGGATCCTCCGCCTCGGCGTCGGCCCACGGCTCCGCGAAGCCGAGCGGCAGCGCCTCCCCGAAGGCCTCGGCCTCTTCCTGAGCTGTTGTCGCCCGCTCTCGGCCGGGGCCGTGCGGCGCGGCCGCGTCTTCGCGCTTCCGGCGCGCTGGGCGGACGTGCCGGGCCCTGGCCGGGTGTCGGGGAGAATGGCTGGCGTGACGACCAGTTCCTCGCCCGAGACGCCTGCCGACCGGACCGCTGCCGACCGGACTGCTGCCGACCGGACTGCTGCCGACCGGACCCCTGCCGACCGGACTCCTGCCGACCGGACCCCTGCCGAGTCCGCCGCGACGTCCGCCGACCCCGCCGCCGTCCCCGGCGGTACGTCCGCCGCAGCGCTGCCGGTGGTGGACCGGGAGCGGATCGGGCGGCTGCGGGACGCGTTCGTCGCGGCCGGCTACACCGCCGACGGCTGCCTGGAGCTGCTGGGCGGGGCGGCCTACGCCGCGCTCGCCCGCAGCGAGAGCGTGCCCGCGCTGCGGGCCACCGCGGGGCCCGGGGCGCTTCCGACGCTGGTGCGGCTGTTCCTGCTGCAGCGCGAGGTCTCGTACCCCCAGGCCGCGTTGGCGCTGCCGGTCGACGAGGCCCTGGCGGACGCGTGGCTGACCCGCACCGCCGACGGCGGCGTGCGGGCGACCGTCGACGTGCGGCCGTATGCCAACGACATCGCGGGCGAGTCCGAGACGGCCGACGCGTGGATCGTCTCCGACCTCGGCTGCGCGGTCGGCGGAGCGGGCGGCATCGGGTCGGGCGCGGCGACCGACCAGGGCGTGCCGCGCAGCGAGCTCGTGCTCGGGGTCGGCGGGGCCTCGACCACGCTGGCGAACATCACGGTGCGCCGCCCGGTGCGGCGTGCGCTGGACCTCGGCACCGGCTCCGGCATCCAGGCGCTGCACGCCGCCCGCCATGCGGCGCAGGTCGTGGCCACCGACGTCAACCCGCGCGCGCTTCACTTCGCCCGTCTCTCCGCCGAGCTGTCCGGTCTCGGCGAGCGGGTCGAGGCGCGCGAGGGGAGCCTGTTCGAGCCCGTCGCGGCGGATCCCGCGGACGGGGACGCCGGGCGCTTCGACCTGATCGTCTCCAACCCGCCGTTCGTGATCTCCCCGGGCGGCCGCTTCACCTACCGCGACGGCGGGATGGCCGGTGACGACCTCTGCCGCAGCCTGGTCACGCAGGCCGGTGAGCATCTCGAACCGGGCGGCTACTGCCAGCTGCTGGCCAACTGGCAGCACGTGCGCGGGGAGGACTGGCGCGACCGGGTGGCCTCGTGGGTGGCCGGGACCGGCTGCGACGCCTGGATCGTGCAGCGGGACGTGCAGGACCCGACCACCTACGCCGAGCTCTGGCTGCGCGACGGCGGCGACCACCGCGGTTCGCGCGCGGAGTACGAGCGGCGGTACGGGGAGTGGCTGGACGCCTTCGAGGCGGCCAAGGTCGAGGGCGTCGGCTTCGGCTGGATCACGCTGCGGCGTGCGCCCGAGGGGGCGGAGCCCGTGGTACTGGCGGAGGAGTGGCCGCACCCGGTCGAGCAGCCGCTCGGGCCGGTCATCGAGCAGTGGTTCGCCCGGCAGGACTTCCTGCGCGCCCACGACGACGCGGACCTGCTGGACTCCCGCTACCGGCTGGCGGAGGAGGTCGTGCAGGAGCAGGTCGGCGTGCCGGGCGAGGAGGATCCGGAGCACGTGATCCTGCGTCAGAACCGGGGCATGCGACGGGCGACGAAGGTCGACACGGTGGGCGCGGGCTTCGCGGGGGCCTGCGAGGGTTCGCTGCGCGCCGGTGACATCCTGGACGCGATCGCACGGCTCCTCGACGAGGATCCGGTGGTGCTGCGCGACCGTGCGCCCGAGCAGATCCGCCTGCTGGTGGAGCAGGGCTTCCTGTTGCCCGCCTGATGGCCCGTCCGAGGCCCCCGGTGAACGCCTCGTTCATCGGGGGTTTGCCTTGCTTTCGCCGTGTGTAGGCCCTGCGTTGCCGCCTCGCTGACAGCCTGATTGTGCGACCGATCACATGATCGGCCAATGGACGACAGGTGATTGGCGGGGGTGTGCGAACGTGGGGACACCACTGAGTCTGTTCACCGGGGTGTGGTTCTCCCTGTTCGGAAGCGCCGTCATCTGGTGGTGCGCCGTCGAGGTGCGCCTGCGCCGCACCCTGCGACGTGTCGGTGTGAGCGGGATGGCCAGGGTGGTGGCCCCCTCCGCGCTCGAGTCGGCGGGTGAGCCCGGCGAGCCGGTCGGCGTCCCCGTCGGAGGACCGGCGACCGGCGCCTAGGCCGACAGCCCCACCTCGGTCCCGGCCCCCGATGCGGCCTGGACCCGCAGCGCCGGCCAGGCCGACGCCGAGGGAGCTGCGGACGCCGCGGATGTCGCGGAGTCCGTCGACGTCGACCATGCCGACAACGCCCCGCTGCTCAGCTTCGAGGTCGAGGGCCACGGGCAGGTGATCACACGCCCGCGCGGCTGGACCTCGATCCGCCGGTCCGCGGCGCTGCCCGTCGGTGCGCTGGTGCCCGTCCGCTTCGATCCGCGACAGCCGACCCGGGTCGCGCTCGAAGGCGTGCCGCAGAGCCGCAGCGACCTGTTCTGGCTCCTGCTCGGTCTGGCCTTCGCCGGCTGCGGTGTGGCGCTGCTCGCAGCCGCGTTCTGAGGCCTGCTTCCCGGCGCGCTCCGGGTCGCGGTGGCCGACGGGCCTATCAGACGGGTGCATGTCCGTGCGCCCGGATGGGCAGAGACACGCCGAACGGGTCGGATTCTGCACCGGAATTCCGACGGCCGGTCCTATGATCCGGCTGTCCGGTTCGGGCCTGTTCGGCGGGTCCGCGTCCCCGCCGGGCGTCCCCGACCTGCTGACCGGCCTGTTCGCAGGCCTGACAGCGCATTGGTGTGACCACGTACGACATACCGTACGACCCCGCCCGAACAGCGGGAACCGGCTCGCTCGGGTTACCGTTCGAGTGGCAGCGGAGGGCTTCCGGCACTGACAAGTCGGGATCCGTCCGTTTGACAAGGGGCACCGGGGTGCGGTCACACTCCGCATTCAGGACCGTGTCGCCGCGAGTCGCGGCGGCCACCCCCTCATCGACCGGGAGAGAAGAGCGAAGGTGTCCCCGACCAGCGAGACCGCACGCGACGGACGTCGACTCGTCATCGTCGAGTCGCCGGCCAAGGCGAAGACGATCAAGGGTTACCTGGGCCCTGGATACGTGGTCGAGGCGAGCGTCGGGCATATTCGCGACCTTCCCGGCACGGCCGCCGAGGTCCCCGAGGGCTACACCGGCGACGTCCGGCGCCTGGGCATCGACGTGGACCACGATTTCGAGCCGATCTACGTGGTCAATCCGGACAAGAAGGCTCAGGTCTCCAAGCTCAAGTCGTTGCTGAAGGAAGCGGACGAACTCTTCCTCGCCACCGATGAGGACCGCGAGGGCGAGGCCATCGCCTGGCACCTGCAGGAAGTGCTGCGTCCCAAGGTGCCGGTGCACCGGATGGTCTTCCACGAGATCACCAAGGACGCGATCCAGGAGGCCGTGCGCAACCCGCGCGAGCTGAACAAGCGCCTGGTCGACGCGCAGGAGACGCGCCGCATCCTCGACCGCCTCTACGGCTACGAGGTCTCCCCGGTGCTGTGGAAGAAGGTCATGCCGAAGCTCTCGGCCGGCCGCGTCCAGTCCGTGGCGACCCGCCTCGTCGTCGAGCGCGAGCGTGAGCGCATGGCGTTCCGCTCCGCCTCCTACTGGGACCTGACTGCCGTCTTCGCCACCGCCGACGCGGGCCGCGCCGCGGCCGCCGGCGAGCCCGGCACCTTCGGCGCCCGGCTGAGCGCCGTCGACGGCCGCCGCGTCGCCACCGGCCGCGACTTCGACTCGCTCGGGCGGCTCAAGGGCGCGTCCGGCGCGGCCGCCGGCCAGGTGCTGCACCTGGACGAGGAGGCCGCGCGGGGTCTGGCCGCCGCGCTGGCCGCGACCGACTTCCGGGTCCGCAGCGTCGAGTCCAAGCCGTACCGCCGCGCACCGTACGCGCCCTTCCGCACCACCACGCTCCAGCAGGAGGCCAGCCGCAAGCTCGGCTTCGGCGCCAAGCGCACCATGGACGTGGCCCAGAAGCTGTACGAGAACGGCTTCATCACCTACATGCGCACCGACTCGACCACGCTCTCGGACACGGCCGTGAACGCCGCCCGCGCGCAGGTCGAGCAGCTCTACGGCCGCGAGTACCTGCCGGACGCGCCGCGCACCTACCAGGGCAAGGTCAAGAACGCCCAGGAGGCGCACGAGGCGATCCGTCCCTCCGGCGACCGCTTCCGCACTCCGGCCGAGACCCGGCTGACCGGCGACGAGTACAAGCTGTACGAGCTGATCTGGATGCGGACCGTCGCCTCCCAGATGAAGGACGCCGTCGGCCAGTCCGTCTCGGTCAAGGTCGCCGGCCCGGCCGCCGACGGCCGGGACGTCGAGTTCTCCGCCTCCGGCAAGATCATCACCTTCCACGGCTTCCTCAAGGCCTACGTGGAGGGCCGCGACGACCCGGACGCCGAGCTCGACGACCGCGAGCGCCGGCTGCCCCCGATGGCCGAGGGCGACGGCGTCACCGCCGACGAGATCACCCCCGACGGCCACGCGACCAAGCCCCCGGCGCGCTACACCGAGGCCTCGCTGGTCAAGGAGCTGGAAGACCGCGAGATCGGCCGCCCGTCCACGTACGCGGCGATCATCGACACGATCATCCGGCGCGGCTACGTCTTCAAGAAGGGCACGGCGCTCGTCCCGTCCTTCGTCGCGCTCGCCGCGGTCCGGCTGCTGGAGGAGCACTTCGGCCGCCTGGTCGACTACGACTTCACCGCCAAGATGGAGGACGACCTCGACGCCATCGCGCGCGGCGAGGCCGAGTCTGTGCCGTGGCTGCGCCGCTTCTACTTCGGCGAGGGCGGCGCGGAGGGCCTGGCCGCCTCCGCGGCCGACGCGGGCAACGGTGACGGCGACCACCTCGGCGGCCTCAAGGAGCTCGTCACCGACCTCGGGGCGATCGACGCCCGCGAGATCAGCTCGTTCCCGCTCCCCGACTCCGACATCGTGCTGCGCGTCGGCCGCTACGGCCCGTACGTGGAGCGAGGCGAGCAGCGCGCGGACGTGCCCGACGAGCTGGCTCCCGAGGAGCTGACCGTCGAGCTGGCCGAGGAGCTGCTGGCCAAGCCGAGCGGCGAGCGGGAGCTCGGCAACGACCCGGAGACCGGTAACGCCATCGTGGCGAAGGCCGGCCGCTACGGGCCGTACTTCACCGAGATCCTCCCCGAGGGCACCCCGAAGACGGGCAAGAACGCGGTCAAGCCGCGGACGGGTTCGCTGCTGAAGTCCATGGATCTGGACACGGTGACGCTGGAGGACGCGCTCAAGATCTTCGGTCTGCCGCGGGTCGTCGGGGCCGACGCCGAGGGCGTCGAGATCACCGCGCAGAACGGCCGCTACGGGCCGTACCTGAAGAAGGGCACGGACTCGCGCTCCCTGGAGACCGAGGAGCAGATGTTCACGGTCACCCTGGAGGAGGCGCTGGCGATCTACGCCCAGCCGAAGGCGCGCGGCCGCGCGGCGGCGAAGCCTCCGCTGAAGGAGCTGGGCGTGGACCCGGTCAGCGAGAAGCCGGTCGTGGTGAAGGACGGGCGCTTCGGCCCGTACGTCACCGACGGCGAGACCAACGCGACGCTGCGGCGGGACGACTCCGTGGAGGAGATCACCCCGGAGCGCGGCTTCGAGCTGCTCGCGGAGAAGCGCGCCAAGGGGCCCGCCAAGAAGACGGCGAAGAAGGCACCGGCGAAGAAGACCGCAGCCGCGAAGAAGACGACGGCGGCGAAGAAGGCTCCCGCGAAGAAGGCCGCAGCGAAGAAGACCGCCAGCGCGTAGCGCTCGGGGTGCGGGGCGCGCCCGTCCGGCGGGTGCGTCCCGCGCCCTTCGGCGGGAGGCGCCCCCGGCGCGGGCGTGAGCCGCCACCGTGCGCGGATGACCCTGCGCGTTCACGGCTCCACCTGCGTGGAGTGGCGGCACCTCCCCGCCGGGAGCTGCGGTGGGGTACCTCCCGGCCGAAGGTGGCTGCGGGCACCTCCCCGGCCGAAGGCTGGGGGAGGAGCCGCAGATCGGCGGCGCCCCGCGCCGTGCGGGCTGCCGGGTCGGTTCGCTGCAGAAGTGCACCGGCTCGGGAACCGGAAGGTAACCGTCTGCCAACAGGCGGACGGGGTGTCCGGGGCTCCGGTTAGGCTGGCCGTATGAGCGCCGAGTCGCAGGAGCCCACCAGCGAGGCCCCGGAGAGCATCCGCCCAGAGGACCGCAGCAGCGGAACGTTCGTCGGCGTCAGTCCGACCGATCGTGCCCGCGCGCTGCTGCGCGGTCGCGCCTACGGGCGCGCCTGGCGGGCCCAGGCGGTGGGGACGTTGGGGGACCGCCTCGCACTGCTGACGTTGCTCGCACTGACGGTGCGCGCCGTCGTGGGGGCGCAGGCGCTGGGCGGCGGGTACTCCGCGGCGCTGTTCGCGCTCGCTGCGGCCTTCGGCGCGCGTCTGCTGGGCACGCTGCTCTTCGGGGCCGTACTGCTGGCCCCTGTCGCACAGTTGACGCGGCGTCTGGACCGGCGGCAGCTGCTCATCGGTGCGGAGGCGCTGCGCGCCGTGCTGCTGGGGTGCACGCTGTTCTGGGTGAGCTGGACCGGTGCCAAGGCGTGGATCTGGCTGCTGGTCACCGTCTTCGTGACCGCCGCGCTCGAGCGGGTGGTCACCGTCACCCGCGAGTCCTTCGCCGAGTCGCTGCTGCCGAGCGCCACGCCGGGCCACCCGCCCGTGGACCAGCGGCCGGTGCTGCGTCACATCGACCTGTGGACGGGGTACGTCTCCCTCCCGCTCGCCGCGCTCGCCTTCGTCGTGCTGATGCTGCTGAACCAGGGCGTCGGACAGGGCGTGTCGTGGTTGTCCACGCACCCGCTGGCCCTTGCGGAGTTCGGCGCGGCCGCGCTCTTCGTCCTCGCCGGTGTGCTGCACTTCCGGCAGGAGCTGCCGGACGCCGCGGCCGACGGCGCGCGGCCGTTCGAGCCGCGTTCGCCGCTGACCAACCTGCGGGCCCCGGCGGACGTCACCCCGGGCCTGGTGGCACGCGGGCGCACCGGTTCCTCGCTCACCTTCTCCTTCGCCGTCTGCTCGACCGCCGCTGCGGTCGCGGCCGCCGCTGCCGTCGCCTACGTGCACGCCCAGGACCTGCTGGCCGGTGAGATCGGCTACGCGCTCTTCGTGTTCGCGCTGACCGCGGGTCTGCTGCTGGGGCTGCGGGTGAGCCGCAGCGTGCTGCCGCCGCTGAGCCGGCGACGGCTGCTGCCGCTCGCCATGGTCGTCTCCGGGCTGGGCCTGGTGCTGGGCGGCCTGGTCCGCGACTACGTGCTGGCGCTGGTCTTCTTCTCCATCGCCGGGATCGCGGGCGGCGTCGCCTTCCGTGGCGCGCGCGACCTGCTGCGGCAGGAGACCGAGGAGGTCCGTCAGCGACAGGTCGACGAGCACCTGCACGCGATGCTGCGGGTCGCCGTCGCGGTGGCGCTCGTCGCCACCCCGCTGATCGGCGCGGCCTTCGGCCCCGAGCAGTTCGGCGGCACCACGCTGACCTTCGACCACGGCGGCGCGGGCCTGGCGGTCGCGCTGGCCGGGCTGCTGCTGGTGGTCGCCGGTGTCGTCGTGCTGCTGCGCGCCGACGACCGCAAGGGTGTCGCGCCGCTGCCGCGCGACGTCTGGGACGCCCTGACCGCCGGTACCGAGCCGCCCGCCTACCGGGCGGGGACGGGCTTCTTCATCGCCCTGGAGGGCGGTGACGGCGCGGGCAAGTCCACGCAGGCGCAGGCGCTGGCGGAGTGGATCCGCAGCAAGGGCCACGAGGTGGTGCTGACCCGTGAACCGGGCGGCAGTGCGATCGGCCAGCGGCTGCGCGCGATGCTGCTGGACGTCGCCAACACCGGCATCTCGCACCGCGCCGAGGCGCTGATCTTCGCGGCCGACCGGGCCGAGCACGTCGACTCGGTGATCCTGCCCGCGCTCGAGCGCGGTGCGGTCGTCATCACCGACCGGTACATGGACTCCTCCATTGCCTACCAGGGCGCCGGCCGCGACCTGGCCGCCTCCGATGTCGCCCGGCTCAACCGCTGGGCCACCGGTGGCCTCGTCCCGGATCTGACGGTGGTGCTGGACGTCGCGCCGTCGGCCGCGCGGGAGCGCTTCTCCGAGGCGCCGGACCGGATGGAGTCCGAGCCGGAGGCCTTCCACCAGCGGGTCCGCTCGGCCTTCCTGGCTCTGGCCGCCGCCGACCCGGCCCGCTACCTGATCGTCGACGCGGGTCAGCCCCCGCAGGCCGTCACCACCGCCGTGCGCCACCGTCTCGACCGGGAGCTGCCGCTCTCGGAGCAGGAGAAGGAGGCCCTGGCGGAGCGTGAGCGCCTGGCCCGTGAGGCCGAGGCGCGCCGCCTGGAGGAGGAGGCCCGTCGCAAGGCCGAGGAGGAACGGGCCGAGCGCGAGCGCCAGGCCACGCTGGAGCGGTTGCGCCTGGAGGCCGAGGAGGCCGAGCGGGCCCGCCAGGCCGAGGAGGACCGCAAGGCGGCCGAGGCCGCGCGTCAGGCAGCGGAGGCGGCTCGTGCCGCCGCCGAGGCCGAGGCCGCGCGCCGCGCCGAGGAGGAGGCGGAGCGCCGCCGAGTCGCCAAGGCTGCCCGCGCCGCGGCGCTCGCGGAGGCGGAGCGTCTGGCCGAGCTGGAGCGTCAGCGCGCGGAGAAGCGCGCGGAGGAGCGTCGTCGCGCGGAGGAGGCCCTGCGCCGCGCCGAGGAGTCCCGCCTGGCCGAGGAGTCCCGTTTGGCCGCGGAGTCGGCGGCCGCTGCCGCCGCGGCAGCGGCGAGCCTGGCCGGCACGGCGGGGGACCGCGAGGCCGGGGAGGCGGACCGGCACCGAAGCGGTACCGGAACCGGATCCGGCCCGAAGCCGGGGGCTGACGACGACGAGACGGCCGTCATCCCGCGCGTGACCGAGGACGAGGACGGCGCTCAGGGGCGCGGCGACGATGGCGGCCGCAGTGGCCACGACGGCCACGGCCGTGGTGCGGACACCGAGGACGCCACCACCGAGATGCCGCAGATCGGCGGCGGTCGCGGCACCGTCGCCGAGGACGAGACCGCGGTGCTGCCGCGAGTCGAGGGTGGCGGGTCCGGCCGGGTGGCCGCGCCTGCCGCCGACGAGACCGCGGTCCTTCCGCGCGTCGTGGACGAGGAAGCCTCCCCCGCCGACCGGCGGGGGACAGCCTCGGCCCCGGCCCGCACGGAGGAGGACGAGGTCGAGGTCACCGCCGCGCTGCCGGTCGTGGTGGACCCCCGCGGCAAGAATCCTGACGCCACGTCGGACGAGACCATGGTGCTGCCGCCGATGCCGGCGCAGCCGCCCGCGGTCGGACCGGTCGCGCCCGCGGAGGAGGCCGCGCCGAAGAAGGGCCGCCTGTCGCGGTTCTCCCGCAAGGGCGCGGCCCAGGGTGCCGCCGAGCCGAAGGCTTCGGCAGGCGACGTCGTGTCGCCCGCCGAGCAGGCGGCCGAGCAGACGGCGGTGCTGCCGGTCGTCGACCCGCAGGCGCAGCAGTCGCTGCCGCGCGCGTGGCGGGAGGCCGCGCCGCGCAGCACCGAGAGCGTCCAGGACAAGGTGCCCGACTGGCTCTTCCGGCCCGAGCCGGGCGCGGCGGGGTCCGAGGCCCCGACGACGCAGATCCCCGCCGTCGGGCCGAAGGCGGGACCGCAGGCGTCGGGCTCGCGCATCGGCCGCTACGACTGGGCGGAGGAGACCCCGCTCGACGATCTGCCGTCGCTCACCGACCAGCTTCTGGGCACCAAGGAGGAGTGGGCGCAGTGGCACGCCGAGCACCCGGAGCAGGAGCCGCGCCCGGACGGTGACGGCGGGCAGCGCTGACGTGGGTGGCCGACCGGTCGGCGCGACGGCGTCGGTTGTCGGTGGCGGCCGTTAGGCTGCGAGGCAGTGAAGACAGTGGGCCCGCCGCCGGGAGAGCAGCGAGACGGCGGCGGGTCGGTCCGGTGAGCGGTGGCAGAGTGGCGGCGTGACGTGAGCGTGTGGGACGACCTGGTCGGGCAGGACCAGGTGGTGGAGCAGCTGGTCTCCGCGGCTCGGGCGGCGCGTGCCGTGGTGGCCGGGGAGTGGCCCGCCACCGGTGCCACGGGGATGACGCACGCATGGCTGTTCACCGGTCCGCCCGGCTCCGGCATGGGGGCGGCAGCGCAGGCCTTCGCCGCTGCGCTGCAGTGCACCTCGCCCGACCTGGATCTGGGCGGGGTGCCGGGTTGCGGCTTCTGCGAGGGCTGCCACACGGCGCTGGTCGGCAGCCACGCGGACGTCGAGACCGTGCGGACGGACGTGCTCAGCATCGGCGTCAAGGAGACGCGCGAGCTGGTGCGCAACGCCTCGATGTCGCCTGCGGGCGGCCGCTGGCAGGTGATCATCCTGGAGGACTCGGACCGCCTGACCGAGGGCGCGGCCAACGTCCTGCTCAAGGCGATCGAGGAGCCGGCGCCGCGCACGGTGTGGCTGCTGTGCGCGCCCAGCGTCGAGGACGCGTTGCCGACGATCCGCTCGCGTTGCCGGCTGCTGGTGCTGCGCACGCCCCCGGTGCGCGCCGTCGCGGAGGTGCTGATGCGGCGCGACGGCGTGGACCCGGAGCACGCCGTGTTCGCGGCGCGTGCGGCGCACGGGCACATCGACCGGGCCAGGCGGCTGGCCCAGGACGAGGCGGCGCGCTCGCGTCGGGCGGAGGTGCTGCGGCTGCCGATGGTGGTCGGGGATCTCGGCAAGTGCCTGTCCGGCGCCCAGGCGCTGGTGGACGCGGCCGCGGCGGAGGCCAAGCAGGTCGCGGACGAGGTGGACACGAAGGAGACCGAGGAGCTGCGGACCGCGCTCGGTGCGGCGGCGGGTGTCGGCGGGCGGATGCCGCGCGGCACGGCGGGCGCGATGAAGGAGCTGGAGGACCGCCAGAAGCGCCGGGCCACCCGCATCCAGCGCGACAGCCTCGACCTGGCCCTGGTCGACCTGGCGGGCTTCTACCGTGACGTCCTTGCGCTCCAGTTCGGCTCGGCGGCGGACCTGGCCAACGAGGACCTGCGGGCGAACGTGGAGCGTGTCGCCGCACAGTCTTCCCCGGAGACGACCCTGCGCCGCATCGAGGCCGTCCTGGCCTGCCGCGAGGCGATCGAACGGAACGTCGCTCCGCTCCTGGCGGTCGAAGCCATGGCCGTCACCCTCCGCGCGGGCTGACCCCCGCCCGCTCCCCGCCCCGACGCCGCAACGCCCCGACGCCGCAACCCCCGACGCCCCGACGCCGCGCGCGGAAGCCGACGTCGCTCCGCGCGCCGCGGCCGAGCCGGGGCGTCCCTGTGACGCCGGACGGGGATTCCCTCGTTCGGGTGGCAATGGAACGGGAAATGATCACGCTCGTCCCCACAGGGGATCCGGACAGGATGACCTTGTGGTGGAGCGCAGCGCTGATCGCTGCCGGAGCGACGGTCGGTGTCGGGTTGGCGGGGAGCGCGCTCGGGGCCTGGCGGGAGGAACGGTCCGGGCGGGTGTACGAGTTGACGCCCCGCTATCTGCGCGTCGCCGCGCGGGCGGTGGCCGCGGCGGTCGCGCTCGTGGCGGCGGCCGTCGGCGGGGTCATGGCAGCGGTCGGCGGCCCGGGGGCTGCCGACCGGGCGGCGCAGGCGGCAAGGGCGGAGCAGCCGGTGGCGGCCGTGGAGTCCGCTGCCGACCCCTCCGGCGCGAGCCGGTCCGCCGCCGCCCACCCGGACTCCGACCGGGCGCCCAAGCCGGCGCCGGCCGCGCTCGCCGTCGTGGGCAGACCCTCCGGCGGGCAGCTCTACCTGGGCACCCTGCCGGGCGTTCCGGGCCAGGTGCGGGTCTGGCTGCCGCCGCAGTACGCGGCCCACAGGGGTGCGGGCACGACCGCCCTGCAGGCGGTGGTGGTGCGCGCGCCGGAGAGTGAGCTGGGGGAGGTGTGGGAGGGGCTCGCGGGCGCGGTGACGGCCGGGCACGCGAACCCCTTCGTCGCGGTGGCCCCGGCCGATCCCTGCGCGCTGGCCGCGGACGACTCCGCGCTGCGCGGCGCGGTCGCCGGGCAGTTCAAGGTGGCTTCCCGCCCGCGTTCCTGGGCGGAGGTCGGCGTGGACGCCGCCTCGTCGTGCGCGGTCACGGCCGAGCTGGCCCATCCGGACGCCTACGCGGGCGCGGCGGCACTCGGCGGCGCGCTGCCGCATCCGGCACCGGGCAAGGCCGCGAGCGGCGCCTCTTCCCCGCTGCCCTCGGGACTCCGGCTGCTGCTGGCGCAGGCCCACCGCGACACCACCGGGCAGGCCGAGGCGAACCGGCTGCGGGTCGCGCTGCAGGGAGCGCCGGACGCGGCGGTCCGGCTGTCGGCGGTGGTCCGCGACTCGACGCCCGCACGTGAACGCATTCGACTGGTCAGAATGGCGGCAGACTATGTAACCGAGGAGTTCGCCGCGGCAGCGCATCGCTGACGCCCCCCGCAGGAAGCACGACCGCACACCCGCCGCGCTGCCTCACCGAGGCGCGGCCCACTCTGGGGAGAGCATGAAGAGAACCCGCGTGCCCAGCGTCGTCCCGTCCGAGCGGCCCACGGCCGGCCCGTCCCCGGCGGGTGCGCCCGCGACTCTTGCGTCCGAGGGGGGCGACGCGTGGACCCGGGCCGAGCAGTCCCGCGCTCCGCAGGCCCGGGCTCCCAGGCCCCGCGTCCCCAGGGCCGTCGTGGCGCTGGCCGTGCTCGGGCTGACGGCGGTCGGCGTGGTCGGCTGCAGCTCCTCCGGATCGACGCCGGGAGCGTCGGGCGCGGGGGCGAGCGGTGGGTCGAGCGGGACCTCCGCGGCCGGTGGACCGTCCTCGACGGACACGGCGTCGAACGGCGCGGCGACCGTGCTGCAGCCGCTGCCGACGGCGGTCCCCGCCGACCTGCAGCCCTACTACGGTCAGAAGCTGTCCTGGCACGGCTGCGACTCCGGGTTCCAGTGCACGACGTTCAAGGTGCCGCTCGACTACGACCACCCGGGCGCGGCCGGCGGCGGTGACCTCACGCTCTCCGTGGTGCGCAAGCAGGCGTCGGGGCAGGGCGTGCCGAGGATCGGGTCGTTGCTGGTGAACCCCGGCGGCCCGGGCGGCTCGGCGGTGGACTACGCCGAGTACGCGGCGATGACCTATCCGGCGGTGGTGCGGGCGGCCTACGACATCGTCGGCGTGGACCCGCGCGGCGTCGACCGCAGTGCGCCGGTGCAGTGCCTGACGGACCCCCAGATGGACGCCTACACGCAGGTGAACACCACCCCGACCACCCAGGCGGGCGTGAACGCGCTGGTGGCCGCGGACAAGGCCTTCGCGCAGGCCTGCGAGAAGCAGTCCGGCAAGCTGCTGAACCACGTGAGCACCGTGGAGTCGGCGCGGGACATGGACGTGCTGCGCGCCCTCCTCGGCGACGACAAGCTGCACTACCTCGGCAAGTCCTACGGCACCTTCCTCGGCGCGACGTACGCGGGCCTGTTCCCGTCTAGGGTGGGGACGATGGTGCTGGACGGGGCGATGAACCCGTCCCTCTCCGCACAGCAGCTCAACGCGCAGCAGGCCGGGGGCTTCCAGGTGGCCTTCGACGCGTTCGCCGCCGACTGCGTCAAGCGCCCGGGCTGCGCCCTCGGCAACGGGACGGTCGCGCAGGCGAACCAGAAGCTCGACGCCTTCTTCAAGTCCCTGGACGCCAAGCCGCTGCCCACGGGCGACCCACGGAAGCTGAACGAGGCGCTCGGCATGACCGGCGTCATCTCGGCCATGTACGACCCCTCGGAGTGGCCGGACCTGCGCCTCGCGCTCGCCGACGCGACGAACAACGGCAACGGCAAGGAGCTGCTCGCGCTCTCGGACCAGTACTACGAGCGCGACTCGAGTGGCCACTACCAGAACCTCATGTACGCGAACGCGGCGGTCAACTGCCTCGACATGCCGGCCGCGGCGACCACCCCCGCCCAGGTGCAGCAGCAGCTGCCCACGTACGAGAAGTCCTCGCCCCAGTTCGGGGCGAGCCTCGCCTGGGGCGGGCTGACCTGCGCCTACTGGCCGGTCAAGGCGACGGGCTCGCCGCACGTCATCCCGGCCAAGGGCGCGGCGCCGATCCTGGTTGTGGGCACCACCCGCGACCCGGCCACCCCGTACGCCTGGGCACAGGGCCTGGCGCAGCAGCTCGACACCGGCACGCTGCTGACCTTCGACGGCGACGGCCACACCGCGTACGCGCGCGATCCGGGCGGCAGCGCCTGCATCGACGAGGCCGTCAACAACTACCTGCTGCAGGGCACCGTCCCTGCCAAGGGCACGGTCTGCCGCTGACACGGGCGTCGCGTTCGTCACGTCACGGGGAGGGTGGTTGTCAGGAGCGACCACCCTCCACGATCCTTTCATCGAGGCCGTTGGCCCCCCTCTCGATGAAAGGCAGTCGCCGTGCTCGGCGTGATCCACTACCCCACGTATGCCCTCGGTGCCCTGCTGATCGTCCTGCTGCCCGGGCCGAACTCGCTCTACGTGCTGTCCACGGCCGCGCGCGCCGGCATAGCCACCGGTTACCGCGCCGCCGCCGGCGTCTTCCTGGGTGACACCACGCTGATCACCCTGACCTCCCTCGGCGCGGCCTCCTTGCTGCGCACCACCCCGGTGGTCTTCGACGCGGTGAAGCTCATCGGCGCGGTCTACCTCCTCGTCATCGGCTACGGCATGATCAAGGCCGCCCGGGACCTGTGGCGCGAGCGCCACGCCGCTCCGACAGCCCCCGCCCCGTCCCCGCAGGACGAGCCCGCGCCGTCGCAGACCTCGCCGTTCCGCCGCGCGTTGCTGATCAGCCTGCTCAACCCGAAGGCGATCCTCTTCCTGCTCTCCTTCTTCGTGCAGTTCGTGGATCCTGCCTACGCCCACCCGGGCTTCTCCTTCGCCGTCCTGGGCGGCACGGTCCAGCTCTTCAGCTTCCTGTACCTGTCGACGCTGATCCTCGCGGGCCACCGCCTCGCCGCCGTGTTCCGCGCCCGCCGCCGACTCTCCGCCGCCCTCACCACCGGCGTCGCGGCCCTCTTCATCGGCTTCGCGGCCAAGCTCGCGACGGCCTCCGCGGCAGGGTGATCATGTCGTGATCGAAAGGCGTGCAGGAGCACCCCTGGGACCTGTGTAGACTAATCCCCGTTCGCCGCCTTAGCTCAGTTGGCCAGAGCAACGCACTCGTAATGCGTAGGTCTCGGGTTCGAATCCCGAAGGCGGCTCCTTTGAGGCCCAGGTCGCAGTCCACTGCGACCTGGGCCTTCGGGTTTCACCTGACGGGCCCTGGTCTCACAGTCGGAGACTCCACCGTGGCCCGCGCCGACTCCCCGAAGCGTCTAGCAGCCCTCGGTGGGGTGGTCGGTGCCGTTCGCGCCGCGGTACCAGTCGTGCCACTCGCCGTGGAAGTCGTGGTTTGTGAGGCACTTGGGGTAGACGAACGGCGGGAGCTTCATGACGCCGTGGAGCCACGAAGCGTAGACGTGGGGCATGGAGTAGCGGTAGCCGAACTGGTCGATCGCGACGAGGTTCGAGGTCCAGAACGAGCCGGAGACGCCCTGGTACTTGTCGCTGTAGTAGCGCTTCCCGGCCTGATTGCCCTGCTGGTCGGAGATCCAGATGGAGCCGGGACCGCTGTTGGTGACGCTGCTGTCGTCCCAGTGGACTTCGGCGTACATCATGCGGCAGGAGGGGATGTAGCCGAGGTAGAGCTGGCCGAGGGTGCTGCCTTCGGTGGACTTGAGCGTGGTGACGTTGGACGCAAGGACGCGTTCGGATCCGCAGGTCGCGGCGTGGGCTGCAGGGGCGGTGACGGTGCCGAGGCCGGCGGCGAGCATGGTCGTCGCGACGAGTGCTCCGAACTTCTTCTTGAGGTGCATGCGCGTGATCTTGGCAGGTGGAGTGGGGGGTGCGGGTCTGTCGGGCGAGGGGTTTCGGGGG
>NZ_BBPP01000065.1:0-14120 GCF_000787835.1 Streptacidiphilus melanogenes
CTTCTTCCGGTCAGACGGGGCGGGGAAGGGCGACGACGGCAGGGGTGAGTGTGCGGCGCAGGCGGCCGAAGGCCTTGGCCTGATCGACCGCCAGAACGGCGACGGGGCGGCCCTCGCGGTGGTACACGGCCGCGAAGCAGCGGCTCTCCAGGTCGCCCTGGACGACCTTCGGCACGTCGCCGGGCCGGACGTGTCCGGCGAACTGGATGCGACTGCGGTACTGGTCGGACCAGAAGTACGGGGCGGTGGCCGGTCCCGGCGCGGAGACGCCGGTCAGCAGGGTGCGTGCGGCGGTGCGGGGCTGTTCGGTGGCACTGGTCCAGTGCTCGACGCGGGTGTGGCCGCCGGTGAACAGGTCGAGGCAGCGGGCGACGTCGCCCACCGCCACCACGTTCGGGACGTCCGTCGCGCAGCCCGCGTCGCACACGACGCCGTCCTCGATCCGCAGCCCGGAGCCTTCGAGCCAGTCCGTGGCCGGGCGGGCCCCGACGCCGACCACGACGACGTCGGCGGGGACGAGTCGGCCGTCCGCCAGTCGCACACCGGTGACCCGGTCCGTGCCCTCCAGCGCGGCGACGCCGACCCCGCACAACAGCCGGACCCCGTGGTCCGCGTGGAACGAGGCGCAGACGCGGCCCATCTCGCGTCCCAGCGCCCGCTCCAGCGGCGCCTCGGCGGCCTCGATCACGGTGACGTCGAGCCCCATGGCGCGCGCGGAGGAGGCCACCTCGGCGCCGACGAAGCCTGCGCCGACGACGGCGACCGCCGGCCGTCCCGAGACGAGCTCGGCGCGCAGCACCCGGGCGTCGTCCAGCGTGCGCAGGGTGTGCACGCCGACGAGCCCCCGGGCTCCCGGGAGGGTCCGCGCGGCGGCCCCGGTCGCGATCACCACCGCGTCGGCGCCGAGTTCACGCCCGTCGGACAGCGTCACCGCCCGGGCCGCCGCGTCGAGTCGCACCGCGCGCACGCCGAGCTGCCAGTCGGCGGCGAGGTCCGCGTACTCCTCCGCGTCGCCGAGCGCGAGAGCGTCCGCGTCGAGCTCACCGGTCAGGAACCCCTTGGACAGCGGCGGGCGGTCGTAGGGCAGTCGGTGCTCCTCCCCCACGACGGTCACCGCCCCCGCGTAGCCCTCCTCGCGCAGCGCGCGGACGGCGCCGAGGCCCGCGAGCGAGGCCCCGACGACGAGGACGCTCCTCATGCGGGCCCGGCGACGGTGACGTCACCGGTGACCTCGGCGGCGACCTCACCGGCGACGCCCACGGCGACGTGGATCAGCACCAGACCGTCCACGACCTCGACGCGGTGGGTGCGCAGCGCGGCCTTCGCGGGCGGGCAGGTCGGCCGACCGGTGCGCAGGTCGAAGGAGCTGGCGTGCAGCGGGCATTCGACCAGGCAGCCCTCGAGCCAGCCGTCCGCCAGGGACGCGTCCTGGTGTGTGCAGGTGTCGTCCACGGCGTAGAGGACGCCGTCGGCGTTGAAGACGGCGATGGGAGCGGGAACACCCTCCGTGACGCGGAGGGCCTCACCGGGGGGCAGGTCTTCGATCCGGCAGACCGTGATCACTCGGAACCTCCAGGGCGTCGCAAGTGTCGCGTATCACGCAACAGGATGCGGTATACGCAACATGGTTTCCCCGGGCTGAAGTACTGTCAAGAGGCCCCGCAGGCCGCGCAGGCCCGTATGCGGATGCATAATGTTGCGCCATGAGCAACAGCGTGCAGCCGGAGTCCCCCGTGCAGTCCGTCGACCGGGCCGTCACGATCCTCGAGATCCTGGCCTCGCGTGGCGAGGCCGGCGTCACCGAGATCGCCGCCGAGCTCGGCGTGCACAAGTCCACGGCGTTCCGGCTCGTCGCGGCGCTGGAGCTGCGCGGGCTGGTCGAACAGCCGGGCGAGCGCGGCAAGTACCGCCTCGGCCTCGGCCTGGTCCGCCTCGCCGGAGCGGCGACGGTGCGGCTGGACCTGTCCCAGCAGAGCCGGCCGGTCTGCGAGCGGCTCGCGGTCGCGGTCGCGGAGACCATCAACGTGGCGATCCTCGACGTCGACGCCGCCGTCAACATCGAGCAGGTGCTCGGGCCTTCGGCGATCACGACGCACAACTGGGTCGGCCAGCGGACGCCGCTGCACGCGACGTCGAGCGGCAAGGTGCTGCTCGCCTACCTGCCCGAGCCCGCGCTGACCCAGCGGCTCGCCGAGCCGCTGGAGCGCTTCACCGCGCGCACCGTCACCGACCCGGCCCGCCTGCGCAAGCAGCTGGACGCCGCCCGTAAGGACGGCTACGCCTGCACGGTCGAGGAGTTGGAGACCGGCCTGAACGCGGTGGCGGCACCGGTCTTCGCCCACAACGGCCAGGTCGTGGCGGCGATCAGCGCCTCCGGCCCGTCCTTCCGCCTCGCCAAGCCCCGTCTGGCCGAGGTGGCGAAGGCGGTCCGCGACGCCGCCGGGGAGGTCTCCGGCCGCCTCGGGTACGTGCCCGCCCGCTGACGGGTCCGCCCACCCCGGTGGAACCCCCGAGGGCGCCCGGAAATCCAGGTGCGGCGGCGGGGCGGCCTGGCTACCGTCGGAACGTGGCCCACACGTATCCCCCGCTGAACGTCGAAGTCCGCACGCCGCGCGTGACCCTGGCCGGCGCGTCCGACGAACTGCTGGAACGTCTCGTGCCGCTGGTCCGGGCCGGGATCGCCGACACCGAGCCGTGGCCCTTCGACGACCCGATCTCGTTCTACGCCGACAGCCCCGAACGCGAATGGCGCTGGCTGCGCGGCATCTGGGCCGGCCGCGCCCGCGTGAGCCCCGACGCGTGGCGGCTGTACTTCGCGGTGCTCGTCGACGGTGAACCGGTCGGCATGCAGGACCTCATCGGCAGGAACTTCACGCGGTTCGGCACGGTCTCCAGCTTCTCGTGGCTGGCCCCTGGCCGCCGCGGACAGGGGCTCGGCAAGGAGATGCGGGCGGCCGTCCTGCAGTTGGCCTTCGCGGGGCTGGGCGCCCGCGAGGCCGGCAGCGACGCCTTCGTCGACAACGAGGCCTCCAACCGCGTCTCCCGCGGGCTGGGCTACGAACCCAACGGCACCGACTGGGACACTCGCCGCGGCGAGCCCGCACGGATCCAGCAGTGGCGGCTCACCCGTGACGCGTGGGAACGCGTCCGCCGGGACGACATCGAGCTGAGCGGCGTCGCGGAGTGTCTGCCCGTGCTGGGCCTCGGCTGAGGGAAAACCCTTTGGCTCACCACCTGTTCGATTCGTAGGCTGAGAGCACCACGAAGGACGCGGACCAGCGGACTTCACTGGCCTGTAGCTCAGTTGGACAGAGCGCCCGGCTACGAACCGGGAGGTCGCGGGTTCAAGTCCTGCCAGGCCAACGGCGTCGTACCCCAACGGCAGAGGGATCCGGTTCAGGACCGGAACAGTGTGCGTTCGAATCGCACCGACGCTACGCAAGGCGCTGTGGCCCAATGGGTAGAGGCAGCGGTCTGAGGGACCGCACGGTGCAGGTTCGAATCCTGTCAGCGCTACGGAGAGATGGCCGAGTGGTAAGGCAGCGGCTTGCTAAGCCGTAGTCAGGGGCGACCCTGCGCGCGTTCGATCCGCGCTCTCTCCGCGTTGGAAGTCTCCGAAGTCTCCCACCGAGGGCCTGTAGTTCAACGGCAGAACGCCCGGCTCCAACCCGGGTGATGTGGGTTCGAATCCTGCCGGGCCTGCCCAGGCCTCCGGGTGGGTGCGCCGAAGCGCACCCACCCGGAGGCGCGACAGCTCAGGTCTCGGGCACGAGCTCCAGCGGGGCTGCTGCCGCGACGCCGCGGCGGTAGCGCAGGTAGAGGCCGAGGCCCACCGCGGTGATGACCGCCGTGAAGACGATCGCCCCCCACTGGTAGTACCAGTGGTCGTTCCCGTAGACCGACGCGCGCGGCCAGGCCAGGTTGACCGTCATGGCTGCGCCGTAGAGGACCGCGAAGGCGTTCACCGGGGTGCCCCACCGGCCGAGGTTGAGGTAGGGGCCGTGGTCCGGGCGGGGCCACTCGCCGCGCAGGCGGCGCAGCAGCATCGGGCCGGTGACCATCAGGTAGGGGATGTAGAAGAGGATGATCGCGACCGAGGTGAGGATGTAGAAGACACGCTGGTTGCCGATGTTGACCAGCAGCAGGGCGATCGTCAGCACACCGGTGATCAGCGCCGGCGCCACCGGCGTCTTGGAACGCGGGGAGACCTTGGCGATGTGCTTCCCGAAGGGCAGTCTGCCGTCGCGGGCCATGGCGAACAGCAGCCGGATCGCGGCCGTCTGGACCGCGAGGCAGCAGACGGTGATGGCGATGGCCGAGCAGACCAGGAAGGCGTCGCCGAGACCCGTGCCGAGGGTGGACTTGAGCAGGTACGGCATGCCGAGGGTGCCCAGCTGCTGGGCGTTGATGTCGCCGACGGCCATCATCCCCACCAGCATCAACAGCCCGCCCGCGAGGAACGCGGCGGTCAGCGCGCGGATGATGGCGCGCGGGGCGTGCCGCCGCGGCTCCTTGGTCTCCTCGGCGAGGGAGCCCGCCGTGTCGAAGCCGTAGAAGACGTAGGCGCTCATGATGGAGGCGACCAGGAAGGCACCGAGGTAGCCCGTGGAGTGGCCGGCCCCGGTGCCCGCGGTCGTCATCACGACCTGCGGTCCGCGGTGGATGTGGACGGCGAGCATGACGATCAGCAACGTGACGCCGATGAGCTCGACCGCCACACCGAAGTTGTTGATCTTTGCCATCAGGCGCACGCCGATGATGTTGACGAGCGTGGTGAACACCACCAGGCCCAGCGCCAGCAGGATCGCGTTCTTCGCCCCGTTCGGCGTCGTGGTCGCCCCGGCGTCGGAGGCGCCGCCCACGATCTCGAAGGCGAGCGACACCTGGGGCAGGATCACCTGGTACGCCACGGCCACGGCCGCCGCCGTGACGACCGCGCCGATGGCCATGATCCAGCCGGACATCCACGAGGTGACCGGCCGGGCGATCTGCTTGGACCACTGGTAGACGCCGCCGGCCAGCGGGAACTGGCCGGCCATCTCGGCGAAGCAGAGCGCGACGGCGAGCTGGCCGAGGAAGACCAGCGGCCAGGACCAGATGAAGGCCGGGCCGCCCGCGCCGAAGCCGAAGCCGAAGAGCTGGAAGACCCCGGTCATGATCGAGATGTAGCTGAAGCCGGCGGCGAAGCTGGAGAAGGACCCGAGGGACCGCTCCAGCTCCTGCCGGTACCCGAAGCGGGCCAGATCGTGGCTGTCCTGGCCTGGTTGTCTGGGGGTGGCGGTCTTTCCTGAGGTGCTCATGGGCGCTCCAGAGACTGTGACGCGGCGCTGCGCGGGGAGATGCGGTGCGGTGTGGGAATCGCTAGGGCCCGAGGGCCGTCAGTCGGCGAACCAGTACTGGGGCGCGGGGTTGAGCGTGCGCCAGACGTGCTTGGTCTCCTGGTACTCGCGCAGGCCGGAGGGGCCGAGTTCACGGCCGGTGCCGGACTGCTTGAAACCGCCCCACTCGGCCTGCGGCACGTAGGGGTGGTAGTCGTTGATCCACACGGTGCCCAGGCGCAGGCGCTGCGCGACGCGCTCCGCGCGCCCTGCGTCGTTCGTCCACACCGCGCCCGCCAGGCCGTAGGGGGTGTCGTTGGCCAGGGCGACGGCCTCGTCCTCCTCGTCGAACAGCTCGACCGTCAGCACCGGGCCGAAGACCTCCTCACGGACCACCGCCATACCGGGATGACACTCCGTCAGGACCGTGGGGCGCAGGAAGTGCCCGGCCTGGAGCTCGGCTTGGTCCGGCCGGACGCCGCCTGCGCGCAGGACGGCGCCTTCGGCGAGCGCGCCCGCAAGGTGGCGCTCCACCTTCGCACGGTGCTCGGCGGAGACCAGCGGACCGCACTCGGTGCCCTTGGCGAGGCCGTCGCCGAGCCGGATCCGGTCGGCGCGGCGGGCCAGCTCCGCGACGAACTCGGCGTGCCGTCCGCGCTGGAGCAGCAGCCGGGAGCCGGCGGAGCAGACCTGGCCGGAGTGGAGGAAGGCGGCGGTGAGCGCGTAGTCGACAGCCGTGTCGAGGTCCGTGTCGGCGAAGACGATGTTGGGGTTCTTGCCGCCGAGCTCCAGGGCGACTTTCTTGACCGTCTCGGCGGCCGCGCGCATGACGGACCGCCCGGTGGCCAGGCCGCCGGTGAAGGAGACGAGGTCCACGCCCGGATGCTCCGCCAGCGCGGCGCCCGCCGGGCCGCCTCCGGTGACGAGGTTGGCCGTGCCGGCCGGGGCGCCCGCCTCGTCGAGGCCCGCCTGCAGCAGTTCGAAGAGGCGGACGGTGGTGAGCGGGGTGACCTCGCTGGGCTTGGCGACGACGGTGTTGCCTGCCGCCAGCGCAGGGGCGAGCTTCCAGGTGATCTGGAGCAGCGGGTAGTTCCAGGGCGTGATCAACGCGCAGACGCCGACCGGCTCGTGGACGACGCGACTGACCGCGTCCGGGCGGCCGGTGTCGACCGTCCGGCCGGCCTCGGTGGTCGCCAGCGCGGCGTAGTAGCGCAGCACGGAGGTGGAGTCGTCGACGTCGAAGCGACTCTCGGCCAGGGTCTTGCCCGTGTCGAGGGTCTCCAGCCGGGCCAGCTCCTCGCGGTGCTCCTGCAGCGCGTCGGCGGTGGCGGTGAGGACCGCGGCGCGCCGCGCGACCGGCGCGTGCGCCCAGGCGCCCACGTCGAAGGCGGCGCGGGCGGAACGCACCGCCCGGTCCACGTCGGCGGTCGACGCCTCCGCCACTGTGGCGAGATCACTCGCGTCGAAAGGGTTGGTGACGATCCGTTCGCGACCGTCCGCGGCTGCGGACCAGGAACCGTCGATGAACAGGGAAGTGGTGCGGACCACGGGCCGCATGAACAGCCGCCTCCTCGCATTGTTGCGCGATAAGCAACATTTACCTTCATTCGCAACGTGCCGCCGAGTATGGAAGTGGTGCAAACGGGGTGTCAAGGGGGCTGACAGGCACCCGGAGTCTTGACAGGCATCCCCCGGGAACCGACCCTGTTTCACATCGCGCAATTCATTGCGTCATAGGCAACAGTCAGGGTGGATCTCCCAACTCCCCGAGGGGATGGATCACTTGACCGCTCTTCCGAAAGTCGTGATCGTCGGCGCCGGGATCGTCGGCTGCGCGCTGGCAGACGAACTCACCGCGCGCGGCTGGACCGACGTCACCGTGCTCGACCAGGGGCCGCTCTTCGCCACCGGCGGCTCCAGCTCTCACGCGCCCGGTCTCGTCTTCCAGACCAACTCCTCCAAGACGATGACCGAGTTCGCGCGCTACACCGTCGACAAGTACACGGCGCTGACCCTCGACGGCCAGTGGTGCTTCCGCCAGGTCGGCGGCCTGGAGGTGGCGACGACGCCGGAACGCGTCGAGGAACTCAAGCGCAAGCACGGCTACGCCGCCTCCTGGGGCGTGCAGGCCGAGTTGGTCGACGCGGGCCGCTGCGTCGAGCTGCATCCGCTGCTCGCCCGCGGCCAGGTGCTGGCCGGCCTGCACACCCCCGACGACGGCCTGGCCAAGGCGCTGCGCGCGGCGGAGGCGCAGGCCCGGATGGCGATCGGCCGCGGCGCACGCTTCCTCGGCCACCACGCGGTGACCGGCGTCGAGTCGAGCGGCGGCCGGGTCACCGCGGTCACCACCGAGCACGGCTCGTTCCCTGCCGACATCGTCGTCTCCTGCGTGGGGTTCTGGGGGCCGAGGCTGGGCGCGATGGCCGGGCTCGCCGTGCCGTTGGTGCCGATGGCCCACCAGTACGCGCGGACCACCCCTCTCGCGGCGCTTGCCGGACACAACTCCGAACTGCTGGAGGCCTCCAAGCCGATCCTGCGGCACCAGGACCGCGACCTCTACTTCCGCGAGCACGTGGACCGCATCGGCATCGGCTCCTACGCGCACCGCCCGCTCCCCGTCGACCTCGCCGAGGTCGCCGAGGCCGGGGGGCCGGTGATGCCGTCGATGCTGCCCTTCACCGAGGAGGACTTCGAGCCGTCCTGGCTGGACGCGCAGGCCCTGCTGCCCGCACTCTCCGCCACCAAGGTCGAGGAGGGCTTCAACGGCATCTTCTCGTTCACCCCCGACGGCTTCCCGCTGCTGGGCGAAGCGCCCGAACTGCGCGGCTTCTGGGTCGCGGAGGCGGTGTGGGTCACCCACTCGGCCGGCGTGGCACAGGCGATGGCGCAGTGGCTGGTCGACGGCCGGTCGCAGACCGACCTGCACGAGTGCGACCTGAACCGCTTCGAGCAGGTGCAGCTCGCGCCCGGGTACGTGCACCGGCGCAGCTGCCAGAACTTCGTCGAGGTCTACGACATCATCCACCCGCTCCAGCCGATGCAGGAGCCGCGCCCGCTGCGGGTCAGCCCCTTCCACGCCCGGCAACGGGAGTTGGGCGCGGTCTTCCTGGAGGCCTCGGGGTGGGAGCGGCCGCACTGGTTCGAGGCCAACGCCTCGCTCCTGGGGGAGACGGCCGAGATCCCGGGCCGGAACGCGTGGGCGTCGCGGTACTGGTCGCCGATCGCGGGGGCCGAGGCGCTGGCGACACGCGCGCGGGTCGCCCTCTACGACATGACGCCGCTGAAGCGCCTGGAGGTCTCCGGCCGCGGGGCACTGGACTTCCTCCAGCAGCTGACCACCAACCAACTGGACAAGCCCGTCGGCGCGGTCACCTACACGCTGCTTCTCGACGAGGCGGGCGGCGTGCGCAGCGACCTGACGGTGGCGCGCCTCGGCCCCGACCGCTTCCAGGTGGGCGCGAACGGCAATCTCGACCTGGACTGGCTGACCGGCAACCTGCCGGACGGCTCCCCCGTCCAGATCCGCGACATCACCGGCGGCACCTGCTGCGTGGGGGTGTGGGGCCCGCTCGCCCGCGAGCTGGTCCAGCCGCTGACGGACGCCGACTTCTCACACCGCGGGTTCGGCTACTTCAAGGCGAAGCAGGCGTACGTCGGCAACGTGCCGGTCACGGCCATGCGGCTGTCCTACGTCGGCGAGCTGGGTTGGGAGCTGTACACCACAGCGGACGCCGGGCAGCAGCTGTGGGACACGCTGTGGCGGGCCGGGGAGCGGCTCGGCGTCGTGGCCGCAGGGCGCAGTGCGTTCAACAGCCTGCGACTGGAGAAGGGTTACCGCTCCTGGGGCACCGATCTGACGGCGGAGCACAACCCGTACGAGGCGGGCCTCGGCTTCGCGGTCCGGATGGACAAGGGCGACTTCCTCGGGCGCGCGGCACTGGTCGGCCTCTCCGAGGAGACGGCGGCCCGCCGGCTCGTCCCCCTCCTGCTGGACGACCCGCACGCGGTGGTCATGGGCAAGGAGCCCGTGCGCGCCGAAGGCGCGCCGGTCGGCTACGTCACGAGCGCGGCGTACGGCTACACGATCGGGAAGTCGATCGCGTACGCCTGGCTGCCGGCGTCGCTGGCTGCGCCGGGGACGCGGGTGGGGATCGAGTACTTCGGCGAGGTGCTGCCCGCAGTCGTCGCGAAGGAGCCGCTGTTCGATCCGGGGATGGCCCGCATCCGCGCCTAGGGATCGGAGCAACCACCGGCGCGCGAATGGCTCCTCTGTTCCCACCGTTTTAGAAAGGTGTCCGAAGTGACCGCGACCGAACTGCCCGCCAGCCTGATCCGGACTCTGCCCGGTTCCGCGTACACCGATCCCCAGATCTTCGCCCTGGAGCAGGAGAAGATCTTCGAGACGATGTGGTTCTGTGCCGTCCGCACCTCCGAGCTGGACGCGCCCGGCAGGTTCCGCACCGTGCAGGTCGGGCGGGAGAGCGTGCTGGTGACCCGCACCCGGGAGGGCTCGGTGAAGGCCTTCCTCAACATCTGCCGCCACCGCGGCGCCCGCCTGTGCACACAGGAGGAAGGGGAGGTCAAGCGCGCCTTCCAGTGCCCGTACCACGCGTGGACCTACGGCCTGGACGGCAAGCTCGTCGCCGCGCCCAACCTGACCAGCATGCCGGACGTCGACCGGACCACCTACGGGCTGGTGGGCGTGCACGTCCGCGAGTGGCTGGGGTACGTCTGGGTCTGCCTGGCGGACGAGCCGCCGTCCTTCGAGGAGGACGTGATGGGCGCCGCGACGGAACGGCTCGGCGACCCGAAGGCGATCGACCACTACCAGGCCGACGAGCTCGCCGTCGGCCGGCGCATCCGGTACGACGTGCGCGCCAACTGGAAGCTCGTCGTCGAGAACTTCATGGAGTGCTACCACTGCGCCACCATCCACCCGGAGCTGACCGACATGCTGCCGGAGTTCAAGGGCGGCTTCGCGGCGCAGTACTACGTGGGCCACGGAGCCGAGTTCGCCGACGAGGCGGAGGGCTTCACCGTGGACGGCAGCGCGGGCGTCGCGCGGATCCCGGGCGTCACCGAGGAGCAGGACCGCCGCTACTACGCGATCACCGTCAAGCCGCAGGTCTTCGTCAACCTCGTGCCGGACCACGTGATCGTGCTGCGGATGATCCCGCTCGCCGCAGACCACACGGTCGTCGAGTGCGACTGGCTCTTCCTCAAGGACGTGGTGGACTCCGGCGCCGACCTGGACCGTTCCGTGGAGCTGTTCCACCGGGTGAACACGCAGGACTTCGAGGCCTGCGAGCGCTGCCAGCCCGCCATGGACTCGCGCGCCTACGCCCAGGGTGGTGTGCTCGTGCCCAGCGAGCACCACATCGGGGCCTTCCACGAGTGGGTGACGGCAAAGCTCCGCGACTGATCCCGGTGTCGTCCCGTACCGTCAGTTCCGACCACTCACAACGAAAGGTGTCGCGTCATGCCGCAGCAGGTCCGAGGAGTCGTCGCGCCCGGCAAGGGCGAGCCGGTACGCGTGGAGACGATCGTCGTGCCCGACCCCAGCCCCGGCGAGGCGGTGGTCGCGGTGCAGGCCTGCGGGGTGTGCCACACCGACCTGCACTACCGCGAGGGCGGCATCAACGACGACTTCCCGTTTCTGCTCGGCCACGAGGCCGCGGGCGTGGTGGAGGCGGTCGGCGAGGGCGTGACCGAGGTCGCCCCGGGCGACTTCGTCGTCCTCAACTGGCGCGCCGTCTGCGGCCAGTGCCGGGCCTGTCTGCGCGGACGCCCCTGGTACTGCTTCAACACCCACAACGCCAAGCAGAAGATGACCCTGGCCGCCACCGGGCAGGAGCTCTCCCCCGCCCTCGGCATCGGCGCGTTCGCGGAGAAGACGCTGGTCGCGGCCGGGCAGTGCACCAAGGTCGACCCGGCCGTGTCCCCGGCCGTCGCCGGGCTGCTCGGCTGCGGCGTCATGGCCGGCATCGGCGCGGCGATCAACACCGGCAACGTGGGCCGCGGCGACAGCGTCGCCGTCATCGGCTGCGGCGGCGTCGGCGGGGCGGCGATCATGGGCTCCCGGCTGGCCGGCGCCTCGAAGATCATCGCGGTGGACGTGGACGAGCGGAAGCTGGCGACCGCGCAGCGCCTCGGCGCCACCCACACCGTGCTGTCCGGGCCCGGGCAGGGCGACGTCGTCGAGGCGATCCAGGCACTGACCGGCGGCTTCGGCGCGGACGTCGTGATCGAGGCGGTCGGTCGACCGGAGACCTACCGGCAGGCCTTCTACGCCCGCGACCTGGCCGGCACGGTCGTGCTGGTCGGCGTGCCGACCCCGGAGATGCGGCTGGAACTGCCGCTGCTGGACGTCTTCGGCCGCGGCGGAGCGCTGAAGTCCTCCTGGTACGGCGACTGCCTGCCCTCACGCGACTTCCCGATGCTGATCGACCTCCACCTGCAGGGCCGCCTGGACCTGGACGCCTTCGTCACCGAGACCATCGCCCTGGACCAGGTCGAGCAGGCCTTCACGCGGATGCACGACGGGGACGTGCTCCGCTCGGTGGTGGTCTTCTGATGACCGCCCGCGTCGAACACCTGGAGACCTCAGGCGTCTTCACCCTGGACGGCGGCAGCTGGGAGGTGGAGAACAACGTGTGGCTGGTCGGGGACGACCGCAGCGTCCTGGTCATCGACGCGGCCCACGACGCGGAGGCGGTCCTGCGGGCCGTGGGCGAGCGCGAGGTCACCGCGGTGGTGTGCACGCACGCCCACAACGACCACGTCAACGCGGCTCCGGCGCTGGCCGACCGCACCGGCGCGCCGATCCTGCTGCACCCCGACGACCTGCCCCTGTGGGAGCAGACCCACCCGGCCCGGAAGCCCGACGGCGACCTGGCGGACGGCTCGGTCCTCACCGTCGCGGGGACCGAACTCCACGTCCTCCACACGCCGGGACACGCGCCCGGCGCGGTCTGCCTCTACGCGCCGGCGCTCGCCACCGTCTTCACGGGCGACACCCTCTTCGCGGGCGGCCCCGGCGCGACGGGGCGGTCCTTCTCCGACTTCCCCACCATCATCCGCTCCATCGCCGACCGGCTGCTGACGCTCCCCCCGGACACCGTCGTCCGCACCGGCCACGGCCCGACCACCACGATCGCCGCCGAGGCCCCGCACCTGCAGGAGTGGATCGCCCGCGGCCACTGACCCGACCTCACCCCGTGACCGCCTCCGCCCCGCCGACTCCGGTCCGCGGGGCGGATGCGTGTCAGCCGGGCACGGGTCACGCCGCCTTGGCTTCGCGGATGTCCGCCTCCGCGGCCGCGCGCTTCACCGCCTCGCAGCCCTTCTCGGCGATCGTTCGCGTGGGGTAGGACTCACCCACGGCGACGATCTCCCCGTTCCCGGCCTTGAGCCTGAATCGCCACTGGTGGGCCTTGTCCTCGTAGACCTCGAAGTGAGCGGACATGAGCGTCTCCCTCGGTGTAGCGGTTTCCGGGGCGCGCCACCCGTCGCGGCGGGCCGGCATCCGAGGTCCGGGGGCGACTACTCCCAGACGTCCGGGCCGTCTCCGCGCCAGTCGACGACCCCGGGGCGGTGGAGGTCTTCGGGGTTCATCCCGCACTGGGCCATGATCGCTTTGACGTCGTCCGGCGAGTACGCGCGCCCGACCTCCAGGTCGAGGATGTCGACACGCCGGTACGGGCGCCCTGCCGCGTCGGCAACGGCGCGGTGGACGGTCACCCGGGCACTGCCCTCGCCCGCTGCGAAGACCTGACCACTCATACGTCCAGGGTGCGCCCGGGCAGTCGTCTCGGCACCTCGGACCCGCGCCTTCGTGCCCCGGGGCCGCCAACGGGCCGGGTCGCCCGGGATACCGGCGTCCGCGGGTTCGTGAGCCCCACCGCCGGGCCGGAGTGCCGTGTGACCGTCCACCAGTCGAACGGCGGCATCACGGTCCAGGCCGTGACGCGCGGCCAGACCGCCTGCACACGCTGGCTGCTGGACGCGGACATCGCCTCGTACGCCGTCGTGCACCACGACGACCGGTCCCCCGGCGGGCCGCCGCCCGCCGGAGCACCGGGTCGGATCAGGTCAGTCCTCGATCTCGATGCCCTGGCCGGAGCCGCTGGTCGAGGTCACGGCCTCCAGGGTGCCGGGCAGCACGTCGCTGCACAGGACGATGGAGCCACCGGAGTACCGGACGTACCCGGCCGTGCACGCGCCCCAGTTGCCGTTTCCGTAGTAGAGCCAGCCCTCGTAGCTGACGCCGACCCTGCCCGACCACAGGTTGAAGTCGTGGCAGGTCGTCGTGGTGGGCTTGGTGAACGTCGTCCCGCCGAAGATCTCCGGGAGGCCGTGCACGTTGGTGCCCTGCTGGCTCGTCGTGCCGTTCACGAACACGCACGCGGCCGCGGCCGGCTTCGCCGCCGCGTCGGCCGGGGCCGCGGCGACGGCCGTCACGCCCCCGATCAGTCCGAGGGCCGCGGCCCCGGTCACGAGTCGCCTGGGCATCCTCATGTGATCCTCCTTCGTGTTGGTCGAGTGTGCGTGCCCTCGCCGAGGGCACGGCCAGACTCTCCGCTGCGAAGCGCCGGGCGCGAGACCCGCCGGGCATCTGACAGCAACACGGGAAGGCACCCCTGCTGAGCTGCGACGTCACGCCGTCCCATGACGACCCGCCGGGACGGTTCCGCGGCCCCGCGGGCCCACACCACCGACAGCCCCCGCCGTCGCGACCTGCCGTGAGCGACCGCTGACGGACAGCGACACCCGCGCCGGCGCGGCCGCGCACGGTGGTGTGCG
>NZ_BBPP01000065.1:14622-29615 GCF_000787835.1 Streptacidiphilus melanogenes
GCACGGTGGTGTGCGCGGCCGCGCCGGGCGGGATCCGGCCCGTCGTGGGCCCGTCAGCCGGCGACGGTGACGCCGTCCGGGACGTTGCCCACGGTGACCGGCGAGCCCGGGGTGGAGGTGGGGACGGAGACGGGGACGAGTTGGTCGGTGTTGGAGTCCACCACCCAGGCGGTGGCGCCGTCGGGGCTGAAGGCGACGGCATAGGCGCCGGAGCCGGTGGGGATGAAGGGGCCGGCGGTGTCCGTCGCGAGGGTGATCGGCGTGATGCCCCCGGCGCCGGAGTCCGCGACGTAGGCCGTGGTGCCGTCCGGGGTGACGGCGACGTACTGGGGGCCGGCTCCGGTGGTGATCGTCGCGGTCACCGCGGCCGAGGCGGTGCTGATGACGGAGACCGAGGAGGCGCCGCCGTCGGATACGTAGACCCGGGCGCTGTCGGGGGTGATGGCCACGCCGAAGGGGGCTGCGCCGACCGCGATGGTGTGGGCCACGGAGCGTGTCCCGAGGTCGACGTCGCTGACGGTCCCGCTGCCCTGGTTCGCCACCCACAGCTGCGTGCCGTCCGGGCTGACGGCCAGTCGCTCCGGTTGGCTGCCCACGGTGATCGGCGCGCCCGCGGTGAGCGTCGCGACGTCGATCGGCTGGACCGTTCCGTCGCCGAAGTCGGTCACCCACACCGTCTTCCCGTCCGGGGTGGCTGCCACGTCCGCCGCCACGTCGCCGACATGGACCGTCTTGACCACGGCGTCGGTGGTGGTGTCGATCACGGTGACGTCGTTGCTGTTGTTGTCGGCGACGAACAGGTCGCCGCCCGCCAGCGTCATGCCGTCCGGTCCGGCGCCCACGGGGATGGCCGGGCCGGCGTTGCGGGTGCGGGTGTCCACCGGGGTGACGGTGTTGTCGCTGTAGTTGGACACGTAGGCGGTCGGGATCGACTCGCCGGGCCGGGCGACCGTGGTCAGCAGCGACGCGCCCGGTATGACCGCGCCGTTCGCGGCGTGGGCGGCGAAGGCCACCTGGAAGTAGCCGGTGGTGGCGCTCGCGGCGGCGGCGATCGTCAGCGTCGTCCGGGCCGTGCCGCCGGCCGGCACGGAGACCGTGCCCGCGGCCGGACCGACCGACAGTCCGGTTGGCGCGGTCGCGGTCCAGGAGACCGTCGCCGGGCCTGCGCCGAGAGTGTTGTCGACCTCGACCGCGACGGTCGTGCCGGCTCCGGGCGCGAGCCGCACCTGACCGGGGGTCAGGGCGACTGCGGCGCTCGTGCTCGGCGGGAACCGCACCGGACCGGCCCCGAACGAGGGCGGGGCGTCGGCGGCGTCCGCGCCCCAGCCGGTGTCCGGCGTGGTGGAGAGGGTGTAGTCCAGCCGGTGCGTCCTGGTCAGGTCGATCCAGGTCTGACCGGTGTCCTGCCCGTTGACGCGCAGGGCCTTGACGTAGGCGTCGCCCGCGCCCCGGGCGTCGATCGTCAACGCGCCGAACGCCCCGTGGACCGTGGCCTCGGGGAACTCGGGAGCGCCCAGCACCATCATCGGCACGCCCGGGGTCTGCGGGTACACCCCGAGCGCGGCCCAGACGTACCACGAGCTCATCGCGCCGAGGTCGTCGTTGCCGGGCTCGCCGCCGGGGGTGAGGGAGTACAGCCGGCTCATCACGCGCCGGACGACCGACTGCGTCTTCCACGGCTGCCCGATGCTGTCGTAGACCCACGGGGTGTCGAGTGCGATCTCGTTGCCCTGCCACTGGTAGGGCGCGTCGGGGCCGGCGTTGAGCTGCGTGAAGTAGGCGTCGAGCCGTTCGGCCGCCGCCTGCCGGCCGCCAAGGCCCTGCACCAGGCCCGCGAGGTTCTGCGGGACCATCCATGTGTACTGGGCGGCGTTGCCCTCCTGGAAGCCGTTCTGGCCGAAGCCGGAGACCTTCACGGGTGGCCCGGAGGGGAAGGCTCCGGCGGCGTCGCGCGGCTCGACGTAGCCGTTCGCGGTGTCGAAGACGTTCGCCCAGTTCTGCGAGCGCTTGGTGAACACGGCGCTGTCCGAGCTCCGGCCGAGGCTCTGCGCGAGCCGCGAGACGGAGAAGTCGTCGAGGGCGTACTCGAGCGTCTCGGAGGCGCCGTTGGGCACCGGGCTGATCGAGTCGGAGCCGGTGTTCGGGACGTACCCGTCCTTGACGTACGCGGCGCCGTTGGGGCGCTCGACGTACCAACCCTGGCCGGGGGCACCGGTGTCGCCGTCGGCGCCGTTCACCATGTCGGTGAGGGCGGCCGCGGCGTCGAAGCCCCGCGCGCCGAAGGCGTAGGTGTCGGCGAGGATCGGATCGGCCGAGTCGCCGTTCATGACACCCGTGTAGCCGTTGGCCGAGGGCCACTTGGGCAGCGAACCGCCCTGGGCGGCGTCGTTGAGCAGCGAGGTGGCCATGTCCGCGGCCACCTTCGGGTCGAGGGTGGCCAGCAGCGGGGTCTGGGAGCGGTAGATGTCCCAGCCCGAGTAGTTGGCGTACTGGGCGTGCCCCCGCGCCACCTGGTGGATCCTGTCGTCGAAGCCGATGTACCGGCCGTGGGCGTCGCTGAAGAGGCTGGGCTCCAGCGAGGCGTGGTACAGCGCCGTGTAGAAGGTCGCCTGCGCGGTGCGGCTGCCTCCCGCGACGGAGATCGTGCGGAGCTGCCGGTTCCACGCGGCCTTGGCCGCGAGGGCGACGGTGCCGACGTCGTACGTGTGCGCCTCGGCGCTCAGGTTGTCGAGCGCGCCCTGCACGCTGACGTACGAGACGGCGACCTGCATCCCGACGTGCGTGTTCCTGGTGGTGTCGAAGGTGAGCCAGCCGCCGGCCACGACACCGGAGCCCTGGGAGGCGGCGGGTGCCGTGCCCCCGGCGCTCGGGAAGCTCTTGGGCTGCGGGATCTGCTTGCCCCGCTCGCGCACACTCGTGCCGCCCGCCGAGGTGGCGACGTGCGCGGGGCTCGTCCCGCCCCAGGTGCCCGAGGCGGTGAAGGGCCGGTCGAAGCGGGCGGCGAAGTGCACCGTGTAGCTGTTCGGCTGGCCGCAGAAGTGGCCGCTGGTGACGGAGCCGGTGATCTCACGGTCGCCCACGGTGCGGAAGTCGGCGGCGGAGCTGCCGTTGGCGCTGTCCGCGACCTTCACCAGCAGCCGGGCCTGGTGGGACGACGGATAGGTGAACTGCGCGACACCGGTGCGCGGGGTCACCGCCAGCCGCGTGTGCACGCCCCCGGCGGTCACCGTGTAGGAACCGGGGTGCGCGGTCTGCGACGCGCGGTCGATCGTGGCGGCGGCCGAGTCCGGGTTCGTCGGCAGCGCTCCGGTCATCGGCAGGACGGGGAAGTCCCCCGCGATCGGGCATCCGGGCCCGGACAGGTGCGTGAGGCTGAATCCGGTGATCTTGGAGTCGGCGATGTTGTAGCCGCCGCCGTCGGGGCGCGACGGGGTGTCGGGGCTCCACTGGACCATGCCGAACGGCATGTCGGCGCCGGGGAAGGTGTCGACCTGGCCGACGACGGCGCCGCCGCTGCCGGTACCGACCATGGGGTCGACCAGCGACGCGGGGTCGGCGACCGGTGCGGGCGAGGCGGCCGCCTGTGCGGTGGCGGCGGGGGCGAGCGCCACGATCAGGGCACCGGCCACCGTCGCGGCCAGCGTTCCCATCAGCGGCAGGCGTCCCCGCCCGCGGGTCCGGGTCCGGTCACGGGACGGACGGGGTTGACGAGGAGGACGGGGGCGACGGGGTAACGGCATCGACATCGTTGTCATCGTTGACACTGCGGCAGTGACTCATGCCCCAGCGGACAGCGTCAAGGTCCGCGACCACATCTGACGTGATGTCATCGAGCGTCTCGGTCGGCGACGTTGTCAGTACGCCGCACTGCCTCAGGCGGCCCTGAGACGCCCCCGGACGCGGGCCGTGAGCGGGAGGCCGAGCAGGGCGGGCAGCGGCGTTCCGTCCGAGGCCCAGCGCCGCAGGGCCTCGCGGTCGACCCAGTGGACGCCGTGCTTGTCGCCCCATGCCTTGGCGTCGCGGGTGAACGAGCCGTTGGTGACCACGACCGCCACCGCGGCCTTGTGCACGGGACCGGCCGTCCCCTTCACCCCGTACATGACCTGGGCGCCGACCTTCCCGCCGACCTTGGTGTGCTTGGCCTGGAGCACGATCCGGCCCCGTGCCGGGTCGTCGCCGATCACGTCCGCGCCCTGGTCGCCCTGTCGGCCGACCTGGCGTGCGGGTATGCCGTCGCGGATGAGCAGGTCCCGCAGCGCGAACTCGAACTGCCTGTCGTCCATGGCGTCGATCCGGGCCAGGCTGAACCGCAGCAGCGCCACCCGCTCGCGCTGCGCCTCCCGGCGGCCGATCCGGATCCGCCACCACAAGGCCGCCCCCGACGCGGTGAGGACGGCCAGGACCGCGACGGCGGGGAGCGCGTAAGGCTCGAACCACCGCGCCCCGTCCACCAGCCAGGAACCGGCGACCAGGGCGATGACGGCGGCGGCGGCGAACTCCGGCAGCGTGCGCGGTGGTCGCACCCGGAAGCGGTCCGGTCGTCGCCCTCCCATCAGCGGCCTGCCGAACTGGCCGTCGGGGCCGGGCTGCTCGGCGAGGAGGTGGAGGCGCTGCTGGTGCCTCCGTGCCCCCATAACCACAGGACGCCGACCAGGGCCGCGGCGACGACCCAGCCGCTGGTCTTCTTGGTCCTCGGTCGCGGGTTGCGCCGGATGTGCCGGCGAACGTCGTGGTAGCCCTCGGGTGGCATGGCCTGTCCCCTCCCCTTGTCGGCAGAGCCTCCTGTCGCGGATCTGCCCCTGGGAACCGGTGTAGCAGCGGCCACCGACAGCTCCTGACGATCCGTCGGCGCTGCGGTCCTCCACCCGCCGACAATCGGCCACAGGACCGCACCCGACACTCGGGCCCACCCCGGCAGGCCGCTCGCGAAGCGCTGACCTGGGCGATCCCTCCCCGGGTCGCCCGGCCTCGCGCCCCGAGCCGCCGCCGACGGACGACACTCGACGGACCGATGCGCCCTCTGAGTGGACTCGTCCCCGATCACAGATGGCGCGTTCATGACCGGCGTACGCCCGGCGCAGAGCCCGGGTGCACGGGTCGCTCCGGTTTGCCGGGCCCTAAGCTCGTCCACCCGGGGGCGGGGTCGGGTGCCCCGGCCCGAAGCGGGGAGGAGGGCGCGTGACGCGGCCGGAGGAGGACGGCGTTCTCGCCGCCAAGGACGAGTGGGCCGTGTGGCAGGGGATCGCGTATCCCTGCTGGAGCCGGGCCGGCCTGTGGCCGCGGTTGTCGCTGCGCGCCAGGGACGACGGACGCGCGCCGTCGGGTCTCGAGCAGCAGCGCGACGGAGCCGAGCGCCGTTACGTGTACCTCGTCGATCCCGAGCGCCTGGACGCCTGGTACCAGGCACACTGGACGTTCCGCTGGAGGGGCGAGCCCTTCGAGAGCTGCGGCACGACCGGCGGCGGCACGGTACGGGGCCGCTACCTGGGCACGGACGAGGAGTTCGCACGGCTCCGGCTCCGCAAGGCGGTCGACCGTGAGGCCGAGCTCCCCCCCGACGAGGTCGAGGACGTCGTCGAGCATCGCACCGACCTGCGGGCGCTGCGCGGCGAGCGGCTGCGGCTGCTGGCGGAGACCGACGGCTACCGGCCGCGCGCCTTCGCCGTCCTCGGCGGCCAGGAGGTGCCGGCCGGGACGGAGGCCGACGCGTCCGGACGCGTCGCCGTCGGCGGGCCGGAGGCCCGGCGCCTGGTCCCCGTCGGCGAACTGGAGGCCTGGTGGGGCGTGTACTGGACCTTCACGATCGGCGACGAGGCCATGGGCATCGGCCGTCACCCGTTCGCCGCGCTGGGCCCGGACCGCGACACCGTGAAGGGCGAGTACATCGGGGACCAGACCTACGGCCTGGTGATGCACACCTACCTCCTCACCGAGGAGCACCGCGCCGACGGCGGCACGTTCTACACGGGCAACGCCTGTCCGGACCTGATCACCGACCTCGCCGAGCACCGCGTCGACCTGCTGGCCGACTGACGGCCGGCGCTCCGGGCTGCCGTCAGCGCTCCGGGTTCGGAAACCGTCGGCAACCCCTGCGTCCGGGTGAAATCGGCTTCGGCCCCGCGGCCATGACCGGGGGTCACCACCCCGGGCGCGCATACTCGGTCCACGTGACCGACGCCGATCCGTCGAAGGAGCCGCCGAGATGTCCGAGCCCGTAGAGCCGTCCCAGGTCAGTCGGGCCGCACGGACCCGACGGAGTGTCCTGGTCGCCGGTGCGACGGGGCTCGCGGCGGCCCCGCTGTGGGCGGCCGCCCCGGCGGCGGCCGTCGGCGCCCGCGCGGCCGGGCCCGCCGCGGCGAGAAGCGGCGACGCGGCGGACAGCCCCCCGCTCACCCCGGATCGCGTCCTGCGCATCCTCGAGGACGGCAACCGGCGCTGGGTCGCCGGACGACTTCGGCACCCGAACCAGACCGTGGCGCGCCGCGAGGAGGTGGCGGCCGGTCAGCACCCGCTGGCGACCGTCTTCTCGTGCATCGACTCCCGTGTTCCCCCGGAGATCGTGTTCGACCGGGGCGTCGGCGACCTCTTCGTGGTGCGCACGGCCGCGCAGACCAACGACGGCCTGGTCCAGGGCGCGGTGGAGTACGGCGTGCAGGAGTCGCTGACGCCGCTCCTGGTCGTGCTGGGCCACCAGCGCTGCGGCGCGGTCGTCTTCGCGGTGGAGACGCTGAACGCCGGCCAGGAGGCCCCCGCCCATCTCAAGGATGTGCTGGACGCCCTGCGCCCGGCCTACGAGGCGGCCAAGGGGCTGCCCGGCGACCAGGTCGAGAACACCATCCGCGCCCAGATCCGGCTGACCGTCCACCAGTTGGAGCACGACGCCCTGCTCGAACCGTTCGAGCGCGAGGGCCGCGCCCGAGTCGTCGGCGCCTACTACTCGCTGGACACCGGAGCGGTCGACTTCTGTTTCTGACAAGCGAGTTGGCGCGCGCACGCCCACTTTCGGACGCACGGGCGCTGCGGTACAAGTGAAGACCGGACCGCCGGGCGGACCGTGTCCAGGGAGAGGGCACGGCGGGCCCGTCGTCCCGCGCACGTCCGCGCACGCTCTGTCCATCGTTTCAGGGGGGCACCATGGGAATGATTCGCTTACGCGCCTCGGCACTGGCCGTCTCCGGGCTGCTCGCCGTCGGCGCGGGTCCGGCCTACGCAGCCGACGCGGCCGACGCGTCTTCGGTCGCCAAGGCGCCGTCCACGTCGTACACCGTGCGGGACCTCGGCACGCTCGGCGGCACCAGCAGTACGGCGACCGCCGTCGACGACCGGACGGTGGTCGGCAGCTCCGAGACGAGCGGCGACGCCGCCGAGCACGCCTTCGCCTACGACCTGCGCCGCCACACCATGACCGACCTCGGCTCGCTGGGCGGCTCCAGCCGGGCGAGCGGCGTGACGGGGGACTTCGTCGTCGGCACCTCGGACCTCGGCGACGGCGGGCCGACCCACGGGTTCGCCTACGACCTCCGGACCCACGCGATGGTCGACATCGGCACGCTCGGCGGCAGCACCGCCACCGTCACCGGCCTGAGCGGCACCGTTGTCGTCGGGACGTCCTCGCTGCCGGGCGACCAGGTCAGCCACGCGTTCGCGTACGACCTGCGCACCCGGACCATGACCGACCTCGGCTCCCTCGCCGGCCCGTCGGGCGGCAGCACGGCGGCGGCCGTCAGCGGCACGGTCGTCGTCGGCGACTCCACTCTGCCGAACGCACCCGGCACCACGCACGGATACGCGTACGACCTGCGCACCCGGACCATGACCGACCTCGGCACGCTGGGCGGAGCCTCCAGCACGGCCAACGACGTCAGCGGCTCCGTCGTCGTCGGGCAGTCCAGGACGGCCGGCAACGGCTACTCCGGATACGCCTACGACCTGCGCACCGGCACCAGGACGGACATGGGATCCCACCTGCTGACCGGGGAGTTGGTCAGCGGCGACACCGCCGTCGGCGGGGACAGCCTGCTGTCCACCACCTTCGACCTCACCACGCACACCACCCGCATGGTCGGCCCCGGCAGTGGGGTCACCGAGGTCGACCAGATCGCCGGGAACCTCATGGTCGGCGACGACTTCGCGCCCAACTCCCTGGCCTTCGTCGCCCGCGTCGACACCGGGGCCTTCACCTACCTGCCCTCGCTCGGCGGCCTCAACTCCTTCGCGGCGCAGGTCAACCGCCACGGCATCGTGGCCGGCAGCGCGGCCCTCGCACCCTCCGCCCCGGTCAACGCCAACGGCGCGTTCCACGCCGCCGTCTGGGTGCCGCACACCTCCTGACCCACCCGAACCCGCGCTCGGGGCCGGGCCCTCCGGGCCCCGGCCCGGAGCCGCTCAGGTCAGCCGGAGGCGTGCAAGCCAGAGGGCCAGCCGACGGGCGCGGGCACGGGTGGCGAGGACCTCGGCGTGCAGCCCGCAGCGGTCCTGCGCCAGAGCCAGGTGATGGCTCCACCACCGTCCCGGCCGCCAGGGTTCGGCGGCCGATGCGGTGGTGGGGTGCCGCGGCCTACCCGAGGTGGGTCGTGAGCTCCTGGTAGGTCGTGAGCGACCGGTCGTCGGAGGCGGCGGCGACCGCGCCCACGTAGCCGTCCGGGCGGACCATGATGCGGCCCGAGGTCAGGCCGAAGCGGGCTGCCGCGCGCCGGTCGGGGTCGGCGACCACGGCGTCGAAGCCGTCGACCGGAGCATCGGTGTCCGCCAGGAGCACCTGCCGGACACCGGGGACCGGCGCCGCCGCCGGGAGGGCGCCGACGGTCACCAGCACGTGGCCGGTCTCGGCGGACAGCACCGTGCGCAGGTCCGTGCCCGGCACGTCGGGCAGGTGGTCCCCGCTGCGGAGCTTGGCGCGCGCCGCCGACGGCACGACCGCCGGGCTGTCGTGGTAGGCCAGCATGGTCTCCTCGGCCTCGTCCGCCAGGGCCTGACGGGCCGGGCCGAGGCCGGTGGCCGTGTGCAGGACCGCGTTGCGCACGTGCTGGGCGACGGGGTTCGCCAGCGTGCTCAGCTGGGTGAGCCGGGTGCTGAACCCGATGACGCGGGCCGCGACGGGGTGGCGTTCGGCGTGGTAGCTGTCGAGCAGCGTCTCGGACGCGGTCCCGCGGTGGGCGGCGGCGAGCTTCCAGCCCAGGTTGAAGGCGTCCTGGAGGCCGGTGTTCATGCCCTGGCCGCCCGCAGGGCTGTGGATGTGCGCCGCGTCACCGGCCAGGAAGACCCGCCCGGTGCGGTACTGCGGCACCTGGGCGTGGCGGATCTCGAAGCAGGTCAGCCAGAGCGAGTCGTGGATCCGGATGCGTCCGGGCGCCCGCTCGTCGGTGATCCGCTGCAGCCACTCCTGGCTGGCCTCGTCGGCGGAGGCGGTCGGGATCTGGGCGATCAGCCGCATCCGGTCGCCCTTCATCGGAAAGACCATCAGCGGGCCGTCGTGCGCGGAGAAGAAGGTGTACATCGAGCGCGGGTCGAAGTCGTGCTGGGCATGCACGTCGCCCATCAGGAAGCGCTCGCCGTGGAACGATCCCTCCAGCGCCGACCCGATCTGGTGCCGCACCGCGCTGCGCGCACCGTCGGCGCCGACCAGCCAGGAGGCCGTGACGGTATCCTCGGCACCGTCGGAGCCGCGCAGGGTCGCGCGGACCCCGTCCGCGTCCTGCTCCAGAGCGACCAGCGAGACGCCGCGCTCCACCTCGACCCCGTGCTTGGCCAGGTTCCCGGCCAGGATGCGCTCGGTCTCGGTCTGCGCGGTGACGACCGAGTAGGGGTGGGGGCTGTCGACGACGTCCAGCTCGACGCGGGCGAGGACCCGCCCGGACGCGTGCATCTCGATGCCGGTGGCCTTGATGCCGGACTCGGTGATCTCGTCGAGCACGCCCACGCGTTCGAGCATCTCGAGGCTGCGGGCGTGCACCACGATGGCGCGCGACTCGGTGGTCGGCGCGGCGAGCGTGTCGACGATGCGGACCGGGACGTCCCGCCGCGCCAGCTCGCCCGCCACCGCGAGCCCGACCGGACCGGCTCCTACGACGAGAATCGGGTCACTCATGCTTCCTGCTCCCCAACTGGGGCAGCCAATGCTGCCGGTGGGCCCGGCCGAGGAATGCGATCACCCCGACCACGACGTGGGAGAGGCTAGTGGGAAGCGAACCCGCCTGCCACGCGACTCGCGTCGCCGGTCCGTGGCTCTACTGCCGGTACAGCTGGGCCTCCGGAACGGTCCGACTGGTGCCGTCGGTCGCGGTGATGGTGACGGTGCCCGCGCCCACGGAGTCGGAGAAGCGCATCGGCCACCAGGCGGTCCAACGGCGGTCGCGGACCAGGGCGGTGGTGTCGTGGCCGTCGGAGTGGATCGTGACCGAGCGGACGGCGTCGCCGGCGAAGCCGGTGGCGTAGCCGAAGCCGTCGCGGCCGTCGCCGCCGCCCACGCCATGGCCACCGCCGGTGTCGATGAGCACCTGACGGCTTCCGAGAGCGGCGGGGACCGGGTCGATGGTGTCCCAGAAGCCGCCGCCGCGCTCCGCGGACATGCACAGGAAGAAGCGCCCGGCACGGGTGACGATCTCGGAGGCGACCTGACCGCGCAGGTCGGCGTAGAGCACCGTCTGCGGGCTGCCGTACCCCGGGGCCTCGCGCAGCGAGCGCTCGCACCACGCCGCTCCCTGGCTGCTGGCGGGAGCGGGAGCCCCGGTCCAGGAGGCCAGCTCGGCCGAGGTGAACATCGGCTGCAGCGCGGTGCCGTAACGGAGGCGGTGGTAGGCGTCCTGCACCGTGCCGGGCGCGAGCACCAGCGCGCCCGCCCCGGCGATGCCCGCGAGCAGCGCCCCTCCGGCCAGGCCCAGGCCCAGGCGACGCAGCAGCCCGCCCCTGGGCCGGCCGGCCCGGCCGTCGGGGGCGGTGTCCGCGAGCACCGTGCGCAGCAGCCACTCGCGGCGATGGGTCTCGGCTGCCGACAGCTCCTCGGCCGGGGCCGGGTCGTGGGTGGCGAGCAGCAGGTCGAGGTCGAGGTTCTCGGTCATCGCGGGCTCCGTTCGCGGGGCGTGACGGCGGAGGTGGAGGGGAGGTGGGCAGTGGACCGGGCCGGAGGCAGCCCGGGTTCGGGCTGCTGGAGCAGCTCGCGCAGTCGGGCGCGGGCGCGGGCCAGGCGCATCCGGTAGGCGGGGGCGGAGCAGCCGAGGACCGAGGCGGCCTGGGTGTCGGTCAGGCCGTCCCACACCACCAGGGCCAGGGCCTCCTGGTCCTGGGGTGTCAACCGCTGCCAGGCCGAGGCGAGGTCGACGCGGGCCGCCACCAGGCCGCCGGGGTCGGTCACCTCGTCCGCGCCGCTGACGGGCGCCGCCGCGATCCGGACCATCAGCGCCTGTCGTCGGCGCAGACCCCGTCCGGCGTTGAGCATCGTGTTGCGCGCCGTGGTGAACAACCACGGCCGCACGTCCTCGGGCAACCTCGCCCGGGCCTTCCAGGCGGTCCAGAAGGTGTCGCCGACGATCTCGTCGACGTGGGCCGGATCGGCGCGACGTGCCACGAAGCGCAGCACGTCGGAATAGTGAGCCCGGTACATCGCCTCGTACTCGGGCTCGGTGCGGATCGCCATGGGTGTCCTCTCGCAGGTGACACCCTTACATGTCCGCACCGCCCCCGACCGCAACAGACTCCTCGGGACGGTCGACGCCGGGGCGTCCCACAGGTCGGGACGTCTCCGTTCGTCACCCGGCCCTGACCGGGACGGGCAGGTCGCGGGCGTGGGCAGCCTCCCGGGACGGGTGGGACGGCCGCCGCGGGCGTTCCGGGCCCCGCCGCTCCTGTCACAGTCGTCACGGCCGGCCACGACTGCTTCCGCCGGCGCCCACTCCTCACAGATGAAGGGTCACCACCATGCTCAAGAACCTGGGCTCCAAGGCCGGCGTCGCCGCCGCAGCGGCCGTCATGGCCGTGATGGGCCTCGCGGGCACGGCGAACGCCCAGCCCGGCGTCGGTTACATCGGCTACCACCAGGCCAACAACCCGCACGCCGTCTGGTGCGTCCAGCACATGTACAACTACTTCGTCACGGTCAACGACCCCGGAGCCCACCCCACGATCGCCGAGGACGGCGTCTTCGGTCCGGCGACCGACGACGCGATCCGGTTCGTCCAGAAGCAGTGGTACCCGTCCGAGGTCGACGGCATCGTCGGCCCGGCCACGGGCGACATGCTGCTCGTCGAGGGCGACCCGTACTACGGCACGTTCGCGGGCGGGAAGGGGTACTGCTACTCCTACATCCCCAGCTTCAACTGACGGACGGACCTAGGACCTCGCCTCCGCCCGGCCCGGCCCGTGAGGATCACCGCACCAGGGGAGGAAGAGCGTGTCGACGATCTCCTCGAGGACGGGGTCGGGCACGGGGGCGAAGGTCGTCAGGATCTCGTGGCGCAGCAGGTCGAAGCGGAGGGACTTGACGCGGGCCGTGAGCACCTCCGGGTCGACCTCGCCGCGGTCGGCGGCGCGCGCGAAGAGGACGTCGAGGGCTTCCGCGCGGCCCGTCACCAGGGGGTCCAGGAGCTCGCCGGGGCTGGTGCCGGTCTCCTGCCGGGGGCCGGCCAGGTGCATGTTCATCACAGTGATGAGCTCGACGCGGGTGGAGTTGATCTCCCGCATCAGGGTGAGGACGTCCCCGCGCAGGGTTCCCGTGTCGCTGGGCGTCGGCGCGCCCCTGGCCCGCGGGCCGGCGGGGCGGTACACCGACCGCCTCGGCCCCCGCACGGTCGCCCTCGGGGCGTTCGCCTTCGTGGCCGTGACCGCCGTCATGCTCGCGTTCGTCACCGCCCGGACCAGCCCGGTCTGGCCCATGGTCGCGCTCCTGGTCCGCGGCGTCGCCCAGGGCGCCGCCATGATCGCCCCCGCCGGTGCCGCCTACGCCGGCCTGGCACACCGGGAGATCCCGGACGCGAGCGTCATCACGCGCGTCGCCCAGCAGATCGGCGGCTCAGTGGGCATCGCCGTCCTCGCCGTCGTCCTCCGGCGCGGCACCGCCCACGCCCGCACCCCGGCCGCCCTGGCGCACGGCTTCGACGTCGCGTTCTGGTGGTCGGCGGCCCTCACAAACGTCGTCCTCCCGCTGTGCCTGCTGCTGCCCAGCCGCCCCGAGGCGGCGCCCTCCGGCGAAAAGACCGAGGCCAGGAGCACCGTCCGCGGCCTGGGGAAACCGTCGCGAGTGCCGCGCTGACGCCTCGTCACCCGCCCGAAAGGGCGTCGGCCCGCCGCGGAGGGTGAGTGCCGTCACGTCCGGCGGCACCCCCGACCTCCTCCGACTCTGTTACCTTTGATCCAACGACGCGGGGTGGAGCAGCTCGGTAGCTCGCTGGGCTCATAACCCAGAGGTCGCAGGTTCAAATCCTGTCCCCGCTACTTCGACTCTGTGGGCCCGGCCGCTCGGCCGGGCCCACAGGGCTTTTTCGTGGCTTCTTGTGGAAGGTCTGCCGTGAACCACCGCACCAACCGGTCCGACGATCAGCGTCCGGCGACCCGTTTCGGCCGGCCGCTCTCCCCGGAGGAGCGCGCCGGGAAGAAGCGCGGTGGCGGGTGGCAGGCGAACCCGGAGGGCGGCCGCCGCCGGGGCGGGCAGTCCTTCGGCGCGCCGAAGCGACGCCCCGTGAAGCGCCAGGTGCTGGCCGCGCAGGGTGACTTCGAGGTGCCGGCGCCGCAGAAGCCGGGGCTCCCGGCTGCCGCGTCCTTCGCCGAGATGGAGCTGCCCCGCGCGCTCCAGGCGACGCTGGTGCGCGAGGGCGTCACCGAGCCGTTCCCGATCCAGGCCGCGACGCTGCCCAACGCGCTCGCCGGGCGCGACGTCCTCGGCCGCGGCCGCACCGGCTCCGGCAAGACCCTCGCCTTCGGCCTCGCCCTGCTGGCCCGGACGGCGGGCCGCCGCGCCGAGATCAAGTCCCCGCTGGCGCTGGTCCTGGTGCCGACGCGCGAGCTGGCCCAGCAGGTCGCCACCGCCCTGTCCCCCTACGCGACCGCCGTCAACCTGCGGCTCGCGACCGTCGTCGGCGGTCTGTCGATCGGACGCCAGGCGGGCGAGATGAAGCGCGGCGTCGACGTGCTCATCGCCACCCCCGGCCGGCTGCGGGACCTGCTGGACCGCGGCGACGTCCGGCTCGACCGGGTCGAGATCACGGTGCTGGACGAGGCCGACCAGATGGCCGACATGGGCTTCCTGCCGCAGGTCACGGCCCTGCTGGAGCAGGTGCGCCCCGACGGGCAGCGGCTGCTGTTCTCGGCCACGCTCGACCAGAACGTGGACCGGCTGGTCCGCCGCTTCCTGAACGACCCGGTCACGCACTCCGTCGACCCGAGCGCGGGCGCCGTCACCAGCATGGAGCACCACGTGCTCTACGTGAACGACGAGCACAAGCGCGACGTGACGCTGGAGATCGCGGCCCGCGATGGCCGCGTGATCATGTTCGTGGACACCAAGCGCGCCACCGACAAGCTGGCCAAGGACCTGCTCGCCAACGGCGTGCGGGCCGCGGCCCTGCACGGCGGCAAGTCCCAGCCGCAGCGCAACCGGGTCCTGGACCAGTTCAAGCGGGGCGAGGTCTCCGCGCTGATCGCCACGAACGTCGCGGCCCGGGGCATCCACGTCGACGACCTCGACCTGGTCGTGAACGTCGACCCGCCGACCGACCCGAAGGACTACCTGCACCGCGGCGGCCGCACGGCCCGCGCGGGGGCGTCGGGCACCGTGGTCACCCTGGTCCTGTCCCACCAGCGCCGCGAGACCGCGCAGCTGCTCAGGGACGCGGGCATCCGGCCCAACGACGACCGGGTCCGCCCCGGCGACCCGGAGCTCGTCCGGATCACCGGCGCCCGCCGCCCCTCGGGCGTCCCCGTCGTCATCGCCGCGCCGGCGCCGGCCGCGGCCTCCCCGGCCGCGCAGCGCACCCCGGCTCCACGCCGGGCCCCGCGGTCCCGGC
>NZ_BBPP01000064.1 GCF_000787835.1 Streptacidiphilus melanogenes
CGGGGGGCGCGGCGCGGGCCGCCCGACCGGCGCCCGCACGGCAGAGAGCCGCGCGGGCGGGAGCGGGCGGCCGTGGGCGCTGTTCGTGCCCGCCGTCATCGGCCTCGCCTTCCTGGTGCTGCCCTTCGTCGGCCTGCTCGTCCGTGCGCCCTGGCGTTCCATGCCGGAGCTGCTGAGCGGCGACGTCGTCTGGCCGGCGCTGCGCCTCTCGCTCACCACGGCGACGGCCGCGACCGCCGTCTCGCTCGTCCTCGGCGTCCCGCTCGCCTGGCTGCTGGCCCGCACCGACTTCCCCGGACGGCGGCTCGCCCGCACACTGGTGACCCTGCCGCTGGTGATGCCGCCCGTCGTCGGCGGCGTGGCGCTGCTGCTGGTGCTCGGCCGCAACGGCATCATCGGGCGCTGGCTCGACAGCGCCTTCGGCATCACCCTCCCGTTCACCACGGCCGGGGTCGTCGTCGCCGAGGCGTTCGTCGCGATGCCGTTCCTCGTCCTCAGCGTCGAGGGTGCGCTGCGCAGCGCCGACACCCGTTACGAGGAGGCCGCGTTGACGCTCGGCGCCTCGCGGTTCGAGGTGTTCCGCCGGGTCACCCTGCCGTTGATCGCTCCCGGGGTCGGCGCGGGCGCGGTCCTGGCCTGGGCCCGCGCGCTGGGCGAGTTCGGCGCGACGATCACCTTCGCCGGCAACTTCCCCGGCACCACGCAGACGCTGCCGCTGGCCGTCTACCTCGAACTGCAGGACAGCCCCGACGCCGCCGTCGCCCTCAGCCTGGTGCTCCTCGCCGTCTCCCTCGCGGTCCTGCTGGCGCTGCGCGGCCGCTGGACGACAGGAGCCCAGGCATGACCACCCAACCGCCGCCGCCCGAGCCCGCGTCGGGCGCCGCGGCCGACCCGGGCAGCGCGGCCGACCCGGGCACCGCTGCTGCGCCGGTCACCGACCCGATGCGCGAAGCCGGGCCGGTCGCGTGGGGGGAGGCCCTGCCGGTCGGCGGGCCCGTTCCGGAGGGGCCGCCTGCGCGGTCCGGCGCCGGGTCAGGGACCGGCGCGTCGGCGCTGGACGCGCGGTTGGTCGTCGACCGCGGCTCCTTCTCGCTCGATCTCCGGCTCACGGCCGCCTCCGGGGAGGTCGTCGCGCTGCTCGGCCCCAACGGCGCGGGCAAGACCACCGCGCTGCGAGCCCTCGCGGGTCTCACCCGACTGACGGACGGTCACCTCTGCCTGGACGGCACGCTCCTGGAGGACCCGGGCGCCCGCGTGTGCGTGCCGACCGAGCGTCGGCCCGTCGGCGTCGTGTTCCAGGACTATCTCCTCTTCCCGCACATGTCCGCGCTCGACAACGTCGCCTTCGGCCTGCGCGCGCACGGACAGGCCAAGGCCGAGGCCCGGGCCCACGCGTACGAGTGGCTCGAGCGCGTCGGCATCGCCGACCTCGCCCGCTCGCGTCCCCGGGCCCTCTCGGGCGGTCAGGCGCAGCGCGTCGCCCTGGCCCGCGCGCTCGCGCCCCGCCCGCGCCTGCTGCTGCTCGACGAGCCCATGGCCGCGCTCGACGCCCGCACCCGCCTGGAGGTCCGCACGACGTTGCGCCGCCACCTGGCCGCGTTCGAGGCGGTCGCCGTCCTGGTCACCCACGACCCGCTCGACGCCATGGTCCTGGCGGACCGTCTGGTTGTCCTGGAGGACGGCCGCGCCGTCCAGGAGGGCGCGCCCGCGGACATCGCCCGCCACCCGCGCAGCGACTACATCGCCCGCCTGGTCGGCCTGAACCTCTTCCGCGGCACCGCGACCGGCCATGACGTCGCCCTTGACGCGGGCCCGTCCCTCGCCGTCGCGGACGCCGCCGAGGGCCCCGTCTTCGCCGCCTTCCCGCCTGCGGCGGTCACCGTCCACCGGGCACGCCCGGACACCAGTGCGCGCAACCAGTGGCCGGTCACCGTGATCGGCATGGAACGACACGGCGACCAGGTCCGCCTCGACCTCTCCGGCCCGCTCCGCCTCACCGCCGACCTCACCCCGGCTGCGGTCGCCGACCTCGCCCTTCACGAGGGCAGCGAGGTCTGGGCCGCCGTCAAGGCCTCCCAGACCCGCGCCTACCCGGCCTAGGGCTCGCGGCTCTGCTCGGGTAGGGTCGGGGGCGTGAACCTCTACTGGCACGCCGTTCTGCCCCCGCTCTGCGCCTGAACGGGCGCATCTGCTGACGGTCTGATCTCGAAGCCCACCCCGGCGAAGGCCCGGGTGCCGTGGCGTGCGCCCGTTGCGAACCCGATTCCCTGAACGGTTCTCGACAACGGAAGTTCACGACTGTGCCGAACCGCACGACGATCTCTTCTTCTTCCTCTTCCTCTGCGATCCCCGTTGCCCCGGCGGACCGTCCCGACCTGCTGCGCGGGCCCGCGCCGATTCTGCTGACGTCCGTGCTCTGGGGCACGACCGGGACGGCGGCCTCCTTCGCGCCGGCCGGGGCGTCGCCCGTCGCGGTCGGGGCGGCGGGGCTGGTGCTCGGCGGGCTGCTGCTCCTGCTGTCCAGCCGCGGCGCGCGGACCCTGCCGCGTCGGTGCAGCCGGGCCGAGCGCCGGCTGCTGGCGCTGGGCGCGGTCGCCGTGGTCGGCTACCCGCTCAGCTTCTACCCGGCCGTGGCGCGCTCCGGCGTCGCCGTGTCGACGGTGGTCGCCCTCGGCAGCGCACCGGTCTTCACCGGGCTGCTGGCCTGGCTGACCGGGCAGGCACGGCCGACCGGGCGCTGGGGCCTCGCCACAGCCGCGGCCGTCCTCGGCTGCACCTTCCTGGTCCTCGGACCCGACCTCACCGCCGGAGCCGCGCCGGTGGATCTGCTCGGCGTCGCACTCGCCGCCGTCTCCGGCCTGTCGTACGCGGTCTACACCCTCGTCGGCGGCAGGCTGATCTCACACGGCCACGACTCGGGGGCGGTGCTCGGCACGATGTTCGGCGGCGCGGCGCTGCTGGTGCTGCCCGTCCTGCTGGGCACCGGCTTCTTCTGGTTGGCCACGCCGCGCGGCGCGGCGGTGGTGCTGCATCTCGCGGTGATCACCACCTTTCTCGCCTACCGGTTCTTCGGCTACGGCCTGCGGCGGACCAGCGCGCAGGTGGCCACGACCCTGACGCTGGCCGAACCGGCGGTCGCAGCCGTGCTGGGCGTCGTGGTGGTGGGCGAGCGGCTGCCGCTGGTCTCCTGGTGCGGCCTTGCGGTGCTGGCCGTCGCCCTCGCGTTCCTGGTCGTCCCGGCACGGGCGTCCCACGCGGGGCGCTGACGCCTCCCGCGCGGCTCGGGAGAACCCGCGTGGACCGGCGCGCCGCCACGCACCGGTCCGCATCGCGTCCCAGGATGGACCGCAGACGAACCGAGCGGTGATGCGGATCCCACGGAGGGGCGCGGCACATGGGTGTGCGGGAACGACTGCGGGACCGAGTGTGGGCCCGGCCGGTGTCGCCGACGCGACCGGCCGCGCCCCGGGCACGGCTCATGACCGGGGCCGCGGTGGCGTTGGCCGCCGCCCTGATGGCGGCCTGCGGGAGCGGGAGCACCGCCGCGTCCAGCACCCCTGCGTCCGGAAGCCCGGTGTCCGGGGGCCCCGGCAGCTCCGGGGCGGCGGCCGTGGCCGCGTCGCCCAGTGGAACCGGCGTCGGCGGCGGTACGCCCGGCACCTCCGGTGAGGCGGTCGTCCGCGCCCTCCCCTCACCCTCCGCATGGAAGCAGGAACGGCTCACCCGGGCCGTCTCCGCCCACGGCGGGAAGACGGCCACCGCGCCCGCCAACCAGATCACCGCGCGCGTCGGCGCGATCTTCGCGCACAGCGGCACCGGCGACCACTTCTGCACCGGCAGCGTCGTGCAGAGTGCGGGCCAGAGCATGGTGGTGACGGCCGCGCACTGTGTCCACGGCGGCAAGGGCGGGAGCTACAACACCGACATCGTCTTCGTGCCCGGCTACCGCGACGGCACCGAGCCGCAGGGCGAGTGGCCGATCCGCAGCATCGTGGTCGACCAGCGCTGGATCGACTCCACCGACCCCGACCTGGACGTGGCCTTCCTCGTGCTGGGCACCGTCGACGGGAGGACCATCGCCTCCGTGCTCGGCGGCAACAAGCTGGGCGTCAACGTCGGCTTCGGACGCACCGTCGCGCTGACCGGCTACCCCGCGAACGCGGGCGAGCCGATCGCCTGCTTCAACACCACGACGCAGCAGAGCGCCTACCAGATGAAGATCTCCTGCCCGTCCTTCCCCGGAGGCACCAGCGGCAGCCCGTGGCTCACCGGCTTCGACCGCGCGACCCGCACCGGCACGGTCATCGGCGTCATCGGCGGCTACCAGCAGGGCGGGGACACCCCGGACATCTCCTACAGCCCGTACTTCGACGACGACGTGCTCGCCCTCTACAACCGGGCCGTCGCGGAAGGCGGTTGATCCCGAGCGGGAAAGGGCGGGCCTCAGCCCCCGGGGCGGCGCGCGTACACCTCGATCTCGATCCTCATCCGCTCGTCGGCCAGGCCGCACACCATCATCGTCGCGGCCGGCCGCACCTCGCCGAAGCAGCGGCACAGGACCGGCCAGCAGGGCTCGAAGTCGGCCCGGTCGGGCAGGAGGTAGCGCACCCGCACCACGTCGGCGAAGGTGCAGCCGGCCTCCGCCAGCGCCGCGCCGATGTTGCGCAGGCACTGCTCGGCCTGCTCCACGACGTCGTCGGAGATGGTCATGGCGGCGTAGTCGTAGCCGGTCGTGCCGGAGACGTGCACCCAGTCGCCGTCGACGACCGCGCGGGCGTAGCCGATCTGCTCCTCGAAGGTCGAGCCGCTGAGGATCGAACGTCGCTCCCTGATGCTCCCTGTCATGAGCCGAACGCTAGGCGAGCTGCGGTGATACGTCCAATACGCATGGGGGCAGGACCTGATATCCCTAGGCGTATGCAGCGTCCCGAACTTCCGCTCCCGCAGCTGCACGCGTTCGTCGTGCTCGCCGAGGAACTCCACTTCGGCCGCGCGGCGGCCCGGCTGGGGATCGCCCAGCCGCCGCTCAGCCAGCAGATCCGCCGCCTGGAGGAGAAGGTCGGCCATCCGCTGTTCCACCGCGATCCGGGACGCGTCACGCTCACCCCCGCCGGGCGCGAGCTGCTGCCCGCCGCGCAGCGGGCCCTCGCCGAACTCGCCGAGGGCCTGGCCGCCGCCCGCGACGCGGGCAGCGGTGAGGCCGGACGGCTCCGGATCGGCTTCGCCGCCTCGCTCGCCCTGACCGTCCTGCCGGGGCTGCTGCGCGCGTACCGGGAGCGCTTCCCTCACGTGCGGCTCGACATCCGCGAGATGACCAGCTCCCCGCAGCTGACCGCGCTGCGCGAGGGCGGCATCGATATCGGCCTGCTGCGTGAACCCCCGGACGACGAGCCGGAGTTCGGCTTTCGCGTGGTGCTGCGCGAGCCCTTCGTGGCGGTGCTTTCGAGCGGGCATCCGCTTGCGGCCCAGCGCACGGTTCCGCTCGCGCGGCTGGCCGACGCGCCGTTCGTGCTGCTGCCCCGCTCCGTCGGACCGCAGCTCCACGACCGGATCGTCGGGCTCTGCGAGCAGGCCGGATTCACCCCGCGGGTCGTCCAACGCGCCGTCGAGTGGCAGACGCTGTGCGCCCTCGTCCAGGCGGGGCTGGGCGTCACCCTCGCCCCGGCAAGCATCCGCCGCATCCGCCTGGACGGCGTCGTCCACCGCCCGATCACGCCGGGCGACGCGCGCACCCGCGTGGCCGTCGCCTGGCGCCGCGCCGACCGCAACCCGCTGGTCGCCAACCTCCTGTCGTCCCTCGACGACTGGCTGCCGGGCGACCGGCCGGGCCAAGGCTAGAGCCCGAGCAGCCGACGGGACTCCTCGCGCATCTCCACCTTGCGGATCTTGCCGGTGACGGTCATCGGGAAGGCGTCCACCAGGTGCACGTAGCGCGGGACCTTGTAGTGGGCGAGCTTGCCCGAGCAGAACGCGCGGAGCTGCTCCACCGTCAGCTCCGGCGCGCCCGGGCGGAGTTTGACCCAGGCCATGAGCTCCTCGCCGTAGCGCTCGTCGGGCACGCCGATCACCTGGACGTCCTCGATGTCCGGGTGGGTGTAGAGGAACTCCTCGACCTCGCGCGGGTAGACGTTCTCGCCGCCGCGGATCACCATGTCCTTGATCCGGCCGACGATCGAGACGTAGCCGTCCGCGGCCATCTCGGCCAGGTCCCCGGTGTGCATCCAGCCGTCCGCGTCGACGGCCTCGGCGGTGCGCTCCGGCTCGTTCCAGTAACCGATCATCACCGAGTAGCCGCGGGTGCACAGTTCGCCCGGCGTGCCGACCGGGACCGTCGCGCCGGACTCCGGGTGGACGACCTTGACCTCGACGTGGGGGTGGACCCGGCCCACCGTCGCCACCCGGTGCTCCAGCGAGTCGTCGGGGCGGGTCTGCGTGGAGACGGGGGAGGTCTCGGTCATGCCGTAGGCGATGGTCACCTCCGCCATGCCCATCTCGGCCATCACCCGCTTCATCACCTCCACCGGGCACGGCGAACCGGCCATCACGCCGGTGCGCAGCGTGGACAGGTCCCAGCGGCCCGGGTGGGCCTCCAACTGGCCGAGTTCGGCGATGAACATCGTCGGCACGCCGTACAGCACCGTGCAACGCTCCGCCTCGACGGCGTCCAGCGCGTCGACCGGGTCGAACAGCGCGCCGGGCACGACGATGCACGAACCGTGTGAGGTGGCGCCCAGGTTGGCCATCACCATGCCGAAGCAGTGGTAGAAGGGCACCGGCACGCAGACCCGGTCCCGCTCCGTCCAGCCCTGCACCTCGGCCACCTGGAAGCCGTTGCCGAGGATGTTGCGGTGCGAGAGCGTCGCGCCCTTGGGGCGGCCCGTCGTTCCCGAGGTGTACTGGATGTTGGCCGCGTCGTCCGGGGACAGGCCCGCCTCGCGCTCGCGCAGCGCGGACAGCGGGACGTCGGCGCCGCCCTCGACCAGGGTGTCCCAGTCGGGCGTGCCGATGAACACCACCCGCTGAAGGTCCGGGCACTCGTCACGGACGGCCTGCACCAGCGCGACGTAGTCGCTGGTCTTCACGCGGGTGGCGGAGACGAGCAGCCGGGTGCCGGACTGCTGGAGCGCGTAGGCGATCTCGTGCCTGCGGTAGGCCGGGTTGAGGTTGACCAGGATCGCCCCGGCGCGCGCGGCGGCGTACTGGGTCAGCACCCACTCCGCGCAGTTCGGCGACCAGATCCCGACCCGGTCGCCGACCTCGACCCCGGCGGCGAGCAGCCCCCGGGCCAGCTCGTCCACGGCGGCGTCGAACGCGGCGTAGCTCCAGCGGCGCCCGGTCGCGCGTTCCACCAGTGCGTCGTTGTCGGGGAACGCACGGGCGGTGCGGGCGAGGTCGGCGCTCACGGTGGCGTCCGGCAACGGCGGCGCGGACGCGCCTCGGCGGTGGGAGAGACCCGGATCGAGCTCGACGGACATGGGTGAGGGCTCCCTGTTCACGACGGGTTTGATGGCTCGGAGCCTAGGGGAGTGGTGGGTTGGTGTCGACGGGTCCACGGACCGGAAGCGGACGGCGCGGTTCGTGATCAAGAAATGCGGAATGTGTGCGTATTCGTTGAAGGAATGCGCGTACATGCCAGAGGCATTTGCGCCATGATGAGTCCACGAACCCTCGCCCTCTTTTTGGAGCCGTCGACGTGGGACGTCACGCAAACGAACCACTGCCGCCTCCGGCAGTGACGCGCACCCATCTGCGGGTGCTCTCCACACTCCTGGCCAGACACGCGGCTGAACTTCCCGACGAACGCCTGCTCGACGCGTCCGCGCAGGACGCGGTAAGGCTGCTGGCCTGGTCCACCTCGGCCGCGGCGCTCGCGGCGGCGGCTCTGGCGGAAACCGATCCCCAGCAGGCCGTCCGGTACCGCAACCAGGTCCGCGACACCCTCGCCGAGGCCCACGCTCTCGCCTGGTATCCGGGCAGCGGCAATTCCTGAACCGGGAGTTCGCGGAGTCTGCCGAGTTCGCGGCTTCGCGGAGTTCGCGGGGCTCAGGAAGTCTCCCGGAGTTCACCCCTTCGAGTGCGCTCCGGCGGCGGCATTCCCGAAGACGCTCGGTGCTTTCAGCCCTTCGCGTCCTGGGCCACGGCCTCACGGTAGAGATCGCCGACGCGGTCGCCGAAGTACGAACTGTACGAGATGTCGTCCGTGTACCCGCCGGTCTCGAAGCCGCCGATCACCCCGATGACCGTGCCCTCGTCGTGGGTCGGGCCGCCCTGGCCCGGGATCAGCCACGGACTGCCGCTGGTGCCGTCGCTGTAGCCGGTGCAGTCGATCCTCATCTGCGTCGTGCTGAAGCGGTCGACCAGGTCCGAGCAGGTGATCGGCAGATCCGTCGAGCCCGGATAGCCCGTCATGGTGACGACGTGGTCGAAACCCTCGTCGACGGCGAGGCGGTTGGCGCCCAGCGTCTGCTGGACGGTGCGGCCGTTCACGGGGGCGACCAGGGCGAACGCGACGTCGACGTCGGCGTCGCCGCCGTCCGTCCAGGACGGGTCCTCGAAGGTGCGGGTGATCGGCCAGACGCCGTGCGGGGCCGAGCCGTCCCGGTAGCCGGGGACGAAGACCTTGTCGCCGTCGTCGCCGCTGAGGCAGTGCGCGGCCGTGACGATCATGTTGCCCTTGGGGCTGTCGATCACGCTGGCCGTGCAGTAGTGGGTGCCGTCGATCCCGCCGGTGAAGACGGCTCCCACACGGTCGCTGATCCGGTCCGCGGAGGCGATGCGCGAGGTGCCGAGCGCCCCGGAGGGGGAGGCGGCGCCGGTGGCGCCGGCGAGGGCCAGGGCCACCAGCCAGGCCACGGCCGCGACCGTGGGACGTCGGCGCGGGGTCGGAGGCTCGCCCCCGTCGACGGGGGCGGCGGGAGGAGCGCCGTCGAGATCGGCGTCCTCTGCGGAGTGCGGGGCGGGGATCAGCGGGACCTCGCAGTGCGAAGGGGAGGTTGGGCACATGCTGCCCTGCCGTTGCCGCTGGTCACAAGGTGCACCCGTGGGAATTTAAGCGATGGCTTGACATGTGACCAGAAGGTCACCTATTTTGCTGATGTGGACGAGGTCTTCAAAGCCCTGGCCGACCCCACCCGGCGTGCCCTTCTCGACGCGCTGTACGAACGGGACGGCCAGACGCTGAGTGCGCTGGAAGCGCGGTTCGAGACGAGTCGCTTCGCTGTGATGAAGCACCTCAAGCAGTTGGAAGAGGCCGGCCTGGTCGTCACCCGACGCCAGGGCCGGGAGAAGCTGCACTTTCTGAACCCCGTCCCGATCCGGTTGGTCCACGACCGGTGGGTCAGCAAGTACGCCGAGCCCTGGGCGGCTGCGCTCAGCGGCCTCAAGCGCGATCTGGAGTCCACCATGGAGAAGGTCTTCGAGATCTATGTCCGCACCACCCCGGAGCGGCTCTGGGAGGCGATCACGGATCCCGCGATCCGTGCCAAGTACAACTTCGGAGCCGGCATGATCGGGAAGCTCGAGCCGGGCGCCCCGTTCACGATGTCCGCCCCCGGCGCCCCTACGCCGCTCGGCGAGGGCGTCACCCTGGAGGTCGATCCGCCCCGCCGCCTGGTCCAGAGCATGACGGCGTTGTGGAGCGACGAGGTGAAGGCCGAGGGCACGTCCCGGGTCACCTGGGAGATCGAGCCGGTCGGCGATTCCTGTCGGCTCACCGTCACCCACGACCAGCTCCGCGAGGGTGCCAACGACCAGCTGTACGGCGGCTGGCCGATGATACTGTCGGGCCTGAAGACCTGGCTCGAGACGGGCGAGGTACTGACCACCCCTGGCTCACTGATGTACGGTCACGGCTGACGGGCGTCCCCCGTCCGCCCCACGGTCGCTGTGGTCCTCGTGGCCCACGCGGTCCGTGCGGCTCGAGGGACTTTCGACCCTTGCGGGACCTTCGCCTCTTGGAGGAACGGCCGCGGCCGGGGAGGCTGGAGAGGTACAGGGCCCTGCCGAGGAACGGGCCGCTCCCCGGATAGGAGGGACGATCCCCTTCCGTGACCGCACACTCGTCCGCACCTGCCGTGCTCACCGTCGACGCCGTCCTCTTCGACAATGACGGCACCCTGATCGACTCGGTGGGCTCGGTCCGTCGTTCCTGGGCCCGCTGGGCTCAGGAAGCCGGTCTGGCTCAGGAGCGGCTCGAGGAGGTGGGCTACCTCGGCCGCCGCGTCCACGAGGTGATCGGCGAACTCCTGCCGGAGCCGCAGGTGGCGGCCGCCGCCGAACGGGTCCAGCAGCTGGAGTTGGCGGACGCTCCGAACAGCAGACTGCTCCCGGGCGCGGAGGAACTGCTCTCGGCGTTGCCCAGAGACCGCTGGGCGGTGGTCACCGCCGCGACCAGGACGCTCGCCCTGCGCCGCTTCTCCACGCTGGGCCTGACCGTGCCGATGCTGGTCGGCGCCGAGGACGTCCACCGCGGTCACCCCGACCCGGAGGCCTTCCTGACCGCGGCGGACCGCCTGGGCGTGGAGCCGGCCCGCTGTCTGGTGGTCGAGGACGCGCCCGCCGGCCTCGCCGCGGGCCGTGCCGCCGGGATGCGCACCCTCGCCCTCGCGACCAGCCATGACCCGGTCGACCTGGAGGCGGACGTCATGATCGCCGACCTCTCCCAGGTCCGCCCCCTGGTCGAACGCGACGGCTCGCTGGCACTGCTGATCGGCTGACGGCACGGCCCGCGTCGCGCCGCACCGGGCGCGGGCGCGCCCGCACGGAGCCCGACGTCGGATCAGCTGAGCGCGGCCAGGTGCGCCTTGTAGCCCGCGCCGAAGCCGGTCGGCGTCCCGTCGTAGGCGCTGATCAGGGCCGGACCGCTGGAGCAGTCCCAGGTGTTCCAGGTCCAGGCCAGGTAGGAGGCGCCGATGCCGTCGAGCCAGGGCAGCAGCGAGTCCAGGTAGCCGTGGGCGCAGTCGTTCTCGCCCAGCTCGCCGGTGACCAGCGGCACCTTGGCCGCCACGGGCGCGATCTGCGCGTTCCAGCAGGAGCTGGAGCTGCAGGCGTTGAAGTTGTACGAGTGCCAGGACGCCGCGATGTTGCCGGTCGGGTCGGAGGGCTCGTACGCCAGCCACTGGGTGAGGTCGTTGGAGTAGGCGAGACCGCCCAGCATGACCACGTTGGTCGCGCCGGTGCCGCGCACGGCGTTGTCGAGGGACTGCATGCCCGCGACGGTGTAGCCGATGCCCGGGCAGGTGCCGCCGTCCCGCCAGCAGGTCCAGCCGCCGGTCTCACTGCCGGTCGCCCGGTCCGGGTAGGGCTCGTTGAACAGGTCGAAGACGACGGCGTTGTCGCCCTTGAAGGTCGAGGCGACCGAGGTCCAGAACGGCACCGCGCCCGCCGCGTCCGGCATGGGCTTCTGGCACACCGCCGTCGCACCGGAGCAGCCGGAGGAGTTGCCGGTGTAGGCGCCGTCGGTCCAGTGCAGGTCGAGGATGACGTTCAGGCCGTTCCGCTCCAGCAGGGCGACGTAGGTCTTGATGGCCGCGATGTAGTCGGTCCCTGAGTAGGCGGGGTTGACGCCGTTGGTGCCGAGCCAGCAGTCCTCGTTGAGCGGCACCCGGACGGCGTTGATGTGCCACGAGGTCATCGCCGAGACCGACGTCTGGTCGACGGGTCCGTCGAAGATGCCGGTGTTCTGGACGCAGGCGAACTCGGAGCCGGACCGGTCGACACCGCGCAGGGTGACGGTCCGTCCGCTCGCGTCGACGAGGTGGTTGCCGGACACGTGCAGCGCGGGCGCGGCGCCCGGGGATCCCGTCGGGCTCGACGTCGGGCTCCCGGACGTGCTCGGCGACGTGCTCGGGCTGGAGCTCGGCGAGGCGCTGCCGCCGCACGCGACGCCGTTGACGGTGAAGGACGTCGGGGCGGTGTTCACGCCCGAGTAGCCGAAGTTGGCGTCCGTCGTGTACGAGGCTCCGGGTGTGATGGTGGTGGCCCAGCTGGGCGCGGTGACCGTCACGGCGCTGCCCGCCTGGCTCCAGGTGCCGTTCCAGCCGGACTGGAGCGTCTGGTTGCCGCTGTAACCGTAGCCGAGGCTCCAGGAGGCGAGCGCTGCGGTGCCGGTGTCCGTGATGGTGATCGCGGCGGTGAAGCCGGTGCCCCAGTCGTTGCTGACGGCGTAGGAGACGCTGCAGGCCGCCGAGGCGCCGGCGGCCGGTGTCGGCGTCGCGGCGGTCGCGGTGAGCGGGACGACGGCGGCGGTGAAGCCGCCGAGTGCGGCGGCGACGGCCGCCAGCTGAGTATGCGGGCGCATGGCGCGAAGACGCATGGAAGGCACGCTCCTTGACGGTGGGTGGTTCCGGAGGAGGAGTGCTCCCTGTGCTGCCCGGCCGACACCGTAGCGGAGCCGACAGCGGGCCGACAGCCCCCAGGCGTAGTCGCCGTGGAATTTACCCGAACACCGACAAGGCACTTGACGCCGCGTCAGGAGCTGCCAACGATTGGGAGCGCTCCCATGTGCTGCCCGAGCCCTTCAGGTGCGCCCCTGCTCTCCGTGCGGGCGTCCTGCGAGGGAATCCCCCTTCGGATCTGGGATCGCTCCCAGGGACAGAAAGGTATCCACCGTGGCGCATCCACCCCTGCGCAGACGCCGCCGGATCGCGGCCGTGGCCGCGACGTTGGGCATGGCCTGGCTGGTCGTCCCGCTCGCCACCGCCCCGTCCGCCCACGCCGCCGTGACCCATCTGGCCAACCCGTTCGTCGGAGCCACCCCGTACCTCAACCCCGACTACGTCGGCGAGGTCACCACCCAGGCCAAGGCCGACGGCGGCACGCTCGGCACGGCCGAGGCCAAGGTCGCCGGCTACCAGACCGCGATCTGGATGGACCACATCGGCGCGATCGCCGGTGACAGCACCCACCTGGGTCTGCAGGCCCAGCTCGACAACGCCGTGGCCGACGGGGACAACCTCTTCGAGGTGGTCGTCTACGACCTCCCCGGACGCGACTGCGCCGCGCTCGCCTCCAACGGCGAGATCCCGGCGACTGCCGCCGGTCTCACCGAGTACGAGTCGCAGTACATCGACCCGATCGCCTCGATCCTGGGCAACAGCAAGTACGCCGGCATCCGGATCGCCGCGATCATCGAGCCGGACTCGCTGCCCAACGCCGTCACCAACCAGAGCAAGAGCGCCTGCGCGACGGCCACGCCCTACTACGAGACCGGCGTCGAGTACGCGCTCAACAAGCTGCACGCGATCCCGAACGTCTACGACTACCTGGACATCGGCCACTCCGGCTGGCTCGGCTGGTCCAGTAACATGACCCCGGCGGCGCAGGAGTTCGCCAAGGTCGCCAAGGCCACCACCGCGGGTGTGGCCAGTGTCGACGGCTTCATCAGCGACACCGCCAACACCACACCGCTGGACGAGCCGTTCCTGCCCAACTCCACGCTCCAGGTGGGCGGCCAGCCAATCGACTCGGCCAAGTTCTACCAGTACAACCCCGAGTTGGACGAGCACCACTACGACGAGGACATGCACGCCGCGCTGGTCGCCCAGGGCTTCCCGAGCAGCGTCGGCATGATCGTCGACACCTCGCGCAACGGCTGGGGCGGCTCGGCCCGGCCCACCGCGCTCAACGGGGCGCCCACCACCGTCGACGCGTACGTGGCCGCGAACAAGGTCGACCAGCGGCCGTTCCGCGGTGACTGGTGCAACGTCAACGGCGCGGGCATCGGCGCCCGGCCGCAGGCGCAGCCGTACGGGAGCAGCGACCCGATCATCGCCTTCGTCTGGGTCAAGCCGCCGGGCGAGTCCGACGGCGACTACCCGACGGCCACGCACGCCCATGGCGACCCGCACTGCGACCCGAACGGCACCCAGACCGACGGCAACGGCGGCACCTACCCGACCGACGCCATCCCGGGCTACGACGTCCCAGCCGGCCAGTGGTTCGCCGCCCAGTTCCAGCAGCTGGTGACGAACGCCTTCCCGAGCCTGGGCGCCTCCTCCGGCGGCGGCGACACCACCCCGCCCAGCACGCCGACCGGACTGACCGTCACCGGCACCACCAGCAGCAGCGTCTCGCTGTCCTGGACGGCCTCGACCGACAACGTCGGCGTCACGGCGTACAGCGTGTACCGGGGCGGCGCCAAGGTCGCCACGGTGACCAGCGGCACCAGCTACACCGACACCGGCCTGACGGCGTCCACCGGCTACACCTACACCGTCACCGCGCAGGACGCGGCGGGCAACGTCTCGGCGGCTTCGGCAGCCGTGACCGGCACGACGTCGGCCTCGGGCGGCGGCACGGGCGGTGGTACCGGAGGCGGGAGCGGCTGCACCGCGAGCTACACCGTCAGCAGCGACTGGGGCAGCGGCTTCAACGCCAACGTCACCGTCACCAACAACGGAACGGCGGCGACCACGGGCTGGAAGGTCACCTGGTCGTTCGGCGGCAACCAGACGGTCTCGAACATGTGGAACGCGGGCTACACCCAGAGCGGGGCGAGTGTGACCGCCGCCAACATGTCCTACAACGGTGCGCTCGCGGCCGGAGGCAACACCAGCTTCGGGTTCGGTGCGACGTACAGCGGTACCAACGCCGTTCCGACGCTCACCTGCACGGCCTCCTGACGCGGAGACAGCGCGGCACGACGGGACCCGCCCCACCGGTGGCGGGTCCCGCCTTCCGTCCGCCTCGTTCCTGCGGTGACGGGGCGAAGGATCACGGGTAGGCCGCTCTCATGCGCTTCGCCTTCGAGACGTCACCGCAGGACACCACCTGGCCCGAGCTGCTCGCCGTCTGGCAGGCCGCCGACGGGATCGAGCTGTTCGAGTCGGGCTGGACCTCCGACCACTTCCACGCCACGCACGCCGCCGACCCCGCGACCCCGCGCCTGGAGGCCTGGACGAGCCTCGCCGCACTGGCCCAGGCCACCCGACGCCTGCGGCTCGGCACGCTCGTCACGGGGATCCACTACCGGCACCCGGCCGTGCTGGCGAAGATGGCCGCCACCGTGGACGTCCTTTCCGGAGGCCGCCTCGAACTCGGCGTCGGCGCGGGATGGAACGCGGAGGAGTCCCGCGCCTACGGGATCGAGCTGGGCACGCCCAAGGAGCGAAGCGACCGCTTCGAGGAGGCCTGCCAGGTGCTGACGTCCCTGCTCTCGCCCCGGCCCGCCACGACCTTCCACGGTGCGCACTACCGGCTCACCGACGCCCGCTGCGACCCGAAACCACTCCAGCGTCCCCACCCGCCGCTCTGCGTCGGCGGCAACGGCGAGAAGCGGACCCTGCGTACCGCGGCCCGCTACGCCCAGCACTGGAACTACGACATCGGCCCCCTCGACGGCTTCCGCCGTGCCCGCGACATCCTGCACGCCCACTGTGCGGACCTCGGCCGCGACCCGTCCGACATCCGCCTCTCCTGCCAGATCCGGCACGCGGGCGACGCCCCCGCGACCGCCGCGACGTCGGCCGCCTTCGCAGCCGAGGGCGCGCAGTTGGCGATCGTCTACCTGACCCCGCCGTACACGCCCGCCGTCCTGGAACCGCTCGCCGAGGCGCTCGCGGAGCTCGCCACCACCACGACGGGGCGGTGAGGGCATCACTTCAAGAATCGAAAGCAGCAGGGACTCTTGACGGCGCTTTGTGTTCCTGGCTCCATACTGGGAGCGCTCCCAGTTGTGCGGGCCATGTCGAGAACTCAAGGAGTCGCATCCGTGACCGCGAAGCCGACGCTCGCCGAGGTCGCCCTGCGGGCCGGGGTGTCCACCGCGACCGCGTCCCGCGCGCTCAGTCGGTCCGCCCGGGTCAGCCAGGCGGCGCGCCGGGCCGTCGAGCAGGCCGTGGCGGACCTCGGCTACGTCCGGCACCGGGCCCGGCGCGCAGGGGCCCGTGACACCGGCGCGGTGGCGGTCGTGGTCTGCGAGGACATGCTGCACTGCCAGTCCGACCTCTTCTACACGCGCCTGCTCGTCGCGATCGAGCGCGCACTCGTGCCGCAGCAGCGGGAGTTGCTCGTGCTGACCGCCCTGCGCCACACCTCCCGGCCCTCCCTGCTGCGGTTCCTGGGAGGGGGCCATGTCGACGGCGTGGTGCTGGTCGGCCTGCGCGGGGACGACACGCTGCCGCGACTGCTGCGCGCGGCCGACGTCCCCGTCGTCTCGATGGGGCGGCCGCCCGGCGGCGCGGAGATCCCGTTCGTCGACGCCGACAACGTCGGCGGAGCCGCCGACGCGGTCCGCTACCTGCAGGCACGCGGGCGCCGCCGTATCGCCACCATCGCGGGCCCCGCGGACATGTCCGTCGGCGTCGACCGCCTCACCGGCTACCGTCGCGCGGTGCGCCTCACGGGCGCGGCCCGGGAGATGGTGGTCCACGGCGACTTCACGGTGGCCTCCGGAGAGGCCGCGGCGCTGCGCCTGCTGGACCGGGCCCCCGGGCTGGACGCCGTCTTCGCCGCCTCCGACCCCATGGCGGCGGGCGCGCTGCGCGCGCTGGCGCGCCTGGGCGTCCGCGTGCCCGACGACGTCGCGGTGATCGGCTTCGATGACGACGCCCTGGCCCGCCGCACGACTCCCCGCCTCACGACGGTGCGGCAGCCGGTGGAGGAGATGGGCGCACGGGTCGTGTCCGAGCTGGTCGGCGGCGGCCCCTTGTCGGGACGCGTGGTGATGGCCACTCGGCTCGTGGTGCGACAGTCGGCCTGAGCCGAAGCGCCCCGGGACCCCCAGGCTCCGGCTGAGGGGCGCCGCACGGTGCGGTCGGATGCAAAGCGGACGGCGCCGGCGGGCCGGTCAGCCGGCTGCGGCCGTCTGCACCGGCTCTGTCTCCTCCCGTTCGGCCGGCCGTGCGTCGGGGGGACGTGGAGTGCGCGCCAGGCCCGGGTCATGCCGGACGTCGCGGTGGCGCGGACGGCGTCCCGCCTGCGGAGGTGACGTCAGGTCAACCCTCCCGAAGGACGTCGGGAACCGGCTGCTAGCGCGGGAGCAGGCCGCGCACGTACGCGGCCTGACCGGCGTGCTGCAGGGCGTCGGAGACGACGCTGACCAGCCGCACCGCCGCGGTGACGGGCGGGACCCAGTTGGAGTCGACGATCCGGTCGAGGTGGTGGATGCCGGGCCCGGCGAGGAAGGTGACGGTCCGGTCGTGCACGTCGTCGTGGTAGCCGAGCAGCCGCTCCGCGTCGATGCCGCTGAGCGACGCGACCTGCCGCGAGCTGTGCCCGTAGCCGGTGGCGCCCGGACCGAAGGGCAGGTCGAAGCGCTCGTGCCAGCCGAGCTCGGTCCACGCCTGCGGCTGCTCGGCCAGGTCGCTGATGTGGTCGTCCTCGATGCGGGTGAGGTGCCAGACGAGCCAGCCGATCGAGTTGCCGCCCGGCTCCGGACGGAACGCCAGCTGGTCGGGCGTCAGATCGGCGACCGTCTCCTGGACGACCTCCCTGATCCGGCCGAAGGTGTCCGTGAGCAACTCGGTGGCGATGGTCATGACGGCTCACTCCTCGTCGCGCGCGCTCCGTGTGCGTAGCACGACCCTAGCCGCAGGGTGCGGCTCCGGCCCGGGACGCACCGGCGGATGCGGCGAGTCGGGGGTCACCCGCAGGTGCAAGGCGGCGAGCAGCACGCACAGCGCGGCCGTCGCCGTCCACAGCGCCGTCGCCCCGGCACGGGCGAGCAGCTGGGTGCCGAGCAGCGGCGCGAGCGTCGCGGCCACGCCCCAGCTGGTGCCGAAGACGGCGAGGTAGCGGCCGCTGCCGCCCGGCGGCGCGAGGTCGGCGACCAGCGCGTAGGCGCGGCCCATGACCAGCAGGTCGCCGAGGCTCCAGACCGCCGACGCGCAGAGCAGGGCCGGCAGCGAGTGCAGCAGCGCGTAGCCGACGAGCCCGGCGGCGAGCAGCAGATGAGCGAGGGACAGCGCGACGGGCGTCCGGAGCCGAGCCACCCGGCGCAGCCGGACCAGTGGCTGCGCGAGCACGGTCGTGGCCGCGGCGGCGGTGAACAGCAGCCCGGCGTCGGCGGCAGGCCGTCCCTGTCGGGCGAGCGCGAGCGGCAGGGACATCACCGTCTGCTGGTTGATCAGGGCATAGGCGGTGCCCGTGGCCAGGATGCTCGCCAGTGCCAGGTCCCGCAGCGGCCGGACGGGCGTCGCCTCGGTGGCGGTCGCGCTCCCGCGCCTGCGTGGGACCGCGGCGGGCCGGTCGTGGGGGAGCGCCAGCCGGATCAGCAGCGCGCAGGCGAGGCAGGTGGCGGCGTCGACGACGAACAGCCAGCGCAGGTCCCAGCGGCCGAGCAGCGCGGCGAGCAGCCCCGCGCCCATGCCACCGGCCGCGAGCGCGGCGCTGAACAGGCTGAACGCGCGCACCCGCTGCCGCGGCGGCATGGACTCACCGATGATCGCCTGGCTCGGCGGCTCGTAGAGCTCGAAGGCGAGCCCGAGCACGACCGCGCCCGCCACCGCCCAGGCGAGTGACGCCGAGGCGGCGATGGCCAGCTGGGCCAGGGCGCAGCCGCAGAGCCCGAGCACGATGGTGAGCCGCCGTCCGAGGCGGTCGGCGAGGCGTCCCCCGGCCAGCCGGGACGGGATGGTCGCCAGGCCGAAGGCGGCGGTGACCAACCCCGCGGTGGGGAGGCTCGCGCCGTGGTCGGCGCAGATCATCGCGGTCAGGAAGGGCAGGGAGAAGGCGCCGAGGCGGTTGACGACCCGGGCGAGCAGCAGCAGGCGGACGGTGCGGGGGAGCGGTTCGTCGGATCGCCGCACGGTCAGCCGCCCCTTCGTGTCACTGGTGAATCGACTATCGTCAGTGATGGACTCGGTGGGATCACCGTAGGCGGGCGAAAGGTAACCGGTCAAGTGCTCTTCGACAGTCACATGCGCACGCTGCTCGACGCCTCGGCCGCGCTGGTCAACGCACTGACCGACGGACAGGCGCGCGGACGCGGCTACCTCGCCCCCGAGGGAGCCGAACGCGTCGGCGCGGTACGTGCCGTCCTGAACGCCGACGCCGATCTCGGCCGCGAGGCCGCGGACCACCTGGCCGCCACCGCGCGCACACTGCGCGTCGTCTTCGAGGCCGTCGCCGAGGACCGCCTCGACGAGGCGGCGCTTGCACTGAACACGCTGCTGCGCGAGAGCGGCGCACGCCCGCAGCTCGACCGCGTTCCCGGCGAGCCGTGGCAGGTCCACTTCCACGGCGCCGACGACTCGTACGCCGTCGGCTGGAGCGCCGGCTGCGCCACCGGCCTGGCCATGGCCATCGGCGGCGACTACGCCGGCCGCCTCGGCGTCTGCGCGGCCCCGCGCTGCGACCGCGTCTACGTGGACACCTCCCGCAACGCGGGCCGGCAGTTCTGCTCGACGGCCTGCCAGAACCGCGTCAAAGCCGCGGCCTTCCGCGCCCGCCGCGGGAGCGAGGCCGGGCCGCCCGAGCGGTGATCCGGGCCGCTGTCATGCGGTGCCGACGGGCAGCAGGCGTGGACGGCAGGCCTGTCCTCCGGCAGCCTTCGCCCGCCGAAGCCGCCGAAGCCGCCGATCCGGTCGGGCGCGGCCGTGGCCTCGGGAGCGTCGGCCATCCTGGACCTGCGCTCTCGCAGCCGGCCGCCGTGCACCGCACTCCTCGGACACTCCGAGGGCACCGCGTCGTGGTCGACGCGGTGCCCTCGGCGTACTGAAGGGTGACGGGCGCTCAGGCCGCCGTGCTGCCCGAGACCTCGGCGCCCTCCGCCTCGGGGTCGGGCGCCGGCGCGGTCTGCACGCCGCCGCGCAGGCCCAGCAGGGCGACGACCGCGCTGAGGGCCATCAGTCCGGCCATGATGTACAGGACGTACTGGACGCCCTGGGCGAAGTCGTAGCGGACGAAGTGCGGGATGGCCGCCGCGGAACCCCCGCTGCCCGAGCCGCCGGACCCGCCGCCGCTGAACGCGCCGTGGGTCGAGGCCTCCGCCGCGGCGTTCGCCGCCGCGCGGGACATGTGCTGGTCGTTGACCAGGGAGTCGGCGATCCGGGACTGGAAGACCGAGATCATCACCGTGCCCAGCACGGCGAAGCTCAGGCTGGACGCGTAGTTGCGAACGGTCTGGGTGATGCCGGTGGCCTCGCCGTAGGAGACGCTGGACGCCCGGTTGACGGCGTCCGTGTTGGACGGGCCGACCATCATGCCCATGCCCGCGCCGGAGACGATGATCGCCCAGGTGAGCTGGTTGAGGTCGAGCGAGGTGACCTTGCTCGCCCAGAGGTAGAAGCCCACCGCCGCGACCACCGAGCCGATGACGACCGGGCGCTTGGCGCCGAACTTGTCCAGCATCCGACCGCCGATCTGCGCGGTCACGACGAAGCCGATGAAGAAGTAGAGCAGGGTGATGCCGGACTTCTGGGTGTTCTGCCCGAGCGAGACGGCCGCGTACTCACTCGCGAAGAAGAACATCGGCAGGAAGACCGCCATCGCGATGGCCAGGATCACGCACTGCACCAGGAAGGCGCGGTCGCCGAAGATCCCCACGTCGATCAGCGGGGCGGACCGCCCGCGCTCGTAGCGGAAGAAGACGACCAGCAGCACCGCGCCCGCGGCGATCGAGAGCCCGATGAACGGGTTGTGCCAGCCCCACACGTGCGACTGCTGGAAGCCGAAGACGCTGAGCGCGACGCCGACGGCGATCAGCACCACGCCGAGCCAGTCGATCGGCGCCGGGCGGAACTGCGTCTTCGGACGCGAGACCGCGATCAGCAGCAACGCGACGAGGGCCACCGGGATGTTGACCCAGAAGATGCCGCGCCAGGTCCACTCCGTCAGGTAGCCGCCCAGCACCGGGCCTACGGCGGTCAGGCCTCCGGCGATGCCGAAGAACAGGGCGAGCGCGCGACCACGCGAGCGCAGGTCGTAGGTGTTGACCACGATCGCCAGGGCGGCCGGGTACATCAGCGCACCGCCGAGCCCCTGCACCGCGCGGAACACGATGATCCACGCCTGGGCGGCCGAGCCGTGCGGCGTCAGCCCGCACAGTCCGGAGGCTCCGGCGAAGACGATGACGCCGATCACCACCATCCGGGTGTGCCCGAGCGTGTCGGACAGGCGTCCGCCGAGCGCGAAGAAGGCGGCCAGGGCCAGCAGGTAGGCGTTGACCGCCCACTGCACGCCGGTCCCGCTCAGGTTCAGCTCGCTCTGGATCTTGGGTGCGGCGATCGAGACGATGGTCTGGTCGATGAAGGTCATCGCCACGGCGCAGATCATCGCGGCGAGGACGAGACCCTTGCGCCCCCCTGCGGACGACCCCGCGTCAGATGTCATGCCGGTACTGGCACTCATGCCGGATTTCCCCCTGGTTATGTCGTTCGGCGCGCAGACCCTAGCACTGCAGGACTACCCCTTGGGAGCCGACGGTCCGCCGCTCCATGGCGTGCCGTGCGGACTGACACGCGCCGCCTCGGTGAGACTTGGGGCATGAGCCCCGCAGCCCGCCGCAGTCCGCGTGTCCGCCGCGTCTACGACGCACCGGAACCGGAGGACGGCGCGCGCGTCCTGGTCGACCGCCTCTGGCCGCGCGGCCTGTCCAAGGAGGAGGCCGAACTGGACGACTGGCCCAAGGCGCTGACGCCCTCGACCGAGCTGCGCCGCTGGTACCACGCGACCGACGAGGGCAACGTCGCCTTCGCCGAGTTCCGCGCGCGCTACCTCGCGGAACTCGCGGAACCCGACCAGTCTGCCGCCCTCGACGCCCTCCGCGCCAAGCTCGCGGCCGGCCCGGTCACCTTGCTCACGGCCTCCAAACACCCGGAGCACAGCCACGTCACGGTCCTCCTGGAACGCCTGCGCTGAGCCCCGGTCGAGCCGCCTGCCGACGGCTCGCGACTGAGCCGAGGGCGGCGAAGCCGGTGGCGGCAGCGCCGTGGCCGCCGGGGGCGCACAGGGCCCGCCACCTCCACGGGTCGACGCACCCAGCCCGGCTGGCAGGCCGTCATCGGCGGCGCGTACCGCCTCGCAGGAGGCACGCACACTCAGGTCCTGGCAGCGCCCAGACGACGCGCCGATCCCGCCTGGCGTACCGCCACCGCCGCACGCACGGCGTCGCCCGGGCCCAGGTGGCGTAGCCGCCCACGGCAGCGGCGTGGTCGGCGGGACACGCACGCCCAGGCCTGCCCGCTGCCGCCCCGGGCCGGCGCGTCCCGATCACTTGCCCTTGGGCTCGGGCTCCGGGTCGTGGCGGGCGCGGCTGGGTTGGACGCGCTTGGGCTCGCCCGGCATCTTCGGGTACTCCGGCGGGTAGGGCATGTCGCCGAGACCGTGGTCGTTCTCGTGCGCGTCCGCCAGGGCCAGGGCGGCCGTGATGTCGTGGCGCTTCGCGTCCATCTCCGCGTGGACGTCGCCGAGCTCCGCGTAGCGGGCGGGCATCGTGGTGATGTCGAAGAGGTCCGGCCGGACCTGGTCGACCTCGTCCCAGTGCAGGGGTGCGGAGACGGGGGCGTTGGGGAACGGTCTGACGGAGTACGCCGAGGCGATGGTGCGGTCCCGCGCCATCTGGTTGTAGTCGACGAAGATGCGCTCGCCCCGCTGCTCCTTCCACCAGGCCGTGGTCACCCGGCCCGGCATGCGGCGCTCCAGCTCGCGGCCGATCGCGATGACGGCCCGTCGCACCTCGGTGAAGGTCCAGCGGGGCTGGATCGGGACGAAGATGTGCAGGCCGCGGCCGCCGGAGGTCTTCGGCCAGCCGTGCAGGCCCAGCTCCTCCAGGAGGCCGCGCAGCTCCAGCGCGGCCCGCACGGCGTCGGAGAAGTCGGTGCCGGGCTGCGGGTCGAGGTCGATGCGGAGCTCGTCCGGGTGGTCGGTGTCCTCGCGGCGGACCGGCCAGGGGTGGAAGGTGAGACAGCCCCGGTTGACCGCCCACAGGACCGCCGCCTCCTCCGTCGGGCACATCTCGTCCGCGAAGCGCCCGCTGGGGAAGGCGATGCGGGCGGTGGGGATCCAGTCCGGCATGTCACGCGGGGCGCGCTTCTGGTAGAACGCCTCGCCGCCGATGCCGTCGACGAAGCGCTGGAGCGTCGTCGGCCGGTCCCGCAGCGCCCGCAGCGCTCCCGGGGCGACGGCCTCGAAGTACCGCGCGATGTCGATCTTGCGGAAGCCGGCGTCGGGGAAGTAGACCTTGTCCGGGTTGCTGACGCGCACCGCGCGCCCGCCGATCTGCAGCTCCATGGCCTCGCCCATGTTCCTCACCGTAGGACGGACACCGGCGGCGCGCCCGTCGGGCGCACGGCGTGGGCGGGCCGCAGAATCGGCTGCATGGACCTGCCCGTGATGCCGCCCGTCAAGCCGATGCTCGCGAAGTCCGTGACCAGGATCCCGCCAGGGATGCTCTACGAGGCCAAGTGGGACGGCTTCCGCGCGGTGGTCCACCGCGACGGCGACGAGACGGTCATCGGCAGCCGCACCGGCAAGCCGCTCACGCGCTACTTCCCGGAGCTGGTCGCCCAGCTGGAGGCGCAGCTGCCGCAGCGCTGCGTCGTGGACGGCGAGATCATCCTGATCCGCGGCGACCACCTCGACTTCGACGCGCTGACGGAGCGGATCCACCCGGCCGCCTCGCGGGTGCGCCTGCTCGCCGAGCAGACCCCGGCGTCCTTCGTCGCGTTCGACCTGCTCGCCCTCGACGAGCTCGACCTGATGCCGGTGTCGCAGCGCGAACGCCGCGCCGCGCTGGAGGAGATCCTGGAGACCGTCGTGCCGCCGCTCCACCTCGCTCCCGCCACGCTCGACCCGGAAGAGGCCGGGCGCTGGTTCGACCAGTTCGAGGGCGCGGGACTGGACGGCGTCATCGCCAAGCCGCTGGACGCCGCCTACGCACCGGACCAGCGGCTGATGTTCAAGATCAAGCACGAGCGCACCGCCGACTGCGTCGTCGCCGGCTACCGCGAGCACAAGAGCGGACCGGTCGTCGGCTCGCTGCTGCTCGGCCTCTACGACGCAGGCGGCCGCCTCCAGCACGTCGGCGTCTGCGCGTCCTTCCCGATGAAGCGGCGCGAGGAGCTGGTCGCCGAACTCGCCCCGCTGCGCATGGATCCTGTCGCCGGCCACCCCTGGGCCGACTGGGCCGACGAGGAGGCGCAGGCCGGCTCCCGGATGCCGGGCGCGACCAGCCGCTGGACGGGCACCAAGGACCTGTCCTGGGTGCCGCTCCGCCCCGAGCGGGTCATCGAGGTCGCCTACGACCACATGCAGGGCGACCGGTTCCGTCACACCACGCAGTTCCGTCGCTGGCGGCCCGACCGCGAGCCGTCGAGCTGCACGTACGAGCAGCTCGACGAGCCGGTCCGCTACGACTTGGCGGACATCCTCAGCGGCTCCTCGGCCGAAGGCTCCTGAACGGCGGCCTGCACCGCGGGCGCCTGAGCGTCGGTCACGGGGGTGGTTGCAGGAGCGTCCGCCACCGTCAGGGGCGTGCGCGCCGACGTCCACCGCTCGTGGCCGAGCGCGAGCGCCGCCAGCAGGGTGCCGATCACACCCGAGACGGCGAAGCCCCAGAACGGCGAGAAGCGGTCGATCACCGAGCCGGCCAGCGGCGCGCCGAGGGAGCCGCCCAGCGTCAGCGCCGCCGCCTGGAGACCCATCGCCTGACCGCGCGCGGACGCGGGGACGGCCGCGCTGATCGCCTCGGCGGTGGAGGCGATGGTCGGCGCGCAGACGAACCCGGCCGGGATCAGCGCGAGACAGGTCCACTGCCAGCCCAGCCCGGCGATGAACCCGACCGGGATCGTGCCGAGCCCCAGCAGCAGCATCAGCAGCGACAGTCGACGCGGGCGCGGGGTCGAGCCGTGCCAGAACCCGCCGAGCAGGGAGGCGCAGCACCAGGCGATGATCGTCAGCCCGGCCCACTGCGTCTGCCCGTGCTCGCGCAGGCTCGCGACGACGGCGACCTCGGTGCCGGACAGCGTCAGGTTCGCGGCCGTGCACATCGCCAGGACCAGGAGCAGCGTCGGGTTCAGCCACGTGCCGCGCGGCAGCCGCGCGGGCCGCTCCCGGGCGTCCTGCTGCGCCGCGGGGTCGACCCGGCGATGCGGCATCAGGATCCGGCCCAGCGGCCACAGGCCGAGGACGCTCGCGAGGGTCAGCACGGCGGTCGCGTACATCGAGGGCGTCGCGGTGTGCAGCCCGGTGACGGCGATGACGGCGACGGCGGGGCCGACCATGTACGAGAGCTCGACGATCATCGAGTCCAGGGCGAAGGCCTGCCGGCGCAGCTCACCGGGCACGTGCGCGGCGACCGCCTGCCGGATCACCGGGAAGACCGGCACCGACACCACTCCGCCCGCGAACGTCGCCGCGACCAGCGCCGGATACGGGAGCGACGGGGCGATCACCCAGTAGAGCGCCTCGGCGATACCGGTCACCACCAGCACCGGGCGTAGCCCGTGACGGTCCACCATCCGCCCGGCGATCGGTGAGCCGATCGCGAAGCCGAGTGTCAGCGCCATGGCCACGACACCGGCGGCGCCGTACCCGCGCTGCTGGTCGAGGACGACGTGCAGCGTGAGCAGCATGCCCTTGGCGGTGCCCGGGACCCGGGCGAGAAGCGCGACGGCGAACAGAGCTCGGCTGCCCTGGATGGCGAAGACAGATCGGTAAGGACCGAACAGACGGTGCATGGGTTATCCCTCCGCCCGGATCATTGCAGATGGCACCCGCGATCCGCTCGGGGATATTCGCCACAGGGAGTCGACGCCGGGACGGTAGCCTGGCGGGATGCCTTCGACCTGGGAGACCGACGCCGTCGGTGTGCTCGTGCTGCCCTCGGGCCGGAAGCTGCGGGGGAGAGGACTGCGCGACCCCCTCCCCGGGGGCCCGCCGCCCGACTTCGGGCTGTACCTCCAGGGCGTGGAACCCCCGGCGACCCCGTGGGAGTCGCGCTGGGTGCGGTGGCCGGACTTCCGACTGCCCGCCGATGGACCCGCCGCCGCCCGCGCCCTGAGGGACGCATGGGAGCGGGCGGCGGGCGAGCGGGTCGAGGTCGCCTGTACCGGGGGGCGAGGGCGGACCGGGACCGCCCTCGCCTGCATCGCCGTGCTGGACGGCGTGCCGCCCCGCGAGGCCGTCGCCTACGTGCGGGCGCACTACTCGCGCCACGCCGTGGAGACGTTCTGGCAGCGCCGCTACGTGGCGCGGTTCACGCCCTGACCGGCCCTTCCTGATCAGGCGTCGTCTCCGCAGGAGTACAGCTGCTGGGACGCGCCCGCGCGGCCGAACGGCGACGGACCGCCTTCCTGGTCGCTCCGCTGGGACGGCGCGGTCGCGCCGTAGGCGCTCGGCGGGACGACGGCGCACGACTGGCGGACCCAGGACTGCACCGGGCTGCTCTGGCCTGCCCCCATGCCGCCGCCCAGCAGGACGAAGCGGAGCTGGCGCGTGGAGACCAGGTGCTGGAACTGACTCAGCGTCGGGCTCGGCACCGCGCCGGTGAAGCCGCCCATCGGGAGGACCTCCTTGCCGGTGGCCAGGATGAACGGCGAGGCGGTGCTCCAGCTGGACGTCGCCATCAGGTAGCGGGCGCTCCCGTCGTGCGAGGTCACATACGAGAAGAGCTGCTGTTGCGCCGCAGACAGCGTCGTGGTGCCGCCGAACCCGCCACCGAGGCCTTCGCCCCGGCCCCCGCCACCGCCGAGGCCGCCACGGCCGCCGCCCTCGCGGTGACCCGCGCCGCCGCGCGTCGCGCCCGCGAACCCCGCGAAGCCGCCATGTCCGCTCGGGCCGACCGAGCCCATCATCGAGGCCATGCCGCCGCCCGTGCCGGTGGACAGGACCGAGGTGGCCCAGGCCGCCGGGGTCACGACCACGGCGAGCAGTCCGGCCGCCAGGCCGGCCGCGGCGAGGCGCGGGCGCGCCAGGCGCGGCACGCGGCCCACCGCCAGGAGCGCGAGAGCGACGGTGGTCGCGGCGATCGCGACCGGCGCGGCCCACGGGCGGAAGGTCGGGAACGGGTTCGCCAGCCACACCGCCCACGCCGCGGTCGCGGCGATGGCGACGGGCAGCACCAGCGCCTTGCGTCCGCCGGAGCGGTACGCGCGCCACATGCCGACCAGGCCTGCCGCGCTCAGCGCGGCGAGCGGCGTGGCGATCACGCCCATGTAGTAGCTGTGCCCGCCGACGCTTCCCGCGCTGAAGGCGAGGAAGAAGACGGCCAGCCAGGTTCCCCACATGAGGTAGCCCGCGCGCAGCGGGTCGGTGCGCGGCCGACGACGGCGCCAGGCGAGACCGCAGACGAAGGAGATCGCCGCGAGCGGGTAGAGCCAGCCGGTCTGGGAGGCGATCGACGAGCCGAACATCTTGGACCAGCCGCCGTCACCGCCTCCGCCGCCGCCGAGCACGGCCGCCTGTGCCGCGAGCGACTGCGCGGACGTGCCCTGCCCGCCGCCACCGCCGCCCGCGGACCCCTGCTGTCCCGTGCCGCCCACGCCCTGACCCGCCGTGCCCTGGCCGCCGGAGCCGTGCCCCCTGGCGCCCGCGCCGGACCCGTGACCGCCACCGCCCCGGACGGCCTGGATGCTGCCGGTGTCCGAGGCGCTCATGCCGACCGAGGAGAAGCGGTTCAGGAAGTTGTAGCCGACCACCATGCTGTACGCGGAGTTGTCCGTGGTCCCGTCCACATAGGGCCGGTCCTTCGCGGGCGTCAGCGTCACCAGCGCGATCCAGGAGGCGGAGACGGCGACCGTCACCACGCCCGCCACCAGGACGTGGCCGAGGCGACGCCGCAGCGGCGCGGGCGCGGAGACGAGGTAGACCAGCGCCAGCGCGGGCAGCACCGCCCACGCCTCCAGCATCTTGGTCTGGAAGGCCAGGCCCACCCAGACGCCGGAGAGGACCAGCGTCCGCAGTCGGCCGGTCCGTGCCGCGCGCTGCGCCGCCTCCGCGGCGCAGATCAGCAGCAGCGTGAAGGCGGGGTCCTCGACGGAGGTGCGGAACAGTCCGGCGATCACCGGAGTGAGCGTGAACAGCCCGCAGGCGAGCAGCGCGGCGCTCGCGCCGGCCCACTGCCGGACCGCCCGGTAGAGCACCAGGACCGCGAGCACGCCCTCGACCGCCTGCGGCAGCGCCACCGACCAGGCGTGGAACCCGAAGATCCGCGCGGACAGCGCCTGCGGCCACACGAAGCCGGGCAGCTTGTCCAGCGTGATGGTGCCGGCCGGGTCGAAGGAGCCGAAGACGAACGCCTTCCAGCTCTCCGCGCCGCTGCGCGCGGCGTTCGCGTAGAAGCCGTGGAAGGTCGCCTGGTCGATCCGCCAGAAGAACAGCAGGGCGGCCAGGGCCGCGATCCCGAGCAGGGCGGGCCGGGCGTAACCGGGCTGGTCGGCTGGGGATCTCCAGGGGCGGAGACGGGTGGCGCGAGAGACGTTCGGAGAATCCGGGGGCGTCGTGAGGACGCCCGTGACACTTGGAGCCATAGACATGACACTGGGTGACAAACCTGTGAAAACGCGCTGAAACACCCCGACTCGCCGGTTTTCATAACCCGCTCTGGTGCAGGTCTTGCCGTGTACGGAGAAATTCTCAGCCGAGCTGCGGCCCGACTGCTACCTTCTCTCCCATGCAGCTCGCAGCCGCCTCCACGACGACGCCGGATCCCGTCCCGGCGCGCTGAGAGCTGTCAGAGTCCAGTCCAAGCCCCGGGCGAGTGCCCGGGGCTTTCGCATGCGGTCACTCGTTCCGGTCCCCGACGTACCAAGACCACGAGGTGACCCCGATGCACGACCACCGCAAGCTCGGCCGCGAGCTGGGCCTCTTCGACACCGACCCGATGATCGGCGCCGGGCTGCCGTACTGGCTCCCCGACGGCGCCGTCCTCCGCCACGAGCTGGAGGAGTACGTCCGGGACCTGGAGCGGCGCGCCGGTTACCGGCACGTCTACTCGCCCGTGCTCGGCAAGCGCGACCTCTACGAGCGGTCCGGGCACTGGGCGCACTACCGCGAGGACATGTTCCCGCCCATGCGTCTCGGCGAGGAGGAGGTCGTGCTGCGACCGAGCCTGTGTCCCCACCACGCGCTGATCTACCGCTCCCGCGCCCGCAGCTACCGCGAGCTGCCGCTGCGGTTCGCCGAACTCGGCGGCATGTACCGGTCCGAACTCTCCGGTGTGCTGGGCGGCCTGACCAGGGTTCGGGCCATCCAGCTCAACGACGGCCATGTCTTCTGCACCCTGGACCAGGTCGCCGACGAGGCGGCGCGGGCACTGGAGTTGATCCGCGAGGTCCACCGGGTTCTCGGCGTCGAGCCGGTCCGCTACCGGCTCTCCCTCCCCGGCGAGGGCGGCAAGTACGTGGCCGCACCCGAGCTCTGGGAGCGGTCGGCGGCCCTGCTGACCGAGGTGCTGGAGAAATCCGGCCTTCCCTTCGAGGCGCAACGGGGCGAAGCGGCCTTCTACGGACCCAAGATCGACGTCCAGATCGCCGACGGCGCCGGACGGGAGGCGACCCTGTCGACCGTGCAGGTCGACTTCCACCAACCCGAGCAGTTCCAGCTCGAGTACGTCGGCGCGGACGGCGGGCGGCACCGCCCGGTGATGGTCCACCGCGCGGTCATCGGCAGCATCGAGCGCGCCGTCGCGCACCTGATCGAGCTCTACGGCGGCGCGTTCCCGGCCTGGCTGGCGCCCGTCCAGGTGGTGCTGCTCCCGGTCTCGGCAGCGGAGGAGCCCCAGGCCGAGGAGGTCGCGGCCCGGTGCCTGGAGCTCGGGCTGCGGGCCGAGGTCGCCGGGCCGCAGCAGGGCACCCTCGGCGCGCGGATCCGCGCCGCGCGGCTCGCGCCCTACCAGGCCGTCATCGGCGCCCGCGAGGCCGCCGACGGCCTGGTCGCCCCGCGTCTGCGCGACGGCTCCCGCGCCGCGCCGCTCCCGGCGGCGGAGTTCGTCGCGCGCGTGACCGCGGGCGTCGCGTCGCGCGAACGCGAGCCGCGGCTCGGCTGAGACCGCGACGTCAGGAGACCTGGATGTGGGTGTCCATGCCCAGGCTCTTGTGGCTGTCGACGGGGCACCACAGCTCGTAGCTGCCCTTCTGCAGGGTGACCGTCAGGTTCGCGCTGGAGCCCGGGTCGAGCGTGCCGGTCTGCGTGGTCGGCACTCCCGGCCCGGCGATGGCGAGCGCGTGGGAGACGTGACCGTCGTCCTTCGCCACGAAGGTGTAGGAGCCCGGTGTGAACGACGTCTGCGAGAGGTGGAGCGTGAACTCGGTCTCGGTGACCGTGACCGTCGTCGCTCCACCCGTCGCGCCCGCGCTCGCGCCGGTCGCCGCGGCGGTGGTTGCGGCGGCGCTCGGAGTGGTCGGCTGCGACGCGGAGTTGGAGCTCTTCGAGGAACTGCATGCGGCGGTCGCCACGGACACGAGGAGCGCGAGGACGACCAGACCCGGGCGCAGACGGCCCGGAGGAAGAAGGCGTGGCATGAGGTCTCCCTATCAGTCCGACCGGCGTGCGGCCCGGCGGCACGCGGGCGACGGCCTCGCGTTAATTCGGTTGCGCCGGACGGGGGGCGGGCTAGAGTGGGCGCGTTGCCGAAGTTCCTGGGCCGCCGAACGTGTGCCCGGACGTGACGAGAGTGGAGGTGTGCAGACATGGTCGCCGTTCTGACGCGGCGCGCGTTCGCCTGCGCGCCAGATGCCTCCCCTTGTCACCCGCTCGCCGGCTGAGCCTCGCGTCCTACCGCTGACGCGCTCCGGCGGGCCCTCCCGCAGGAGATTCCTCCCTTGCGCAAGCGATTCGCCGACAGCGATTCCTTCGTCCGCATCACCCCCAAGGGCGGCAACCGCCGTGGCCGCCGCTCCGACTTGGCCGACGACGCCTACGAGCCCGTCGCGTACACCCCCGCCGACTTCGGCTGGTTCGAGGGCGACGTCGACTCCGCCGACACCGACCTGATCGACGCCGACTCCTGCGACGCCGGCTTCCCGCCCTCGGGCAGCGCCGAAGCGCCGCCCGAGGGCGACCGCTGGTCCACCTGGGACCAGTCCACTCCGACCGAGAAGGGCCCCGAACCGCGCCCGGACTGGGTCGTCACCGAACTCGCCGCGGTCGACACCGAGTTGGGCATCGTGAAGACCGGCAAGGAAGCCGACGTCTTCCTGCTCGAACGCGCCGTTCCCGGCACCGACCGGCGCACCCTGATGGCGGCCAAGCGTTACCGCGACGGCCACCACCGGCTCTTCCACCGCGACGCGGGCTATCTGGAGGGCCGCAGCCACAAGGAGTCCCGGGTCAGCCGGGCCATGGCCAAGCGCACCGAGTTCGGCAAGCAGGCCATCGCCGGGCAGTGGGCCGCCGCCGAGTTCGCGGCGCTCTCCCGGCTGTGGCTGGCGGGCGCCTCCGTGCCCTACCCCGTCCAGATCCTCGGCACCGAGATCCTCATGGAGTTCGTCGGCGACGAGTCCGGCGCCGCCGCGCCGCGCCTCGCCCAGGTGCGCCCCGAGGAGGCGGACCTGGACGACCTGTGGGACCAACTCGGCCAGAGCCTCTCGCTGCTGGCCCGCGACGGGTACGCCCACGGCGACCTGTCCGCGTACAACATCCTGGTCCACGAGGGCCGGCTCGTCATCATCGACGTGCCGCAGATCGTCGACGTCATCGCCAACCCGCGCGGTCGCGACTTCCTGGAGCGCGACGTGCGCAACGTCGGCGCCTGGTTCGTCGCGCGCGGTCTGCCCGAGCGGCGGGTCGAGGAGCTGGCGGCGGCCCTCGCCTTCGATGCGAGGCTCGACTGAACGGCAGTTGAACGGCGGGAAGATTAGCAGGCGGGACGGGCCTGTGTGCGAAGTTTGCGAGATCTCCGCACGGGCCCGTGCTGGGCTGCGATCGTGGGCGAAAGGTCCGGATTTCACCGGTCCGTGCACGCCCGGAGGAGCCGTGAGGTACTGCCCACCCTGTCGCCGCTACGTCAGCGGCACCGCGTTCTCCTGTGCCGGCTGCGGCGTCGCGGCCACGAAGCTTCCGTATGTGGGCCCCGACGCGCCGCTGACGCGGGAGCAGCCGCCTGTCGAGCTCCCCGTGCCGCCGATGCCGCCGCGGGTCGTGCCCCTGCACGCCGCGCCGCAGGCGCGCCGCTCCCGGGTTCGGCTCGCTCCCGCGCTGCTCGTCGCGGGTCTCGGCTTCGCGGGCCTGTGCGCGGTCGCGGGCAGTTCGACCCCCGGTGGCGCGGCGAGCGCGCAGGGCGCGCAGCCGCTCAC
>NZ_BBPP01000063.1:0-8217 GCF_000787835.1 Streptacidiphilus melanogenes
ACGCCGCGGAGGGCGGTCGTCGTCTTCCCGGTGCGCTCGCGGAGCAGTACCCGCAGGGTGTGCGGGTGCTCGTAGCCGACCTTGCGCGCGATGGTCTCCAGCGACAGCTCGCTGGTGCGCAGCAGGTGGGACGCCTGCTCGACGCGCAGGTCCTGGACGAAGCGGATGGGTGAGGTGCCCAGGCAGCGCTGGACGGACCGCTGGAGGGTCCGGTTGCTGACCCCGATGGCCTTCGCGGCGTCCGGGATGCTGATGGGTTCGGCCAGGCGTGCGCGGGCCCAGCGCTCGAAGGCGGCGACCGTCGGATCGCTCTGCGCCAGCGCGCTGGGGATCGTGTAGGCGGACTGCGACGGCCGCTCGTCGATCACCAGGTAGCGGGCCAGCAGGTCGGCGAGTGCCGGGCTGCCCGAGCGGACCACGTGGAGCGCGAGGTCGACGTGCCCGAAGGCCGCGCCCGCGGTCGTGACGCCGTCGCCGACGACGACCATCCGGCTCTGGTCGATCCGGACCTGCGGATAGCGTCCGCGGAAGAGCGGTGACAGCCACCAACTCGTGGTGGCCCGTTGGCCGTCCAGGACTCCCGACTCGGCGAGCAGGAAGGTGCCGGTGCAGGCCGAGGCAATGGCCGTGCCTCGGGCCCGGGTCCGGGCGATCCGCTCCCGGACCGGGGCGAGTTCCGCCGAGGCGACGCGTTCCAGCAGTGCCTCCGGCCGCCGCTCGGCCATCGCGGGGACGATCAGCAGGTCCGCCGCGTCGATCCGGTCGAGCGGCTCCGTCTCGACGAGATGCCGCGCTCCGGTGCGCACCCGCGGCCGGCAGCCCACGGTCGTCACGTTCCAGGCGGGCGCTCCACCGATTTCGCCACGCATCGCGTTGGCGCCGTCCAGCACGTCCAGCACCGCGGACAGGCCGGAGTCGAACACGCCGTCGTAGACGAGAACCGCTACCTCCATGACGAAAACGCTATCATCCGTGGCGTTTCTGCCACTGATCTTGGTATGGGCCCGGGCGTAGCTTCGAGGTGTGCCGGAGAACCGGCGACCCTCCTCCCCGAACCCCAAGGAGACACACCATGAAGATCGGTCTGCTCGCGCGTATCGAGGCCAAGCCCGAGTACGCCGACAAGGTCGAGGCGATGCTGCGCGACGCGGTCACCCTCGCCGAGCAGGAGCAGCACACCGTGACCTGGTACTCGTTCCGCCAGGACGCCACCACCTTCGGCGTCTTCGACACCTTCGACGACGAGGAGGGCCGCCAGGCCCACCTCCAGGGCGCGATCGCGGCGGCGCTGATGGGCGCGGCCGAGACGATGCTCAGCGCGCCGCCGGTGATCACGCCGGTCGACCTGCTGGGCGTCAAGGTCGCGTGATGCCGACCGCCACCCGCCAGGGCTCGCCGACGGGTCTGGAGCTGCTCCGGAAGATCCTCACCGGGGAGATTCCGGAGCCGCCGATCGCGCACACGCTCGGCTTCCATCTCGTGGAGGTCGGCGAGGGGACGGCGGCGTTCGAGGGCGATCCGGGCGAGCACCTGCTGAATCCCATGGGGACGGTGCACGGCGGCTTCCTCGCGACGTTGCTCGACTCGGCGCTGGGCAGTGCGGTGGCCACCGCACCGCCCAGCGGGCGGGCCTACACCACGATGCAGCTCAACGTGCACATGGTCCGGCCCGTCTTCGCGGACACGCCCCGCCTGCGCTGCGAGGCGACGACGGTCCAAGTCGGCCGCACGACGGCGACCGCCGAGGCGCGGCTGACCGGCACGGCGGACGGCAAGCTCTACGCCCACGGCACGACCACCTGCGCGATCTTCGCTGCCGGTTGACCGTGGCGGCCCCGGCTTCGCCGCCCGGAGCGGGCGACCCGTCGTGGGAGGCGCCGGCCAGGCGAAGCGACGGCCCGTGAGGGCGGTCGGGGCAGCTCGTGGAGCGGAGCGGACACGGGCCGGGCCGGTGCCCGGGACCATCGGCGCTGGGCGCCGCCACGGTCCGCTGCCCGCCCTGACGTGCCGTGCCCGCCTCCGCTCGAAACGCGGTCCACCCCAACGAGCGAGCGCGCGAAGCGCGGCAGGGGCGGGCGGGAGGACGCCCGGCGGGACGCCGTGAGCGGTGGGCAGCCTCCAGCCAGGTGGTGCGCGGGTGCGCGCCGCACGGCGAAAGGGTGGGGCGGTGGGGCCTGGGCTGGTGTGCGTCAGCGACTCGCGGGGGACGTTGCGGGGGCTCGCCTTCGCGGTCGATCACGACGGCACGCTGGTGACCGCCCACGAGGTTGTCGACGGCCTCGCCGGGGTTCGGCTCGCCTGCTCCGACGGGCGGTCCGCCCGCGTCGCGCCGGGCGGGATCGTCGCGCTGCCCGCGCTCGGGCTCGCGCTGCTGCGCACCGACATCCCGCCCGGCGCGCCCTGGCCGCTCGCCGACGGGGCGGGGACGCGTCTGGTCTCCGTCCCCGGCCACGGTGCCGTCCTGCAGGGGGCGGTCGCGGGGCTCGTGACCGCCCGCTACGAGGAGTCCGAACGCTTCTGGCTGCTCCCCGACGTCTGGCAGCTGAGCCTGGAACAGGCACCCTCGGGTCTGCCCGTCCACGCCGCCGGCGGCCCGGTGGTCGACGCGGAGACCGGCGCGGTGGTGGGCGTCGCGACGGCGGCGCTGCGCAGCCGTCGGCGGGGCGCGGTGCTGGCGGTGCGGCTCGGGGCGGTCGCCGCGGATCCGGTTCTCGCGGATCTGGTGGCGCGCAACGCCGAGACCGTCCCCGCGCACGGGCGCGCGCTGAACCTCGCCGGGGTGCTGGAGCTCGCCGCCGCCGGGATCGACGCGGCGGCGACCGAGGCTGCGGCGCGGCGCGTGCCGCGTGCGGACGGACTGCTCGAATCGGTCCAGGGCTGGGACCCGGTGCGACCGGTGCTCGGGGTCGTCGGCGAGGCGGGCAGCGGGCGGACGACCGAGCTGGCGGCTCTCGCGCTGCAGCGCACCCGTGCCGCCTACCGTCTGCCGACCCTCTGGCTGCGCGGCGCGGACCTCGCCGCGGGCGACGCAAGCGTCCTCGACGCGGCGGACCGCGTCCTCGGCCGTGTGCACACGCTGTTGCGCCACCCCGCCCCCGCCCCACTGGCGGGCCAGGCCGCGCGGGTGGCGGCGGCCGCCCACCGGCCGCTGCTGATCGTCCTGGACGCACCCGAGGAGGCCCCGCCCCAGTTGCTGACCCGCTGGCGCGGCTGGTGCGCGGAGACCGTGCGTCGGCTGCGCGGGACGGAGTGCCGGCTGGCGCTGGGGTGTCTGCCGGAGTTCTGGGAGCGGACCCGCTCGATCCTCGGCCCGGACGACGTGCAGGGCAGCCGCCGGCTCGGCCCGCTCGAGGCGGGGACTGCGGCGGAGTTGGCCCTGCGGCAGGCCCCGGCGGCAGCCGGCGTGTCAGCCGGAGCGGCAGTCGACCCCGCGACGGAACCGGGCGTCGCCGGGCTGGTGGCAGCGGGGGACGCGCTCGCACTGCGTCTGCTCGGGGAGGTCCGGGCGGCGCAGCCCGCGCTGGCCCTGCCGCGTTCCCGCTCGCTGACCAGGACGGACCTGCTCTCGGCCGGGCTGGACCTCGCCTGCCTGCGGATCGCCGAGCGGCTCGCCGCTCCCGCGGAGCAGGCGGCGTCCGCGCCCGAACCGAGCGCGCCGTCAGCGGCGACGGAGGACGTCCCACGCGGGCTGGGCATCCTGTGGCGGCGGTCCGCGCCTCGCGCAGCCGACCCCGGCGCAACGTCGGCGCCGCCGCCGGAGCCGTCGCAGTCGCCCTACCCCCGGCCGCCGCGCCGTCCAGGTGCCGCCCCGCGTGCCGTCCGGCGGCTGGCCGCGTGCGTCGCCGGACGGTGTCACGAGGCGGCCCGGCGGATGCTGGGCGCACCGGACTGCGGGCTGACGGCACGGGAGTTCGACGAGCTGTTCCCGTGGTCCGAGGGATGGGCCCAGGCCGTACTCGGGGAGGGCGTCCTCGTGGCGGCGGGCATCGGCTACCGCTTTGCCTCCGGCGCACTCGCCGAGTGGCTCCAGGGCTTCCACCTCGACGTTCCCGTCGCGCTGACGATGGTCCTCGCCGACACCGCGCTCCCGGCGGAGGAGCCGCCGCCGCGCCCCGTCGGCGTCCACCGCCGCGGCGGCCCGCTCGGGTGGGCGCCGCCCGTGCCGATCCCCGGTCAGCCGACGGGCGGCGGTGTCCCGCGCTGGCGTCTCGCGGTCGTCCGGCAGGCGCTGCTCGGGCTGGACGCCGACGACCCGCAGACCCTGGAATCGCTGCTCAGCCGCCTCGTCCTGCGCCTCGACGGCCCGGAGGCGGCGCCCCCGGGCTCGGAGGCCCGTTGGTGGGCCGAGCGCCTCCTGACCGACACCCTCCAACGCCTCCCGGACGCCGCCGCTTACGCCCCCCTCCTGCGCGCCCTGGCCGGCCGGGTCGTCTACGGCGCCACCACCCGGACTGCCGCAAGGCCGAACACCGGTCGGACGACAGCCGCGCTCTCAGCCGAGCCGCCCGGTTCCGCCGCCGACCGCGAGCCCTTCCTGCCCTGGGACTTCTGGCGGCGGCTGCCGCTCACCGTCGGGGCGCGGTTGGACGTGTTGCGGGTGCTGGTGCGGGCCGGAACGGAGGAGCCCGGGCTGCTGCTGGGGGAGGTGGTGGTGCAGGATCCGGCCGCCGCGCTACCGCCGCTGTGCCGGTGGCTGGCCGACGAACGGGTCAGCGGCGTCGCCGCGGAGACGCTGTTCGCGCACCGGCACGTCGCGCTGGACGAGCTCGCGGAGGCCCTCGTCGACGCCGCGCATCCGCGCGCGGACGCGCTGCTGCGGGCGCTCGCACAGGCCGAGCCGTCGGCGCTGGGGCGGGCCGTGGACCGCTGGGCGCACGACCCCCGCCCCGAGCGGCACGTCGCCGCCGCGACCGTGTTGCCGCTGCTGTCGCGCCAGGCCGCGACGGGGGCGCCGGCCGAGCGCACGCTGGTGCGCTTGGCCGCCGAGGCGCTGCTCGCGCGCGGCGACGAGGAGTCGCTGCACGGCGCCGCCTACGCGGCGCTGGTGAGCGATCCGGTCGCCCGGCCGAAACGCCTGCGCGAGGCCGTCGCCCGCTATCTGGCCGGTGATCCGCTGCTCGGCGCGGCGGCGCTCGCGCCCGCGCTGGACGGCGATCCGACGCTGGTGCTGGCCGGCTATGCGGGACGGTTGCGCGAGCCGGGGGAGGAGGCCGCCGCGGTGCTCCGGGTACTGGGGGCGACGCCGGCGCCGCGCGCCAGGACCGCGGCCGCGCGGCTCGTCCGTGAGCACCTGCAGCGTCGCCCGGAGGCGGCCGCCCAGGTCGGCGGGTGGCTGCGGGCTCGGCTCGCGCACGGACCGGCCGAGCGCGAGACGCTGCTCGCCTTCGTCCGCGAGGCGGCGGCCGAGCAGCCGGAGCCCGTACGGTGGCGTCTCGCCGAGGCGCTCGCGGGCGTCGACTGCGTTCTCGCCCGGGAGTTGCGCGGGCTGCTCCGCCCGGCTGTGACGAGTCCGATGAGGATCCCGGACCAGGCCCATGGCAAGGTATAGGGGGTTGGAAACACTTGGGCCTGCGGCGACGCGCAGGACGGACGAGGAGCGGTCAAGGTGCAGCGCTGGCGGGGCCTGACGGAAGTGCCGGGGGACTGGGGACGCAGCGTCGTCACCATCGGGTCCTTCGACGGGGTGCACCAGGGCCACCAACTGATCATCGGCCACGCCGTGGACCGTGCCCGCGCGCTCGGGGCCCGTTCCGTGGTGGTCACCTTCGACCCGCACCCGAGCGAGGTCGTCCGCCCCGGCAGTCACCCGCCGCTGCTGGCTCCGCACCACCGCCGGGCCGACCTGATGGCCGCGCTGGGCGTCGACGCGGTGCTGGTGCTGCCGTTCACCTCCGAGTTCTCCCAGCTGTCGGCCGAGGAGTTCGTCCGGCAGGTGCTCGTCGACAGCCTGCACGCGCAGCTGGTCGTCGAGGGCCCCAACTTCCGCTTCGGGCACCGCGCGGCGGGCAACGTCGAACTGCTGGCGGAGCTCGGCGGGCAGCACGACTTCACCGTCGAGGTGCTGGACCTGCGGATCACCGGCGCGGCGGGAGACGGCGCGCCCTTCTCCTCGACGCTGGCCCGCCGCCTGGTCGCCGAGGGCGACGTCGTCGGCGCGGGCGAGGTGTTGGGCCGCCCGCACCAGGTCGAGGGCGTCGTCGTTCGCGGCGCGCAGCGCGGCCGCGAGCTCGGTTACCCGACAGCCAACGTCGAGACGCTCCCGCACACCGCCGTTCCCGCCGACGGCGTCTACGCAGGCTGGCTGACAGTGGGTCAGGAGCGCATGCCGGCCGCGATCTCGGTGGGCACCAACCCCACCTTCGACGGCACCGAGCGCACCGTCGAGGCCTACGCGATCGACCGGGTCGGCCTCGACCTGTACGGGCTGCACGTGGCCGTGGACTTCCTCGCCTACCTGCGCGGCATGGAGAAGTTCGACACGATCGAGGCCCTGCTGGACCGCATGGCCGACGACGTGAAGCGCGCCCGGGAGCTGACCGACGCGGTCTGAACCGGACGGACGGGACACGAGGAGGGGCGGACCGCACCAGCGGTCCGCCCCTCCTCGTGTCACCCGGCGCTCACTGCTGCGGCGGCGGGTAGCCGTAACCCCACTGCTGGCGCGGGTCGTATCCCTGCGGCGGCTGGCCGGGCTGCGGGGCCTGTGGCTGCTGCGGGTACGCACCCGGCTGGCCCGGTTGTCCGGGCTGCCCCGGCTGTGCCGGGTAGGCCTGCGGCTGCTGGTACGGCTGGCGCGGGTCGTATCCCTGCGGCGGCGGGCCCGGCTGCGGCGGCACGCCGGGCTGCTGCCAGCCCATCTGCTGCGGCTGGATCCGGGAGAAGTCCGCAGCGACCATCGCGGCCAGGTTGAAGTAGGCCTCGCGCGTCTTCGGCTTCATCCGGGTCAGCTCGACCTCGGCACCCGCGGCCAGGTGCTCGTCGAACGGGACGACCACGACGCCGCGGCAGCGGGTCTGGAAGTGCGCGACGATGTCGTCCACCTTGATCATCTTCGAGGTCTCGCGGACCCCGGAGACGACCGTGATGCTGCGCTGCACCAGGTCCGCGTAGCCGTGGGCGGTGAGCCAGTCCAGCGTGGTGCTGGCGCTGCTCGCACCGTCGACGCTGGGCGTCGAGACGACGATCAGCTGGTCCGCCAGGTCCAGCACGCCGCGCATGGCGCTGTAGAGCAGGCCGGTGCCCGAGTCGGTGAGGATGATCGGGTACTGCTCGCCGAGGAAGTTGATGACCCGGCGGTAGTCCTCGTCGTTGAAGGTCGTCGAGACGGCCGGGTCGACGTCGTTGGCCAGGATCTCCAGACCGCTGCTGGCCTGCGAGGTGTACCGGCGCACGTCCATGTAGCTGCGCAGGTACGGGATCGCGGTGACCAGGTCGCGGATGGTCGCGCTGGTCTCGCGGCGCACGCGGCGGCCGAGCGTGCCGGCGTCCGGGTTGGCGTCGATCGCGATGACCTTGTCCTGCCGCTCGCTCGCGAGGGTGGAGCCGAGCGCGGTGGTCGTGGTCGTCTTGCCGACGCCGCCCTTGAGGCTGATGACCGCGATCTTGTAGCTGGTCATCACCGGCGTACGCAGGACGGCCAGCTTCTGCGCACGGTCCGCCTCGGCGGCCTTGCCGCCCAGCCGGAAGCGCGGGGGACCCTGGCGGCGCTCGGGCGCCTGGTTCTTCAGCAGCCGGTCCGAGGACAGCTCGACCGCGGCGGTGTAACCCAGCGGCGCGCCCTGCGCGACGGGCCCCGTCGGCGCTCCGCCCCAGCCCTGCTGCTGCGGCGGCGCGGCCCAAGGGTTGGGACCGGCCTGGCCGGGCACGCCGACGGCGGGCTCGCCCTGCGGCGGCATGGCGGGCGGTGCGACGGGCGGCGTCGCCGGACGGTACGGCTGCTCGCCGTACGGACCGGCCGGGCCCTCGCCGGGAACGCCGGGGGCGCCCGGCGCTCCGGGGTAGCCGGGCAGGCCCTGCGCGGCCGGATCGCCGTACGGCGCGGGTGCACCCGGCACGGGCTGCACGGGATACGGGGACGGCCCGCCCTCGGCGGGGACGCCCGGCGCGGGGAAGGGCGCGGGCTGCCCGGGGTACGGCGGCGGACCGTCGAGCGGCACGGCGGGCTGCACGGGGGGCCCGGCAGGCGTGGCGAACGCCGGCGTGGCGCCGTCCCCGGGG
>NZ_BBPP01000063.1:8621-34283 GCF_000787835.1 Streptacidiphilus melanogenes
CGGGGGGCCCGGCAGGCGTGGCGAACGCCGGCGTGGCGCCGTCCCCGGGGGCCGGGGTGACCTGGGCCGGGGCGACCTGGGCGGGGGTGACCTGGGCAGGGAAGGGCGCAGCCGGAGGCACCGGGACACCGGGCACACCGACGACGCCGGGAACCGCCGGGGCGTCAGGAACGCCGAACGGCGCAGGCGCGACGGGCTCGGCCAAGGCGGCGGCGGGCGCCGCCTGCACGGCCGGAGCGCCGGAGGAGGCGTCAGCGACGGGCGCAGGCGCGGCTTCGGGCGGCAACGCGGGGCCGGGCGTCGGCTCGGTGGAAACGGCCGGGCGGGGCGCGAAGGCGGAGAGCCCCGGGTCCTGGAGCTCGGCGGGCGCGGGCGTCTCGACCGGTGCCGGGCGGCGCGGCCCGAACGCCGCAAGCCCCGGGTCCTCGCCCGAGGAGGACGAGACGGCGCCGCCGCCGGTGGCCGGAGGCTCGGCTTCGGCGGGGACGGGCGCGCCCGGCACGCCGGTGCCGCCGCCGAGGGAGGCGTCCCCGGCAGCAGCCGTCGCAGCAGGCGCGGGCGAACCGACGTGTGCCGGAGCGGGGTTGGCGCCGACCGGAGGCGCCGGAGGCATCGGCGCGGGAGCGATCGGCGCGGCAGGGAATCCGGGGGAGACGGCCGAACCGCCCGGCAGCCCCGGGGTTTGCGGCGCATCGTTCGCGCCTGGCGCGGCGACGGGGCCCGTCACCGGAGCGGGGTTGACGCCGACCGGAGGCGCGGGCGGCGTCGGTGTCGTGCCGAGCGGCATGCCACTCATCTGCGGCGGGCCGGACGGGGGCGCGAAGCCGGGCTGCTGTGCGCCCGGTTCACCCCCGGGCGGTGTCGGGCTTCCGGGATAGCCACCCTGATGGGGGGTCGGCGGCGGAGCTTGAGCACCCACCTGCGGCGCGTTCTGCATGTACCAGGCGGGAGGCGTGTAGTCAGGCGCGTCCGACCACTCCTCGTCCTCGTCCGGCGCCTGGTCGCCGACGTAGACGTCGTCGCGATCGCTGGTCACAGTAGCTCGCCTCTCGTTCGCCTCGGGGACTCTCAGACTAGCCGCCCCTTCTGACCGCCCGGGACCCCCGTCCGGCGCAGTCTGCGGCGTGCACGCCCAGCGTGCGCGGCCCTGGGCGACGTCAGAACCCTTGCGAGTCCGGGCCCCCGGTCCGCGGCCGACGCGACCGGGCGGGCCCCTCGGCCGAGACCCTCAGTCCACGCGCCGTGCCTGGCCCAGGACCTGGGCCTCGGCGGCCGTCGGACCGCCCTGGACGAAGGTGCGGGTGCGGCGGTCGGTCCACAACGTGACGCCGTCGCCGAGGTTGGGCAGAGCGGCGGCTTCCTGGCCGGGCAGGTCGAGGACGCGGGCGATCAGCTCCGCCTCCTGCGGCGCGACGCGCTGCACGCCGACGAGGTCAGCCTGGGACAGCAGCCGGTCCGCGCCGTCCGCCAGATACGGCAGCAGGGTCAGCATCGCCTGCCAGGGCGCGGCCGACAGCCGGGTGCGCGAGGGGCGCGGGCCCGCGTCGCGGATGACCAGGACCGGACCGGCGACCGAGGCGCCCTGCGGGCCGAGCCGGCCGATGGGGTGCACCGTCATGCACGGCTGACCGCCCCCGGCCGCCTGGGCGACGGGGCTCCAGGCCTGGCCGCGCCCGGTCTCGACGGCGACGCGAGCGCCGGTCGCCGCGGCGCGCAGCGCGATCAGCTGGGCCGTCCAGACGCCGCCGACCAGCACCACGTGGTACGGGCGCGGGCGGAACAGGCCGAGCACGGCCGGACTGCCGTCGCCCTCGACGCCCACGACGACGCCGTCGCCGCCCACGGGCAGGGCGACCGCGCCGAGCTGGTCGACGGTCAGCACGTGCTGCTCGCGGCGCGGGCCGGGCAGGCCGAACCCGGCGAGGGCGCGTCCCAGCAGGCCGGTGCCGCCGCCCTGGTCGGCGGGGGTGGCGTTACGGGGCGTGGAGATGGCCATCAGCGAGTCCCCCCGAGCGGAAGCGTCGCGAGGACGCCCGGTACCTGTTCCATGTCCAGGCCGACCAGCGAGATCCCGGCGCTGCGCGCACGGGTCTCCAACTGACGGCCGGTCGCGGTGAGTTCGCTCTCACCGCGGACGGTGACGCGGACGTGGCCCTGCAGCGCGACCGCGCCGGCGCCGGCCGGGCGCAGCGTCAGCGAGAAGCAACTGCCGAGCGCGGGCGTGCCGGTGAGCAGGTCCACCAGCTGGGCGGTGCTCTGCGCGCCGAGCGAGGGCCAGCGGCCGATCCAGTAGCTGCGGTGCCAGCGGTCGTCGCACTTCCACGCCTTGGCGGTCTCCGCACTGCGTCGCGGCGCGGCCTGGCCGCTGTTCGGGCTGCCCGCACCGCCGCGGCCGTTGGTGACGGCGACCGGGTTGGGGCAGGTGGCCGTGCCGATCGCCGCGGTGACCTGGCCGGCGTCCAGGACGGTGGCACGCAGGCCGGCCTCGGTCAGCCGGGAGGCGAGCTGGTCGACGCCGCGCTGGAGCGCCTTGCGGGCCCCGGTCTCGCCGCCGCCGCGTGCGGCGACGGCGCTGCGGCACAGCTCCGGGTCCAGCCTGACGGCCACCCAGGTCAGGCGCAGGCCTGGCGTCGTGGAACCGGCCGGCAGCTCGCGGTAGGCGCGGGCGGCCAGGGCCGTCTCCGGCAGGTGGGGGGCGGGCGCGGGCTGCGCGTACGTCAGCAGCTGCACCGATTCGAGCTTCACGTCGTCCGCGTGCAGCCCGTCGGCGAGCATGGCCAGCGGCAGCGGGAAGGCGGCCGAGTTCGGGCGCAGCGGCTTGTCCGGGGCCTCGACCTGGATGAGCGCGCTGAGGAAGGTACCGTCGCCGACCATGCCGATCTCACGGCGCTCGCGGCGGCCTGCGCCACCGTCGGCCTCCACGCTGTGCGCGACCACGCGCAGCGCGGGTTCGCACTCCAACACCGGTGCCAGCGCCGGGTCGACGTCCTGCCCCTGCGGGGCGAGGGACGCCCGGCGGGCGCGTCGGCGGAACGCGGCCCGCGCGGCAAGCATGTCGGCCAGCGTGAGACCGCCGAAGCGCGGCAGCACCGGGATCAGCAGCAGCACGCCGACCACCGCGCCCGCGATGAGGGCGACCCGGCCGTGCGCCCAACCGAGCAGCAGCGCGGCGGCGATGGCCTCGACGAGGATCACGTGGGACAGCCGTACCGGTCCGAGCCGGCCCGGGCGCGGCCGGACCCGCGGTGTGGCCGTGGCGGCCGTGTTCGCGGTGGCGGGCCGTGCGTCGCGCACGGCGCGGCCGGAATCGGACGGCGTCGCGGCGGGCGTCCGCTGCGCGCGGCGCGAAGCGGTCTGACTGGGCATCCCCCGAGCACCCCTTCGAGTCGTCAGCTGTGTCGCGTTGAAACTGTCTTGCCGGTCTCGGCCGGATCGGTCGCGCGGTGGACGCGACCGGACACGATCGGTCGGCGAATGCAGCTTTCCGGAAAAGCGGGCCGAAGCCAAACCTGGTGCCGAGGCACTGGGGTCCGGTTGGCTGATCGCAACACGGTACCCGTACCGTACGTATCGCACACGGGGCGGTGCCGGGGCAGGTCCGTGCCCGGAGGCAGCCCGAGGACGTCCGAGGACGGGGGAGAGCAAAGGGATGGCTTCACGCCGGGATGAGCTCAGCGCCTACACGTTCGCGCGCAAGCGCACGGTGGCCGCGTTCCTGCGGCCGACCGGCGGCGGCAGCGTGGAGGACGCGCCACGCGCGGTCCGCGCGGTCCTGCCGAGTCTGGTGCTGGGTGCGATCGCGGTAGCGGCCTTCGGCGCCTACGGAATACTGCGTCCTTCGGCCCCCAAGGGGTGGGACAAGGCCAACGACGTCATTGTCGACAAGCAGACGACGACCCGTTACGTGATGCTGAACGGCGTCCTGCACCCGGTGCTCAACATGTCCTCGGCCAGGCTGCTGTTGAGCGTCAACTCCGGGGTGGAGTACATCGACGACTCGGCGCTCAACTCGCCCTCGGTGGCGCGTGGCGCGACCGTCGGCATCCCCTACGCCCCCGACAGCCTGCCGGCGGCGGCCGACGCCGGGACGGCCAAGACCTGGGCGGCGTGCGACCGTTCAGGGGCGGACCAGGCGGCGAGCGTGGGCCAGCGGCTCTTCGTGCTGGGCGGGAGTCAGGCCGGCGCCGTCTCCGGCAGCCGACTCGCGTCCGACAAGGCGCTGTACGTGCAGACCCCCGACGGCAACAGCTACCTGGTGGACTCGAACGGTTCCTACCACCAGCTGGTCGCGAGCAAGGCGGACCCCGGCGGGCAGCTACTGGCGAAGGCGGCCTTCGGCCCCTCCGACGGTGTGCCGCAGCAGGTGACGACGCAGTGGCTGAAGACGCTGGCGACGGGCAGCCCGATCTCGCTGCCCTACAACCTGCTGACCGGCTTCGGCGGCCCCTACACCGGCTCCGACCTGGCCGGGAACCAGTACAAGATAGGCGACCTGCTGCGGGTGACCGACAACGGCACGACGCTGCACTACGTGCTGATGAAGGACGGCCCGCACCGCATCTCCGACTTCGCCCGCCGACTGGTCGAGGCGATGCACGGCAGTGCGGCCGAGCACGACGCCAACCAGTTCAAGCTGCTCGACTCGAATCTCGTCTCGCCCTTCGCCTCGGACTTCAACTGGCCCAAGCAGCAGGTCACCCAGGCCAACCTGAACGTGTCCAACGGCCAGATGGCGGCCTGCGCCGTCTACAGCGGCCAGATGGGGCAGAGTGCGCCGCAGTTGGGCGTCTGGCTCGGTCAGGACTACCCGGTGACCGGCGCGCAGGCGTCCGGCACCGCGGGCGTCTACGTGACGCCGGGCACCGGGCTGCTGCTGCAGGCCGTCAGCGGAGGTGCGGGCGGCGGCGGCAAGGTGTACCTGCTCACCGACACCGGCCTGCGCTACCCCTTGCAGATGAACAGTGACGGCAACGGCGGTGGCGCGAACGGCCAGAGCGGTTCGGCCGATGGCTCCGGGCAGACCGGTGGCGCGGGCGCCGCGGGTACGGCCGGGCAGGCGGGTGCGGCCGGTGCGAGCCAGAGCGACACCCCGGCCGCCCGGTTGGGCTACGGCCAGGTCAACCCCCTTCCAGTACCGCTGAGCTGGGCCCAGCTGGTACCGACCGGCCCTGAGCTGACCAAGGACGCGGCCGAGCAGCAGCAGGGGTCCTGACAGTCCGTCGACTCCCTTTCGGTGACGGGTCCGTGACGACGTTCTGACGGGAATGTCCACAGGTCGGTGTTGGGACCGTCGGACGGGAGGACTAGAGTTCTACGGGACATCACCGCTCGGGTGATGCCGGTCGGGGGATCCGAGCACGACGCCCCGGCCGCCATCGGTCTGTCTCATGGGGGACGGTGCACATGTCGGGTCAGTTCAGGACTACCGCCGACGAAATGCGGGCCTTCTCGGCGCGCATCTCCGAGGTCAGCGCTCAGATCCAGCAGGAGCTGAGCCGGCTGAACAACGTGGTCAGCGGGATCACCAGCGGCTGGCAGGGTTCGGCGGCCTCGTCGTACCAGCAGCTCCAGCAGAAGTGGAACGAGGACGCCACCAAGCTCAACCGCGTGCTGGGCGAGATCAAGGACGCGATCGACAACACCTCGCAGCAGTACACGCAGACGGAGCAGGAGCAGCACTCCGGCCTGAGCCGGATCACCTCGGCCCTCGGCTGACGCCGGGCCACCGCTTCACCGTCGAACGTTCCAAGCTGAACTGCCCCAAGAGGAGAGCTCATGGCTAGCAACAGCCACATCATGGTCAACTTCGGAACGGTCTCCCAGGCCGCGTCCGACGTCCGCCAGACCGCTGCCAACGTCCAGTCCCAGCTGGACGACCTGCGCGCCGGTGTGCAGCGCATCGCCCAGTCCTGGGAGGGTTCCGCGAAGGAGGGCTACGACGCCCGCCAGCGTGAGTGGGACTCCAGCGCGGCCGACCTGCACTCCGTGCTGGTCCAGATCGCCGGCGCCCTCGACAGCGCCGCGCAGAACTACCAGGCCACCGAGAGCCGCAACGCCGGTCTCTGGTCCTGATTCACCGCGCGTGAACAGCTGACGCTGCGCCGGTCCGCCGCCCGCGGATCGGCGCAGCGCTGTCCGGCCGACATCTCACCTGGGGGAAGTGCAGCAGTGAACAGGCTCCACCGCGGGGCGCTGGCCGTCGCCGCAGGCGCCCTCGCGTGCACCGCCGCGCCCGTGCTGCCGGTCGGCGGCACCGTCGCCGCCGCGACGACCGAGAGCCACGCCGCGCTCGCGTCGGACGGGCAGTGCCACTTCCCGGCGGACTCGATCCCCGGGGAGCCGTGGGCGCTCCAGCGCATCCTGCTCTCCCAGCTGCACGCCAGGTACGACGGCAAGGGCGTCACCGTCGCCGTGATCGACTCCGGCGTCGACGACAACAACCCGCAGCTGCACGGCGCGGTGAAGCCCGGGCAGGACTTCCTCAAGGGCCAGTCCGGGGTGACCGGCGACTCCACGACCGACCAGGTCGGCCACGGCACGATGGTCGCCGGGGTCATCGCCGCCCGCCCCGACCCGCAGAAGAAGACCGGCTTCGAGGGCATCGCACCCGCTGCCACGATCCTGGCCGTCCGCCAGAACGACGGCCAGGGCAACGCCACCGAGGACAGCCTGGCGAGCGCGATCGACTACGCGGTCAGCCAGAAGGTCGACGTGATCAACATCTCGCAGGACCTGACGGACAAGCAGGGCCAGCCGTACCAGGGCATCACTCAGGGCAGCAAGCTGTACCAGGCCGTCCAGCGGGCGCTGAACGCCGACGTCGTCGTCGTCGCCGCCGCGGGCAACGAGGGTCTGGACAAGCCCACCTACCCCGCCGCCATTCCCGGCGTGATCGGTGTCGGGGCGTCCGACCGCAACGACGAACGCGCCGACGGCTTCTCCGAGACGGGCAAGTCCGTCTCGGTCGCGGCCCCCGGCGTGGACATCGTCTCCACCGTGCCGGGCGGCGGCCAGTGCGTCGACAACGGCACCAGCTTCGCCGCGCCCTACGTGGCGGGCGTCGCGGCGCTGCTGCGCGAGGAGTACCCCAAGTGGTCGCCGCGTGAGATCGCGTCCCGCATCGAGCAGACCGCGATCCGCGCGGACCCGGGCTGGAACCCGTACGTCGGCTGGGGCGTGGTCGACCCGGTCGCGGCGGTCACCGACCAGTCGCCCGCCGAGCAGTCCCCGGTCGCCAGCCCCGTCGGCGGTGCCTCTGCCGCGCCGGTCCACGCCCGCCCCTTCGAGCTCGGCGAGACCGCGCAGCAGCGCGACGAACGCACGGGCCTCTTCGCCGTGGGCCTGGGCGCGGTAGGCCTCCTCCTGATCACCGGCACCGCCACCGTCATCCGCGACACCCGCCGCAAGGCCAGGCGCGCGTAGCGCGCTTTCAGGGGTGCGAGGAACTGCGCGACAGGCCACCGATGAGCGGATGGTCCTCCACGCGCAGGGCCATCCGCACGCCGTTGGTCGCTCGTGCAGTTCCCCGCGCTGCTGGGTGGGTGCAACTGCCTGCGGGAGCATGATCAACCCTGGTCGCGCCCGCGCGGCGGAGCCGCAGGTCGGCACGGCCCCGCGCCGCTGGGTGGGTGCAACTGCCTGCGGGAGCGAAAAGCGTCAGCCCCCGCGCTGGGGTGCGCAGGGGCCTGACGGGGAGTGCAGCGAGGGCTCAGGCCTCGACTGCCTCCTTCTCGTCCTCGGGGATCGTGATGATCCAGCGGGTCTCCGGGCGGGGGCGGAGGTAGAAGACCCAGTACAGGGCCGCGGCGGCGGTGATGCCGCCGGTGAGCCAGAGGGCGGTGACGCTCTGCTGGGTGACCACGTAGATCAGGACCAGGATCAGCGCGACGGGGACGGCCGGCCACAGCGGCATGCGGTACGCCTTGGCGTGCTTGTGCTTGCCGCGGCGTGCGCCCAGCGCGGCGACCGCGACGCAGCCGTACAGCAGGGCGACCGAGACGCCGGTGACCGCGCTCAGGGTGTCCAGGTTGACGAAGCACAGCACCGCTCCGGGGACGCCGACCGCGAGCGTCGAGATCCACGGGGAGCCGTAGCGCTTGCTGAGGCTGGTGAAGGCGCGGTTGACCGGCTCCGGCCAGGCCTTGTCACGGGCCGAGGCGTACAGCACGCGGGAGTTCTGGATGACCATGACGATCGCCGCGTTGATGATCGCCAGGGCGATCGCCAGGCTGACGAAGGTGCCGACGGCGGAGTTGCTCCACTGGGTGACCATGCTGGAGATGTCGCCGCCCGCCAGGGCGTCCAGGCTCGGGGCGCCGACGGTGATCGCGATGACCGGGATCAGGATGACCGCGGAGCCGATGCCCAGGGTCCACAGGACGGTGCGCGGGACGGTGCGGTGCGGACGCTCCATCTCCTCGGCCAGGTAGACCGCGGTGGAGAAGCCCTGGGTGATGAAGAGCGCCGCGGCCAGGCCCGCGATGAGCGTGCCGAAGGTGACGGGGCTGATGCCGCCGTGCGTGCCGGGCAGCTGCGGGTGGAGCAGGACGGAGGCGGAGCGGTTGCGGTGCGCGAAGCCGAGGACGGCGACCAGGCTGGCGGCGACGACCTCCAGCACCAGGAAGATGCCGGTGATCCAGGCGTTGGCCCGCAGGTCCAGCAGACCCATGACGGTCGCGGCGATCATGACGATCGCGCCCATCAGCTTGGGGTCGACGTGGACGATGGGGGCGAGGTACTGCGAGGTGCCGAGCGCGATCACCGGCGGCACGATCATGACGACCAGCAGCGCCTGGATGAAGGCGAGCCAGCCGGTGAACCGGCCGACGGTGTGTCCGGCCATGGCGTACTCGCCGCCGGCGCTGGGGACCAGGGTGCCGAGCTCGGAGTAGCACCAGGCGACGCCGATGCAGAGCACGATGGCGATCGCCAGCGCGAGCGCGGTGCCGGTGCCCAGTGCGGCGAAGGACGCGGGGACGATCACGAAGAGCGAGGACGCCGGCGTCAGACACGACAGTGTCAGCAGCGTGCCGCCGACGACGCCGATGGAACGCTTGAGCTTCTGCGGCTCCGCGGCCTCGATGGAGGGCGCGGCGGCCGTCGTGCCGTCCTCGGGACGGCGCAGGGTGTCGGTCATGGGCGTTCCGTTCCGGCTCGCACAACAGAGGGTGTCGCTGGGGAGCGCTATCGCCTCCTGGCGTTCCTCGCTACTGCTGGTGTCCGTCGCTCCCGGCTCAGTCATGGAACCCTGCCGTTAACGGCGCGTCAAGGCCGGTTTTGCTTCGGATTCCGTTGCCGTCTGCGCCTAGCACAACTGATCTGAAGTCGCGTCAGCGCCTTGTCCTTTATGTCCATAGTTGCGGACGTCCTTCGCTTCAAAGATACATGGGCAATACAGCCTTCATATCCTTGTCATCCAGTATTTATGATCATGGCATCGCGATCGACCGACCCCACAACGACAACGGGGCCGCCGAGTGACCAAGCACTCAGCGGCCCCGCGGCCTGCTTCGGATTGAGCGGTCTGCGGACGAAACCGTCCGCATAACGATCCGGTATGTGGAAACTATTGCGGAGGCAGCCACCCCGTCTGGACCGTGAACGAGCCACGGCGGCGGGTGACCAGGACGCCCCGGCCCGGCGGCAGGACCTGCGGGCGGACGTTGCCGAGCAGCACGCCCTCGTCGCGGTCGCCGGACAGGACGATGCCCTGCGCGCCCAGCTCCTTGAGCCGCTGCATGACCGGCTCGAACAGCGCGCGCCCGGCACCGCCGGAACGGCGGGCGATGATGATGTGCAGGCCGACGTCCTTGGCGAACGGCAGCACCTCGAGCAGCTGCTGCAGCGGATTGCCGGTGGAGGTCGCGACCAGGTCGTAGTCGTCGATGACCAGGAACAGTTCCGGGCCGCTCCACCAGCTGCGGTCGCGCAGCTGCGCCTGCGTGACGTCCTTGCCCGGGATGCGGCGCTCCATCGAGCCCCGCACGTCGCCGAGGAAGGCCTGCAGCGCCGGCTGTGCCGCCGCATACTCCAGCAGGTGCGGGCTGGTGACGGTGCCCAGCAGCGAACGGCGGTAGTCGCCGATCACGACCAGCGCCTGCTCCGGGGTGTACCGCTCGGTGATGCCCTTGAGCAGCAGGCGCAGCAACGCCGTCTTACCGGTCTCGCCGTCACCGAAGATGATGAAGTGCGGGTCGGTGTCGAAGTTGAGGTACACCGGCGCGAGCGCGTTCTCGTCCACACCGATCGCGATGCCCAGCTCGGGCGTCTCGAACGGCTTGGGGAGGTGCTCGATCGGGAGCAGCCCCGGCAGCATGCGGACCTGCGGCGCCCGCGGACCCTGCCAGTTCTCGCTGGTGGCCTGCACCATCGCGGCGACCGCGTCGGAGAGGTCCTCGACGCCGCTGGACCCGTCCAAGCGCGGCAGACCGGCCAGGAAGTGCAGCTTGTCCGCGGTGAGACCGCGGCCCGGGGCGCCGGCGGGCACGTTCTGGGCCACCTTGCGGTCGATCTCCGACTCCATCGAGTCACCGAGCTTGAGCTCGACGCGCGTCTGGAGCAGGTCCTTCAGTGCGGGACGGACCTCGCCGTAGCGGTTGGCGGTGATCAGCACGTGGACGCCGTAGGCCAGACCGCGCTGCACTATGTCGGCGACGACGGGCTCCAGCGCCTCGAACTCCTGCCGGAAGCTCAGCCAGCCGTCGACGATCAGGAAGACGTCGCCGTGCGGCTCGTCCGGCAGCATGCCCTGCTTGCGGCGGTTGCGGAAGGTCGCGACCGAGTCGATCTGCTGGGCCCGGAACAGCTCCTCGCGGCGGTTCAGCACCGCATTGACCTCGGAGATCATGCGGCGCACCTTGTCGCCGTCCAGACGCCCCGCGACCCCGCCGACATGCGGCAGACCCTGCATGCCGATCAGACCGCCACCACCGAAGTCGAGGCAGTAGAACTGCACCTCGGAAGCGGTGTGCGTCATCGCGAACGAGGTCATCGCGCTGCGCAGCAGTGTCGACTTGCCGGTCAGCGGACCGCCGACGACCAGGCCGTGACCGGCGGCGCCGGAGAAGTCCAGGTACATCAGGTCGCGGCGCTGCTCGAAGGGCTTGTCGACCAGGCCGATCGGGACCACCAGGCGGCCAGGCGCGGTGTAGTCCGGCGCGTGCAGGCCGCGCTCGGCGCTGACCGCGAGACGGCCGTAGAGCTGGTCGACGGAGGGCGCCTCCTTCAGCGGCGGCAGCCACACCTCGTGCGCCGGCGGCCCCTGGCCCTCCAGCCGGTCCACGATCACGTCGAGCACGGTGTCCACCAGCGCGTCGTCCTGCCGGGGCTGCTGGACGACGACCGGCGTCTCCTCCTGCGGCTGCAGCGGCAGCGCCACCGGCGAGCCGGTGAACAGCACCGGCCGGGCGCGGCGCACCCCGCCCGAGGACTGCTGCGCGCCGCCCGCCCGGTAGGGGCCGGACACGTAGGCGGCCTTGAACTGCGCCATCACGTCCGTGCCGAACTTCAGGTAGCCGACGCCCGGCACCGGCGGCAGGTGGTACGCGTCGGGCACACCGAGTGCCGCGCGCGACTCGGCGGCCGAGAAGGTGCGCAGACCGATCCGGTAGGAGAGGTAGGTGTCCAGGCCGCGCAGCTTGCCCTCCTCCAGACGCTGCGAGGCGAGCAGCAGGTGCACACCCAGCGACCGGCCGATTCGGCCGATCTGGATGAACATGTCGATGAAGTCGGGCTTGGCCGTCAGCAGCTCGCTGAACTCGTCGATGATCAGCAGCAGCGAGGGCAGCGGGTCCAGCGGCGCACCGGCCGCACGCGCCCGCTCGTAGTCGTGGATGTTGGCGAAGTTGCCCGCCGCGCGCAGCAGCTCCTGGCGGCGGTTCAGCTCACCGGTGATCGAGTCGCGCATGCGGTCGACGAGGGTGAGCTCCTCCGCGAGGTTGGTGATGATCGCGGAGGTGTGCGGCATGTCCGCCATACCGGCGAAGGTCGCACCGCCCTTGAAGTCGGCGAGGACGAAGTTCAGCGTCTCCGAGGAGTGCGTCAGCGCCAGACCCAGCACCAGCGTGCGCAGCAGCTCCGACTTGCCGGAACCGGTGGCGCCGACGCACAGGCCGTGCGGGCCCATGCCCTCGAGCGCTGCCTCCTTCAGGTCCAGGATCACCGGCTCGCCGCCGGCGCCCAGGCCGATGGGGACGCGCAGCCGCTCGTGCACCGGACGCGGCCGCCAGGTGCGGGCGGTGTCCACCGAGGCGGCGTCGCCGACGCCCATCAGGTCGGTGAAGTCCAGGTTCGCCAGCAGCGGCTCGTCGTCGCCGCCCTGCGAGATGCGCAGCGGCGCGAGCTGACGCGCCAGCGCCTCGGCCTGCCAGGCGGAGACGGTGTCCGGCACACCGCTGTAGGAGGCGCCGGACGCCGAGCGCAGCGTCATCTCCTTCGGCGTCACGCTGATCGCCAGCTGGCCGCGCAGCTCGTCCGTCTCGCCGAGCACGACCTCGATGACGGTCACACCCTGCAGGCCCTCGCCGCTCGCGAGCACCGAGTCGGCGCCGATCTGGGCGCCGTCCAGGATCACCACGACGTGCGGCTGGTCCGGCTGGGGCTGCGCGTCACGGTGGAACCTGGCACGTCCGGCCAGCTCGTCGTCGAGCAGCTCCTCCAGCTCGTCCAGCGAGGTGCAGATCATGCGCAACGAGCCGGCCCCGTCGGTCTCATGCGGGTGCTGGGTGTGCGGGAGCCACTTCGTCCACTCCCACTCCGGCAGCGCGCCCGGCGCGCAGGCGACGCCGACGACCAGGTCGTCCGGCGACTGAAGCGTCGTCAGTTGTGAAAGCACTGCGCGCAGCTGCCCGTAGACGGTGTCCGGGTCGCCGGAGACCGTCATGTGGTAGAAGGCGCGCAGCGAGACCGCCAGCGGCAGGTCCGGCAGCGTGCTGTGGCTCGTGATGAACGACTTCATCGCGTCTGCCGTCAGCGGCTCCAGCTCGTCGACCGGAGCGGTCTGCGGCGGGACGATCCGCGACGCCAACTGCTGCGGCCCGGTGCCGATGCGCACCTGCGCGAAGTCGTTGTCCATCGGCCGCCGCTCCCACAGCCGGCGTCCCTCCGCCACGACCGACCAGAGCTGGTCCGGCTGCGGATGCGTGTACAGCTGCGCGTCCCGCTGGAGCTGCGCGACCTTGCGCACCTGGCGGCGCAACTGACCCAGGTACTTCAGGTAGTCGGCGCGCTCGTCGTCGACACCGCCGCCGCCCTTGCGCTGCTGGTTCACCTGGGCCACGGCCATGGCCACGGTCGAGGCGACCATCAGGCCGCCCATGACCTTCATCATCGTCTGCATGCCGGGCATGAAGAAGAACGCGGCGGAACCGGCCGTCGCCAGCATCGGCAGCAGCGACTGCCACCAGGAGCCCCCGTCGTCGCGGGGCAGCTCCGGCGGCGGCTCCAGATGGAGCTCCTCGTTCGGCACCGCCGGCGGGTAAGCCCGCGGCGGTCGCTTGACGGTCACCACGCTCAACTCGGCACCAGCCTCGTTCTTTAGTCCCCCGGTGACCGAAGGGGCGTTGTCTGCCGCCCCCGTGGCACCGCTGTCCGCAAGCGGCGATCCTATCGGGAACCGGTCATGGCTCGATCACGGGGAAGAAGAGATCGAACGTGACCAGAAGCAGAAGGAGTTCCCGCAGTCCCTCGGCGCCCGCACCCGACGCCGTGACCGAGCCGTCCGCCGACGCCGCGTCCAGGAGTGACGGATCGTCGGCGAGACGGACCAGCGTGGTCCGGTCGAGTGCCACGACGTCCTGCCCTCGCCGGTCCCGGTGTGGTGGAGGCGACGTGGGAGAGCTCACTCGCCGTCAACCCCGGCGGCCTGAGCAACCGCTGGATCGTGCGATGTCCCGCACCGTATAAGGTGAACCGCTGTCAGCCACGGTATGGGGGAGGCCACCACGTGAGCACCAGCGCCACGACCGGGTTCTGCCGGGTCACCGTCGTCGCGCCGGACAGTCGGATCGACGTCGCTCTGCCCGAGGACGTCCCGCTCGCAGACATCTACCCGGAGGTGCTGCGGCTCTCCGGTCAGACCCAGGCCGAGGGTGCGCCCACCGGGTTCCACCTCGTCCGACGCGACGGCACCGTCCTGGACAGCAGCCTGCCGCTGCAGGCGCAGCAGATCCGCGACGGAGAGCTGCTGAGCCTGCGCCCGTTCGCCGAGTCGCTCGCGCCCGCCGTCTACGACGACGTCGCGGACGCCATCGCCTCCGGCGTCGCAGAGGACCGCAGCCAGTGGGGGCCCACGCTGATGCGAGGCGCGGGCCTCATCGGCGGCGCGGTCGTCCTGCTCCTGCTCGCCTTCGCGCTGTGGTTCTCCGACCTCCAGCACGACATGCACTCGCTGCCCGGCCTGATCGCCGGACTCGCCTCGGTCGTGCTGATCGCGATCGCCGGCGCCCGGGCCCGCGTGTACGAGGACCGGGGCGCGGCCCTCGCGCTCGGCATGGCCTCGCTGCCGCTGGCCATGCTCGGCGGCACCGGCGTCGTCGCCCCGGCGCAGGGGGAGGGGCCGGGCCGGGTCCAGTTCCTCGTCGGCTGCATCGCGGTGCTGCTGGCCGCGACCCTGCTCGCGGCCCTGCTGCCGAACGGCGACGCGCCGTTCGTCGCCGCCGCGCTGGTCTCCGGCGTCGGCATGCTCGCGACGCTGGTCGGCATCCTCACGAACGCCTCCGCCCGCGAGGTCGCCGCCGGGTCGGCGGTCGTCGCGGTCGGACTGGTGGGCTTCCTGCCCTCCCTCTCCTCCCGCTTCGCCCGCCTGCCGGTCGGCTTCCAGGCCCCTCAGCAGCGCCCCTCCGCCCGCGGCGGGGAGAACGAGAGCCGTCCGGCCCTCGACCTGACCCGCATCGCCCTGCAGGCCCGCCGCGGCCACGAGCTCCTCGTCGGCATGGTCGGCGGCTGCGCCGCCGTCGTGCTGGGCAGCAGCGTGGTGCTGGCCTTCACCTACAACACCTGGACGGAGGTGCTGGCGCTGACCCTCGGCGTCTCGACGATGCTGCGGGCCCGCCTGTTCACCCACACCTCCCAGGTGATGTGCCTGCTGGTCGCGGGCCTGGGCAGCCTGGCGCTGCTGGTGGTCGGCCTGGCGCTGCACATGCCGCTGTTCATCTTCACGAACATGCGCGACACCTCCGCCGTCGACATCCGCACCCTGGTGTTGGCGGTCGGCATCGCCGCGGGCGCGGCGATCCTGGTCTCCATCGCCCTGGTCGTGCCCAAGAAGGGCGTCTCGCCGTTCTGGGGCCGCATCCTCGACATGGTCGACGGCCTCACCCTCGCCGCCCTCGTCCCGATCGCCCTCGCGGTCCTGGACGTCTACGGCACCGTCCGGGGCTTGACTTCCTGACTGGTAGCATTGACCGCTGGATCGTGCGTGCATCATGCACGCCGCGTTCCGCCGCCGAGTACGTCAGACCCTGTGACGAAGACCAGGGGCGCTCGGCACCATGATCGTGAAGGAGTGGGCATGGCCCTCGACCAGAGCATCAAGAAGCAGATCATCGCCGAGTACGGCCAGAAGGAGGGCGACACCGGCTCTCCCGAGGTTCAGATCGCGATGCTCAGCCGCCGTATCTCGGACCTGACCGAGCACCTCAAGTTCCACAAGCACGACCACCACTCGCGTCGTGGCCTGCTGCTCCTGGTCGGCCAGCGTCGCCGCCTGCTGCAGTACCTGGCCAAGACGGACATCGAGCGTTTCCGTACGCTGGTGGACCGCCTCGGCATCCGCCGCGGCGCCGCGGGCTCCGCTCGCTAGTCGAACCCACTCGGGGGCGGCTTCTCCCAGGGGATCTGGGGGAGCCGCCCTTCGGTGTATCGCAACCACCCTTCGAATGGCGTGGTTGAGCCTTGCGCACGCGTGGGAATGAGACCGTGCGTAAGGTGTGAAAGACAAAGGGTGCCGCATCCCACACGGGGATGAGGCACCGGACGCGGAGCGTCCACACGCATCCGAGCCAGCGGCAGCCAGGCCGCCGGTCCTCGGTAGTGGCCGCCGGAGGAGCAGCGCGTAGGTACGCCTGCCCCGACCGGCAGCTTCGATCGAAGACCGGCCAGGTCCAGGCCGTAGGACTTGCGGACAAGTGCGGGGGCGCTCCACCTAGAGGACAAAAGAAGGAGATCTTCCGGGTGGAAGACAACACCATGCACGAGGCCGTGGCCGTCATCGACAACGGCAGCTTCGGCACCCGCACCATCCGCTTCGAGACCGGCCGCCTCGCCAAGCAGGCCGCCGGCTCCGCGGTCGCCTACCTCGACGACGACACCATGGTCCTCTCCGCGACCAGCGCGTCGAAGCAGCCGAAGGAGCACTTCGACTTCTTCCCGCTGACCGTCGACGTCGAGGAGCGGATGTACGCCGCCGGGCGGATCCCCGGCAGCTTCTTCCGCCGCGAGGGCCGTCCCTCCGAGGACGCGATCCTCACCTGCCGTCTGATCGACCGCCCGCTGCGCCCGTCCTTCGTCAAGGGCCTGCGCAACGAGATCCAGGTCGTCGTGACGGTCATGGCGCTCAACCCCGACCACCTCTACGACGTGGTCGCCATCAACGCCGCCTCCGCCTCCACGCAGCTGGCGGGCCTGCCCTTCTCCGGCCCGATCGGCGGCGTCCGCGTCGCGCTGATCCGCGGCCAGTGGGTCGCCTTCCCGACGCACAAGGAGCTGGAGGAGGCCGTCTTCGACATGGTCGTGGCCGGCCGCGCCCTGCCGGACGGCGACGTCGCGATCATGATGGTCGAGGCCGAGGCCACCGACAAGACCATCGAGCTGGTCAAGGGCGGCGCCGTCGCGCCGACCGAGGAGGTCGTGGCCGAGGGCCTCGAGGCCGCCAAGCCGTTCATCAAGGAGCTGTGCCGGGCGCAGGCCGAGCTGGCCGCGCACTCGGCCAAGGCCACCGCCGAGTTCCCGGTCTTCCTCGACTACCAGGACGACGTCCTGGCGGCGCTCACCGCCGCGGTCAAGGACGAGCTCGCCCAGGCCCTGACGATCGCCGGCAAGCAGGCCCGCGAGGCCGAGCTGGACCGCGTGAAGGACCTGGCCGTCGAGAAGCTGTTGCCGGAGTTCGAGGGCCGCGAGAAGGAGATCTCCGCCGCGTACCGCGCCCTGACGAAGAAGCTGGTCCGCCAGCGCATCGTCAAGGAGAAGGTCCGCATCGACGGCCGTGGCGTCACGGACATCCGTACGCTGGCTGCCGAGGTCGAGGTCGTCCCGCGCGTCCACGGCTCGGCGCTGTTCGAGCGCGGCGAGACCCAGATCCTGGGTGTCACCACGCTGAACATGCTCCGCATGGAGCAGCAGCTCGACACGCTCTCCCCGGAGACGCGCAAGCGTTACATGCACAACTACAACTTCCCGCCGTACTCCGTCGGTGAGACGGGCCGCGTGGGCTCCCCGAAGCGCCGCGAGATCGGTCACGGCGCGCTCGCCGAGCGCGCGCTGATCCCGGTCCTGCCGACGCGCGAGGAGTTCCCCTACGCGATTCGCCAGGTCTCCGAGGCGCTGGGCTCCAACGGCTCGACCTCGATGGGCTCGGTCTGCGCCTCCACCATGTCGCTGCTGAACGCCGGTGTGCCGCTGAAGGCCGCCGTCGCCGGTGTCGCCATGGGTCTGATCTCCCAGGAGGTCGACGGCGAGACGCACTACGTCGCGCTGACCGACATCCTCGGCGCCGAGGACGCCTTCGGCGACATGGACTTCAAGGTCGCCGGTACCAAGACCTTCGTCACGGCCCTCCAGCTGGACACGAAGCTCGACGGCATCCCGGCCTCCGTCCTGGGCGCGGCCCTGAAGCAGGCGCACGACGCGCGTCTGCACATCCTCGACGTGATGAACGAGGCGATCGACGTTCCGGACGAGATGTCCCCGAACGCGCCGCGCATCATCACGATCAAGATCCCGGTGGACAAGATCGGTGAGGTCATCGGCCCCAAGGGCAAGATGATCAACCAGATCCAGGAGGACACCGGCGCCGAGATCACCATCGAGGACGACGGCACGATCTACATCGGCGCCTCCGACGGCCCGGCGGCCGAGGCGGCCCGGAACACGATCAACCAGATCGCCAACCCGACCATGCCGGAGGTCGGCGAGCGCTACCTGGGCACCGTGGTGAAGACCACGACCTTCGGCGCGTTCGTCTCCCTCATGCCGGGCAAGGACGGCCTGCTGCACATCTCGCAGATCCGCAAGCTCGCCGGTGGCAAGCGCGTGGAGAACGTCGAGGACGTGCTGCCGGTCGGCACCAAGGTCCAGGTCGAGATCGCGGAGATCGACCCGCGCGGCAAGCTCTCGCTGATCCCGGTCATCGAGGGCGAGGAGGCGGCCGAGGCCGCCGCCACCGACGCCGAGAAGTAGGCAGCAGCTTGCTCACTGCGGCCCGGCTCCACCGTCACGGTGGAGCCGGGCCGCAGGCCCGTTCGCGCAACAATCCCAAGGACTTCCCAGTGCCGCAGCCCACTGCCCAGGACCAGCGTCCCGGAACGACCAAGACCCTGCTCAAGGGCGTCGACGGCGCCGGCACGGTCCGACGCACGGTCCTGCCCGGCGGCCTCCGCGTCGTCACCGAGACCCTGCCCACCGTCCGCTCCGCGGCCTTCGGGATCTGGGTCGGTGTCGGCTCGCGCGACGAGACGCCGGTTCTGAACGGCGCCACGCACTACCTGGAGCACCTGCTCTTCAAGGGCACGAAGACGCGCTCCGCACTCGACATCTCCTCCGCGCTCGACGCGGTCGGCGGCGAGATGAACGCGTTCACCGCGAAGGAGTACACCTGCTACTACGCGCGGGTGCTCGACCGCGACCTGCCGCTGGCCGTCGACGTCGTCAGCGACATGCTGACCTCCTCGCTCGTCCGGCAGGAGGACATCGACACCGAGCGCGACGTCGTGCTCGAAGAGATCGCGATGACCGAGGACGACCCGAGCGACGTCGTCCACGACCTCTTCGCGAAGACCCTGTACGGCGAGTCCCCGCTGGGACGGCCCGTCCTCGGCACCGTCGACACCATCAACGCGCTGACCCGCGACCAGGTCCACGGCTTCTACCGTCGCCGCTACAAGCCCGAGCACCTCGTGGTCGCGGCCGCCGGCAACGTCGACCACGCCAAGGTCGTCCGCCAGGTGCAGCGCTGCTTCGAGCAGGCCGGCGCGCTCGGCCGTGAGGACGTCCTCCCGGCCGCGCCCCGCAACGGCAGCCGCGCGCTCAGGACCGCAGGGAAGGTCGACATCCTCGACCGGGCCACCGAGCAGGCGCACCTCGTCCTCGGCATGCCGGCGCTCGCGCGCACGGACGACCGGCGCTGGGCGCTCGGCGTGCTGAACTCCGCCCTGGGCGGCGGCATGAGCTCGCGGCTGTTCCAGGAGGTCCGGGAGAAGCGCGGGCTGGCCTACTCCGTCTACTCGTACACCTCCTCCTACGCCGACTCCGGACTCTTCGGCATCTACGCCGGCTGCCAGCCGAAGCGGGTCGAGGAGGTCCTGAAGATCTGCCGTGAGGAGCTGGAGAAGGTCGCCACCGAGGGCATCACCGAGGACGAGCTGAAGCGCGCCGTCGGCCAGATGTCCGGATCGACCGTGCTCGGCATGGAGGACACCGGCTCGCTGATGTCCCGCGTCGGCAAGGCGGAGCTCTGCTACGGCAGCCACCTCTCCGTCGACGAGCTGCTCGGCAAGATCGCCGCGGTGACCCTGGACGACGTCCGCGCGGTGGCCACCGAGGTGCTGGGCGGGCTCCGTCCTTCCCTCGCTGTGATAGGACCGGTGGCAGGAAAGCGCGCCGACCGCCTCGCCCAGGCCATGGCCTGACCCGAGACCGAAGAGCCCTGATCGAAATGCTAGGAGCCACTGCAATGAGCACGCCGCTGCGGGTCGCCGTGATCGGGGCCAAGGGCCGGATCGGCGCGGAGGCCGTCCGCGCCGTCGAGGCCGCCGAGGACATGGAGCTGGTCGCCGCGATCGGCCGCGACGACAAGCTGGAGACGCTGGTCGACTCCGGCGCCCAGGTCGCCGTCGAGCTGACCCACCCGGACGCGGTGATGCGCAACCTTGAGTACTGCACCGCGCAGGGCATCCACGCCGTCGTCGGCACGACCGGCTGGAACGAGGAGCGCCTGGCGCGGCTCGGGGAGTGGCTGGCGGCCTCGCCGGGCACCGGTGTGCTGATCGCCCCGAACTTCTCCATCGGCGCGATCCTCACCATGCGCTTCGCCCAGCAGGCGGCCCGCTTCTTCGAGTCCGTCGAGGTCGTCGAGCTGCACCACACCAAGAAGGCCGACGCGCCCAGCGGCACCGCGACCCGCACCGCGCAGCTGATCGCCGCCGCCCGCGCCGAGGCCGGTCTGCCGCCGCAGGACGACCCGACCACCCACGGCCTCCCGGGCGCGCGCGGCGCGGACGTGGACGGCGTCCCGGTCCACGCGATCCGCCTGCGCGGCCTGCTGGCGCACCAGGAGGTGCTGTTCGGCGGTGTCGGCGAGACCTTGACGATCCGTCACGACTCGATGCACCACAGCTCGTTCATGCCCGGCATCCTGCTCGGCGTGCGCAACGTCGTGGACGCTCCCGGGCTCACCTTCGGGCTCGAGAACTTCCTCTTTGCCGAAGGCGAGTGACGTGGCCGTGGTTGCCCGGGTGATGTACTTCGTCGTCACGATCGCGCTGCTGCTCGGTCTGGCCGTGGTGGCCGCGACCGGCGGTCAGCTGATGGCCACCGGCAACGGGGCCGGCATCGGCATCGGCATCTGCGCCGAGGTGCTGGTCGGCATCGCGCTCTGGTTCGTCTGGAAGACCTACCGCTTCGGCCGGGACAGCCAGCGGCTCTCGCGGATCCTGGAGGCCGAGAACGGCCTGCCGGTCGACGAGCTGAAGCGCACCCCGGGCGGCAGTATCGACCGCGACTCGGCCGACGCCGTCTTCGCGAAGCGCAAGGCCGAGACGGAGGCCGCTCCGGAGGACTGGCGCAGCTGGTTCCGGCTCGCCGTCGCCTACGCGGACGCCCGCGACACCCCGCGGGCCCGCAAGGCGATGGAGCGCGCCATCAGACTGCAGCGCGAACACGGCGCTGGCGCGGCAGCGCACTCGCACTGAGCCGCCGCACCGGTGCAGGCGCGGTGTAGCGGAGCTCCTGCACCAGCGCGCCGCCGAACTGCAGCTCGTCGCGGGCGCCGTCCGCTCGCCAGCCGTGGCGCTCGTAGAACCGCCGGGCCTGGGCGTTCCGCTCCAGGACCCACAGGCTCAGCGTGTGGAGGCCGTCCCCGGCCAGCCGGTGCGTCGCGGCGTCCAGCAGGGCGGCGCCCGTGCCGGTGAACCAGGCGTCCGGGTGCACGTAGAGCGCGTGCACCTCGCCGAATCCGTCGCGCTCGCCGCGCGCCGACTCGACGCTCGGGCGCTCGGCCCCCGCGACGGCGAAGCCGACGAGCCGACCCTCCCGCTCGGCGGCCAGGTAGTGACGTCCGGCCGGCAGCGCGCGAAGGTACTCGGCGAGGCGGGACGGTGCGGCCGTCGCGTCCAGCTCGTCAAGGTAGGCCGGCGGGATCACCCCCGCGTACGCGGCGCGCCAGGCGTCGACGCGGACCCGCACCAGGTCCTCGGCGTCCGCCTCCACCGCCTCACGGACCGTCAGCTGCATCATGCTTCCCCCTTAGGTGGCGGCACTGTAGCCGAAATGTCCCTTACTCTGTTCGGCGGCCGTCCGGGTACCGCCAGTACCAGCACCGACGGGCTCTCCTCGCGGATGAACGCGGTGCGACAGAGTCGACCCATGATCGAAAGGAACCTCCCCTTGTCCGACGAGACCCCGACCCCAGAGCCCACGTTCCGTGACGAGGTCACGGTGGAACTGGTGCGCAGCAGCGCCCAGGATGCAGACGTGCTCTTCGCCGCGCGGGTCTCGACGGCAGGCGAGCAGTCGTTGGAAGAGCTGCAGAAGGACCCGGAGCGCTCCCGGGGCCTGATCAACTTCCTGATGCGGGACCGTCACGGCACGCCGTTCGAGCACAACTCGATGACCTTCTTCATCAGCGCGCCGATCTTCGTCTTCCGCGAGTTCCACCGGCACCGCGCCGGCTGGTCCTACAACGAGGAGAGCGGCCGCTACCGCGAGCTGCAGCCGGTCTTCTACGTGCCGAGCGCCGAGCGCAAGCTCGTCCAGCAGGGCCGTCCGGGCAAGTACGAGTTCTTCGAGGGCACCCCGGAGCAGCACAAGGCCGTCACCGAGGCGATGGAGGACGCCTACCGGCAGTCCTACGCGCGCTACCAGGAGATGCTCGCCGCCGGTGTGGCCCGCGAGGTCGCCCGGGCGGTCCTGCCGGTCGGCCTGTTCTCCTCGATGTACGCGACCTGCAACGCGCGCTCGCTGATGCACTTCCTCTCGCTGCGCACCAAGGACGAGCGGGCCAAGGTGCCGAGCTTCCCGCAGCGGGAGATCGAGATGGTCGCCGAGAAGATGGAGCGCCGGTGGGCCGAGCTGATGCCGCTCACCTACGAGGCCTTCAACACGCACGGACGCGTCGCGCCGTAGCGGATCGGCCGGTAACGCCGGTGCCGTGACGGGGCGTTCGCCCGTTCGGGAAGATTTCCCGTATGTCCCATTTGCGGGATATCTCACGGTTCCTTAGTCTCAAAGACACGAGCCCCGGTGCCGCCTGAACCCCCGAGCAGGCGGCGCCGGGCTCCTTGCCTGCCAGGCGGTACGGTTGTCCTCCAGCTGGACCGTCTGTGCTTGCCCCTGCCCGCAACGAGTAGCGTTGGACTCATGGCTCCGACCTCCACCCCCGAGACCCCCTTCGGCCGGGCGCTGACCGCGATGGTGACCCCGTTCACCGCCGACGGCTCCCTCGACCTCGAAGGCGCCCAGCGTCTGGCCGTGCACCTGGTCGACGCAGGCAACGACGGCCTCGTCGTCAACGGCACCACCGGTGAGTCTCCGACCACCACCGACGCCGAGAAGGACGCACTGGTCCGGGCGGTCCTGGAGGCGGTCGGCGACCGCGCGCACGTCGTCGCCGGAGTCGGCACCAACGACACCCACCACACGCTCGAGCTCGCCCGTCAGGCCGAGCGCGCCGGAGCCCACGGCCTGCTGGTGGTGACGCCGTACTACAACAAGCCCCCGCAGGAGGGCCTCTACCGGCACTTCACCGCCGTCGCCGACGCGACCGGCCTGCCGGTCATGCTCTACGACATCCCGGGCCGCTCGGGAGTGCCGATCTCGACCGAGACCATCGTCCGGCTGGGCGAGCACCCCCGCATCGTCGCCAACAAGGACGCCAAGGGCGACCTCGGCGCCGCGAGCTGGGGCATCGCCCGCTCCGGTCTGGCCTGGTACTCCGGTGACGACATGCTGAACCTGCCGCTGCTCTCGGTCGGCGCCGTCGGCTTCGTCAGCGTCGTCGCCCACGTCGTCACGCCCGACCTGCGCGCCATGGTCGACGCCTTCGTCGCCGGCGACCTCGCCAAGGCCACCGAGATACACCAGCGACTGCTCCCGGTCTTCACCGGCATGTTCCGCACCCAGGGCGTCATCACCACCAAGGCCGCCCTGAACCTCCAGGGCCTCCCGGCCGGGCCGCTGCGCCTGCCGCTGGTCGAGGCCACCGAGGTGGAGATCGACCAACTGAGGAGGGATCTCGCCGACGGCGGGGTACACCTCTGACAACACAGACGTCCACGTCCCGGCTCGGGCGATCCCGAGCCTCGGAGAGCCGAGCCGGAGACGTGATGCATGACCTGCAGTACCCGATCACCACAAGTGACGACGCCGCGCGCACCAGAGCCAGGAAGCTCCGACGGGTGCGTGCGGAAAGGAGAACCTTTTGAGTCATCCGCACCCTGATCTGGGCGCCCCGCCGAAGCTCGCGCCGAACGCGCTGCGCATCACCCCCCTCGGCGGTCTCGGGGAGATCGGTCGCAACATGACCGTCTTCGAGTTCGGCGGCCGACTGCTGATCGTCGACTGCGGCGTGCTCTTCCCCGAGGAGGAGCAGCCGGGCGTCGACCTGATCCTGCCGGACTTCACGTCCATCCGGGACCGCCTGAACGACATCGACGGCATCGTCCTCACCCACGGGCACGAGGACCACATCGGCGCCGTGCCGTACCTGCTGCGCGAAAAGCCGGACCTCCCGCTGATCGGCTCCAAGCTGACCCTCGCCCTGATCGAGGCGAAGCTCGCCGAGCACCGCATCCGGCCGTACACGCTGGAGGTCAAGGAGGGCCAGCGCGAGCGCATCGGCTCCTTCGACTGCGAGTTCATCGCCGTCAACCACTCCATCCCCGACGCGCTCGCGGTCGCCATCCGCACGCCCGCCGGCCTCGTGGTCGCCACCGGCGACTTCAAGATGGACCAAGTGCCGCTGGACCGCCGCCTCACCGACCTGCCGACCTTCGCCCGCCTGGGCGAGGAGGGCATCGACCTGCTCCTGGTCGACTCGACCAACGCCGAGGTCCCCGGCTTCATCGCGCCCGAGCGCGAGATCGGCCCGGTGCTCCAGCAGGTCTTCGACCGCGCGGACCGCCGCATCATCGTCGCCAGCTTCGCTTCGCACGTGCACCGCATCCAGCAGGTACTGGACACCGCGCACGAGTTCGGACGGAAGGTGGCCTTCGTCGGCCGCTCCATGGTCCGCAACATGGGCATCGCGCGGGACCTCGGCTACCTGAAGGTGCCCGGCGGCCTCGTCGTCGACGTGAAGACGCTGGAGGACCTGCCGGACGAGGACGTCGTCCTCATCTGCACCGGCTCCCAGGGCGAGCCGATGGCCGCGCTGTCGCGCATGGCCAACAGGGACCACCAGATCCGCATCGTCGAGGGCGACACCGTCATCCTCGCGTCCTCGCTGATCCCCGGTAACGAGAACGCGGTCTACCGCGTGATCAACGGGCTGACCCGGTGGGGCGCGAACGTCGTGCACAAGGGCAACGCCAAGGTGCACGTCTCCGGCCACGCCTCCGCCGGCGAGCTGCTGTACTTCTTCAACATCTGCAAGCCGCGGAACCTCATGCCCGTGCACGGCGAGTGGCGCCACCTGCGCGCCGTCTCCGAGCTCGGCCAGAAGACCGGTATCCGCAAGGACCGCATCGTCATCGCCGAGGACGGCGTGGCCGTCGACCTCGTCAACGGCGTCGCGCGCATCGTCGGCAAGGTGCAGGCGGGCTACGTCTACGTCGACGGCCTCTCGGTCGGCGAGGTCGGCGAGGGCTCGCTGAAGGACCGTCGCATCCTGGGCGACGAGGGCATCATCACCGCGTTCCTGGTCGTGGACTCCGCGACCGGCAAGGTGCTGAGCGGCCCGAACATCCAGGCCCGCGGTTCCGGCATCGAGGACGACGCCTTCGGCCCTGCGATCGAGAAGATCCAGGAGGCGCTGTCGCGCTCCGCCCAGGACGGCGTCCTGGAGACCCGCCAGATCCAGCAGCTGGTCCGCAGGACGCTGGGCAAGTGGGTCTCGGAGACGTACCGTCGTCGCCCGATGATCCTTCCGATGGTCGTCGAGGTCTGACGTCCCGTCCGGTGTTAACCCGAACGGGTGAGGGGCCCTGTAGGTCGATTTGACTCGACCTACAGGGCCCCGTACTGTTTACCGAGTTGCCCCGGTGACCGCCCCGAAGAGGACGGAACGGGAAGACG
>NZ_BBPP01000062.1 GCF_000787835.1 Streptacidiphilus melanogenes
GCGCCCGCCGGGACAGGGCGTCGCGCCACGCGGGGTCTCGCCCGGGCGACGCGCGGGAGCGGAGTGCTCCACCGGCTCCCGCACGGTCGGCGGCAGCGGACGCCGCGGGGCCCCCGGACGGACCGCGCCGACGCCGGACGCGCCGAGCGCCCCGCTCGGCCGGGCACCCGAACGCCCGGCCGTGCTCGCACCACCACGGGGGACGCCCGCCTGCGGGCGCGCCCCGGCCGCGGCCGCGCCGCGCGCGGGGGACTGTCTCTCGCCGAGGCCGACGCCCACACCGGAACCGGTGCCATGCCCCCCGGTGCCGTGACCGGCGCCCGGACCCGAAGCGGGGCCGGGCAGGTGACCCTCGCCGTACCGCTCGCCGCGCGCCTCGGCCGGCCCGGCGGGACTGCCGACCGCGTGCGCGTCCGCAGGCCGGTCCGCGCGCTCGGCGGCACCGACCTGTCCGTGCGCCTGCGCGTGTCCCTGCCCCCCGTGCGTCTGCGGCGCGATGCTGCGGCCGATCGCCGCGCCGCGCGCCGCGAGCTCGCGCAGCCGGTCGTGGATCTGCACCGGCGTCGGGCGGTCGGCCGGGTCCTTGGCCAGGCAGGCGCGGATCAGCGGGGCCAGCGCCGCCGGAACGCCCGTCAGATCCGGTTCCTCGTGCACGACCCGATACAGCATCACCTCGGAGCTGCCCGAGCCGAAGGGTGTGTCCCCGGTCGCCGCGTAGGCGAGGGTGCTGCCGAGCGCGAAGACGTCCGTCGCACCCGTCACCCCCACGCCGCGCACCTGCTCGGGCGCGAGGAAGCCGGGGGAGCCGACGGCCGTGCCGACGTGCGTCAGCGTGCTCGCGCCGCTGGACCAGGCGATGCCGAAGTCGATGATCCGCGGGCCCTTGGGGGAGAGCAGGATGTTCGACGGCTTGAGGTCGCGGTGCACCACGCCGGCCTCGTGCACCTGCTCCAGGCCGTCGGCCAGCGCCGAGCCGATCGCCGCGACCTCGGCCCACGGCAGCGGGCCCTCGTCGCCCACCTGCTTGTAGAGCGAGGGGCCGGGGACGTAGACCGTGGCGAGCCAAGGGCGTTCGGCGTCGATGTCGGAGGAGACCAGCCGCGCGATGCAGCCGCCCCGGATCCGCGCGGCCGCGGCGACCTCGCGGGCGAACCGGGTGCGGAACTCCGCGTCCCCGGCCAGTTCGGCGCGGATCAGCTTGAGCGCGACCTTCTGTCCCTTGCGGTCCGACCCCAGGTAGACGACCCCCATGCCACCCGCGCCGAGCCGGCGGTGCAGGCGGTAGGGGCCGACGAGTCGCGGGTCCTCGCGCCGGAGCCGCATCTTCGTCACATCGCCGTCCCACCGTCAGGTCCCCGTCGCCGGGGGTGTGCTGGGCATGGCCGAGCACGGATTGCTGATTGCCAGGACCACAGCTTACGGACTGTGCGAGCCGGTGTGCTGATACGCAACGCAGTGGAGGGCGCGGAGGGCGGCTCCGGGCGCTCGCGCGGGGCCCTCAGGGACAACCCTGAGACGGGCCCCGGGGCGCCCTCCACCTTCGGTAGTACTCCTCAGGTCGGAGGCTCCTCCCTGTGGCGGCCCACAGGACCCTGCGCTGGCATGACGACCGGGAAGAAAGGGCGGCCTAACGTTGTTGTTGCGCGGTGGGCAGGACGCTCGTCCCCCGAGGATCCTTCGCCCACCGCGCCAGAACGAACGGCCGCGACCAACAGCGGCAGACGACGAACGACGACGAACAGGTGGATGGGGGAGTCAGCGATGGCCATGCAGCAGACCGGGAGCCGACCGCCGCGTCGGCGTCGGCCGACAGGTGACGGCACCAGGAACCCCCTGGTGGCGCTCGTCATCGCCCTGCCCGTCGCCGCGCTGCTCGCTTACGCCTTCGGGGGTTGGCACCAGTTCGCCCTCCAGGCGAACACCATGGTGCAGATGATGAGCCACTGAGGCGCTCCGCTGCACCCCGAGAACTGCGGGTGGCGAGTCCGGTCTGTCGGTGAGGGCTGACCGGGCCCGCCTCCCGCACTCAGTCTGCTTGGCCCGGGGGATGCGTAAGGGCCCCGACGGATCGTTCCGTCGGGGCCCTTACGCCGTGCTCTGGTGCGCGATACTGGGATTGAACCAGTGACCTCTTCCGTGTCAGGGAAGCGCTCTCCCGCTGAGCTAATCGCGCGGGTGGTACTGCTGTCATGCACAACCCGGTGAAGGGTCAGTGCGCGATACTGGGATTGAACCAGTGACCTCTTCCGTGTCAGGGAAGCGCTCTCCCGCTGAGCTAATCGCGCGGGTGGTACTGCTGTCATGCACAACCCCGTGAGGGGTCAGTGCGCGATACTGGGATTGAACCAGTGACCTCTTCCGTGTCAGGGAAGCGCTCTCCCGCTGAGCTAATCGCGCATGGAGGTGGAGACGGGATTTGAACCCGTGTACACGGCTTTGCAGGCCGTTGCCTCGCCTCTCGGCCACTCCACCGAGGAGGGGGCCGATGAAGACCCCCCACTCAGAGCGGACGACGGGATTCGAACCCGCGACCCTCACCTTGGCAAGGTGATGCTCTACCAACTGAGCCACGTCCGCGTGATCTCCGTTCGGCTTCCCGCATTTTCCTGCGGTCCGCGTCCCGGCGACGTGTTGAACTCTAGCGGATTCCGGGCCCAGCTCAAATTCCGTATCCCCTGCATGCCGGAGCAGTGCCCCTGGCCAGGAGCGCTCCAGCCTGCGGAGACCTAGACTTCCGCCACCGCCGCAATCGCACAGGAGTCGGAACGACCGTGACCCAGCAAGCCCCCTCCACCGATGCCATGGCCCGCTTCGCGGGCCGGGTCGCGACCGGTCTGCGGGAGGTCAGTCATGATCCGGCGGTTCTGGACGGCACCGGTTTCTGGGCGGTGGTCGCGGATTTCGAAGGCCGGATCACCTGTGCACGGTTCGCGGACGTGCAGGCCGAGGAATCGTTTCCGCGGACCGACCCCGCCGGTTGGCTGGGCCCCGACCGATCCGCGTGGCGCACGTCGCTCGACCGCGACGCCTACACCGCCGGCGTCCGCCGCATCCGGGAGCACATCGCCGCAGGCGAGGTCTACCAGGCGAACCTCTGCCGCGTGCTGCACGCACCGCTGCCGGACCCCGCCCGCGCGGACGTGGACGCGCTGACGTCCCGTCTGGCCCACGGCAACCCCGCTCCCTACGCGGGCACGGTCCGCCTCCCCGACCACGGCGTCGAGGTGGCCACCGCCTCCCCCGAGCTCTTCCTGCGCCGCGAGGGCGAGGTGGTCCTCTCCGGCCCGATCAAGGGCACCGGCCGGACCGAGGCCGATCTGCTGGAGAAGGACTTCGCCGAGAACGTCATGATCGTCGATCTCGTCCGCAACGATCTGTCGCGCGTCTGCGCGACGGGCACCGTGACCGTTCCTGACCTGTGCGCGGTGGAGAAGCACCCCGGCCTGGTCCACCTCGTCTCGACCGTGCGGGGCGAGCTCCGCGCGGACGCCGGCTGGCCGGCCCTCTTCGACGCGACCTTCCCGCCCGGCTCGGTCACCGGCGCCCCCAAGAGCAGCGCGTTGCGGATCATCGACGCCCTGGAGAACGTGCCACGCGGCCCCTACTGCGGTGCGGTCGGCTGGGTCGACGCGGACCGCGGCGTCGGCGAACTGGCCGTGGGCATCCGCACGTTCTGGGTCGAACGGGACGGGACCGCCGCGACGGTCCGCTTCGGCACGGGCGCCGGCATCACCTGGGGCTCCGACCCGGACCGCGAGTGGGACGAGACCGAACTCAAGGCCTCCCGCCTGCTGAAGGTGGCGTCCGCCGAGTAGTCGCACTGTCCGGGGGCGCGGGGCTGTACCGATCTGCGCCTCCGCCGCGTGGGCCCGACATTCCCCCAGCCTTCGGCCGGGAGGTGCCCCCACCCCAGCCTTCGGCCGGGAGGTGCCCCCACCCCAGCCTTCGGCCGGGAGGTGCCCCACCCCACGGAGGTCGTGGCCCGAACGCGCAGGGCCATCCGCGCAGGGTGGTTTCTCGCGCAGTTCCCCGCGCGCCTGAGGTGGTTGCACCTGGCCCACTAAGATCAGGTGCAGCGAGGTGCCCGGCTCACAGCGAGGAGAGCGACCGTGCGGATCTGGGTCAACGGAGCCCTGGCGGACGCCGGTGAGGCGACCGTCTCCGTGCTCGACCACGGGATGACCGTCGGCGACGGGGTCTTCGAGACGGTCAAGGCCCTCGGCGGACGGGCCTTCGCGCTGGGGCGGCACCTCGACCGGCTGGAGCGTTCCGCGCGCGGCCTCGGCCTGCCCGCGCCGGACCGGGACGAGGTCGCGCGGGCGTGCGCGGCCGTGCTGGAGGCCAACCCGGTCGAGTTGGGCCGCCTGCGCATCACCTACACCGGCGGTGTCGCGCCGCTCGGCTCGGACCGGGGCGACGCCGCGGCCACGCTGATCGTCGCCGTCGGCGAGACGCCGCGCCGCCCGGACACCGCCGCTGTCGTCACCGTCCCGTGGACCCGCAACGAGCACGGCGCGACGGCCGGTCTGAAGACCACCTCCTACGCGGAGAACGTCGTCGCGCTCGCCCGTGCGCACGAGCGTGGCGCGAGCGAGGCGCTGCTCGCCAACACCGCGGGCATGCTCTGCGAGGGCACCGGTTCCAACGTCTTCGTCGTCCTCGGCGGCCGACTGCTGACTCCGCCGCTGGCCTCCGGCTGCCTCGCGGGCATCACCCGCGCGCTCGTGCTGGAGTGGACCGACGCGGAGGAGGCCGACCTGCCCTACTCGGCGCTGGACGAGGCCGAGGAGGTGTTCCTGACCGGCACGTTGCGCGACGTCCAGGCCGTCGCCAGGATCGACCAGCGCGAACTGCCCGGAGCGCCGGGCCCCGTCACGGCCAAGGCGATGTCCGTCTTCGCCGAGCGGATGGCCGCCGACGTCGAGCCCTGACCGAGTCCCTCTCCGAGCGTCCCCTGCGAAGCCCTGACCGTGAGGAGCCCTGCTTGACCACCACCCTGCGGCCGACCGGGCCCGAACGCGTCGACGAGCACGGCACCACGGAGCGCGGATACGCGGTCTGCGTCAACGGCCGCAGGGTCGGCGGCGTCCGGCTGCAGGCCTCGCCCGAGGGGAGCGGACGGATCTGCGGGCTCGTGATCGAGGAGCGGGACCGCGGACGCGGGCGCGGCACCACGGCGGTCCTCGCCGCCGAGGAGATCCTGCGCTCCTGGGGGTGCACCCGGGTGGAGGGCTCGGTGACCGGCGAGGGCGCCCCGCAGACCGAGCGGGTGCTGCGCTGGACGCGGAGCCTCGGCTACGCGCTCATCGCGCGCAACATGGTCAAGGCCCTCCCGTCGACGCCGCCGGAACTGCCGGACGGCCTCGCCGTCCGGCCGCTGACCGCCGCGGAGTTCATGGTGTGGCACGACGCGCAGCAGGCGAGCTACGCCGAGATGCTGGCGCGGCACACCGGGCACAGCGCCGAGCAGGCCGCCGCCAAGTCGGCTGCGGACCACGCTCAGTTGTTCCCGCAGGGGCTCGGCTCCCCGGGCGTCTCGGTCGACAACCTGCTGGCCGGGGACGAGGTGGTCGGCACGATCTGGGTCTCCACCCTGACCACGCACACCATCACGGACTCCACCACCGAGCCGCGGGCGGCGTGGGTCTTCAACGTCAAGGTGCGCGAGGCGTTCCGCGGCCACGGCTACGGTCGCGCGCTCATGCTGCAGGCCGAGCGGGTGACGCTCGCCGCGGGCCTGCGGGAGCTCGCGTTGAACGTCCACGCGGGCAACGTGCCGGCGGAGCGCCTCTACGAGTCCCTCGGCTACCGCACCTTCCGGTGGGCGGTGGCCAAGCAGCTCTGAGCCGCGACCCGACGGTTGGGTCATCCCAGCAGGGAGTCGATCCGCTCCCGCAGCCCCTCGTGGCTCTTCGAGCCGTCGAGCAGCCTGCCCGCGATGACGTAGGTCGGCGTGCCCTTGACGCCGATCGCCTTGGCCTCGGCGTGGTCGGCCTCGACGGTGAAGCTGTGGCGGCCGTCGATCAGCGCGGTGTCCAGCTCCTCGCCGTCCAGGCCGATCTCGTTCGCCAGCGTGACCAGGAAGCCCGTGCCGCCCCGCTCGAGCTCGTCCACGCGGCCGAGCAGCGCCTCCACGAAGGGCCAGCCGCGGCCCTGCGCGAAGGCCTCCTCCGCGGCCTCCGCCGCCGGGAAGGCGAACTTGTGCTTCTCCAGGGGGAAGTGCCGCAGCACGACGTCGACGCCGTCACCGTGCGCGGCGCGCAGCGCACGGACGTCGTCGAGGGCGGTCGCGCAGTCGGGGCACTGGAGGTCGCACCAGAACTCGACGGTCCTGGGCGTGGAACTTTCGGTCATGCTCGCAAGTCTCCCATTCTGGGAAGGGAACGCAGCGGGCAGGATGGAGTGGCAGCGTAGCCGCAGCGAGGAGAGCACGATCATGACAGCGATCATCTGCATGGCACTCTCGGCCCTCGGCGTCGTGATCGCGGCGCTGACCGCCGCGCGCGGCCGGAAGCGGGCCGCGTTGCGCTGGCTGGCGGTGGCGCTGGTGCCGACCGGCCTGTATCTGACGGGCCTGATCCCGGTGTTCCACACCATCGGGACGACCCTCGCGCACTGGGCGACCCACCTGGTCTTCGACCCGAAGGTCTGGGTCGGCGTCGCCATGCTCGGCGGCACGGTGCTGCTCCTGCTGGCGACGGGCTTTCGGTTCGGGCGCGGACGCGGGGGCGGCAAGGAGCAGGGCCAGGTGCCCGCGCGCGGTGGGAAGCCCACCGCTCCGCCCGGACGTCCGGCCGGGGCCGCACTGCCTGCGAAGCAGGACGCGCCGACCGCCGACCTCGGGGACTTCTCGGACGTCGAGGAGATCCTCAAGCGTCGGGGGATCTGAACGGGGCGGCGGAGCCGGGGCTCGGCCTCACCCTGGCCAGTTGCTCCCACCGGACCAGACCGGTGAGCAGCGCCGTCGTCACGGCCAGCGCCGTGCCGCCGCCGGACCACCGCAGCGCGGGGACGCCGGCGGCGAGGATCAGGACCGCTGCGGTGAGGCGGCGCAGCGGCCAGTCGTCGGCCAGCGCGCGGTGGAAGCAGGTCATGCCGACGAGGAACAGCGCGACGCCCAGCGGCAGCAGCACGGCCGGGAGCCCGTGCAGGGGCCGGGTGAACGAGTCGAGCGCCTTCTGCATGCCGACCGCCGCGACCGCGATCCCGAAGACCAGGACGAGGTAGGCGTACCCGAAGGACCAGAGCGCGGCGTGCGGCCGGCGTTCGACCGGGATCCGCTCCAGCAGGGCGGCGCTGTCCTCCTCCTCGCGGTCGAAGTAGAGCCACCACATCGCCGCGGTCGCCGCCAGCGCGAGCAGCGAGCCGAGCAGGACGGTGGTGAGGTCGTCGAGGCGGCTCGCGGCTGCGCCGACCTCGGTGATGGACTCGCCCAGCACGATGATCACGGCCAGCCCGTGCCGTTCGACGAAGTGGCCGACGCCCACGGTGAATCCGCCCACGCCGGACAGGAACGGCGTGAACCACTCCATCAGGCAGGCCGCCAGCCACACCCAGGCGCGGTGCTCGGCGGGGACGAATCCGGCGGCCAGCACGACCAGCGCGCTGGCGATGTTGTAGGGGCCGATCCGGAGGATGCCGCGCTGCCCGGACGTGCCCTGGAACCCGACGAAGTGCACCAGCACCACGCCCAGATAGGCCGCGCCGAAGACCACGCCCCACGGCCCCGGCCCGGCCGCGCGCGGCACGGCCAGCGACATGACGAAGAAGCCCGCCGTGCCGAGCAGCAGGAGCAGCCTCGGGCCGGTGCGGTCCAGTTCGAGCGCGTTGGTCAGCCAGGCGTAGCCCCCGTACATCCACCAGGTGATCGTCAGCAGCAGCGCCGAGCGGCCCAGCCCCCCGAGATCCGGGTGCTCGGCCAGGACGCCCGCGATCTGGGTGATGGTGAAGACGAAGACCAGGTCGAAGAAGAGTTCCAGCGACCGCACCGACTCGGCGGCGTCCGAGGCGGACGGCTCGGGGAAGTGGGAGGGGGACGGCTCGGGGGAGTCGGAGGGGCTTCCGGCGGAGGGAGGGTCCGGCGTCACGAACCGACGCCGACTCCGCCGCGCTCGGCCTCCGCGGGCGGCGAGGTGCGCTGCCGTGCCCGGTAGGCGGCGACGTGCAGGCGGTTGCCGCAGGTGCGGCTGTCGCAGTAGCGGCGGGAGCGGTTGCGGGAGAGGTCCACGAAGACGCGCACGCAGTCGGGGGCCTCGCAGTGGCGCAGCCGGTCACGCTCCCCGGCGACGATCACCATCGAGAGGGCGATCCCGGACTCGGCGGCCAGCCGGTCGGCGAGGGCCGCGCCGGGCGCGAAGTAGTGGACGTGCCAGTCGTGGCCGTCGTGGTCGGTCAGCCGAGGCGTGGTCCCGGCCCGCGCGATCATCGCGTTCAGCAGCTCGGCGGCGTCCCGGGTGCTCGTCGCGTCGAGCACCTCCCAGAACTGCTGCCGCAGCCGGCGTACGGCGTCCAGGTCGGCCTGGGTGAGCTGGCCGACGTCGCTCAGCTCGCGCCGGACGACGAACCCGCGCAGTGCGGCGAGATCGGACAGCCCCTCGTGGCCGCAGGCCTGAGGGGAGGTGTTCAGCAGTTCCACCAGCGCGTCGAGTGCGCACTCGGTGTCGTGGGTGATCAGCACGGCGGGGCTCCTGGCTCGTCCGTACGTGGCGCGACTGGGTAGCGGAGAGCCTACATGCAGCAGCTCGTTGTCGTTCATGTCCACGCCGAGTCGGTCGGCGCCGCTCGGTCGTGCAAAGACGACGCCGCCGCGACCGGATCGATCGCAGCGGCGTTCCCTGCTGCGCCGCGCGCCCCCGAGTCAGCACGCATGCGCATCTGTGAAAAGCGGTATGTGGGCTTCGGACGCCCGGATCACGGGCGCCTTCCCCTCAGCTCTCGGCCAGGATGTGGCTCAGCTCCCTGTCCAGGTCGAAGTGGCGATGCTCCGTCCCCGGGGGGACGGCGGCGTCGGTGCGCTTGAGGAAGGACTCCAGCGCTCGCGCCGGGGCCTCCAGCAGGGCTTCTCCTTCCGGAGAGCTCAGGGCGATGCAGACGACTCCCTGTCCGTGGCTGCGTGAGGGCCACACCCGGACATCGCCGGTCCCGGTCGGCCGGTGCAGCCCCTCCGCGAGGAGGTCGCGGGCGAACACCCAGTCGACGGTCTCGTCGGCGCCCGTGTGGAAGGTGGCATGCACGGCATAGGGGTCGGCCGTGTCGTAGCGCAGCCCCGCCGGAACGGGGAGGGAAGACTCGCTCGACACGATGAGGCGCAGGTGCAGCTCGCAGCTGACCGTGGTGTTCATAAGCGCCAAGGCCTTTCGCTCAGTGTGCGCTCGGGGATCGCACGTCGGCGAACGGACCATCCCACCTTCCGGCCCGGTGTAAACCCGTCTGTCCGGATTAGTGCGCTGCTGATACCCCATCCGGCTCAGCAGTCACAGTTGTCACACGCGTCACAGACTTGGCTGGTCGGAGGGGGTGGGCGGGTCGTCCGAGGATGGTTACGCGGGTCGTTTTCAGCCACGGCGGGCGCGGGGTCCCGGGCGTGCCGGAGCACGGTCCGGCATGCGGTAGTGTTTTCCCTGCACCCGGGCGATTAGCTCAGTGGGAGAGCGCTTCGTTCACACCGAAGAGGCCACTGGTTCGAACCCAGTATCGCCCACCCGGATGCGAAGGCCCGCAGGTCAGCGACCTGCGGGCCTTTGTCGTTCAGAAAGTTCCCCCGGTCGGCTCAGTCGAAGGCCACGGCGTCCGCTCCGGCGATCACCGCGCCGGCTGTCGCCAGCTCGTGTTCGACCCGGGAGGCGGCGTCGGGGGCGTAACCCTCGTGTGCGCCGGAGACCAGCAGCACGCGGTAGCCGCGCCTGAGCGCGCTCAGCGCGGTGGTGCGCACCGCCTCCTCGCTCCACACGCCCGCGAGGGCGATCCGGCAGCCGGACGGGAGCGCGTCCGTCAGCGCCGAGCCGAGGAACGCGTCGTCGGCGGTGTGCTCCACGACCTGCTCGCCCGGCCACGAGCCGAACATCAGCTCCTCTCTCCCCGTGTGCAGGTGGATCACGGGTGCGCCCTCGTTGCGGGCCTGGTTGAGCAGCGCCCGGAGGGCGGCGGCCACGGAGGGGGAGAGCAGCATGTCGCGCTGCGCGTCGAGGAGGACGAGCACGGTGGGCATGTCTTCACGGTAGCACTGGTGTTCGATTCGTTCGAGGCGAAACGCCGCCGCCGGGAAAGCGTTTTTCGGCATCGGCCCTGGCAGTGCTAATGTTCTCTGCGTGCCCGGGCGATTAGCTCAGTGGGAGAGCGCTTCGTTCACACCGAAGAGGCCACTGGTTCGAAACCAGTATCGCCCACCCGTGCAGCACCTGAAGGCCCCTCAGCTGAGGGGCCTTCAGTCGTTCAGGCCGCCTGCTCCAGTGGCAGGCGCAGCGGCCAGGCCGGCTCGACCCGGGCGGGGGTGCCGCTCCGGGCGAACCACTGCTCCAGCCCCCGCGCCTGGGCCGCGTGCCAGACCGCCTGGCGCAGGTGCAGCTCGGCGGCGCTCAGTCCCTCCAGCATGCCGCGGTGACGCCGGCCTATCGCCCGCGCCAACTCCAGTGCGGCGGTGGCGTCCGCCGCGGCGTCGTGCGCGTCGGTCAGTGGCACCTCGTAGTGTGCGCACAGGGCGGTCAGCGTCCGGCGCCCCTTGCGGTAGCGGTCGACATGGCGGTCGACCACCCACGGGTCGACGACCAACAGGGGCGAGCCGGACGTGTACTGAGCAAGCGTCAGGCCCCGATGCCGACGCAGCTCGCGGTCCAGCAGGGTGAGGTCGTACGGGGCGTTCATCACCACCAGCGGACGCCCCGTGCGAGCGTTTTCGGCCAGTGTCCGCGCGATCTCCTCCACCGCCGGGCCGGGCGCCGCGCCGTGCTCGCGCGCCCAGGCGTCGGTGAGGCCGTGCACGGCGGTGGCCTGCGCCGGGATCGGCAGGCCCGGGTCGACGACCCAGTCCTGACGCAGCAGCGGGCCTCCCGGCCGCTCCTGGACCACCAGCGCGGCCGTCACGATCCGGTCGCGTTCCACGTCCACGCCGGTCGTCTCGGTGTCGAAGGACGCGAGCGCGCCCTCGTACCAGAGCGTCATCCCCGACCGCCTCCCTCGCCTTCCCCGAACTGCTCCGCCGCCGGTCAGCGCCTCCGCCATCCCCCGAGGACGGCGGAAGCGCTCACGATCGGGTGATACCCGGTCACTTTCCGCATTCAACCCTCGATCTGCCATGCGTTTTTTCGTTTCATGCCATCGGCCGGTGGAAAGACCGGAATTGACGGGGTGTCCGGGACCGGGCGGGCTTCCCCGTCGCCCAGACCGAGAGCGGCAGTGATGGCAATCTCCCTGCCCGAGCCGGCCGAGCGACCGGACGACGGGCGCACGCTTCGCGGCCAACTGGCCGTCACTTCCTGCATGGAGACGATGCAGGTCGGCTATCTGCACGCAGTGGCCGCCGCGGCGGGCTGCGCGCTTGCCTCGCCCTTCCCCGACAACGGGATCGACTGGCATCTCAGCCACGGCAGTCCGCTGCACATCGAGGACGACGAGGTCACCATCAAGGTCCAGCTGAAGTGCACCTACCAGATCGCGCCGAATCCGGGCGGGCCCTCGTTCGGCTTCACGCTCGACAACGAGCACCTGCGCAAACTCGCGCATCCGCGGGTCGCGGTCCACAAGATCCTCGTCGTCATGCTGGTGCCGCGGGAGGTCGACCGGTGGCTGCTGGCCCAACCCGACCGGCTGGAACTGCGGCACTGCTGCTACTGGGTGAACCTGGCCGGCCATCCCGTCACCGGGCGGCGGCGGACGAATGTCCGGATACCGACTCAGCAGGTCTTCGACGATCGCGCACTGTGCGCCATCATGGCGCGTGTGGGGGCAGGCGAGCGGCCCTGATCGACCCGGTCCAGGGCACCCGGCCGCGCAGCGCGGCCACCGATCGGCACAGCACCCCACCGGCGCGGGAGGCGAGGGCGTGACAGCCAGGCGGCGTGACACCACGGCAGATGCGGTGACCCCCGTGGCGCGCGCCGCCGTACGCGCGCGGGGCCCGCGCGCGCCCCTCGCGGACAGCGACGCGACCGGTGACGAGCCGGCCGTCCCCGACGCGAGCCGCGTCGACCCGGACGTGCTCACCACCCTGCTGACCCGCCACGGCTGGGTGCGCCGCGGCGGCGCGGGCGGCCGCTACAGCCGCTGGGCGCCGCCGGACGACCAGGAACCCGACACCAGCCTGCTGGTCCCCGCCGACCGCGGCTTCGACGACAGCGTCGACCTGATCGAGGAGAGCCTCAGCACGCTCGCCCGCTCCGGCGTGCCCTCGGCCCGCGCCATCCTCGCCGCGCTGCTGGTCCCCGGCGACGAGATCCACTGGCGCCGCGAGGTGCCGGGGGTCGGCGGCGCGGTGTCCTGGGGGAGCGAGACGGAGCTGCGCGAGGCGGCGACCGCGATGCTCGCGGCCGCCGCGAAGGCCGGACGAGCGCGCTGCGCCTACTTCGGCGCGCGGCTGGACCGCTACGCCGCCCGCTTCCTCGACCGGGTCCTGGTCGTCGCCCCTGGCACGGGCGCGGGCCTGCTCACCGCGTACACCCCGGCGCCGACGGACCGCCCCGCCGCGACGACGCTCGTGCTCGCCCTGGAGGCACTGCGCGAGGCCGTCGACCTGCAGCGCGCCACCGGGCGCACGGACGCGTTCGACAACGGCGTCCGGCTCGGGCTGAGCCGGGAGCTGATCTCCTCCGTCGTGCTGCTGGTGCGCGGCAGCGAGGGCGCGCGGGTGAGCCTGCACTGGTCCGCGCAGGTCGGCCCGCCGCCCGGCTTCGGCAGCCGGCGTCCCGCGGTCGAGTTCTCGCCCGGCGACCTGCCCGCGCTCACGGACGCGGCGGCGCGCCTCGAAGGCAGCGAGCCCTCGGTCGAAGTCGAGCTCACCGGGGCGGTGGTGCGGCTCAAGCGCACGGCGCCCGGCGGCGCGGGTACGGTCCGCCTGCGCGTCCTGAGCGGCGCTGACGTGGACGAGGTCCGCGCCAAGCTCTCCGACGCCGAGTACCGCGTCGCCGTCGCCGCGCACCTCGACGGCACCCCCATCCGCCTGCGCGGCCGTCTGGAACGCAAGGGCGGCTTCCGGCGGGTCGCGGGCGCGTGCGACGTAACCCCGGTCGACCTGGACGAGGCGGAGCGGGAACGCCTCGCCAAGACCCTCCGCCTCCGCGCCGGCCTGACCGGCGGCAGCGCCGACGCCGAGGACGAGACGGACTGAGCCGGTTGCGCCGCCCGGAGGCGCGAGGCGCGGCCGACGTGCGGCTTCCCCCAGCCTCCGGCCGGGAGGCGCCCCCGGCGTGGGCGGAGCCACCCGGAGCAGTGAGGTCCCGAGCGGACGGGGCGCTCCCCCGGGGGTGGGACTTCGCGCCCACGCGGCGGAGCCGCCGACCAGCAGAGTCGCGCGCCCCTGAGGAGGGCGACATCCCGGGTACCATCGTGACCGCAGTGCCGAAAGCTGCGCTTCCATGAGGAACCGAGAGTCAGGAGAGTCCGGTGTCGGACGTCCGTGTGGCCATCAGTCGCGAACCCGATCGGGAAGACCGCGTGGTGACGACGGGCACGACGGCCGCCGAGCTCTTCCAGGGCGAACGCGCCGTCATCGCCGCCAAGGTCGGCGGCGAGCTGAAGGACCTCACCTACGTTCTCCAGGACGGCGACGAGGTCGAGCCCGTCGAGATCACCAGCGAGGACGGCCTCAACATCCTGCGCCACTCCACCGCGCACGTGATGGCCCAGGCCGTGCAGGAGGTCTTCCCCGAGGCCAAGCTCGGCATCGGCCCGCCGATCAAGGACGGCTTCTACTACGACTTCGACGTCGAGAAGCCGTTCACTCCCGAGGACCTCAAGGTCATCGAGAAGAAGATGCAGGAGATCCAGAAGCGCGGCCAGCGCTTCCAGCGCCGCGTGGTGACCGAGGACGCCGCCCGCGAGGAGCTGGCGGGCGAGCCGTACAAGCTGGAGCTGATCGGCCTCAAGGGCTCCGCCTCCTCCGAGGACGGCGCGAACGTCGAGGTGGGCGGCGGCGAGCTGACCATCTACGACAACCTGGACGCCAAGACCGGCGAGCTGTGCTGGAAGGACCTCTGCCGCGGTCCCCACCTGCCGAGCACCCGCCTGATCCCGGCCTTCAAGCTGATGCGCAACGCCGCCGCCTACTGGCGCGGCAGCGAGAAGAACCCGATGCTCCAGCGCATCTACGGCACCGCCTGGCCGTCCAAGGACGAGCTGAAGGCGTACCTGGACTTCCTGGAGGAGGCCGAGAAGCGCGACCACCGCAAGCTCGGCACCGAGCTGGACCTGTTCTCCATCCCGGAGCAGATCGGTTCCGGCCTCGCGGTCTTCCACCCCAAGGGCGGCATCATCCGCCGGGCCATGGAGGACTACTCGCGCAAGCGGCACGAGCAGGCGGGCTACGAGTTCGTCTACACCCCGCACGCCACCAAGGGCACCCTGTTCGAGCAGTCGGGCCACCTGGACTGGTACGCCGACGGCATGTACCCGCCCATGCAGCTCGACGAGGGCGTGGACTACTACCTCAAGCCCATGAACTGCCCGATGCACAACCTGATCTTCGACGCCCGCGGGCGCTCCTACCGTGAGCTGCCGCTGCGCCTTTTCGAGTTCGGGACGGTGTACCGGTACGAGAAGTCCGGCGTGGTGCACGGCCTGACCCGTGCCCGCGGCTTCACCCAGGACGACGCGCACATCTACTGCACCAAGGAGCAGATGGCGGACGAGCTCGACTCGCTGCTGACCTTCGTGCTGGACCTGCTGCGCGACTACGGCCTGAACGACTTCTACCTGGAGCTCTCCACCAAGGACCCGGAGAAGTACATCGGGTCGGACGAGGTCTGGGAGGAGGCGACCGAGACGCTGCGCAAGGCCGCCGAGAAGCAGGGCCTGCCGCTGGTCCCGGACCCGGGCGGCGCGGCCTTCTACGGCCCGAAGATCTCCGTCCAGGCCAAGGACGCGATCGGCCGCACCTGGCAGATGTCGACCATCCAGGTCGACTTCAACCTGCCGGAGCGCTTCGACCTCGAGTACACCGCGCCCGACGGCTCGCGCCAGCGCCCGGTCATGATCCACCGCGCGCTGTTCGGCTCGATCGAGCGCTTCTTCGCGGTGCTGCTGGAGCACTACGCGGGCGCCATGCCGCCGTGGCTGGCCCCCGTCCAGGCGGTCGGCATCCCGATCGGCGACGCCCACGTCGAGTACCTGCAGGAGTTCGCCCGGGAGGCGAAGGCCAAGGGTCTGCGGGTGGACGTGGACGCCTCGAACGACCGGATGCAGAAGAAGATCCGCAACCACCAGAAGCTGAAGACCCCGTTCATGATCATCGTCGGCGACGAGGACATGGCGGCCGGCACGGTCTCCTTCCGCTACCGCGACGGCTCCCAGGAGAACGGCATCGCCCGCGCCGACGCCCTGGCCAAGCTCGTCGACGTGGTCGAGCGCCGGGTGCAGGTCTGAGCCGGGTGCAGGTCTAGGCGGCGGCCAGACCTGACCGTCGAGTAAGGCGAAGGTGAGGGCGGTCCCGGCGGGACCGCCCTCACGTCTATGCTGATCAGCATGACGACGGAGCCGGAGCAGCAGTACGGAGCGGGCGCCCCCGACGGGTTCGGGCGCCTGTGGACCCCGCATCGGATGGCGTACATCCAGGGCGAGTCCAAGCCCACCGGCCCGGCGCCCGACGACGGCTGCCCGTTCTGTGCGATCCCGTCCATGACGGACGAGGACGGCCTGATCGTCCGCCGCGGTGTCCACGCCTATGCGGTCCTCAACAAGTACCCGTACAACGGCGGCCACTTGATGGCCGTCCCGTACCGCCACGTCGCCGACTACACGGAGTTGACGGCGGACGAGACCGTCGAGATCGCCGAGCTCACCAAGCAGGCGATGACCGCGCTGCGCAGGGCGTCGGGCGCCCACGGCTTCAACATCGGCATCAACCAGGGCTCCGCGGGCGGCGCCGGCATCGCCGCCCACCTGCACCAGCACGTGGTTCCCAGGTGGGGCGGCGACACCAACTTCATGCCGGTCGTCGGCCACGTCAAGGTGCTGCCGCAGATGCTCGGCGACACCCGCAAGCTGATCGCCGACGCCTGGCCGGAGTAGCCGCACCAGCGGTCCGGCTACATCAGCAGGGCGCGCTCGCCGAAGGTCCAGGCCGTGGTGGTGAGCAGGTAGAGCGCGCCGGCCAGCGGCAGCAGCAGCGCGAACGCGGCCGTGCCGAACGGCAGCAGCGCCAGCAGGCGCGGGCCCTGCGGTGAAAGGCGCTGCCCGCGGCGGTAGTTGAGGTAGCCGAGAACGAGCAGACCGAGCAGGAGCGCGCCGAAGACCATCGCCGTGGGCAGGGTCGTCCCGGCGACGGCCAGGTGCGCGCCCAGGGGCACGCCGAGGAGCGTGTGCGCGAGCAGCGCCTGGCCGCCCGGGTCGGCGACGCCGGTGAAAAGCCGGTACATCACCGAGAAGACGGGGATCTGCAGCAGCATGGGCAGACACCCGGCCAGCGGAGAAGCGCCCTCCTCCCGGTAGAGCGCGGAGAGCTCGCGCTGCATCCGCTCCGGGCTCGCAGCGTGCTGCTTCCGCAGCGCGGCGACGCGCGGCGCGAGGCGGGCGCGGGCCTTCTCCCCACGGGCGGCGGCCCGGGCGAACGGGTGGAGCAGCAGCCGGATGCCCATCGTGAACAGGACCACGGCGAGCGCGGCCGGGACCAGGTGGGAGAGGGCCGCGACGAGCTGTCCGGCCTCCCTCGCCACGGGATCGAGGAGCGCGAACGGGGAGAGCGAGGGCAGGGCAAGGTAGGCGTGCATGACGGAAGGACCCTTCGACGGCGTCGCGTGACGCGATGGTGTGCGGACGCGGAAGGGCGGTACGGACCGTGTCTTGTCAGTCGGTGACCGCCCCGAGCGGGGCGGACGGGGCTCGGGGGCGGCGTCGGCCGCGCGCGTCGGGGTCGCGCTGCGGTATGAAGGCGGTGTGCCACGCGTAGGCGCGCCACGGCCCGGGCCGCCGGGCGGCTGCGGAGCCCGTGAGCGGTCCGAGCCGCCCACGGACGGCCCCGTGGGTGGCGGCGGTGACGAGCAGCGCGAGCGTGGCGAGGGCGGCGACGGCCAGCAGCGGCCCGTCTCCGGGCAGCAGCAGGTGCAGGGTCGGTGCCAGCAGCAGGGTCAGCATGGTCAGTCCGCGTCGTAGACGTCGGCCTTGAACGGGCGGATGCCCTGGACCTCGCCGCTGAGCATCGCGGAGCGGGCCTGGAAGCGTTCGAGGTTGATGTCGTGGTCGGCCAGGAGCTCCATCGCGCCCGCGTGGCAGGCGCGGAGAAACGGGGTCGCCACGCGGATCGCGTCGTCCGCCATGAAGCGGTGGGTCCACGGACGGCCCGCCCAGGCGGAGCGGATGCCGAACGGCTCGGGGAGCTTGACCGAGCCGCCGAGCCAGTTGAGCAGTGTCGCGCTCCAGGGCCAGGTGAAGGGCGCGCGGGTGGCGAGGCGGACCACCTCCGCGTTGTCGACGATCGGCAGCTTGACCGTCACCTCCTCCCAGAACTTGCCGCGCTTGGCCACGGTCTTCTCCGGGGGCGCCGCCTTCTTGCCGAACAGCGGGTTCACCGGCCCGAGCGCGTGGCCGGTCACCTCGATGCGCAGGGTGTCGTGCAGGACGGAGACGTTCGCCATCAGGGTGACGATCAACTGCCCGTTCCACAGTACGAACTGGGCGCCCAGGTAGTGGCGGGGGCCCTCGCCGAAGGTCTGCTTGTTGGCCAGGTCGGCGACCGAGACCTGACGCATCCGGTGGCCGTCCATGTCCGGCCCCGAGGGCCGGGAGATCTCGTCGGCGCCCTCGCCGACCGGCAGCAGCACCCAGTGGTCGACCCGGACGCCGGGGATGCCGCCCTCGGAGACCGCGCTGCGCCCGAGCCGGTGCAGGTGCTCCTCGATCTTGCGGACCAGGTCGAAGTTGTGGAACGGCCGGATCTCCTGGTGCCCCTCGGCGGGCGTCAGCTGCTCCGCCAGGCTCCAGGAGGCCCAGCGCGGGCCTATCCCGAGGATGCCCTTGGAGCCCGCATAGTGGCCGATGTTGGAGTCCTGCTCGGCCAGCAGCTCGGCGAGGCGCTGACGCTGGTACTCGGCCTTGTGGTCGTCGGGCCCCTTCGGCACCGCACCCGGCACGGTCGGCCCGAGGGCGGTGCCCTCCAACAGCCCGTTCCACCGGTCGCGCAGCTTCTGCGCCGTGTTGAGGCAGATCCGCCGCGCCAGGTACCAGCCGACCAGCGGCACGATCGTCATCACCCGCAGGTACAGCCCCCAGAACCCGGTGACGTGCGGCCGCCAGGCCAGCAGCGCGGCGATCAGCACGACCACGGCCAGGCCGAGGTTCTGGTAGAGCTGGCGGTTCTTCTCCGGCGTGCGGCGGGCGATCTCGAACACCAGCAGCCACAGCAGCGTGCCCGGTAGGAAGATCAGCCCGAAGACCGCCGCGACCAGCGTCAGCTGCTTGTCCCGCTGGTGCCGCACGTCCTCCGCCTCGAGGCAGTGCTCGACCACGATGCGCGGCTGCAGCCCGTAGGACGGCACGATCGGCTTGCGCTTCGCCCCCAGGGCTCGGGCGATCAGCGCCTCGCAGAAGGCCTCGCCCAGGTTGGGGGAGAGCAGCTTGATCCGGCCCGGCTTGGACTTGGTCTCCGGGTGCAGATCGATCAACTGCTTGAAGTCGCCGTCCCGGTAGGCCATGGACGACAGGGAGGTCGTGGCCCCGGAACTCGGCGACGGGTCGGTACGGAGCACCTGGGGCCCGAAGGGTCCATCGCTCATCGTCGCGGTTCCTCCCCTGAACGCGTGTCAACGGGCGTGCCCTGCCAGCGTATCTCCGTGGATCACGCCATGTCAGCGGGTTCCCCCACGCGACTGCGGGAGGGACCTGCGAGAATGTGGTCATGGACTACTCGGCGCGGACACCGGTCCTGGTCTACGACGGCGACTGCGCGTTCTGCACCTCGTCGCTGCGGTTCGGCGAGCGCGTGCTGGGCACGGACGGCTGGGACTCGGTCCCCTTCCAGTTCGCGGGCCTGGACCCGGCGCTGCGGGCGCGCGCGGAGACCGAGGTCCTGTGGCTCACCCCGACGGGTCGGGTTTACGGCGGGTCCGACGCGGTCGCCAAGGTTCTGCTGCGCACCCGCAGAGCCCCCTGGAACGCCCTGGGCGGGGCGATGCTGCTCCCGGGCGTGCGGACGGCGGTGGCCGCGGTCTACCGCCTGGTGGCCGCGAACCGCCATCGCCTCCCCGGCGGCACACCCGCCTGCGCGATCGGGCCCCGTCAGGGCCGGTCGGCGGGCAGCGTGTAGTGCCAGCCGGGGCGCCAGGCGGGCGGGTCGGCGAGAACGTGCTCCAGTGACGCTCCGTCGAGCAGGCAGTCCAGGGCCCAGCGGTTGGCCGAGTGGGCGATCAGCAGGATCCGGCGGCCGTCCCAGTCGGTTGCCAGGTCGCGGAGGAAGGCGTCGGTGGCCGCGAGGACCTGGCGGTAGCTCTGGCCGCCGCCGGGGAAGGGGTCGTCGATGCGCGCGGTCCGTTGGGCCGCGACGAGGGTGGCGGGCGCCCCGTTGAGGTCGCCGTAGTCGCACTCCCGCAGCCGGACGTCCTGGTGGACCGGCGGCTCGCCGTCGGGGAACGCGATGCGGGCCGTCTCCACCGCGCGGTGGAGGTCGGAGGTGAACACGGCCGCGAACCCGCCACCACGCCGACGCGCACCCAGTTCCGCGGCCTGACGACGGCCCAGCTCGGAGAGCCGGCCGGGGAGTCGGCCGGTGGCGATGCCCGCCTCGTTGTCGGTGGTCGTGGAGTGGGTCTCGTAGACGATCTCCAACGCCATCAGGCTCCTCCGAAGGTCGATCGGGCGGGCGGAGCGGACGGGGTGCAACTCCCGCCGCCGCGACCGGCGGTGTGGAGCGCGGTCGGTACGCGGTGGGCCCACCCTGCTCGCGGGCGCAGCGCCGTACACCGGCTGCGCGGGTCGTGTCCGGCTGAAGGACGGGCAACCCGGCGTCGGCGCCGCACGGCGGCTCCCCCGGCCGGGGTCGGGGGAGCCGTCACAGGTCGGCGGGCACTACTTCACGGTCGCCTTCAGGACCTTGTGGGAGATCGCGTCCGGGAGGGTCTCGTGCCTGGCGTAGGCGCGGGTGAAGGAGCCCGCGCCGTGGCTGAGGCTGCGGAGGTCGACCGCGTAGCGGACGATCTCGAGTTCCGGGACCTCCGCGTGGACCGCGGTGCGGCCGCCCGTGCCGACGGGTTCCGTGCCGAGGACCCGGCCCCGGCGGCTGGAGAGGTCGCTGAGGACGGCGCCCACGTAGTCGTCGGGGACGAGCACGTGGACCTCGGCCACCGGTTCCAGCAGCCGCACGTTGTCCGCCGCGGCCTCGCGCAGCGCCAGCGCGCCCGCCGTCTGGAACGCGGCGTCGGAGGAGTCGACGGAGTGGGCCTTGCCGTCGACCAGGGTGACCTTGACGTCGACCAGCGGGAAGCCCGCCGCCACGCCGCGGGCCAGCTGCGCGCGGACGCCCTTCTCGACGGAGGGGATGAACTGGCGTGGGACCGCGCCGCCGACCACCTTGTCGACGAACTCGAAGCCCGCGCCGGTCGGCAGCGGCTCCACCTCGATCTCGCAGATGGCGTACTGCCCGTGGCCGCCGGACTGCTTCACGTGCCGGCCCCGGCCCGTCGCCGGACCGGCGATCGTCTCGCGGAAGGGGACGATGTAGTCGACGGTGTCGATGTGGACGCCGAACCGCCCGCGCAGGCGCTCCAGCATGACGTCCGCGTGGGCCTCGCCGAGGCACCACAGGACCAGCTGGCGGGTCTCCGGGTTCTGCTCGAGGCGCAGCGTCGGGTCCTCGGCCGCGAGGCGGGCCAGGCCCTGGGAGAGCTTGTCCTCGTCGGCCTTGCTGTGGGCGGCGATGGCGACCGGCAGCAGCGGCTCGGGGAGCGCCCAGTGGTCCAGGCCCACGTGGTGGTCGGGCAGGCTCAGGGTGTCCTCGGTCGTGCCGTGGGTGAGCTTGGCGACGCAGACGATGTCGCCGGCCACGGCCTGCGGGACCGGCCGCAGCGTCTTGCCGAAGGGGGACGAGAGCGCGCCGACGCGCTCGTCGGTGTCGGCGTCGGTCATGTGGACCTGGCCGTCGGGCCGCAGCGTGCCGGAGAAGATCCGGCACAGGGTGAGCCGGCCGACGTACGGGTCGCTGGTGACCTTCAGGACCTGCGCGGCCAGCGGTCCGGTCGGGTCGCAGGCGAGTGCCTCGTCGCCCTCGTTGACGGGCGTGACGTGCTCGACCGGGGACGGGAACGCCGAGGTGACGAGTTCCAGCAGCTCCGCGGTGCCGACGCCCTCCTTGGAGCCGTCCGCCGCCGGGAGGACCGCGATGACGGGGTGGAAGTGGCCGCGGGCGACGGCGCTCTCCAGGTCGTCGATGACGGTCTTGGTGTCGATGGACTCGCCGCCGAGGTAGCGGTCCAGCAGCGTCTCGTCCTCGCTCTCGGTGATGACGCCCTCGATCAGCCGCTCCCGCGCGGCGTCGATCTCCATGGTCAGCTCGGGGCCGGCCTCGGCGTCGACGCGTTTGCCGCTCGCGTAGTCGTAGGTGTGCCGGCTCAGCAGGCCGACCAGGCCGGTGACGGCGGGGACGCCGTCGGAGCCGGGGGCGCCCTCGCGCAGCGGCAGGTAGAGCGGCAGGACCGTTTCGGGGGCGTCGAGCGCGAACGCCTCGCGGCAGCGCTCGACGGTGGCGTCGAAGTCGCCCTGGGGCGCGTCCAGCTTGGTGACGAGGAGGGCACGGGGCATGTTCACGGCCGCGCACTCGTCCCACAGGCCGCGCGTCGCGCCGTCGATCTCCTCGTTCGCCGGGACCACGAACAGCGCGGCGTCGGCGGCCCGGAGGCCGGCCCGCAGCTCGCCGGTGAAGTCGGCGTAGCCGGGGGTGTCCAGCAGGTTGATCTTGAAGCCCGCGTGTTCCAGCGGGACCAGGGACAGCTGGACCGAGCGCTGCTGGCGGTGCTCGATCTCGTCGTAGTCGGAGACGGTCGTGCCGTCCTGCACCCGGCCGGCCCGGTTGATCGCCCCCGTGGCCAGGGCGAGGGTCTCGGCGATCGTCGTCTTCCCCGCTCCGCTGTGGCCGACCAGCACCACGTTCCGAATCTGCTCAGGCCGGTCGGCCGACGGTGCCCTGCCGGCGGCTCCTGCGGCTGTGTTCGCCTTGTCAGCCATGATCGTGATCTCCTCCCGCACGCGCGCTGCAGAGACGCCACGGGGCCGCGTCGGTCGAACCGGTCGGTGATTCTGGAGGGACGTCTGATGTGACGCAGGTCACCCGCGGTACTTTGGAGCCTCCCACTCTGTTCGCCGCAGGTCCATACGCCGGTCAGGTGCAGTCGGCCCGATAGCATGACGCTCACCTGGACAACGCGCCGCCCACGCGTGCGCACCCGCCGGAACCTGCCTGAAACGGAGCGGTCGGAAGACCCATGCTCAACAAATACGCCCGAGCCTTCTTCACCCGCGTCTTCACCCCTCTCGCGGCGTTCCTGCTGCGCATGGGCGTCAGCCCGGACGCGGTCACCCTGGTCGGGACCGCCGGGGTGGTGGCCGGGGCGCTGGTCTTCTTCCCGCGCGGCAGCTTCTTCTGGGGGACGCTGGTCATCACCGCCTTCGTCTTCTCCGACCTGGTCGACGGCAACATGGCCCGGCAGGCGGGCCGCTCGGGGCCCTGGGGCGCGTTCCTTGACTCCACGCTCGACCGCGTCGCCGACAGTGCCATCTTCGGCGGCATCGCGATGTGGTACGCCGGCAAGGGCGACAACCTGCTGCTCTGCGCGGTGACCCTGTTCTGCCTGGCCAGCGGCCAGGTCGTCTCCTACACCAAGGCCCGCGCGGAGAGCCTCGGTCTCAAGTGTGCCGTCAACGGCGTCGTCGAGCGCGCCGAGCGGCTGGTCGGCACACTGGTCGCGGCCGGCCTGGCCGGCCTGCACCAGTTCGGCGTGCCGGGCATCGAGTGGCTGCTGCCGATCGCCCTGTGGGCGGTCGCCGTCGGCAGCCTGATCACCGTGTTCCAGCGGGTGCTCACGGTCCGCCGCGAGGCGGCGGAGCTCACGGCACTGAACGCCGCGCGGGCGGCGGAGGGGGAGGCCCAGTGAAGGACCAGCTCACCTATCTCGCCTACGCCACCGGCTGGGGCCTGGTGAAGCGCCTGCCCGAGCCCGCCGCGGACGCGCTGTTCCGGCGCATCGCCGACACCGCGTGGAAGCGCCAGGGCAAGAGCGTGCTGCGTCTGGAGTCCAACCTGCGCAGGGTCCGCCCGGACCTGGACGAGGCCGGAATCCGTGGGCTGAGCCGCGAGGGCATGCGCTCCTACCTGCGCTACTGGCGCGAGTCCTTCCGCATGCCGGTGTGGAGCAAGGAGAAGATCCGCGACTCCTTCACGCCCGAGCACATCGAGCGCCTGGACGACACCCTCGCCTCCGGCCGCGGCGTGATCCTGGCGCTGCCGCACATGGGCAACTGGGACCTGGCCGGCGCCTGGGTCGTGGTGCGCGGCTACCCGTTCACCACCGTCGCCGAGCGCCTCAAGCCCGAAAAGCTCTTCGACGCCTTCGTCGCCTACCGCGAGGGTCTCGGCATGGAGGTGCTGCCGCTGACCGGCGGCGCCCACACCATGGCCACGCTGGCCAAGCGGCTGCGCGCGGGCAAGCTGGTGTGCCTGGTCGGCGACCGCGACCTGTCCGCCTCCGGCGTCGAGGTCGACTTCCTCGGCGAGAAGACCCGGATGCCCGCCGGTCCGGCCGCGCTGGCCGCGCAGACCGGCGCCGCGCTGCTGCCGGTCACGCTCTGGTACGACGAGACGAGCACCATGCGCGGCTGCGTGCACGAGGAGGTCCTCGTCCCCGAGGAGGGCACCCGGCGCGAGAAGACGGCAGCGATGACCCAGGCCATGGCCGACGTCTGGGCCGAGGGCGTGCGGGAGCACGCCAAGGACTGGCACATGCTCCAGCGGTTCTGGCTGGCCGACCTCGAACCCCGGCCGGACAAGCCCGCCCACCCGGATTCCGACGCGCAGCCCGTGGAGGCCCAGGCGTGAGGATCGGCATCGTCTGCCCGTACGCCTGGGACGTCCCCGGCGGGGTGCAGTTCCACGTGCGCGACCTGGCCGAGCACCTGATCGGCCTCGGCCACGAGGTCTCCGTGCTCGCCCCCGCGGACGACGAGACCCCCGTGCCGCCGTACGTCGTCTCCGCCGGACGCGCCGTCCCGGTGCCCTACAACGGCTCGGTGGCCCGGCTGAACTTCGGCTTCCTCTCCGCCGCGCGGGTGCGCCGCTGGCTGCACGAGGGCAAGTTCGAGGTCCTGCACATCCACGAGCCGGCCACGCCCAGCCTCTCGCTGCTCGCCTGCTGGGCCGCCAACGGCCCGATCGTGGCGACCTTCCACACCTCGAACCCGCGCTCGCGCGCGATGATCGCCGCGTACCCGATCCTCCAGCCCGCACTGGAGAAGATCTCCGCGCGCATCGCGGTCAGCGAGTACGCGCGCACCACGCTCGTCGAGCACCTCGGCGGCGACGCGGTCGTCATCCCCAACGGCGTCGACGTCGACTTCTTCGCGAGCGCGGAGCCGCGCGCCGAGTGGCAGGGCGACACCATCGGCTTCGTCGGCCGCATCAACGAGCCCCGCAAGGGCCTGCCCACGCTGCTGGACGCGCTGCCGACGATCCTCGCCTCCCGCCCGCAGGTGCGGCTGCTGGTCGCCGGCAAGGGCGACGAGGAGGAGGCCGTCAAGGACCTCCCGCCGGAGGTCCGCGAGCGGATCACCTTCCTGGGCATGGTCTCCGACGAGGAGAAGGCGCGGCTGCTGCGCAGCGTCGACGTCTACGTCGCGCCGAACACCGGCGGCGAGAGCTTCGGCATCATCCTGGTCGAGGCACTGTCGGCGCGGGCGCCCGTCGTCGCCTCCGACCTCGACGCCTTCCGGCAGGTCCTCGACGGCGGTTCCAGCGGCGAACTCTTCCCCGTCGAGGACGCGGACTCCCTCGCCAAGGTCGTCCTCCGCCTCCTCGCCGACCCCGCCCGCCGCGAGGCCCTGCGCGACACCGGCGCACGTCACGTGCGCCGCTTCGACTGGTCCACGGTCGGCGCGGACATCCTCGCCGTCTACGAAACCGTCGCCACCGGCGCGGCGGCGGTCACGGAGGCCGAGCCCGCCCCGGGCTGGCGCTCCAAGCTGGGGCTCGCGCGCGACTGAGAGGCGCGCCTGCTCAGCGGGGGAACCAGTCGAGGCGCTCGCCGTGCGGGCCCGTGAAGGCGACTGGCTTGCCGTCCAGGGCGAGGATGTTGACGCCGCGTTCGGTCGGGGCGGCGTACGGCAGGAGCGCGTCCACGTCCGCCAGGACGTCGGGGGCCTCGTTGGAGATCCAGCGGCAGGGCAGCTCGCGGATCGTGGTCGTGAAGGCCTGGCGCGCCTCCGTCGGCAGGTAGCACAGCACCGAGGTGTGGAAGACCACCGGCGTGCTGCCCTCCGGTGCGGCCGCGACCAGCTCGGCGATGCGGGCGTTGAGGTCGCCGCGCACGATCCGGGCCGGGTCGGGGGTGGCGCGGGCGACGGAGAGCGCGGCACGGAGTCGGTCGAACCGGGCCTGCTGGCCGGGCCAGACCAGGCTTTCCAGCCAGCGGGCGTCGTCCTCGTCGGCGGGGTTCAGCGGGTTGAGGTCCACCCCCGTGCGGGAGGCGACCCGCGGCAAGCGGTCGGGCTCAGGGAGCGGGACCGGGCCGGTCGTCGCGCAGGGGATGGTCACGGGGCTGCCGTCCGCGCCGAAGGCCGTGCCGTCGTCGTAGCGGTACCGGTAGCGGTCCGGGTAGAGGCACAGTCCCGCCGAGGCGCCGACCTCTATCAGGGCCAGCGGCTGCGGGAGGGACGCGAGCAGCGGCAGCAGGGTCGCGCAGCGGCCGGCCTCGTTGGTCTGCGTGGCACGCGCCAGGATCACCGGACGCACCTGCTGCCAGTGGCCCAGCGCCCACGCGACGAACGCCTCGCCGGAGTCGACCGGGCCGCCGAGGTACCGCACGGCGGCCAGCAGCAGGTTCGGCTGCCGTTTGATCGGCGGCAGCGCCGCCAGGCGCTCCAGCAGCTGCGGCGACGCGGCGACGGCCACGCCGATCCGCTCGTAGGCGGGGGAGTGGCCCTTGGTGTGCACGGTCCCGAAGACGCGGTAGTCGTCGGCGGTCTCTTTCAGCAGCTCATCGGCGTTCATATTGCCAATCTCGCCGCAGTCGTCAATAGTTGTCAATGTTGATCGTAATAATCAATATACGGACGGGAGGCGGCTCATGCCGGGCGGTGGTGCGGGGATGCTGACGACGCAGCAGGCCGCGGAGCGGCTGGGAGTGAAGCCGCAGACGCTGTACGCGTACGTCAGCCGCGGGCTGATCACCCGGGTGCGGGCCGCCGACGGCAAGGGGAGCCTCTTCGCCGCCGCCGATGTGGACGCGCTCGCCGAACGCGGTACCACCGGGCGCGGCGGCGCGGGTGCGGCCGAGCCCGCCGCTGCGCCCGCGATCCGCACCGAGCTGACCCTGCTGGAGGACGACCGGCTCCTCTTCCGCGGTCGCGACGCCGCCGAGCTCGCCGAGCGGGGGACCTTCGAGGCCACCGCGGTGTGGCTGTGGACCGGCCGGGACGAGCCGGACGCGCGGTTCGCCCCACCCGCCGCCCGGCTGCGGGAGGCCGTAAGGGCCTGCGCGGACGCGCTGCCCGCGTCGGCGCGGATCGTCGACCGGTTCAAGGCCGCCGTCCTGGCCGCGTCCGTGGCCGACCCGCTCAGCCTCGACCTGCGGCCGGAGAGCGTCGTCGCCACCGGCCGCGCGATGGTCGGTGCGCTGCTCGCGGCGGTACCGGAGCGCGGCCCGAGCGCGACCGGGACCGCGGGGGAGTCGGTGGCCGAGCGGCTCTGGGCCCGGCTCAGCCCGGACGAGCCGAGCGCGCGGGCCCTGCGGGCCCTGGACGCGGCGTTGATCCTGCTGGCCGACCACGACATCGCCACCTCCACCTACGCGGCCCGCCTCGCCGCGTCCACCCGCGCCAATCCGTACGCCGTGGTCACCGCGGGCCTGGCCGTCCTCGACGGCCCGCTCCACGGCGGCGCGGGGGCGCTGGCCCGTCGCGTGCTCGTGCGTGCGCACGAGACGGACCCCGTCGCCGCGCTGGCGGCGACCCTGCGCGAGCGCGGCTCCGTCCCGGGCTTCGGTCACGCGCTCTACCGCACGCGCGATCCCCGCGCGGAGACGCTGCTGCGTCTGCTGGAACCGCTCCCGGACCCGCGCGGGCTGCGCGCCGTCACCGCCGAACTGGTCCAGGTCGCGGCGGAGCGCTTCGGCGCCTTCCCGAACAGCGACGTCGCCCTGGCTCTCCTCGCCGAGCTGTGCGCCTTCCCGCCCGACGCGGAGGAGGCGGTCTTCGCCCTCGCCCGCACGGCCGGCTGGATCGCCCACGCACTGGAGGAGTACGCCGCCGAGCCCCTGCGCCACCGCCCGGCCGGGCTCTACACCGGTCCGCGCCCCTGAGACGGTGCAGCGGCCTCTCCTGCCCGACGTGCCCGATAGGGTCACCCCCTGTGAGCACATGGATCTGGGTCGGCGTCGTCGTCATCGCCTTCGGGCTGTACCTGAGCTGGACCGCCGGGCGCCTCGACCGGCTGCACGCGCGGATCGACGCGGCGCGGGCCGCGTTGGACGCCGCGCTGCTGCGGCGCGCCTCGGGCGCGCTGGAGTTGGCGACGTCGACCATGCTGGACCCGGCCGCGTCGATCCTGATGTACCAGGCCGCGCACGCCGCGCGCACCGCACAGGAGGACGCCCGGGAGGTCGCCGAGAGCGAGCTCTCGCAGGCGCTGCGGGCGGTCTTCGCGGAGCAGGAGCAGTTGGAGGCGCTGGCGTCGCTACCGGGCGGCGCGGAGGCGCTCGTCGAGCTGGGGGAGGCCGTGCGGCGGGTGCCGATGGCGCGGCGGTTCCACAACGACTCGGTGCGCGCGGCGCGCGCGGTGCGGCGGCACCGGATCGTGCGGTTGTTCCGTCTGGCGGGGCGCGCGCCCTTCCCGCTGGCCTTCGAGATGGACGACGAGCCGCCCCGCACCCTCGAGGCAGTACGCACCTGACGGGGTGACAATCGGTGGCGATCTGATAACGACATCAGTTCGATGATGTCCGCCCTGTGGACAGAACGCCCGGTCACCCGGAAATTACTGACGGTGCCTCACCCGGCACCGCGACGTCGTGGACTCCGCGCGGCGGCTCGACCCAGGGGTGGGCCTCCGCCTGCCCGTGGTCCAGCGCCCATCGCCCCCACGGCGCCACTTGTGCATCGAACCTCGTACCTCGATCGCAGGAGGCGCTCCATATGCCACGTACACCCCGAAGAACCCGCCCCCTGGCGCTGGGCGCCGTGCTGACGAGCGTGGCGCTCGCAGCCGCCGGCTGTTCCTCGTCCGGAAAACCCGTGCCCGGTCCCAGCGGTGGGACCTCCTCCGACAACGCGGCGAACGTCAACGCCGCCGGGCAGCCGGTCAAGGGCGGCACCCTCAAGCTGATCGGCAGCGGCGACGTCGACCACCTCGACACCGCCAGCGGCTACTACACGGCCACGTACACCCTCGAACGCGCCTTCACCCGGCAGCTGTTCACCTACCCCGCGTCGACGGACCCGACCAAGTCCACCACGATCGTGGCGGACCTGGCCACCGAGATTCCGACCACCGCCAACCAGGGGATCAGCGCGGACGGGCTCACCTACACGGTCCACCTGCGGTCCGACGCCATGTGGGACACCTCCCCGGCCCGCCCGGTCACCGCCCAGGACGAGGTCCTGGGTATGAAGCGGCTGTGCAACCCGACGCCCAACGCGGTCGGCGCGCCGGGCTACTACGAGGGCGTCATCGCCGGCTTCCAGCAGTACTGCGACGCCTTCGCGAAGGTCAGCCCGACCATTCCGGCGATCAAGGCCTTCATCCAGAGCCACGACATCTCCGGCATCAAGGCCGTCGACGCGACGACCGTGCAGTTCACGCTGGTGAAGAAGGCCAACGACTTCCTGAACATCCTGGCGATGCCCTTCTCGTCGCCGGCGCCGGCCGAGTACCTGAACTACCTCCCGGACGACGCCAACTTCCGCTCCCACACGATCTCCGACGGTCCGTACGCCATCACCTCGTACACCGCCAACCAGTCGATCAAGCTCGACCGGAACCCGGCCTGGACCAAGGCGTCCGACCCGGTCCGTGACGCCTACGTCGACCACATCACCATCACCGAGGGCCAGGACGAGGGCCCGGTTCAGCAGCAGCTCCAGGCGGGCACCGCCGACATGCAGTGGGACACCACCGTCCCCACCGCCTCCGTCCCCGCGCTGAAGGCCACCAAGGACCCCCGGCTCGGCGTCTACCCCTCCGGCAGCACCAACCCGTTCCTCGTCTTCAACGAGCAGAGTCCCAACAACCAGGGCGCGCTCGGCAAGGTGGCGGTGCGTCAGGCGCTGGAGTACGCGATCGACAAGGTCGCGATCGGCCAGATCTACGGCGGTCCCACCCTCAACACCCCGCTGGGCCAGGCCATCCCGCCCGGCAGCCTCGGCTACGAGAAGTTCGACCCGTACGCGACGCCGGGCAGCAAGGGCGACCCGGCCAAGTGCAAGTCGATGCTCGCCGCCGCCGGCTACCCGAACGGCCTGGTGCTCAAAGACCTGGCCCGCAACGCCGGCAAGCACCCGGCCGTGGCCCAGTCCGTCCAGGCGGACCTGAAGGCCTGCGGCGTCACCACGCAGATCGTCCCGGTCTCCCAGGGCGACTACTACGGCAAGTACCTGAACCTGCCCAGCGCCGCCAAGGCGGGCAACTGGGACATCACCGAGCCGGGCTGGGTCCCGGACTGGTTCGGCAACAACGGCCGCGCCAACCTCGAGCCGCTCTTCGACGGCCGCAACTACGGCCCGGGCTCGACCGACTGGGGCGACTACGACAGCCCGGCCTTCAACGCGCTGCTCGACCAGGCCATGACCGCGCCCGACCAGGCCACCGCCGAGTCCCTGTGGCACCAGGCCGACCAGCAGGTCATGAAGGACGCGGCGATCGTCCCCTTCGAGACGCAGAACGACGCGATGTACCGGTCCACCCGGGTCCACAACGCGATCTTCGAGCTGTTCTCGCAGAACTACGACGTCACCGAGGTCTGGCTCTCGCCCAGCAGCTGATCCGCAGCTGACGCGCCGTCGGCTCCGCTGGGGGCCGGCGGCTGCACCAACCCCGTCCGGCACGGCGACCCCGTGCCGGCGGGGTCCCGCATGTCCCCATGCCCCGACGGGCGAAGGCCGTGAGCCCGCTCGCCCGTCCGTCAGCTGCGAGGCGCCATGAGCCTTCTCGAGGTCTCCGACCTCCATGTCTCCTTCCGCACCACCGACGGCGACGTCCAGGCGGTGCGGGGGGTCTCCTTCGCACTCGAATCCGGCCGCACCCTGGGCATCGTCGGCGAGTCCGGGTCGGGCAAGAGCGTCTGCACCCAGACGCTGCTCGGTCTGACCACGGGCGCACGCGTCCGCGGCACCGCGCGCTTCGAGGGCGAGGACCTGCTCGCCATGAGCGAGGACGAGTTCCGCGCGGTACGCGGCGCGAAGATCGCGGCGATCTTCCAGGACCCGCTGTCCAGCCTGCACCCGCTGTACAAGGTGGGCTGGCAGATCGTGGAGATGATCCGCGCCCACGAGCCGGTGACCAGGGCGGTCGCGCGTCGGCGCGCGGTCGACCTGCTCGGCCTGGTCGGCATCCCGCACCCCGCCCAGCGCGTCGACGACTACCCGCACCAGTTCTCCGGCGGCATGCGCCAGCGCGCGCTGATCGCCATGGCGCTGGCGCTGGAACCGAAGCTGGTGATCGCCGACGAGCCGACCACGGCCCTCGACGCCACCGTGCAGGCCCAGATCCTGGACCTGCTGCTCCGGTTGCAGCAGGAGAACGGGATGGCGCTGATCATGATCACGCACGATCTCGGCGTCATCGCCGGGCTCGCCGACGAGGTCATGGTGATGTACGCGGGCCGTGCCGCCGAGCGCGCGGACCGGCGCGGTCTCTACTATCGCGCCCACCACCCTTACACCAACGGCCTGTTGGAGTCGATCCCGTCCTCCAGCGCAGCCGGGGCGCGGTTGCGGCCGATCCCCGGCCAGCCGCCGAGCCTGATCCGGCTGCCCTCGGGCTGCGCCTTCCACCCGCGCTGCGCGTTCGCCATGGACCGCTGCGTCCGCGAGCAGCCCGAACTGGCCTCGGTCGAGGACGGCGTGCGGCATGCCTCCGCCTGCTGGCTGCCGGGCCATCTGCTCGGCACCACCGAGGAGATGAAGCGGGCCCGCCAGGACGCGAGCGCCGCGGGGCGCACGGTCGAGCGGGTGCCCGGACAGACCCCCGGCCAGGACCGGGCCGTCGAGGAAGGCGCGGCATGAGCGAGCCCCTGATGACCGAGCCCCCGACGACCGAACCCCCGACCGCCGAGCCCCTGGTCGAGGTCAGGGAGGCGGTCAAGTACTTCCCGATCAGGCAGGGCATCGTGTTCAAACGCGAGGTCGGCCGGGTCCATGCCGTCGAGGGCGTGTCGCTCACGGTCCGCCGCGGCGAGACGCTGGGCCTGGTCGGCGAGACCGGGTGCGGCAAGTCGACCCTGGCCCGCTGCATCACCAAGCTGCACCCGCTGACGTCGGGAACACTGCTGTTCGAGGGCCGGGACATCACGGGCCTCAGCCGCTCCCAGGTCCGGCCGTTCCGGCGCCGGATGCAGATGATCTTCCAGGACCCGTACGGCTCGCTCAACCCGCGCCGCCGGGTCGGCTCGATCATCGGCGACCCGTTCGCCATCCACGGCGAGGGGGCGCGGGACGAGCGCAAGCCCAGGGTGCAGGAGCTGATGGAGCTGGTCGGGCTCAATCCCGAGCACTACAACCGGTTCCCGGCCGAGTTCTCCGGCGGCCAGCGCCAGCGCATCGGCGTGGCGCGGGCGCTCGCCCTCAAGCCCAGCCTGATCGTCGCCGACGAGCCGGTCTCCGCCCTGGACGTGTCGATCCAGGCGCAGATCCTCAACCTGCTGGAGGACCTCCAGCGGGAGTTCGGGCTGACCTACGTGTTCATCAGCCACGACCTGTCCGTGGTGAGGCACGTCAGCGACCGCATCGCGGTGATGTACCTGGGGCAGGTCGTCGAGCTGGCGGCGTCCGAGGAACTGCACGGACGGCCGCGTCACCCCTACACCAACGCCCTGCTCTCGGCGGCCTCGGTCGCCGACCCCGACCAGGCGGCGGCCCGGCAGCGGATCGTGCTCGCGGGCGACGTGCCGTCCCCCATCGCGCCGCCCACCGGCTGCCGGTTCCACCCGCGCTGCCCGAAGGCGCAGGAGATCTGCGTGCAGCAGACCCCGCCGCTGCTCGCGGCCGCGGGCGACCCCGACGCGCACCTGACGGCCTGCCACTTCCCGGTGGAGCCGGGCGAGGACCTCACCCGCGTCACCGCGACCATCCCCGAGGAGGAGCGGGCCGAATGAGCGCAGACCCGACCCCCGGCAGCGCCCCCGGGCCCGCCGACAGCACCCCTGACGCCGCCGGTGTCGCCGTCGCCGTGGCACCGGCCCGGCCGCAGCCGTCCGGAGGCCACGCCATCGAGGGCCGCAGCCCCTGGCAGCTCGCCTGGATCCACCTGCGCAAGGACCGGGCCGCGATGATCTCGCTGGCCTTCATCCTGCTCCTCGCGCTGCTCTCCGTCTCCGCGCCGCTGCTCGCGCACTGGATCGGCTGGAGCCCCACCGACCAGGACCGCACCCAGGGCCTGACCGTGGACGGGCTCCCCGTCGGCCCGAGCGGCCGCCACCTGCTCGGCACCGACAACCTCGGCCGCGACATCCTGGTCCGCGTCCTGTACGGCAGCCAGGTCTCGCTGCTGGTCGGTGTGGTGTCCACGCTGCTGGCGGTGGCCATGGGCGTCCTGGTCGGCCTGGTGGCCGGCTACTTCGGCTCCGCCGTGGACACCGTGCTGTCCCGGGTGATGGACCTGGTCCTCTCGTTCCCGTTCCTGCTCTTCGCGATCGCACTGGTGTCGATCTTCGGTTCCAGCCTCGCCATCTCGGTGTTCGTGATCGCCTTCTTCTCCTGGGCGGCGGTCGGCCGCATCGTCCGCGGGCAGACGCTGTCCATCCGGGAGAAGGAGTACATCGAGGCGGCCCGCTCGCTGGGCGCGGGCGATCTGCGGATCATGTTCGTGGACGTGCTGCCCAACCTGCTCGCGCCGGTGATCGTCTACACCACGCTGCTGATCCCGATCGCGATCGTCTTCGAGGCCACCCTGTCCTTCCTCGGGCTCGGCGTCGTCCCTCCCGCGCCGACCTGGGGCAACATGCTGAGCGACTCGCTGGACTTCTACCAGGTCGCCTGGTGGTTCCCGCTCTTCCCCGGCCTGGCGCTGCTGCTGACGACGCTGGCCTTCAACCTGCTCGGCGACGGGGTGCGCGACGCGCTCGACCCGCGCGCCGAGCGCCTGTTCCAGGACTGAGCGGGAGGCTCGTCGATGTTGCGGTTCCTCGTCCGCCGGGTGCTGTCCGGGGTCCTGGTGCTCTGGCTGATCAGCCTCTTCACCTTCGGGCTCTTCTACGTGGCCCCCTCCAACGTGCCGCGGATGATCTGCGGCCGGCTCTGCACCGAGAGCCAGGTCGAGCTGATCACGAAGCAGTTGGGGCTCAACCAGCCGCTGCCGGTGCAGTACTGGCACTTCCTCGACCGCCTGCTCCACGGCGACCTCGGCTACTCCTACTACAACTCCCAGCCGGTCTCCACACTGATCGGCAACGCGCTGCCGATCACCGCCTCGCTCGCGGTCGGCGCTGCCGTGCTCTGGCTGGTGGGCGGCGTCGCCATCGGCGTCGTCTCCGCGGTGCGCCCGCGCAGCCTGCTGGACCGGGCCGGGACGATCTTCGCGCTGATCGGGCTGTCGATGCCGTCGTTCCTGATCGGCATCCTGTTGCTCTACTTCCTCTTCTTCAAGCTCACCACGGCGGGACTGGCCTGGTTCCCGCCCTCGGGATACGTGGGACTCACCAGCGACCCGCTCGAGTGGGCCCACCACCTGCTGCTGCCGTGGTTCGCGCTCGCCTTCATCACCGCGGCCACCTACGTCCGGCTCACCCGCAACCAGATGCTGGAGGTGCTGGGGGAGGACTACATCCGCACCGCCCGCTCCAAGGGCGTCGCCCGGAGCCGGGTCACCATCCGCCACGCGCTGCGCGCGGCGCTGACGCCGGTCGTCACCCAGTTCGGCATCGACCTCGCCGGACTGCTCGGCGGGGCCATCGTCACCGAGCGGCTGTTCGGCCTGCCCGGCCTCGGCGAGCTGGCCGTGAGCTCGGTCACCAGACAGGACCAGCCCGTCGTCATCGCCACGGTGCTGCTGGCGGCGGTCTTCATCGTCGTCGCCAACATCGTCGTGGACCTGCTCTACGCCGTGCTCGACCCACGCGTCCGCCTCGGCTGAGCGGAGTGGCGGGACGAAGGGCGGAGGCACACGAACCGGCCCGGCGGGGTGCTACGAATCGGCGCGATCGGTGGCGTCCCGCTGGACCGGGTGGAGCATCGGATAAGGTCGGTACACGCCTACCATTGGGCTTATCGCACCGAATCCGCGTCTTCAGTGAGGTCA
>NZ_BBPP01000061.1 GCF_000787835.1 Streptacidiphilus melanogenes
GGTCGGCCGCTGCTCGACATAGGGCGGCCGCTGCCGGGCGGCGCGCCGCGCGCCGCGGGGCAGCACCGCGCGGCGCCGGAGCGGGAGCTGGTCACCGGGGTCGCCCTCGACGCCGTGGGCGCGGCCTGGGCCGGCCGCCTCTCCCGCGCCCTCGCGCCGCTGCGCGAGCCCGACGCCGCGCGTCGGGGCAGCGGCCGCACCGCACTGCCGGAGGCCGCCCGCCTGCTCGACCTGCTCGGCCTCGACCTGGTCACCCCGGCCAAGATCTCCGCCCGCTGGGCCGAACTGCGCATCGGCTCCGGCGAGATCGCCACCGCGACGGTCGGCGTCACCCGCGAAGGCAGCTGTGCGCTCGACCTGACGGACCATCTCCTCGTCGGCGGTGCACCGCAGTCCGGCCGTACCGAGCTGCTGCGCTCGCTGCTGGCGGCCCTTGCGGTCGCCGAGCGCCCCGACCGCCTGGGGCTGCTGCTGATCGAGGGCCGTCCGCCCGCGGATCCGGCCCGGGGGCTCGCCCCCGCGGTCGAGCTCCCCCATGTGGTCGGCCACGTGGCGACCACCGACGGCCCCGCGCTGCGCGAGGCCGCCCGCGCCCTGAGCGCCGAACTCGATCGTCGTGCGGCGCTGTTGGAGGGGCGCAGCTTCGCGGCGTGGCATGCGGAGCGGGCGCTCTCGCGGCTCGCGCCGCCGCGGCGTCCCGCCGACGACTACCCGAACGCCGTGCCCGCGCCCGGCCCGGTCGCCGTCGAGGCGGATCCGCTGCCGCACCTGGTCGTCGCGGTCGACGACTGGGACGCCCTGGTCGGCACGCCGCTGGCGCACGTCCTCGAGGACGCGGCCCTGCGTGGCCCCCGCCTGGGCGTCCGTCTGGCCGTCACCACCGCGTCCCCGGAGCACACCGCCGGCACGGCGGTGGACGAGGCGGCTCAGCTGCGCATCGCCCTGCGGGTCGCCTCCCCCACCGCCTCCGCGCTGCTGATCCACGTCGACGACGCGGCCTCCCTCGCCGAGGACAGCCCCGGCCGGGGCCTGCTGCGGCACCCCGACGGCGGCGTGACACCGTTGCAGACGGCCCGCGTCACGGGCCGGATCCCGCGGACCGCGACGCTGCGGCCGACGGTGACGCCGCTGGACTGGTCCGCGCTGGGCGAGCCTCCGGCGTCCCGCACCGTGCGGGAGCTGGGCAACGGGCCGACGGACCTGGCCTTGCTGGCGAGCGCGCTACAACGGGCGGCCGAGTCGCTGGGCGCGCCGCCCGTGCCGCGCCTGGTGTAGCGCTGCGCGCTCGACGGCCGACCGCCCACAGCTGCTCGGTCACGGGGTGGCCGGTGTCGACGTCGGTGGCCACCCGGCTGAGCCCCTCCCAGGGCAGGACGCGGAACCGTCCACTGATGGGCCCCCTCGACGGTCCCTTCGCCCCTCCGCCGGTGCACCTGAGCCGGTGCCCGTGCTCGCGAGCGCGCCGGGCGTCCGTCCGGTGGGGACGGACGCCCGGCGCGAGGACCGCGAACGCGAGGCGCCGGCTCAGCCGTTGGCGCCGGCCGGGGTGGTGGTCGTGGTGAAGCCCTCCAGCTTGTTCGCCGCCATGACGAACTCGTTGGTGAAGGTGGTGCCGAGGTTCACCGAGGAAGTCGCGTTGCCCGCCAGCTCCTCCGTCGCCAGGGAGGTCTTCGGGCCGCCGGACGGCATGATGCCGTCGGGCAGGAACTGGCCCTTGTCCTGCGTCAGCGCGGCGACGTAGTCGGCCTTGGTCACCAGGGCGTTGGAGACGAACGCCGGGGGCAGGTTGTTCGCGATGTCGGCCGCGGAGTGGGTGTTGATCCAGTGCATGGTCGCCACCAGCGCGTCGACGACCTTCTGCGCCGCGTCCTTGTGGGAGTTCACCCAGTCGGTGCGGGCCAGCACGCCGGCCGCCGGCCACATGCCGCCCAGGGCGCCGCTCGCGCCGGTCGTGGTGGCGAGGTCGATCGCCGAGTAGGCGATGTTCTTCTTCTCCAGCGCCGCGACCGTCGGCTGGGTGGTGATGGCGCAGTCGGCCTTGTGGTTCTGCAGCGCGGCGACCACGGTCGAGCCCGCGCCGACGCCGATGCGGGTGAAGTCGCCGGTCTTCAACCCCTTCTGCGCCGCCAGGAACTTGACCAGGGTGTCCGTGCCCGAGCCCAGGTCGGTGACGCCTATGGTCTTGCCCTTGAAGTCCGCCGCGGAGTGCACGCCGCTGCCGTTCGCGCACATGATGCGCTCGCCGGGGGCGCCGGACAGCTGCACGATGTCCTCGACGGCCTTGCCCTTCACCTGGAAGTCGATGGTGTGGTTGTACCAGGCGCCGGCCATGTCGACCTGACCGGAGGCCATCGCGTCCTCGGCGCCGATGCCACCGTCGAGTTCGGTGGAGAGGACGACGTTGACGCCGTACTTCTTGTAGAAGCCGAGGTTCTGGGCGAGCTGGTACGGCAGGTAGATCTGCTTGTCGATGCCGCCGACCATCAGTCTGACCGTGGGAACGCCGCCTCCGGCGGAGCCGGAGCCGCCCGAGGAGCCGGAGGAGGAGCACGCGGTGGCGGCACCGAGCGTGGCCAGGGCGAGGGCGGAGGCGATGACCGCGGAACGCTTGAACATGGGAAGCCACTTGCCTTTCGAGGGTGGGGGTGAGGATGCGTCAGATGGCGTTGGAGGCCTCGGAGGGGGCGGCGGGCCGCCAGGAGAGCAGCCAGTGCTCCAGCTTTCCGATCAGCCACTCGGCGACGAGCACCAGCGCGGAGATGAGGAACATGGCCGCGAACACCGTGTTCGGGTCGAACTGGTTCTGCGCGTTCTTGATGATCAGACCGAGCCCCTGCTGGGCCCCGAGCACCTCGCCGACCAGCGCGCCGACGATGGCGAAGCCGAACGCGCTGTGCAGGCTGGCGATGATCCAGGTCAGCGCGGAGGGGACGATGACGTGCCGGGTGACCTGCAGTCGCGAGGCGCCGAGCACCTTGGCGTTGGCGAGGATGTTGCGGTCCACCTCGCGAACGCCCTGGAAGGCGTTGAAGAAGACGACGAAGAAGACCAGCACGGCCGCGAGAAGGATCTTGGGCAGCGTTCCGATGCCGAAGGCGACAATGAAGATCGAGCCCAGGACGATGCGCGGAATCGCGTTCACGATCTTGATGTACGGACCGAGCACGTCGGCGAGGAAGCGGCTCTGCCCCAGCGCGACACCCACGATGACGCCCGCCACCGCGCCGATGGCGAAGCCGATCAGCGCCTCCTGCATGGTGACCCAGATGTTGGCGTAGATCGAGCCGAACTCGGTTCCGTTCCGGAACAGGTTGATCAGGCTCTTCCAGATGCCGGAGGGCTGCCCGTAGAAGAACGCGTCGATCAGGTTCGCCCGGGCGGCGAGCTCCCATCCGCCGAGGACGACGACGGCGAAACCGACCCGGGCCGCCCAGACCGCTCCCCTTCGACGCAGGACGGCGCGCCTCGCAGCCTTGGCCGCGTCCGGTTGCGCCCGGTCGTTGGCGACGGTGTCCAGGGTGGTGGAGGATGCGGTGCTCATGCTGCCTTGCCTTCCGTGACGGGACCACCGGCGGTGCGCGCGTAGGCGCGCTCGACCTCCTCGCGCAGGGTGTCCCAGATCTGGTGCTGCAGTTCGAGGAAGCGGGGCTCGAAGCGGATCTCCTGGACGGAGCCGCGGGGCCGTGGCAGGTCGATGTCGTAGACCGCCTTGACCGTGCCGGGGCTGGAGGTCATCACGACGACCCTGTCGGCGAGCGCGACGGCCTCGTCCAGGTCGTGGGTGATGAAGAGGACCGCGGGGCGGCTCTGCTCCCACAGGCCCAGCAGCTCGTTCGACATGATCGCCTTGGTCTGCACGTCCAGGGCGCCGAACGGCTCGTCCATCATCAGGATCTTCGGCTCGTTGATGAGCGCGGCGGCCATGGCGACGCGCTTGCGCATCCCGCCCGAGAGCTGGTGCGGGTAGCGGTCCTCGAAGCCGGCCAGGCCGACCCGGCGCAGCCAGTCCCGGGCGCGGGCCTGCGCCTCGGCCTTGCCCGCGCCCTTGAACACCGGCCCGAGGGCGACGTTCGCCAGCACCGTCTTCCAGGGCAGCAGCGCGTCCGCCTGGAACATGAAGCTGACGCCGTCGGTGATGCCGTCGACGACCTTGCCGCCGACCTTGACCGTGCCCTCGCTGGGCCGGTCCAGCCCGGAGACCATGCCGAGGGTCGTCGACTTGCCGCAGCCGGTCGGTCCGACGACCGCGCAGAACTGGCCGGGCTCGACGGTGAACGACACGTCCGAAATCGCGGTGAAGACCTCACCGCCCGGCGTCAGAAAGCGCTTGGTGACGCTTTCGATCTCGATTCGGCCATTGTTCGCATCGGCCATGGGACCCGCTCCTTCCAAAACCCCGGTTCGAGGTATTCAGAAGGTAGGAGCGGGTCCCGTGTGGCGTCTCCGTTTGCCTTGTTGTCAGTTGTTAGCCGCGTAATCGGCCGTTCTGCTCCTTCTGCTCAGCCCTTCACCGAACCGGCGAGCAGGCCCCGGACGAAATAGCGCTGGAGCGAGAAGAAGACGATGAGCGGGATCACCACGGAGACGAAGGCGCCCGCGGTCAGGATCTCCCAGTGGTCGCCGAAGGAACCGGACAGCTGCGCCAGACGCGAGGGCATCGGCGCCGACTCCGGCGCACCGCCGGTGAAGGTGAGGCCGACCAGCAGGTCGTTCCACACCCACAGGAACTGGAAGATGGCGAAGGAGGCCAGCGCCGGCGTCGCCAGGGGCAGCACCACGGACCGGAACACCCGGAAATGGCTGGCGCCGTCCACACGCGCGGCCTCGATGAGGTCGCGGGGCAGTTGCGCGATGAAGTTGTGCAGCAGGAAGACGGCGAGCGGCATCGCGAACATCGTGTGGGCGATCCACACCGGCGCGTAGGAGCCGCCCATGCCGACCGCCGGGAAAATGGTCAGCCCGCCGATGTGCGCGCCGCCGGAGAAGAGTTGGAGCAGCGGCACGAGCGCCATCTGGAGCGGCACGACCTGGAGCGCGAAGAAGACGAAGAAAATCGTGTCGCTGCCCTTGAACGGAATCCAGGCCAGCACGTAGGCGGCCATCGACGCGAGCACGATCGGGAAGATCGTCGCCGGGACGGTGATGGCGATCGAGTTCACCAGGTACGGCATCAGCCCGTCGCTGACGCCGAACCCGCCGTTGAACAGCACGTCGTGGTAGTTCGCCAGGGTCAGGTGCGGATGCGCGAAGAAGTCCCACCAGCCCGTCTGCGCGACGTCCTGCTGCGGCCGGAGCGAGGTGATCAGCAGGCCGAGCGAGGGCACCGTCCAGACCACCGTGACGAGCAGCACGGCGACGGTCGACAGGGGGCTGCTGAGCGCGCGGCGCACGCCGGTGCGCGTCGGCGCGGCACGGGCCGGCTCCGGGCTCTTCCGCTCCGTGGGCGTGAGCGTGGCCATCAGCGGACCTCCCGTTCCCTGCGCAGCATCGCGACGTTGTAGGCGACCAGCGGCACCACCGCCAGGAAGAGCAGGACGGCGAGCGCACCGGCCCGGCCGTTGTTGAACTCGGTGAACGCCTGCGAGTACATCTCGTTGGCGAGCACCTGCGTGCCGAAGTTGCCGCCGGTCATGGTCCGGATGATGTCGAACAGCTTGAGCGTCGTGATCATCACCGTGGTCAGCACGACGATGATGGTGCTGCGGATCATCGGGATGGTGACGTTGGCGAACAGCCGCCACCCCTGGGCGCCGTCGAGCACGGCCGCCTCGGTGACGTCCTCCGGAATCGCCTTGATCGCCGCGGACAGCACCACCATGGCGAACCCGGTCTGCACCCAGATCATGATGATCATCAGCAGGAAGTTGTTCAGCGGGTGCGACAGGATCCAGTTCGGCGGGTTGTGCCAGCCGAGCCACATGCATATCTGGGAGAGCAGACCGATCTGCGGCTGGGAGGGGTCGCGGTAGGCGTAGACGAACTTCCAGATGATGCTCGCGCCGACGAAGGAGATGGCCATCGGCATGAAGATCAGCGACTTGTAGACCGCCTGCCCGCGCAGGCGGTCCACGAGCAGTGCGAGCACCAGCCCGAGCGCCGTCGTCAGGATCGGGGCGATGACGATCCACAGGAGGGTGTTGAGCAGCACCTGGTGGATGTCGGAGTTGCCGAAGGCCCAGGTGTAGTTGCCGCCGCCGAGGAACTTGGTGCTGTCCTCGTTGAAGAGCGACAGGTAGATGGTGCGCACCGCCGGGACGACGATCCCGACGAGCAGCAGGAGTACGGCAGGTCCGAGCAGCAGCAGGATCGCCAGCCTCCGCGAGAGCCGCCCCCGCGCGAACCCGGCCAGGTAGAACAGCAGGAGCAGCACGCCGAGGAAGCCGGCGACGGCACCGAACATGTTCCCGAGCTTGATCGAAGTATCGCCCCACATAAGCCTTCTGCTCCTTCCTGCAGGTGCGCACCCAGCGGCGCGAGGAACTGCGCGGGCAACCACCGGCGTGCGGATGGCCCTGTCCGCTCGGCCTGCCACGTCGGTGGGTGGCTTGTCGCGCAGTTCCTCGCGCCCCTGAAGTGGCTACTGCGGCCAGGCGGCGTCGATGTCGGACGCGGTCTTCTGCACGGACTGGTTCTGCGCGAACCACGCCGTGAAGGACTTCCACTCCTGGCCCGCGCCGATCGCGGCCGGCATCATGTCGGACGCGTCGAAGCGGAAGGTCGCCGAGGGGTCGGTCAGGTACTTCGCCGAGAGCTGGTCGATCGGGTCGGTGTAGATGGACGGGTCCACGCCCTCGTTCGCCGAGACCCAGCCGGGCGCCTGCTTGATGCGGCTCTCCGCCCACTCCGTCGTCGACAGGTAGTTCTGCACGGCCTGCACCTCGGGCCGGCTGCTGAACGCCGCGACGAACTCGCCGCCGCCCTCGACCGGGGTCGGGATGGACGGGTTCACCGAGGGGAGCTTGAAGGCCCAGATGTCGCCGTTCGGGCCGACCTTCGTGCCCTTGGGCCACTGCGCCTCGTAGAAGGAGGCCTGCTGGAGCATCGAGCACTTGCCGGTGAGGATCGGCGCACCCGCGTCCTGGAAGGTCGTCGAGGCGATCGACTGGACGTTGCCGATGCCGCCGTTGACCCAGGCGGGGTTGTGCATCCAGTTCTGCACGATGTTCATCGCGTCGATGATCTGCGGGTCGGAGAACTTGATCTGGTGGCTGACCCACTTGTCGTAGACGTCGCCGCCGTACTTGCCGAGGACGACCTCCTCCAGCCAGTCCGTCGCCGGCCAGCCCGTCGCCGTGCCGGAGCCGATGCCGCCGCACCAGGGCTTGTTCTTGCCCGCCTTGGCGATCTTGTCACTCAGCGCCATCAGGTCGGACCAGGTGGTCGGCACGGTGTACCCGGCCGCGGCGAAGGCCTTCGGCGAGTACCACACCAGCGACTTCATGTTGGCGCTCATCGGGGCCGCGTAGAAGGTGCCGTCCACCGACCCGTAGGACTTCCAGATCGGGGCCCACTTGTTCTCGTTCGCGACCGTCTGCGCCGGCGGCTTGACCACCTTGCCGGTCTTCACCATCTGCTGGAGCAGACCCGGCTGCGGGATGATCGCCAGATCCGGCGCGTTGCCGCCGCTGACGCGGACCGGGAGCTGGGACTCGAAGTCGTTCGAGCCCACGTACGAGATCTTGATCCCGGTGCACTGGCTGAACTTGGCCCAGGAACGCTCGAGCGCGTCCGACTCCGGGCTGAGGATCGAGGCGAACATGGTGACCGTCGTGCCCGAGTGGCCCGCGTAGGCCTGGAAGGGAGCGCAGTCACCGGTCAGAGTGGGCGTGGCGGAGGCCGAACCTCCACTGTTGCTGGAGGAGTTCGAACAGCCCGCGAGCAGGGTGAGCGCGGCGGCCGCCGCCACTGCGAGCGCGCGGCGTCCGGACGGGGTGGTTCCTTGCATTGCGTGCCTCCAAGAGGGTGGACCGGGTGCGCGCCGTGCAGTGAGAGCCGTGCAGTTGAGCCGTGCTGTGCCATGGTCGTGCAAGGTCTTGCAGAGACAGGACCATAACCTGATGGCAACTTGAGGCCAAGGGGTCGTGCTGCATTCAGATCTTGACTGCAACCAGATTGTGGCCGCACTCAAGCCGAGGGGCCCACGGCTGTCGCCGTGAGCCCCTCGAACGTGTTACGTCAGCCGATCACTCAGCGCATCGACCCGGTCCGCAGCAGCGTGCGGATGACCCGCATCGCGACGCTGAGGTTGGCCAGGTCGTACGACTCCGACGTCCTTATGTCGTCGAGCGTGGTCTTGGCCCGGTTGACCAGGGTCGCGTTGGCCTCGGCCCAGGCCTGGAACCGCTGCTCCGGCGTCGCACCCGGCTCGCCGTGACCCAGCAGGTCCGCGGTGAGCGTGGCGTGGGCCGCGAAGAGGTCCTCGCGGATCGCCGCGCGGGCCATCGACTGCCAGCGGTCCGTACGCGGCAGCTCGATGATCCGGTCCAGCAGCTCGGTGATCTGCAGACGCGAGCCGAGGTCGTAGTAGACCTCCGCGACGTCCAGCACGTCGGCGCCGTCCCGGTCCGCCACCTCGATGATGTCGAGTGACGGGAAGACCGACGACATGCCGGCGCACTTGACCGCCAGCTCCTCCGGCACGCCGGCCTCGAGCAGCTCGTCCCGCACCGACTGGAACCACTCCAGGTCCGAGCCGCGGACCAGCTCCGGCACCTTGCTCCAGACCAGGTTGGCCCGCTCGCGGAAGACCGCGATGGTCTCGGCGATGTCGAGCGGCTGGCGCCGGTTGTTGAGCAGCCAGCGGGTGGCGCGCTCGACCAGACGGCGCGCGTGCAGGCGCATCCGCGTCTGGATCTCGGCCGACACCTTGTTGTCCAGCGCCTCGATGGCCTGCCAGATGCCCTTGAGGTCGAAGATCGCGCGGGCCGCGGTGTGCGAGCGCACGACCTCCTCGTAGGTGGCGCCCGTCTCCTCGCGCAGACGGAAGGCGAAGGTCATGCCGCCGCGGTTGATGGTCTCGTTGACCACGACCGTGGTGATGATCTCCCGGCGCAGCGCGTGCGCGTCGATCTGGGTCTCGAACTTCTCCTGCAGCTGCGGCGGGAAGTACCGGTGCAGCTTGCCGCGCAGGTACGGGTCGTCGGGCAGGTCCGAGGCCAGGATCTCGTCGGCCAGGGTGATCTTCGTGTAGGCGAGGAGCACCGCCAGCTCGGGCTGGGTCAGGCCACGCCCGGCCGCCGCGCGCTCACGCATCTGCGGGCCGGACGGCAGGAACTCCAGCGCGCGGTTGAGGTGGCCCTCGCTCGCGAGCCTGCGCATCAGGCGCTGGTGCACGTTGACCATGCTGGGCGCCTGGGCGACCGCGTTGGCCAGCGCCACGTTCTGCGCGTAGTTGTTGGTGAGGACGTGCTCGCCGACCTCGTCGGTCATCTCGGCCAGCAGCGCGTTGCGCTGCTTGACCGTCATGTCCCCGTCGGTGACCACCTGGTTGAGCAGGATCTTGATGTTGACCTCGTGGTCCGAGGTGTCCACGCCCGCCGAGTTGTCGATGGCGTCGGTGTTGACCTTGCCGCCCTCGCCGCTGTTGCCGACGGTCGCGAACTCGATCCGGCCCAGCTGGGTCGCGCCCAGGTTGCCGCCCTCGCCGAGCACCTTGACCCGCAGCTCGCCGCCGTTGACGCGGATCGCGTCGTTGGCCTTGTCGCCGACCTCGGCGTTGTTCTCCGCCGTCGCCTTGACGTAGGTGCCGATGCCGCCGTTCCACAGCAGGTCGACCGGGGAGAGCAGGATCGCCTTCATCAGCTCGGCCGGGGTGAGCCGGGCGAAGCCCGCCTCGATGCCCAGCGCCTCGCGCATCTGCGGGGTGATGCTGATCGACTTGGCGCTGCGCGGGAAGACACCGCCACCGGCCGAGATCAGCTCGGTGTTGTAGTCCTCCCAGGAGCTGCGCGACAGGTCGAACATCCGCTTGCGCTCGGCGAAGGAGGCGGCCGCGTCCGGGTTCGGGTCCACGAAGATGTGGCGGTGGTCGAAGGCGGCCACCAGACGGATGTGCTCGCTCAGCAGCATGCCGTTGCCGAAGACGTCGCCGGACATGTCACCGACGCCGACGACGGTGAAGTCCTCGTTCTGGGTGTCGTGGCCCAGCTCGCGGAAGTGGCGCTTGACCGACTCCCACGCACCGCGGGCGGTGATGCCCATGCCCTTGTGGTCGTAGCCGGCCGAGCCGCCGGAGGCGAAGGCGTCGCCCAGCCAGAAGCCGTAGTCGCCCGCCACGCCGTTGGCGATGTCGGAGAAGGTCGCGGTGCCCTTGTCGGCGGCGACGACCAGGTAGGTGTCGTCACCGTCGTGGCGGACCACGTCCTTGGGCGGCACGACCTCGCCGGCGACCAGGTTGTCGGTGATGTCGAGCAGCCCGGAGATGAAGGTCTTGTAGGACGAGATGCCCTCGTCCAGCCAGGCCTGCCGGTCCGCCTGCGGGTCCGGCAGCTGCTTGGCGAAGAAGCCGCCCTTGGAGCCGACCGGCACGATGACGGTGTTCTTCACCATCTGCGCCTTGACCAGACCGAGGATCTCGGTACGGAAGTCCTCACGGCGGTCGGACCAGCGCAGACCGCCGCGGGCGACCTTGCCGAAGCGCAGGTGCACACCCTCGACCTGCGGCGAGTAGACCCAGATCTCGTAGGCGGGGCGCGGGGCCGGCAGGTCCGGGATGGCCTGCGGGTCGAACTTCATCGACACGTAGGCGTGCGGCTCGCCGTTCTCGCCGCGCTGGAAGAAGTTGGTGCGCAGGGTGGCCCGGATCAGCGACAGGAACGAGCGCAGGATGCGGTCCTCGTCGAGGCTGACGACCTGGTCGAGCGCGAAGTCCAGCTCCTCCAGCAGGCCCTCGATCAGCTCGGCGGCGCTGTGCGTGTGCGCCGGGGAGAGCCGGGCCTCGAAGAGGTTCACCAGCAGGCGGGTGACGTGGACGTTGCCCAGGAGCGCGTCCTCCATGTAGTCCTGCGAGAAGGCCACACCGGCCTGGCGCAGGTACTTGGCGTAGGCGCGCAGCACCATGGCCTGACGCCAGGTCAGGCCGGAGCGCAGGACCAGGGAGTTGAAGCCGTCGTTCTCGGCCTTCCCGGTCCAGACGGCGGCGAAGGTCTCCTGGAAACGCTCGCGGCTCTCGTCGGTGATGGAGTCGGCGACCTCGGGGCGCAGCTTCAGGCCGAAGTCGTAGACCCAGGCGACGGTGCCGTCGGTGCGGCGCAGCTCGTAGGGGTGCTCGTCGAGCACCTCGACGCCCAGGCGGGACAGGACCGGCAGCACCTCGGTGAGGGAGACTGAGCCGCCCTCCCAGTAGATCTTGAAGCGGCGCTCGTCGGCCTCGGCGTCGACCGGCTGGTAGAGGTTCAGCCGGAAGTCGCCGGCGCCGCTGAGCGACTCCAGCTGGCGCAGGTCCGCGACGCCGGTGGCCGGGGTGAAGTCGGCGCGGTAGCCGTCGGGGAAGGCGTTGTTGTAACGGCGCGAGGCCTCGGCGGCGCGCTCCTCGCCGCACTCGCGGATCAGCACCTCGTTGAAGCCGTCCGCCCAGGAGCGGGCGGTCTCGGCCAGCTTGGCCTCCAGCCGCTCGACGTCCTGCTCGGTCAGGTGCGGCAGCTCGGTGCCGGCCGGGACGCGGATGACGAAGTGCAGACGGGCCAGGACCGACTCGGTGTTCCACGCGGTGTAGTCGATGGTGGAGCCGCCGAGCTCCTGCATCAGCAGGTCCATCAGGCGCAGCCGGACGCGGGTGGTGTAGCGGTCACGCGGCAGGTAGACCAGCGCGGAGAAGTAGCGGCCGTACTCGTCCTGACGCAGGAACAGGCGCAGCTTGCGGCGTTCCTGCAGGTACAGCACGGAGTGGGCGATGGAGAGCAGCTCGTCGACCGGCGTCTGGAAGAGCTCGTCGCGGGGGTACGTCTCCAGGATCTGGACCAGGTCGCGGCCGTCGTGGCTCTCGGCGCTGAAACCGGACTCGGCCAGCACCTCCTGCACCTTGCGCCGGGCCACCGGGACCCGGTTGACCGACTCGGTGTAGGCGGCGGCGGACAGCAGGCCGAGGAAGCGGCGCTCGCCGACGACGTTGCCCTGGGCGTCGAACTTCTTGATGCCGACGTAGTCCAGGTAGGACGGGCGGTGCACGGTGGCGCGGCTGTTGGCCTTGGTCAGCACCAGCAGCTTCTGCTCGCGGGCCTTGGCGCGGGCCGGCGCGGTCAGGCGGCCGAATGAGGAGGAGTCGCCGGCCTTCGGGTCGGAGCGCAGGATGCCGAGGCCGGTGCCGGCGACGGCGTGCAGCGCGTCCTCGCCGTCCGGGGTCTGCACCAGGTCGTACTCGCGGTAGCCGAGGAAGGTGAAGTGGTCGTCGGCGAGCCAGCGCAGCAGGTCCCAGGTCTCCGCGACCTCCTGCTCCTCGAGACCGGTCGGCGGGGTCTCGCGCAGTTCGTCGGCGAGGCGCAGCGCGGACTCGCGCATCTTGCTCCAGTCCTCGACGACCTCGCGGACGTCGCCGAGAACGCGGCGCAGGTCGGACTCGATGGCGCGCAGGTCGTCGCGGTCCGTCTCGCGGTCGATCTCGATGTGCATCCAGGACTCGACCAGCGCGTCGGCCGGACGCTTCTTGTCGCAGGCGTCCAGGTCGAGGATCTCGATGAGCTTGCCGGTGATGTCGCGGCGGACGACCATCTGCGGGTGGATCACGACGTGGATGCCGCGGTCCTGGCGGGTCAGCTCGTTGGTGACCGAGTCGACCAGGAAGGGCATGTCGTCGGTGACGATCTCCACGACCGTGTGGCCGCAGGACCAGCTGTTCTCCTCGACGGTCGGGGTGTAGACCCGGACCTCGACGGCGCCCTGCGGGCGCTTGGTGGCGAGCCGGTAGTGGGAGGCCGCCGCACCGTAGACGTCGACCGGGTCCCGGTCGAGAAGGTCCTCGGGGGCCGTGTGCAGGTAGTAGTGCTTCAGGTACGAGGCAAGGGCGCCGTTGCCGAGCGCCTCTCCCTGAGCCGCCTTGCTGAGCAGTTCGGCCTTAGCTGCGTCCAGCTGGGTCTGCATGACTATCTGGCTCCTGTCGCGCGCCGTTGCGTGACCTGGTGGGTGCGGTTGCATGGATCTGCATGGAGTTGCGCATGATCCACCGGGTCTGTCCCTATCCTCCCTCATCGCGAGGGATGGTCGGTCCGGCCCCGGTGGTTCCGGTCGAGCCTAACTTGGGTAGGAGACCGTGTCCCGGGCCGATTCGGTGCACTGCGTCAGGATCTTTGGTACCGGCTGTACGACTTGTCCAAGGGGAATCCACCCCTCCTTCACGTGGATCGAACGACCCTCACCCCATGTGCGGATACCGGTGGTCGGTCGGCGGCAGAAACGTCTCCTTGATCGAACGCGTGGACGTCCATCGCAGAAGGTTCTGCCCGGCGCCCGCCTTGTCGTTCGTCCCCGACGCCCGGCCGCCGCCGAAGGGCTGCTGGCCGACGACGGCGCCGGTCGGCTTGTCGTTGACGTAGAAGTTCCCGGCCGCGAACCGCAGCCGGTCCGTGGCCCGGGCGATCGCGGCGCGGTCCTGCGCGACGACCGCGCCGGTCAGCGCGTAGGGCGCGGTGCCGTCCACCAGGTCGAGGGTCTGCTCCCAGCGGGCGTCGTCGTAGACGTGGACCGCGAGGACCGGGCCGAACAGTTCGGTGGAGAAGATCTCCTGCCGCGGGTCGGTGCCGATGACCACGGTGGGCTCGACGAAGTAGCCGATGGCGTCGTCGCTGTGACCCCCGACGACGATGTCCAGGCTGTGCACGTCCCGGGCACGGGCGATCGCCCCGACGTTCTTGGCATAGGCGCGGTCGTCGATCAGCGCCCCCATGAAGTTGGACAGATCGGACACATCGCCGACGGGCAGGGACCGCACCTCGTCGAGGAGGTCGCCCTTCATGGCCTGCCACACGCTGCGCGGAACGTAGGCCCGGGAGGCCGCCGAGCACTTCTGCCCCTGGTACTCGAAGGCCCCGCGGATCAGCGCCGTCCGCAGCACCGCCGGATCCGCACTCGGGTGGGCGAGGACGAAGTCCTTGCCGCCGGTCTCGCCGACCAGGCGCGGATAGCTCGCGTAGCGGCCGATGTTCTGCCCCACCCGCCCCCACAGCGCCTGGAACGTCGTGGTGGAGCCGGTGAAGTGGACCCCGGCCAGGGCGGGGTGCGTCAGCGCCACCTCGGAGACGGCCCGCCCGTCCCCCGTCACCATGTTGACCACCCCGGGCGGCAGCCCCGCCGCCTCCAGCACCCGCATCAGGTACCAGGCCGAGAGCGTCTGTGTCGGCGACGGCTTCCACACCACGGTGTTGCCCATCAGCGCCGGAGCGGTCGGCAGGTTGCCCGCGATGGCCGTGAAGTTGAACGGCGTGATCGCGCAGACGAAGCCCTCCAGCGGCCGGTGGTCCATCCGGTTCCACACCCCGGGGCCGCTGACCGGCTGCTCGGCCAGGATCCGGCGGGCGAAGTGCACGTTCCAGCGCCAGAAGTCGACCAGCTCGCACGGGGCGTCGATCTCGGCCTGCTGCGCTGTCTTGGACTGCCCGAGCATCGTCGCCGCCGCGACCGTCTCCCGATACGGACCGGCCAGCAGCTCGGCGGCCTTCAGGAAGACCGCGGCCCGGTCGTCGAACGAGAGCGCACGCCAGGCCGGGGCGGCCTGCAGCGCCGCCTCCACCGCCTGCCCCACGTCCTCGGCCGTCGCGTTGCCGAGCACGCCCAGCCGCGCAGAGTGGTGGTGCGGCTGCACGACGTCGATCCGCTCGCCACCGCCCAGGCGCTGGGCGCCGCCGACCGTCATCATCAGCGGCGTGTCGGTGGCTGCGGCCAGCTCCGCCAACCGCCCCTCCAGCCGTGCCCGTTCCGGGCTGCCGGGGGCGTAGCTGTGGACCGGCTCGTTCAGCGGCTCCGGAACACTGGTGATTCCGTCCATTTCTGACATACGGTCATCATGCGACCAGCTCCTCCGCCAGGGAGACAGCCTCGGCCAGAGTGTCGGCCACCGGCACCCCGATGCGCGACAACCCGCGCCGCGAACCGGCCCCGCCGGTGTACAGCACCGACCGCACACCGGCCTCGGCGGCGGCGGCCGCGTCGTCCGGCACGTCACCGATCAGCACCGTGCGGGCCGGATCCACCGCATCCCCCAGCGCGACCAGGTGACGCACCAGGTACTGCCCCTTGCCCGACGTCCCCGAGGTGCCGTCCCGGCCGTCGACCCGGCGGAAGTGCCCGTCGATCCCGAAGCTGCGCACCAGCGGCACCAGCTCCTCGTGCCCGTACATCGACAGCAGCGACTGGGACCGCCCGGAGGCAAGCAGCTCCAGCGCCCCGGCGGCCAGCCCGCAGGAGACGCGCAGCGCGGTGTAGTGGGTGTGGAAGACGGCATCCATCCGCTCCCACTCCTGCTGCGAGGGCGTCCGCCCGATCCGGTCGGCGTAGCAGTCGATGACCGGTATCCGGTACCACTCGCGGTACTCCTCCACCGTCATCGGCGGCAGGCCGATCTCGCCGAAGGCGGCGTTGCTCGCCTCGACGACCGCGGAGATGTCGTCGAAGAGGGTGCCGTTCCAGTCCCAGACGATGTGTGGTGGATGCATGAGCAGGACGTTATCTCGCAGGTCTGACAATCACGGCAACAGCCCGGGAATCTCCTGCGTCGCGAACCAGAGCAGCTCGTGGTCCTCGGCGCCGTCCACGGTGAAGCGCGCGTCCTCGTCCCCCGCGTCGGCCGAGGGCAGCGCGAGCGCGGCGGCCGCGACGTCCTCCAGCACCTCCGCGTCGTCCGCGTCGGCGTGCACGGACGCGGCCTTCGCGAGCTGCAGCGGCTCGTTCAACCGGACCGCGCCGAGCGCGGCGGCCTCCTCGTGCTCGGCCTGCACGTTCAGCACGACCGCGCCGTCCGGCACGTCCGCCGCCACGACCACCCGCCGCCGCGGCGCGTCCGGCTCCTCGGCCAGCATCCGCAGCGAGGCCAGCGAGGCACGGACCAGCGCGGCGTACTCCAGCTCCTCGATGTCGTCGCTGAGGTACCACTCGCGCAGCGCCGGCGTCACGGCATACGCCCGCAACGGCGGCGGCGCGACGGAGCCGTCGGCATGAGCCTTGGCAAGACCGGTCAGGGTGAGGGGCACGTAGACGCGCATGCGCTCAGGATAAGGCGTCAACGCGACCCCACGACGCCGGTTGCGCAACGTCATCGATTGAGTGGCATTCCGTCGCTCTACGTGACCGGCGTCGGATGGAGTCGCTACCCATCGCCGCAGCTCAGACGGCATTTTTCACTCGGATAAGTGATTCTCCAGAGGCCACGGCGGCCCACGCGAAGATCCTTGTTCGCCACCATCTGTCACAGATACACGTCTGCCATGACGACGCACACCGGCAACGTTCGCATCGGCCGCATCCACGGTGTCGGCGCCAGGCGCAGGCCGACGCCGTGCACGACACCCCAGAACCCGCTGGCGCGCGCCTACGCGCAACGGCTGCTGGAGGTCCTCACCGGCCTGCGCCCGCAGGAACAGCTGCTGGCCTTCGCGACGGAGGACGTCTACGACCGCGTCCGGACCCTGCGGGCCCTCGGCTGCCTCCGTGCGGACGGCTGCCGCCCGCTGTTGCAGCGGGTCTTCGACTCCGCGCCCCGGCAGGACGCCCTGGAAGTCACGGCCCTGATCCGCGTGGGCGCCCGGACGGAGACCCTCGCCTTCCGGCTCGAGTGCCGCGCCCTGAGGCGCAGTCAGAACGTGACGTGGCGCTTCACCGCGCTGGAGTCACGGTGGTGAAAGTCCTCAGGGGCGCGGTTGCCCGCGCCCCTGAGGAAAGGTCCTACTACTTCTTGCGGCGACGGCCGCCCTTGGCGGCCTTGCGGCGCTCGGCGCGGGTCAGGCCGTCACCGTCCTCGGGCTCGTCCTCGAGGTCGGTGGTGATGTCGGTCTCGACGATGCCGTCGGCCGTGTCGATCGTGGGCGCCTTGTAGTGCAGGCGGTCCGGACGCTGCGGGGCGTCCAGGCCCTTCGCGCGGATCTCCGGGGCCGGCACCGCGTCCGCGACCGGGACCTCCTCCACCTGCTGCTCGACCTGGACCTCCAGGTTGAACAGGTAGGAGACGGACTCCTCCTTGATCCCGTCCATCATCGCGTTGAACATGTCGTAGCCCTCACGCTGGTACTCCACCAGCGGGTCGCGCTGCGCGAGAGCGCGCATGCCGATGCCCTCCTGGAGGTAGTCCATCTCGTAGAGGTGCTCGCGCCAGCGACGGTCCAGGACCGACAGCACGACCCGGCGCTCCAGCTCGCGCATGACCGTGTCGCCGAGCTGCTCCTCGCGCTCGACGTAGCGGGCGTGCACGTCCTCCTTGACCGCCTCGGAGAGCATGTCGGCGGTGACGCCGCTGCGGTCGCCGGCCTCGTCCTCGAGGTCCTCGATCTTGAGGGTGATCGGGTAGAGCTGGGCCCAGGCGGTCCACAGCTTGTCCCAGTCCCACTCCTCCGCGAAGCCGTCGGCCGTGGCGTCGCGGACGTACGCGTCGACGGTGTCGTCGATGAAGTGGTCGATCTGCTCGTGCAGGTCCTCGCCCTCGAGCACGCGGCGGCGCTCGCCGTAGATGACCTCGCGCTGGCGGTTGAGGACCTCGTCGTACTTGAGGACGTTCTTGCGGATCTCGAAGTTCTGCTGCTCGACCTGGGTCTGCGCGGAGGCGATGGCGCGGGTGACCATCTTCGACTCGATCGGCACGTCCTCCGGCACGTTGGCCATGGACAGGACGCGCTCGACCATGCCGGCCTTGAACAGGCGCATCAGGTCGTCGCCCAGCGACAGGTAGAAGCGGGACTCGCCCGGGTCGCCCTGACGGCCGGAACGACCGCGCAGCTGGTTGTCGATGCGGCGGGACTCGTGACGCTCGGTGCCCAGCACGTACAGGCCGCCGAGGTCCTGGACCTCCTGCTGCTCGGCCTTGACCGCGTCCTTGGCCTTGTCGAGCGCGCCGCCCCACGCGGCCTCGTACTCATCCGGGGTGTCCACCGGGGAGAGCCCGCGCTGCGCCAGCTCGGCCGCGGCCAGGTGCTCGGGGTTGCCGCCGAGCATGATGTCGGTGCCACGGCCGGCCATGTTGGTGGCCACCGTGACCGAGCCCTTGCGGCCGGCCTGCGCGACGACCTGCGCCTCGCGCTCGTGGTTCTTCGCGTTCAGCACCTCGTGCGGGACGCCGCGCTTGCGCAGCTCCTGGGAGAGGTACTCGGACTTCTCGACCGAGGTGGTGCCGACGAGGACCGGCTGGCCCTTCTCGTGGCGCACCACGATGTCGTCCACGACGGCGGCGAACTTGGCCGGCTCGGACTTGTAGATCAGGTCCGGCTGGTCGATGCGCAGCGGCGTCTTGTTGGTCGGGATCGGGACCACACCGAGCTTGTAGATCTGGTGGAACTCCGCGGCCTCGGTGGTCGCGGTACCGGTCATGCCGGAGAGCTTCTCGTAGAGGCGGAAGAAGTTCTGCAGGGTGATGGTGGCCAGAGTCTGGTTCTCGTTCTGGACCTCCACCCCCTCCTTGGCCTCGATCGCCTGGTGCATGCCCTCGTTGTAGCGACGACCGGCGAGGATACGCCCGGTGTGCTCGTCGACGATCATGACTTCGCCGTTCATCACGACGTAGTCCTTGTCCGCCTTGTAGAGCTCCTTCGCCTTGATGGCGTTGTTCAGGAACCCGACCAGCGGGGTGTTGGAGACGTCGTAGAGGTTGTCGATGCCGAGGTAGTCCTCGACACGGGTGACACCGGCCTCCAGAATGCCGACGGTGCGCTTCTTCTCGTCGACCTCGTAGTCGCGGTCGATCTTCAGGCGCTGCACCATCTTGGCGAAGTCGCCGTACCACTTGGTGGCGGAGTCGGCCGGGCCAGAGATGATCAGCGGGGTACGGGCCTCGTCGATGAGGATCGAGTCGACCTCGTCGACGACCGCGAAGTTGTGGCCGCGCTGCACCAGCTCGTCCTTCGACCACGCCATGTTGTCGCGCAGGTAGTCGAAGCCGAACTCGTTGTTGGTGCCGTACGTGATGTCGCAGCCGTACTGCTGGCGGCGCTCGGCCGGCGACATGTTCGCCAGGATGCAGCCGACTTCGAGACCGAGGAAGCGGTGGACGCGGCCCATCCACTCCGAGTCGCGCTCGGCCAGGTAGTCGTTGGTGGTGATCAGGTGCACGCCCTTGCCGGAGAGCGCGTTCAGGTAGGCCGGGAGCGTGCCGACGAGGGTCTTGCCCTCACCGGTGCGCATCTCCGCGACGTACCCGAAGTGGAGCGCCGCACCGCCCATCAGCTGCACGTCGTAGTGACGCTGGCCGAGGGTGCGCTTGGCGGCCTCGCGCACGGTGGCGAAGGCCTCGGGGAGGATGTCGTCCAGCGTCTCGCCGTCGGCCAGGCGCTCCCGGAACTCGTCGGTCAGCGCGCGGAGCTCGGCGTCCGTGAGGTTGACGAAGTCCTCTTCGATGGAGTTGACCTGGTCTGCGATCTTGGACAGCTTGCGAAGGATCTTTCCTTCGCCTGCACGCAGGATCTTGTCGAAGACGGACACGTGGGCTGGCTCCTTGCCTGGATGGACCGGGCGACTGTATCGGGCACCTTGCTCGCGGTGGTAACGAATAGGCCACCGCGAGCCCATCGTATGCGAGGAGCCCGTGCTGCCGGGAGGTCCGTCAGCACAGGGCATGGTGTCGTCCGCACGAGTGGCATTCTTTTTGCGTCGACAGCGGTCGAAATCGGACAGCGGAAATCCCGCCTCAGCAAGTCTGCCGCCATGCGTCCAGTTCCAGGTGCTTGCGGATCGCGCTGATTCCCAGGGGGCGCGTCTGCGCGCAGAACGCCGATGTCGGCACGGAGTACTCCGCGTCGAAGACGGGCTTGCCGGCCTTCACGAAAACGGTCAGCACCGCACACGCGCGCAGTTCGGCGCACTGCTCGTCCACCCCGTAGTCGAAGTCCGGCCGGAGTGCCGCAACCTGGTCGAAGTCGTTCTTCAACCCCACGGCCAGACCTCGCTCGTGGGCGAGCCGGGCGACCGCGCGGTCGAACGCGAGCTGGTCGGCGGCAACAAGCGGAAAGCCGGTGTCGTTCTCGTAGCCGTCCATGTTGTCGGGCTCGACCCCGTCGAAGCCCTTGGCGCGGCACTCGTCGAGGCGGCGGGAGAGCAGCGGCGTCAGCAGGTCGAGCCGCCGGATGTCCAGCCACCGCTCGTCGGGCCAGCCGTCGAGGGGCTTGCCGAGCAACTCCTTCGGGTACTTTCCCGCGTCCGGCCGATACGGCTCCCAGCTCCCGGCGTTGACGTAGCAGACGACCCGTCGCCCGGCGCGGTGCAACGCGGCGACCACGGAGGCTGCGTTGTCGTCGGCGTCGATGTCGTAGACGTCGGCGCGGACGGAGGTGTCGACCGGCGCGGTGAGCTGCCACTGCCAGGTCAGCCCTGCCCGCGGCCGCCACCACGAGTCGGCGGAGGCGGCGGAGGCGGCGGAACCGGAGTCGGCGGAACGGGACGCGGCGGAGGCGTGCCGCGGCACCGGTCCGCCCGCGCAGGCGGTGAGCATCGCCCCGAGCAGCGCGGCCGTGATCATCAGGGCCCGCATTCTTTTCATGTACTTCTTTCTTTTCGTCGTCACCGGTGCCGGGATCACCGGTGCCGGGTCGCGGTGGCGACGGCGAAGGCGGCGAGCGCGAAGAGTGCCGCCGCCGCGACGACGCCCACCCAGGCTTGTGCCGTTCCCGCGTCGACCTCCGCCAGCCGCGCCGCGACCAAGGCGAGCGCCGCCGCGCCCACCCCGAGCGCGGCCCGGCCGAGCAGCCCGAGGGACTGCAGCAGCTGCGCGCTCCAGATCGCCGCGGCCAGCGCCGTCAGGCTGCCCACGCCCGGCCCGGAGGCCCCCGGCCAGAACGCCTCGGCGAGCCAGGCGAGCCCGGCGACGAGCAGCAGGTAGCCACCGAGGCAGCGCAGCAGCGCGCCGACGACCAGCCCGTGGAACTCCCGCGCGGCCGCCGCCCGCCCCAGCGCCAGCTCCATCGCCCCGCGGCAACGGGCCAGGAACCACTCCGCGCCGCCCATGCTGAGGGTGAGCGCCACCGTCGTCGGCCCGATGTCGGCCAGCGTCAGCACCGCCACCGCGAGACCGAACAACCCCGCCTGCCCCGCGTCCCGCCACGCGGGCCGCTCCCGGCGCCCGGCCGCGCCGGTCCACGGGTTCGCACGGCCCGTCTCCCGCCAGCCTGCCCGGACCGTCAGCAGCAGGGACAGCAGCACGAGGATGGGACCCACCGGCCCCGGCGGACCTGGCAGGCCGACCGGCCGGGCGAGAAGGAACCAGAGCGCGCCGCACGCGACCGGCGTGAGCGGGCCGACGAGCGCGCGTTCACGGCCGAGGACCAACAGCGCGGTCGCGGAGGCGAAGTACAGCCCCTGACCGAGGGCGTACCCGACCGCCGCCGGCGGCGACCCCGACAGCGCTGCGGCGACGGCGGCCACCGGGAGGCACAGGGCCACGCCCGCCACTCCACCACGGGCCAGACACTCCGCCGCGGCGACCGGCTCTCCCCGGCCCAGCCGCACATAGCCGAGGTGGGCCACCGCCTGGCTCCAGCTCCAGCAGAACAGCAGCGCCGCCCCCGCGCACCACAACGAGCCGGGCGGCGGCCCGGCCAGCACGAACGCGAGGCCCGGCAGCGCGAAGAGGACACCCCGCAACGCGCTGCGCGACGCGGGCACGCCCCACGCGGACGCGCGGGCCGGGCGACGGGCCAGCCGCAGCTGCACCCGCTTGGGCACAGTGCCGCGCGCGGCACGCCCACCCTCCGGATGCGCCCGCCGGAACAGCTCCTCCCCCAACTCGAAGGCGTCACGTCGACCGTAGCGCTGCTGTATCTGACCGTCGCTGAGCCCCTCCGCCTCCAGCGCCGCGACCAACTCCAACGCGTGCACGGCCCCCGCCGCGACCTCGGCGAAGCGCAGCGCTATCTCCTCGGCGGGATCCTCCGCGACCGCGGACCGCGCCGCCACGCGCGGCAGCGCCGCGGGCACGGGATCCAACCGCAACCCCCGCACCAGCTCGACGAACCCGCTCACGCAGCGACCTCGTCGTCCGCGGACTGCGCCGGTCCGTCTCCCGGCAGCCCGGGCGGGCCGCCGGGGCCGGGCCCGGGGACCGGTGCCGCGTCACGCTGCCGTGGCATGCGGGCGGGCACGGACAGCGGGGCTGCGCCCGCGGCCCCGACGGGCACAGGAACAGGTAGATGCACAGGCACAGGCCGACCGAGCGGCACACCGCCCGTGCCGGTCGGGGCCTGTCCGAAGCCCGCCACCCCCCGCTGCGCCGCCGACGCACCCTCCTGCGTCAACTCCCCGTACAGGGCCCGGTACTCGGCCACCGTGCGCTCCACGGTGAACCGTTCCGTCACCCGTCGCCGCGCCGCCGCGCCCAGGCGGGCGCGCCGGCCGGGATCGCGGAGCAGGGCGAGCGTCGCGGCGGCGAGAGCCTCGGGCTCGCGGGCGGGGACGACCAGGCCCGTGTCGCCGACCGCCTCCCGAACTCCGCCGACGTCGGTGGAGACCGTCGCCCGGCCGCAGGCCATCGCCTCGATCAGGCTGAACGGGAAGCCCTCGGAGATGCTCGAGAGCAGGACCACCGAGCCCGCAGCGTAGGCGTTCCTGACCGCGTCGATGCGGCCCTCGAAGGCCACGCCCTCGCTGACCCCGAGCTCCGCCGCGAGAGCGTCGAGCCGCGCGCGGTACGCCTCTCCCCCGGCCGGCACACCGCCGAACAGGCGCAGCCGCACCCGCGGCAGCTCGGCGCGGACCAGCGCGAAGGCACGCAGCAGCGTCTCCAGATCCTTGATCGGGTCGATCCGCCCGGCCCAACTGAGCGTCAGTTCCTCGGGTTCGGGGCCGGCCACGGGGAACTGCCCAAGGTCCACGCCGTTGTAGACGGTGCGGATGCGCTGCGGGTCGCAGCCGCCGTGCTCCTCCCAGCGGCGGTTATACCGGTTGCACGGCGCGACGACGTCGGCGCAGCGGTAGCTCTCCGTGGCGAGCATCCGGTAGAAGCCGAGCAGCAGCGTCTTCACCGGGCGGCAGAACGGCGGGTTCCGAAAGCCGAGGAAGCGCTCGCGCAGATAGATGCCGTGCTCGGAGAGAAGCAGCGGCACGCCGTGGAAGCGCCGGGCGGCCAACGCCGGCAAGGCGGCGAGCCCGCCTGTGGCGACGTGGGCGACGCCGCGCGCGGGTGGCTGGACCGCGAGGGGGCGCAGCGCATGCTCCAGCAGGTCGGTGCCCTCCAGCGCGTCGCGCAGGCTGGGCCGGTCCCGGCTGGTGGGCAGGAACGGCAGCCGCCACACGCCCTGGAGCGAGCGCAGCGCGCCCTCGGTGCGCAGCGCGGCGGTCAACGAACCGCCGGTCAGCGCGAGTTCGGACAGCTGATAGAGCTCGTCGGCGAAGTGGTGCTCGAAGTCCGGGTCGAGCAGCGAGAGCAGGAAGCGCTCGTAACCGGCGAGGAAGCGCCGCAGCGCCCTCCCGCGTGGGGCGCGGCCCTGCGGCGTCGGACCCCACAACGGCACGGTGCTCACCGAGGCGACCTGCCTCGGCAGCGGCCAGACGACCGGCTCCGCACCGGAACCGGTGATCCCCAGGACGTGGAAGCGGACGTCGGGCATCCCGTGGACCAACTGGTCGCACCAGGTGCTGACACCGCCATGGATGTACGGATAAGTGCCCTCCGTCAGCAGGGTGACCTCAAGCGGTCCCGGGCTGTTCATACGGGCTCGGCCCCCTCGGGCGTTCGCGGCGGACCAGGGCCCGGGGCGTTGCGTCCCGGGCCCTGGCTCTGCCGTATGTGTGGCTGGTGAAGAAGGTGGTGCTCGACGGCTGTGTCCGTCCGTTCCTTGCCGTGCCTGCGGTGCCTGCGGCTACTCGCGCGCCTGCGGCAGGAGAGCCACGCCGGCCGGGGTGAACGGCACCTGGAGAGCCACCGAGGCGGGCTGCGCCGGCTCGGTCTGCGCCGGTGCGACCGTCGTGGCCGTGGCGGACTTCGTGCTCGGCGCGGCGGGCGCAGCGGGCGTGCCGGCGGAGTTCAGTGTCAGGGTGACCGCGCTCTGCAACAGCTTGGGCGTCAGCCAGCCGGAGAGCTCGCCCGCGTACGCGGTGCCCGCCGCCGTCGAGCCGAGGCCGAGCAGGCCCGGCTGGACCGTCCCGTTCGGCATGGTCACCGGGACCTGCACCCCCGACGGGGCCTGCACGGTGACGGTGCCGCCCACGCGGTAGGCCGTGACCTTGCCCGCGGAAACCGCCGACTGCCAGGCCGAGCGCTGCTGCAGCTCGGCGCCGATCGCGGACTCGCGCAGGTTGACGATCGGGGCGTTGCCCGCCATCAGCTGGCCGTAGGTGGCGAACAGGGTGTCCAGCACCGGGTAGAGGATGCGGTCCTCGGCGAGGTTGGACTGGTGGGCGTAGTGCGGGTCGGGGTTGTCGCCGAGGATGTGCCCCATGTCGATCCGGGCCTCCAACGGCACGATGTAGCTGCTGTAGCCCGTCGACTCGTCCAGCGGGGCGGGCAGGCAGGTGGTCGTCGCCGGGTTGGCGGTGCAGGTGCCGCTGCCGCCCTGGGCGGTGGAGGTGTAGAGCCAGTTGTACTCGTCCACCTCGTCGGCGACCTTGCCGGCGTTGTAGTAGACGTTCATCGGGAAGCGCGGCACGGTGAGGGCGTTGCCGACGGCCCGCTGGTCGGGCTCGCGGGAGTGGTCACTGCCTGTCCACTTCACGCCCTCGGCGTTCAGCGCCGGGGCGAGGCCGGGGTTGTCGACAGGCTGCTGCGGCAGCGTCTTCAGGCCCGAGTGCTCCCCGGTGACCAGCTCGGTCCGGTCGATGGAGAGCCCGTGCTGGGCGGCCCAGGCGACGTTCTGGCTGATCGCGTTATCGATGGTCTGCTGGTCGACCCAGGAGACGTTGCCCTTCGCGTCCGTGGTGCAGGACCACGGGACCGTCGTGGTGTTCTGCACGCAGCCCAGGAACGGGTGGTCGTAGGTGTGGTTCACCCAGCGGAACGAGGACTTGTTCTGCAGCAGCGCGTCCGTGAGCGGGTCGTCGACCTTGCCGTTCTGGGTCGCGTCGTCGCTGCCGCCCCCGTTGAAGAGGAAGTCGAAGGTGAAGTTGTGCGCCTGCTCCCACTGCACGGCGTAGCCGACGTCGGCCGGGGTCATCCGGATCTCGGAGGCCGCCGGAGTGCCCTGGCAGGCGGAGGCAGCGTCGCCGGGAGTGCACTTGGCCGTGGAGCTCCACCGGTCGTCCGGCAGCAGGACGTCGTCGACGTGCATCGAGAAGTAGTTGCGGTCGAAGCCGAGGTGGATGCCCTGGGTCATCCAGTCGACGATGCCGCGGGCCAGCAGCCGGTACTGCTGCTGGTACTGGTTGTAGTCGAAGGTGAGCACCAGCTCGGAGACGCCGCTGTGGTCGTACTCCCCGGCCAGCACGCCCTGGGCGCCGCTGCCGCCCGGGATCGGCATGGTGACCAGCGGCGTGAACGACGCCCCGGCCGCCTGCGTGGCCAGCGGCGTGGCCAGATAGCCGTAGCTTTCCGTCACGTTCGGGTCGTTGTCCTCGAAGGGGACGCCGCCCTTCAGGTAGTCGAAGGCGCCACCGAGCCCGGCACCGGTGACGGTGCCCTGCATGCCGTCGAGCGCCCCGATGTAACCGGGGTTCGCGGCCCAGTTGAGGCCGACGGCCGGCTGGGCGTAGGTGTACGCGTCGACCTGGCGCACGCCGAACTGGGCCTCGTAGCTCTGCAGTGCGGCCATCTCGGCCGAACCGGCGGGGAAAGGCGCGTTGTTGGGCAGCACGACGGCCTGGTACCGCGCCTCCGCCCGGCCGGAGCCGTCGGTGCCGCTGAGGAACGCGGCGTTGATCACCGGGCGGCTCGCGTCGCCCAGGCTCACCCGCGTGTAGGGCGTGCCGGTGAGATCGAGCTCGTTGACGATCGCGGCCACGGACGGGCCTCCGTCATCGACCACGAGCACCTTGAGGTCGATCCGCTGCGTGCCGCTCGCGGCCTGCGCCCCGGCCACAGGCGTCATGCACGCCAGCAGCCCCGCCGCGACGAACGCGGCGGCCCATCGGGTCCTGCGACCCATGTCGTCCCCTCCCGGGCGCGCGCAGGAGTGACCGCGCACGCCGAAGCATCAGAGAAAGTGATCAGAAGAAATGCGGAATCCCCGTAAGCCCCCACAGGCAGCTCGATCCGCTGCGTGAACAGGCTAGGAGCGGGGTCCGGCAGGAACGGTCCCGATCCGTTTTCTCCACCCCTGGGCGTGAGATTCGGGACGAGAGTTTGATTCGGCTCACCCGATCCGGTGAGCGCTGTCAGTGGGCCCGCCTAGGCTGCGGGTCATGGCGACACCTCTCGAGCTCTCCAGTGACCAGGCCCGCCGGATCGCTCTGCGCGCCCAGGGCTTCCTCGGTGCGCCGGACCGCCGCGGCGGCGTGCGGGCGATGCTGCGCCGGCTCGGCTCGGTGCAGCTGGACACCATCTCGGTGCTGGCCCGCTCGCACGAGCTGATCCCGTACGCCCGGCTCGGCGCGGTCGGGCGGGAGGCGGTCGAGGCGGCGTACTGGAGCGGCAACCGCTCGTTCGAGTACTGGTCCCATGCCGCCTGCGTGCTGCCGGTCGAGGAGTGGCCGCTCTTCGCCTTCCGGCGCCGCGCCTTCCAACGGCGCGGCCACCGCTGGCACCGCATGGAGGACGCCGAGCGCTCCTGCGCCGAGATCGTGGCCAAGCTGCGCGGCGAGGGGCCGCTCACCACCAAGGAGTTGGGCGGCGCCAAGCGGGGCGGCGAGTGGTGGGACTGGTCCGAGTCCAAGATCGCCGTCGAGTGGCTGCTCGACACCGGCGTCGTGGTCTGCACGGAGCGCCGCGGCTGGCGACGCGTCTACGCGCTGGCCGAGCAGGCCGTCCCGGCCGAGCTGCTGGAGGCGGAGCCGGAGGACGAGGCCTGCCTGCGGCAGCTGGTGTTCCAGTCGGGCCAGGCCCTCGGGGTCGCCACCGAGAAGGATTTGGCCGACTACCACCGGCTCCGGGTGGAGCAGGTCACCGCCGCGTTGCCGGGCTCGGGTCTGGTGCCGGTCCGCGTCGCCGGTTGGGAGCGCAACGGCTCAGCCGGACAGCCGGCGCGGGCCTGGGCGGATCCGGCCGCCCTCGTCGCGGAGCCGCGCGGGCGCCACCGCACCACGCTGCTCTCCCCGTTCGACTCGTTGATCTGGGACCGCGCCCGCACCGAGCGGATCTTCGGCTTCACCCACCGGTTGGAGGCCTACACCCCCAAGCACAAGCGCGTGCACGGGTACTTCACGATGCCGCTGCTCGTAGGCGGCCGCCTGGTCGGCCGGGTCGATCCGGCGCGCGAGGGCACCACGCTGGTGGCCCGTCAGGCCTCGCTCACCTCGCCGAGCGCTCTCCCGGCGCTCGCCGACGCGCTGCGCGAGGCGGCGCAGTGGGTCGGCTGCTCGTCCGTGCGCGTCGAGCAGCTCCACGACGAGACGCTGCGCATCCCGCTGGAGAAGCTGCTGGCCGCCTGAGCCCGGCGGGTCAGCCTATTTCGAGGATCTTCTCCCGCATCGCGTAGACCACGGCCTCCATCCGGGAGTGGAGCTGCAGCTTCTCCAGGATGTTGCGGACGTGGTTCTTCACGGTGTTCTCGCTGATGAAGAGCTGCTTCGCGATGTCCCGGTTGTTGAGCCCGGTGGCCACCAGCTTGAGCACCTCCATCTCACGGTCCGTCAACCGCGGCGCGGGCAGCAGCTCCTGCTGGTCGGTCCGTTTCTGGATCATCGACTTGAACTCCGTGAGCAGCTTGGCCGCCATGGAGGGGCTGATCTGCGACTGGCCGTCCGCCACCGCGCGGATCGCCGTGGCCACCTCGTCCGTGGAGATCTCCTTGAGCAGGTAGCCGGTGGCCCCCGCCTTGATCGCCTCGTAGAGGTCGGCCTCCTCGTCGCTGATGGTCAGCATGATGATCTTCGTGCTGGGTGCGACCTCCTTGATGGCCGTGCACGCCTCGATACCGCCGCGGCGCGGCATCCGCACGTCCATGAGGATGATGTCGGGCAGCAGATCCGCCGCCTTCTCCACCGCCTCGGCCCCGTCCCCGGCCTCGCCGACGACGGCGATGTCCTCCTCCTGGGCCAGGACGATCTCCAGACCGCGCCGGAACAACGCGTGGTCGTCCACGACCAGTACCCGGATCGGCTCCACCATCCGGTCCCTCCCCCTCCGTGGGCGGCTTTCAGCGACATGATTCCACGCTTCGTGGTGATCGCTATCACGCGCCCGAAGAGGGTTCCCCCGGAAGTGTGCCGGAGGAACCCTCTGTCATTCAGTGTCGCCCGTCTACCTGTGGTGCTTCGCCGTCAGGCGGGCCGTCACTCCTCGACCTTCAGGTGGATCACACCGTAGTCGTAAGCGTGGCGCCGGTAGACCACGCTCGGCTGGAGTGTGTCGGAGTCCACGAACAGGTAGAAGTCGTGGCCGACCAGCTCCATCTCGTACAGCGCCTGGTCCAGCGCCATCGGTGCGGCGGGGTGGGTCTTCTCGCGGACCACCAGCGGCCCGTCACCCTCCACCGCCACGGACCCCTGCATCGTCCTCTTGGGCGGGCTCAGCTCCTCGGGCGTCGCCTGCCCCGGCGTGTCCGACAGCGCGGCGGTCGCCTGGGCGACGCTCATCGGCGCCCGGGGCCCCTTGCTGATCCGCCGTCGGTCCGCTGCCTTGCGCAACTGCGCGTCCAACTTCGCGGACGCGAGGTCGAGCGCGGAGTACGGGTCGGAGGAGCTCGCCTCCGCCCTGATCACCGGGCCACGGCTGCGGAGCGTGATCTCCACCTGGTCGGCGTGGTCGGACTGGCGCGGGTTGTGTTCCTTCGAGAGCTCCACGTCGACGCTGATCACCTTGCCGTCGAGCTTGTTGATCCGCTCGAGCTTCTCGGCGACGTGCCTGCGGAACCGCTCCGGAACCTCGGTCTTGCGACCCTTGACGACGATGTCCACGCAGAACTCCGATCCTTCGCGCTTCATGCCCGCGGACCCATAGGTCCGCAGGGCCCGTCGAGTACGCAGCCCCACCCGCTCGGGGGGTCGGGCGGAACCGCCCCTCTGTCCCCTTCATCCCCAGTCGGAACGGTGGGAACCCCATGGAACAACGGTTCCCTGAAATTCGCCTGTCCGACACGGGACTGAAGTCCCCGAGTCAGGGAGCCATACGTCCTGCCGTCCAAATTCGCCGCGCGCGGGGTCCTTGTACAGCCCCCGCGCGGTGGCTGCCCCCGTTCGGATGAACATCACGTGAATGGCCCTCGTCATCGGGGTGGTCGGGGCACTCTTGGCACTCCTTCCGTGTGTATCTCCGACCGTATCTCTGATCGCGTGGGGAGGCTCCGTGGAACGGTCACCGATTCGCACTCTCGACGCCGTGCTGGACCTGCTGCTGCCCACCGTCTGCGTCGGCTGCGGCAGCCCGCACGCGCAGCTCTGCGCGCCCTGCCGCGTCCAGCTGGAACAGCCCGACCCGAGCCGTGCCAGGCCCGGCCACCCGCCGCCCGGCCTGCCCGAGGTCTATGCGGCACTGCCCTACGGCGGAGCCGTCAGACAAGCGCTGCTGGCCCACAAGGAGCGCGGTGCGATGCGGCTCGCCGCGCCGCTGGGCCGCGCACTCGCGCAGGCCGTGCACATGGCGGTCCCACTCGAGCCCGCGCCCCATCGCCGCGACGCGCGCCCCCTGCTCCTGGTGCCGATGCCGTCCACGCCGCGAGCGACCCGGGCCCGCGGGCACGATCCGACGACCCGCCTCGCCCGCGCCGCCACGGCGTCGCTGCGGTCGCGCGGCCTTCCCGCCCGCGTGGTGCCCGCGCTGCGCCACGCCCGCGCCGTCGCCGACCAGGCCGGCCTGGACGCCCCCGCCCGCCGCCGCAACCTCGCCGGCGCGCTCCGCGTCACCCGCGGCGCCGACGACCTCCTCCACACCGGCCATGTCGTGGTCGTCGACGACCTCGTCACGACCGGCGCAAGCCTCGCCGAAGCCGCCCGCGCTCTCGCCGACGCCGGCATCGACGTCCTCGCGGCCGCCGTCGTCGCCGCGGCCTGACCCGCCCCGGGATCGGCCGGTACGGATCCGACCGTCAGCCGGGGAAGCGCACGCCGCTGCCCTTGCTCGACGCGGAGTCGGTGATCGGGAGCCAGCGGAACGCCGTCAGCTGGGAGAAGAAGATCTCGTTCTCCTCGTCGGGGTTCTTCGCCGTGGCGAAGAGCCACAGCGGCAGCGACGGGTCACTCGGCAGAGTCGTCACATCGGTCACGCCGCTCAGGGTCTGGATCGTGCCGAGCGAGGACGGGCTGCCGTCCATCTCGACGGGGATGACGCTGGTGGTTCCCGACTGCTGGCCCACGACCACCAGGCCGTCGCCGTCCTGCCAGGACAGCGAGGAGATCGAGGTGATGTTCGCAGCCGTCGGCCGCAGCTCCTCCACGCTCAGCGAAGGCACCTGGTGCGTGGAGTCGTCCGCCGCGAGGTGCCGCACCCGGCCGATCTCGACCGTCGTGTTGTCCCCGCTCTTCACCAGCAGCGCGATCCGCGCACCGTCGGGCGCCACACGGACCTGCTGGATCGTCGCCCCGTCCGGCAGACCCTGCACCTCGACGGGCACGGACACGCCGTTCACCACCGCCCGCAGCGTCGTCCCACCGGGCTCGGTGTCGACCGCCCACAGCGTGCCGGCGCCGTCCCAGCTGGGCGAGGAGAGCGCGCCCGGCGTCCCGCCGCGCAGCACCGCCGTCGTGGGCGCCGTGGCGGCCCGCAGGGTGCTCACGTACAGCGCACGACCGTCGTCGGAGATCGAGGCCACCTGGTCCTCCCCGTTCGGGGAGACGGCGAAGGAGCCGATCGTGGTCCCCACCGGGACCAGCTTCCCCGGCACGTCCTCCACCGTGGCCGGGCTGGAGCCCGGCTGCGGGGTGACGCTCATCAGATGGTGGTCCGCGCTGAGGAAGTACGCCGTCGCACCCACCCGCACTGGGTTGTACCCGCCCTCCGACTGGGTCGTGCAGATCGGCGCGCCGCCCTTGTCACGGTAGAGCGCCACCGAGGTCGGCGGGGTGGGCTCCACGTTCGTGGTGCCCTCGGCGAACGTGGCATACAGCTGCGCCGCCATCGTCTGGCAGGTGGTCGGGCTCCAGTCCGCGTCCGCCCCCAGTGACAGGTAGACCTTGGCCTGGGGGCTGCTGGTGTCCAGTACGACCTTGGAATTCGACGAGTTCGCCGGGAAACCGGTGGTGACCACCGGCGCCAGCCAGGTGCTCGGCCCGTCGATCAGCTGCTGCGCCGCCAGCTGCAGCGGGTTGTCGACGCGGCCACGGATGTAGACCGGGTCGGCAACGAGCGGGCTCACGCCCTTGCTGGTGTGGCCGGCCGCCGCTGGGAAGTACAGGTTGACCGACTGGTATATCCGCTGGAAGTCACGCTGGCTGGTCAGCACCGTCGTCGGCGGGTCGACGATCCGCCACTGGCCCTTGTCGTTCAGCTCGAAGTGGTAGTCGACACTCACCGACTGCGTGCCGGGGGTCGCGGGCGTGTACGAGCCGTGCGAATCCAGCGAGGCGATCTCGGTGCCGGTGGCTGTGACCGTGGCGCTCTTCCGATCGGGACTCTCCGTCATCCGCAGGTCCGGGGTCGTGCTCAACACGTCCACGGCGCCCGAGGGCTGCCAGTTCGGGTCGCTGAGGTAGAGCCGGGCCGTCCGGTAGTCCGACTGGTCGCTGCCCAGCGCGTCCAGGAAGCCGTAGAGAAGCTGCTCCGGGCGCTCCTGATCGGCCGGCGGCACGGGAATCAGCTCCACGCGGGTGTTCTGCGTGTTGCCCGACGCGGTCGGCCCGAGCGTCACCGGGCCGTTGCTGGGCATCGTGGCGCAGCCGGCCAGGCCGAGCAGGGTGCCCGACAGCGCCACAACGCGGACCGCACGGAACCGCGACGGCTCAGACCTCTTCACGCGTTCCCTCTCCCTCGTGCGCCCCGTCCGCTTCCAGCGACTCCCGGCTCTCCCGCGGCCCCCGAAGCTGCCGCGACTCGTCCGCCCGGGGATCGTCCGCACGTGTCGTCACCGTGCCGGGAACGACGACCTGCGCGCCGCCCGGGGCGAAGCCGGCCCCGAGACCGGAGACCGTGCCCAGATCGGAGGGGTTGCTGGCGGGCGTGGCCCGCGTCGGACCGGGCAGAGCCGGGATGACCGAACCGTAGCCGAGCACGCCGCCGAGACCGGGACCCAGGCTCGGCTGCGCCGGGCTCTGCTCCAGCTCACCCGTGGCCGGAAGGGCCGTCGCCCCGGCCGGCCGGGGTCGGCGGTAGGGGCTGCCGGAGATGTCCAGACCCAGGTTGCCGCGCGAGTCCTCAGGCTCCAGCGGGATCGGAGACCGGGCGATCTCCGTGCCGGCGCTGCGCGGAATCGTCAGGCGGAACTGCGAACCACCGCCCGGCTCACCCCAGGCGTGCAGCCAGCCCCCGTGCAGGGCGGCGTCCTCCAGGGCGATCGACAGGCCGAGGCCGGTCCCTCCCGTCGTACGGGCGCGGGCCGGGTCGGCACGCCAGAAGCGGTTGAAGACGCGGGCGGCCTCGCCGGGCTTGAGCCCGATGCCGTGGTCACGCACCGCGACCGCCACCGCGCCGTCCCGGGTGGCCATGTGGACCTCGATGTCCCGGCCCTCGCCGTGCTCCAGCGCGTTGACGACCAGATTGCGCAGGATGCGCTCGATACGCCGGGGATCGCACTCGGCCACGACCGGCTCGTCGCCGCCGACGATCCGCACCGCGCTGCCCTTGCGCTCGGCCAACGGACCGGCACCGTCGATCACACGGCCGACGACCTCGCGCAGGTCCGTGGGCTCAGAGTCGAGGATCGCGGCCCCGGCGTCGAAGCGGCTGATCTCCAACAGATCAGCCAGCAGCGACTCGAATCGGTCCAGCTGGTTCTGCAGCAGTTCGGCGGAGCGCACCGCCATCGGGTCGTCGAAGTCCTCGCGGGCCTCGTAGAGCAGGTCGGCGGCCATGCGGACCGTCGTCAGCGGCGTGCGCAGCTCGTGCGAGACGTCCGAGACGAAACGGCGCTGAACCCGGGAGAGCTCCTCCAGCTGCCGGATCTGCGCCTGCAGCGCGCCTGCCATGCGGTTGAACGATTCGCCGAGGCGGGTGATGTCGTCCGTGCCGGAGACCTTCATCCGCTCCTCGAGCCGGCCCGAGGCCAGCTGCTCGGAGATCTCCGCCGCCATCCGCAGCGGTGTCACCACCTGGCGCACCACCAACCAGGAGATCGCGCCGAGCAGGATCACCACGAAGACCCCGGCGGTCGCCAGCGTCCCGGTCACCAGGTTCAGCGTGCTGGTCTCCTGGGTGAACGGGAAGACGTAGTAGAGCTGGTACGAGCCGTTGACGGCGGCAGCGCCACTCTGGCCGCTCGCGTCGTTCGGCAGCGATATCTGCTCGCCGATGACCATGCCCGGCTGGCTCTGGGCCCCGTTGGAGAACGTGACGGTGGTGTACGCGCCCTCCGGGCTGCCCGGGTTCCCGGCCACCCGCTGCTGCAGGTCCGCCGGGATCGTCGCCGTGGGATCCACGCCGCCGGTCAGGTACATGGCCCGGGACGTCGCGTTCGACGAGTCGCCGCTCGTCGGCAGCCCGACCACGTAGTAGGACCCCGCGCCGCTCGAAGCCAGCGTCCCGACCTGCTCGTTCATGACCGCACCGACGTCCGGCTGCGACTGCGCGTCCGCACCGACACCGGTCTGCGAGGTCGCGCTGCCGCCGCCCGTCTTGTGGGCGTATCCGCTGAGGTTGCTCGCGGCGGTCCTGGCGGCCGCGAAGCCGCTCTCGGCCTGCGTCTGCGCCGACTGCGTCTTGGTCTGGAGCAGACCGTTGCGGACCTGGTTCATCACGACGACGCCCAGGAGCAGCACCACGCCGAGCGAGAGCACGAGCGTCATCGCCACGACGCGCAGCTGGATGGAGCGCCGGTACAACCCGACGGCACGCCGGGCCGGCCTCCGCAGCTGCCGCCACAGGGCGCTGAACAGAGACTGCTGGGTGGTAGACCGCCCGCCGTCCGTATGGGGCAGGGCGGCGGGGGCCTGACCGCTCATCTCAGTTCGGACCCGCCTTGTAGCCGACACCGCGGACCGTCACCACGATCTCGGGACGCTCCGGGTCCCGCTCGATCTTGGAGCGGAGCCGCTGCACGTGGACGTTGACCAGGCGGGTGTCGGCGGCGTGCCGGTAACCCCACACCTGCTCCAGCAGCACCTCACGGGTGAAGACCTGCCACGGCTTGCGCGCCAGAGCGACCAGAAGGTCGAACTCCAGCGGGGTCAGCGGAATGCTCCGGCCGTCGCGCTTCACGGAGTGGCCGGCGACGTCGATCACCAGATCGCCGATCGTCAGCTGCTCCGGGCTCGGCTCCTCGGCACGACGCAGACGCGCGCGCACCCGGGCGACGAGCTCCTTCGGCTTGAACGGCTTGGTCATGTAGTCGTCCGCACCCGACTCCAGCCCCACCACCACATCCACCGTGTCGGTCTTGGCGGTCAGCATGACGATCGGCACGCCGGACTCGGCACGGATCTGCCGGCAGACGTCGATCCCGTCCCTGCCGGGCAGCATCAGGTCCAGGAGCACAAGGTCGGGCTTGACCTCACGGAATACGGCCAGAGCCTTGTCGCCGTCCGCGACGAAGCTCGGCTCGAACCCCTCTCCACGCAGCACGATGCCAAGCATCTCGGCCAGAGCAGTGTCGTCATCGACGATCAGGACGCGTCCCTTCATGGTGTCCATGGTCTCAGATCCGAAACGTGACCTGGGGCACACCGGGCGAGACTTCTGCCACAACCCACCGGTAACGCAGTAGAGCCCCCCTGGTACAAGGCCA
>NZ_BBPP01000060.1:0-20836 GCF_000787835.1 Streptacidiphilus melanogenes
GGCTCCGGCTGCTCCGGTCGCGCCCGCCGCTCCGGCCCCCGTCGCACCGGCCCCGGTCGCCGCTCCGGCTCCGGTCGCCCCGGCTGCTCCGGCCGCGCCCGCCCCGGCCGCTCCGGCCGCTCCGGCTCCGGCCGCCGCGGTCGAGCCGTCCGACGCCTACGTGACCCCGCTGGTCCGTAAGCTCGCCGCCGAGAACGGCATCGACCTGAACGAGGTCAAGGGCACCGGCGTCGGTGGCCGCATCCGCAAGCAGGACGTGCTGGCCGCCGCCGAGGCCGCCCGCGCCGCCGTCGCCGCCCCGGCCGCCGCCGCGACCGGTGCCGCCAAGGCCCCGACCACCATCGCCGCCGCCTCCCCGCTGCGCGGTCAGACGGTGAAGATGACCCGCATGCGCAAGGTCATCGCCGCCAACATGGTCAACGCGCTGCAGACCGCCGCGCAGCTGACCACGGTGATCGAGGTCGACGTCACCAACATCATGCGTCTGCGCGAGCAGGCCAAGGGCGCCTTCCTGGCTCGTGAGGGCGTCAAGCTCTCGCCGATGCCGTTCTTCGTGAAGGCCGCCGCCGAGGCGCTCAAGTCGAACCCGGTGATCAACGCGTCGATCAACGACGACGACACGATCACCTACCACGCCGTCGAGAACATCGGCATCGCGGTCGACACCGAGCGCGGCCTGATGGTCCCGGTCATCCACGACGCGGGCGACCTCAACATCGCCGGTGTCGCCAAGAAGACCGCCGACCTGGCCGCCCGCACCCGGGACAACAAGGTCAAGCCGGACGAGCTGGCCGGTGGCACCTTCACCGTGACCAACACCGGTTCGCGCGGCGCGCTGTTCGACACCGCGATCTTCACGCCGCCGCAGGTCGCGATCCTGGTCGTCGGCGCCACCACCAAGCGCCCGGTCGTCATCGAGCACCCGGAGCTCGGCACCACCATCGCGGTCCGCGACATGGTCTACCTGGCCCTGTCCTACGACCACCGGATCGTGGACGGCGCCGACGCCGCCCGCTTCCTGGGCACCCTCAAGGCCCGCCTCGAGGAGGGCGCGTTCGAGGGCGACCTCGGGCTGTAGTCCTCGCGAAGCAGTGCGCCGAAGGCCCCGACTCCCGATGGAGTCGGGGCCTTCGGCCTGTGGAGCAGTGGCCTTCGGCCTGTCCCGCGTGCATCGCGCACGCCCGACGTGGATGCTTGAGGGCGTGATGGACGAGACGGACTTCTGGCTGCTCATCGACGAGACCCGGGACAGCGCCGAGGGCGACCCGGTCGACCACGCCGACCTGCTCGTCGAACGCCTGGTCGAGCGGACGCCCGACGAGGTGCTCGACTTCGCCCGCCTCTTCGAGGCGCGGATGGGGCGGGCCTGGCGGGTCGACCTGTGGGGCGCCGCCGACTTGCTGCTCGGCGGCGCCGGCGAGGAGGCCTTCGACTCCTTCTGCGCCTGGCTGGTCGGCCAGGGCCGCGACGTCTTCGAGGGCGCCCTGGCCGAACCCGACGAGCTGGCGGACCTCGTCCCCGACTTCGACGACGAGGAGGACGGCGACGCCGAGGAGCTCGGCTGGGTCGCCGACCGCGCCTACGAGCAGCTCACCGGCGCCCGCCTCCCCGACCTCGGCCGTCGCAGCGGCGAGCCGCTCGGTTCCGACTTCGACTTCGACGACCCGAAGGAGATGGAGAAGCGCTACCCACGCCTGTGGGAGCGCTACGGCGCCTGAAGCGCCCGCTCCAACTCCGCCGCGTCCGGCGGGTTCGCCCCCGCCCGCGAGACAGTCACCGCCGCCGCGGCCGTCGCCTGCCGCAGCAGCTCCGTGAGCTCCGACGCCGTCAGTCGCGCCCAGCGCTCGCGCCGCTGGGGCCCCACGTGGACCTCGTGTCCCGGAACGGGCGCGAGGAGCGCCTCGAGGGCGGCCGCCATGAACGCGTCCCCGGCCCCGACGGTGTCCACCACCGTCGCCGCACCTGCCGGGACGGTGACCGTGTGGCCACGCGTGTAGGCCGCCGCGCCCGCCGCGCCGCGCGTCACCAGCACCAGCGCGACTCCCATGCCGAGCCAGCGCTCGGCGACCGTGGCCTCCGGCTCCTGCGGACACAGCCACGCCAGATCCTCGTCGCTGGCCTTCACCACGTCCGCCGTCGCCACGCAGCGCTCCGCCTGCGCGAGGGCCGCCGGGCGATCGCCCATCAGTGCGGGCCGGACGTTCGGGTCGTAGCTGACCGTGGCGCGGCCGCGCAGCGACTCGGCGATCGCCAGCGCCGCCGCCGCACCCGGCGCGGCCGCGGCCCCGATCGATCCCAGATGCACGTGCCGGGGCTCCTCCACCGGCACGAACGGCCGCAGCGTCCAGGCGATGTCGAACGCGTAGGACGCCTTGCCGTCCGCGTCCAACGACACCACCGCCGTCGGGGTGCGCACGCCGCGCTGCCCGTCGTCGAGCAGCCGCACGCCCGCCCGGACGAGGCGGGTGCGGATGAGCTCGCCCATGGGGTCCTCGCCGAGCTGGGTCAGCAGCGCGACGTCGCGGCCGAGCCTGGCCAGGCCGTAGGCCACGTTGGCCGGACTGCCGCCCGGGTGTGCCACGTCCGGCCGGCCCGGCGCGCGGACGATGTCGGCCACGCTCTCGCCGATCACCAGGAAGGTCACAGGTCGATCCCCATCAGCACGTCGTCCTGGTACTCCCCCGCCAGCAGGAACTCGCGCGGCTGCACGCCGGTCACCTTGAAGCCCGCCGTCTCGTACAGCGAACGCGCCACCGTGTTGCCCCCGAGGACGCGCAGCGTCACCCGCAGCGCGCCGTCGGTGCGGGCCCGGGCGAGGGCGGCGTGCAGCAGGGCCCGGCCGAGCCCCAGGCCGCGCGCCTCGGGGGCCACCAGCAGGCCCTGGATGGAGCGGATGTGCGCGTTGCTCGGCAGCGGGGTCGGCGGCAGCACCCGCACCCAGCCGAGCAGTCCGCCCTGGTCCCGCCCCTCGGCCACCAGCATGTGCTCCGGCCGGTGCCGGTCGTCGTGGAAAGCGGTGCTGTCAGGCCCCGGCGGGTCCGGGCGCTCCGAGACCTCCGACACCGTCGACCAGCAGCGGTGGTCGAGCACGTAGACGGCGTGGCCGTCGGCTTCGACCGCCGGTCTGATCACGACGCGGGTGGTGGTCTCGGAATCCACGGTGTCCATGGCCGGAGCCTACGCGGTCCTTAAGGCCCCAACTGCTTGAATATCGGCATGCGCATCGCGGTCACCGGCTCGACCGGGCTCATCGGCTCCGCCCTGGTCCGTTCGCTGCTGGACGACGGGCACGAGGTGGTCCGCCTGGTGCGGCGCGAACCGGAGGAGCGCTCCGACGGCAGCGTGGAGGTGCGCTGGAACCCGCCGCTGCGGGCCATCGACCGCAAGGGTCTGGAGGGCGTCGACGCGGCGGTCAACCTGGCCGGCGCGGGCATCGGCGACCACCGCTGGACGGCCGCCTACAAGCGCACCCTGCGCGACAGCCGCGTCCTCGGCACGCAGACCCTGGCCGACGCGCTGGCCGGGCTGGAGCAACGCCCTCGGGTGCTGGTCTCCGCCTCCGCCATGGGCTACTACGGCCAGACGGGTGACGCGGTCATCGACGAGGACGCTCCGGCCGGCGGTGACTTCCTCGCGCGCCTGTGCGTCGAGTGGGAGGAGGCCGCGGCGCCCGCCGCCGAGGCAGGGATCCGCGTCGCGCACCCCCGCAGCGGCATCGTGGTCGACGCGGGCGGCGGCGCGTTCGCGCGGCTGCTGCCGCTGTTCAAGCTCGGCCTCGGCGGGCGGATGGGCGACGGCCAGCAGTACTGGAGCTTCATCTCGCTGCGCGACGAGGTCGCCGCGATCCGGCACCTGATCGACACCGACCGGCTGACCGGCCCGTTCAACCTGACCGCGCCGGTCCCGGTGACCAACGCCGAGGTCACCACTGCCCTCGGCCGGGCACTGCGCCGGCCCGCGGCGCTCCCCGTTCCGGAGTTCGCGCTGCGGGCCGTGCTGGGCGAGATGGCGATCGAGGTCGTCGGCAGCCACCGCGTGGTCCCGCGGCGGCTGCTCGACTCCGGTTTCCGCTTCGCCCACGCCACCATCGACCAGGCGGTCGCGGCGGCGCTCTGAGCCGTTCGGCGTCAGATGCCCTTCGGCCAGTGGGCGCCCGGGCGCAGGTAGACCGCCCAGGTGACCAGCGAGCAGACCGCGTAGGCGGCGAGGAAGGCCAGGTAGGCGGCGTCGCCGTCGCCCGTGGCCAGGAAGGACTGGCGGAAGGCCAGGTTGACCAGCACCCCGCCGAAGGCCCCGATCGCGCCCGCGAGCCCGATCAGCGCCGAGGCACGACGTCGGGCCTCCTGTTCGGTGGCCGCCTTCACCTGGAAGATCGCCGGGATCATCTTGTAGGTCGAGCCGTTGCCGACGCCGCTGAGCACGAACAGGGCGACGAACCCGGCCAGGAACAGCGGCAGCGACTTCGCATGCGAGGCCGCCAGCACCGTCGCCGCTCCCGCCGCCATCAGCAGGAACGTCGCCAGCGTGATCCGCGCACCGCCGTAGCGGTCCGCCAGCCGCCCACCGACCGGCCGCACCAGCGAGCCCAGCAGCGGCCCGAGGAAGGTCAGGTAGGCGGCCTTCACCGGGGTGTCGAACTGCTGGTGGAACTGCACCTGGAGCACCTGCCCGAAGGCGAAGCCGAAGCCGATAAAGCTGCCGAAGGTGCCGATGTAGAGCAGCGACATCACCCAGCTGTGCGGCTCCTTCGCGACATCGCGCAGCGCGTGCCGGTCGTTCCGCAGCGTGCCGAGGTTGTCCATCTTGAGCGCCGCGCCGAGCGCCGCCAGCACGATCAGCGGCAGGTACAGCAGCGGCACCAGCCGCGGGTGCGCGGCCCCGGCCGTGGCCAGCACCGCGAGGCCGACCAGCTGGACCACCGGGACGCCGAGGTTGCCGCCGCCCGCGTTGATCCCCAGCGCCCAGCCCTTGAGGCGCTGCGGGTAGAAGGCGTTGATGTTGGCCATCGAGGAGGCGAAGTTGCCGCCGCCGACGCCCGCGACACAGGCCACCGCGAGCAGCGTCCCGTAGGAGACGCCCGGGTGCAGCACGACGCCGGCCAGGACCGTCGGCACCAGCAGCAGCGTGGCGCTGAAGACCGTCCAGTTGCGGCCGCCGAAGCGCGCCACCGCGTAGGTGTACGGCAGGCGCAGCACCGCACCGAGCGCGGTGGGCACCGCGGTGAGGGTGAACTTGCCCGCGGCGTCGATGTGGTAGGCCGGGCCGAGGAAGAGCACCAGCACCGACCACAGGCTCCACACCGAGAAGCCGATGTGCTCCGACAGGACGGAGAAGACCAGGTTGCGCCGGGCCACCCTGGCTCCGGCCTCGGCCCAGAACTCCTCGTCCTCCGGACGCCAGTCGGTGATCGCCCTGGTCCTCGCCGCCGTCGCGGCGGTCGTCGCGGTCGCCTCCTCGGCGACCGGAACCGCGCTCATCGGCCGCCCTCCGGCGCCGCGACGCGCACCGACCAGACCCGCAGCACCGCGGGCCGCCCGTCGGGTGCTGTCTCCTCGTCGAGGCAGCGCCCGTCGCGCAGGTCGAAGACGTGCTTGTACATCGGCGAGGCCACCGTCGGCACACCGGCCCGGCTGCCGACGATGCCGCGGGAGAGCACGTACGCGCCGCTGAAAGGATCGCGGTTGTCCACCGCGTAGAGCGCGCCGGACCGGTCGCGGAAGACCGCGACCTGCTCGCCGCTCGCGCTCAGCACGGCCACGCCGCGCCCCGGGGTCAGTTCCTCGAACGGGCAGACGCGGGTCCAGGCGCGTCCGTCCAGGATCTCCACCTCGCCCGTCACGGCCCCCGCGGAAAGGGGCCTGGTGAGTGTCTCGGTCATGTCTGGTCTCCCATCATGCGCTGCGCACCTCCAGTCGAGGGCCGGCGACCAGCGCCGGAGTGAGGATCCGCCCGTCCTCGTCGGGGCGGGCGGGACGGATCTGGCCGCGCTCGGGAACGAAGGTCACGGCCGGGTCGGGCGTGCCGGGGGCGTTCACGAAGGAGGTGAAGCGCCGCAGGCGGTCGGGGTCGGCGAGCACGGCGGCCCACTCGTCCTGGTAGGCGTCGACATGGCGGTCCATCAGCGCGTCCAGCTCGGCGCAGATGCCCAGGGAGTCCTCCAGCACGACCTGCCGGACGTGCTCCAGGCCGCCCTCGATCCGGTCCAGCCAGACCGAGGTGCGCTCCAGCCGGTCGGCGGTGCGGATGTAGAACATCAGGAACCGGTCGATGGTCTTCAGCAGCGTCTCCCTGTCCAGGTCCGCCGCCAGCAGGTCGGCGTGACGCGGGGTCATGCCACCGTTGCCGCCGATGTAGAGGTTCCACCCGGCGGAGGTGGCGATGACGCCGAAGTCCTTGCCCTGGGCCTCGGCGCACTCGCGGGCGCAGCCGGAGACGGCAGCCTTGAGCTTGTGCGGCGAGCGCAGCCCCCGGTAGCGCAGCTCCAGCTCGATGGCGAGGCCGACCGAGTCCTGCACGCCGTAGCGGCACCAGGTCTCCCCGACACAGGACTTCACCGTGCGCAGTGACTTGCCGTAGGCGTGGCCGGACTCGAAGCCCGCGTCCACCAGCCGCCGCCAGATCCGCGGCAGCTGGTCGACGCTCGCGCCGAACAGGTCGATCCGCTGGCCGCCGGTGATCTTGGTGTAGAGGCCGTGGTCGCGGGCGATCTCACCGATGGTGATCAGGCCCTCCGGGGTGATCTCGCCGCCGGGGATGCGCGGGACGACCGAGTAGGAACCGTTGCGCTGCAGGTTGGCCAGGAAGTGGTCGTTGGTGTCCTGCAGCGCGCCCTGCTCGCCGTCGAGGATGTGTCCGTTGTTCAGGCTGGCCAGGATCGAGGCGACCGCCGGCTTGCAGACGTCGCAGCCCTCGCCGCCGCGACCGTGACGGTCCAGCAGCTCGGAGAAGTCGGCGATGCCCGCCACCCGCACGATTTCGTACAGCTCGGAGCGGGTGTGCCCGAAGTGCTCGCACAGGCTCCGGTCGACGGTGACGCCGCCCGCCTCCAGCTCCTCGGTGACGATCGTGCCGAGCAGCTTCACGCAGGAGCCGCAGCCCGTCCCGGCCTTGGTGCACTTCTTGACCTCGGGGACGGTCGCGCAGCCCTGCTCGTGGACGGCGGCGCGGATCTCGCCCTTGCTGACGTTGTGGCAGGAGCAGACCACCGCCTCGTCCGGCAGCGCGATCGGCCCCGACGCCGGAGCCAGACCGGAGGGCAGCACCAGCTGCTCCGGCGCGGTCTGCAGCGGTTTGCCGCCCATCGCCAGCGGGCGCAGCAGGCCGTACGCCTCGGTGTCGCCGACCAGCACCCCGCCGAGCAGTTGCCCCTCGGCGCCGATCACCAGCTTCTTGTAGATCCCCGCCCGGCTGTCGCTGTAGAGCACGTCGACGGCGCCCTCGGTGGCGCCGTGCGCGTCGCCGAAGCTCGCCACGTCCACGCCGAGCAGCTTCAGCTTGGTGGAGGTGTCCGCGCCGGTGAACTGGTGCTCCTCGCGCAGCTCGTCGGCGAGCGAGCGGGCGGCCGTCTCGGCCATCGCGTACCCGGGGGCGACCAGCCCGTAGACCCGGCCGTCGGCCGCCAGGGCGCACTCGCCGATGGCGTAGACGTGCGGGTCCCGGGTCCGGCAGCGCTCGTCGACCACGATGCCGCCGCGCTCGCCCACCGGCAGACCGCACTCGCGCGCCAGCTGGTCGCGCGGCCGCACGCCCGCGGAGAACACCACCAGGTCGGCGGGGAGTTCGCGCCCGTCGGAGAGCCCCATCGCGCGCACCCGACCGTCCTCGCCGGTCAGGATCGCCTGCGTGCCCGCGCCCGTGTGGACGTTGACGCCCAGGCCCTCGATCTTGCGCTGGAGCAGCCTGCCGCCGCCCTCGTCGACCTGGATCGCCATCAGACGCGGCGCGAACTCCACGACATGCGTCTCCAGGCCCAGGGCGGTCAGCGCGCCCGCCGCCTCCAGCCCCAGCAGCCCGCCACCGACGACGACGCCGATCCGGCTTGCCGCCGCCTCGTCACGGATCGTCTCCAGGTCCTCGATGGTGCGGTAGACGTGGCAGCCGGCCGCGTCGTGACCCGGGACGGGCGGCACGAACGGGTAGGAGCCCGTCGCCAGCACCAGCGCGTCGTAGCGCAGCACCGCGCCGGAGGCGCAGGTGACGGTGCGCGCGGCCCGGTCGACCGCGGTCGCCGGATCGGCGAGGCGCAGGTCGATGCCGTGCTCGGCGAGGAAGCCGGCCGGGGTCAGAGACAGCTCCTCCGCGCTGGTCCCGGAGAACCACGAGGTCAGGTGCACCCGGTCGTAGGCCGCGCGGGGTTCCTCCGCCAGCACGGTGACGCGCCACTCGGCGGCGCCCGGCTGCTCGACGAAGGCCTCCAGAAAGCGCTGGCCGACCATGCCGTGGCCGACCAGGACCAGGTCTTTCAGGGACTGTGCAGCCCCAGGTCGAGTCGTCATCAGAGGGCTCCATGGGTGGTGGTGAACAGGTGCTGCGTCAGCAGGTGCAGAGGTTGCTCGGGAAGGGCGGCATCGCGCTCCAGTGCGCGGGCGAGGTCGCCGACGGTGGCGAGGTCGCCGAGGAGGATCGCGCCGACCAGCCGCTCGCCGCGCAGCACGAGCTTCTTGTAGCTGCCGCGCGTCGCGTCGGTGAGCTGCAGCACGTCCGTCCCGGCGTCCGCGTGCACCTCCCCGTAGGCGGCGTACTCGATCGGGCCGGCACTCAGCCGTGCCAGCGGCCGGGAGCCGGTGTAGCGCGCCTCCGGGTCGGCGCCGGAGAGCCGGGCCGCCAGCACGTCCGCCTGCTCCCAGGCCGGTCCGGCCAGCCCGTGGACGACGCCCGCGTGCTCGGTGCAGTCGCCGATGGCGAAGACGTGCGGCACGGAGCCGTCCGGGAGCGGTGCATCCGAGACCGAGGCGGCGAGGCTGTCGTCGACCAGGACGCCACGGCCGACCGCCAGGCCGGCGGCGTGCGCGAGGGCGGTGCGCGGCCGGACGCCGCAGGCCAGCACCGTCAGGTCGGTCGACAGCCGGTAGCCGTCCGCCAGCTCCACCTCTCCCGCCTCGGTCAGCGCGCGGGCGCGGTTGCCCAGGTAGACCTCGACGCCCAGGGTCCGCAGCGCGTCGCGGAGAGCTGCTGCGGCCTCCTCGTCGAGCTGGCGCTCGATCAGGTGCGGTCCCTGGTGCACGATCTCGACCTGCGGTCCGAGTGCGGCCAGCGCCCGGGCCGCGCTGACACCGAGCACCCCGCCGCCGATGACGACGGCGCGTTTGGCGTCCATCGCGTCCTCGGCCAGCCGGGCGCAGTCGGCGAGGGTGCGCAGCGCGTGCACGCCCTCGCGCAGCCCCCGGCCGTCCGCACGGCGCAGGCCGCGGACCGGCGGCAGCACCGGGTTGGCTCCGGTGGCCAGCACCAGCTCGTCGTAGGCCTCGGTACCGCCGTCGGCGAGGGTCAGCAGCCGCGCCCCGAGATCCAGTGCGACGACCTCGGCACCGGGCCGCAGCTCGGCGTCGCCGACCGGCAGCGTGATCGCCTCGGCGTCGTAGCGGCCCGTCAGCACGTCCGCGAGCAGCACCCGGTTGTACGGGGCGCGCGGCTCGCTGCCGTAGAGGGTGACCCTGGCCCGCCCGCCGAGCGCGAAGTACCGCTCGGCGAACCTGGCCGCAGCCATGCCCGCGCCGACGACGGCGATACGGCGTCTGCTGCTCATGCGTCCTCCCCGGTCCGTTCAAGCCGCAGGACTTCCAAGCGCACGGCGCAGACCTTGAACTCGGGCATCTTCGACGTCGGGTCCAGCGCGGGATTGGTGAGCGTGTTGGCGCGGCCCGGTCCGGCCCAGTGAAACGGCATGAAGACCGTGTCGGGCCGGATCGCGTCGGAGATCCGGGCCGGGGCGACCACCCGGCCGCGCCGGGAGACCACCGCGAGCGGCTCGCCCTCCGCAACGCCGACCCGGGCGGCCAGGCGCGGATGCAACTCCACGAACGGGCCCGGCGCGGCCGCGTTGAGCTCGGCGACCCGGCGGGTCTGCGCGCCGCTCTGGTACTGGGCGAGGACCCGGCCCGTGGTCAGGTGGACCGGGTACTCCGTGTCCGGCTCCTCGGCGGCGGGGCGGTGGCTGACCGGTGCGAACCGGGCCCGTCCGTCCGGCGTGGCGAAGGCGTCCAGGAACAGCCGCGGCGTGCCGGGGTGGTCCTCGGCCGGGCAGGGCCAGAAGACGCCGTCCTCGGCGGCGATCCGCTCGTAGCTGATGCCGGCGTAGTCCGCCTGGCCGCCCGCCGAGGCGCGGCGCAGCTCGGCGAAGACGGTCTCCGGGTCGTCGTCGAAGCCGCCCTCCCCGCCGGGGCCCTTGGCGCCCAGCCGCTCGGCCAGCTCCCTGAGCACCCACAGGTCGCTGCGGACGCCGTCCGGCGGCTCGGTGGCCCGGCGGCGCAGGAGCACCCTGCCCTCCAGGTTGGTCATGGTGCCGGTCTCCTCCGCCCACTGCGTGCTCGGCAGAACCACGTCAGCGAGCTGCGCGGTCTCGGAGAGCACGAGGTCGGAGACGACCAGCAGGTCCAGCGAGCGCAGCCGCCGGGATATCCGCGCGGCCCGGGGCGCGGAGACGACCGGGTTGGAGCCCATCAGCAGCAGCGCGCGGACCCCGTCCGCGCCGGGCGCGCCCAGACTGTCCAGCAGCTCGTAGGCGGAGCGGCCGCTCCGCGGCAGGTCCTCCGGCTCGACGCCCCAGACGGCGGCGACGTGGGCGCGGGCCGCCGGATCCTCGATGGAGCGGTAGCCGGGCAACTGGTCGGCCTTCTGGCCGTGCTCGCGCCCGCCCTGCCCGTTGCCCTGGCCGGTGAGGCAGCCGTAACCGGAGTACAGCCGACCGGCCTTGCCCGACGCCAGGCAGAGGTTGATCCAGGCGCCGACGGTGTCGGTGCCCTTGCTCTGCTGCTCCGGGCCGCGCGCCGTCAGCACCATCCCGGTCCGGGCACGGCCGAAGTGCCTCGCCGCCTCCCGCAGCTGTGCGACCGGCACCCCGGTGATCCGCTCGACCCGCTCCGGCCAGTGCGCCATCGCCGCGGCGCGGGCCTGCTCGAAGCCGCTGGTGCGCTCGGCGACGAAATCGACGTCCACCATCCGGTCCGCGATCAGCAGGTGCAGCAGGCCGAGCGCCAGCGCGAGGTCGGTGCCCGGCACCGGCTGCAGGTGCAGGTCCGCCTGCTCGGCGGTGCGGGTGCGGCGCGGATCGACGACGATCAGCGTGCCGCCGTTCTCCCGCAGTTCGCGGAAGTAGCGCAGCGCCGGAGGCATCGTCTCGGCCGGGTTTGCGCCGACCAGGATCAGGCAGTCGGTCCGCGGGATGTCCGCCAGCGGGAACGGCAGGCCGCGGTCGACGCCGAACGCGATCCGGCCCGCGGCCGCGGCCGAGGACATGCAGAACCGGCCGTTGTAGTCGATCGTCGCCGTCCTCAGCGCGATCCGCGCGAACTTCCCGAGCTGGTAAGCCTTCTCGTTGGTGAGTCCGCCGCCGCCGAAGACCCCCACCGCGTCCGCGCCGTGCTCCTCGCGGACGGCCGCGAAGCCGGACGCAGCCCGGTCCAGCGCCTCCGCCCAGCTCGCTGCCCGCAGCTCGCCGCGGCCGCCGCGCCCGTCCTTCGTGTCCCACACGTCCCGGACCAGCGGTGTGGTGAGGCGGGCGCCGGGCGCGAGCAGCGCCGCAGCGTTCTGTCCCTTCCCGCACAGCGCGCCGCGGTTGACCGGGAAGTCGGCGCGTTCGCGCACCTCCACCGGCACCGGGCCGGCCGCCGGCGCGAGCCGCATCCCGCACTGCAGCGCGCAGTACGGGCAGTGCGTCGCCGTGGCGGTCGCCCAAGTAGTCGTCATGGCAATGACGTTGATCGCGGGGCGTTACGCGCCCTTGTCCCGGGTGTTGCGCCCGCGGCAACTCTCGCTCACGCCGCCCTGGGGACGGGGTCGGGTCACGGACATGCGCCGTAACACGGGCGGGCGTTTCGCTAACGCGAGCGTGATCGCGAAGCAACCTCCCGGTAACCGGGGCCGGTGAACCTGCGTCCATGGGCACCGCAGAGACCTCACCGCTCCTCCCGCTCACCGGGTTCACCGTCGGCGTCACCGCCGCACGGCGCCGCGACGAGCTCGTCGCCCTGCTGACGCGGCGCGGAGCGCGGGTCGTGGAGGCGCCGACGCTGCGCATCCTCCCGCTGGAGGACGACCTCGCGCTGCGCCGCGCCACCGAGCAGTGCCTGCGCGCGCCGCTGGACTACGTGGTGGCCACCACCGGCGTCGGCTGGCGCGGCTGGATGAGCGCCGCAGACGGCTGGGGTCGCGGCGCGGAGCTCGCCGCGGCCTGCCGCGACGCCGTCGTGCTCACCCGCGGCCCCAAGGCGACCGGCGCCGTGCGCGCCAGCGGCCTGGACGAGACCTGGTCGCCCGGCAGCGAAGCCACCGACGAGCTGCTCACCTGGCTGCTGGCCCGCCCCCTCGACGGCCGCCGGATCGCCGTCCAGGAACACGGCATCCCGCTCACCGACTTCGCCGCCGCGCTGCGCGAACGAGGCGCCGAGGTGATCTCCGTGCCCGTCTACCGCTGGGCCCCGCCCGAGGACCCCGCCCCCGTCAGACGCCTGGTCGAGCAGACCGCCCGACGCGAACTGCACGCCCTGACCTTCACCAGCGCGCCCGCGATCACCGCCTTCCTCGCCACCGCCACGGCCGACGGCCTGGACGGGCCGGTGCTGGAGGCCATGCGCGGCGAGATCCTCTCCGTCTGCGTCGGCCCTGTCTGCGCCCGCCCGCTCGTCGAGGCCGGCGTCCCCGTCGTCTGGCCCGACCGCGGCCGTCTCGGCTCGCTGGTCCGGACGCTGACCGAGGCACTCCCCACCCGCAGCCGCCGAACCCTGCGCCTGTCGGGACGCGAGCTCGTGCTCCAGGGCAACGCCCTGCTGGTGGACGGCGAGAGCTACTGGCTCTCCCCCAAGGGGGCGACGGTGCTGCGCGCGCTCGCCGAGAACCCCGGCTGGGTGCTCAGCCGCGCCGAGCTGCTCCGCCGCGCCTGGGCCGACTCCGACGCCGACGAGCACGCCGTCGAGGCGGCCGTCGCCCGGCTGCGGCAGTCGCTGGGCCGCCACAGCGACCTGGTCCGCACCGTCCCCAAGCGCGGCTACCGACTGGCGGCGGGATGACCACCCCGCGGATCACCCCGACGCAGGCAGCTCCGACGCCACCGGCTCCTGCGCTACCGGCTCCTGTGCTACCGGCTCCCACGCTGCTGGCCGTCGCGCACGGCACCCGGGACAGCGACGGGGTCGCGACGACCGAGGCGCTGGTGACGCGGGTGCGGGCGCTCCGGCCCGAGCTGCGCGTCGAGCGCTGCTTCCTGGACCTCGTCACCCCGTCGCTGCCCGAGGCGCTGGCGCGGCTGCGCGGGGAGGTGGTGCTGGTGCCGCTGCTGCTGGGCGCGGGCTACCACGTCCGCGTCGACATCCCCGCCGCGCTCGCCGATGCGCCCCACCTGCGCGCCCGTGTCTCCCGTGCGCTCGGCCCCGATCCGCTGCTGGCACAGGCGCTCAGCGATCGGCTCGACGAGGCGGGCTGGCGGGCGCAGGCCCCGCCGAGTGCCCTGGTGCTGGCGGCGGCGGGTTCCACCGATCCGGCCGCCAACGCGGACGCCGTCACGATGGCCGGGCTGCTGAGCGAGCGCCTCCCCGGTGCGCCCCCTGTCGTGCCCGCGTACCTGTGCGCGGCCGGGCCGACCCCGGCGGCGGCCGTGGCCGCGCTGCGGAGCGCGGGGCACGAGCGGGTGGCCGTCGCCGAGTACCTGCTGGGGCCGGGCTTCTTCGCGCGCCGCGCCGCCCGGTCCGGCGTCCGCTCCGGCGCCTGCCTCACCTCCGCCCCGCTGGGCGCACACGACGCGCTCGCCCACCTCGTGACACTCCGCTACGACGAGACCGTCGCCGACCGGCGCAGAGGCCCGCTCGAGGGGCGTACGGGAGCACACTCGGGGCGCATGCTTACGCCGGGGTAACCAGGGGCGCGCGAGTCCGACTCATAGATGACACAGCGTCACTTCTGGCTGATAAGGCCCGAGTTGTCGCCTGAAGTTCCTTGTCTGAGCTGCCGCCGGAGGGGGCATCACTGAGAGAAGCCCCGGAAGCCTGGCACCCGGAGGGAGCCGTCCGTGCCCGCAGCAACCATCCCCACCCCCCTGCATCCGCGCCGCCGCGACGCCGATGTCGTGATCGTCGGCGCCGGTCTGGCCGGCCTGACCGCAGCCCGCAGACTCACCGCATGCGGACTGTCCGTCACCGTCCTGGAGGCCACCGACCACGTGGGCGGCCGGATGGCCGGGGAACACTGCGACGGCTACCGGCTCGACCACGGCACCCACCTGCTCAACCCCGCCTACCCGGAGCTGGCCAGGACGCTCGACCTCGCCGACCTCGACCTGCGGCCGCTCAGCACCGACGTGATGGTCCACGCCGACGGACGCCGCTACCGCATCGGCGCGCCCGGCAGCCCGCGCGCCGCGCTCGGCGCGGCTATCGGCGCCGCCCGCGCCCCCATCGGCCGCCCCTGGGACAAGGCCCGCCTCGGCGCCAACCTGGCCCGGCTCGCCTCCACCCCCGTCGAGCGGCTGCTCACCAGGCCCGAACTCACCACCGCCGAGGCGCTGAACCGTCGCGGCATCCCCGCCGCCACCGTCGACGGCTTCCTGCGACCGCTGCTCACCGCCCTGCTCAACGACCCACTCCTGCGCACCAGCAGCCGCGTCGCCGACCTGGTGCTGCGCAGCTACGCCCGCGGCCGGCTCTGCCTGCCCGCCCAGGGCGTCGGCGCCGTCCCGCTCGCGCTCGCCGAGCGCCTGCCTGCCGGCACCATCCGCATCGGCGTCCAGGTCACCGGCATCGCCGCCGACGGCGTCGACACCGAGCGCCACGGCCGGTTCGGCGCACGCGCCGTCGTGGTCGCCACCGACTCGCGCTCCGCCGCCGGGCTGCTGCCCGGCCTGCACGAACCCGAGCACCACCCCGTCACCACCTACTACCACGTGGCCGACACGAGCCCGCTCACCGAACCGCTGCTCGTGCTCGACGCCACCCCCGGCGCACTCGTCTCGCACACCCTGGTGCTCAGCGAGGTGGACCGGTCCTACGCGCCCACCGGCGCGCTGATCGCCTCCACCGTGCTCGGCCACCGCGCCGCCGTCCCCTCCGAACCCGCCGTCCGGGAGGCACTCGCCCACCTCTACGACACCGACACCAGCGGCTGGCACTTCCTGACCGCACGACACTTCGCGGAGGCGCTGCCCGCGATGCCGCCGCCGCACGTCTTCCGCCGCCCCGTCAGGGTGCTGCGCGGCCTGTACGTGTGCGGCGACCACCGCGACACCAGTTCCGTCCAGGGCGCGCTCGTCTCCGGCCGCCGCGCCGCGGACGCGGTGCTGCGCGACCTCGGCATCGCCGCGCCCGCCACACCCGCGGCGGCCATGGCCGCCTAGGGAACGGCTGATCAGACGGCTGATCGGGCGTCGGATCAGACGTCGGATCGGGTTTCGGATCGGGTTTCGGATCAGATCACCCCCGCGGTCCGGGCAGCCTCCTCGAACGCCCGGACCGAGGGGTTGCCCCGGTACGGAGCCAGCCTGCGGGCGAAATCCCGCAGGTACTCCACCGCGCGCAGCGACCGCATCTCGGTCACCCCGCGCAGCGCCTCCGTCGCCGCCGCACACGCCTCGTCCAGCTCGCCGAGGCCGAGCCGGGAGGTGGCCAGCACCACCCGGCAGAAGACCCGACTGCGCGCGTAGGTCTGCGGGCGCAACCGCAAGGACCGCTCCGCGTGCTGTGCCGCCGGCCGCCACTGCTGCAGGTCCCGGTAGCAGTGCGCGAACTCGTCGGCCAGCTGCGCCTCGTCGAAGAACCGCGCCCAGCCGGGCAGCTCGTCACCACCGTGGGAGGCCTGCAGCGCCCGCTCGGCCCGCACCAGCGCGGCCGTGCAGGACCTGGCGTCTCCGAGCAGCCCATGGCCGCGCGCCTCCGCGGCGTGCATCAACGCCTGCGCCGCCGCCGGGGCCGTCGACCCCACACCCTGCTGCGCCACCCGCGCCAGCTGCACCGCCTCACGGCCGTGCCCGAGGTAAACGGCCTGTCGACTCATCGTCACCAGCACGTAGCCGCCGTACAGCCGGTCGTTCGCGGCCTGCGCGAGCCGCAGCGACTGCACGAAGTAGCGCTGTGCCAGACCGTGCGCACCGATGTCGTACGAGGTCCAGCCGGCCAGTCTGGTCAGATCCGCCACCGCCCCGAACAGGGCGCGACCGATCGCCTCGTTGTAGCGGCCGCGCAGCATCGGCTCGGCCTCGCTCTCCAGGTACCGGATCAGCGCCTGCCGGGCGTGCCCGCCGCCGTACGCGTTGTCCAGCGCGCGGAACAGATCCCCCACCGCGCGCATCGCCGCCACGTCGCCCCGACTGACGCGCGGCACCCCGCGCAGTGCCATGGCCTGCTCACCGGCACCGGCGCCAGCGCCCGCCGAACCGGAGCCGGCGGAGGCCGAGCCCTGGCCCGAGTTGCCCGCGTTGGCCGAGCCGCCGACCGAGTTGGGCAAGCCCGCCGCGGAGCCGCCCGCCATGCCGCCGGGCGTCGCGCCGTCGCGGCGGGCCTGCGGCGGGATGCCGGTGCGACCCGCATCGTGACGGCCCAGATCCTGCGGCGTCTCCCGGGCCACCCGGTCGTCCGTCCGCCCGATCAGCCAGTCCCGGCTCGGCACCACCAACCCGGCCGGGGTGAAGGCGATCCGCCGCAGCTCGCTGTGGGCTCCCGTGTCCTTGCGCCACATGCTGGCGACGATGTCCACCGCCTCCGCCGGGCTCTCGGCGAACTCCAGCCCCGCGTACACCGGGGCGCAGGCGTCCAGGCCCAGGTCCTGCGCGGTGAGCCGCCGCCCCAGCCGCCGGGTGAACACCTCGGCGATCAGCGCGGGCGTCGCCCCGCGCGGCTGCTGTCCGCGCAGCCAGCGGGTCACCGAGGTCTTGTCGTAGCGCAGATCCAGCCCGTGCTCGCTGCCGAGCTGGTCCACCCGCCGGGCGAGCCCCGCATGCGAGAAGCCCGCCTCCTCGATCAGCGCCGACAGCCGCTGGTTGTACTGGAGACGGTCACCGGCGGCTCCTCCACCCGCCCCGGCGCCTTGGTTGGCGCGCTCCGACGTGGGTGGGGACTCCGCTGCGCGGCGAGGCCGGCCGTCCAGCAGGGCGCGGTCAAGGGGGGCGCGGTCGAGCGGCGGTCGATCGGTCACAGGCCGTTGGGGCATCTGGCACACACCTTCCGGGGGCCCGCACCGAACGCCGCGAGCTCCCTAGGGGAACGGCGTGAATGTAGCGAGCATTTGGCGCGAGCGGCCGGTTCCGGCCGGACAATCGTCCGAACGGGTGAAGCCCGTCCCTCCTGTCGGGGACGATGCGACGCGTGGGACGACGCGCCGCCCTTACGGGGCGCCCCGCACCGTCCTGCCGTCCTTCATGCCCTCGCGAGATGCCCGTCCCGTCATGGCCACCCCGTCATGGCCACCCGGCCCGGTCCTGCCGCCCGCCCTGGCTGCGGCCCCCACAGCCGCGCACCGGTCTGTGGCGACGGCCCACATGGGAGCCCCCGCCCCGGCCGCCTAGCGTCTGCGGCCATGGAGAGCACCCACGCAAGCTTGCTGGCCGGGCGGAAAGCCCTGGTCACCGGCGCGGCCGGCGGGATCGGCCGAGCCTGCGCGCACGCCCTCGCCGAGGCCGGCGCAGCGGTCTACGTCGTCGACCGGGCCGCCGAGGCGGCCAAGGAGGTCGCGGAGCGGATCGGCGGTACCGCGCTGGTGGTCGACCTCTCGGACGGGGCGGCCGTGGACGCGCTCCCGGACGACGCCGACATCGTCGTCAACAACGCCGGGCTGCAGCACGTCGCCCCGCTCCACGAGTTCCCGCCCGAGCGATTCACCCTGATCCAGCGGGTCATGGTCGAGGCCCCGTTCCGGATCGCCCGCCGCACCCTGCCCCACATGTACGCGGGCGGATGGGGACGGGTCGTCAACATCTCCTCCGTGCACGGGTTGCGCGCCAGCGCCTTCAAGTCCGCCTACGTGACCGCCAAGCACGCGCTGGAGGGGCTGAGCAAGGTCATCGCCCTGGAGGGCGCCCCGCACGGCGTCACCAGCAACTGCGTCAACCCCGGCTACGTCCGCACACCGTTGGTGGAAGGTCAGATCGCGGCACAGGCCGAGGCCCACGGCATCCCGGAGGCCGACGTGGTGGACCGGATCATGCTCGACCGCACCGCGATCAAGCGCCTGATCGAACCCGAGGAGGTCGCCGCGGCCGTCCTGTGGCTGTGCGCCCCCGCAGCCGCCGGCATCACCGGCGCCTCCCTCCCCATGGACGGCGGCTGGACCGCCCGCTGACGCGCCACTCCCGCTGACGCACCACCACTGACGCACCGTCCCGCTGACGCACGACCGTCCCCCAACCCCACCCCTCCCACACCTCACACGGAAGGCCCACCGTCGTGGCAACCGAAACCGCACCCACCCAGGCAGCGTCCGCCTCCGGTGTCCCGAGAGGCCTGGCCAAGGTCGTCGGAGCCAGCCTTATCGGCACGACCATCGAGTGGTACGACTACTTCCTCTACGGCTCGGCCGCCGCCCTCGTCTTCAACAAGGTCTTCTTCCCAACCACGGACCCGCTGACCGGCACCCTCCTCTCCTTCCTCACCTACGCCATCGGCTTCGCCGCCCGGCCGATCGGCGCCCTGGTCTTCGGCCACTACGGCGACCGGCTCGGCCGCAAGCGCCTGCTGGTGATCAGCCTGCTGATGATGGGCGTCGCGACCGCCCTGATCGGCTGCGTCCCCGGGTACGACACGCTCGGCGTCACCGCGCCGATCCTGCTCACCGTGCTGCGCCTGATCCAGGGCTTCGCCCTCGGCGGCGAATGGGGCGGCGCGGTCCTGCTGGTCTCCGAACACGGCGACGCCTCACGCCGCGGCTTCTGGGCCTCCTGGCCACAGGGCGGCGCACCGCTCGGCAACCTGCTGGCGGTCGGCGTGCTCTCGCTGATGACGACCGTTCAGCCCGACGCAGCCTTCGTGTCCTGGGGCTGGCGCATCCCCTTCCTGCTGTCCGCCCTGCTCGTCGGGATCGGACTGTGGATCCGGCTCGGCGTCGACGAGTCCCCGCTGTTCAAAGAGGCCCGCCGACGTGCCGAGACCCGCGCCGCCGAGGGCGAGAAGGAGCAGCCGCCGCTGCTGGCCGTGCTGCGGCACCACTGGCGCGACGTCCTCGTCGCCATCGGCGCCCGGATGGCCGAGAACATCTGCTACTACGTGATCGTCACCTTCGTGCTGACGTACTGCGTCGACCACCTGAAGATCGAGAAGCAGACGGCACTCAACGCGGTCCTGATCGGGTCGGCGATCCAGTTCTGCCTCATCCCGGTCTTCGGCGCGCTCTCCGACCGGGTCGGCCGCAAGCCCGTCTACCTCGTCGGCGCGATCGGCACCGGGGCATGGGCCTGGGCCTTCTTCGCCCTGCTGGACACCAGGTCGTTCCCGGCCCTGGTGCTCGCGGTCACCGTCGGCCTGGTCTTCCACAGCGCCATGTACGCCCCGCAGGCGGCGTTCTTCTCCGAGCTGTTCCAGACCCGCATGCGGTTCTCCGGAGCCTCCATCGGCGCCCAGTTCGCCTCCGTCGCCGCCGGCGCCCCGGCCCCACTGATCGCCGTGGCACTGCTGAAGAGCTACGGCACCTCGACGCCGATCTCGCTCTACGTGAGCCTCGCGGCCGTGGTCACCGTGGTGGCGCTGCTCTTCGCCCGAGAGACCCGGGGCAGTGGGCTCGACGAGACAGCCGGCAAGCCGGCCGGCGAAGCGGCTGACGAAGCGGCTGACGAAGCGGCTGGCGAGGCGCTCCCGACCACCTCGTGACACGACCTTTTCTCCCGTGCCCCCTCCTGCGACGATGGCCCGCACCATGCCCGAAGAGAACGAGATCCACCCCGCCGAACGGCTGCTGCGGCTGCTGGCCGGGGGCGCCGCCGCCGAGGAACTCGGCGAGGCGGGCGCGGCTGCGCCCGCCTCCGCGGCGCTCGCCCTGCGCGTCCACCGCACCCTCGCCCAGCACCGCCGCCGCGAGGCCCAGCTGACGGCGCTCTTCGACACTGCCACCGACCTGGCCGCCTCCCGCGACCTGGATGCCGTGCTGCAGGCCATCGTCCGCCGGGCCCGGCTGCTGCTCGGCACCGAACTCGCCTACCTCACCCTCCCGGACGAGGAGGCGGGCGACACCTACATGCGGGTCACCGACGGCTCGGTCTCGCCGCTGTTCCAGACCCTGCGGCTGGAACTCGGCGAGGGGCTGGGCGGGCTCGTCGCGCAGACGGCCCGCCCCTACGCCACCCCCGACTACCGCACGGACGCCCGGTTCCACCACACCCGCAACATCGACGCGGGCGTCCTCGACGAGGGCCTGGTCGCCATCCTGGGCGTACCGCTGCTGCTGGAGAAGCAGGTCATCGGGGTGCTCTTCGCCGCCGACCGCAACCCGCGGCCCTTCTCCCCCGACGAGGGGCGCTGCTCTGCACACTGGCTGCCCACGCCGCCATCGCCATCGACACCGCCCGTGCCCTGGACGACACCCGGGCCGCGCTCGCCGACCTCGCCGCCGCCAACGCGGTGATCCGCGCCCACTCGGCCGCCATGCAACGCGCCGAGGAGGCCCACGACCGGCTGACCGACCTCGTCCTGCGCGGCGGCGAGGTCCCCGCCGT
>NZ_BBPP01000060.1:20856-29318 GCF_000787835.1 Streptacidiphilus melanogenes
GGCCCACGACCGGCTGACCGACCTCGTCCTGCGCGGCGGCGAGGTCCCCGCCGTCGCCGAGGCCGTCTCCGCCCTCCTGGGCGGCGGCATCGCGGTACTGGACCCAGACGGCCAACGGCTGGCCGGCGAGCCGGCCGAGCTCGACGCCAGCGCGCTCGTGGCCGAATCCCGGGCCACCGGCCGGGCCGTGGAGGCGGACGGACGCTGGGTCTGCGCCGTCCTGGCGGGTCAGGAGCTCCTCGGCAGCCTGGTGCTGACGGGACGTCCGGAGCTGGAGGACGCCGATCGCCGCCTCTTCGAGCGGGCAGGTGTCGTCACCGCGCTGCTGCTCCTGCTGCGCCGCTCCGTCGCCGAGGCGGAGAACCGGGTCCGCGGCGAACTGCTGACGGACCTGCTGGACAACCCGCAGCGCGACCCCGCCGGGCTGCTCCAGCGCGGCCTGCGGCTGGGCATCGACCTGCGCCGACCGCACGTGCTGCTGGCCGCCCGCGTCGGCACGGCCGGTGCCCGCAGCCGTCTGGCGAGCGCCGCGACCCGACTGCTCTTCGGCCGCGGCGGGATCAGCGCGGAGCACGGGGAGGGCGTCGTGCTCGTGCTGCCCGCGGAGGCGGAACCGAGCCACGGGTCCTCGGTCGGCTCCTCGGTCGGAACCTCGCTGAGCTCCCCGATCGGGGCCTCGGCTGGGTCCTCGGCTGGGTCCTCAACCGGGTCCTCGCTCTCGTCGGCACCGATGGTCTCGTCGGTGGCGGCTGGGGCCGCTGCGCAGCTCACCCAGCTCACCGGCGCCCCGGTCACCGTGGGCGCGGCCGGCCCGGCGGGAGGTATCGCCGGGCTCGCAGCCGCCCATGCCGAGGCGCTGCGGACCCTTCGGGCCCTGTGCGCCCTGGGTCGCGAAGGGGACGGCGCCTGCGCTGCCGACCTGGGCTTCCTCGGTGTCCTGCTCGGCGAGGGCCACGACGTGCGGGGGTTCGTCCAGGAGACCCTCGGCCCGCTGCTCGCCTACGACGCCCGGCGCGGCACCGAGCTGGTCCACACCCTGGACACCTACTTCGCCTGCGGCGGGAGCCTCACCCGGGCGAAGGACGCGCTGCACGTCCACGTCAACACCGTCGTCCAGCGCCTCGACCGGGTGGAGGCGCTGCTCGGCCGTGACTGGAACCACCCCGAGCGGGCCCTGGAGCTCCGGCTGGCCCTCCGCCTCCTCCTGCTGACGCGCTAGCAGCAGGCTAGGAAGCCAGGCCCCGGAGGACGAAGCCCACCACTGCCTCGAACTCGCCCTCCACCCCGGGCCGGGACCACTCCTCCGCATAAGCCGGATCGTGGTAGTGGGCAGTGGCCTGGAAGACCACGTGGCCCAGCTCCCCTGGATCGCCGGAGCCGAAGGAGCCCTGCTCCTGCCCCTCCACGATGATCCCCGCCAGCTGCGCCTCCAGGCCGCTGACGTGCTCGGCGATCAGCTCGCTGCTCTCGTCCACCAGCACCTGGTAGGTGGCGAAGAGCTCAGGATCGGCGAGGGCCTTCTCCTGCTTGGCCCGGAACAGGGCGGCAAGCCAGTGCCGCAGCCGCTCCCGGGGCTCTTCCGGGCCGGCGGCGATGCCCGGCAACGCGGCGTGCGCACGATCGAGCCAGCGGCGGGTGACCGCACCCCGCAAGGCGGCCTTGCTCGGGAAGTGGCGGTAGACGGTGCCGTGGCTCACCCCCAGGGCGCGGGCGACGTCGACGACGGTGGCCTTGGCCGGGCCGTACCGGCGCAGGACCTCCTCCGCGGCCGTGAGGATGTCCTCCGGGGTGAGTGCTGCCTCCGCCATCGATACCGGTCGCTCCCGCTACGTCTCGCCTGTTACTTCTCGCTGTCCAGATGGGCCATCTGAGCAGCAACATACCGGTCACCGGCGGCGGAGCCCTGCGGCACGGCCTCCTCGATGGCCGCGAGGTCGGCCGGCTCCAGCACCAGCTCGGCCGCACCGAGGGCCTCGGTCAGGCGCTCCCGCCGACGCGCGCCGACCAGCGGGACGATGTCGTCGCCCTGGGCCAGCACCCAGGCGATCGCCACCTGGGCCACCGAGGCATCCTTCGCCTCCGCGACCGCGCGCAGGGCCTCGACCAGGCGCAGGTTGGCCTCCAGGTTGTCGCCCTGGAAGCGCGGACTGAAGCCGCGGAAGTCCCCCGCGGACAGCTGCCGGTCGGCCTGCCAGTGACCGCTGATCAGGCCCCGGGAGAGCACGCCGTAGGCGGTGACGCCGATGCCGAGCTCGCGGACCGTCGGCAGGATCTCCTTCTCGATCCCGCGCGAGACGAGCGAGTACTCGATCTGCAGATCGGTGATCGGATGCACCGCCTGGGCCCGGCGCAGCGTCTCGGCCCCCACCTCGGAGAGGCCGATGTGCCGGACGTAGCCGGCCTCCACCATCTCGGCGATGGCGCCGACCGTCTCCTCGATCGGGACGTTCGGGTCGAGCCGGGCGGGACGGTAGACGTCGACGTAGTCCGTTCCGAGCCGCCGCAGCGTGTAGGCCAGGGCCGTCTTCACGGCCGCGGGACGGGCGTCGTAGCCGAGCCAGTTGCCCGCGTAGTCGCGCTGGGCGCCGAACTTGACGCTGATCGCCACCTCACCCCGCGCCCGGCCGCTGCTGCGCAGCGCGTCGCGGATGAGCAGCTCGTTGTGGCCCATGCCGTAGAAGTCGCCGGTGTCGATCAGGGTGAGGCCGGCGTCGAAGGCGGCGTGGATGGTGGCCGTCGACTCGGCCTCGTCGGCCGGGCCGTACAGGTCGGACATGCCCATCGCGCCCAGGCCGAGCCGGGAGACGACGAGCGGGGAGGTCTTGCTGCCGAGAGTGCGTTCGTTGAGTGCCATGTCTCGAGTATGCGAGATGGACTGACAGATTTCAATATCTGTCACCCGTTCCGGCGGAGCTTCGGTCCGGGGCCCGGGGAACAGGGGGCCCGGCCGTACAGTTGCGTGGAGCAGGACGACAGAAGGCGAGGCATCCAGTGGCCACGGAAACGGGCACCCCGGCGGGCGGCGAGCTGCGGTTCGTCCCCCTCGGCGTGGGCGAGCGCACCATCCCCTACCAGGAGGCCCTGGACGAGCAGCTGCGCCTGCACGCGCTGCGCGTGGCGGACGAGATCCCCGACACCGTGCTGCTGCTGGAACACCAGCCCGTCTACACCGCCGGCCGCCGCACCCGCCCCGAGGACCGCCCGCTCGACGGCACCCCGGTGGTCGAGGTCACCCGGGGCGGCGAGATCACCTGGCACGGCCCCGGCCAGCTGGTCGGCTACCCAATCATCAAGCTGGCCGAGCCGATGGACGTCGTGGCCTACGTCCGCCGGCTCGAGGAGGCGCTGATCCAGGCCTGCGCCGAGTTCGGCGTCGAAGGCAACCGGGTCGAGGGCCGCAGCGGCGTCTGGAAGCTGGGCCAGGAGATACCGGGCGCCCGGGTCGACGAGTCCCAGGTGGTCAACATCGGCGCGCTCACCCTGCGGATGGGCGCCAAGCTCGGCCTCGACCCGCGCATGGCCGGCCCCGAGTACGCCCCGTCCAACGCGGGCCAGCGCGGAGCCGACCGCAAGCTCGCCGCTATCGGCGTCCGCGTCGCCCGCGGCGTGACCATGCACGGCTTCGCACTCAACTGCAATCCGGACCTGACCTGGTTCGACCGCATCGTCCCGTGCGGCATCCGCGACGCCGGCGTCGCCTCGCTCAGCTCCGAGCTCGGCCGCGACGTTCCGGCCGCCGAGGCGATGCCCGTCGTCCAGCGTCACTTCGCCGAGCTCTTCGCCCGCACCACGACGGCATCAGCCACGTGAGTCACCGAGCGATCCGCCGACGCGCGAGCCGAACACCGGCGCCCGAGCCGACCTCGAGCACCTGAGCCGACTCGGCCCGCTGACCCACCCGACCGCAGGCGTACCCTAGGGGACGCACTGGATTTCGAAGATAGGGAGCCGCACGTGTCCGCTGTCGCACCCGACGGCAGGAAGCTGCTGCGTCTGGAGGTCCGCAACAGCGAGACCCCGATCGAACGCAAGCCCGAGTGGATCAAGACCCGGGCGAAGATGGGCCCGGAGTACACCGCTCTGCAATCGCTGGTGAAGAGTGAGGGTCTGCACACCGTCTGTCAGGAGGCGGGCTGCCCCAACATCTTCGAATGCTGGGAGGACCGCGAGGCCACCTTCCTCATCGGCGGCGACCAGTGCACCCGCCGCTGCGACTTCTGCCAGATCGACACCGGCAAGCCCGCCGAGTTCGACCGGGACGAGCCGCGTCGCGTCGCCGAGTCCGTGGTCACCATGGACCTGAACTACGCCACCATCACCGGCGTCGCCCGTGACGACCTGGAGGACGGCGGCGCCTGGCTCTACGCCGAGACGGTCCGCCAGATCCACGCGATGACCGCCGACCGCGCGGCCGGCCGCACCGGCGTCGAGCTGCTGATCCCGGACTTCAACGCGGTCCCCGAGCAGCTCGCCGAGGTCTTCTCGGCCCGCCCGGAGGTGCTGGCGCACAACCTGGAGACGGTCCCGCGCATCTTCAAGCGGATCCGCCCGGCCTTCCGCTACGAGCGGTCGCTCAAGGTCATCACCGAGGCCCGCGCGGCCGGGCTGGTCACCAAGTCGAACCTGATCCTCGGCATGGGCGAGACCCGCGAGGAGGTCAGCGAAGCCCTGCGTGACCTTCACGAGGCGGGCTGTGAGCTGATCACGATCACCCAGTACCTGCGCCCCTCGCCGCGGCACCACCCCGTGGAGCGCTGGGTCAAGCCGCAGGAGTTCGTCGAGCTCCAGGCCGAGGCCGAGGAGATCGGCTACGCCGGCGTCATGTCCGGCCCGCTCGTCCGCTCCTCCTACCGCGCCGGCCGTCTGTACCGGCAGGCCCTGGAGCGCCGCGGCGCCGCCGCGCTCTGACCACCACGCTCCGACCATCACATTCCGACGATGCGTTTCCGCGCCGTGACCAGCCTGGCCTGTGACGTCTGTCGCACGCCTTTCACGGGGGTTTGACCGAGTGGTCACGGCGCGGTAACACCAAGTGCTGAAGATGGCGTGGTAGTCCAAGGGGAGAAGGTCACCATGCACCTCGCTCAGAACGTCGCCTCCGCCTTGCGGATGGCCGAGTCCCTGCTGTTCGCCGGCGGCCAGCAGACGGCCCGCCGCAACGCCTGGGACGCCGTCTGCGAGAACCGTCGGCACGCCCGCGACCGCCAGGAAAGCGAGCGGATGCTGCTGCGCGCCGTGCGCTGACGCCGCACGGCGCATCACGACTGGGACACAGGCGGCCCTCCGCCAGGACCAGGCTTGGGCAACCGCAGGTCCGGCCCCGTACCATGAACCACATGGCGAGGCAGGAATCCCCCAACAGCCCTGGACGGCTCTCCCAGATCCGTCAGGCATACACCATGACCAAGCGGGTCGACCCGAAGATCGGTCTTATCGTCGCCGGCGTCGGGCTCGGCACCTTCGCGGTGCTCCTCGCCATCGGTTTCGCGATCGGGCACCCGATCTACCTGGGCATCCTGGGCTTCGTGCTCGGCTTGCTCGCGGCCGTCGTAATCTTCGGCCGGCGCGCCGAGAAGGCCGCCTTCGGCCAGCTCGAGGGCCAGCCGGGCGCAGCCGCCGCGGTGCTCAACAACATCAAGCGCGGCTGGAACATCCAGCTGGTCGTCGCAGCCAACCGTCAGCAGGACGCCGTGCACCGCGCAGTGGGCCGCCCGGGCGTCGTGCTGGTCGGCGAGGGCAACGTCAACCGTCTGCGGCCGATGATCGCTGCCGAGAAGCGCAAGATGAGCCGCGTCGTCGGCGACGCGCCGGTGATCGACATCATCGTGGGCAACGACGAGGGCCAGGTGCCGCTCAACAAGCTGCAGACGCACCTGATGAAGCTGCCGCGTGCCATCCCCGCCGCGCAGGCCACCCAGATCAGCGACCGGCTGCGGGCCATGGGCGACCTGATGGCCAACGCCCCCATCCCGAAGGGCCCGCTCCCCAAGGGCTCGCGGATGCCCAAGGGCGCCGGCCCCCGCTGACCTTCCCCGAACGAACTTCGAGGCCCCGGTGGCCGGTCCTCACGGACCGGCCACCGGGGCCTCATCGTGTCAGCGGGGCTTCGTCCCAGTTGCCGGAGTGGTCAGAGCGGCCAGAGCGCTCAGACCCGGACCTCGACCGTACCCACGGCCTTGTCGTGCAGTCCGCGCCCGTCCCGGTCCCAGATCAGTGCCGGAACCGCGAGCACGAGCATGAAGGTCCGCAGTGCCACCTGGCCGACCGAGGCGCGCCCGCCGTTCAGGCTGACGACGCGCAGGCCGAGCAGCTTCTTGCCCGGCGTCGCCCCGGCCGTGGCCAGGGTCAGCACGCTGACCAGGAAGAACAGTACGGTGATCCAGATGTTGACCTGGCTGACGTGCCGGTTCGCGATCAGCGCGAAGGCGACCAGGTAGCAGAGGAACCAGTCGATCGCGAGGGCGCTGAGCCTGCGGCCCGCTCCGGCGATGGAACCCGGTCCTTCCTCGGGCAGACCGAGGCGCTTGCCGCGGTAGCCGAAATCCGCACCCATTTGCTCAGCGCCGGCCCGCGGGCCCTCGATCCAGCTGCCTATGGCTTTACGACTCTCATCCACGCCACCACAGTAGCCCGGCCGCCGACCGTGTCCGGCGACCACCCCGGGGCTCGCCGCCCACCGGCCTCGAACCAGCCGCCAACCGCCATCCAATGGGTCTAGACCACTCACTGGAGAGTGAACGCCGCCCACAGCCCTGACGGCACAAGTACGCAGCAACGACGCGGGTTGCCGGTTCTCCGGGGGCGGGCGGTTAACATCGGCGAAACATATGGGTCACGGCCGAGAAACGGCCACTTCCTATGGTTTCGAGAACCGGTATCGCCGGACGGGACCGGCGGTCCGCACCCGCAATCCCGGCAGTCGCCGGGGCCGAGGAGGATGGATGTTCAACAACGCCGACGAGGTGTCGCGCTACATCTCGGACAACGACGTCAAGTTCGTCGATGTCAGGTTCTGCGACCTGCCGGGCGTGATGCAGCACTTCACGGTGCCCGCCTCGGCATTCGATCCGTCCGAGATGCTGATGTTCGACGGCTCGTCGATCCGCGGCTTCCAGGCGATCCACGAGTCCGACATGGGCCTCGTCCCCGACCTCAGCACCGCACGCCTGGACCCGTTCCGCAAGGACGCCACCCTCAACATCAACTTCTTCATCCACGACCCGATCACGGGCGAGCAGTACAGCCGCGACCCGCGCAACGTGGCCAAGAAGGCCGAGGCCTACCTGGCCTCCTCCGGCATCGCCGACACCGCCTACTTCGGCCCCGAGGCGGAGTTCTACGTCTTCGACGACGTCCGCTTCGAGACGAAGCAGAACCGCTCCTTCTACGAGATCGACTCCGAGGCCGGCGCCTGGAACACCGGTCGCGTCGAGGAGGGCGGCAACCGCGGCTACAAGGTCCGCTACAAGGGCGGCTACTTCCCGGCCCCGCCGGTCGACCACTTCGCCGACCTGCGCGCCGAGATGTCGCTGGAGCTGGCCAACGCCGGGCTCCAGGTCGAGCGCCAGCACCACGAGGTCGGCACCGCCGGCCAGGCGGAGATCAACTACAAGTTCAACACCCTGCTGGCCGCCGCCGACGACCTGATGCTGTTCAAGTACATCATCAAGAACGTCGCCTGGCGCAACGGCAAGACCGCGACCTTCATGCCCAAGCCGATCTTCGGCGACAACGGTTCCGGCATGCACTGCCACCAGTCGCTCTGGACGGACGGCTCTCCGCTCTTCTACGACGAGCAGGGTTACGCGGGCCTGTCGGACACCGCCCGCTACTACATCGGCGGCCTGCTCCGGCACGCCCCCTCGCTGCTGGCCTTCACCAACCCGACGGTGAACTCCTACCACCGCCTGGTCCCCGGCTTCGAGGCCCCGGTCAACCTGGTCTACTCGCAGCGCAACCGCTCCGCAGCGATCCGCATCCCGATCACGGGTGCCAACGCCAAGGCCAAGCGCATCGAGTTCCGCGCGCCGGACCCGTCCTCCAACCCGTACCTCGCCTTCTCGGCGATGCTGCTGGCCGGCCTGGACGGCATCAAGAACAAGATCGAGCCGCTCGAGCCGGTCGACAAGGACCTCTACGAGCTCGCCCCCGAGGAGCACTCCGCGGTCCCGCAGGTCCCCTCCACCCTCCCGGCGGTCCTCGACGCGCTGGAGGCCGACCACGAGTACCTGCTCGCGGGCGGCGTCTTCACGCAGGACCTGATCGAGACCTGGGTCGACTACAAGCGCACCCAAGAGGTCGCCCCGATCGCCCTGCGGCCGCACCCGCACGAGTTCGAGCTGTACTTCGACCTCTGAGCCGAAAGCTCTGAGCCGACAGCTCCGAGTCCGAGCCGACAACTGAGCCCCTCGGGGCCCGCACGTCCGTGCCCGAGCCCCGCCACTCCCCGGGAGCGGCGGGGG
>NZ_BBPP01000060.1:29803-34174 GCF_000787835.1 Streptacidiphilus melanogenes
AGCCCCGCCACTCCCCGGGAGCGGCGGGGCTCGGCGCACAACTGAGCTCGGCGCACAGCTGAGCTCCGGACACATCGGGGCTTCTCGGCACAGCGGGGCTCCGCCACGGCCCCACGGGCAGCCAGGCTCGCGGGTGGGCGGGCGCGCGGGCAGACTGGTGGGCATGCCAGAACTGCCGGAGGTGGAGTCGCTCGTACAGTTCCTCGGCGAGCACCTCGTCGGACGGACCGTCGAGCGGGTGCACCCCGTCTCCGTGGCCGCACTGAAGACCTACGATCCTCCGATCACGGCGCTCGAAGGGCAGGCCTTCGACGGCGCGGGGCGGTACGGCAAGTTCCTCGACCTGCGGGTCGGCGAACTGCATCTGGTGATCCACCTCGCCCGAGCCGGATGGGTGCGGTGGAGCGACAAGGTCGCGACCGAACCGCCACGCCCGGGCAAGGGGCCGCTGGCCTTGCGGGTGCGGCTCGCTCCCACGGACTCGGGCGGGTCCCAGGGCTTCGACGTCACGGAGGCCGGGACGCAGAAGCACCTCGCGGTGTATCTGGTCCGGGACCCGCAGGAGGTCCCCGGCATCGCGCGCCTGGGCCCCGACCCGCTGTCCGGCGAGGTGACGCCCGAGGCCTTCGCCGCGCTGCTCGCGTCGGAGCGGCGGCAGGTCAAGGGGGTGCTGCGCGACCAGGCCGTGCTCGCGGGCATCGGGAACGCGTACTCCGACGAGATCCTGCACGCCGCCCGGCTGTCCCCGTTCAAGCTGGCCGCCAACCTGAGCGACGAAGAGGTGGCCGGGCTCTACACGGCCATGCACGCCACGCTCGCGGACGCCGTCGAGCGCGCCCGCGGCCTGCCGCTGCGCGACCTCAAGGCCGAGAAGAAGAGCGGCCTTCGCGTCCACGGCCGCACCGGAGAACCGTGCCCGGTCTGCGGTGACACGATCCGGGAGGTCTCCTTCGCGGACTCCTCCCTCCAGTACTGCCCCACCTGCCAGACCGGCGGCAAGCCCCTGGCCGACCGCCGGCTGTCACGTCTGCTGAAGTAACCGCCCTCCGCGCGCGGAGCGGGCGTGCGGGTTCCTCGTGGCAGGGTCGTCGGCTCAGCCCGAGTGCGCCTCGACGAACTCGTCGCCCAGCACCTCGTGCGCGGCCTTGAGGTGGTCCAGGTCCACCTCGCCGTGCTCGGCGGCGTGGCCGTCGAGCGCCTTCAGGATGCGGTCGACCGGCTCGTGGGTTCCGCCGAGCCGCTGCTCCGCGAAGACGGCGATCCCGAGCTTGAGGAACAGCTTGGCGGCGTGCCGGTGCTCGGCGTGCTCGCTGAGCACCTCCTCCCCCGCCCCCACGCCGCGCTCGACCATCTCGACGGCCCGCTCGATGAAGCTCATGCACCCCTCCGGTGACACCCGAATCCCTTGCGTCACCGCATCGGTGACGCTCCGCCGCGTACCTTATGGCAGCCGATGATCACCGCGCAGCGGTCGGCAGGTCACGTTTTCGCAGCTCGGGCGCGCACGTCGCGCCTCGATCGGACCACTCCATCGAGCGATGGCCCGGCTACTCTCCGCGACGTAAGGTAGCCGTGATCAACGGGTTCGTACACGGCTCACCGCCTGACGCCTTGGGGCGCAGGGTGTGCGGGGAGGAGGTGCGTCGCGATGGGATCCGGCAACGGCTACCACGTCGACGTGACGGCGTTGCAGTCGACGGTGCGCCAGTTGCGCGCCGTCGCGGACGGCCTGGACACGGCGAAGGCATCGGCCTGCTACGACACCGCGATCCCGCAGGGCACCCTCGGCTCGGGCTTCGCCGGCGCAGCGGCGCTGGCCGACAAGCACGACGAGATGCGGGACTGGCTGGGCTCGATGATCGCCGAACTGCAGGGGTTCATCGAACAGTACAGCGGCGAGACGCAGTCGGCCGCCGAGGCGTACGAGGAGCAGGAACACCGCACGCAACAGGACTTCTTCTCGGCGGCGGGATCGGGTAGCGGCGGCGGCCTCGGATGAGCGGAGGCGCCACGCGCGGCGGCTCGGGGACCACGTTCGGCGGGACGAGCATCACCGGCCTGCGCGCGATGCTCGCGCACTCCAACCCGGAGACCCTGGACACGGTGGCCGGCCGGTGGGCGGCGATCGACCTGGCCCTCCAACAGGCCCAGGAGGACCTCCTCCACCACACCCGCGCGGCCACCGCACACTGGGCCGGCACCGCAGCAGACGCCTTCACGGCCCGCGCCGCCGAGCTCCACCAAGCCATCGGCAACGGCGCGGCCTACGCCTCCCACGCATCCTCCGGCGTCACCTACGCCGCCGACGCCCTCCGCCAGGCCCGCCTGGACATGCCACCAGAACCCGCCTCCCTGGAGGGCGTGGTGACCTCGGAACAGGCCCGGACGACGGGGACGGCGGACGCCCTGCACGAGCAGCAGCGGCAGCAGGCGGTGGCGGTGATGGAGCGGTTGGAGCAGCGGTACGCGGCGGCGGCAGAGATGATCGGAAATCCCGCGAGTCTGGATCAAAGCCATGACCGCGGGGTGTTCGCACCACAAACAGCAGCTTCTACGGTCCACATTGAGCCCGCAGCCGGAGTCACCGGCGATCCACGTCTTGCAACCCCACACGCCACGTCGCCTCATCCTGGCGCGGGCAGCAGCGAGACCCCCACGGAAACCGCACCCACCTCAGACCCGCTCCGAAGCGCCGTCCCTGCGACCCGCATCCCCGGACCCACGGAAGGCAGCGGTCACGCAACGCTCCAGGGCAGCTCCGGAACTGGCGGCTTCATGACCAGCGGGACCGATTCCCCGTCCGAACGTGCCGCCACGCTTGGTCCTCCTGAAACCCCAACGGAGGGCATTCAGATTGCCAATGTCGCACCCGCACCCTCGGGCGTGCAAGCCGAGCTTTCTGTGCCACGTCAGACACGGGGATTCCCGACAGCCACGTCAATTAACACAGGTCGTTCAGCCTATAAGAGAATCCCCAACTCGTTGAACAGCGCCACAGAGGCAACCTGCCCCACTCCGCCCACACGTCCGGAAGTGACTGGCGGCATCGCACAGAATTTTCCGGCCGATCCTGAAGCTACACAGCTCCTGGACAGCGGCCCGCCAGGGACCTTTGGCAGCTCACTGCCAGCAGGGTGGAGCGGTGAGCAAAGGATGCCAGGCCGACGAAACCAGCGCCGCAGTCGCCCGGAATATCTGAAAGAAGACAGCTACACGTGGCTCACTGATCAAATCGCCAACCCGCCGGTAATCACCTAGGAGCAAGAATGCGGAGCAGGATTCAATCCGCTCTCCTAGCGGGAGCATTTCTTGGTCTTATTGCCTCGATCAACCAGAGCACCACCTCTCTTGCCGACCAGGTGCGGGATGCCGAGTGGCCTCTATTCGCCTTCCATGCTTCAAGCAGCGTCTGGACGAAGTCCACCGGCAACAAGGTCGTGGTCGCGGTCATCGACGAAGGCGTGCGTGCCAGCCATCAAGACCTCTCCGCCGCCGTCCTTCCCGGGAAGTGCTTCTACTCTGCCTGCTCAGCCTCGGTGGACACCAGCGGCGATGGTCACGGAACCGCAATGGCCAGCCTCATCGCCGGACGGGGCCATGGAGCCGACAGCACCGAAGGAGTCATGGGCCTCGCACCGTCGGCACGAATTCTTCCGATGGATGCGGAGCTGAGTTCTACTGTCTCCGGCTCAGAGCAGATCGCGAACGCAGTCCGCTACGCAACGGATAGCGGGGCGCGCATCATTGACATGTCTTTCGGAAGTGGAGCGGGATCCGACGTTCTGAAGGCCGCCATCGCCTACGCCGAGTCCCACGACGTCGTGCTCGTCGCGAGCGCCGGAAACGACGGGGCAGCAAAACTCTCCTGGCCGGCGGCGTATCCCGGGGTGGTGTCCGTCGGGGCGGTGGATGCGGAGGGCAAGCCGTGGGTGGATTCGAACTACGGGCCTGGGCTGACGTTGGCCGCGCCTGGGGTGAACATCGTGGCGGCTGGGGCCAACAGTGACAGTGAGTACCGGCTGTCCGACGGGACGAGTGATGCGGCGGCGTACGTGTCTGCCGAGGCGGCGTTGGTTCGGGCGGAGTATCCGGGGTTGACCGCCGGGCAGGTGGTGAATCGGATGGTGAAGTCGGCCCTGAATCCCACCGGGCGGGTGCATGACGATCACTACGGCTACGGGATCATCCGCCCCGATGCCGCGCTCACGTTCGACATTCCGGCCGGGCCGCCCGAAGGGCCGTTGAAGCAGGTGAGTGGCGCCGGCGGGGCGGTGGGGACGCCGGAGGCGGTCGCGGCCGGGCCCGTGGGTGGGGAGAGGCAGGGCGGGGTCGGAGTGGGCGTCGTCGGGGCGGTGGGTGGGGTCGCGGCGG
>NZ_BBPP01000060.1:34257-36334 GCF_000787835.1 Streptacidiphilus melanogenes
GTGGGGGTCGGTGCGGCGTGGTGGACGTGGTGGTGGCGGAAGAGGAGAGGGGTGGGGTGAGCGCGGTTGCGGATCTTGCGGGGGTGGCGTGGCATGGAAGCCTGGTGGACCGCGCCTGGCGGTGTGTGGGAGAGGAGCCGAGAGATGGGGGATCGCGCTCCGTCCCGGCCGGTGAGGGTGAGGGCCGGTCGGCTGCTGCTCCTGCTGCCCATCGCACTGATGGCGCTGATCGCCACCACGGACATCATCGCGCCCGCTGACATCCACCTCGGACCGCTGCTGGTCGTCGCGCCGGCGATCACCGCGTCGTTCGCCGGGCCGCGGGCCACCGCGGCGATCGGGGCGCTGTCGGTGGTGACACTGGTCAGCATCGGCGCCGCGCGGGGCGTGCTCACCACCGAGAACCTCGAAGTGCAGATCGCCTCGCTCGTCCTCATCGGGGCGTTCATCGTCGTCTTCGCCGCGTTGCAGGAACGGCGCAACATCGAGCTCGAACGGGCGAGGACCGTGTCCGATGCGACGCAGCGAGTGCTGCTGCGCCCCCTGCCGACACGGGCCGGGCCGCTGCGGCTCGCATCCGAGTACTACGCCGCGACCGTCGGCGCGCACATCGGCGGGGACCTCTACGCCGCGGCGCGGACGCAGCACGGGACCAGGCTGGTGATCGGCGACGTGCGCGGCAAAGGACTGGAGACGCTCGGCGACGCCGCACTGCTGCTCGGCGCGTTCCATGCGGCCGCGCACCGGCAGTCGCCGCTCCCCGACTTGGCCGCATCACTGGAGGACAGTGTGAGCTGGGGCCTGGCCGAGGTCGCGGCGAGCGACGAGGCCATGGGCGCCGACATCGGCGAGCGGTTCGTGACCGCCGCGATCGTGGACATCCTCGACGAGAGACCGCTGCTCCAGCTGATCAATTGTGGTCATCCGCCGCCGCTGCTCCTACGTGAGGGGCGGGCGGCGTTCCTGGAGATGCCACAGCAGTGTCCACCGCTGGGCCTCGGCCTGGGGCCGGGGCCGGCGGTCGCGGACTACCCCGTGAGCGAGTTCCCGTTCGAACGGGGGGACGTGCTCCTGCTCTACACGGACGGGCTGATCGAGGCCCGGGACGGCGACGGCCGGTTCTACCCCCTCCAGGAACGCGTGGAGGCGCTCGCGGCCGCGCCCACGACGGGAAACGGCAACGGGAAGGGCGGCGGGAACGAGGGCGGAAGACCGCCGTCCCCGGCGGAGCTGATGCGGCGCCTCACCGAGGACCTGCAGCAGCACCTGGGAGGCCCTGTGCAGGACGACACGGCGATGATCGCCGTGATCCGGGCGGATGACGAGTCGAGCGCGTCGAACTGAAGGCACGACACGAGAGCGGAAGTCGAGGCTCATGTTTCGCTCAGATGTTCGATTGAAGAGGTAGTCTCGTTCCATGGGCCTCTCCACACCGCTCCAGGGATCCCTCTTCGACGAGGTCGAGGAGACGCATCTCAGGCCGCTGCAGCAGCACGCCCCCGAACGGATCGGCCTCGGGGCCGGCGCGTGGATCGACCTGTTGCCCGGCTGGCTCGTCGGCGCCGACGCGCTGTTCGAACGCCTCGCCACGCAGGTCCCGTGGCACGCGGAGCGCCGCAAGATGTACGACCGGGTCGTCGACGTACCGCGCCTGCTGTCCTTCTACGACGAGGAGGACCGTCTGCCCGACCCCCTGCTCGGAGAAGCCCGCGAGATGCTCAGCGCCCACTACCGGGAGGAGCTGGGCGAGCACTTCGCGACGCTCGGGCTCTGCTTCTACCGCGACGGCCGGGACAGCGTCGCCTGGCACGGGGACACCATCGGCCGCGGGAAGAGTGAGGACACCATGGTCGCCATCCTCTCGGTCGGCGAGCCGCGCGCTCTGCTGTTGCGGCCGCGCCCGGAGGCTGGGATGTCCGGCACGACGGTGCGCCAGCAGCTGGGCCACGGAGATCTGATCGTCATGGGCGGCTCGTGCCAGCGGACCTGGGAGCACGCGATCCCGAAGACCGCCCGGCCGGTCGGACCGCGCATCAGCATCCAGTTCCGGCCGCGCGGCGTGCGGTAGTCCGTCTCC
>NZ_BBPP01000059.1:0-16343 GCF_000787835.1 Streptacidiphilus melanogenes
GGCCGTCTCGTCGATCCGCTCACCCGCGAAGACCACCTCGCGCAGCGGACGATCCAGCAGCCCGTCCAGCTCCGCGCACGCCGCATCGAAGGCCGACGCGAACACCGGGAACGCCTCATACAGCTCGCGGCCCATCCCGGCCCGCTGACTCCCCTGACCGGTGAACAGGAACGCCGTCCGGCCCGCCGACCCGGCCGTCCCCAGCACCGCACGCGCCGTCGGCGCACCGGCCGCCAAGGCGGTGAGCTCCGCGTCGAGCAGGTCGCGTGCGGCGACCGGCAACACGGCACGGTGCTCGAAGGCGCTCCGCGTGGTGGCGAGCGACCAGCCGACGTCGGGCACCGACGACTCGGGCCGCTCGCGCAGGTGGTCGCGCAGTCGCTCGGCCTGGGCGCGCAGCGCCTCGGGGCTCTTGGCGGAGAGCACCACGGGCACCACCCGCGTGGGGGCCGCCGGGTCCGGCTGGGCGGTCGTGGCGCCGCGCGGCGCGGGCGGCTCCTCGATGATCGTGTGGGCGTTCGTGCCGCTGATCCCGAAAGAGGAGACGCCGGCCCGGCGGGGGCGACCGGTCTGCGGCCACGCGCGCGCCTCGGTCAGCAGCTCGACCGCGCCCTCGGTCCAGTCCACGTGCGTGGACGGCTCCGTGACGTGCAGGGTCTGCGGCAGCACGCCGTGCCGCATCGCCATGATGACCTTGATGACGCCGGCGACGCCGGCGGCGGCCTGGGTGTGGCCCAGGTTCGACTTGACCGAGCCGAGCCACAGCGGCTGGTCGGCCGGGCGCTCGCGGCCATAGGTGGCCAGCAGCGCCTGGGCCTCGATCGGGTCGCCCAGGGTGGTGCCGGTGCCGTGCGCCTCGACCAGGTCGATCTGGTCCGCTGTGAGCGCCGCCGAAGCCAGGGCCTGGCGGATGACGCGCTGCTGCGAAGGTCCGTTGGGGGCGGTCAGGCCGTTGCTGGCGCCGTCCTGGTTGATCGCCGAGCCGCGCACGATCGCCAGCACGGGGTGGCCGTTGCGGCGCGCGTCCGACAGGCGCTCGATCAGCAGCATGCCCGCGCCTTCGGCCCAGCCGGTGCCGTCCGCGCTTTCGGAGAAGGATTTGCAGCGCCCGTCGCGGGCCAGGCCGCGCTGGCGGCTGAAGTCGATGAACGTGCTGGGAGCGGCCATCACCGTCGCGCCTCCGGCCAGCGCCAGCGTGCACTCGCCGGTGCGCAGGGCCTGGATCGCCCAGTGCAGGGCGACCAGCGAGGACGAGCAAGCCGTGTCGACGGTGACCGCCGGGCCCTCCAGGCCGAGCACGTAGGAGACACGGCCAGAGGCGATGCTGCCGGAGTTGCCGGTGCCGAGGTAGCCCTCGACGCCCGGCGGGATGGCGGGCAGACGGGAGATGTAGTCGTGGTACATGATCCCGGCGAAGACGCCGGTCCGGCTGCCGCGCACGGTCTCCGGGTCGATCCCGGCGCGCTCGAACGCCTCCCAGGAGGTCTCCAGCAGCAGCCGCTGCTGCGGGTCCATCGCCAGCGCCTCGCGCGGGCTGATGCCGAAGAACGCCGGGTCGAACTCGCTGGCGTTGTGCAGGAACCCGCCCTCGCTGGTGTACGAGGTGCCGGGGTGGTCCGGGTCCGGGTGGTAGAGGTTCTCGACGTCCCAGCCACGGTCGGTGGGGAAGGACGAGATGCCGTCGGCACCCTCGGCGATCATCCGCCAGAGGTCCTCGGGCGAGCGCACGCCGCCCGGGTAGCGGCAGGCCATGCCGACGATGGCGATCGGGTCGTCGTTGACGGCCGCCGCCGCGACGGGCGCGGCCTCGGCGATCGCCTCCCCCAGACCCAGCGCCTCGGTGAAGAGGTAGTCGGCGAGCGCGGCGGGGGTCGGGTAGTCGAAGACCACGGTGGCGGGCAGTCGCACACCCGCCGCGGCGTTCAGGCGGTTGCGCAGCTCGACCGAGGTGAGCGAGTCGAAGCCGGTCTCCCGGAAGGCCTTGGCCGGGTCGACGACGTGCGCGCCCGCATGGCCGAGCACCTGGGCGACCTGGGACCGGACCAACTCCAGCAGCTCGCGCTGCTGCTGCTCCTCCCCCAGCACCAGCAGCCGCTGGACCAGCGAGGCGCCGGCGGCGGTGGCCCCCGCGGCGGCCAGTCGGCGGGCCGGGGTACGGACGAGACCCGTGAGGACGGCGGGCAGTCGGCCGGTGCGGGCCTGCTGGCGCAGGCCCGCCGCGTCCAGCCGGATCGGGACCAGCGCCGCGGCGGGCTGGCCCAACGCGGCGTCGAAGAGGGCCAGGCCCAGGTCGGCGGTGAGGGGGGCGACGCCGCTGCGGGTCATCCGCTGAACGTCGGCCTCGTCCAGGGTGCCGGCCATACCGCCCGCCCACAGGCCCCAGGCCAGCGAGGTGGCCGCCAGACCGGCCGCCCCGCGGTGCTGGGCGAGGGCGTCGAGGAACGCGTTGGCAGCGGCGTAGTTGCCCTGCCCGGCGGCGCCGAGGACGCCGGAGGCGGAGGAGAACAGCACGAAGGCGGAGAGGTTCTGGTCTCGCGTCAGCTCGTGCAGGTGCCAGGCCGCGTCCACCTTCGGGCGCAGCACGGTGTCGATGCGCTCGGGGGTGAGCGAGGAGATAATGCCGTCGTCCAGCACACCGGCGGTGTGCACCACGGCGGTCAGCGGGCGCTCCAGCGAGCCCAGCAGTGCGGCGAGCGCCTCGCGGTCGGCCACGTCACAGGCCGCGACGGAGACGTGCGCGCCCAGCGCGACGAGTTCGGCGACGAGATCGGCGGCTCCGGGAGCCTCGGCCCCGCGTCGGGAGACCAGCAGCAGGCGACGCGCGCCGTGCTCGGTCACCAAGTGCCGGGCGAACAGGCCGCCCAGGGCGCCCGTGGCCCCGGTCAGCAGCACTGTCCCCTCGGGATCAAGCTCCGGCGCGACACCCGCACCGCCCGCAGCCACCCGCGCCAGACGCGGCGCGAACGCCTCACCCGCGCGCAGCGCCAACTGCGGCTCACCGCAGTCGACAGCGGCAGCGAGCACGGACAGCGAGGCAGCGTCCTCGTCGAGATCCACCAGCACGATCCGACCTGGGTTCTCCGACTGCGCCGAACGCACCAGACCCCAGACGGCAGCCGACGCCAGGTCACGGACGCCCTCACCCTCACCGGCAGCGACCGCACCACGCGTCACCACCACCAGGCGGGAGGCCGCGAACACCTCCTCGGCCAACCACGTCTGAAGCAGTTCCAGCGCGCGGTGCACCGCCGCGCGCACCTGCTGCGGGGAGTCCGCAGCGGTGCCGTCCCCGATCGGCAGGTAGAGGATGCCGGGCGCGTGGTCCTCGGCGTCCAGGCGGGCGGACATCGCGGCCAGGTCGAGCGGGGCGTCGACGCCGTGACCTGCGGCCAGCAGCCCGGAGGCCAGGTCCAGCCGGTCGGGGCCGACCACGGTGTGCCGCTCGGTCGGGGTGTCGGTGCCGTCGGGCAGGGCGAGGGTGGTCCAGGACTGGGCGAAGAGGGCGTCGGCGACCGCGGCGGCACGGGTGTCGCCACCGGTCAGCTGCTCGGGGGCGAGCGGCCGCAGCATCAGGCTCTCCACCGTGGAGACCGGCGTGCCGGCGACGTCCACGGCCGTCAGGGTCACCGTGTCGGGGCCAACGGGCGCGATGCGCACCCGCAGGGCGGCGGCGCCCACCGCGTGCAGCGTCACCCCGCTCCAGGAGAACGGCAGGCGACCCTGGGCGGGCTGGTCGCTCTCGGCGGTCGCCGCGCCGGGCAGCGCGGCGCTCTGCAGCGCGGTGGCGTGCAGCGCGGCGTCGAGCAGCGCCGGGTGCAGGCCGAAGCCGGCCGCGTCGGCGGCGCTCTCCTCGGGGAGAGCGACCTCCGCGAAGACCTCCTGGCCGCGCACCCAGGCCGCGCGCAGGCCGCGGAAGGTCGGGCCGTAGCCGAACTGCGCCTCGGTGAGGGCCGGGTAGAAGTCGGCCAGGTCGACGGGCCGGGCGTCGGCGGGCGGCCAGACAGCGGGGTCGAAGCCGACCTCGGGTGCGGCGGCCGTGGTGCCCAGCAGACCGTCGGCGTGCCGGGTCCAGGGCTCGTCGTCGGCGTCGTCCTCGGGGCGGGAGTAGACGGTCAGTGGGCGCAGGCCCGACGCGTCTGCCTGGCCGACCCACAACTGCACCTGGACGCCGCCCGTTTCGGGCAGCACCAGGGGCGCCTCGAGGGTCAGCTCCTCCAGCCGGTCGCAGCCGACGTGGTCGCCGGCGCGGATCGCCAGCTCGACGAAGGCGGTGCCGGGGAGCAGCACCGAGCCGGACACCGCGTGGTCGGCCAGCCAGGGGTGGGTGGAGAGGGACAGTCGGCCGGAGAAGAAGAAGCCGTCGCTGTCGGCCAGCGCCACGGCGGCGCCCAGCAGCGGGTGGTCGGCCGAGCCGAGGCCGATCGCGCGGGCGTCGGTGGTCAGCGGGGCGGACCGGTCGATCCAGTAGGCCTCGTGCTGGAAGGCATAGGTGGGCAGGTCGACGCGGCGGGCGTCGAGGCCGGTGAAGACCCCGGGCCAGTCCAGCCTGACGCCGCGGGCGAAGAGCCGGCCGAGAGCGGCGGTGAAGGTCCGCGCCTCCGACCGTCCGGGGCGCAGCACCGGGGTGAAGGCGGCCTCGCGGGTGGCACACTCCTGGGACAGGGCGGTGAGGGTGCCATCGGGGCCGAGCTCCAGGAAGGTGCGCGCCCCCTCGTTCTCCAGGGCCAGCACCGCGTCGTGGAAGCGGACGGCCTCACGGACGTGCCGCACCCAGTAGTCCGGCGAGCACAGCTCCTCGGCGGTGGCGAGCCGACCGGTGAGGGTGGAGACGATCGGGATGCGCGGCGCGGCGTAGGTCAGGCGCTCGGCGACCGCGCGGAAGGTGTCCAGCATGCCGTCCATGAGCGGCGAGTGGAACGCGTGGCTGACGGTGAGCCGCTTGGTCTTCCGGCCCTGGGCCTCCAGCCGCTCGCTCACCTCCAGGACGGCCTGCTCGGTGCCCGAGATCACCACGGAGGCGGGCCCGTTGACGGCCGCGACGCTGATCTCGCCCGCGCGGCCGGCCAGCAGCGGCAAGACCTCGTCCTCGCTCGCCCGCACGGCGCTCATCGCGCCGCCGGAGGGCAGCTGCTGCATCAGCCGCCCGCGCGCGGCGACCAGGGCGGCGGCATGGCCGAGGGAGAGCACGCCGGAGACGTGGGCGGCGGCGAGCTCACCGATCGAGTGTCCGGCCAGGAAGTCCGGACGGACGCCCCAGGACTCGGTCAGCCGGAACAGCGCCACTTCGAGGGCGAACAGCGCGGGCTGGGTGTAGCCGGTCTGGTGGATCAGCTCCGGGTCGGCGACGGCGTCCTTGAGCGGACGGTCCAGGTAGCGGTCGAGCTCGGCGCAGACCGTGTCGTAGGCCTGGGCGAACGCCGGGAACGCGTCGTACAGTTCGGCGCCCATGGCGAGACGCTGGCTGCCCTGCCCGGCCAGCAGGTAGGCCAGCTTTCCGACCGAACCGGTGACGCCCTGTGGCACGTTGGCCTCGCCGCGCGTGAACGCGGCCAGGGACTCGCGCAGTTCGGCGCGGTCCGCGCCGACCAGGACGGCGCGGTGCTCGAAGGCGGCCCGGGAGGTGGCCAGCGAGTAGGCGACGTCGGCGGCGGACGGCTCGGGCTCGGCGTCCAGGCGCGCGAGCAGCCGCTCGGCCTGGTCGGTGAGCGCCTGGGCGGTACGGCCCGACAGCACCCACGGCACCACCGAGGTACGCGACGTGTCCGTGCTCGGCCCGCCCGCGTCCTGCGTGTCCGCGTCCTGCACGTCCGTGCCCGGCGCGGCCGCGTCCGGCTCGGGCTCCTGCGCCGTCACCTCCACCAGGGCCGGGGCCTGCTCGATGATGGCGTGCGCGTTGGTGCCGCTGAAGCCGAAGGAGGACACACCGGCGCGGCGCGGCTCCTCGCGCTCGGGCCAGTCCTGCTCGGTGGAGAGCACCCGGACCGCGCCGGCGCTCCAGTCGACGACGGGCGAGGCCGTGTCGGCGTGCAGGGTGCGCGGCAGCAGGCCCTTCCGCATCGCCATGACCATCTTGATGACACCGGCCACGCCGGCCGCCGCCTGGGTGTGGGCGATGTTGGACTTCACCGAGCCCAGCCACAGCGGGCGGTCCTCGGGGCGGTCCTTGCCGTAGGTGGCCAGCAGCGCCTGGGCCTCGATCGGGTCGCCCAGGGTGGTGCCGGTGCCGTGTGCCTCGACCGCGTCGACCTGCTGGGCCGTCAGCCGGGCGTTCTCCAGCGCCTGGCGGATCACCCGCTGCTGCGCGGGGCCGCTGGGGGCGGTCAGGCCGTTGCTGGCGCCGTCCTGGTTGACGGCGGTGCCGCGCACGACGGCCAGCACCGGGTGTCCGTTGCGTCGGGCGTCGCCGAGCCGCTCCAGCAGCAGCATGCCGACGCCCTCGCCCCAGCCGGTGCCGTCGGCCTCGGCGGAGAACGCCTTGCAGCGCCCGTCGGCGGCCAGGCCGCGCTGGCGGCTGAAGTCGACGAAGGCCTCGGGTGTGGACATGACGGTCACGCCACCGGCCAGGGCCAGCGTGGACTCGCCGCGCCGCAGCGACTGCACGGCCAGGTGCAGGGCGACCAGCGAGGACGAGCAGGCGGTGTCGATGGTGAGCGCCGGGCCCTCCAGGCCCAGCGCGTACGCGACCCGGCCGGACGCGATGCTGGCCGAGCTGCCGGTGCCCAGGAACGCCTCGACGCCCTCCGGCACGGCGTGCAGGCGGGCGGCGTAGTTGTGGTAGATGACACCGGCGAAGACACCGGTCCGGCTGCCGCGCAGGGTGGTCGGGTCGATGCCGGCACGCTCGAAGGCCTCCCAGGAGGTCTCCAGCAGCAGGCGCTGCTGCGGGTCCATCGCCGTCGCCTCGCGCGGCGAGATCCCGAAGAACGCCGGGTCGAACTCGGTGGCCCCGTGCAGGAAGCCGCCCACGTCGACGTAGGAGGTGCCGGGGTGGTCGGGGTCGGGGTGGTAGAGGTTCTCGACGTCCCAGCCGCGGTTGACGGGGAAGCCGTCGACGGCGTCCCGGCCCTCGCTGACCAGCTGCCACAGCTCCTCCGGCGAGCCGACGTCGCCCGGCAGGCGGCAGGCCATGCCGACGATCGCGATCGGCTCGTGGTCGGTGTCCTCCACCTCCTGGAGGCGCTGGCGGGTCTGCGCCAGATCGGCGGTCACCCACTTGAGGTAGTCACGCAGCGTCTCTTCATTCGCCATCTAATTGCCCACCTCTTCAGCGCATCCGGTCGGCTCACGTCGGGCTTCGACGGTTCTCACCGGCCGGAGTTCGCAGGAACGACCCCGACGGCATGCAGGGCCGCCGATCGGAGTCCTCGGCGACCTCGGGCGACGGGAGTCCTCCCAGGTCGCCTACGCATTTCGCTATCCGAGATGATGGGCGGCGGCCCGACCGCCCCTCAACCCCTATCCGTCCCCTAGGGCCTGGGGCGACCGGCCGGTCCGGCCTGCCGAACAGGCCTGGTGGCGGGGACGTCGCCCACCCGGGGACTGCTCGGCCGGCCCCTGGGAACGCACTGCCCGCCGTCGCGGGGCGCGAGGGCGGGCAGCGCGGCGGCACGGCGCACGAGGGCCGTCGGGACCGCCGTTCGGGGCGGGCGGGTTGCCCGCCCGGGCCAGGGTGGGCTCGCTCGGGATCGAGCCCGGACGGGAGCCGGCCCGGGGCCCGGACGCGCGCGGCGTCCGAGCCGTCGGATCGTCCTCTCAGGCGGTCAGTCGCCCTCCCCCTGGGACCGGCCGAGCTGGTTGTTGATGAAGGCGAACAGCTCGTCGTCGGAGGCGGCCTTCAGCTGCTCGGTCGCCACCGCGCCGCCGGTCGGGGCCGCGCCGCCGGTCGGCGTCGCCGGGACGGAGAGCGCGCCCAGCAGGGCCTGCAGTCGGGCCGCCAGGGTGCCGCGCACCTCACCGTCGAGGACCGGACCCGCCCCGAACGCCGCCTCCAGCCGGTCGAGCTCGGCCAGCAGCGGCTGCGCGGAGGCGGCCGGTGCCGGGACGATCTCGGTGAGCAGCAGCTCGGCGAGGGCGGCCGGGGTCGGGTGGTCGAAGACCAGCGTCGCGGACAGCCGCAGGCCGGTGGCCGCGTTCATCCGGTTCCGCAGCTCGATGCCGGTCAGCGAGTCGAACCCGAGCTCCTTGAAGGCCCGTTCGGCCTCCACGGACTCCGGCCCGGCGTGCCCGAGGACCGCCGCGACCTGGGTGCAGACCAGTTCCAGCAGGAGCTTGTGACGCTCCTCCTGGTCGAGACCGGCCAGCCGCTGCTCCAGCGTCGGGCCCTCGACGGCTCCGACGGCGGCCCGCACGGCGCGGCGCGCGGGAGCCCGCACCAGGCCGCGCAGCAGCGGCGGGACGGCGGCCGGGTCGGCGTGGGCCCGCAGCCCGGCGACGTCCAGGCCCATCGGGGCGACGGTGGCGCGGCCGAGCCCGGCTGCGGTGTCGAGCAGCTCCAGGCCCTGGGCGGAGGACAGCGGTGTGATGCCGCCACGCGACATCCGCTGCAGGTCGGTCTCCGCCAGGTTGCCGGTCATCCCGCTGCTCTCGGCCCACAGGCCCCAGGCCAGCGAGACTGCGGGCAGGCCGAGTCGGGCACGACGGGTGGCCAGCGCGTCCAGGAAGGCGTTGGCCGCCGCGTAGTTGCCCTGCCCGGCGCTGGAGAAGGTGCCCGCGACGGAGGAGAAGAGCACGAACGCGGACAGGTCCAGCCCGGCGGTCAGCTCGTGCAGGTTGAGCGCGGCGTCCGCCTTGGGGCGCAGCACGGTGTCCAGCCGCTCCTCGGTGAGCGCGGAGACCACTCCGTCGTCGATCACACCGGCGGTGTGGATGACGGCGGTGAGCGGGCGCGGCAGCTCGGTGAGCAGCTTGGCCAGCGCGTCGCGGTCGGCCACGTCACACGCGGCGAGCCGCACCGAGGCCCCCAACTGCTCCAGCTCGGCAGCGAGTTCGGCCGCACCGGGGGCATCGGCGCCGCGTCGGCTGGTGAGCAGCAGGTGCCGGGCGCCGTGCTCGGTCACCATCCGCCGGGCCACCAGGGTCCCGAGGGTGCCGGTGGCACCGGTGACGAGGACGGTGCCGTCCTGGTCCAGCGGGGCCGGGACGGTGAGGACGACCTTGCCGACGTGCTTGGCCTGGGAGACGAAGCGGAACGCCTCCGGCGCCCGGTGGATGTCCCAGGTGGCGATCGGCAGGTGCGCCAGCGCCCCCTGGTCGAACAGGGCGAGGACGGCGGCGAGCATCTCGCCGGTGCGCTCGGGGCCCGCCTCGATCAGATCGAAGCCCTGGTACTGCACGCCCGGGTGGTCGGCCGCGACCTGCTCGGGGTCGCGGACGTCGGTCTTGCCCATTTCGACGAACCGGCCGCCGCGCGGCAGCAGCCGCAGCGAGGCGTCCACGAACTCCCGGGCGAGGGAGTCCAGGACCACGTCCACCCCTCGGCCGCCGCTGGCAGCCCGGAAGCGGTCCTCGAACTCCAGATCACGCGAGGACGCGATGTGCTCCTCGTCCAGACCCAGCGAGCGCAGCGCGTCCCATTTGCCCGCGCTGGCCGTGCCGTAGACCTCGGCACCCAGGTGGCGGGCGAGCTGGACGGCGGCCATGCCCACGCCGCCGGCGGCGGCGTGGATCAGGACCGACTCACCGGACGTCAGCCCGGCGAGGTCGACCAGCGCGTAGTAGGCCGTCAGGTAGACCACGGGCACGGAGGCGGCCTGGGCGAAGGTCCAGCTGTCGGGCATCCTCGCGATCATCCGGCGGTCGACGACGGCGACCGGGCCGAAGCCGCCCGACAGCATGCCGAACACCCGGTCCCCGACCTCCAGGTCGGTGACGCCCGGACCGAGCTCCAGCACCACACCGGCGCCTTCCAGGCCCAGCAGACCCGCGTTGCCCGGGTACATGCCCAGCGCGTTCAGCACGTCACGGAAGTTCAGGCCCGCGGCCCGCACGCCGATCCGCACGCTGCCGGGCTCCAGCGGCGCGAGCGCCGGGGGGTGCTCGACCAGGGCCAGGTTGTCCAGCGTGCCCTTGACCGGGATGCCCAGTCGCCAGGCGGTCGTGTCCTGCGGCGGGGTCAGCGCCTCGTCGACGGCGATCCTGGCCAGACGCGGCACGAGGCAGGCATCCTGACGTACCGCCAGCTCCGGCTCGCCGCCGGCCAGCGCCGCCGCCAGCTGTTCCGCTGAGAGATCGGCCGCGTCCAGGTCGAGGAGCACGAACCGGTCCGGGTTCTCCGCCTGCGCGGAACGCACCAGACCCCACACCGCCGCACCAGCCGGATCGGCCAAGGCCTCACCCGCAAGCGGCGCGACCGCACCGTGCGTCACCACCACCAGCCGCGCATCAGCGAACCGGTCCTCGGCCAGCCAGGACTGCACCAGCCCCAGCGCCCGGTGCGAAGCCTCCCGCACCGCATCCGCCGACAACTCACCACCTGCCGACCCGCAGGACGCGAACACCACGTCCGGGACGACCTCGGCCGCCGCCAGATCCGCCAGATCAGCGAAGTCCTCGACCGTGACACCGTCGAGCGCACCACCGAGCGCACCCCAACGACCACGCTCGACGCCGTCGGCAGCCACCGGCAGCGCCGTCCACTCCACCCGGAACAGCGACTCGTGGTGCGCACCCCGAGCGGCGCCACGCAGCTGGTCGGCGGCGACCGGGCGCAGCACGAGGGACTCGACGGTGGCCACCGGCGCGCCGGTGGCGTCGGCGAGGGTGAGGGCGACCGCGTCCGTGCCCTGCGGGCTGATCCGCACCCGCAGGGTGGAGGCACCGGCCGCGTGCAGGGTGACGCCGCTCCAGGCGAAGGGCAGTCGGCCGCCCTCGGCACCGGTTCCCTGGAGGAAGGTGCCGTGCAGCGCGGCGTCGAGCAGCGCGGGGTGCAGCCCGAACAGGCTCCCGTCCGGCTCGGTGCCCTCGGGCAGGCGGACCTCGGCGAAGATCTCCTCGCCGCGCTGCCAGGCGGCGGTCAGGCCCTGGAAGGCCGGTCCGTAGGCGAATCCGCCGACCGCCAGGCGCTCGTAGAAGCCGGTGGTCTCCAGCGGCACCGCGTCGGCCGGCGGCCACGCGGTCAGGTCGACGGCGTCGGCCGGCTCAGCGGACCGGCCGGTGCCCAGCGCGCCGTCGGCGTGCCTGGTCCACGGCTCGTCGGGCGCCGCGTCCTCGGGACGGGAGTGCACGGAGAGGACCCGGCGGCCCGACTCGTCGGCGGGGCCGAGCCAGAGCTGGACCTGGAGCGCGCCGCTGTGCGGCAGCACCAGGGGGGCCATCAGGGTCAGCTCCTCCAGGCGGTCGCAGCCCGCCTGGTCGCCCGCGCGGACCGCGAGCTCGACGAAGGCGGTGCCCGGCAGCAGGACCGTCCCCGAGACTGCGTGATCGGCCAGCCAGGGGTGGGTGTCCAGGGCGAGCCGCCCGGTGAACAGGAAGCCGTCCGACTCGGCCAGCGGGGCGGCGGCGCCGAGCAGCGGGTGCTCCGGGGTCAGCAGCCCGGCCGAGGCGACGTCCGCGGCCCACAGCGCCGGAGCCTCCAGCCAGTACCGCTCGCGCTGGAAGGCGTAGGTCGGCAGGTCCACCCGGCGCGCCCCGGTACCGGCGAAGACCGCCGGCCAGTCCAGGGCGACACCGCGCACGTGCAGCTGGGCGAGCGCCGTGGTGAACGTGCGCGCCTCGTCGCGGTCGCGACGCAGCACGGGCGTGAAGACCGCGTCCGCGGTCACGCACTCCTGGCCGAGCGCGGCGAGGGTGCCGTCCGGGCCCAACTCCAGGAAGGTGCGGACGCCTTCGTCCTCCAGGGCCTCGATCGCGTCCGCGAAGCGGACGGCCTCGCGGACGTGGCGCACCCAGTACTCGGGCGTCGCCAGGTCGGCGTCCCGGTCCAGGGTGGAGACGATCGGGAGCTGCGGGGCGTGGTAGGTCACCTGCTCCGCCACCGCGCGGAACGCGTCCAGCATCGGGTCCATCAGCGGCGAGTGGAACGCGTGGCTGACCGTCAGCTGCTTGGTCTTGCAACCCTGCGCGGCCAACTGCCCCGCGATCTCGGCGACAGCCTCTTCGGTGCCCGACAGCACCACGGACGTGGGCCCGTTGACCGCCGCGATCCCCACCTCGTCTGTGAGCAGCGGCAGCACCTCGCCCTCGGCGGCCTGGACGGCGACCATCGCGCCACCGGCGGGCAGCGCCTGCATGAGGCGACCCCGCGCGGCGACCAGCCGGGCCGCGTCGGCGAGCGAGAGGACACCCGCGACGTGGGCGGCGGCCAGCTCGCCGATCGAGTGCCCGGCCAGGAAGTCCGCGTGGACACCCCAGGACTCGACCAGGCGGAAGAGCGCCACCTCGAGCGCGAACAGCGCCGGCTGGGTGTACTCGGTCCGGTCGATCAGCTCGGCGGCGTCCGCGAGCGGGGTTTCCAGGTGCCGGTCCAGCTCCGCACGGACCGCGTCGTAGGCGGCGGCGAACACCGGGAACGCCTCGTACAGTTGGGCGCCCATGCCGACCCGCTGGCTGCCCTGCCCGGCGAAGAGGAACGCCGTGCGCGGCGTGCTGCCTGCGGCTCCCTCGACCAGGTTGCCGGACGGCTCACCGGTGGCGAACGCCGCCAGTCCGCGCAGCAGCTCTTCGCGGTCGGCGCCGACCACGGCGGCGCGCTGCTCCAGGCTGCCGCGCGTGACGGCCAGCGAGTAGGCGACGTCCACCGGGTGCGCCTCGGGGTCGGCGGCCAGCCGCTCGTGCAGCTTGGCCGCCTGACCGCGCAACGCCTCTCGGGTCTTCGCGGAGAGCACCCAGGGCAGTGCGGCCGGGCCGACCGGCTCGGCCTGGGAGACCGGCTCTGGCGCCTGCTCGATGATGGCGTGCGCGTTGGTGCCGCTGACGCCGAAGGACGAGACGCCCGCGCGACGTGGCCGGCCCGTCTGCGGCCACTCGCGCGCCTCGGTGAGCAGTTCCACCGCTCCGGCCGACCAGTCGACGTGCGGGGTGGGCTCGTCCACGTGCAGGGTCTGCGGGAGCACGCCGTGACGCATCGCCATGACCATCTTGATGATCCCGGCGGCTCCGGCGGCGGCCTGGGTGTGGCCGAGGTTCGACTTGATCGAGCCGAGCCAGAGCGGCCGGTCGTCGCTGTGTTCCTCGCCGTAGGTGGCGAGCAGGGCCTGGGCCTCGATCGGGTCACCCAGCGAGGTGCCGGTGCCGTGCGCCTCGACCGCGTCCACCTGGTCCGCCGTCAGGCCGGAGTTGGCCAGTGCGGCGCGGATCACCCGCTGCTGCGCCGGGCCGTTGGGGGCGGTGAGGCCGTTGCTGGCACCGTCCTGGTTGACGGCGGTGCCGCGCACGATCGCCAGCACCGGGTGCCCGTTGCGGCGGGCGTCGCTGAGCCGCTCGACGAGCAGCATGCCGACGCCCTCGGCCCAGCTGGTCCCGTCCGCGTCGGCGGAGAAGGACTTGCAGCGGCCGCTGGAGGAGAGGCCGCCCTGACGGGCGAAGTCGACGAAGGTGTCGGGCGTGGCCATCACCGTCACGCCGCCCGCCAGCGCGAGCGTGCACTCGCCGCTGCGCAGCGCCTGGGCGGCCAGGTGCAGCGCGACCAGCGAGGACGAGCAGGCGGTGTCCACGGTGACCGCCGGGCCCTCCAGGCCGAAGGTGTAGGACACGCGGCCCGAGGCGACGCTGCCGGCTCCGCCGGTGCCGAGGTAGCCCGCGACCTCCTCGGGGACGGCGGGCAGGCGGGTGACGTAGTCGTGGTACATCACGCCCGCGAAGACGCCCGTGCGGCTGCCCTTGACCGAGGCCGGGTCGATCCCGGCCCGCTCGAACGCCTCCCAGGACGCCTCCAGCAGCAGCCGCTGCTGCGGGTCCATCGCCAGCGCCTCGCGCGGGTTGATGCCGAAGAAGGTCGGGTCGAAGGCGCTGGCGTCGTGCAGGAAGCCGCCCTGCAGCGCGGCCCCGGCCCGCTCGGTGTCGGCGCTGTGCAGCGCGTCGACCAGCCAGCCACGGTCGGCGGGGAAGCCGGAGATGCCGTCGCGGCCGTCGGTGACCAGCTGCCACAGCTCCTCGGGCGTGGTCACGCCGCCGGGGTAGCGGCAGGCCATGCCGATGATCGCGATCGGGTCGTCGGAGACTCCCGTGGTAGCGCGCAGGGTCGCCGGGGTGGCGGCGGTCTGCGCGGAGCCGCGGAGCTCGGCACCCAACTGATCGGCGAGGGCAGCCGGGTTCGGGTAGTCGAAGACCAGGGTGGCCGGCAGCCGCAGGCCGGTGGCCGCGTTCAGGCGGTTGCGCAGTTCGACGGCGGTCAGCGAGTCGAAGCCGAGCTCCTTGAAGGCGAGGTGCGGCTCGACGGCGTCCGCGTCGGCGTGACCGAGCACGGCGGCCACCTGGCCGGTGACCAGGGTCAGCAGCGCCTTGCGCTGCTCGGTCTCCGGCAGCGCGGCCAGCTGGCGGGCGAACGAGTCGCCGGCCTGCTCGGCCTGGGCGGCGCGCCGGGCCGGGGCCCGGACCAGGCCGCGCAGCAGGGCGGGCAGCGCGGGGCTCGCGGCCTGGGCTCGCAGCCCGGCCAGGTCAAGGCGGATCGGGACGTAGCCCGCGCCGCCCAGGGCGACGGCGGTGTCGAGCAGGGACAGGCCCTCCTCGCTGGAGAGCGCGGCGACCCCGCCGCGCGCCATCCGCTGGAGATCGGCCTCCTCCAATGTGCCGGTCATGCCGCTGCGTTCGGCCCACAGGCCCCAGGCCAGCGCGGTGGCCGGCAGCCCGGAGGTCCGGCGGTGGTGCGCGAGGGCGTCCAGGAAGGCGTTGGCGGCGGCGTAGTTGGCCTGACCGGGTCCGCCGAGCGTGGCGGCGGCCGCCGAGAAGAGCACGAACGCGGAGAGGTTCAGACCCTGCGTCAGTTCGTGCAGGTGCCAGGCCGCGTCCACCTTGGGGCGCAGCACCGGAGTCAGCCGCTCGGGGGTGAGCGCGGAGACGATGCCGTCGTCCAGGACGCCCGCGGTGTGCACCACGGCGCCGAGCGGGTGCTCCAGCGAGCCGAGCAGCGCGGCCAGCGCGTCGCGGTCGGCGACGTCGCAGGCGGCCAGCGTCACCTCGGCGCCCGACTCGGCCAGCTCGGCGACGAGTTCGGCCGCACCCGCGGCGTCCGCACCACGCCGGGAGACCAGCAGCAGGCGGCGCACGCCGTGCTCGACGACCAGGTGACGGGCGACCAGCGCGCCCAGCGTGCCGGTCGCGCCGGTGACCAGCACGGTGCGGTCGGCGTCGAACACCGGCGCCGCGTCGACGGCCGCGGCGGTGACCCGCGCCAGCCGGGGCACCCGGGCGGTGCCCTCGCGCAGCGCGAGCTGCGGCTCCTCGGTGGCCACCGCGGCGGGCAGCACCCCGAGCGAAGCCTCGTGGTCGAGGTCGAGCAGGACCAGTCGGCCCGGGTTCTCCATCTGGGCCGAGCGGACCAGGCCCCAGACCGTGGCGGCGGCCAGGTCGGCGACCGCCTCGCCCGAGGTGACGGCGAGCGCGCCGCGGGTGACCAGCACCAGCCGGGCGTCGGCGAACCGGTCGGCGGCCAGCCACTCCTGGACCAGGGCCAGGGCATGACGGGCCGTCGCGTGCGCGGCCCCCGGCAGCTCGCCGGTCTCCGCCCTCACGACCGTCAGCACGGTGTCGGGCGTCGCCGCGCCGGACGCGACAGCGCTGTCCAGCGCGGACAGGTCGGCATAACCGGGCAGGTCCAGGCCGAGCGGCTCCGCGCCGAGCAGCGCCCAGCGCGTGGTGTCGGCGGTGCCGAGAGCGGCGGGCTGCCACTCCACGGTGAACAGCGACTCGTGGTGGGCGCCCCGTGCGGCCTGCACCTGGGCGGCCGAGACCGGCCGCAGCAGCAGCGAGTCGACCCGGGCGACGGGCGCGCCGGTGCTGTCGGCGACGGTGACCGAGACGCAGTCCTCGCCCGCCGGGGAGAGGCGCACCCGCAGGGTGTCGGCGCCCGAGGCGTGCAGGGTGACGCCGCTCCAGGCGAACGGCAGCCGACCGGACTCGCTGGGGCTCAGCAGGGAGCCCATGCCGACGCCGTGCAGGGCGGCGTCGAGCAGCGCGGGGTGCAGCCCGAACAGGCGGGCGTCTGCCTTGGCCTGCTCGGGCAGCCGGACCTCGGCGAAGATCTCGTCGCCCGACTGCCAGGCGGCGCGCAGGCCCTGGAAGACCGGGCCGTAGCCGAAACCGGCCTCGGCCAGGTACGGGTAGAGTCCCTCGGTCTCGACCGGGGTGGCGTCGGCCGGGGGCCAGCTGTCCAGGCCCAACGGCTCGGCCCGCCGCTCTGCGGCGGCGGG
>NZ_BBPP01000059.1:16701-37952 GCF_000787835.1 Streptacidiphilus melanogenes
CGGCGGGGGGCCAGCTGCCCAGGCCCACGGCTCGGCCCGCCGCTCTGCGGCGGCGGGCGCGAGGATGCCGGTGGCGTGCCTGGTCCAGGCGTGCTCGGTGGTCAGGGCTGCACCGCCCGCGGCGTCCTCGGGCTCCGGGCGGGAGTGCAGGGTGAGGCTACGGCTGCCGGAGGCGTCCGCCTCCCCCACCGCGAGCTGGAGCTGGACGGCACCGTGCTCGGGCAGGACCAGCGGGGCTTCCAGGGTCAGTTCGGCGAGCCGGTGGCAGCCCACGTGGTCGCCTGCGCGGATCGCGAGCTCGACGAAGGCCGTCCCGGGCAGCAGGACGGCGCCCATCACGGCGTGGTCGGCGAGCCAGGGGTGGGTCTGCAGCGAGAGCTGGCCGGTGAAGAGCACGCCGTCGGCGTCGGCGAGCGCGACCGCCGCGCCGAGCAGCGGGTGGTCGGCCGCGCCGAGGCCGACCGACGCGACATCGCCGAGCCAGCCGGCCGGGGGCTCGGGCCAGTGACGGCGGCGCTGGAAGGCGTAGGTGGGCAGGTCCACCCGGGTGCCGCCCCAACGCGCGGACACCACCCGCCAGTCGGGCGTGGCGCCGTGGGCGTGGGCCTGGGCGAGCGCGGTCAGCAGGGTCCGGGCCTCGGGACGGCCGGCGCGCAGGGTGGGCACCAGGGCGGCGGCATCGGCGTCGTCACCCAGGCAGTGCTGGGCCATGGCAGTGAGCACGCCGTCGGGGCCGAGCTCCAGGTAGGTGGTGACGCCGTTGGCGTCGAGCCGGCGGACGGCGTCGAGGAAGCGGACAGCCTCGCGGACGTGGCGCACCCAGTACTCGGGCGAGCAGATCTCCTCGGTGGTCAGCGAGGCACCGGTCACGGTGGAGACGATCGGGATGCGCGGCGGCTGGTAGTCCAGGGCCTCTGCGACCTGGCGGTAGTCCGCCAGCATCCCGTCCATCAGCGGGGAGTGGAAGGCGTGGCTCACGGTCAGGCGCTTGGTCTTGCGGCCCAGTTCCTCGAAGTGCCGTGCCACGGCCAGGACGTCGTCCTCGGCACCGGAGACCACCACGGCGGTCGGGCCGTTGACGGCGGCGATACCCACCGCGTCCGCACGGTCCGCCAGCAGCGGCAGCACCTCCTCCTCCGACGCCTGCAAGGACACCATCGCGCCACCGGCGGGCAGCTCCTGCATCAGCCGGCCGCGGGCCGCGACCAGCGCGCAGGCGTCGGCGAGCGAGAGCACGCCCGCGACGTGCGCGGCGGCCAGCTCGCCGATCGAGTGCCCGGCCAGGAAGTCGGGCGCGAGGCCCCACGACTCCACCAGCCGGAACAGCGCCACCTCCACCGCGAAGAGCGCGGGCTGGGTGTAGCGGGTCTCGTCCAGCAGCGTGCCCTCGGCACCGATGACGCCGAAGACGACGTCCTTCAGCGGGCGGTCCAGGTGCTGGTCCAGCTCCGCGCAGACCGCGTCGAAGGCCTCGGCGAAGACCGGGAACGCCGCGTACGTCTCGGCGCCCATCCCGGCCCGCTGGCTGCCCTGGCCGGTGAAGAGGAACGCGGTGCGGCCCTCGGCGGCCGCGACGCCGCGCACCAGGTGCGGCACGCTCTCGCCGTTGGCGAGCGCGTCCAGGCCCGCCAGCAGCTCGGCGCGGTCGGCGGCCAGGACAGCGGCGCGGTGGTCCAGCGCGGCGCGGGTGGTGGCCAGCGAGTGGGCGAGGTCGGCCGGGGCGAGGTCCGGACCGGCGTCCAGGTGGGCCCGGAGCCGGGCGGCCTGGGCGCTCAGGGCCTCGGCGGTCCGCCCCGAGACCAGGTACGGCAGCAGCGCCGGGGCGGCCACCGGCACGTCCTCGGCGGCAGACGGCTCGGGCTCAGGCTCAGGGGCCTGCTCGATGATGGTGTGCGCGTTGGTGCCGCTGACGCCGAAGGAGGAGACGCCCGCACGGCGCGGCTCGCCGGTCTCCGGCCACGGCCGGGCCTCCTCCAGCAGGGCGACGCCGCCGGAGGCCCAGTCGACGTGCGGCGAGGGCTCGTCCACGTGCAGGGTCTTCGGCATGACGCCGTGCTGCATCGCGAGGACCATCTTGATGACGCCCGCGACACCGGCGGCCGCCTGGGTGTGGCCGAGGTTGGACTTGACCGACCCGAGCCACAGCGGCCGGTTCTCGGGGCGCTCCAGACCGTAGGTGGCCAGCAGCGCCTGCGCCTCGATCGGGTCGCCGAGCACCGTGCCCGTGCCGTGCGCCTCGACGACGTCGACCTGGCTCGGCGTCAGACCGGCCCCGGCCAGGGCCTGCCGGATGACCCGCTGCTGGGACGGGCCGTTGGGTGCGGTGAGCCCGTTGCTGGCGCCGTCCTGGTTGACCGCCGACCCGCGGATCACCGCGAGCACCGGGTGGCCGTTGCGCCGGGCGTCGCTGAGCCGCTCCAGCAGCAGCATGCCGACGCCCTCGCCCCAGCCGGTGCCGTCGGCCGCCGCGGCGAACGACTTGCAGCGGCCGTCGGGCGCGAGCCCGCGCTGGCGGCTGAACTGGATGAAGGCCCGCGGGCTGGACATCACGGTGACGCCGCCGGCCAGCGCCAGCGAGCACTCCCGCTGGCGCAGCGCCTGCACCGCGAGGTGCAGGGCGACCAGCGAGGACGAGCAGGCCGTGTCGACGGTGACGGCCGGGCCCTCCAGGCCGAAGGTGTAGGAGAGGCGACCGGACAGCACGCTCGCCGCGTTGCCGGTGAGCGTGTAGCCCTCGACGCCCTCGGGCACCTGGTACAGCAGGTCGCCGTAGTCCTGACCGTTGGTCCCGGCGAAGACGCCGGTGCGGCTGCCCTTCAGCGAGGTCGGATCGATGCCCGCCCGCTCCAGCACCTGCCAGGTCGCCTCCAGCAGCAGCCGCTGCTGCGGGTCCATGCCGAGCGTCTCACGCGGGCTGATGCCGAAGAACGCGGCGTCGAACTCCGTGGCGTCGTAGAGGAACCCGCCGCTTCTGGTGTAGCTGGTGCCCTGCTGGTCGGGGTCGTCGTCGAAGAGCGACGCCACGTCCCAGCCGCGGTCGGACGGGAAGTCGCCGATCGCGTCGCGGCCCTCGGACACCAACTGCCAGAGATCCTCGGGCGAGTTCACCCCGCCGGCGAACCGGCAGCTCATCGAGACCAGGGCGATCGGCTCGGAGTCGCCCGACTCCGCGTCACGAAGCCGCTGGCGGGTCTGGTGCAGATCCGCCGTCACGCGCTTCAGATAGTCGAGCAGCTTGTCCTGATCCACTGTGGGAACCTCACCCAATTCGTTCACTGCTGAAGGTAGTTGCGGGACGGTCGGGGCCCGTCAGGCCATGCCCAGCTCGTTGTCGATGAAGGCGAAGAGCTCGTCGGCGGAGGCCGCCTGGAGCTTCTCGGTCACCTGGGCCTCGGCCTCCCGCTCGCGCGGAGCCCCGCTCCACCGGGTCAGCAGGGCCTGGAGGCGGGCGGCGACGTCCGCCCGGGTGTCCTCGTCCTCGGAGACCGCCGCCAGCGCGGCTTCCAGCCGGTCGATCTCGGCGAGCGATGCCGTGCCGCCCGCCCCGGCGTCGGGCAGCAGGTCCGCCCGCAGGCGGGCGGCCAGCGCGGCCGGGGTCGGGAAGTCGAACACCAGCGTCGCCGGGAGCCGGAGGCCGGTGGCGGCGCTCAGCCGGTTGCGCAGCTCCAGGGCGGTCAGCGAGTCGATACCGAGCTCCTTGAAGGCCCGGCTCCCGACCACCTCGTCCACCGTCTCGTGCCCGAGCGCCGCCGCCGCGTGGGCCCGCACCAGGTCCAGGACGGCCTGCTCGCGCTCCAGCTCCGCCAGCTCCGCCAGACGGCGGCGCAGGTCGGAGGCGTCGGCGGGCGCCTCGGCGGTGGAACCGCCGTCGTCGGCGGTGCGGCGGGCGGCGGGCAGCTCGTCCAGCAGCGCGGACGCGCGGACGGCCGTGAAGCCGGGCGCGAAGCGCTCCCAGACGATGTCGGCGACCGTGACCACCGTCTCGTCCAGGTCCAGGGCCCGCTGCAGGGCGGCGATCGCCGCCTCCGGCTGCATGCCGGGGAGCCCGGCGCGGTCCAGACGGTCGCCGATCATGCCGTCCGCCGCCATGCCCGTCTCGCCCCAGCGGCCCCAGGCCACCGAGGTGGCGGGCAGGCCCTCGGCCCGACGCTGCCCGGCGAAGGCGTCCAGGAAGGCGTTGGCGGCCGCGTAGTTGCCCTGGCCGGGGTCGCCGAGCGTGCCCGCGATGCCGGAGAACAGGACGAACGCCGTCAGGTCCGACTCCCGGGTCAGCTCGTGCAGGTTGCGCACGGCGTCCACCTTCGGACGCAGCACGCCCGCGATCCGGTCGGGCGTCAGCGCGTCGAGCACGCCGTCGTCCAGGACGCCCGCGGTGTGGACCACGGCGGTGAGCGGCTGCTCCGCCGGTACGGTGGCCAGCAGTCCGGCGAGCGCCGCGCGGTCGGCCGCGTCGCAGGAGGCGATCGTCACCTGCACGCCGAGGGCGAGGAGTTCCTCACGCAGCTCGGCGGCGCCCTCGGCGTCCGGGCCACGGCGGCTGGTGAGCAACAGGTGCCCGACACCGCTGCGGGCCAGCCAGCGGGCCACGTGCGCGCCGAGCGCGCCGGTACCGCCGGTGACGAGGACGGTGCCGCTCGGACGCCAGCCCTCGGCGCGCGTGAGGCCCGCCGGGGCGTGCACCAGTCGGCGGACGAACACGCCTGAGGCCCGCACGGCGAGCTGGTCCTCGGCCCCGGCGCCGGCCAGCACGCTCACCAGCCGGTCCAGCGCGCGCTCATCGGAGCGCTCGCCCAGGGTCGCGGGGAGGTCCACGAGGCCGCCCCAGCGCTGCGGCTGTTCGAGCGCGGCGACCCGGCCCAGACCCCAGACCAGGGACTGCGCGGGGCCCGCCTGCCGCTCGGCGCGGTTGACCGCGACCGCGCCCCGGGTGGCGCTCCACAGCGGCGCCTCGATCCCGGCGTCGCCCAGTGCCTGCACCAGCGCGACGGTCCCGGCCAGGCCGAGCGGCAGGCCCGGGTGGTCCCGGTGCGGCCGCTCGTCCAGCGCGAGCAGCGACAGCACGCCCGTCAGCTCCACGACGTCGCCCAGCTGCTTGCGCAGCACGTCGACCAGCGCCTCACGGCCCAGGTCCCGGGTGGCGAGGCCGAACACGCGGACCTCCGCGCCGCGTCGGACCAGCGCCTGGGCGGTCTCGGCCACCCAGGCGTCCTCCGCCAGCGTCTCGGGGACGACGACCGCCCAGGTGCCGGAGAGGCTTGCGGCCGTCGGCAGGTCCGTCAGCGGCTGCCAGGCGACCCGGTAGCGCCAGCCGTCGACGGTGGACTCCTCGCGGCGCTGCCGCCGCCAGGACGACAGGGCCGGCAGCACCGCGCTGAGCGGGGCGTCGTCGGCGAGGTCGAGCGAACCGGCCAGGGCCGCCAGGTCCTCGTTCTCGACGACCTCCCAGAAGGCCGCCTCCACCGGATCGTTGGCGACGTGCGCGGACTGCTCCTCGGCCCCGGCCACCTCGGGCCAGAAGCGCCGGCGCTGGAAGGCGTAGGTGGGCAGCTCGGCCCGCCGGGCGCCGCTGCCCGCGAGGGCCGCGGCCCGCCAGTCCACCGCGACGCCGCGCACCCACGCCTCGGCGAAGGAGGCCAGCACCCGGCGGGCGTCGCCCTCGTCGCGGCGCAGCGTGCCGAAGGCCACCGCGTCGCGGTCCGCCGCCTCGATGCTCTCCTGAAGCGCCATCACCAGCACTGGATGCGGGCTGACTTCGACGAACGTCCCGCAGCCTGCGGTGAGGAGCGACTCGGTCGCCTCCTGCAGCCGCACCGTGGTGCGGAGGTTGGTGTACCAGTACTCGGCGTCCATCCCTGAGCCGTCGACCAGTTCACCGGTCACCGTCGACTGCAGCGGCACCCGGCCGGCCCGCGGTTCGATCCCGGCCAGCGCCGTGAGGAGCTCCTCGCGGATCGACTCGACCTGCGCGGAGTGCGACGCGTAGTCCACCGGGACGCGGCGCGCCCGCACGCCGTCGGCCTCGCACGAGGCCAACAGCTCGTCGAGCGCCGCCGGTTCGCCGGAGACCACCACCGAGGACGGCCCGTTCACGGCCGCGACCGAGATCCGCTCCTCGCCCCAGGCCGTCAGGCGCTCGCGCACGGCGTCGACGGGCAGCGCCACCGACACCATCCCGCCGAGGCCCGCCAGGCCACCGGCGATCGCGCGGCTGCGCAGGGCCACCACGCGCGCGCCGTCCTCCAGCGACAGGGCACCGGCGACGACAGCGGCAGCGATCTCACCCTGCGAGTGCCCCACGACCACGGAGGGCTCGACGCCCGCTCCGCGCCAGACCTCCGCGAGCGAGACCATCACCGCCCACAGCACCGGCTGCACCACATCCACCCGGTCCAGCCAACCGTCACCGCCCTCGCCGCGGACGACGTCCAGCAGCGACCAGCCGTCCGCGAACGGAGCCAGGGCGTCCGCGCACGCGGCCATCCGCTGCGCGAACACCGCCGAGCACTCCAGCAGCTCCACCGCCATCGCGGCCCACTGCGAACCCTGCCCGGGGAAGACGAACGCGACCTTCCCCGGAGCACCCGCCACACCCTGCACCACGCGCGCATCGGGTCCACCTGCGGCCAGCGCCGCCAGGCCGCGCCCCAGTTCGGCGGCGTCCTCGCCCAGCACGACGGCCCGGTGCTCCAGCACCGCACGGCCCACCGCCAGGGAGAGTCCGAGACCCGCCGCGTCCGGCTCCTGCTGAGCCGCCGCGAAGGCCTGCAGCCGTGCCGCCTGACCGCGCAGAGCGTCCTCGCCCCGGCCCGACAGCACCCACGGCACCACCGGGGCGGCGACCGCCGGAACCCCGTCCGGCTCCGCCTCGGCCCGCTCGTCCGACGGCTCCTGCTCGAGGATCACGTGCGCGTTGGTCCCGCTGAACCCGAACGAGGACACCCCCGCCCGACGGGGCTGTCCGGTCTCGGGCCAGTCCCGCTGCCCGGTCAGCAGCTCCACCGCGCCGGTCGACCAGTCCACCTGCGGGGTGGGCTCGTCGATGTGGATGCTCTCCGGCAGCACTCCGTGGCGCATCGCCAGCACCATCTTGATGACACCGGCCAGACCGGCCGCCGCCTGGGCGTGGCCGATGTTGGACTTCACCGAGCCCAGCCACAGCGGCCGGTCCTCGGGACGGTCCTTGCCGTAGGTGGCCAGCAGCGCCTGCGCCTCGATCGGGTCGCCCAGCGAGGTGCCCGTACCGTGCGCCTCGACCGCGTCCACCTGGTCCGCCGTCAGGCCGGCGTTCGCCAGCGCCTGGCGGATCACCCGCTGCTGCGACGGACCGTTCGGCGCCGTCAGGCCGTTGCTCGCACCGTCCTGGTTGATCGCCGAACCGCGCACGACGGCCAGCACCGGGTGACCGTTGCGGCGGGCGTCGCTCAGCCGCTCGACCAGCAGCATGCCCACACCCTCGGAGGGCGTGAAGCCGTCCGCGGCGGCCGAGAACGGCTTGCAGCGGCCGTCGGAGGCCAGGCCCTGCTGACGACTGAACTCGACGAAGGTGCCCGGGGTCGACATCACCGTCACGCCACCGGCCAGCGCCAGCTCGCACTCGCCGTTGCGCAGCGACTGCACCGCCAGGTGCAGGGCCACCAGCGAGGCCGAGCAGGCGGTGTCCACGGTCATCGCCGGGCCTTCGAGGCCGAACAGGTACGAGACGCGGCCCGACACCACGCTGGCCGCCGTGCCGGTGGCGACGTGGCCCTCCGCCGACTGCGCCGCACCGGCCAGCAGGCCGAGGTAGTCGGAGCCGTTGGTGCCGGCGAAGACGCCGGTCCGGCTGCCGCGCAGGGCGCCCGGGTCGATGCCGGCGCGCTCGAACGCCTCCCAGGAGGTCTCCAGCAGCAGCCGCTGCTGCGGGTCCATGGCCAGCGCCTCGCGCGGCGAGATCCCGAAGAAGGCGGCGTCGAAGCGGCTGGCGTCGTGCAGGAAGCCACCCTGGCTGATGTAGGAGGTGCCCTGGTGGTCGCGGTCCGCGTGGAACACGGAGTCGAGGTCCCAGCCGCGGTCGGCCGGGAAGTCCGACAGTCCGTCACCGGCGCTGACCAGCAACTGCCAGAGGTCCTCGGGCGAGGACACCCCGCCGGGGAAGCGGCAGCTCATGCCGACGATCGCGATCGGCTCGTCGTCGGCGGCCCGGACCACGACCGGGGCGACGGCGGTGCTCACAGCGCCCGACAGCTCCTCGTCGAGGTGGCGCACCAGTGCGACGGTGTTGGGGTGGTCGTAGATCAGCGTGGCGGGGAGCTTGATCCCGGCGGCCGCGCCGAGCCGGTTGCGCAGCTCGACGGCGGTCAGTGAGTCGAAGCCCAGCTCCTTGAACGCCCGGCCGGTGTCCACGGCCTCCGGGCCCGGGTAGCCCAGTGCGGCCGCGACGTGCGAGGTGACCAGGTCCGTCAGCAGGCGTTCGCGCTCGGCGGCCGGGAGATCGGCGAGCCGGGCGGCGAACCCGCTGTCGGTGGTCTCCGCACCAGCGTCGCCACCCGTGCTGCTCTCCAGGGCGCGCACGGCCTCGGGAACCTCGAACAGCAGCGGGCGAACCCGGCCCGAGGTGAAGGCGAGCGCGAACCTCTTCCAGTCGATGTCGGTGACGGTGAGTACCGTCTCGCCTTGGTCCAGCGCCTGCTGGAGGGCGGAGACGGCCAGGTGGGGCGCCATCTCCAGGATGCCGTGGCGGCGCATCCGGTCGCCGATGCCGCCCTCGGCCGCCATGCCGCCCTCGCCCCACGGCCCCCAGGCCACCGAGGTGGCGGGCAGCCCGTCGGCGCGGCGCTGTTCGGCCAGCGCGTCCAGGAACGCGTTCCCGGGCGCGTAGTTGCCCTGGCCCGGCGCGCCGAAGGTGGCGGCGAAGGAGGAGAAGAGCACGAAAGCGGAGAGGTCGAGGTCGCGGGTCAGCTCGTGCAGGTGCAGGGCGGAGTCGACCTTGACCCGCAGCACCCGCTCCAGCTGGTCGGCGGTCAGCGCCCGGATCACCGCGTCGTCCAGCACGGCGGCGGTGTGCATCACGGCGGTGAGCGGCCGCTCGGCCGGGACGGACGCGAGCAGCGCGGCCAGCGCCGCGCGGTCCGACACGTCGCACGAGGTGATCGTCACCTCGGCGCCGAGCGCGGTGAGTTCGTCCCGCAGTTCGGCGGCGCCCTCGGCGTCCGGGCCGCGGCGGCTGGTGAGCAGCAGGTGCCGGGCGCCGTTGCCGGCCAGCCAGCGGGCCACGTGCGCGCCGAGCGCGCCGGTGCCGCCGGTGACCAGGACGGTGCCGCTCGGACGCCACGGCTCGGCAGGCGCCGATCCGGCCGACGTCGGTCCGGCCGACGCGTGGACCAGTCGGCGGGCGTACACGCCCGCGCCGCGCAGGGCGAGCTGGTCCTCGCCGCCGGTCCCGGCCAGCACCCCGACCAGGCGCTTGAGGGCCCGCTCGTCCAGCTGCCCGGGCAGGTCCAGCAGACCGCCCCAGCGCGGCGCGTCCTCCAGTGCGGCCACCCGGCCCAGGCCCCAGACCAGGGCCTGCGCGGGCCCGTCCAGTCGCTCGGCGGCGTTCACCGCGACCGCGCCGCGCGTGGCGGTCCACACCGGCGTCTCGATCTCGGCGTCGCCCAGCGCCTGGAGCAGGGTCAGCGATCCGGCCAGCCCGAACGGCACGGCCGGGTGGTCCGGGCAGCCCTGCTCGACCAGGCCGAGCAGGGACAGCACCCCGGCGGGTGCGGCATCCTCGGGGAATTCGGCGCGCAGCCGGCCGGCCAGCGCCTCACGGTCCAGGTCCACCGGACCGACCGCCAGCTGCCGCACGTCGGCGCCGTGGCGGCCCAGCGCTTGGGCGGTGTCGGCCACCCACGCGTCACCGGCCAGTGCCTCGGGCACCACGAGCGCCCAGGTACCGGAGAGCACCGGCGCGGGCAGCTCGGTCAGCGGCTGCCAGACGATCCGGTAGCGCCAGCCGTCGACGGTGGACTGTTCGCGGCGCTGCCGCCGCCAGGACGACAGGGCCGGCAGCACGGCGCTGAGCGGGGCGTCGTCGGCGAGGTCCAGGGAGTCGGCCACTGCGGCCAGGTCCTCGCCCTCCACCGCGGCCCAGAACTCCGCCTCGACCGGGTCGATGACCGCGTCCCCGGGCTCGGCGGTCTGGGCGGCGGGTGCGTCGAGCCAGTAGCGGCTGCGCTGGAAGGCGTAGGTGGGCAGCTCGACGCGCTGCGCGCCGGTGCCTCCGAAGACGGCGGCCTGCCAGTCGACGGCGATGCCGCGCACCCACGCCTCGGCGAGAGAGGCCGCGATCCGGCGCGCGCCGCCCTCGCCGCGTCGCAGCGTTCCCACGGTCACCGCCGCCGCGTCGGCCTCCTCCAGGCACTCCTGAAGTCCGGTCAGCAGCACGGGGTGCGCGCTGACCTCGACGAAGCCGTCGACACCGTGCACGGCGACGGCCGCTTGGACGGCGTCGCCGAACCGCACGGTCGAACGGAGGTTGGTGTACCAGTACTCGGCGTCCATCGCCGCGCCGTCGAGCAGCTCGCCGGTGACGGTGGACAGCAGCGGGATCCGCCCGGAGTGCGGGGTGATCCCGGCCAGGGCCGTGCGCAGCTCGTCGCGCAAGGACTCGACCTGGGCGGAGTGGGAGGCGTAGCTGACCTGCACCCGGCGAGCCCGGACCCCGTCCGCCTCGCAGGCGGCGAGCAGTTCGTCCAGCGCCTGCGGGTCACCCGAGACGACCACCGAGGTCGGGCCGTTGACGGCGGCCACCGAGATCCGCTGCTCGCCCCAGGCGGCCAGCCGCTCGCGCGCGGCGTCCACCGGCAGGGCGAGGGAGACCATGCCGCCCTGGCCTTCGAGGCCCGCGGCGATCGCCTGGCTGCGCAGCGCGACGACCTTGGCCCCGTCGGCCGGCGACAGCACACCGGCCACCACCGCGGCGGCGATCTCGCCCTGCGAGTGACCGACGACCAGCGCGGGCTCGACGCCGCACGCCCGCCAGACCTCGGCGAGCGACACCATCACGGCCCACAGCACCGGCTGCACGACCTCGACCCGGTCCAGCCACTCCGTGCCGGCGCGGCCGAGCAGCACGTCCTCCAACGACCAGTCGGTGAACGGCGCCAGAGCAGCGCCGCAGTCCTGGATCGCGGCGCGGAACACCGGCGACTCGTCCCACAGCCGAGCGCCCATCTCGGCCCACTGCGAGCCCTGCCCGGGGAAGACGAAGGCCACCTTGCCGAGGGCCTGGGCCGTCCCTTCGACGACGTCGGCCGCGACGCCGCCGACGGCGAGCGTCGCAACGCCCCGGCCCAGCTCGGCGAGGTCCGCACCGAGCACGACGGCCCGGTTCTCCAGTGCGGCCCGGCCTGTCGCCAGCGACAGCCCGATGCCCAGCGCGTCCGCGGTCGGCTCACTGTCCACGAAGGCGGAAAGGCGGCCCGCCTGCCCGCGCAGCCCGGCCGCACCCCGGGCCGACACCGGCCACGGCAGCACGGCGGGAACGATCGCCGCGACCGGCGCCTCGGCGGGCTCCTCGGCCGGTTCCTGCTCTTGCGCCGTCGGCGCCTGCTCGACGATCACGTGCGCGTTGGTGCCGCTGAAGCCGAAGGAGGAGACGGCGGCCCGGCGCAGCTGTCCGGTCTCCGGCCACGCGCGCGCCTCGGTCAGCAGCTCCACCGCACCGGCCGACCAGTCCACGTGCGTGGACGGCTCGGCGACGTGCAGCGTCTGCGGCAGCACGCCGTGACGCATCGCCATGACCATCTTGATGATGCCGCCGACGCCCGCCGCGGCCTGGGTGTGGCCGATGTTGGACTTGAGCGAGCCGAGCAGCAGCGGCCGACCGTCCGCCCGCTCCTGGCCGTACGTGGCGAGCAGGGCCTGCGCCTCGATCGGGTCACCCAGCGTGGTGCCGGTGCCGTGCGCCTCGACGGCGTCGACCTGGGACGGCGTCAGACCGGCCGACGCCAGCGCCTGGCGGATCACCCGCTGCTGCGACGGCCCGTTGGGGGCGGTCAGGCCGTTGCTGGCGCCGTCCTGGTTGATCGCCGAGCCGCGCACGACGGCGAGGACCGGGTGCCCGTGACGCCGGGCGTCACTGAAGCGCTCGACCAGCAGCATGCCGACGCCCTCACCCCAGCCGGTGCCGTCGGCGTCGTCGGAGAACGCCTTGCAGCGCCCGTCCGTGGCCAGGCCGCGCTGGCGGCTGAACTCGACGAACGTGCCGGGCGTGGCCATCACGGTCACGCCACCGGCCAGCGCGAGCGTGCACTCACCGGTCCGCAGCGCCTGCACCGCCAGGTGCAGCGCGACCAGCGACGACGAGCAGGCGGTGTCCACGGTCACCGCCGGGCCCTCCAGGCCCAGCGTGTAGGAGACGCGGCCGGAGGCGACACTGCCGAAGCTGCCGGTCCCCAGGTGACCTTCGACGCCTTCGGGCACCGCGCCGAGGCGGCTGGCGTACTCGTGGTACATCAGGCCCGCGAAGATGCCGGTCCGGCTGCCCTTGAGCCCCGTCGGGTCGATCCCGGCCCGCTCGAACGCCTCCCAGGACGCCTCCAGCAGCAGTCGCTGCTGCGGGTCCATGGCCAGCGCCTCACGCGGCGAGATGCCGAAGAAGGCCGGGTCGAACTCGCACGCGTCGTGCAGGAAGCCGCCCTGGCTGACGTAGCTGGTGCCCTGCCGGTCCGGGTCGTCGTCGATCAGCGACTCGACCTCCCAGCCACGGTCGGTCGGGAAGCCGCCGATGGCGTCGCCCCCGTCCGAGACCAGCTGCCACAGGTCCTCCGGGGAGGAGACGCCACCGGGGTAGCGGCAGCTCATGCCGACGATCGCGATCGGCTCCTGGTCGCGCTCCTCCAGCTCCCGCACGCGCCGACGAGCGTTGCGCAGATCAGCGGTGGCGCGCTTGAGGTAGTCGCGCAGCTTGTCCTCGTTCACCATCTCGTCCGTTCCTCGCGGCATCACAGTCGCGCCTGCGTCATGGGGGGCGGGAGCCCGGGTCAGGAGGTCTCGAGCTCGTCGTCGAGCAGGTCGAACAGCTCGTCGTCGGTGGCCGATTCGATGTCGCTGTCGTCCTCGGCCGAACGCTGGTCGGCTCCGACGAGGTCCCGCCACTGCGCGAGCAGGGCCTGGAGGCGCAGGGTGACCCGCGTCCCGGTCTCCTCGTCGGTGGGCGTGGCCGCCAGGGCCTGCGACAGCCGGTCCAGCTCGGCGAAGACGCCCGTCCCGGCCGCCTGCCCGTCCAGCGGCAGCGCGGTGCGCAGCTGTCCGGCGAGCTCGGCGGGGCTCGGGTAGTCGAAGACCAGGGTGGCGGGCAGCCGCAGGCCGGTCACCGCGTTCAGGCGGTTGCGCAACTCCACGGCGGTCAGTGAGTCGAAGCCCAACTCGCGGAATCCAGCGGTCGCCTGGACAGCGGCGGCACCGGCGTAGCCCAGCACCCCGGCCACCTGACCGCGGACCACGTCGAGGAGGATGCGCTCCTGCTCGTCGGCGGCCAGACCGGTCAGCTGCCGCACCAGCGCAGCCCCCGGGTCAGCCTCGGCGGTTTCGACCGTACGCCGGGCCGGCGTACGGATCAGCCCCCGCAGCAGCGCGGGCACCTCGCCCGACTCCGTCGCCTGGGATCGCAGTTGGCCCAGGTCCAAACGGGCCGGCAGCAACATCGGGTCCGGCAGACCGAGTGCGGTGTCGAGCAGCGCCAGGCCCTCCGTCTCCGACAGGGCCGCCACGCCACGCGTGATCCGGCGCGCGTCGGTCTCGGCGAGCTCGCCCGCCATGCCCCCGCCGTCCTCGGCCCAAGGGCCCCAGGCGAGGGAGGTCGCGGGCAGACCAACGGCGTGCCGGTGCTGCGCGAGCGTGTCCAGGAAGGCATTGGCGGCGGCGTAGTTGGCCTGACCGGCGTTGCCGAACACACCGGCTGCGGAGGAGAACAGCACGAAGGCCGAGAGCTCCAGATGCTGCGTCAGCTCGTGCAGGTGCCAGGCCGCGTCCACCTTCGGACGCAGGACCGTGTCGACCCGGTCCGGGGTGAGCGAGGAGATCACGCCGTCGTCCAGCACGCCGGCGGTGTGCACCACGGCGGCCAGCGGATGCTCCAGCCCGCTCCCCAGCAGCTCGGCCAGGGCGTCACGGTCGGCCACGTCACAGGCCGCGAACCGGGCCGACGCTCCCAGCTCCGCCAGCTCGGCGGCCAACTCCCCAGCGCCCGGCGCCGCTTCGCCGCGCCGCGAGACCAACAGCAGGTGCCGCACCCGGTGGTGGACCACCAGATGCCTCGCCACCGCCCGACCGAGCGATCCCGTCGCGCCGGTCACCAGGACCGTGCCGACGGTGTCGAACTCAGGCGTCACCTCGGGCTCGTCGGTGGCCACCGTGGCCAGGCGCGGAGCGAAGGCCGCCCCGGCCCGCAGCGCGAGCTGCGGCTCGCCGGAGTCGACGGCGGCAGCAAGCACCGCTCGCGAGGCCGGGTCCTCGTCCAGGTCGATCAGCACGATGCGGCCTGGGTTCTCCGACTGCGCGGAGCGCACCAGACCCCAGACGGCGGCCGACGCCAGGTCGCGGACGTCCTCAGCGTCGGCAGCGGCCACCGCGCCACGCGTCACCAGGACCAGCCGGGAGTCCGCGAAGGCCTCCTCGGCCAGCCAGGTCTGCAGCAACTCCAGGACGTGGTGAACGGCTGCGTGGGCGGCCTCGGCCATGTCCCGGGAAGCCGGAGACGCAAGCGGCACGACGGCCGTGTCCGGCAGGGCCCAGCTCAGCGTCGCCAGGTCGTCGAACCGCTCGGCGTCGGGCAACCCGAGGTCGTCCTCGCCGAGGACCGCCACCGCACCCAGGGGTCCGGCGGCGGGCAGCGCCACCGCCGTCCACTCCTGGCGGAACAGGGCCTCGTGCCGCCCACCGGATCCTGCCAACTGCTCGGGCGAGAAAGCCCTCAGAACCAGGGAGTCGATGGACGCCACGGGCGCACCGGTCCCGTCAGCTACCGCGAGCGAGACCGCGTCCGGCCCGGCCGGGGCGATCCGCACCCGCACCTCGGCCGCGCCTGCTGCGTGCAGCGAGACACCCGACCACGCGAACGGCAATCGCCCCTGGTCGGTCTCCTCCAGGAGGCCACCCAGCCCGATCGCGTGCAGCGAGGCATCCAGCAACGCCGGATGCAGACCGAACCGACCCGCCTCCGAACGGCTCTCCTCCGGGAGCGAGACCTCGGCAAAGACCTCGTCGCCGTGCCGCCACGCCGCCCGCAGGCCCTGGAACACCGGACCGTAGTCGAACCCGGCCACCGCGAAGGCGTCATACAGCGGCTCGACCGAGACCGGCTCCGCGCCGACCGGCGGCCACTGCACCAGCTCGAACGACGCCGAACGCTCACCCTCTGCGAGCAGACCGGCCGCGTGCCGCGTCCACGGCTCGTCCCCCTCGGCGTCCTCGGAGCGCGAGTGCACACTGATGCCGCGCCGCCCGTCGCCGTCGGGTGTACCGAGCGAGACCTGCACCTGAACTCCGCCACGCTCGGGCAGGACGAGCGGCGCCTCCAGGGTCAGCTCCTCGACCAGCGGGCAGCCGACCTGGTCACCTGCCCGCAGTGCCAACTCCACGAACGCCGTCCCCGGCAGCAGAACCCGGTCGGCCACCGCGTGATCGGCCAGCCACGGATGGGTGTCCAGCGCGAGCCGGCCCGTGAACACGTGGCTGTCGGCGTCCGCCAGGACGAGCGAAGCACCCAGCAGCGGGTGATCCGCCGTGCCGAGACCGGCCGACGCGAGGTCGCCCACCCAGCCGGTCAGCGGCCGGGGCCAGTACCGCTCGCGCTGGAAGGCGTAGGTCGGCAGCTCGACGACCCGCGCCCCCGTCCCGGCGTACAGTGCGGCCCAGTCGACCCGGACCCCGCGCACGTGCAGGCGTCCGAGGGCCGCGGCGACCGTCTCGGTCTCCGGGCGGTCGCGCCGCAGCAGCGGCGTCAGCAGGGCCGCGCTCTCGTCCCGCAGGCAGTCCTGCGCCATCGCGGTGAGGGTGCCGTCCGGGCCCAACTCCAGGAAGGTCCGCGCGCCTTCGCGCTCCAGGGTCCGCACCGCGTCGCAGAACCGGACCGCCTCGCGGACGTGCCGCACCCAGTACGCGGGAGTGGTGAGGTCGGCGACCTGGTCGAGGGTGGAGACGATCGGGATCCGGGGAGCGTGGAAGGTCAGCCGCTCCACGACCGTGCGGAGCTCCTCCAGCATCGGGTCCATCAGCGGCGAGTGGAACGCATGGCTGACGGTGAGCCGCTTCGTCCTGCGCCCGTCGGCCGCCAGCTTCCCGGCGACTTCGAGGACGGCCTGCTCCGTGCCCGAGAGCACCACCGCAGAAGGGCCGTTGACGGCCGCGAGGCCGATCTCGTGCTCCCGCCCCTCCAGCAGCGGCAGCACGTCCTCCTCGCCGGCCTGCACGGCCACCATCGCGCCACCGGACGGCAGCGCCTGCATCAACCGGCCGCGCACGACGACCAGCTCGGCCGCGTCGGCGAGCGACAGCACACCCGCCACATGCGCGGCCGCGATCTCACCGATCGAGTGCCCCGCAAGGAAGTCCGGGCGCACCCCCCAGGATTCCACGAGACGGAACAGCGCCACTTCCAGAGCGAACAACGCCGGCTGCGTGTAGGCGGTCTGGTCGACCAGCGCGTCTGCGTCCTTCAGGGGCCGGTCCAGGTGCCGGTCGAGCTCGGCGCAGACCGCGTCGTACGCCGTCGCGAACACCGGGAAAGCGTCGTGCAACTCCCGGGCCATACCGGCCCGTTGGCTGCCCTGACCGGTGAAGAGGAAGGCCGTCCTGCCGCCGCCGACCGTTCCGACACTGACGGCCGCCTCGCCCGCGGCCTCGCCGCCCGCCAGCAGCTCCAGCCCGCGCAGCAGCTCCGCGCGGTCGCGGGCGACCAGCGAGGCACGGTGGTCGAAGCCTGCCCGTGCGGTGGCCAGCGAGTAGGCGGCGTCGACGGTCTCCAGCTCCGGACGGGCGACGAGATGCCGCCGCAGCCTGCCTGCCTGCCCGCGCAGCGCGTCCGGCGTCCGGCCCGACAGCACGAGCGGCACCACCGGCGCCCGACCGGCCGTCCGCGGCTCCGCCTCGACCCCCGGGGGCTGCTCGATCACGGTGTGCGCGTTGGTGCCGCTGATCCCGAAAGAGGAGATGGCGGCCCGGCGCGGCCGCCCGGTCTCGGGCCACTGCCGCGCCTCGGTCAGCAGCTCCACCGCGCCCGCCGACCAATCCACGTGCGTGGACGGCTCGCTGACGTGCAGGGTCTGCGGCAGCACGCCGTGCTGCATGGCCAGCACCATCTTGATGACGCCCGCCACACCGGCGGCCGCCTGGGTGTGGCCAAGGTTCGACTTGATCGAGCCCAGCCACAGGGGGTGTTCGCGGTCCTGGCCGTAGGTGGCCAGCAGCGCCTGCGCCTCGATCGGGTCGCCCAGCGAGGTCCCCGTGCCGTGCGCCTCGACCGCGTCCACCTCACCGGCCGTCAGCCCGGCCGAGGCCAGCGCCTGACGGATGACCCGCTGCTGCGAAGGGCCGTTGGGCGCCGTCAGGCCGTTGCTGGCGCCGTCCTGGTTCACCGCACTGCCGCGCACCACCGCCAGCACCGGATGACCGTTGCGCCGCGCGTCGGAGAGCCGCTCGACCAGCAGCATGCCGACGCCCTCGCCCCAGCCGGTACCGTCCGCGCCGTCCGAGAACGCCTTGCACCGACCGTCCACGGACAGGCCGCGCTGGCGGCTGAAGCCGACGAACGTCGCCGGGGTCGCCATCACGGTCACACCGCCGGCCAGCGCCATGGTGCACTCGCCGCTGCGCAGCGCCTGGATCGCCCAGTGCAGTGCGACCAGCGAGGACGAGCACGCGGTGTCGACCGTCACCGCCGGGCCTTCCAGCCCGAAGTTGTAGGAGACCCGGCCCGAGGCGACACTGCCGGTGTCGCCGCCGCCCAGGTAGCCCTCCCCGGCGGCCGGGTCCTCCTGGAGGCGGGTGGCGTAGTCGTGGTACATCACGCCGACGAAGACACCGGTCCGGCTGCCGCGCAGGGCGGCCGGGTCGATGCCCGCCCGCTCGAACGCCTCCCAGGAGGTCTCCAGCAGCAGCCGCTGCTGCGGGTCGGTGGCCACCGCCTCACGCGGCGAGATGCCGAAGAAGGTCGGGTCGAACTCCGCGGCGTCGTGCAGGAAGCCGCCCTCACGGGTGTACGAGGTGCCGGGGTGCTCCGGGTCCGGGTGGTAGAGGCGCTCGATGTCCCAGCCACGGTCCTCGGGGAAGCCGGTGATCGCGTCCCGACCGGCGGCGACCAGATCCCACAGCTCCTCGGGCGAGGCGACCCCGCCGGGGAAGCGGCAGCTCATGGCGACGATGGCGATCGGATCGTCGTCGGTCGACGCGATCACGGCGGCGGAGCCGCCCCGCTCGTCCGACCCGGTGCCGCCGAGGAGCTCGGCGCGCAGTTGCCGTGCGAGAGCGTGCGGGTTGGGGTGGTCGAACACCACCGTGGCCGGCAGGCGCAGCGCGGTCGCCCCGTTGAGGCTGTTGCGCAGGTCGAGGGCGCTCAGCGAGTCGAAGCCCAGATCACGGAAGGCTCGGGTCGGATCGACGGCCTCCGGACCGCCGTGGCCCAGCACGGCGGCGACGTGGGTCCGGACCAGGTCGAGGAGCAGAGCGTCCTGTTCCTCAGGGGACAGGCCGACGAGCCGCGCGTCGAATGCGGAGTCCTCGGTCGCGGTTGTGGCGGCGACGCGACGCATCGGCGCCCGGACCAGCCCGTGCAGCAGGCGCGGCAGGATCCCAGAGTCGGCCTGCGCCTGCAGACCGGCGCGGTCCAGCCGGACCGGCACCGCCACGGCTTCGTCCGAGCGAAGCGACGCGTCGAACAGGGCGAGCCCCTCGGTGGGCGAGAGCGGCACCACGCCACCTCGGCTCATCCGCTCGACGTCGGCCGCCATGCCGCCGTCCTCGGCCCACAGTCCCCACGCCAGCGAGGACCCCGGCAGACCTGCCGAGCGGCGATGCCGGGCGAGGGCGTCCAGGAAGCTGTTGGCCGCCGCGTAGTTGCCCTGACCCGCCGCGCCGAACACCCCGGCCGCCGAGGAGAACAGCACGAAGGCGGACAGATCCTGATCCTTGGTCAGCTCGTGCAGGTGCCAGGCCGCATCCACCTTCGGACGCAGCACCGCGGCAACGCGCTCGGGCGTGAGGGACGCAATGACACCGTCGTCCAGCACACCAGCCGTGTGCACCACGGCGGTCAGCGGGTGCTCCAGCGAGCCCAGCAGGGCCTCCAGCGCAGTTCGGTCCGCCACGTCGCACGCCGCGAACTGCGCCTCGGCGCCCAGCACCGCCAGCTCGGCGGCCAGCTCCCGAGCGCCCTCGGCCGCAGCACCACGCCGGGAGACCAGGAGCAGGCGACGCGCGCCGTACCCGGTCACCAGGTGCCGGGCGAACAGACCACCAAGGGCGCCGGTGGCCCCGGTGAGCAGCACGATGCCCTCGGGGTCCAGCTGCGGCGCGTCGCCACCGCCCGCGGACATCCGCGCCAGGCGCGGCGCGAACGGCGCCCCCGCACGCAGGGCGAGCTGCGGCTCACCGGCATCCACGGCCCGGGACAACGCCTCCAGCGACGCCGGGTCCTCGTCCAGGTCCACCAGCACGATCCGGCCCGGATCCTCCGACTGCGCGGAGCGCAGCAGACCCGATACAGCAGCCGACGGGAGGTCTCCGCTGGTCGCCCCACGCGTCACCACCACCAGGCGGGAACCGCCGAACGCCTCCTCCGCCAGCCATTGCTGGACGAGGGCGAGCACCCGTTGCACGGAGGCGTGAGTGGCAGCGGCGACATCGCCGACTTCCGGTCGCACCGGCAGCACGACCGTGCCCGGCACGGCCTCCGCCAGCTCGCTCAGATCCTCGAACAGCACCGCGTCCGCGAGCCCGAGGTCGTCGTCGCCCAGCACCGCCACCCCGCCGAGGGGACGGGCAGCGGGCAGCGTCACACCCGTCCACTCCTGGCGGAACAGCGCCTCGTGGCCACCTGCACCGGTCCCCGCCAACTGCTCGGGCGAGAAGGCCCGCAGCGCCAGCGAGTCGATCGACGCAACCGGCGCACCGGTCCCGTCCGCGACCGCGAGCGAGACCGCGTCCGCACCAACGGCCGACACACGCACCCGCAACTCGGCCGCGCCGGACGCGTGCAGCGACACACCCGACCACGCGAAGGGCAGTCGGCCCTGCCCGGTGTCCTCCAGCAGGCCGCCGAGTCCGATCGCGTGCAGCGAAGCATCCAGCAACGCCGGATGCAGACCGAACAGACCCGCTTCCGAACGACTGTCCTCCGGCAGCGAGACCTCGGCGAACACCTCGCCGTCGCGCCGCCACGCCGCCCGCAGGCCCTGGAACACGGGCCCGTAACCGAACCCGGCCACCGCGAACCCGTCGTACACCGACTCGACCGACATCGGCTCCGCACCCACCGGCGGCCACGGCGCCAGCTCGAAGTCCGGCATCCGCTCGCCCTCCGCGAGCAGACCGGTTGCGTGCCGCGTCCAGGACAGGTCCAGCTCGGCATCCTCCGAGCGCGCGTACACGCTCAGCGACCGGCGCCCCGAAGCGTCCGGTTCGCCCACCGCAAGGCAGAGCCGAAGCGCCCCCGTCGCGGGGACCACGAGCGGGGCCTCCAGCGTCAGCTCTTCCAGCCGCCCGCACCCCGCCTGGTCGCCGGCCGCCACCGCGAGCTCCACGAACGCCGTCCCCGGCAGCAGCACACTGCCCGCCACCGCGTGGTCGGCCAGCCAGGGCTGCGTGTCGAGCGACAAACGGCCGAAGAGCAGCAGCCCGTCCGCATCCGGCAGCGCGACGATCGCGCCCAGCAGCGGGTGATCGACCGACTCGAGACCGGAGGCGGTGACATCGCCGCTGGGAGCGGCACCGCTGTCCAGCCAGTAGCGCTCCTTCTGGAAGGCGTAGGTGGGCAGGTCGACGCGCCGGGCGCCGGTGCCCGCGAAGACCGCCGACCAGTCGAGCCTGACCCCGCGCACGTAGAGCTGGGCCAGCGCGGCGGTGAAGGTCTCCGCCTCGGCGCGGTCGCCGCGCAGCACGGGCGCGAACACCGCGTCCTCGGTCACGCAGTCCTGGCCGAGCGCGGAGAGCGTCCCGTCCGGACCGAGCTCCAGGAAGGTGCGGACACCCTCTCGCTCAAGGGTCGCGACGGCGTCGCGGAAGCGGACCGCCCC
>NZ_BBPP01000058.1 GCF_000787835.1 Streptacidiphilus melanogenes
GTCCAGCTCCGCGCACACCGCATCGAACGCCCCCGCGAACACCGGGAACGCCTCATACAACCCACGGCCCATCCCAGCCCGCTGACTCCCCTGCCCCGTGAACAGGAAAGCCGTCCGGCCGACCGAACCAGCGCTCCCCAGTGCCGCGCGAGCCGACGGCGCGCCCGCCGCCAGAGCCTCGATCGCGGCCAGCGCCTCGTCGCGGTCCCGGACGAGCAGCGCGGCCCGCTGCTTGAGGGCCGCGCGGGACGTGGCCAGCGAGAAACCCAGGTCCGCCACGTCGAGGTCGGCGTCATCGGCCAGCCGCTCCCGCAGGCGCGCCGCCTGGGCGCGCAGGGACGGCTCGTCGCGTCCGGAGATGACCAGGGGCAGCGGACGGCCCACCGGACCTGCCGCGCGCGCGACGGGCTCGACCACGGGCCCCTGCTCGACGATCACGTGCGCGTTGGTCCCGCTGACGCCGAACGAGGACACCGCCGCCCGGCGCGGCCGACCGGTCTCCGGCCAGTCCTGCGCTTCGGTCAGCAGTTCCACCGCTCCGGCCGACCAGTCGACGTGCGGGGTGGGCTCGTCCACGTGCAGGGTCTGCGGCAGCACGCCGTGGCGCATCGCCATCACCATCTTGATGACGCCGCCGACGCCCGCAGCCGCCTGGGTGTGTCCGATGTTCGACTTCAACGATCCGAGCCACAGGGGGCGCTGGCGGTCCTGCCCGTACGTCGCCAGCAGCGCCTGCGCCTCGATCGGGTCGCCCAGCCGGGTGCCCGTGCCGTGCGCCTCGACGGCGTCGACCTGGTGGCCGGTCAGCCGCGCGGACGCCAGCGCGGCGCGGATCACCCGCTGCTGCGACGGACCGTTGGGGGCCGTCAGCCCGCTGCTGGCGCCGTCCTGGTTGACGGCGCTGCCGCGCACGATCGCCAGCACCGGGTGCCCGTTGCGCTGGGCGTCGGCGAGCTTCTCGACGAGCAGCATGCCGACGCCCTCGCCCCAGCCGGTGCCGTCCGCCGCAGCCGCGAAGGACTTGCAGCGGCCGTCGGCGGCGAGCCCGCGCTGGCGACTGAAGTCGATGAAGGCGTTGGGGGTGGACATCACTGCGACGCCGCCGGCCAGGGCCAGCGAGCACTCGCCGGCGCGCAGCGCCTGGATCGCCCAGTGCAGTGCGACCAACGAGGACGAGCAGGCCGTGTCGACGGTGACCGCCGGACCCTCCAGACCCAGCGCGTAGGCGACCCGGCCCGAGGCGACGCTCCCCGAGTTGCCGTTGCCGAGGTAGCCCGCGACCCCCTCGGGCACGTCCCACAGCCGCGAGGCGTAGTCGTGGTACATCACACCCGCGAACACGCCGGTGGCGCTGCCGCGCAGCGAGTCGGGGTCGATGCCCGCCCGCTCGAAGGCCTCCCAGGACGTCTCCAGCAGCAGCCGCTGCTGCGGGTCCATCGCCAGCGCCTCGCGCGGCGAGATGTTGAAGAAGCCGGGGTCGAACTCGGCGGCGTCGTGCAGGAAGCCGCCCTCACGGGTGTACGAGCTGCCGGGCTGCTCGGGGGCGTCGTCGGCCAGGGCGCTCAGATCCCAGCCACGGTCGACCGGGAAGTCGGAGACGCCGTCGGCGCCGGTCGAGACGAGCCGCCAGAGGTCCTCGGGAGAGCGCACGCCACCGGGATAGCGGCAGGCCATGCCGACGATGGCGATCGGCTCGGGCTCCTGCTCCTCCAGCTCGCGCAGCCGCCGACGGGTCTCACGCAGATCGGCGGTCGCCCGCTTGAGGTAGTCGAGGAGCTTCTCTTCGTTCTCCACGTTTTCCGTCACACCCCTGAACCGGCCGTGAGGGTCCTGCCGGTCACCGTGCGACGTCTGAACGCGTCGTCGAGCGGACCGGGCATGACCATCAATTGATCGACCACCAATTGATTCGTGATGAATAGCGCGCGCCCGCAGCTGTCCGCCCGCCCGGGAACAATCCCCGACTTTTCCGACGCCGGCGTTCCCGGTGGACCAGTGGAACATCAATTGCTGCTCCGCCACGCTAGCAGCGGCCCACAACCGGAGGCATCCCCTACCCTCCCCCTAACCCCCCTGTTTCAAGGGGCGGCAGATCGCGCAAGGCATGCCCGAGTGGCGCCCATGCTATACATGGTCCACGCAATTCCGTGTCCCTTTTCATCCGGCGCATGACGTCGTATCAGGGTGCGCGTGAACTCTCGCCGCGCAGCTCTCATGCCGCCGTTGTCGCGTCCCGGCCGATTCGCAGGCATCAATGAATACAGCACGCGCACCACAGGACGTGGATTCCGCCGTCGTCGTCGACCGGCTGGTCAAGAGATATCGCAATCGCGAACAGCCGGCGGTGGACGATCTCAGCTTCCGGGTCAGTCCCGGCGAGGTGTTCGGGCTGCTCGGCCCGAACGGCGCCGGCAAGTCGACCACGGTCGGCGTCATGACCACCCGGGTGGCCCCGACCTCGGGGCGGGTCACCATCCTCGGCGTCGACGTGGCGGCCGACCCGGCCACCGCCCACCGGACCTTCGCGGTCGTCCCCCAGCGCATCAACCTCGACCGGTCGCTGACCATCCGCCAGAACCTGCTCTTCCACGCCGGCTACCACGGCATGCGCCGGGCCGAACGCGCCCGGCTGGCGGACGGGAGCCTGGAGTGGGTGGGGCTCACCGACCACGGCAAGGCCCGGGTGGACGAGCTGTCCGGCGGCCAGGCCCAGCGGGTGATGATCGCCCGCGCGCTGATGCACCGGCCCCGGGTGCTCTTCCTGGACGAGCCGGCCACCGGCCTCGACCCGCAGTCCCGTCTCTTCATCCACGAGCGGGTCGCCGAGCTGAGCGCCGGCGGGGTCACCGTGGTGATCACCACGCACGACATGGAGGAGGCCGCCAAGCTCTGCGACCGGGTCGGCATCGTCGACCACGGCAGGCTGCTGGCGCTCGACTCGCCCCAGGCGCTGACCGAGTCGCTGCGCGGCACCGGCAGTCTGACGGTCTCCCTGCGCACCCCCGACCCGGAGGATCGCAACGACGTGGTCCGGGCGCTGGAGAAGATCGGCGGAGTCGAACGGGTCGAGCCCGTCGGACCCGCCGACACCGGCGCTGACGAGGACGGGGCCGCCGCCACCGCGCCCGACCCCGACGCCGTGCGGCTGCGGATCTACACCGCCGGGCGTCCGACGGCGGCGCTGCCGGCCGTCGTCGGCGTTCTCACCGAACTGCACTGCGACCTCGACGACGTGTCCCTCGGCAAGCTGACCCTGGAGGACGTCTTCATCGAACTGACCGGGAGAGAACTCCGTTGAGCAGCACCGCACCCACCCTGCCCCTCGGCGGCGGCGACAGCCACAGCGCCGCCGCCCGCCCCGGAGCCTCCGCGGCCCGGGCGTTCTTCTTCATCCTCTGGCGGGACGTCTTCGTCACGGGCCGTGAACTGGTGCCGTTCCTGGCCCAGGTCGTGGTGGAGCCGTTCTTCATGCTGTTCGTCTTCGGCAAGGTCCTGACCGGTCTCGGCTACGCGGGCCACGGCTTCCAGCAGGTGCTGCTGCCCGGTGTGGTGGCCCTGAGCGCCTTCCTGGTGGCCCTGCAGAACACGGCCTTCCCGCTCATCGTGGACTTCTCCTTCACCAAGGAGATCGAGGACCGGCTGCTCTCACCGATCCCGCTCGGCCTGGTCGCCGTGGAGAAGCTGGTCTTCGGGGCGTTGCGCGGCATGATCGCCGCCGCTGTGATGGTCCCGATCGGCTTCCTGCTCCTGAACGACGTGTCCTGGCCGCTGTCGAGCCTGCTGCCGGTCGTCGGTGTGCTCGTGCTCGGCTCACTGGCCGGCGCCACGCTGGGGATGACCATCGGCACGGCCGTCGAGTCGCGGCACATCAGCATCATCATCACAGTCGTCCTGACGCCGCTGATGTTCACCGGCGCCACCCAGTTCCCGTGGTTCGGCCTCGCGAGCGTGCGGCCGTTCCAGGTGATCTGCGCGCTCAACCCGCTGACCTACGTCAGCGAGGGGATGCGCGCCGCCCTGATCCCGCGTTCCCAGCTGCACTCGATCCCGCTCTGGGCCGACGCCGTCGCGCTCACGGCGGCCTGCCTGCTGTACGGGCTGCTCGGCATCCGCGGCTTCCGCAAGCGAGCACTGGACTGACCACCGTGGAGGTGTGGAGAAACCGTGACCCAAGCAACTGACCCCGCCGCGACCTCGGCCCAGGCGTCCGTGCCTGGGCCTGCGCCGGAGTCGTCGACGTCCGGACGGCCGCCGAACGGCTGCGAACCGTTCGCCCTGCGGCCGGTGGCGATCATCGCCGGCGTCCTGACCCTGGCGCTGCTGGCCACCAGCGCCCGCTACGGCTACTACGGCGACGAGCTGTACTTCCTCGCCGCCGGAAAGCACCCGGCCTGGGGATACGTCGACCAGCCACCGCTGGTGCCGCTGCTCTCGCACGCGCTGGACTCACTGGCCCCGGGCAACCTGGTCGTCCTGCGCCTGCCCGCCACGCTGCTGAGCGGAGCGGGCGTGGTGCTCTGCGCGCTGATCACCCGGGAGTTGGGCGGACAGCGGCGAGCCCAGCTGCTCGCTGCGGGCGCCTTCGCGGTGTCGCCGATCGTCGTGGTCTTCGGCCACCTGCTGATCACACCGACCCTGGACGTCTTCTTCTGGACCCTGATCAGCTGGCTGCTGGTGCGCTGGATCCGGCTGCGCGACGACAAGCTGCTGCTCTGGCTCGGCCTCGCGGCGGCGCTGGGGCTGCAGAACAAGTACCTGGTCGGTGTCTTCCTGCTCGCCCTGCTGGTCGCGGTGGCCGCGGTCGGTCCACGCGGGCTGCTCACCCGGCCGGCACTCTGGGTGGCCGGCGTCTTCACGGTGCTGGCGACGACGCCGAGCCTGCTGTGGCAGGCTCAGCACGGCTGGCCGCAGTCGCAGATGACCAGCGTGATCGCCGCCGAGGACGACCGCCTCTTCGGCGGCCAGGCGCTGTTCCTGCCCCTCGCGTTGGCCTTCGCCGGCTTCCCGCTGATGATTCTGCTGTGTGCCGGACTGTGGCGGCTGCTGCGGATGGAGGAACTGCGCACCTATCGGTTCCTCGGCTGGGCCGCCGTCGGCACGACGGCGTTCTTCCTGGTCACCGACGGCCGCCAGTACTACGTCGCAGGACTGTTCCCGGTCCTCTGGGCCGCGGGGGCGGTCTCGCTCCAGCACCGGCCGGCCGCGCGCGGCTGGCGCTGGGCGTTCAGCCGGGTGGCCTTCGTGATCTCCGCGCTGGTCGCAGTGGCCGAGCTGCCGCTCTACCCGCTCGGCTCGACCACGGGCGCCTTGCAGGCCGTCAACTTCGCCGCCGCCGACACCATCGGCTGGCCGCAGCTGTCCCGCACGGTCGCCGTCGCCTACCGCGCGCTTCCCGCTGACGAGCAGCGACGGGCGATCGTCGTCGCCGACACCTTCTGGGCCGAGGGCGCGCTGGAACGCTACGGTCCGGCCCTGGGCCTGCCGAAGGCCTACAGCCCCCAGCGCGGCGCGTGGTACTTCGGGCCGCCGCCGGACACCGCCGCTGTCGTCCTGTACGTCGGCGGCGACGAGGCCAAGCTGCGCACGGAGTTCGCCTCCGTGCGCCAGGTGGGCACCGTCGACAACGGCTACGGGGTGAAGAACAGCCAGCAGGGCAAGCCGCTCTGGCTCTGTCAGGGACCGCACACACCGTGGTCCGAGCTCTGGCCGTCCCTGCGCGAACTCGCCTGACCCAGCACCGCCTCGCTGCGGCCCGCCGGCACCCGCCGGCGGGCCGCAGTGCGTTCCGGGCCGGGTGCACAGGCGGCCAGTCTCACCATCCACGGAGTGGTTCTCGCCCCCACGCGGCGGAGCCGCACGTCGGTAGAGCCCCGCGCCCCTGACCCTCCCTCGCTGCAGCGCTCATCTGGCCACAGCGGAGAGACAACCGTCCCCTTGGACCGGGACGGTGCTTCGGTCCAAGGGGACGGTCGGTCTCTCGGGCGTCAGCCGCCCTGGGTCTGGAGGGTCAGGACAGGCCCAGCTCCTCGTCCAGCAGACTGAAGAGCTCATCGGCCGTGGCCGACTCGAGCTCGGCGTCGGCCGCCGGGTCGGCGGCCGCAGCGGACTGCGGGCTGCCGGACTCGGTCCACATCGACAGCAGGGTGCGCAGGCGGGTGGTGACGGTCCGGCGCTCCTCGTCGTCGGCGTCGAGGGTGGAGAGGATCGACTCCAGGCGGTCGAGCTCCGCCCCGATCGGGAGCGCAGGCGCGATGCTCAACTCGTCCTGGCGGGTTTCCTCGCGCAGGTAGCCGGCCAGGGCCACCGGCGTCGGGTAGTCGAAGATCAGCGTGACCGGCAGCCTCAGCCCGGCCAGCGTGCCCAGGCGGTTGCGCAGGTCGACAGCGGTCAGCGAATCGAAGCCCAGCTCGACGAAGCCACGTTCCGGCTCGATCGCCCCCGCGGTGCCGTAGCCCAGCACCGCGGCCACCTGCCCGCGCACCAGGTCCAGCAGCAGGCGGTCCCGCTCGGCGTCCGGCAGGCCGCGCAACTGCTCGGTCAGGGAACGCTCTTCGGCCACCGCCGCACCGCGCGAACCGGCACCGGCTGTGGCGGCCGGGCGGCGCGCCGGGATCCGGACCAGCCCGCGCAGCAGGTGCGGCACCAGCTCGGGGTCGCCGTGGGCGCGAAGGACAGCCACGTCCAGGCGCATCGGAACCAGCACCGGGTCCTCCAACCCGGCTGCCAGGTCGAAGAGTTCCAGCCCCTCCTTCGGCGGCAGCGGGGCGAATCCGGCCCGGACCAGCCGGGCCACGTCCGCCTCGCCCAAGCCGCCCGCCATGCCGCCGCTCGTCTCCCACAGGCCCCAGGCCAGCGAGCCGCCCGCCAGGCCCCGCGCCTTGCGGTGCTGGGCCAGCGCGTCCAGGAAGGCGTTGGCGGCGGCGTAGTTGGCCTGCGCCGACCCGCCGAAGACGCCCGCGGACGAGGAGAACAGGAGGAAGGAGGAGAGTTCCTGGTGCTGGGTCAGCTCGTGCAGGTTCCAGGCGGCGTCCACCTTCGGGCGCAGCACGGCCTCCAGGCGCTCCGGAGTCAGCGCGGAGAGCACTCCGTCGTCGAGCACGCCCGCGGTGTGGACCACCGCGGTCAGCGGACGGTCACCCGGCACGGTGGCGAGCAGCGCGGCGAGCGCCTGCCGGTCGGCCGCGTCACACGCGGCGACCTCGACCTCGGCGCCCAACTCGGCGAACTCGGACAGCAGTTCCGCCACACCAGGTGCGTCAGCGCCGCGTCGGCTGGTGAGCAGCAGGTGCCGGGCACCGTGCTCGACCACCAGGTGCCGGGCCACCAGCGCGCCCAGCGCACCCGTGCCACCCGTGATCAGGACCGTGCCGAGCGGGTCGAGCAGCGTCGCCCGCTCGGTGGGCGCAGCAGGCACCCGGCCCAGCCGGAGGCCGCGCAGTTCCCCGGCCCGGACGGCGAGTTGCGGCTCACCGGAGGCGAGCGCCGCAGGCAGCGCACGCCACGGGTCGGCGTCCGCGTCGAGGTCGACCAGGACGATCCGGCCGGGGTTCTCGCTCTGCGCCGAACGCAGCAGCCCCCAGACGGCGGCGTGCACCAGGTCGGTGACGTCCGCACCCGCGTCGGTCGCGACCGCGCCCCGGGTGACGACCACCAGCGGCGTGTCGGCGAGCCGGTCCTCGGCCAGCCAAGCCTGACCGAGTTCCAGGACGCGCCGGACGGTCGCGCGTGCCGCCTCGGGCAGATCCGTCGCGGAGGTCTCCGGCGCCAGGCACGGGAGGACCACCGCCTCGGGCAGCTCCTCACCCGCCAGCAGCGCATCGAGGTCGGGGTACATCGGGACACCCACGGCCTCGGCATGCTCGCCCAGCACCGCCCAGTGCCCGTTCGGCACACCGGCAGCGGCGGACAGCGTCACCCACTCGGGGCGGAACAGCGACTCGTGGAAGGCGGCCTGCGCGGCCTGCAGTTGCTCGGCCGACACGGCCCGCAGAACCAGCGCGTCCACCGACGCCACGGGACGACCGGTCTCGTCCGCCAGCTCCAGCGACACCCCGTCCGCGCCCGCGGGCGTCAACCGCACCCGCAGCGCCGAGGCACCAACCCCGTGCAGCCGGACCCCGCTCCAGGAGAACGGCAGCCTGGCCCGACCGGCGTCCCCGTCGGCCTGAGCCACGACGCCGCCCAGGCCGACGCCGTGCAGCGCGGCATCGAGCAGGGCCGGGTGCAGACCGAACGCCGAACCGTCCAGCAGCTGCCCGCCCAGCCGCTGCCCGCCCAGGCCCGGCTCCGCCGGGGACGGCTGGATCTCGACGAAGACCTCGCCGTCGCGTCGCCAGGCCCGCCGCAGCCCTCGGAAGAGCGGGCCGTACTCCAGACCGGCCGCCGCCGCGCCCTCGTAGAGTCCGGTGGTGTCGACGGGCTCGGCGCCGGCCGGCGGCCACACACCAAAGTCGAAACCGGCCGGCTGTGCACCGGAGGCGAGCAAGCCGGTCGCGTGCCGGATCCACGTTTCCGCTTCCGGCGCGTCCTCCAGCCGCGAGTACAGGCTCAGCGGACGGCAGCCCGACGCGTCCGACGCGCCGACCGTCACCCGCAGCTGGACCCCGCCACGCTCGGGCAGGACCAGCGGTGCGGCCAGGGTCAGTTCCTCCAGCAGGTCGCAACCGACCTGCTCACCGGCCCGCACGGCCAGCTCGACGAAGGCCGTCCCCGGCAGCAGCACCGAGCCCATCACGGCATGGTCGGCCAGCCACGGCTGGGTCGATAGCGCGAGCCGACCGGTGAAGACGAAACCGGCGGAGTCCGGCAGCTCGACCGCCGCGCCGAGCAACGGGTGGCCGGTCGGCTCGACGCCGACCGTGGCCAGGTCGCCGACGGAGATGCCCATGTCCAGCCAGTAGCGCTCCTTCTGGAAGGCGTAGGTGGGCAGGTCGACGCGCCGGGCGTCGGTGCCCGCGAAGACCGCCGACCAGTCGAGCCTGACCCCGCGCACGTAGAGCTGGGCCAGCGCGGTGGTGAAAGTCTCCGCCTCGGCACGGTCGCGACGCAGCACCGGCGCGAACACCGCGTCCGCGGTCACGCAGTCCTGGCCGAGCGCGGAGAGCGTCCCGTCCGGACCGAGCTCCAGGAACGCACGGACCCCTTCGCCCTCCAGGGCGCGGACCGCGTCGCGGAAGCGGACGGCCTCGCGGACATGCCGCACCCAGTACTCGGGCTCGGTCAGATCGGCCGACCGGTCCAGCGTGGAGACGATCGGGATCTGCGGCTCGTGGAACTCCAACCCCTCGACCACCATGCGGAACTCGTCCAGCATCGGGTCCATCAGCGGCGAGTGGAACGCATGACTGACCGTCAGCCGCTTCGTCTTGCAACCCTGGGCCGCCAACTGCTCGGCCACAGCCAGCACGGCCTGCTCGGCACCGGAGATCACCACCGAGGCCGGGCCGTTGACCGCCGCGATCCCCACCTCATCGGACAGCAGCGGCAGCACCACGTCCTCGGACGCCTGCACCGCCACCATCGCACCACCCGACGGCAACGCCTGCATCAACCGACCACGCGCCGCCACCAACCTCGCAGCATCCGCGAGCGACAACACCCCCGCGACGTGCGCAGCCGCGATCTCACCGATCGAATGCCCCGCCAGAAAGTCCGGTGTCAGCCCCCACGGACTCCACGAGACGGAACAACGCCAACCTCAAGAGCGAACAACGCCGGCTGCGTACACGCCGTCTCATCGATCCGCTCACCCGCGAACACGACATCCCTGAGCGGCAGCTCAACCTGCCCCTCCAACTCCGCGCACACCGCATCGAAGGCCGACGCGAACACCGGGAACGCCTCATACAACCCACGGCCCATCCCAGCCCGCTGACTCCCCTGCCCCGTGAACAGGAAAGCCGTCCGCCCGCCGGTGACCGACCCTTGGACCAGCCCGGCACCGGCCGCCAGCGCCTCCAGTCGGAGCAGGAACTCCTCCCGCCCGCCGGCCACCACTACCGCCCGCTGCTCCAGCGCGGCACGCGAGGTCGCGAGCGAGTACCCGACGTCGACCGGCCGCAGCTCGGGCTGGTCCGCGACCAGCGCGTGCAGCCGGGCCGCCTGGGCGCGCAGCCCGGGCTCGCCCTTGGCCGACAGCACCCAGGGCAGCAGGGTCCCCGATGCTTCCGGCGCGGACGGCGCCTCGACGGCCTCCGCAGCGTCCGGCGCCTGTTCCAGCACCGTGTGCGCGTTGGTGCCGCTGATCCCGAAGGAGGAGACGGCGACCCGGCGCGGGCGCCCGGTCTCCGGCCAACTGCGCGCCTCGGTCAACAGCTCCACTGCACCGGCCGCCCAGTCCACCTGCGGCGAGGGCTCGTCCACGTGGAGGGTCCGGGGCAGCACGCCGTGGCGCATCGCCATCACCATCTTGATCACACCGGCGACGCCGGAGGCCGCCTGGGTGTGGCCCAGGTTCGACTTCACGGAGCCGAGCCAGAGCGGCCGGTCGGCGGAGTGTTCGCGCCCGTAGGTGGCCAGCAGCGCCTGGGCCTCGATCGGGTCGCCGAGCGAGGTGCCCGTGCCGTGCGCCTCGACCGCGTCGACCTCGTCGGCCGTCACGCCCGCGTTGGCCAGCGCGGCGCGGATGACCCGCTGCTGCGAGGGACCGTTGGGGGCCGTCAGGCCGTTGCTCGCGCCGTCCTGGTTGACCGCCGAGCCGCGCACAACCGCGAGCACCGGGTGCCCGTTGCGGCGCGCGTCCGAGAGGCGCTCCACGAGCAGCATGCCCGCGCCTTCACCCCAGCCCGTGCCGTCGGCCGCGGCCGCGAAGGACTTGCAGCGGCCGTCCTGGGCCAGGCCGCGCTGGCGGCTGAACTCGACGAACGTGCCGGGGGTGAACATCACGGTGACGCCACCGGCCAGCGCCATCGTGCACTCGCCGCTGCGCAGCGCCTGCACCGCCAGGTGCAGGGCCACCAGCGAGGACGAACAGGCCGTGTCGACGGTGACCGCCGGACCCTCCAACCCGAAGGTGTAGGCGACGCGTCCGGAGACGACGCTGCTGGAGCTGCCGGTGCCGAGGTAGCCCTCGACCTCGTCGGGAGCGGCCCGCAGGCGGGTGCCGTAGTCGTGGTACATCACGCCCGCGAAGACGCCGACGGAGCTGCCGCGCATGGCCGCCGGGTCGATGCCGGCCCGTTCGAAGGCCTCCCAGGTGGTCTCCAGCAGCAGGCGCTGCTGCGGGTCCATGGCCAGCGCCTCACGCGGGCTGATGCCGAAGAAGGCCGGGTCGAAGTAGCTGGAGTCGTGCAGGAAGCCGCCCTCGCGGGTGTACGAGGTGCCGGGGGTGTCCGGGTCCGGGTCGTAGAGGGCGTCCAGGTCCCAGCCGCGGTCGGTGGGGAAGGTCGAGATCCCGTCGCGTTCCTCGGCGATGAGCCGCCACAGCTCCTCGGGCGAGCTGACCCCGCCCGGGTAGCGGCAGGCCATCGCGACGATGGCGATCGGGTCGTCGTCCGCTCCTGCCGAGCGCCCGGTCGCCGGAGTCTGGGCGGCCTCAGCCACAGCGCCCAGCAGTTCGTCGCGCAGGTGACCGCTGAGCGCGGTCGGGTTCGGGTAGTCGAAGATCAACGTGGCGGGCAGCCGCAGACCGGTGCCGGTGGTCAGGCGGTTGCGCAGCTCGACCGCGGTGAGCGAGTCGAAGCCCAGCTCCTTGAAGGCCCGTTCGGCGTCGACGGCTTCGGCCCCGGCGTAGCCGAGGACCGCGGCGATCTGACGGCGGACCAGGTCGAGCAGCGCCTGCCGCTGCTCGCCGACGGGCAGCGGGGCCAGCCGGGCGACCAGCTCGGGCTCGCCGGGGGAAGCCCCCGCACCCGCCGTCTCCACGGCCCGGCGCATCGGGAGCCGGACCAGCCCGCGCAGCAGCGGGGCCACCCCCGCTCCGGCTGCCGCCTGTTCCCGCAGGGTGACCGTCCGCACGTGCATCGGCACCAGGACGGCGTCCTCGCCGCCGTCTCGCAGCGCGGCGTCGAAGAGGGCCAGGCCCTCGGCCGAGCTGAGCGCGCCGAGGCCTGAACGCTCCATCCTGGCCCGGTCGTTGTCATCGAGGTGGCCGCTGACTCCGCTGCTCTGGGCCCACAGGCCCCAGTCCAGCGAGGTCGCCACCAGGCCCGTCGCGCGGCGGTGGCGGGCGAGTGCGTCCAGGAAGGCGTTGGCCGCCGCGTAGTTGCCCTGGCCGGGACCGCCGAAGAGACCGGCGGCCGAGGAGAAGAGCACGAAGGCCGACAGATCCATGTCGGCGGTCAACTCGTGCAGGTGCCAGCCGCCGTCGACCTTGGGCCGGAGCACGCCCTCGACCCGCTCGGGGGTGAGGGCGGAGAGCACGCCGTCGTCGGTGACGCCCGCGGTGTGCACCACGGCCGTCAGCGGACGCCGCAGTGAGCCCAGCAGCCCGGCCAGCGCCTCGCGGTCGGCCGCGTCGCAGGCCGCGATCTCCACCTCGGCGCCCAGTGCGGTCAGCTCGGATCGGAGTTCGGCGGCGCCGAGGGCGTCGGCGCCGCGTCGGCTCGTGAGCAGCAGGTGCCGGACGCCGTGCTCGGTCACCAGGTGCCGGGCGAGCAGCGCGCCGAGCGCGCCCGTGCCGCCGGTGACCAGGACCGTCCCGGCCGGGTCGAAGACGGGGGCCTCGGCCGCCGAGTCCTCCACCCGGGCCAGTCGCAGCGCGTACGCCACGCCTTCGCGGATCGCCAGCTGCGGCTCCTCCGCCGTCAGAGCGACGGTCAGGGCCCGCTGCGAGGCGGCGTCCTGGTCCGTGTCCACCAGCACGATCCGCCCGGGGTTCTCGGTCTGCGCCGAGCGCAGCAGGCCCCAGGCCGACGCGTGGGCCAGATCGGTGACGTCCGCGTCCGTGCCGATGGCCACCGCGCCCCGGGTGAGCACCACCAGCGGGGTGTCGGCGAGCCGGTCTTCGGCCAGCCAGGCCTGGGCCAGCGCGAGCACCCGGTTCACGGTCGCGCGCACCGCCTCGGGCACGTCCGCCACGGTGTCGTCCGCACAGCAGGGAGCGACCACGGCCTCGGGCAGTTCCCCGGCCGCCAGCAGCGTGTCGAGGTCGGCGTATGCCGCCACGTCGCCGCTGAACGCGCCCAGGACCTCGACGTCGCCGCCCAGCACCGCCCAACGTCCGGTCGCCACCGGGGCGGCGCTCGGCAGGGCCACCCAGTCCGGACGGAACAGCGACGCGTGGAACGCGGCCCGCGCGGCGTGGACCTGCTCCGCCGAGACCGCTCGCAGCACCAGCGCGTCCACGGAAGCGACTGGCTGGCCGAGCTCGTCCGCCAGCTCCAGCGACACCCCGTCCGCTCCGGCCGGCGTCAACCGCACCCGGAGCGCCGAGGCGCCGACCGCGTAGAGCGACACGCCCGTCCAGGAGAACGGCAGCCTTCCCTGCCAGTCGGTGTCCTCGGCTCCGGCCAGACCGAGGGCGTGCAGGGCGGAGTCGAGCAGCGCCGGGTGCAGCCCGAACAGGCCCGCGTCGGCCTCGGCCTGCTGCGGCAGGCGCACCTCGGCGAAGACCTCGCCGTCGCGCCGCCAGGCCCGGTGCAGGCCCTGGAAGACCGGTCCGTAGTCGAAGCCGAGCTCGATCAGGTCCTGGTAGCGGCCGTCGAGGTCGACCTCGGTCGCGCCGGACGGCGGCCACTGCTCCGAACCGAGGTCGAAGTCGGCCGTCCGCGCACCGGAGGTGAGCAGGCCGGTCGCGTGCCGGGTCCAGGCTTCCTCGGCCGGGACGTCCTCGCGACGCGAGTGCAGGCTGAGCGCGCGGCGACCGGTCTGGTCCGGCGCCGCCACGGTGAGGCGCAACTGCACCCCGCCGTGGTCGGGCAGGACCAGCGGCGCGGCCAGCGTCAGCTCCTCCAGCAGGTCGCAGCCGACCTGCTCACCGGCCCGCACGGCCAGCTCGACGAAGGCCGTCCCCGGCAGCAGCACCGAGCCCATCACGGCGTGGTCGGCCAGCCACGGGTGGGTGCTGAGGGCGAGCCGGCCGGTGAACACGTAGCCGCCGGAGTCCGGCAGTTCGGCCGCCGCACCGAGCAGCGGGTGGTCGGTCGTGCCGAGACCGGCCATGGTGACGTCTCCGGCGCCCAGCGCCGGGACGTCGGGCCAGTAGTGCTGCCGCTGGAAGGCGTAGGTGGGCAGGTCGACCCGGCGCGCGCCCTGACCGGCAAAGACCGCGTGCCAGTCCACGGGCGCGCCCTGGACGTACGCCTGGGCGAGGGCGCCGGCCAGCGTGCGCGCCTCGGGACGGCTCGCGCGCAGCGCCGCCGCGAACACCGCCCCCGGCTCGGCCACGCACTCGGGTCCGAGGGCGGACAGCACCCCGTCCGGGCCCAGCTCCACGAAGGTGGTGACGCCTTGGCGCTCCATCGTGCCCACCGCGTCGAGGAAGCGGACAGCCTCCCGAACGTGCCTCACCCAGTACTCCGGGTCGGTCAGCGCCGCCGTCCGGTCCAGCGTCGAGACGATCGGTATGCGCGGGGGGTGGAACTCCAGCCCCTGCGCGACCGCGCTGAACTCCGCCAGCATCCCGTCCATCAGCGGCGAGTGGAAGGCGTGGCTGACCGTCAGCCGCTTGGTCTTCCGCCCCTGCTCCGCGAGCTGTGCGGCCACCTCCTGCACCGCCGCCTCAGCACCCGAGAGCACCACCGACGACGGCCCGTTGACCGCGGCGAGACCCACCTCGGCCTCGCGGCCTTCGAGCAGCGGCACCACCTCGTCCTCGGACGCCTGCACCGCCACCATCGCACCACCAGCGGGCAGTGCCTGCATCAACCGACCACGCGCCGCCACCAGCTTGGCCGCGTCCGCCAGCGACAGCACGCCCGCCACGTGCGCGGCGGCCAGCTCCCCGATCGAGTGGCCGGCCAGCACGTCCGGACGCAGGCCCCACGACTCGACGAGGCGGAACAGCGCCACCTCGACGGCGAACAGCGCGGGCTGCGCGTAGCCGGTCCGGTGGATCAGGTCGCCCTCGGTCGCGAACATCACGTCCCGCAACGGGCGGTCCAGGTGCTGGTCCAGGTGCGCGAGGACCTCGTCCAGCGCGTCCGCGAAGACGGGGTGGATCTCGTACAGCTCCGCGCCCATGCCGAGCCGCTGGCTTCCCTGGCCGGTGAAGAGGAACGCCGTCCGGCCCAGCCCGGCGGTGCCCTCGACCAGCTCCGGCGCCTCCTCCCCCGCGGCCAGCGCGGTCAGCGCCCGCAGGTGGCCCGCGAGGTCCTCCGCGACCACGACCGCCCGGCGCTCCAGCGCGGCGCGGGTGGTCGCGAGCGACCAGCCGACGTCGACCGGGCGCGCCTCGGGCTCCGCCGTCAGCCGGTCACGCAGCCGCTCCGCCTGGGCGCGGAGCGCTCCTGCGTCCCGCGCGGACAGCGGCCACGGCACGACGGGCGCCGTCACGGTCGCCTCGACGACCGGTTCCCCTGCGGCCTCCGGCTCCTGCTCGACGATCACGTGCGCGTTCGTCCCGCTGACGCCGAAGGACGAGATCGCCGCCCGGCGCGGCCGCCCGGTCTCGGGCCACTGCCGCGCCTCGGTCAGCAGCTCCACCGCGCCCGCCGACCAGTCGATGTGCGTCGACGGCCGGTCCACGTGCAGCGTCTGCGGCAGCACGCCGTGCCGCATGGCCAGCACCATCTTGATGATGCCCGCGACACCGGCCGCGGCCTGGGTGTGGCCGATGTTGGATTTCACCGACCCCAGCCACAGGGGGTGTTCGCGGTTCTGGCCGTAGGTGGCCAGCAGCGCCTGGGCCTCGATCGGGTCGCCCAGCGAGGTCCCCGTGCCGTGCGCCTCGACCGCGTCCACCTCACCGGCCGTCAGCCCGGCCGACGCCAGCGCCTGACGGATCACCCGCTGCTGCGACGGACCGTTCGGCGCCGTCAGACCGTTGCTGGCGCCGTCCTGGTTCACCGCACTGCCGCGCACCACCGCCAGCACCGGATGACCGTTGCGCCGCGCGTCCGAGAGCCGCTCCACCAACAGCATGCCGACGCCCTCACCCCAGCCGGTACCGTCCGCAGCGTCGGCGAAGGCCTTGCACCGGCCGTCGGCGGCGAGTCCGCGCTGACGACTGAAGTCGACGAACGCTCCCGGGGTGGACATCACGGTGACGCCGCCGGCCAGGGCCAGCGAGCACTCGCCGTTGCGCAGCGCCTGGATCGCCCAGTGCAGTGCGACCAGCGAGGACGAGCACGCGGTGTCGACGGTGACGGCCGGGCCTTCCAGCCCCAGGCAGTACGCGACGCGTCCGGACATCACGCTGGCGGCGTTGCCGGTGCCGAGGAAGCCCTCGGAGCCGTCCGGTGCGCTGAGGATGAGCGGCAGGTAGTCCTGCCCGTTGGTGCCGGTGAAGACGCCCGTCCGGCTGCCGCGCAGCCCGGCGGGGTCGATGCCGGCCCGCTCGAACGCCTCCCACGAGGTCTCCAGCAGCAGCCGCTGCTGCGGGTCCATCGCCAGCGCCTCACGCGGCGAGATCCCGAAGAAGCCGGGGTCGAAAGCGCCGGCCTCGGCCAGGAACCCGCCCTCGCGGACGTACGAGGTACCGGGGTGCTCGGAGTCGGGGTCGTACAGGGCGTCCAGGTCCCAACCGCGGTCGTCGGGGAATCCGGCGAGTGCGTCGGTGCCGGACGACAGCAACCGCCAGAGCTCCTCGGGCGAGGAGACCCCGCCGGGGAACCGGCAGGCCATGCCGACGATGGCGATCGGGTCGTCGTCGTCCGCGCGGCCGGGAGCCGTCTCGGCGGAGGCGGTCTCCGGTACGGACCCGAGGAGTTCTCCGCAGAGCAGCTCGGCGAGGGCCGTGGCGTTGGGGTAGTCGAAGACCAGGGTCGCGGGCAGCCGCAGACCGGTGAGCGCGGCGAGCAGGTTGCGCAGCTCGACGGCGGTCAGCGAGTCGAAGCCCAACTCGCGGAAGGCGCGGGCCGGTTCGACGGCGTCCGAGTCCGGGTAGCCGAGCACCGCGGCCACCTGCGCGCGGACGAAGTCCAGGGCGAGGCGGCCGCGTTCGCCCTCGGTGGCGGCGGCCAGGCGCTGTCGCAGCGAGGAGCTGTCGGTCTGCTCGCCGTACTCCGCCTCCGCGTCGGCCAAGGCCTTGACCGCCTCCGGCAGTTCGGCGAAGAGGGTGCTGGGCCGGATCGCGGTGTACTGGAGCGCGAAGCGGTCCCAGAGGATGTCCACCACCAGCGAGAACGTCTCGTCGCGGTCCAGTGCGTGCTGCATCGCGGCGATCGCGAGATCCGGCGCCAGGGCCGGAACGCCGCCACGGTGCAGGCGCTCGGTGACCACGTCGTCGACCGCCATACCGCCCTCGGCCCAGGCGCCCCACGCCATCGTGGTGGCGGGCAGCCCGGCGGCCCGGCGCTGCTCGGCGAGCGCGTCCAGGAACGCGTTGGCGGCGGCGTAGTTGGCCTGACCCGGGCCACCGAAGGTACCGGCGAAGGAGGAGAACATCACGAACGCCGACAGGTCGAGCCCACGGGTGAGCTCGTCCAGGTTGACGGCCGCGTCGACCTTGGGCCGCAGCACACCGGCCAGCCGCTCCGGGGTCAGCGCGTCCAGCACACCGTCGTCCAACACACCGGCCGCGTGCACGACGGTGGTCAGCGGGAACTCGGCGGGCAGCGCGGCCAGCAGCTCGGCGAGCGCGGCCCGGTCGGCGACGTCGCAGGCGGCGACGGTCACCCGGGCGCCCAGCGCGGTCAGTTCGGCCTCCAGCTCGGCCACGCCCGAGGCGTTCCGGCCACGTCGGCTGGTCAGCACCAGGTGCTCCGCGCCGGCGCGGGCCAGCCACCGGGCGACGTGAGCGCCGAGCGCTCCGGTGCCGCCGGTCACCAGCGCCGTACCGCGCGGGTTCCAGCCCGCCGCCGGGGCCTCGCCGCTCGGTGCGCGCAGCAGGCGGCGGGCCAGCACCCCGGAGGGACGGATCGCCAGGTGGTCCTCGTCGCCGAGGCCCCCGAGCACGGCGACGAGTCGGCCGAGCGCGCGCTCGTCGGCCGTCTCGGGCAGGTCGACCAGGCCGCCCCAGCGCTCCGGGTACTCCTGCGCCACGACCCGGCCGAGGCCCCAGATCTGGGCCTGGCCCGGGTGCTCCAGCCGGTCGGAGCGGCCCGTCGAGACCGCCCCCTGGGTGGCGCACCACAGCGGCGCCTCGATGCCCGCGTCCCCGAGCGCCTGGACCAGCGCGAGGGTCCCGGAGAGGGCGGCGGGCACCGACGGGAGTCCGGGGTGCGGGCTGTCGTCCAGCGCGACCAGGGAGAGCACACCGTCGAGCGGCTCCCCGCCCTCGGGCCGCGCGGCGCGCAGCCGTTCGGCCAGCACGGCCCGGTCGGCGGTCGTGGGCGCGTCGAACTCGACCCGGTGGACGGTCACGCCTCGCTGCGACAGCGCCCGCTCGGCGGCAACCGGCCACTCGTGGTCCCGCTGTGAAGCCGGAACCACCAGCAGCCAATGGCCGGTGACGCCCGCACGCGGTGCCTCCGTGGTCGGCCGCCAACCGATGCGGTAGCGCCAGCCGTCCACGGTCGAACGGTCGCGGCTCTGCCGACGCCAGGCGGTCAGCGCGGGCAGCACCGAGCTCAACGGCTGGTCGCCGTCCAGGTCGAGGGTGGCGGTGAGGGCCTGCAGGTCGCCGCTCTCGACGGCCTCCCAGAACCGGGCGTCCACCGCGTCGGTGCCGGCCGGACCGGCCGTCGCGGTCTCGGCCCAGGCGGCGGCGGTGGGCCAGTAGCGGCGATGCTGGAAGGCGTAGCTCGGCAGGTCCACCCTGCTGGCGCCCCGGCCGGCGTAGAACGCCCGCCAGTCGACGACCACGCCGCGCACCTGGGCCTGAGCGAGGGCGAGGGTGAGCGTCCGTGCCTCGGCGCGGTCGCCGCGCAGCACGGGCGCGAACACCGCGTCCTCGGTCACGCAGTCCTGGCCGAGCGCGGAGAGCGTGCCGTCCGGACCGAGCTCCAGGAAGGTGCGGACACCCTCTCGCTCAAGGGTCGCGACGGCGTCGCGGAAGCGGACCGCCTCACGGACATGCCGCACCCAGTACTCGGGGGCCGTGAAGTCGGCCGACTGATCCAGTGTCGAGACGATCGGGATCTGCGGGGCGTGGAACTCCAAGGACTCCGCGACGGACCGGAACTCGTCCAGCATCGGGTCCATCAAAGGCGAGTGGAACGCGTGACTGACCGTCAGCCGCTTCGTCTTGCGACCCTGCTCCGCCAACTGCTCGGCCACAGCCAGCACGGCCTGCTCGGCGCCCGAAAGCACCACCGACGTCGGGCCGTTGACCGCCGCGATCCCCACCTGATCGGACAGCAGCGGCAGCGCCTCGTCCTCGGACGCCTGCACCGCCACCATCGCACCACCCGAAGGCAGCGCCTGCATCAACCGACCACGCGCCGCCACCAACCTCGCAGCATCCGCGAGCGACAACACCCCGGCCACATGCGCCGCCGCGATCTCACCGATCGAATGACCCGCCAAGAAGTCCGGCCGCACACCCCACGACTCCACCAGGCGGAACAGCGCCACCTCGAGAGCGAACAACGCCGGCTGTGTACACGCCGTCTCGTCGATCCGCTCACCCGCGAACACGACATCCTTGAGCGGCAGGTCCAGCAGCCCGTCCAACTTCGCGCACACCGCATCGAAGGCCGCCGCGAACACCGGGAACGCCTCATACAACCCACGGCCCATCCCAGCCCGCTGACTCCCCTGCCCCGTGAACAGGAACGCCGTCCGGCCCTCCACCACCGAGCCCCGGACGACGTTCGCCTCCGGTTCGCCCGCCGCCAGCGCCCCGAGCCCGCGCAGGAACTCCTCGCGGTCGGCGGCCACCAGCACGGCCCGGCGCTCCAGCGCCGCCCGGCCGGTCGCCAACGAGTGACCCACGTCGAGCGGTTCGAGTCCGGGCTCGGCCTCCAGCCGCTCCCGCAGCCGGGTCGCCTGGGCGCGCAGCGCCTCCTCACTCCGGCCGGCCAGCGGCCAGGGCAGCACGGCGAGCGCCGGGACCGCCGGCTCGGCGTCCGTCGCAACGTCCGCGTCCTCGACGGCGGGCGGCTGCTCGATGATGGTGTGCGCGTTGGTACCGCTCATCCCGAACGAGGAGATGCCGACGCGACGCGGCCGCCCGGTCTCGGGCCACTCCCGTGCCTCGGTCAGCAGTTCCACCGCGCCGGCCGACCAGTCCACGTTGTGGGTCGGCTCGTCGACGTGCAGGGTCTTCGGCAGCACGCCGTGGCGGATCGCCATCACCGTCTTGATCACACCGGCGACGCCCGCGGCGGCCTGCGTGTGCCCGATGTTGGACTTCAACGAGCCCAGCCACAGCGGGCGTTCGCGGTTCTGGCCGTAGGTGGCGAGCAGTGCCTGCGCCTCGATCGGGTCGCCGAGGCGGGTGCCCGTGCCGTGCGCCTCGACGGCGTCGACCTCGTCGGGGGTCAGCCGGGCGCTGGCAAGCGCCTGGAGGATCACCCGCTGCTGGGACGGACCGTTCGGCGCGGTCAGGCCGTTGCTGGCGCCGTCCTGGTTGACGGCGCTGCCACGCACGATCGCCAGCACGGGGTGACCGTTGCGGCGCGCGTCCGACAGCCGCTCGACCAGCAGCATACCCGCGCCCTCGGCCCAGCCGGTGCCGTCGGCGGCGTTCGCGAAGGACTTGCAGCGCCCGTTGGCCGCCAGCCCGCGCTGGCGGCTGAAGTCGATGAAGGTGCCCGGGGTGTTCATCACCGTGACACCGCCGGCCAGGGCCAGCGAGCACTCGCCGTTGCGCAGCGCCTGCACCGCCAGGTGGAGCGCCACCAGCGAGGACGAGCAGGCCGTGTCGACCGTCACCGCCGGGCCCTCCAGGCCCAGGCTGTAGGCGATCCGGCCGGAGACGACGCTGGCCGCGTTGCCGGTGCCGAGGTAGCCCTCGACGTCGTCCGTGGAATTCATCAGGACGGCCAGGTAGTCCTGACCGCTGGTCCCGGCGAAGACGCCGACCCGGCTGCCGTGCACCGACAGCGGGTCGATCCCGGCCCGCTCGAAGGCCTCCCAGGACGTCTCCAGCAGCAGCCGCTGCTGCGGGTCCATCGCCAGCGCCTCACGCGGCGAGATCCCGAAGACGGTCGGGTCGAAGTGCGCGAGGTCGTGCAGGAAGCCGCCCTCGCGGGTGTACGAGGTGCCGGGGTGGTCCGGGTCGGGGTGGTAGAGGTTCTCCACGTCCCAGTCGCGGTCGGCCGGGAACTCCGACATCGCGTCCTCGCCGGCGGCGACCAGCTGCCACAGCTCCTCGGGCGAGGCCACCCCGCCCGGGAACCGGCAACTCATCGCGACGATGGCGATCGGTTCCTGGTCCTTGGCCTCCACCTCGCGCAGCCGCAGCCGGGTCTGGTGCAGATCGGCCGTCACCCGCTTGAGATAGCCGCGGAGTGTCTCTTCATTCGCCATTTAACGTGACCTCATTACGGCGTTCCGGCTGCCGATCTGCGGTGGGGCCGCTTGCGATCGAGTCAATATCCGGCGTCACGCTAAGGCTGCCCCAACGGGCCGCCAACCCCTACCCAACCCCTAGGTGACGTCGGACGATTCGTCGCGGAGCGGGCGGATCCGGACTCACGGCGAATAGGGGTGAACCCGGTTCCGAACAGGGGTCGAAGGGGTCGAACAGGAGGCTGTTCGGGGTTCGGCGGATTTCTCGTGCTGCCTAGGCTGGCATCTCAGCAAGGTATGCGAACCAGTCCGCGAACCGGCTGCACGAATCGCATGTGGAATGCGAGCGACATCCATCGGGGAGATGTGTTGAACGACAAGCCTCAGACGCCCGAGCACCGTCTGGAGATCGACCGGTCGACGGCCCCCGGCCGGGAACCGGGGCCGATCGACCTCCGCCGGTACTACGCGCACCCCGCCTACTCGGGCATCGCGACCTTCATGGGTGTCCCGTACTGCCTCAACCAGGAGGACCTGCGGGCCGGGAACGTCGACGTCGCGGTGCTGGGCATCCCGCTGGACGCCTCGGTCGGCCACCGTGGCGCGTCCTACGGGCCCCGCATGATCCGCTCCGACGAGCGCTACGTCTTCAACACGCCCGAGGCGATGATCAACGCCAGTACCCGGATCAACCCGTTCGACGTGCTCAAGGTCGTGGACTACGGCGACGCGGCGGTGGACCCGTTCAGCACCGCGAACTCGATCGGCCCGATCCGTGCCCTGGTCCGCGAGATCGCCGAGGTGGGGGCGGTCCCAGTGCTGCTGGGCGGCGACCACTCGCTGCTCTGGCCGAGCGTGGGCGCGCTGGCCGACGTCTACGGCCCGGAGAAGATCGGCGTCATCCACTTCGACGCCCACCCCGACTGCCACGACACCATGCTGGGCCACAAGGTGACCCACAGCACCCCGATCCGGCGGATCATCGAGGACGAGAAGATCCCCGCGGGCAACGTGGTCCAGGTCGGGCTGCGCACCGTCACCGGCCCGGACAACCAGCTGTTCAACTGGATGCGCCGCCAGGGCATGAAGTCGCACTTCATGGCCGAGATCGAGCAGATCGGCTTCCACGCCGTCCTCGACAAGGCGATCGCGGAGGTGCAGGAGAACGCCGAGTTCGTCTACCTGTCCCTGGACATCGACGTGCTCGACCCGGCCTTCGCCCCCGGCACCGGCACGCCCGAGCCGGGCGGCCTGACCAACCGTGAGCTCTTCCCGGCCTTCCGCCGGATCTGCCACGAGACCAAGGTCATCGGGATGGACGTGGTCGAGGTCGCGCCACACCTGGACGCCGGCTACTCGACCACGATGAACGCCCGCCGCGCCATCTTCGAGGGCCTGACGGGCCTGGCCATGAACCGCCTGAAGATCACCGGCCCGAACTACCTCAACCCGATCGTGTCCGGCCAGGTCAAGTTCCCGATGGGCTGAGGCCCGACACGCGGGCCCGGTCAGCCCTCGGCTGTGGCCTGCGCCGGTGCGAGACTGAGGGCGTCCCTCGGCCGATGGTCGCCCCAGTCAGGAGGCAGTGATGAACACCTCCCCACTCCCAGTCGGCCGTGTGGCGCACCGGGTGCGGCACCTCGCTCACGCGCCGATGGCCGTGGTGCCCGTCAAAGCCCGCAGGACCGATCTCGTCCCCGAACAGTGATTCGGTCAGGTCGCAGCTCGTGAGGCTCCTGCGTCGTGTCCTGCTCGCCGTGGCCGGTGTGTTGCTGCTGGTGGTCGGCGTCGCGCTGCTGGTGCTCCCCGGGCCGGGGATGCTCCTCGTCTTCGCCGGACTGACGGTGCTCGCGACGGTCGTGCCGAGCCTGCAGAGGTTCGTCGACCCGGTGCGACGTCGTGCGATGAAGGCGATGGCCGACAGTGTCGCTTCTCCGTGGAGGACGGCCGGGACCGCGGCCCTCGGTGTGACGCTGGTCGTGGCCGGAGTGTTGTGGGGACTGGTCGCGGACCTGCCCTTCGGTGGCTGGGCGGCTGGTTCCTCCCTGCTGCTGTCCGGGCTGGTGGTGCTCGGGCTCCTGGTTTACAGCCTGCGGCAGGCGAGAGACCAGGGTGAGAACCGTGGCACGCACGAGGAGTGACGACCACGGTGGTCGACCGGCGCAGCACCGCTGCCCCTGCCAGGTTCCCCGCCGGCCGGCCGGAGTCCGGTCGACCCTCGTCCTGGGTACCGCTCAGCCCTGGAACCGGCTCCGGAAGGGATGGCACCGGGGCGACGGCTTGCCACGCGCCCGGCTCCACTGCCGTGCTGTGGAGCCCGCACAGCGCGGGGTGCCGCCGAAGGCGTTGGCGGCGGGCGCACCCGTGGCAGATCGTATGCTCGGTCCATGGTCGAACGGCGCGCGGCGGGCAGGGCGGAGCGAGGGCCGGGGCGCCCGCGTGAGGAGCGGGTGACGAGCGCCGTCCTGAGCGCGGTCATCGACCTCGTGGTCGAGAACGGGATGGATGCGCTCACCATGGACGCCGTGGCGAACCGGGCCGGGGTGAGCAAGCCCGCGATCTACCGCCGCTGGCCCACCAAGCAGGATCTAATCATCGCGGCGGCCGAGAGCCGCGTCGGCGAGCTGTTCGTTCCGGACCTGGGCGACTTCCGTGCCGAGCTGCGCGAGGTGCTCACCGCGCGCTTGGCGGCCTACGAGCTGCCGGGGACGGACCGGTTGCTCGTCGGCATGATGGCGGCGGCCGGAGAGCCAGGGGCCGTTCGCGAGCAGTACGCCGACTACACCAACCGGGTCATGGGCCAGACCCGGCGCATCCTCGAGCGCGGGATCGCCCGCGGCGAGGTGCGGCCGGACGTCGACATCCGGTCGGCGGCCACGCTTGTGGCAGCGCCGTTGATCCATCGGATCGTGGCCGAGCGCGAGCGGCCCGACGCGCGCTTCGTGGACGACATCGTCGACCTGGTCGCGCGCGCGGTCGCCATCGCCCCCTGAACCCACCGGGGACCGGGGCCGGGTCACAGCAAATTCTTCCTCCTCGCCTCTTGCGGCCGCGCGCCTGAATATCGACACTTCCGGTAACGATTTTCCGATCGACCCCCGGAGGACCGCATGACAACGGCGCCGCCCACCTCGCAACCGATCCTCGGCAAGCCGCTGATCCACTTCGGTCGCAGGGTGCTGGAGCGCACCGCGCCGGGCACGCCGCCGACGACCTACCGGTCCGTGGAGATCACCCCCATGACGCCGCACATCGGGGCCGAACTCACCGGCGTGGACCTGTCCCGGCCGATCGGCGAGGAACTCGCCGCGGAGCTGCGGCAGGCCCTGCTGGAGTGGAAGGTGATCTTCTTCCGCGACCAGCACGGCCTGGACACCGCGGCGCACCACGCGCTGGCTGCGGTGTGGGGCACGCCCGAGCCGAACCCGTTCTTCCCGAAGGGCGACGCCGTCGGGGTCTCCCGGCTGGCCAAGGACGCCACCGCCGTGGGCCAGGAGAACATCTGGCACAGCGACCACTCCTTCATGGCCGCGCCCGCCTTGGGCTCGGTGCTTCGTGCCGTCGAGGTGCCACCGTCGGGCGGCGACACCATGTGGGCCGACATGGGCGCGGCCTACGACAACCTCAGCGAGGAGTTGAAGCAGCGCGTCGAGGGGCTCACCGCGGTGCACGACTGGGTGCCCACCTGGGGCTCCTTCATGACGGAGGAACAGATCGCGGCGCTGCGCGGCTCACTGCCACCGGTCGAGCACCCGGTCGTGGTGCGGCACCCGCGCACGGGTCGCCGGACCCTCTACGTGAACGAGCCGTTCACCACGCGCATCGCCGGACTTCCGGAGCACGAGAGCCGGGAACTGCTCCACATGCTGGGCCTGCAGGCGCGGATTCCGGAGTTCCAGGTGCGCTTCCGGTGGCAGCCGGACTCGATCGCGATCTGGGACAACATCGCCACCCAGCACTACGCCGTCAGCGACTACTACCCGTCCCGACGCGTGATGGAGCGCATCGCGATCGCCGGCGTCCCGCTGTCCTGACCCACGCCGACCGTCAACCGCCGTCCGGCAACCCCAGGCAGTCCGGCCGTCCGTCGGCGGATGCACAGTCGAACTGCCCTGTCACGCAGTCGTCTTGAGTGTCTCGTCGAGCCAGTCGTAGATGCGGGCCTGGGACAGGCGCATGGCCCCAGGGTGGCAGTGGGCGCCCGCTCCCTCCTCCGAGGTGAACACCATCAGGGTCCTGGGGCAGGTCAGGTGGTCGTAGAGCTGCTGGGGCTGGCCGTCGAAGAACATGTCCTCGGCGGCCTCGCAGACGAGGGTGGGGCACTGGATCTGCTCGGCCACGCCGTCGGCCAGGGTGTAGTCGAGGTAGGAGGCGTTGAAGGCCCTGGGGGTGTCGACGCCCATGACGTACATGCCGTGGTTGATCGCCCAGCGGGCGATCGGGTCCCTGCTCATGATCTGGTCGAGGGCGGCGTCCAGTTCGGGGGCCGAGTCCGCGCGCAGAAGCCGTTCCGCTGCCAGGCGGCCCCCGGGGATGTTGCGGACGGCGGTCTGGCCGAGGTCGTAGAGCCCGTCGACGGCTATGAGGGCGGCCAGGCGGTGTTCGAAGGCGGCTGCGCGGGGGGCGAGGATGCCGCCCATGCTGATCCCGAGGAGTGCGATACGGCTGTTGTCGACCTCGGGCAGGGTTTCGGCGAAGTCGATCACGGGCGTGATGACGTTCTCCCAGTCCGGGCGGAAGACCAGGCCCTCGTGGTGCCGAGGTCCGGGCATGCCGGGGCCGTCGAAGACCAGCACGGTGTAGCCGCGCTCGACTCCGGCCATCGCGCCGAAGAAGTGCAGCTCCTCGGCGGTGCCGTCGAAGCCGTTGTGCATGATCAGCGTCGGCCGCGGCGTCCCGGAGTCGTCGGCCCGGTAGAGGTAGCCCGGCAGGGTGGTGCCCTGGTACGGGATGCGGACCGGCTCGATGCGCGGGGTGGTGTACAGGGCCGCGGCAGCCTCGAAGCACTGCACGGAGCGGTCGTAGGCGTGGTCGTGGCGGGGGTCGCAGGGGTGACCGTGCAGGAAGAACTCCGCGGACCGGTAGTAGTTCGACGCCCGCAGGAACCCGTCCCGGGCGCTCACCCGGTGGCCGGCCGCCAGCGCCTTCTCGGCCTCACGGGACACCCGGTCCGCGGTGGCCAGCCACTCGACGTACCAGCTGTCGTAGTCGCCCTCGGTGATCCGCTCAGCCGTGGCGACCACCTCGCCGAAGTCCGCACCGCCGTAGGCGATGTGACTCATCGACCGCAGGGTCTCGTACCAGAACTGGATGTTGTTCGGGAACAGCAGCTGCTTCATCGAACACTCTCCTTGCCCCTCAACTCGTAAGCACAGATTTGTGCTTACGAGTTGAACTGTAGGCCCCGCGGGCACCAGAAGCAAATATCTGTGCTTACGATGGGGGCATGACTCAGAAGCAACCGTCTGCACGCATCCGCAGGAGCCCCGACCAGGTCCGCGCTGCCGTCCACCAGGCGGTGATCGACCTGCTCTCCGAGCCCGAGGGCGAGGACCTCAACATCCCCGCGATCGCCCAACGCGCCGGCGTCAACCACACCAGCGTCTACCGGCGTTGGGGCAGCCTCGACGCGCTCCTGGCCGACACGGTGACCACCCGCCTCGAACGCGACTCACCCTTGAACGACACCGGCACCCTGCGCGGCGACCTCCTCGCCTGGGCCGAAGCCAGCGCCGCCGGCATCCGCACCCCCGAAGGCCGCGCCCTCGTGCGCGCCGTCGTCCTCTCGATGCCGAACAGCGCCCAGGCCCAGTCCGAACGCGCACAGCACTTCCAGCGCCGGATGCGCTCCATCGAGCAGATCCGCGAGAGAGCCACGGCCCGAGGCGAGAACCCACCGCCCCTGGATCAGATCCTCGACCACCTCGTCGCGCCGTTCTACATCCGGGCGATCTTCGGCATCGACCCCCCGGCCGACGGCTACCCCGCACTCCTTGTCGACAGACTGCTCAGCCACCGAAGTGAGGCAGGCCCAGCCTGAGCTGTGCGCCGCGGGAGCCCTCAGGGGTTCACCGTCACGATGGTGCTCTCGGGGTCGGCACTGTCGCCCAGGTAGACGCTGTCGCCGCCGTAGACCGCGGTGACGGTGTGCGGGCCGGTGGTCCGGAAGGCGGTGACCAGGCCCGCGGCGGCGCAGTTGCCGAGGCCGACGGACAGGCGTCCCGTGCCGAGGGTCCTGCCGGTGGTGGTGTCCGCGAAGGTGACCGTGCCGGTGGGCCTGATCGTGGGGCCCACAGCGGGGCAGACGGAACGGCCCGCCGACGGGGCGGCCTCGGCGTCATGCGAGTTCAGGATCCCCGCCCTGGTCGGCCCATCGTCGCCGTCGTCGGGCGGCTTGTAGGCTGGCGTGGAACATCTCAGATTCTTGGGGGGAGAGCCCGGTGCGCGCCCGTCGGTTGATAAGTGTGGTTGCTGGAGTCGTCGCGCTGAGCAGCCCGACGGTCGCGTATGCCCGCGGCGGGAGCGGGAGCCACGGGTTCAGTGGCGGGGGCAGCCATGGCGGTGGCTTCCACGGGTCGAGCGGCGGCGGGTTCGGAGGCGGCTTCAGCCACGGTTTCGGCGGCGGCTTCGGAGCGGGCCTCGCAGCCGGTGGCGGTGGCATCTTCACCCTGCTGCTGATCGTGGCAGTGCTCCTGCTGATCCTGTGGCTCAGGTCCCGGCTCCGGAAGGCGGGGCAGGCAGGCGGCCTGAACACGGTGTCGGACCGCACGGCGCACCGTTCGGACGCGCAAGCGAGCGAGCGCGCCGCCCAGGTCGGGGCCCGGGTCGACGCCCTCGCCGACACCGATGCCACCTTCGACCGCGCCGCGCTCGAGAGTCGTACCGTCTGGCTGTACCAGACGGCCCAGCGCGCCTGGACACAACGCGACCACGCCACGCTGCGGCAGATCCTTTCCCCGGTGCTCTACGGCAAATGGGCCGACGAGCTGCGCGACTACGAGTCACGCGGCGAGGTCAACGTCGTGGAGATCGTCTCGGGCCCCGTGGTCGAGTTGGTCGACCTCGCAAATCGCGCGGGCGAGGTGAACGACACCGTCACCTTCCGGATCACCGCGACGCTCAACGACTACGTACGCCGCAGCTACGGCGGGGACGCCCTGCGCAAGGACGGCTCGACGCGCCCCGTCGAGTACTGGACGCTGCGCAAGAGCGGGGCCGGCGAGTGGATCGTGTCCTCGATCGAGCAAGCGGCCGAGGGCGCACACCACCTGACCAACGCCATCGAGACGGACGGCTGGGACCAGAAGGAGGTCGCCCGGGACGCGGTGCTCGAGGTGGCCGGAAGGACCGCGGTCAAGGGGGTGAGCGACATCCTCTCCCTCACCAACATCTCGTGGAGCACGGACGCGGACACCGCCGTCGGCGATCTGAGCGTGCTCGACGGCCGGTTCGACAAGTCGGTTCTCGAGGTCGCCGTCGAGCGGTTCCTCGAGGAGTGGGTCATGAACGACGGCAGCCTCGACTTCACGGCCGTGCGCACGGCCAACCGCACCGTCATGCGTGACGCCGTCATCACGTCGGTCAAGGTGAGCTCGCTGGTCTCGCGCGACCCGGTGGTCTTCCGCGTCGCGGTCGCCGCGGAGGGCGTCTACTACGAGGTCGACCGCCGCAGCGAGCAGGTGCTCCGTGGTGACGCACGCAAGCGCAGGCCGATCACCTTCACCTTCGACCTGCGGCTCGACGACACGTCGACCAGGGCCTGGACCGTGATCGCCGCCGCCGCGGAGTAGGCGCAGCCCTGCAGGAGAACGGTCTCAGAACTCGGTGGGGACGTAGTCCGCACAGTAACCGGTGGCGTATTCGCCGTTGTAGCCGTTGTAGTACTGGTCACCCGTCTCGATGAGAGCGTCACCCGTCTTCGGACCGACCACCCCGTCCGCCTGCAGGTTTCCGACCGCCATGTCTTCCTGGAACAGCACCACCGCCCGCTTGGTCTGCGGCCCCCAGATGCCGTCCTCCGCAATGACCGGGATCTGGTACTTCATTGCCGGGCCGACGGTGCGCTGGAAGTAGTTGAGGCTGTGTTGCACGCACCACACGCCGTGCGTGTTGTTGGGGTAGCCGTCGCCGATCCAGGAGGCAGTGGTCGAAGCGTGGGCACCGACGGCCGACGCGGCGAGCGCCAGCGCAGCGGCGCCCATGGTGATTCCGACGCGTGATGTGAGACGCATGAGCATTCCTCGGTCCATTCATCTTCTCGGTGACGCGCCCGCGTCCCAGGAGAAGGGGGACGGGCGCGGAGGTGATTCCCGCATGCCGAGCACCCCGACTCAGGGCGATCCGGGAGCAGGCCTCGTCCGGCTTTCACAAAGGTGTCACACCGAGGTGCGTCCTTCGGGCCCACCGCCGGTGTCTCAGCCGCTCTGGGACGCGACTCACGCCTGCGACCTGCCCGTTCCAACTGCAGCCGTGAAACGAACGGAGACGTCCGCGGTCTTGTGAGACGGCCCGTGCGATCCCGGGCGTTGCGCGCCCTTCAACGTGCATGCGGCACCGGGAGTCCACGTCCCGATGAGTTCAGGACTTGCGTCCATGCAGGTCAACTGCGTCCCAGCCGTCCCACGCCGAGAGCTGGGACCCATGGGATGCCGCAACGGCTTGCAGGCGTCGACCGATCAGTGGAACAGTCCTGATCACCAGCGGCCCTCTGCGAAACCGATTCCCGCTCCCGACTCGCGTCGGCAGCGGCTCGCAGTTTCCTGTCGCCGGCGCTGAGAGCGCGAAGCCCGTCGCCGCGATTCGAAGCCGTGTCAATTCACCGAACTGCACCGACATCTCGCAGGACTCCCAGTGGGGCCCGCAGACCGAGGCCGCCGTCGAGTTCTTCCAGAAGGAGATGGCCGGCTGGGGTGTGAAGGCCGACGGCATCGTCGGCCCGCAGACCGGGTCCTGGCTCCTGTGGGGTGGTGACGGCTACTACAACGGCGGCAACAACTCGTACTGCTACCACTACATCCCCGGCGACGCGAACAGCCCCGCCGTCTCAGCAGCCGCTCCCACCGCGGCTCAGTGACCACGAACCGACCCCCGAGACCGACCCTGGAAGGGAACCCTCCGTGAGCCTCACCTCGCGCATCGCCAAGGCCGCCACCGCGACCGCGGTCGCCGGCGCCGCCCTCTTCACCCTGGCGGGGCCCGCCAGCGCCACCCCCAACGCCCCCACCCTCGGCGACAGCTACGCCAACAACACGCACGCCGTGTGGTGCGTTCAGCACAACATCAACCACTTCCTGTCCATCACCACGGACCCCAACCACCCCGCGCAGGTGGCGGAGGACGGCATCTGGGGCCCGAAGACCAAGGCGGCCGTCGAGTACATCCAGTCCAACGCCTATGTCGACGGCCAGAAGCTGAAGACCGACGGCATCGTCGGCCCCCTCACGGGAGACATGATCATCGGGGATGGCGACCCGTACTACGTCGGCAGCTACGACGCCTACTGCTGGCAGTACATCCCCACCACCTACGGTCCCTGAGCACCCATCGTGCGCAAGGAGAGACTCTTGAACACGCAGACCTTCGGCCGCGGCATTGCGGTGGCGTTGACCGTCGCCAGCGCGGCCCTGCTCACCCTCGCCGGCCCGGCCAGCGCCTCCGACACCGCGGACTACATCGGCGACAACCAGCCCAACAACACCCACGGCGTGTGGTGCGTCCAGCACCTGATCAACGACGTGGCCCGGCAGAACAACCGGGCGACCATCGCCGAGGACGGCGTCTGGGGACCCCGCACCAAGGACCAGGTCCAGTGGTTCCAGTCCCTCGTCCACGTGCAACCGGACGGCGTCGTCGGCCCGTTCACCGGCGACAACATCCTCTACCGCGGCGACGCCTACTACGGCGGGACGAGCGGCTACTGCTTCACCTACGTACCCAGCGATTCCGGCCTGTTCGAGTAACCAGCCCGGCCGGAGTCCGAATTCACAGAGAAGAAGGTCCCATCATGAGCAGGAAGAGCATCATCACCAAGGCGCTCGGGGCGGCCGCCCTGACATGCGCCGTGCTCGCGGGCACGTCGACCAGCGCCTTCGCCAACACCGGCGCCGGATACATCGGCGACGGCTACGCCAACAACTCCCATGCGGTGTGGTGCGTACAGGACTCCCTCAACTGGGCGTTCAGCCACCACGGGGTCAACTACCCGGCCCTCAGCGAGGACGGTGTGTGGGGCCCCAAGACCAAGGCGGCCGTCGAGGAGTTCCAGTACCTGTTCAGCATGCCCGACGTCGGGGTCATGGCCCAGGACGGCATCGTCGGCAAGGACACCGGCCAGTACCTGATCGAGTTCGGCAACCCCTACTACGACGGGGGCGACTCCCAGCCGAACACGTCCTACTGCTACGGATACCTCCCCTCCAACTACTGACGGCTGGTAGCGCTCCATCACCGCGCCCAACCGGCCTGTTCGCCGGGTGCTGCGACCTGGTGGTTGCCATCCCTGGGAGGCCGGTTCGGGGTTCCTCCTCCCCAAGTGAGGGGAGTCTCCTGCGTGGACCGCAGCAACGTGCCACGCGGGCCACATTGAGATGCCAACTCCGAATCGGCCCCCAGAACCCGTGGGTCATGAGGCTCGCCCAGATCAGTCCGCGCTTCCCGGAAATCGGTCCGCACCGGAGCTGTCATCGGACAGGACCCTGGCCGCGGGCCGGCACCTCCTGGAGGCTGCCCCAAGCCATCCACTGCTCGGGGTGTTCACCCACCCAGCGTTCGAAGCAGGCGCCGAACCCGCACAGCGCCTGCTCGGTCTCGCCCGGCAGTTGGGGGCTCATTTCGAGCGACACTCGCCCGCACGCGCCAGGAGCGGCGATCGCCCTGACGTCGAAGGACCTCCTGACGGCAAGGGAGAGCAGACCGATGGGGATGGTCAGGCGACCGTCAAGAAAGGGCAGGTGCCGTGCCTGCCGTGTGCCGGGGTAGCTCGTGTCGACGTTCACCATCACGATGCCGTCCGAGTCGAGCCACCGTCGGATGTCGGCGGAGCCCAGTTCCGTCAGGATCAGGGGTCTGCCCAGTCGCAGCCGCTCCCGATACATCTCGAGCACCAGCGGATTCTGGTCGTGCACGACGGGGTACGCGGGTCTGCCCGTCGCCTCCTCCACGATCAGCGGCAGCAGGAGCGTGTAGCCGAGCTGCATCCCCATGAGCAGCCGCACCGAGTCCCCGAGGGCACGCGCCTCTCGGACGGCGTCCGACCAGGTCGGGACCGCTCGCGGTCCGGCCCGCATGAAGTCGTGCAGCTGGAGGAAGTACTCGGCCATCCAGCTGACCAGCGCCGTGATCGGGTCCGACGAACCGCGCCACCGTGCGGCGTACTTGCTGCCGTGACGGCGCAGGAAGACCTTCACGTCGGCCCCGATGACGTCGACGAGCAGCCGGAGGACGTACAGGTGGCGTTCTGCCGGGCCGGCTGCGGGTGGTGGGCACTCGGTGAGCGCCCGCAGCACGTCGACGTCCCAGTTGGAGCCCTCCACACGGATGGTCATCGAGGTGGGGCCGCCGCGGCCGCCAGCGCTGCGCCGGCGCGCTGCTTGGCCAGGTCGTGGTACTGACGCAGTCGTGATCCGGGGAGGGAGACATCCTCCAGAATGCGCGGGAAGAGCGCGAGTCGCGTGGCGCACTCCAGGTCGTCGATCGAGAACAGCGAGCCGTTGTTGATCATGGCCCGCGCCGGGCACGTGCCCGCGCACTGGTGCAGCCACGGACACGACGCACAGGGCGCCTCGCTGACGAGCCACCGTTCGCGTGCACGGAGCGCCCGGGCGGATGTGGACGCACGGCTGCGGGTGATCAGGCTGTCCGCCGACGCCGGACCCTCCTCGACCTTCTGTGCCTCCTGGACCTCCCGGACCTCCAGGACCTCCCGGACCTCGTCGACCTTCTCAGTCCCACCGGCGGCAGCGCCGACAAGTGGCAGCGCGCTCCGGCCGGGTGGCGGAAGTACGGCGTCCCGGGTCAGAAGCTGGAATGCGGGGTGACTGCTGGAGTCACACGCCCGTACCGAGCCCACGGCATCGAGCACGAGAAGGTCGCCGGACGCGCCGCAGGGCATCTTCATGCACATGTTGGGGCGTTCCAGGGAGAGGAAGGGTTCGATCAGCTGCACGAGGTTGGTGAGATACGGCCGCTCCAACTCCCCTTCCAGCACCGCCTCGAGCCGATCGGCGAGGAACTCGACGAAGACCCTGCGAAACTGCGCGGTCTCCGGCTTTTCGGCCGCTCTGCCCTCGGCATCCGCGGGCAGGAGCTTCCAGGTGAGCACACCCAGTTCTTGGAAGAAGCGCCAGGTGGCGTGCAGCTGATCGGCGTCGGCAGTGGGTCCGACGACGCTGATGTAGCCGACCTCCTGACGCATGAAGTCAGGGAAGAGACGGAAGTTCTCAGCGATCCGGTCGAACGTGCCACGGCCGCCGTGGTCGACACGATCCCGGTCGTGGATCTCCCTGGGCCCGTCGAGGGAGACCCCGACCGAGAAGCGGTGCGTGCGCAGGAAGTCGACTACGGGCTCACTGAAGTGGAGCCCGTTGGTCTGGATGGTGAAGTCCACCGACGCACCCGCGTCGGCAGCGGTCCGGTTCGCGAAGTCGACGAGTTCGCGGATCTGCGCGAACCGCAGCAGAGGCTCTCCGCCGTGGAACATCAGCATCAGGCGCCGACCAGGCTGCAGACTCTCCTTGATGAGCCGTCGGGCGATGTCGGAGTCCATCCGACCGGGCCATCGCCGTGCGTCGTAGTCGTAGCAGTAACTGCAGGCCATGTCGCACGCGCCGGTGAGCTTGAGGAGCAGCGCCGTCGGCGGCTCCTGCGCGTCGGCGCTGCGGGGCGTGGGCACGGTGCGCAATCCGGTGCGACCGCCGATGAACAGCAGACCGTTGTCGTACAGCGCGCGCACCGTGTCGGCGACGTCTGCGAAACCGCTCCACGTCGTGAGATCGGTGACGTCGGTGCCGTCGAGCGCGTCCAGCAGAACGTCGATGGACGCGGGGCAACGCATCCACCCGGGCCGCCCGTCCGGCACGATGAGAACGTCGTTGCCCCCTGCGGGGATCCGGTGATGTCGGGCGACCTGGATCAGGTCGTCACCGTCCACCTCCGCCCAGTCGGGAAGGGGTGCGACGCTGAATTTCATTCGGCTGCTCCTCGTCGACGGTCACGCGAACTGACAGGCCGGGCCTTGGGTTTCAGCAGCAGGTTGCCTTGGTCCAGGTGACTCCGGCGTTGACCACGGCGACGGCGTTCACGTCGAACCGGCCCATCTGGTCGAGGTTGAATCCGCGTTCCGACAGGTAGCTGTGGACCTCCGGACTCACGCGCGAGGTGAACGGGACGTCCGCCCCACCCAGACGATCCACGTTGCGCGCCGCGATCTCCGTCAGGTCGATGCCGTGAGCGCGCAGATACGCCTGAGCCGGCGCGGCCAACTGGCAGTCACCGAAGAGGGCTTGGACGACGTCCGCGACGAGTTCGGCGGAGTCCGACGCCTCCTGGTAGACGGCGCGGGGCAGCTTGAGCATGATCTCCAGCGCATCCGCCGGAGCTTTCCGATCGTTGTCGTAGACGTTGTACTTGAAGCCGACCTGGACAGACCCGCCCGAGGTCAGGTCGATCCCATGGCGTTTGCAGACCTCGGCCACGCGCTCGCTCGGAACGAACTCCAGCGCCCCGGGCGACGGACACAATCCGATCGCCGGCTTCTGCGACAGCAGGGCGAGGTGGTTGAAGTCCACGCCGGCGGCCTCCAGATCCTCCCGCAGTTCGGGACGCACCCGGTCCGAGCCGAAGAGGAAGTCTCCGACCTTCTGTTCGAACGTGGAGCGCTGGTCATCGGGAATGTTCACCGGCACGTAGACGATGATCTGGATGACGTTGGTCGCGTTCGCGCCCGTCGTGGTCATGCCCTTGCCTTCCTGATTGGATTTCCGGCCCTGTGGACAGGCCGGACAACGCTGACACCACGGCTTCGACGGGAGGCGCCATGCCGTTGGGAGAACCCAGAACGCTGATGCCCGCCTCGCGCAGGCGCTGTACGTTCTGCTGGACCAGGCCGTTGGCCCACATGCGCGGGTGCATCGAGGGCACCATCAGCGTGGGGATGCCGGTCGCACAGAGCAGGGTGGTGGATGCCAGGTCGGTTGCCATTCCCGCTGCGGTACGCGCCAGGAATCCGGCCGAGGCGGGGTAGACGAGCAGCCGACTCGCGACGTCGGTGAGCCACACGTGGAGCGGTTCAAGGGACTGAGCCGTGGTCTCCTCCCCCAGCACCGGGCATTGCCCCAGGTGCCGCACCGCAGTTGGGGTCACGAACCGCTCAGCCGCCTCGGTGAGGATCACCACGAGCGGACCAGGTTGGGCCCTGCCGAGCTCGTAGGCCAGTCCGCCCAGGTTCGCCGCCGCCACCGAACCGGCACCGATGACGACGGTCAGGCCTTCCTGCCGTGCCCGTTCGACAAAGGGAGGGCCCATTCCTGCTGCGAACTCACCCATGCCAGCCAGTAGATACCGAGAGAAGGCAACCCCCTACCCGAGCCGTGCCGTTCAGCGGGAAAGATCACCCGAACGGCAGCGCTCGAGGTGTGACCGAGGGCCGACGCCGCGCCTGAGTACGTTCCTGCTGAGCAACGCAGCCAACGCAATCCTGAGCGGGCCGGAATGGCCCGAAGGTCCGGCCCGGTGAGGGACCAGCCGGCCGGACTCCATCCCGACCTCCCATGAACGCACAGCTCAGCGCGGCTCCGCAGAGCCATCGGCAAACGGCCTGCAAATCCGCCCCTGACCTGGCCACACTTCGGTCCTGGCCACACTTTGGTCGGGCCCTTGCCCACAGTCACCACGATCCCTAGGCTGCGCACCTGCCGAGCCATCATCGCTCGGCGGCAACTCAGCCCGCTCTACCACCGGGAACAGCAATGACCCAGCCATATGTGCCCGACATGGCGCAGCAAGCCAACCGCCCCGTCTGCGTGGCGGCCGTCGTGTCCGCTGTCGCGTCACTCTTCGGGCTCCCCGGCGCGATCGTTGGTGCGGTATCGGGGGTTGTGGCTTTGAGGCAGATCGCGCGCGAGGGCATGCGCGGCAAGGCCCTCGCGTGGACCGGCATCGCGATATCCGGCCTGTGGGTGATCGCCTCCGGGCTCGCGGTGATCGTCTTGTTGGCGGCCTCTGGCCATACCGTCTCGGGCTCAGTCGTCGTCCACCCCTGACCCCGGTCCGCAAAGCTGCCCGATCGAGATCGACGCGCTCCTCGCCGAGCAGCGGAACGACGCCCATGTGGTCGTCAACTCCCTTACTACAAAGGGTCAATGATGGCCGTAATCGGTCTACCGGCAGCGCCTGCGATTCGTCAGACTCGCGGCCTGCGGTCCGCTGTCGGCGGACGCCGAGAGTGGGGGGAACCACCATGAACAAAACGCAGGCCAAGGCGGCCGTCGCCACTTACGACCTGGACCGGTTCGTGCAGCTGATGCAGGCCGTCTTCGCCGGCGACGACTTCAACGGCATCAAGACCGGCGGTCCGGGGGTGCTGCTGGACAAGTTGCTGAAGAAGCGCAACGCGAAGCTCGATCAGGTGAAGCTTGACGCTCCCTTGGAGGTGTTCGACCCGGTGTACGACTTGGACTTCCTGCTCGCCCGCAGCCTGGGCAAGCTGCTGAAGGTCCGCTCGCCGTACATGTACCAGGCGCAGAAGCTGTTCTCCGAGGAGATCGCCAAGCTCTTCAACGTGAAGGATCCGTACCTGGACCTCTTCACCATCGAACCCAAGCACGTCACCACCCTCCAAGCGGGGCGGATCGACACCGACCTCAGGTTTGAACTCGGCATCAAAGACTGGATGTTGAAGAACGTCGCGGGCTTCGGCATCGACCTCGACCACGCCGCCGTCACGGTCGTCACGCCCGGGTCCGAGTGGGTGCTGGGCTTCGACTACGCCGAACGCAGGCGGGTCCTGCGGATACGGCTCCGGCCAACCGGGGAGCTCCAGGTGGTCTTGGACGTCCGCATGAGCGAATCGGCCTTCAGCGACGAGGGCGACCTCGGGCTCGACTCCGACGGGCTCAAGACGCTCATGCTCCAGGTGGCCGGCGCACCCACCGCCACCATCACGAAGCTCCCCGCCAACAACCCGCAGCCGACCGTCGACGCGATCAACGCCCAGCTGACGGGTGAGAAGCCTTACGCCTACGGGCTCATCCGCAGCTACGGCGACTGGCACCGGGCGTCCAAGCAGGCCTCGTCCGTCTTCGCGAACCCGCCGACCGCGCCGGCCCCGATCTGGGGCCGCCCGTCGCCGGAGGGCGAGCACATCGTCGCCGTCAACGGCGTGATCCGGCAGGAGGGCGGTTCCTACGTCGTACCGGTCTGGACCTGGCAGGCGTCCTTCGAGGTGAAGATCCCGGTCGCGCGCCTGTCCGGCTACCTGCCGACGGTGGTGCACGGCCGGATCGCCG
>NZ_BBPP01000057.1:0-5860 GCF_000787835.1 Streptacidiphilus melanogenes
GTCAATGGGTTCCACGAGACAGTTTTAAGCTCTATCCTGACGGCATGACAGAAGACGCCCGCCCGCGACGCCGGATGGTGATCTACGCCCGAATCTCCGACGACCGCGAAGGCCGGCAGAACGGCGTCGACCGCCAGGAGCGCCAGTGCCGCGACCTCGCCGCCAAGAACGGCGACGACATCGTCGCGGTCTACGTCGACGACGACCGAAGCGCGTACAGCGGCAAGCCACGCCCGGACTACCTCAAGATGCTTGCCTACCTTGAGGCCGGTCATGCCGACGGCGCCTATGCGCTCGCACCCACCCGCTTCTACCGGCGCCTCGACGACGGCCTCGCGTTCTTCAAGCTCATCACCGACCGCCGACTCGAGGTCCAGACGGTCAAGCAAGGCCGCTACGACCTGAGCACCGCCGATGGGCGCCGCGACGCCCTCAGGGCGGCCGTGGACGCCCAGCACGAGGCCGAGCAGATCTCGGAGCGCGTCAAGGACGCGAAGGCCGACAACGTCCTCCGTGGGGAGTACCGGGGCGGCCCGAGGCCGTTCGGCTACCGGGCCGACGGCGTCACCCCGGACTCGCTCCTGTGTCCCGGCTGCGGGGCAGTCGAGGGCTTCACCATCGACCGTGTCTGTGACAGCTGCGGCTCGGAGGCCGTGAACGCCCCGGGAAGTGAGGCGTGGCACACCGCGCAGGCCACCGACGACCTACTAGCCGGTGCCTCCCTTCGCTCGATCCGGGCGGACTGGGCACTGAAGGGGATCCGCACCGTGCCCCGGCGTCGGAAGCAGCTGGACGGGACCCGCGGCGAGCCTGAGTCGCACGAGTTCGGCGAGACCGAGATCCGACGGCTGATCCTCAGGCCTAGGAACGCTGGGCTCATCGAGCACCGCGGCGAGGTGGTAGGGCGCGCCCAGTGGGCCCCCATCGTGCTGGAAGACCGCTGGCGCGCCGCTGTGGCCCTGCTGACCAACCCCGCACGCCGCACAACGACGTCTAACGCCCGCGTGTGGCTCGGGAGTGGCCTCTATCGGTGCCACTGCGGCGAGACGCTCAGAGGCAGCTCCGCGGGCGTCGGCGGCACCATCAAGGCCAAGGGGAGCGGGCGCACCTCCAAGCCGGTCTATAGGTGCCGCACTGCCGCCAGCGGCCACGTGGTCCGCGACGCCATCGACCTGGACGAGTACATCGAGGGGCTCGCGGTCGAGCGCCTGTCCCGCCCGGACGCGGCCCAACTGCTGCTGCCGCGCGACGAGAAGCCATCGGAAGACTTCGCGGCGCAGGCGAACGCGCTGCGCACCAAACTGGACGGCATCTCCGACGACTACGCCGCCGACCTGATCACCCGGAAACAGATGCTCGACCAGACCGCGTTCGTCAGGGCGCGACTGGAGAACGTCGAGCAGCATATGGCCGCAGCATCCCACCGGTCGGTGCTTGCCTCCGTGCCGCTCGGTACGCCCGAGGTTGAAGACCAGTGGGCCGACTACCACCTCGACCGGAAGCGGTCGATCATCGCGGCGCTGATGACGATCACGATCTACCCGGCCCGGCGCGGCCGGCCAAAGGGGTACAAGCCGGGGAGCGGGCAGGTCTACTTCGACGACAGCACCGTCGACGTTGCCTGGAAGCGGTCCGGTTGAGAGAACGATGGAGCCCCGCCCAAAGATCGGGCGGGGCTGTTTTGCGTGTTGTCTAGCCGGGGCTAGTAGAGCACCTGGGGGTGTTCGGCGATCTTGGCTCGGATATCCCGGGCGACCTCATTGAAGGCGATCTCTACGAGTTCGCCCGCCTGGGTCCGGGCGGCGATCTCGGCGTCAATGCTGTGGCCGTAGAGAACTTGCCCAGCGACGCTGAGCAGGAGCGGTCCAACGCCGAGGCGTGATGGGGTTTCGGAGTGTGCCTCGGCTCGGTATGCCGCAACCGCTTCGCGCGCCAGTTGGTCGGGGTCGGTTGCCTGCATGGCGCGGGCGATGCGCGTGGCCTCCCGGCGGAGCTTGCTGTCGCTGGACATTTGCTCGCCAAGCCATAGAAGCAGCTTGCTACCGGGCTCCGCGCCCATGCGCCCCGACGGGCCTGGCGCCAGCCACTCTTCCTTGCGGGCCCTCTTGATCCACGTCTGGATCGTTCCCTCGGGCCTACCAAAGCGCTCGACCATGCGGTGCATCGCCCCCCGGTCCTTGCCGGGAGCTGTCTCCTCGATGTATGCGAGTGCAACCTGGCGCAGGAGTTCTTCGGTCATCTTGGTACGCCCTGTCGTCACGGGAACCTCGGCGGCTTCCGCGACAACGCTCGGTGTCAACTCGTTCTGGCGCCGCAAGTAGTCGCGTGCAGCGGCCAGAACATCACCTATGGGCAGACTCCTCAGAAGATCGCGTGTGACGCCAGCCGCCTCCTGCATCACGATCTCCATGCGGCTGATGATCAACCCGGTCGGCACCTGCGCAATGTCTCCGATGACCAGGGTTTCACGGCTGCGTGAGTGCCACTCGAAGTACAGCACGGCGGCCATGTTCGACCTGCGGTCCTCAAGTGGCGGCCCGATCGCGATGGTGCCGATTGCGGCGTCGCTATCAGTTCGCCAGCTCGGGGGCTTCGGGGATTCGGGCCGGTCGGGGCTCATGCCGGGAGCATCCCACAGAAGTCACTACTTCAGCGACGGCATCCCCTGACTAAGAACTCACTGGATCGTCCGAAGTGGTGGTTGACGACTGTCACTGGATCGGCTGTACTAGTTACATGACCGCTACGCAGGTTGCGGACCTGGTCCGCGAGCGTCTGCGCGTCCACTCCGATCTGCCCTCACCGGCCGAGCGCCGGCGCCTGAGGGAGTCGAAGGGACTGTCGCAGCAGGAACTGGCCGACATCGTCGGCGTGACCCGAGGCGCCATCAGTCATTGGGAGCGAGGCGCGCGCAGCATTCCGCGAGGCCCGCTCCTGGAGCGTTACGTGATGGCCCTGCGCGCACTCCAGGAGTGCGCCTGATGGCCACCGCTGAGTCCTTCGCTGACCGCAAGATCCGCGAGGCAGAGGAACGCGGTGACTACGCCAAGGCGAATCTCTACCGCCGCATCAAGGCCCGTGTCGATGAGGCGCCCGAGCTGACGCCCGAACAGGTCGCCCAGCTCCGGATCCTGCTGGCGCCCACTGTGAGCGCCACGGCCGCGGCCTAGCCGCAGAAATGGCGAAGGCCCCGGGGGCTGAAGCCCGAGGCCCTGTTCGCCACCACCATCGCGTCCGACTTCACAGGCCAGGGCGCATGTAGATGGAAGGCAGTAAGAACATGTTGCCACGTACCACCCACAGCCCGATAGCGGACTGGTCGCTGTTCAGCGGCGACGCGATCGTCGACCCGGCCGTGCTCGAGGAGCGCGCCACCACCCCGGTCCCGCTGGTCGCTTACACGTGCTCGATCCGGCCGAAGGGCGCCTGGGTCGACTGGACGATGTACAGCCCCGGGATCATCCTCATCGCCCACATCGCGGAGTGGAGCCCGGCGCAGGCCGTCCAGCTCGTCAGCGACGTCCTGCACCGCCCGATCATCCTCGCCGAGGTGACGCCGTGACGGACATCCTCGACGTCCCGGAGGTCACCGGCTTCGACCGGATCCCCGTGGCCATCGGCAACAGCACTCTCTTCGCGGCCCTGGACACCTGGGCGCCCGCCGAGCCCGACGGCCACGACGTCACCGAGGTCACGTTCACCTGGACGGGAGTAGGCGATCTGGAGGTCCCGCTCGCGCAGGCCGACGGAATGGTCGCCGCCCTTCGCGACTGGGTCGACCGGATCGCCGCCGCCGTGGACCGCGCACGTATGGGAGCGGCGCAGTGATCACGATGCAGGAAGCGGCGCGCATGGCCGCCACTGACCCGAAGGTCGGGCGGTTCACTCTCGCCGCCGCTGCGGCGCTGAAGTCGAACGACCCGCTCGGTGCCTTCGCCTGGTTGGCCGAGGCCGAGACGGACCCCGACCTGAAGTTCGGGTTCGAGCACGCCGCCGAGATGCTCCGCGCCAGACGCGCGGCCGACACCACCTGAGCACCACTGCTTGACGGTCGGGGGGCCGTCGGGTGCACCACCGCAGGACAGCCGGGCAGGGCGGAAACCCTCACCACCCGCCCGGCACCCCCATAAGCGCAAGGAAGAGACACGGGAGTACCAGGCAGTGGATGTGATGAGCGGTCAGCCTCAGGGCGCTGGCCCGACGTCGGGCGAGGGTCATGTGCCCGACCTACGGGCCGCGGCGGCCGAGCTCGACGCCGCCGGCCTGAACGTCATCCCCATCAAGGCGGACGGCACCAAGATGCCGAACCTGCCCAAGTGGAAGCAGTACCAGACCGAGCGCACCACCTTGGCCCAGCACGACAAGTGGTTCGCGCCGGACCGCTACGACGGCGCCCACACCGGCATCGGCTACATCTGCGGCTCGGTGTCGGGCAACGTCGGGATGGTCGAGTTCGAGGGCCGCGCGGTTGTCGACAACCTCCTCGACGAGGCCGCCGAGCTCATGGACGCGCACGGCCTCATAGAGCTGTGGGACCAGCTCACTACCGGCTACACGCGCACGTCGCCATCCGGCGGAGTCCACATCGACTTCCGCATCGTCGATGGCCCCGTCCCGCGCGGTACGAAGATCGCCCAGCGCCCAGCCCGGGACGAGGAGCTCACCGCCGAAGAGCGGGACAGGCTCAAGAAGAACCCGAAAGCCAACGTCCTGCGCTGTCTGGTCGAGACCCGTGGCGAGGGCAACCTCGTTGTGGTTGACCCGTCGCACGGCACAGTCCACCGCACTGGTCTCCCGTACCAGCGACGCAGCGGCAGCCCAGCCACGATCGCCGTGATCACCGCCGAGGAGTACGAGGCGGTGGTCGCGATCCTTGGGCTCCTCGATCAGACCCCGCGTCAGGAGTACGTGCAGCCCGGCCGGAAGCCCGCCCCCAGGCGCGATGGCGGCCGTCGCCCCGGAGACGACTTCAATGACCGCGCGGACTGGCGGGACATCCTCGCCGGAGTCTTCCGACCCCTGATGACCCATGGCCGCACCTCGTATTGGGGCTGGGCAGATGGCGTCGGCGGCGTGAAGGCAACCACCGGCCGTGACCCCGACGTTGACCGGCTCTACGTCTTCGCAACGAGTTCAGAATTCGATGCCGAGAAGGCGTACACCAAGTTCGGCGCCTACACGCTCCTGCAGCATGGCGGCGATTGGAAGGCCGCTGCCCAGGAGCTGCGCCGGCGCGGCTACGGTGACCCGCTGCCGCACGAGAAGCTGGCCACCGTCACCGAGCTGCGCCCCCGTGCTGCTACAGCGGCCACCGACGGCAGCAGCGCGCTGCAGGACGCGCCCGAGCCGATCATGGAGCACCTCGAAGCAGGCCGGCCCGCGCTCGACATCGGGGTCGAGGCCGACGCCATCGACGCGATCCTCGGACTCATGCGGGCGAGGAAGCTGCCCGAGCTGTTCACTCGCGCCGACGGCCCGGTTTGGATCACCGAGGACAACGAGTCCTACCCGGTGATGCACCACCTCAACAGCGACAACCTCCGCGCCTACATGGCCGAGTACGTCCTGACCTACACCGTGGTGAAGGACGAGGAGTCAGGGGGCACCAAGGAAGTCCGCACGCTGCTGCACCCGCGGACGTGCTCCACGATCCTGGGACGCAAGAACTGGCCCCTGCCCAAGCTGAACGGGATGGTCACCTCGCCGGTCGTTCGTCCGGACGGTTCGCTGCTGATGGCGCCGGGATATGACGACGCCACGGGGATCTTCGTTCACCCGCGCATCCCGCTGCGCCGGCTTCGGGAAGAGACCGACGCGGCTAGCCTGCGGCGGGCCTCCGAGATCATCCTCAATCAGATGC
>NZ_BBPP01000057.1:5895-11187 GCF_000787835.1 Streptacidiphilus melanogenes
CGGGCCTCCGAGATCATCCTCAATCAGATGCTCGCCGACTTCCCATGGGTCGACGAATCCGACAAGGCGCACTTCCTCGGTGCCCTGCTGACGCCGATCCTGCGGCCGTACTTCCACGGCCCGACACCGATGTGGATCATCACAGCTGCGTCGTCGGGCAGCGGAAAGTCTCTCCTCAAGGACATCCTCGACGCGCTCTACGGCACCGCGAGCACGCCGTGGCCCGAGAACGAGGCGGAGCTGCGGAAGTCCATCACGACGCAGCTCTACACGGCGGGACAGCCCGCGGTGGTCATCGACAACGTCCCGAACGGGCACGTCGTGAAGTCCCCGACCCTGAGCAACCTGCTCACGGCTTCCGTCTGGGGCGACCGTGCGCTCGGCAGCAACTCGCGCGTCACCATGCCGAACGACCGGGTGTGGATCCTTACTGGAAACAAGCTGAGCACGGGCGGGGACAACGCCCGGCGCACCCTCTGGGTGCGACTCGACCCCAACTGTCCCAACCCCGATCAGCGCGATGGCTTCGTCGTCGGCGACCTGCGGACGTGGCTGCGCAGCAACGGCTCCACCGTCGTGGCCGCGCTGGTCACCATGGTCCGTTCCTGGCTAGCTGCAGGCGCCCCAACCGTCCGCACCCGCATGGGGGACTACTCCGAGTGGGCCAGCATGATGGCGGGCCTGCTCCATCACCTCGGCGTGAACGGTTGGATGGCGGACCGCGCCGTCTCGGCCGAAATGGACGCCGAGGTACAGGAGTGGTCGCTCCTGCTGAGTGTCTGGCATGGGAAGCATGGGGACCACGGCATCACCGCTGGGGATGCCGTCAACGGCTTTCGCGACTACTTGCCGGAGATCAAGGGACAGGCGCCGAGTGCCCGCCAGTTCGGTCACTGGCTCAAGGCACGTGAGGGTCGGTACTTCGGGGAGTTCAAGCTCGTCTCCGCCTACGACTCGCACCTGAAGCAGAACGTCTGGCGTGTTGAGGTGTACCGCGGCTCCGCTCGGAGGTCATCGTGAGGGCCGCTGTGCGGGTATCTGCGGGAATCAGATACCCGCAGCTGCGGGTATCTTCCACAACCCCGCAGGCGCCTGTGACCTGCACGTCTGCGGGGTTTGCGGGATGTGCGGGGAAGAGGGGCGCGCTCCTTCCTATAGGGCGCATTAATCAATCCCCTCTGATCACATCTCTCCGTTCTTACAGTCCATCACTTAATTGCTGTCTCACCCGACTGACCTCAAGAACATTCCGCAGATACCCGCAATACCCGCAAAAGAGCAGGTCAGAGCGCATCGCGCTCCCGCTCAACATCCCCGCAGAGATACCCGCAGATACCCGCACATCCCCGCGGGAGGTGACCCATGTCTGAGACCTTCAAGCCCCGCCCCTACCAGCAGACCGCGATCGACAAGCTCCTCGAGGGCTGGCGCACAGGCAACAACCGCTTGGTCGTGGTCCTCCCGACCGGCGGCGGCAAGACCGTCGTCTTCGCCAACCTCATCAAGCAGACCCTCGGCCTGATCCAAGGCCGGCCACTCGTCATCGCCCACCGCGAAGAACTCATCACTCAGGCCGCCGCCAAGATCCAGGCCGTACTGCCGGACCTCAACGTCGGCATCGTCAAGGCGGAGCGCGACGAGCACGAAGACGCCGATGTGATCGTCGCCAGCGTCCAGACCCTCGCGGTTGAGCGGCGCCGCAACGCCATCAAGGACATCGGCCTGATCATCGTCGACGAATGCCACCACGCCGCGGCCCGCACGTACGTCGACGTCCTCGACCACTTCGGCGCCTGGCGTGGCCTCCCGGTCGCCGGCTTCACCGCCACGCTCACCCGCCGCGACGGCGGACTCGCCGAGGTCTGGCAGGACGTCGTGTTCCGCATGGACATCCTCGACCTCATCACCGACCGCCACCTCGTCGACGTCCGCGGCAAGCGCGTCGTCGTCGACGGCCTGGACCTCGACGCGGTGAAGGTCAGCGCCGGCGACCTGCAGGACGCCCAGCTCGGCGAAGCACTCGAAGCCTCGGGAGCAGCGAAGGTTGTCGCGGAGGCCTACCTCGAGCACGCGGCCGACCGGCCCGGTATCTGCTTCGTCCCGACCGTCCGATCCGCCCAGCACATGGCCGAGGTCATGACCGCCCACGGCATCTCCACGGCCGCCGTCTGGGGCGCGATGCCCAAGGACCAGCGGACCGCGACGCTGGAGAGCTACGAAGCCGGTCACGTCCAGGTTCTGACGAACGCCATGCTGCTGACCGAGGGCTTCGACGTCCCGAAGACCAGCTGCGCGGTCATAGCCCGGCCCACCAAGAGCCCCGGCCTGTACGTCCAGATGGCCGGCCGCGCCCTGCGCCTGGCCGAGGGCAAACGCGACGCGCTGATCCTCGACGTGCTCGGTGCCTCCACCCGGCACAAGCTCGCCAGCATCGTCGACCTCACCGACCGAGCCCTTGCCGAGCCCAAGGACGGCCAGTCCCTCACCGAGGCCGTCGACGAGCAGGAAGACCAGGCGTTCACCATCGGCGAGATCGAGTGGGAGGACGTCGACCTGTTCCACGCCTCCGCGATCCGCTGGCTCAAGACCCGCGGCGGCACCTGGTTCATCCCGGCAGGCGGCGTCTTCTACTTCCTGGTCCGCGGCGACAAGCCCGGCTTCTACCTGATCCGCTCCTGGACCAAGGAGACCGGAGAGTTCCGGTGCCCGCCTCCGCCGAGCGACGAGCAGCCGTTCGAGTTCTCCATGCTCCACGCCGAGATGTACGCCAAGCGCCGCGCCGCGCCGCTCGCACACAAGGGATCGAACTGGCGCACCCGCCCTGCGTCGCCGGGGCAGATCGGCCTGTGCCGGCACCTGCGGATCCCCACCCAGCGGGGTTGGACCGCTGGTGACGTCTCGGACGCGCTCGACGTCCACAACGCCTCGACCGCGATCGACGCCTGGATCGCGAACACCCTCTGCAGCGCCACCGCTGCCTGACCCTCAAGGAGACCACCGTGGCCCGCTTGTCCTGGGCGCCGATCGTCGCCCGAGCCGCCGAGATCGTCGAGTCCTACGACATCCCCGTGACCCTGCGCCAGCTGTTCTACCGGCTCGTCATGGAGCAGCTGCTGCCCAACACCCAGACCGCGTACAAGAGCCTCTCGGCCGAGACGACCAAGCTTCGCCGGCGCGACGAGTTCCCGCGCCTGTTCGACCGCGGGCGGAAGATCTATCAGCCCGTCTGGTTCGACGACCCGGGCGACGCCATGCGGGCGCTGATCGCCCAGTACCGGCTGGACCGGACCGCGCTTCAGGACACGTCCGTGTTCCTCGGCGTGGAGAAGAACGCGCTCGCCGGGCTCTTGCAGGCCTGGTTCGACGACAGCGGCCTGCCTGTGCTGCCGCTCGGTGGCTACTCGTCCGAGTCCCTCGACCGCCTGGTCCGCGAGCGTGTCGAAGCCGACGGCCGCCCCGCCGTTCTCATCTACGCCGGCGACTTCGACCCGAGCGGCATGGACATCGGCCGGAACTTCATCGCCCAGACCGACTGCTGGAAGCAGACCATACGCATCGGCCTCGACGAGGCCCTGATCGAGCGGTACGAGCTGCCGGTCCTCGAGGGGAAGGCAACCGACCCGCGGGCGCCGAAGTTCATCGACGAGCACCCTGACATCCACGCCCGCCACAACTACGGGCGCGACGCCAAGGGGCGCCGGATCCCGGTGCAGGTGGAGCTGGACGCCGTCGACCCGGCCGAGCTCCGAGCCCTGTTCCAGGCGGCCATCAACCAGTTCTGGGACACGTCCGGGTTCGAGGCGATGGTGCGCCAGGAGGACGCGGACCGTGCCCAGCTGGAGACCGCCATGCGAGTCATGGAGGCCGGCCAGTGACCGAGCCCAGCATCCGCGCTGATGTCGTCGCACTCTTCGTCGGCATGCGCCTCGTCGGACCCGCGCGCACGTGGGAGCACGACGACGGGACGCCCGTCACCCCGGAGGAGCGCGAGCTCGTCCTCACCATGAACTGGCGCGAGATCGAAGCGGCCCGCGACTACATGCAGCGCGTCCTGGAGTACGACCGCGAGCAGGGCGCTGTCCTCGACCGGATCGTCGAACTCATCGAACCCTACGAGGCGCAGCTCCCCGAGGATGCGCGCATGGACGCCGTAATGCAGGTCATGACCGACGCCGACCGCGCGGAGCTCCTGGCGCTCATGGAGAAGGCCGAGCCGGACACGAGGACCATGCCGTGACCCAGCCCGAGGACGACTTCGACCCGGCCGCGTTCCAGGCGTTCTGCGCCCGCTTCGGCATCGAGACCACCCCGATCACCGACGCGTTCGGACGCATTGACTTCAAGCTCGACCGCGCCAACGTCGAGAAGCTCGCCTACCTCAAGCGGATCGCCGACAGCCACAAGGACGGCAGCCCGTGAACGAGCCCATGCCCGCCACCATCGAGTGCCTCTACTCCGTCCACGACCCCAACTGGGACGACATCTTCACCGGCTACGAGATCCTGCGCTGGCCGATCACCAAGAAGACCGCCAAGCAGGTCCACGTCCGCGACGAGTACGGCAAGACCAGCATCTTCAACCGGCAGCAGCTCGAGGCCGACGGCTACGTCTGGTCGCCCCGCTGGCACACCACCCTCTGGCTCAAGGAACCGGCCGTGGCCACTAGCGCGAAGAAACCCACGCTCTCCGAGCTGAAGCAGGCCATGGCCGATGCCCACCCCGATCGCGGCGGGTCGGACGAGGCGTTCATCGCCGCCCGCCAGAAGTACGAGACCGCCCGACGTCGGGCAGGAAGGTGAACTCCGTGACCACCAGGCTGACGAAGGTCTCGACCAAGGCCCCGAAGCGCATCGTCGTCTCCGTCCACTGCCCGGCGTGCTGCACGACCCGACGGTGCATCTCCGTCGGCACCGGGGTTGTGGATGGGCGCCGCCGCGAGATCGTCCGCTGCACCGACAAGTCGTGTGAGACCGAGTTCCTGCCCAAGCGCCGGCACCTTGCCGCCGCGGCCTGACCCGAGGGGGTCCTCAGCACGGAACCCCCTCGCGCACGCGCGCGTAAGGACGGTCTCAAAAGTCTCAACAAGACCCCCGCCGACCCCACCCCGCCCGCGCGTGGGAGGCATGACGAACGTTCGCACTCGCCGCGCCACAAAGCAGGCCGTACGGCACTCGCCGCTTTGTCGGCCGGACCGCGACTCGCCGCCTTATCGGCTAGCCGATCACCTCACTCGTGATAACTCCCACTTATCAAGGGTGAGTCTGGGATGATCGTTCGAAGCAATGCACATAC
>NZ_BBPP01000057.1:11671-28181 GCF_000787835.1 Streptacidiphilus melanogenes
AACTCCCACTTATCAAGGGTGAGTCTGGGATGATTGTTCGAAGCAATGCACATACGGCGAACAGGGGTGGACGTGGCGTCAGAACTCGTGCCGGTCGAGCAGGCGCAGATCGTCGTTCCGGAACTCCTCGGCGAGCGTGACCACCAGCTGTCCGGCGAGACGATCGCGGACCTTCAGCGCGCGACCGCCGCGAACACCGAGCGCGCCTACGACCGCTGGTGGCGTCTCGCGGTCGACTGGTGCGAGACCGAGCAACGCACGGTGCTGCCGATGACCGCGCAGACCCTCGCCGAGTTCATCGGCCACCTCATGCGCACCCCGTCGCCCCGCACAGGCAGGCCGTACTCGCCCTCCAGCCTCAACCAGGCCATCGCCGCGATCCGCACCGCCCACTACCGCGCCGGCCACGAGGGCCAGCCCCACACCCGGGCCGCACTGGAGCTCGTCAAGGTCCACCGGCAGGACCGAGCCGACGACGGCTGGCGCACCCGCCGAGCCAAGCCGGTCACCCTCGACGTCCTCCGGCTGATGCTCGCCAGCTGCGACCGCGACTCGGTCAGCGGACGCCGCGACGCCGCGACCCTCGTCCTCGGGTACGGGCTGATGGGTCGCCGCTCCGAGCTCGCTGCCGTGCGCGTCGAGCACCTGACGTTCGGCGACGACTGGCTGACGGTGTGGGTGCCGCGGTCCAAGACCGACCAGAGTGCCCAGGGCGAAGAGGTCGAGATCCCGCGCGAGCTGGCACCGGACATCGACGCCGTCGCGATCGTCCGGGGCTACCTCGAGGCCCTCGCTGGCCACGGGGTGACGTCCGGCCCGCTGCTGCGCCGCATCGACCGGTGGGGCAACCTCGGCGACGGCCTGTCTGGTGCCGCGGTGAACGACATCGTGAAGCAGCTCGCCCAGGCGGCGCGGCTCAGCGACGCCGAGCGGACCACCGCGCACGGGTTGCGTGCTGGTGGCCCCACGGATGCGGCTGAGCGCGGCGTACCGATCCCGTTCATCGCCGAGCACGGCCGCTGGTCCAAGTCGTCTACTCAGGTGCTCACGTACGTCCGGCAGCACGACCGCCGCCGGAACAACCCGTTGCTACGAAAAGAATGAGCTTGAGGGCGCTGGAGTGCCTCGAGCAGGATGGCCCTACCGCGGCATTGGCTTGTCCGAGGTGCCCACTCGCCGCGGTCCCACGAGGTCAAGGCCGCCGAGCCCGGCGAGTAGGCGTAACCATGTCGGGTCGCGGCCTCCGCCGGTCGGAACGACCATGAACTCATGGACCGCCGCGTCGTTGGCCTCTTCGCCGCCATCGTCATCCTCAGTGCCCCCGCCGCCTGCTCATCGTCGACGTCGAACCAGATCGCAACCCAGCCGGGCAGCAGCAAGCCCAGCCCTACCCCGGGCGGGAACGCGATCGGCGTCGGCCAGACCGCGACGTTCCTGTCACAGTTCGCGGGCGAGCAGGGCACAACGATGCGCCTCACAGTCGCCAAGGTTGCCTACGTGTCCAGCGTCATCGACCTCGGCACGCCCCAGCCCCCGACCCGCGGTGTCCTGGTGCGCGTGACGATGACCACGACGAACGTCGGCAACGCCCCAGGAGCCTTCGACAGTGGCAACTTCCAGTGGGTGTCCCCGAGCGGGCAGGTTATCCCGAACACTGTGACCGCCGGGACGGCTCCGGATGCGATCCCAACGGTGACACTGCAGCCAGGTCAGCACGTGACCGGCGTGGCCACCTACGACGTGTCGGCGAAGGGCGGACAGCTCCAGTACGTGATCTACACCAGCCAACCGCCACTCGTCACGATCAACCTTCCCACCAGTTGACCCGACGACGAGGCCCCGCGTCGGCGAACTGGGCGGCGTCATTGTGTACCGGGTGCGGGATTCGAACCCGCACGTCCTCTCGGACAAGCGCTTTTGAGGCGCCAGCGTCTGCCATTCCGCCAACCCGGCCAGACCAGCATGATCGCAGATGGCCCCGTCACAGCAACGCAACTTCACTCACGGCACCGCACCGACTACGGCACGCTGCCGGGATGAACCGCACCCTCACCGCCACCGGCGTCGCCGCCGCATTACTCGTCCTCGCTGCCTGCGCCTCGACCAGCCCAGGCAGCAGCAACGACGCCGCCACCAGTAATTCCACGACGGCGGCCGCCAACCCCGCAAGCCCAGCCCCGGACACCCCGACGGCCGCCGACGACACACCCATGACCATCGGCAGCACATGGGGATGGCAGGAAGGCGACGGCAGCGCCCTGAGCGGATCCACCACCGTGCTCGGCTATCAGCAGCCCGTGGCCACCGATGGCCCCACGCCCGAAGACGCCTTCGGAGCCTCCTCGCACGGGTATGTCTGGGCCGCGCTCGACGTGAAGATCTGCAACGACAGCACGTCCACCGAGCCTGACCCCGTGTCTGACATGCCCTGGGTGCTGTCCTACGGCGACGGCACGCAGGTCCAACCGTCGGACACCGGCTACGACAGCTTCCCCAAGCCCGCGTTCCCGATGGGCGACACGAGCGTCGCGCCGGGTCGCTGCCTGCGCGGGAAGATCGTGTTCCCCGTGCCTGGAAGCCGACGACCGTCACTGGTTGCCTACGCGCCTGAGGGTCTGGCCACTCCCAAGGTGTGGACGGTGTCGTAACCGCGCCGCGTAGCCAGATGATCACTGCGAAGGTAGCGTGATCGCCGTAGTTCGCTGTCCGCCGTACCGCTTCACCTGCTGTTCGAGGACGCGACAACCCGAGAGGGCTGGAATAGGTCCCGTCCTCGCCTTGAACAGGAGATCAGCATGGCCAGTGGCACCGTGAAGTGGTTCAACGCCGAGAAGGGCTTCGGCTTCATCGAGCAGGACGGCGGCGGTCCCGACGTCTTCGCCCACTACTCGGCGATCAGCGGCGGCGGCTACCGCGAGCTGAACGAGGGCGAGCGCGTGACGTTCGACGTCGAGCAGGGCCAGAAGGGCCCGCAGGCCGCGAACATCGTCCGCGGCTGAGCGCAGCCCAGGGAGCGGCCCCGCATGGAGACAGCGGGGCCTCTCCCTGTAGGACGCGGCGCCCGACGGCGGCAGCTGCCACGCCCTGCCTGCGGGCCGGGAGGCCAGGCCAGTCTTGAGCACGCTCCAGCCTTTCGGCGGTGCGACGCGCCCGGGCTCGCCCGAACGTGCGGGGGCTAGGTTGCGGCGTGCTCCGGATGGTCGATCGTGAGACCGTCCTCGGATGTCCATCTGCGCAGGAGCCTTGGCCGCCTGCCCGGGAGGCCACACTCGCGCATCTCCACGCGCACGCCGGGAAGTCCGCGGCTGATCTTGACTTGACGCTCGAAGTAGGTGGTCGCCGCCGACGCCGTGTCGAAGTACTCGCGGATCAGTAACGACATGCTCATGCGCCGCTCAACCTCATAGGTCTGCGCCATTGAAGCCCCCTGCCGCACAGATTTGGATCATCATGGGCATCCGGGAGCTGGGCACGCAAGACTGCCGGGAACTAAGGTGCCGGCGATCCGCTCAGCGGTGAGCCCTGCGCCCGATTCATGGGTGTCGGGGTCGTTGTGTCATCCCTCCTGTTCATGCATGCAACTTCCGTAGCTTGTAATGCCGTTGACGGCATCGACCGGCGGCGAGTTGGCTGGCGATGATCACCGCGCAACCGGGTAGCCAGCGCTGACCGCTAGTCGGCAGTCTGGTCGGAGGCCCAAGGTCCCGCGCGCGTGATGCCTACGTGAAGGGGGAGACCATGACGGGCAGTAGGGGCTTAGGTAACAGGTGGGGCGTCGGCGACACGGGGTGGGACCCGCCGCGATGGCCATCGGGCTCCAGGCCGCCATCACCTCGGGCAGCTGACCGCTAGTCTGCTCAGCAACCTGTCCTGCTGGACGCTTCATCACAACCACAGGACGGGCTTCAGGCCCCGGCCGCCCACTACGGGCGCCGGGGCCTTCGTCGTGTCTGGCCTACTGCGGCAGGTGTTGGTCGAGGTAGTCCTGCACGGGTCCGAACAGCCCGTACGGCACGTACCCGGGCAGTTCGTCGTGGGCGACCCAGGCGACCTCCGCCAGCTCCTCCGCGTCGGCAACATGCGCCACACCAGTGACCAGCGCGCACACCACATACGACATGTGCCGACCCGTCGCCGGGTGCACCCGCGAGCCGAGCAGCATCTGGGCGTCGACGGACAAGCCCGTCTCCTCGTACGTCTCCCTCGCAGCCGCCTCCGGCACGGTCTCGCCCGGCTCGACCTTCCCGGCCGGGAGCTGCCACACGAGGTCGCCCTCGGGCACAGCGCGCCGAACCAGGAGCACGCGGCCGTTCGCGACGACCACCGCGGCGGCTACAGGCTGGCCAGTCACGGCCGTCCAACTCGCTGCTGGTGAAGGAGGAGCAGCGCGGCAACAGCGTTCGCCGAGCGAACCTCCCCCTTCTCCACGAGCTCTGGGACGCGGGCGAGCGGAACCCACTCGCGGCGCTCCGACTCGAAGTCATCCTCGGGATGGCCGACATACTCGGCGCCCTCGGCCCAGAAGACGTGATGGCGGGCATCGGTGAGGCCGTTGGATGGCTCCACCGTCAGGAGCGGGTGCAGCGGGCCGCCGCGCCAGCCGGTCTCTTCCAGGAGCTCCCGAGCGGCGGCGTGCTCGATGGTCTCGCCGTCATCGACGACGCCGGCTGGGAGTTCCCAGCCCCATGTGTCGGTGATGAAGCGGTGCCGCCACAGCAGCAGGACTTCGTTATCGGCGTTCACCGCGGCGACCAAGGCGACAGGACGCAGCCGCATCAGGTAGTGGTCAAGATGGCGGCCGTCTGGGAGTTCTACATCAGCAAGATTGATCTTGAACCATTGGTTGGCGTACACGGTGTGCTCGCCGAGGTTCTTCCACACCGACACGTTCGCGCTCCCGCCATCACCGCCGGACCTGGTGTCCCCGACGCTATCGCAGCCAGCATCGGCTACAGCGGCACGGACAGGGAGGCGTCTATCTGTTCGACGGCTTCCCGAGCCGCGGCCCCGCCGTTCATGGCCAACTTCAGACGCAGCGCTACGAACCGGTCCCGAAGCCGCTGCGACTCCATCCCCGCGGCAGCCTCCAGAGCCTCGACCGCGTGCGCGGCGGCCTGCTCGCCGTCCCGCCGACCGAGGTCAACTGTGGTGAGCGTGGCCAGGCGGTGCACACGGCCGCGGGGATGCGCCTGCGTCCGGGCCGCCTCCTCCGCGTAGGTCTGTGCCGGGCGCCAGTCCTCCATGCTGATCAGCGCCTCCGCGAACTGCGCCTCGACCAAGCCCGGCTGCACATACCCGGTCTCGGGCGGCTCCTCGCGTGTGCCGATCCGGGCGGCTGCCTGCTCGGCGCGCTCCATAGCCCGGTGCGCCCCGGCAACGTCGCCCATACGCGCGAACGCCTTGGCCTGCATCGCGTTCAGGTCGGTCGCGAGAGCTGGGCTGATGTAGGAGCCCGCAGTGCGCAGACCCGCCTCGGCGAATGCGACCGCCTGCCGGTAATCCTTGAGGAACACCGCCTGGTTCACCAGCAGCGCGATGACGTAGCCGCCGAAAGCCCGGTCACCGGATGCCTTCGCGAGGCGCAAGGCGTGATGGAAGTAGCGCTGCGCGAGACCCTGGGCGTCGCTGTCGTACGCGCAGATCCCGGCGATCGCTGCCAGGCCGCCGGACGCCCGGTAGAGCTCGCGACCCACTCCGTCGCTGTAGGAGCCGCGAAGCAGCGGTGCGGTGTGCCCGGTGAGGAATCCGACGACGCGGCCCTTGGTGGCGACCCCGCCAGCTGCGCGGTACATGGTTTCGTATCGGGTGCGGGCAGCCCTCAGCATCTCCACGTCCGTAGCACCGACGCGCGGCGTGCCCAGGCGCGAGACGTCGACGTCGTCGGGCGGGTTCTCCCACTCCCACACCGGGACGATCGCGGCCGTGCCAACGATGGCGGACGCGGCCTGGACGTCGGGGCGCTGCTGCTGGTCCGACCGCCACAGCGCGGTGGCTCGCTCGACGAAGCCGGACAGTCCGCTCGGGGGCACCGCGCTGCCGGGCTTACCCATGCCGATGTCGTCGTGAGTGAGGCGCCGCTGCAGACGAGCGCCGAGGACGTCACAGATCAGGTCTGGTGCTTGCCCTCGGGGTCGCTGGCCGCGAAGCCAGCGTGTGACCGCGGTGCGGTCGTAGCGCAGCGTCAGCCCGCGTGCCTGGCCGAGCTTGTTCACTCGCGAGGAGAGGCCGGCGTGCGACATGCCGGCCTCGTCAAGGAGGGCGTCGAGCAGGGTGTTGGGCTCCATTGCTGCCTGCCGCTGTCATCTGTGACGGTCTGTGGACTGAACGTAGCTGGTTTCGGTTCACACGGGTTGTGAATCCGGTGCGCATCCCAAGGTTCTGCGCACGCTGTTGCGGCCTGATCTGCGGCGGAACGCTTGATCCATCGACGGATTGAGGTGATGCCAGATGCGGCCGACAGCCGTGGTCCGGGAGCAGGCCAGCGAAGGCCAGCGTGGAGATGAAGGCACCTGCAAAGGGCCGTTGCCGCGTGGCTACCTGACTCCGGAGTGTCGTACCGGCGCGGATCGCTGGCCCGACCTGCACCAGCTGTGCCACGCGCCCGGCTATCAAGACCGCGTCCTCGGCTGGGTCAAAGTGCCCTGCGCTTGCCCGTGCCACGAAGACGGCACCGAGCTGCACCGCCAGACCCGCGGCCTTCCTGCCGCATAAGACTCCCGCCCGGCCGCTACACCCTGGGGAGGCAGCGTCCGGGCGGGCCAGCACCACACCAACCACCATCCACACCCACGGAGGCAACGTGTTCGCCCACTCCGACCGCTACCCGACCGGCAGCCCGCTGCCGAACGGCATCACCACCCCGAAGCCGTGGGGGCTGCGCCGCATGGCCCCCTACCCGGCCCAGGCACCCGCCTATGCCCGCGTCGACCTCGACCCCATCACCCAGACGGGCCGCTACTACGACCACACCGGCACCGTCATGGAAATGCCCGGCCACGGCACCAGCACCGGCACGAACCCCGCCACCAACACCGGGAACCCGTCCGACGGCACCCAGGGCGGCGGCGACCAGGACACCGGGAACGACAGCGACCAGTGACAGACCGTCCGGTTCTGGTCGTCACCAACCTGGACGACCCCACGACCGACCTGGTGATCGACGAGCTGCACGGCCGGGGCGTCCCGGTCGTGCGGTTCGACTCCGGGGACTTCCCCGCCACCTTGTCCGTCGCGGCCACCATCAACAGCGCCGGGATCTGCGGCCACCTCGCCACACCCACGCGCACCGCCGACCTCGCCCACGTCCGTTCCCTGTACTACCGGCGCCCGTCCGGGTTCACCTTCCCCCACCTGGACGAGCAGACCGCCCGCTTCGCGGTCACCCAGGCCCGCTACGGGCTCGGCGGGATCCTCGCCAGCCTCCCGGACTGCCTGTACGTGAACCACCCCCACCGGATTGGCGACGCCGAGTTCAAGCCCTCAGGGCTCGCCACGGCCGTCGACGCCGGCTTCCGGGTGCCGCGGACGCTGGTCACGTCCAGCCCGGACGCGGCACGGGAGTTCATCAAGCGCGGCCCGGGCCGGGTGATCTACAAGCCGCTGTCCGCGCCGCTGTACCGCATCGACGGCGTCTCCTGCACCGTGGAGGTTCAGGAGGTGACCGCCGACCAGATCGACGACGCTGTCGCGGGCACCGTGCACCTGTTCCAGCACGCTGTCGACAAGCAGGCCGACGTGCGCGTCACCGTGATGGGCGACCGCGTGTTCGCGGTGCGGATCGACTCAGGTCTGCTGGACTGGCGCACCGACTATGAGCGGCTCACCTACACCGTGGTGCAGTCGCCGGCTGGGATCCGCGAGGCGCTGGCCGGCTACCTGGCTCGCTTCGGGCTGGTCTTCGGCGCTTTCGACTTCGCCGTCGACCACTGCGGTGAATGGTGGTTCCTGGAATGCAACCCGTCCGGCCAGTGGGCGTGGCTCGAGCCCGCGACCGGCCTGCCGATGGTCGCCGCGATGGCGGACCTGCTGGAGCGAAGGAGCAACGGTTGAACGACGACCAGGCGCTGCGCCGCAAGATGGCCGACGCGCTGGAGGCCGCTGGGAAGCTGCAGAGCCCGGCGTGGCGGCGTGCGGTCGAGGCGGTGCCGCGGCACGAGTTCCTGCGCGGCGGCTTCTTCGAGACCGTGCCCGGGGTCTCGCCGACGTCCTGGGCGCCGGTGATGCCCGACGCGCCGGGCTGGCTGGAGCGCTGCTACGCCGACGAGTCGCTGGTCACGCAGATCGCGGGCACCATCGTGCCGGGCGACTTGGAGGGCCGGATCTCCCGGGCGCCGACGTCGTCGAGCACGATGCCGGGCCTGGTCGTGCGGATGGACGAAGACCTGCTCGTCGAGGACGGCATGCGAGTGCTGGAGATCGGCACCGGCACCGGCTACTCGACCGCACTGCTGTGCGAGCGGCTCGGCGAAGACCTGGTCACCTCCGTCGAGGTCGACGCGGACGTCGCCATGCGGGCCCGCAACGCGCTCGCCGCGGTCGGCTACCACCCGGAGCTCGTCGTCGGAGACGGCCTCGCCGGGCATAAGGACGGTGCCCCGTACGACCGGCTGATCGCGACGTGCGGGATCACCACGATCCCGCAGGCGTGGATCGAGCAGGTCCGCCCGGGCGGCCTGATCGTGGCGACGGTCTGCGGCTGGCTGTACTCCTCGGAGCTGGCCCGGCTGACGGTCCAACGGGACGGTACGGCAACGGGACGGCTGCTCGGCGGGCAGATCTCGTTCATGCTCGCGCGCCCGCAGTCCCCGCCGCCGCTGGGCATGCTGCCAGACCTGGACGCCGGCGAGGAACGGCCCACGACGGTCGGCGCTGACCTGCTGGGCGACTGGACGGCCCGGTTCGTGATGCAGCTCGCCACACCGCGCGTGCAGCGCCTGGACCTGCCGCGCAACGGCCGCACCGAGCACGTGCTCCTGGACGTCGACGCCGGGGCGTGGGCCGCGGTGTACGCGGACGGTGCGGGCTGGCTCGTGCGGCAGGGCGGCCCGTATCGGGTGTGGGACCTGGTCGAGGAACGGATCGGCTTGTGGCAGGTAGCCGGGCAACCGGACTTGTCCGAGTTCCGCATCTCCGTCGCGGATGGCCAGCAGACCGTCTTCTGGCCGTCCTAACCTGCCGTCCGCAGGAGCCTCCTGGACGGGACATTGCACCAACACGTAGGCCCCGATGCTCATTCGAGCGTCGGGGCCACGTCGCGTTCCGGCTGAGAGTGCGGCCCAGATTTCCAGGGCTGACCGAGGGGCGCATCAGAACAGAGAGTCACATTCGTGACGTTGCGTCATTCCCATAACGGCATCCCCGTAGTAAAATCCTCAACGAACGAACACCGAGCATTAGCTCAATGACCGCCGGCCCGGGCGCGACGCCCAGGCAACCCGCTCGGGCGCGATGCCCAAGCACCCGCTCGGACGCAACGTCCGGGCAACCGTCCAGCGCAACGCCGGACACGCACCACCAGCAAGACGGCGAAGTCAGAGCAACCCGGTGATTACTGCTTGAGAGCGCAACGCCGAGCAGCAGGACAGATCGCATCCCGCAACGGGATTCCCCCCAGCCGACCAGACTGAAGACCGGTCCGTCGTGCTTCCACACCTCATCCGTCGTGCTTTCACGCTCAAGGGACGGACCCATTCCCATGGCCCAGCGTTTCTCCGGGCAGCTCCTGCGCGAAAAGCGCATCGCTGCCGGCATCCGACCCGAACTCCTCGCCCTGCAGATCGACCGCAGCGTGTGGTCCGTCGCCGAGTACGAGCGCGGCACAGTCCAGCCGCCCATCCCGGTCCTCAGCCGCATCGCCGACGTCCTCGGCTGCGCGCTCACCGACCTGCTCACCGACACCACCGCCACGGCGGCCTGAAGGGCCCGAACTCATCCCGTTGCGCCGCTCCCTAGGAGTCACCCATGCAGAACCGCGCCGACTACCTCGAACTCAGGCGCATCGTCGATGAAGCCACCGCAGAGGCCCACGCCGCAAACCCGGTGGAGACCTTCCCCGACGGGCACTTCATGGACCCCTCCACCACCGACGACGAGATCGCCGCACACCTCGCCAGCCTCGGCTTCCACGCCTGGCGATACCGCTAACCCATCTGGAGACCCCGACATGTACGTCCGCGAGATCGACGACACGCTCCGCAGCCTCGGGATCACGCAGCTGATCCAGGCCACAGAGGGCCTGGCCCCGCTGCCCGACGCCATCACCTCCGCCCACGCCGAGCTGCAGGACTTCCTCGCCCAGCACGCCACACCCCACGGCGCCATCGACGGCGCCACCCACCAGCAAGCAGTCACCAAGCTGACAGACCGGCTCGGCCAGGCGACAAGCTACGGCAACGCCACCACCCTCATCACCGACTGCCTGCAGCCAGCCCTCACCACCCATCTCAAGCAGTTCCAGCAGCACGTCTCGCGCGTCGGCCCCTACCTTCACCACACCGGATCCATCGCGGACCTCCTCCTGGAGACCGAGGAGGTGCGCCTCGCCTACGTCGGCCTCACCAGGTCCATCACCGAGTATGCGAACCTCCGCATGTCCTGGGAGACCCTGCGCGGCAAGGGCGGCGCGACCCTCGACCCGCAGGGCACAAGGGGCCTGATCGCCGAGATCCGCAACGCTCCCGAGGTCTTCGACGACTGGCGGCGCGTCGGCACCTCACAGCTCCACCCATGGCCGTGGCAGGGCACTAACCACTGGATCCGCATGAGCTGGCTCCTGGACCACGGCGCCCGGGTCTGGCTGCCCACGGCCGCCGAGCAGGACGCCGCCTACCGCCAATACGTCCCTGCCCCACGGGTCACCAGCAACTGAGAGCTGGCCAGCGCAGGTCTCGGGGTCTCTGCGCTGGCCTCTTTTCCACCGACCCCTTGCATCGCCATCCACTGCGGAGCCGCCGACCGCCCAGAACGGAGACACCCACCCGTGACTGACACCTCGCCCGAGCCTCGCTACGACCCCGTCCAGGAGGTCGCAGCCGCCTTCGCCATCGACGCAGGCGTTGCCCCCGACGAGGACGGTGTCCTCCGCGTCCACATCGACGAGACTGGCCTGCGATCCCTCGCCGACCACGCCGTCAACCCGGCCCTCGCCCACGCCTTCGCCGACGTCATCCTCGCCGCCTGCAAGGTCGGGTCGGTGAAGCATGGCTGACCGCACAGTGAAGGTGCGCGTCCAGGCCGAGATGCCGGGCTACGCGGCCGCGATGAAGTCCGCCGCGACTTCGACCGTGGCGCTGGGCGACGCCGCCACGGTGGCTGGCAAGGGCGTCCGCTCGCTGGGTGTCGACGCTGACGCGGCCAAGGGTGGCCTGTCTGGTCTCGCCGCGGGCGCGAAGGGCGGTACGGCTGCGCTCAAGGAGAGCGAGCTTGCGGCGCTGGCGGCCAGCCAAGGGGTGAAGGCCTCTGGTGTCGAGGCTGACGCGGCTCGGGGCGCGTTCGGTCGGATCGGCGCCGCGGCGAAGGACGGCATGGAGTCGGTGAAGTCCGGCGCCGAGGGCGCCCTGGAGTCGGTGCAGCACCTGGGGCTGCTCCTTGCCGGCGGTTCGATCCTGTACGGGCTGCACGACATCGTCGAGCAGGGCAACGAGTACACCGACGCCATGAACAAGTTCCTCGAGGTCACGCGTGCCTCGGGGGCGCAAATGCAGGCTGCCGGCTCGGAGGCGCAGTCGCTCGGCGCCGACATGAAGCTGCCCACCGCGAGTGCTGCTGAGGCTGCGGACGCGATGGTGGAGCTCGCGAAGGCTGGCCTCAGCGCTGGGGATGCGATCAAGGCTGCCAGGGGGACGATTCAGCTGGCTGCGGCCGCCCGGACCGACGTCGCTACGGCGGCGAAGATCGAGGGCGACATCATGGACCAGTTCTCCCTCAAGGCGAGCGACGCATCCAAGGTCGCTGACACCCTCGCGAACACGTCCAACTCGGCTTCGGGCGAGTTGATGGACATCTACTACGCAATGAAGTACGTCGGCCCGGTCGCTCACGGGATGGGCATTTCGCTGCAGGACGCGGCGACCGCCGTGGGACTGCTCGGCAAGTCCGGCATCATCGGCGAGACGGCGGGCACTGCCCTGCGGTCGGCGCTGGTCGACATGGCCAAGCCCACCAAGCAGGCCGCGGACGGCCTGAAGGAACTGGGCATCCAGGCGTTCGACTCTCAGGGCAACTTCAAGGGCCTGCAGTACCTGATCACGCAGCTTGCCTCCGCGCAGAAGGACCTGAGCAACCAGCAGTTCGCCGCGGCGGCGACGGCCGCGTTCGGGAAGCCGGCTCTGGCGGCGATCGTCGCGCTGGCGGAGCGTGGCGGCCCGGCTTTCGCGCAGATGTCGATGCAGGTCGGTCGTGCGGGTGGTGCGGCGGCGCTGGCGGCGGCGGAGTCGAAGGGCCTGGGTGGTGCGATGCGCACCCTGGGCAAGGAGCTCACCTCGACGTTCCTGCAGGTATACCTCGGTATCTCCCCGGTCCTGGAGTCGATCACCCGGGGTATGTCGGCGGCGGTTTCCGACGCGATCCCGTATGTGCAGCGCGGCATCAAGACCGCGACGGACCTGTGGGACATCTACGGCCCGTCGGTGGAGAAGAAGCTTCAGGCTGCGGGCCTCCAGATCGGCAAGGATGCCGAAAGCTGGATCAGTCCACTTGAGATGGGACTCGCCGGGATCGCGGGTACGACGATCCCGCTCGCGATCACAGGGTTCACGACCCTCGGCACGGTCTTCGGGAACCTTGAGAAGGCGCTCACTCCGATCGACTCGGGCTTCCAGGATGTCTTCACGTCAGTGACGTCCGGCGCCGGAGCGCTGGGCGTGTTCGAGGGCCGTGTGCAGGAGGGCCTCGGCATGCTGGGAACCCTGTCCGGGGTCCTGGGGCCGATCGGGTCGCTTGTCGGCGGCCTCGCGCATGCTTTCGCTGGCCTGCCGGGCCCGATCCAGCTGTCGGTGATCAGCATGCTGGCGATGCGGCCGTTCCAGCCGCAGATCCAGGCGATGAAGCAGTCGGTCACGGACTTCGGCAAGGCCGGTATCGACGCGTTCAAGGGCATCGGCGACGCGTCGCTGTACCAGCGGGTCCTCGCGGCCGGCGCCGGGCAGGAGCTGGGCAAGTTCGGCGGCTACGTGGCCGCTCTGGAGGCCCGCTCGCCGGCGCTTGCGGCGATGGGCAACGCGTTCCGTGGCGTCACGTCTTCGATCGATCCTGCAGCGTCTGGGATGGAGCGCTTCGGAGGCACGCTGAAGGGCCTGTCTGCCGCCGCTGGTGTCGGCGCTCTGACGGGCCTGAAGTCCGCCGCGTCCGGGCTGCTCGGCGTGTTCGGCGGCGGCTGGGGGCTGGCTGTCGGCGGCGCGATGACGCTGCTCGACTACTTCGCACAGAAGAGCAAGGCCGCGCAGCAGCAGGTCGACAGCTTCACGAACGCACTCCAGCAGGACTCCGGCGCGCTGGGGACCAACACGAGGGCGCTGGCCGCGCAGACGCTGCAGCAGCAGGGCCTGTTCGACATTGGCACCAAGTACGGCATTCAGCAGGGAGTCCTGACGGATGCCGCGCTGGGTAACGCTGCTGCGATCAAGCAGGTCAACGATGCGCTGCAGAAGAACGCCACCACTCAGCAGGTGACGTCGAAGGCCCAGAACGAGATGGGCACCTCGACGACGGTTCTGAATGGCGACGCGCAGAAGCTGCGCGACACCATCGACGGCACGAGCTCGTCCGTGGCAAAAGCCGCCCAGGCCTACAAGAACCAGGAACTGGCCATGGACCAGACGGCCAGCCCCACCGACCGGCTCAACGCACTGATCAAGACCCTCGGATCAACCGAGGCCGACTCCACCACCAAGACCGACGCACTCCACCAGGCGCTGCAGCTGCTCTCCGGTGGCGAGCTCGACGTCGAAGCTGCGGCCGCCAACCAGAACCAGGCGATCATCGACCTCAACTCCTCCTACAAGGACGGCGTCGACAAGGCCAACGGGTACGGCAAGGCACTCCTGCAGGCTGACGGCAGCCTGAACACGCTGACACCGAGCGGGCAGAACCTGTGGAACCTGCTGCAGAGCCTCAGCACGGCAACGGCTGGCATGTCAGAGGCCACGTTCAACTACGCCAAGAACAGCGGCCAGACGCTCCCGCAGGCACTCAAGGCAGCCGAAGGACCCATGCAGACCGCCTGGGAACAGGCGGTCAAGGCGGGAGAGCAGTACGGACTGACCGCGGCGCAGGCCAAGGAGCTCGCCGCCCAGATGCAGTTCATCCCCTCCAACCTGGCCATCACCCTCGGCGTCAGCGGCTTCGACGCCACGACCAGCGATCTGATGCTCGTGGCCGGCTATCAGGGGCACCTCGACCAAGGGGCGACGATCCACACCGCCGCGATCACCGACCAGGCCACCAAAGATCTCCAGGCGCTGGGCTTCAAGGTCGCCACGCTGCCGAACCGGCAGGTCGAGATCACCATCCCCGACACCCAGGCCTTCAACGCCCTGAACGGGATCATCAACAAACTGAATTCGGTGCAGTCCAGGACCGTAGACGTCACGGTCGCCTACCACTCGACCGGGAACGGCCGGTTCCTGCTGCCGAACGCGGACGGCAACATCTACCCCGGCGGCACGCCGACGATCCGGCGGTTCGCCAACGGTGGCGAGGACCACAGCGCGCAGATCGCCCCCGGCGGAGCCTGGCGCATGTGGGCCGAACCCGAAACCGGCGGCGAAGCCTACATCCCCCTCGGTGCATCCAAGCGGCCGCGCTCCAAGGCGCTGCTGGAGCAGGTCGCCCGGATGATGGGCGGCCGCGTCGCCTGGTTCGCCGGCGGCGGCATCAGCGCGTTCGCCGGGGGTGGCTTCTCGTACACGCCGAACATTCCGGCGCTCGGCGGGGCGAGCGACCCGATGACGCGCTACGACAACGCCCTCAAGGCGCTGCAGGCGGCGTGGGCCAAGCTGACCGCCGCTCTCGCCGCGCAGGCCAAGGCCGCTGACGCTCAGGCTGCCACCCGGAAGAAGGAGGACGCGTACGTTACCGCGGCGGAGAAGCACCTCGAGCAGGTGCGTTCCGGGCGGCACACGCACGCCCAGCTCATCGCGGCGGAGACGGAGCTGACGAAGGCCAGGCAGCTCGCTGCGGCGGCGGATCAGGCTGCGGCGGCGAAGACCACGGCGGCGGCGAAGGCTACCGCTGCGGCCCGGGCCAGCGTGAACGCCGCGGATGTGAGTCTGGGTGTGGCGAAGGGCTCGGCCGCGCCGACGGGGTTCGACCTGGCCGCCTACGAGAAGCAGCTGTCCGACAGCCTGTCCGCGACGGAGGACTGGCGGAAGAACCTGTCCGCTGTCGGGGCGCGGGGTGGGGCGGCTGTCGAGCAGATCTTGCAGAACATGGGCGCGGACGGCACGGCGCTGACTGCGGCTTTGGCGAAGGCGTCGAAGAAGGACTTCGACACGATCGTGAAGAACTTGCAGGCTGTGTCGGATCAGGCGAAGGCGACGCTTGCGGATTTCGACTCGCAGGTGGCGGCGTCGGCGAAGACGAACAGCCAGTTCGCCGCGGATCTCGCTTCGCTGTCTGCTCGCGGGTACGGGGCTTTGGCGCAGCAGTTGGCGCAGCAGGGCGATCAGTCGGCGATGGATCTCGCGAGGGAGGCTGCGGGTGCGTCGGCCTCCCAGCTCGCGAAGATCAACGCCGATGTGACCAGCCAGAACAACACCCTGACCGGCACGGACCTGCAGAACATGGTGCTGGTCCTGTCCACGCTGCGATCGAAGCCGGGCGAGGGCATCTCCGACGTCGTCGCCGCGGGCATCAGCGTCGCGGATCTCCTCACTCTCGTGCCGAAGATCCGGCCGCAGATCGATGCACTACCTGACGACTACAAGCGCCAGTTCCTGGCCCAGATGGCAGGGCAGGGCACCGCGACAGCCATGGCGACGGGCGGCATCCTCACCCAGCCAACCCTCGTGCTCGGCGGTGAGGCCGGCGTCGCAGAGTCCTGGATCCCGCTGAACGGCTCCGCAAGGTCGCAGGCCCTGCTGGGTGCTTCAGCCGCGGCGATGGGCTACCGGCTCGTTCCCGCAGGCCGGTTCGCCGCACACGGCGACAGCGGCGCCACAGTCCACCACCACAACAACCAGAAGAACATCACCCTGAACGGTGCCAAGCAGTCCACCGCAGAACAGGCCGCAGACCTGATGCGCCACATGGTCGCACTCACCTGACACGGCAAGCGCCGCCTGGTCACGCGGCCACGCGGCGCCACGCCGCTCGCGATCCCGACTCTGCGGCCACCGCTCTGACGAACAGCTCCGAAAGAGGAAGACCTGATGCTCCGACGACCCGGGTGGAGAGTGTGCACCGTACCCGGATGCCCAGAATTCACTGACCGAGGCGGCAAGTGCGACGATCACCGACGCGAGGCCGAGCAGCAGCGTGGCACAGCCAGGCAGCGAGGCTACGGCGGCCGACT
>NZ_BBPP01000057.1:28563-37851 GCF_000787835.1 Streptacidiphilus melanogenes
GACGAAGGCCACGGCCACGGCAACCCATGCCGACAGCTGTCCACCGTCGCTGATCACTACCCGGACGAACGACGTGACCTGGTAGCCGCCGGGATCACCAACCCGGACGCACTCCACCGGCTACGAGGCATCTGCGCCCCATGCCATGCACGGAAGACAAGTGCCAACACGCCGGGCGGCTGGGCGCGACGTGACCAAGCGTGACAGCCACGCCCCACCCCCAGGGGCATACCGTCCCCCACCCCCCTTGCCGGGGACCTTCGGGGAGGTGCGTCGCTGCTCGCGATCCCGCTCAGACTCAACTGTCGCCGCTGGCCATGATCACTGACTACGGATTGTGAGGTACCCACGATGCCAGTTATGCCGAATCCAGCGAAGGAACGGAGCCGCTACACGGCCGCCAGAGCGAGCGAGCGCTCCGGTTCACGGCGCGGCCTGGTGACGCTGCCGGCGGTGTGCGATCTCCCTGTTCCGCCGCTCCCGTCCGGCCGGGACTGGTCGGAGCCGGAGGCGACGATGTGGGAGGAACTGTGGACCGGCCCCCAAGCGGCGATGTGGGACGACTCGTTCGTTCCGGCGGTGGCGATGTTCGTGACGTGCTGCTGCACGATCTTGTCCGGTAAGGCGTCGGCGTGGATGGCGCAGGAGGCCCGGCATCTGTCTGACCGTCTGGGCCTGACGCCGCAGGGCATGGCTGCGCTCGGCTGGGCTCTGCCTGATCAGGTTGGGGCGCCGGCCGCGGTCGTGCCGCTGCGGGGTGTGTGATGGTGTCGGCCCGGAGGGCGGCGCGGGCGGGCCTGGACCAGCAGGCTCCGGACGACGATCAGATGCCGCCAGCTTGGTTCTGGCAGTTCAGGGAGCGGGACTGGGGTCTGGGCGGGACGCCGTCGCCGGACCACCCGATCGAGTGGGGCCGGTGGTGTGCCGCGCGTCGGGAGTGGCGGACTCGGCGCACCGAGTGGCTGCTGGAGCGCGGTCTCGTGGCTTGGGGCATGCGGGGTCTGAACTCGGTGGACTTTCAGCGGATCCTTCGGGAGGAGCCGCACCGGGTGCTGGTGCGGCCGCAGCGGGGGGATCGCCCTGGCTCAGGGGCCGCTTGAGGCGGAGGAGGCCACGACACGGTCGGTCAGTGCCAGGGTGCTGGACCTGTGCGCGACACCCAGCCTGCGAGCTCGCGGGCGCCGTAGAGGCGGATGCCGGCCTGTTGGGCGTACTGCACGGCGCCCTGGGTGAAACCGCTTGTGGTGACGACTGCGGCGAGGTGCGCACCGTGGACCACGTAGTAGGTGCCGCCGACCTTCTGCACTTCGGGTGAGCCGACCCGGTTCGTGGGCGCGTAGCGCTTGGCCTGGATGACGATTCGCCGCCCGTCCGGGGTGGTGGCGATGACGTCTGCGCCGAGGTCGCCGGCACCGCCGACGACGCGTACGTCGGTGCAGCCGTCCCGCTGACACAGGCCGGCGAGGGCCTGCTCGAACTGGAGCGGGGTCATGTACTGGAAGTCCGTGAGCACGTTCGCTGTCACCTGGGGCAGCCGCTCGGGCTTCCGCCGGACGAGTCGGGTCAGATCGGCGACGCCCCAACAGGTGACCTGGGTGCCGGCCACGAGCAGCCAGACCATGCCGATCGCCATGGCAACCATCAGGTAGAACGCGGCGACGTAGAGGCGCCCCACCAGGAAGAGCAGGCCGACCCAGCTGCGTGGGATCCGCATTCGTCGCCGACGCGGGAAGCGCACGTTAAACCGTACGAGCTGGCGCTTACGGCGTGCCGGATGCCCCACGTAATGCCCCCTCTTTACGAGGACTTCACAATCTCACGGCGTAGTCCGGTACGTCAGTGGGATGGCGCTTTGGGAGCCGCCGCTGCACGCCCCGGGCGGGACTGCTGTCCACATGCTGTGGAGGAGCTGGACGGCAGAAGGCCCCCGACGCTTCGGACTCAAGCGTGGGGGGCCTCTTCGTGCGTGGAACCGGGAACGGTGGGCAGTCGCGGTGTAGGCCGCGACCTGCTCCGCGCGGGATGCCGGTCGCGGCTCCGTCCTGGAGAGGTCGTCATGCTCTACGAGCTGCGCGTGCAGTACGTCACCCCACCGGAGTGTGAACCCGGCGGACGGTGGCACATCGTTGAGCTCGGCCAGTCGCTCGCCCTCTGCGGCCACACAGTCGACACAGCGGCAGCGGGGCGCCCGCTGGCGGATTGGGGCGGGATCGACTCCATTGGCTGCTGTGACCCCTGTCAGCAGATCCACCATGTTGCAGCCGGCAGACCGATGAGCGAGGACTGGCACGTCGGGAAGTACGGCTAAGGGCCGCGCACGAGGGCCGCCGCGGCGTGGGCAGCGTCCGGCCGGGCGGTGCCGGGGCAACGGGATTCGGAGTGGGACTTGCTGGTCGGGAAAGGACCGGGGCGACAACGACGAAGGGTCGTAACTCCGCGCCGGCAGGCAGTCCAGAAGGTGGTGCCCCTGACCCAGGCGTCGCCTTAGCCCAGCAGGGTGCGTCCGATGTAGCGGAACCCGTGGATCCTCCGCTCGGCCATCCAGTCCTCAAGAGCGGTGCGGTCCTCCACGGCCTCCAGATGTGCCGCCGGTTCCGCGGTGGTGACGCGCCGAGTGGCCCAGCGCAGAGCTTCCCGGGCGGTGGACGGCTCCATGGCCGCGCGCTCCTGCCACAGCGTCTGGCGCTGCCGCAGGAATACCGCCGCGGGCGTTGACGCGTCGGGTCCACCGGCCGCGATCAGTGCGGCAGTGAAGTATCCCGTCATCGCGCGGTCCATGCTGGCACCCATGCTGTACCGCCTTCCCTGGCCCTCTGCAGCGCCTACCCCTTGCGGGCGCATTCACCGTGTCGGCGACGGTCGCGCTGGGGCCGACCGCCAGTCGCCCGAATGGTCCGCTGCGCTTGCTCCCGCCGTCGCGTGCCGGGCTTGATGGGTACGGCGCGCATCCGGGCCTCCCACCCGTCGAGCGCGCCCTGCCGTGCGGCGACCGCACACCGCACAGCAACGGGAGCCTCGGGCCTCTGGGGCTCCCGCCCAACCGGCACGAAGAAGGCCTCGGCTCACCGTCTGGGGTGCCGCAACCGACCCGAATGCATCGTGAAGCGTCCGGCCCCGGGGCGGGGACCGGACGCTGTGCCACGCCGGGGTCGGAATCCGGCGCTACCGACTTGTAGCCGTCGACCGTGGCGGTGAAACGGGCATCCGCCCGAGCAGGTGACGGCATTGGCGGATGGGCGAACGCGGATGCGATCACCGTCCGGGCATCGCAGGCTGGGCGGCATGACCGAACCCGCACCCACCGAGCACCATCACGCCCACGTCGTCGTCCACCCCGTCGTCTCCGAGGGTGTCACCCGGCCGTTCCGGCGCGTGGACATCCTCGGCACGCAGGTCGGGAAGGCCTACGGCATCGGGGACGTGTCCGAGTTCTGCCGCCGGGCCGGCCTGGACGAGCTCGACCTCAACTCGGAGCGGATGGTCGAGTGGATCGGCGGCGGCTCCGACACCTGGGAGTGATGAGCCGACCAGCTGTCCTGATCTGTGGTCACATCACTGTGCAGCGGCGACGTCGATTGTGACCCTCCATACGGGGATCGGGTCGGGGCAGGGGTTCGCGCCGGGCGTGCACGTGGCCTGAGCGGTGAGGTCGGCGCTGCCTTGGGCCACGGCGTGGAACGTCCCCGGGGCATCCTCATCCGGTGCGAGTACATCGGACGCGCTGGAGGCCGTCTGGCCGTACGTGAGCGTATAGCCGCCGCTGGAGTCGTCCTGGAGCAGCACTGTGATGTCTTGGCCGACGACGGCGTTGACGGTCTTCCCGTTGTCTGCGTTCCCGACGGTGATGGTGTCCGCCAGCGCCGCGGCGGAGGCGGACGGCATCACCAATGCCATGCCCAGGGCAAGCGGAGCGATCAGACGCCTGAGTGCCTTCATGCGTTCTCCCTCTGGATCGTGCGGCGTTCCGTGACCTTGGCGGACGCCGGGATCGGAACGTGCACGCGGCATCCTTGCGGGAAGCTCGGGCGGCGGGCCCATCCAGGGCCGGGCATCGCACTCTTGAGTGATCAAGTTCGACCGGTCCGCTCCGCCATTCAGGCCAATGACAGCCGGGTGGTCAGCCGCGCTTCTGGAAGTCCCGCCAGATCGCGCGGAGGACCAGCGCCATGATGGCCATGGCGAGTGCGGCCAGGCCGAGGGCGATCGCGACGGTGGCGACGGCGAGCAGGACGCTGGCGACGATCCCGCCGACCGCGACCCAGCCGAGTACCTGCTGCAGGTCGGGGCCGCGCCGCTGCGCCGCGTAGTAGTTGTTTACAACGATGGGCTGCTGGGGCTGGCCGTAGCGTGCGGCCTCCTGTGCGTCGCGCTGCCAGGCGGCGGGGGTGTCGGAGCGTCGGGCCGGCGTGTACTCGGGCTCGGTCGGCCATCCGGGGAGCGTGCTGTTTGTGGGCTCGGGCCTGGTGGGCATGTCTTGGGTCTCCAGTCTGTATCGCAGTGCGGGCTGGGGATCCGGGGCGGCTCTGGGAATACCGGCCCTCGGGCCGCCCCGGGCTGGCTACTTCTTCTTCGCCGTGGCCTCGCGCTCGCGGGCCTCGTCGGCGAGCTGCTCGAGGGCGCGGTCGACCTTCGCCGTCGACTTGCCGCGCAGCACCTGGCGGGCGCCTCGGGCGAGCAGCACGGCACGGCGTGCCGACTCGCGAACCGTGTAGAACTCCGGGTGTTCGATCTCTCGGCTCATGGCTGGCCTCTTCCTTCTCGTGGTTACGGATAGTGATCAAGGTTGGGCAGGGAGGGAGGCAGTCCCGTTCGGGGACGTGCGCTCCAGGGGTGCTGTACGGCCTGCAGGCGGGTGCCTCCCTGACTCCCTGGCAGGCCATCAGCGCAGATCAGATCCAGGGAGGCGTTACAGGGAGGCGGTCAGGGAGAACTCCCTCCCCTCCCTGCCGCCTCCCTGTCACTCGTCGTAGTCGTCGGCCTCTTCGAGAGCCCGATTCGCGAGCGCATCGAGGACCTTCTGGCGGTCCACCACCGGGATCCCGCTCGACTTGTGCGGCTCACACCCGGCGTCCTTCAGGAACTGCGTCAGATCCTGGAACGTCCAGTCGCCGTACTCGGCCCGGTTGTGCTCCACCAGGCGCTGAAGCATCTCCCGGGTCGGCACCCGCGGCCGGTCGCCGATCAAGTCGGCGATGTCCTGCAGCGAGTCGACCTGGGCCACGGGCTCCACCGACGACTTCGTCGTCACGCCCGAGCGCCGGGCCTTCGCCCGCTCCGCGATCTCGTACGCCTGCTCCTTGTCCACGTAGTGCGTCCGAACGGTGATGGAGGCCTGGCCGGGCTCGAGCTTCACGCCGTCGCCGGCGACCACGACGACGCCCTTGTCGATGCCCTGGCGCAGCTTGTGCGGCTCGGCGCCGCCGTCGATGGCCTTGTCGCCGAGCGCCATGCGGGCCTGGGACTCGGTGCCGACGACCAGGGAGGCGCGGATGTGCGCGCCCTCGCGGACGAGCTTCGGCAGGTTCTGGTCCGTCGGGTCCTGCGTGCCCTCCCAGAGCAGCACGTCAACGGCGCGGCCCTGGTTGTGGAGCTTTCGGGCGGCTCGGAAGAACCGGCTGGTCTTCTTCGTGCCGCCGTACGGCCGCTTGAGCTCGTCCTCTTCGGGACACATGAACGCGACCTGCGCCTCGTCCACGACCAGGATCAGCGGCTGGAACTTCGTCCCGTCCGGGGCCAGGAGGCGGCGCTCCATCTCGGCGACGCCCTCCTCGAGCATCTCTGTGACCAGGGCGACGTGCTCGTCGGTCGGTCCCTCGATCAGGACGGTGGCGAGGCCGGCGAACATTCGCCAGTCGCCGATGCCCTTGAGGTCGCCGATGCGGAACTCGACGGTCGGGTCGAGGGCCAGCCACAGGGCCAGAGCCCGCATGCTGGCCGTCTTGCCCTGGTTGGACAGGCCGGTGCACAGCAGGTGCCGCTGGTACAGGCTCAGGGCGACCAGGTCGCCGCGCAGGTCAGGGCCCCACGGGGCGCGGCCGTTGATGTAGTCCGCGGTCATCTCCGCGTCCACCACGAGGGGCGACGGGCCGACCGGCTCGTCGAGCGCGCCGCTGTCGGCGATCCACAGCCGGACGGTGCGGGCCGCGGTCGGGATGGTGATGAAGACCTCGTGCTCGTGGCGGCCCAGGTTCTCGGCCAACTTGCGGCGCCGGGCCTGGATCTCCTCCGTGGAGACGCCGGACGGGAGCAGGACGTCGACCTCGACACCGCACCCGGCGAGGGTGATCGGGCCGAGCATCTGCGCGGCGCCGTCGTCCATGGCTTGGATCTGCTTGCGTAGCTGACTGATGCCCAGGTCGCGCATCGCCATGACGACGATCGACGGGGTGATGGTCTCGACGGTGCGCTCCCGCTCGGGCAGCACCCAGCGGGGCACGGTGCCGCCCTGCTGGCCGGCCCGCCAGAACGACAGCAGGACCAGGACCGGGGCGAGGTAGACGCCGATGCCGAACACGACGGCGGCGATCATGACCAGGTCGCGGACGATGACGATCGCGAAGAACAGCGGCAGCAGCAGGTCACGGCCCTGCTTCTGCGCTATCGCGAGGATCACGCCCGTGAGCAGGAGCGACCCGGTACCGATCGCGAGGGACCACAGCAGGGCCTTCGCGAGGCGCAGCGGAGCGTGCAGCAGGTCCATGCGGCGCTGGTGGCGGGATGCCCGGAACTGGGCGGCGCGCTGCTCCCACTCGGCGGCGACCTCGTGCTGGCCCAACTCTTCGGCGGTGCGGATCATCCGCTGGTGCCGGGACGTCGTGCGGGACTCCCAGGCCCGCTTCGCGAGGACGCGGGCACCTGCCGCGGTGTACATCCCGTGACGGACCGCCAGGAGGCCGGCGGTGCGCGTCCTCGGGTGCGTCGCCACATGGTGGACGCGGGCAGCGGCACGACGGTGCAGCCGCGGCCGGACACGCTGCGCTGCTGCTTCCCGCAGATCTGCGGGAAGCGACGGGGCCGTGACCTGCGACGGAACGGCGTCGGCGGGTTCGGTCCGCGGGGCGGACGGAATCGTGAACTTCTCGAACCGCTCCGGCGGGAGCGTCGTCCCGTTGACCTTCGGCGGCGTGCTGTCGGTGATGCTCACTGCGGGTTCTCCTCGTCCTGGGTCTGCCACCAGCGCTGGACGGTGCGCGTCGACACCCCGAACCGCTGGGCGATTTCGGCGACGACCGCGTCCGGGTTGGCACGCATGTAGGCGATGCCGTCAGCGCGACGCCGACGGGCCGCCTCGGTCCGCTCCGCGAAGGCCTCAGGGACGGCCTGCGCGGGCCCCTGCGACAGTGCGGCGACAGTCGGAGCCACCAGCGACTCTGTGGCCGTGTCACCGGCTGCGACACTCCGGGCGAACCCGAACGGCGTCCGGGGCACCGGCACCGTCTCCGCGGGCTCCACAACGGCCGGTGCGGGTTCCTGGAAGACGGGGGCGAGCGGCATCGTCACCGGCTTCGCCCACACCACCGGATCCGCGGTGCGCGTCACCGGCAGCTCGGTGCCCGAGGTCAGCTCGAGGTTCGCCAGCCGGTCGGACTGGGTGACGGCCAGGCGCTGCGCGTCGGCGTTTTCATGCAGCCGCTCGACGCGATGCCACTGGGATGCCATCGCCTCAGAGATGCGTACCTCAGTCAGCTGATCGGTCCAGCTCTGCGTCAGCGCGGTGAAGCGCGCCTTGGCTTCCGTCGAGTTGGCCTCGGTGAACAACTTCAGGGCCAAACACGCCTTCGCGAGCAGCGGCACCAGCGACGCCACGACCGCGACGGCGGTGCCGTGACCGCCGAGCAGCTCACTGGTGGCGTTGACGGCCGCCGACAGGGCGGTCAGTGACCAGCCGACAGCGCTCAAGCGGACACGCAGGTCGACCCGGTAACGAAGTTCATGCTGGACGGCGACAGCGACCAACCAGGCCGCGTCGAAGAACACCGCGACGCCGTAGCCGATCGGGTTGTGGGTGCCGATCAGCGCGACCGTGTTCCACGCCGTCCAGGCGGCGGATACGAGGATCATCGCGCCGGTCAGCGGCGCCAGGCAGCGAAGAATCTTGGTGTACATCAGCGGGCCGCCTTCGGGTGGAGGATCCGCCAGCCGAGGGTGAGGGCGACGCCGGCGGCGAGCGCGGCCGGGGTGTGCAGCAGCCAGACGACCACCGCGACGACGAGCGCGAGCGGGACCGGGGTGGTGGTGAACAGGGCCAGCAGCAGGCTGGCCAGGAGCAGCGTCGACGGCCTCGAGCCCGACAGGGTGAAGTGCATGGCTTGGGTCCTTCCTGGTAGGGCTGGGCTGCGTGGCCGGTGTCATCCGCGCGCCCAGCCCGGTCTGGTGGGCGTCAGCTGCGGTCGAGCCAGTCGCTGATCTCGGCGCGGCGGGCGGCCATCGCGTCGAGCTCGACGCGGGCGGCGGCGAGGGCGCGGTCGACGGTGGCGGGGTCGCTGGCGTCGGCGGCGTTCAGCCAGACGCAGGCCTCGCTGTCGGGGTCGAGGATCGGGCGGCGCACCTCGCTGGCCGGGGCGCTGCTGCTGCGGGACGAGCGGGAGAACAGGCCCATCACGGGCTCCTCTCGGGTCAGTCGGTCGGGTCGGCGGGGACGGGGTTGCGGCGGTCGGCGATGGCGTCGATCAGGGCCCCGATGCGGTCGTAGGCGATGCAGGCCAGGAGGAGCACGACGAGGTCGTGCAGGGTGCTCGGGCGCATGTCGATCACGGCGGGGTGCGGCAGCAGGAACGCGCCGAGGCCGGCGGCGACGATGAACGGGACGGACTGCAGGAGCAGCCGCTTCAGGCGAGCGGGCACCGGTCAGTCCTCCACGGTGTCGATGTAGCGGTATGCGGCGAAGGCGGTGGCGCGGGGGTCGCGGGTGGACTGGGCGATCGCGTCGGCGGCGTCCAGGTCGCCCGCGTTGACCAGGCGGCCGATCTCGCGGAGCGTGTCGTCGGTCGCGTCGGGCAGGCTGTCGTTGTTGGAGGTGGAGCGGCGGAACAGGCCCATGACGGGCTCCCTTCGGGTTGGCGGTGCGGGACGGGGTGGGGTTAGGCCGGCCAGATGACGGGCGGCCAGTTCGGGGCGAGCAGGCGGTCGAGCAGAGCGTCGACGCGGCGCCGGATCTGCGGGGCCAGCGGACGGGCCGTGAGCTCGATACGGGGCGGCGCGGGGACGGGACGGGTGGTCTTGGACATGGCTGTCTCCAGGGGTGTGGGAAGGGGTGGGGCGGGTCGCCAACCTGTTGCTGGTGAAGAC
>NZ_BBPP01000057.1:37871-39947 GCF_000787835.1 Streptacidiphilus melanogenes
TGGACATGGCTGTCTCCAGGGGTGTGGGAAGGGGTGGGGCGGGTCGCCAACCTGTTGCTGGTGAAGACCGTCTACGCGGTGCTGCTGGCGACCCGCTGAGCGGCTGTCAGAAGCCGGTGAAGCGGCGGATCTACTGCTGGTCGGTGTCGCGGTCGGGCGGCCACGGCCAGTCGGCGGGCATCCCCGCCGGACGGGTCTCGGCGGCGGCCGCCTGGCGGCGCTCCTCGACCTCGTCGGCCAGCAGACGCAGGTAGTGCGCGTGCTCCTCGAGGCCGTCAGCGAACTCCAGCAACTCCTGCCGCGTGAACCGGCCGTACTCCGTGCCCAGGTCCAACGACACCGCGGGCAGGATGTCGCCGTCAGCGAACGGCTCCTGCACAACCGTGGCGGCGAGGATCTCGAACAGTCGGCCGCCGGCGTTCACGTGCATCGGCACCTCGACGCCCAGGTGCCTGAAGTCGGACGGGTGCTGCGGGTGCTGGTCGTGCTGCTGACTGCACCACGCCGGCTCGGGCATCGTCAGCGTGCCGCCGCGCCAGACCGGCACGGTGACGGTCTTCGGGCGGCGCTTCCAGAGTCGGGGGCTCATCGCTGGGCCTCCTGCGCCTGTCGGGCCTGCTCGGCGGCCTGAGCGGCTGCGCGGGCGGCTTCCATGTGGGCCTGGGCCTGGGCGGCGAGCGCGGCGTGCGCCGCAGCGGCCTCCGCGATCGTCGGCTGCTCACTCATCACGGTCACCGCCCTCGGCGATCAGCCCGAAGCCGGAGAGGAACCAGTCCGCACCGCCCCAGCGGCCTTCGCCGCGGAAGTGGTCCAGGCGCTCGCCGTCGCTGGCGATCATGGGGCTGCAGAGGAACTCAAGCTCGAGGGCTTCGGCGATCTGCCGCCCGATGCGCGCCCCGTCCTGGTGCCGGTGCTCGATGACCGGGCGGACCTCGCCGCCCTCGATCTCCCAGCGGACCGGGAGGTCGACGAGGGCGGGGTGCTGGGCCAGGAGCAAGTGCAAGGCGCAGGCGGCGAGGTGCGCGTCACCAGCAACCTCATCAGTACATAGGTTGGCCGGGCGGTCGAGGCTGATGCTCATCACTGCACCGCCTTTGCGGCGCGAACGAGCAGGTTCCCGACCAGGAGGCGGCCCTCGGCGTCACGGGCCGCCTCGCAGCCCGCCAGCGCCCACAGCAGCTCACCGACCGAGGGCAGGACGCGCGGGGTCACACGGGCCAGCGCAGCGCTCTCGGTGGGGCGCGGGATCGTCGACTTCTTCACCGGGCCCACCTCCGCCAGCGGCGCGGCTGCACCGTCCGGGCGGCAGCGGCCTCGGAGGCCAGCCGGTACGCGAGCTGGTACCAGTCCAGGCAGCCCCGCATCTGGTGGTCGGGGTCGCCCATGATCTCGAAGATCTTCCGGGCGAGGTCGTCCGCCCGCATCTGCTCCTGCTCGGCAACCGCGCCGAGCTTCAACGTCAGCATCACCGCGATCACCGGCCGCTGTACGCGTAGGAGCGGTCCGCCGTCTGCTCGCCGTCGAGGACGCCCTCGGGCAGCTCGTCGACCGCGCGCTCGATCAGCTTCGCGGCGTCGGCGAACTCGGCCGCGAGGGCGAGCAGCTGCTTCCGGCTGGTGGCGCGGACCAGCAGCGCCTCGTCCATGTCGCGGATCCCGAACACCGAGATGTGCCGGCCGCCATCGCCGTCGACGACGAGCTCAGTGGAGAGCTCCAAGTCGCCGCCGATGACGGTCTTGTCCAAGTAACGGGTGCACAGGTCCGGGTGCCCGGCGCCGTCGCAGTCGGAGATGAGGCACGCCGCGGCAGTGGAGGACTCGGACGTGTCCGGCTGCGTCGGGGCGGCGGCCGCGCTGGAGCGCGCCCCGGCGACGATGGCCTGAGCCGCCGTCACGACTCGGTCCATAAAAGAAGAGGGGAGAGAACTCGTGCGGCCGGCGCGCTTGCCGGGCATGAGAAAGTAGGTCACAGCCGACTCCTGTGGATGCAGGTTGTTCGGTCAGGCCCTGCCTCGGAGCTGGAATCTCCTTGGTGGGGCCGCTTGCATTAAGACTGTTGCAGTCGATCATTCGTCCT
>NZ_BBPP01000056.1:0-28731 GCF_000787835.1 Streptacidiphilus melanogenes
ACCCATGGACGCCTCTCCCCCCTCACACCCGCCCCCGAACATCGAGGCGTCCATAGAACAAGTTTGACACCCCGTCCCCTCCCGTTCAATCACTCACAAGAGTGAAAACCCCCAGCTCAGCCGGGATTTGATCACATCAGCGGGCACCGGTCAGCGGGGCACCAGGGCCAGCACCCGCCCCTCCTGGCCGAACCCGTGAGCGAGGTCCAGCCGCAGCCGCAGATTGCCGATCCGCGCCAGCACCAGCCCGATCAGGGCCGCCGCGCCCGCCGAGACGAGGCCGCAGGCGAACAGGCCGACCCGCGGCCCGTACTGCTGTGTCAGCCAGCCGACCACCGGTGCGCCGAGCGGCGTGCCACCCGCGAAGACCATCATGAACAGGCTCATCACCCGGCCGCGCATCTCCGGCGCCGTACGGAGCTGGACCAGTGCGTTGGCCGCCGTGTTGAAGGTGAGGCCGAGCAGACCGACCAGCGTCAGCAGCGTCGCGAAGGCCCAGAAGTCCGGCGCCAGGCCGGCGACCGCCTCCAGCAGGCCGAAGCCGAGCGCGGCCGCGACGAGCAGGCGCAGCCGGGGCCGGGCGCGGCGGGCCGCGAGGAGCGCGCCGACCAGGGAACCGATCGCCAGGGCGGTGTTGAGCAGACCGTACTGGCCGGGTCCGACATGGAAGACGGAGTAGGCGAAGCCCGAGAGCACCGTCGGGAAGTTGAAGCCGAAGGTGCCGATGAAGCCGATCAGGACGATCGGCCAGATCAGGTCGGGCCGCTCCGCGACATAGCGCAGGCCCTCTCGCAGTTGCCCCTTCTCGCGCGGGAGCTCGGGCTGGCGGCGCAGTTCGCTGCTCCGCATCGCCAGCAGGCCGAGGATCACCGCACCGAAGGACACCGCGTTGACGGCGAACGCCCAGCCGGCGCCCACAGCGGCCATCAGCGCGCCCGCGATCGCGGGACCGACGAGCCGGGCGGTCTGGAAGTTGGCCGAGTTGAGGCTGACGGCGTTGGCCAGGTCGGCCTTGCCGACCATCTCCACGACGAAGGTCTGCCGGGCCGGGTTGTCCACGACCGTCACCAGGCCGAGCAGGAAGGCGAACACGTAGATGTGCTCGGGCCGGACGACCCCGGCCAGGGTCAGTGCGGCGAGGCCCGCCGCGAGCAGGCCCATCGCGCCCTGCGTGGCCATCAGCAGCTGCCGCTTCGGGAACCGGTCGGCGATCACGCCGCCGAACAGGCCGAACAGCAGGACCGGCAGGAACTGCATGGCCGTGGTCACGCCCACGGCGAAGGCGCTGCCCGTCAGGCTGAGCACCAGCCAGTCCTGGGCGATGCGGGAGATCCAGGTGCCCGAGTTGGACACCACCTGTCCCGCGAAGAAGTAGCGGTAGTTGCGGTTGTGCAGTGCGGAGAACATGCCCCCGCGCTTGGTGCTTGTGAAGTTGTGCTCCCGGCTCGTCCGGGTCTCGATCGTCTGGGCTTCTGTGGTGTCTGACTCTCCGTGCGACGAATGCAAAGCTGCGCGTCCCCTGTGCGGTTGTTGTGCTGTTCTTCTCTCTTCTCTCCTTCGTATGCCTGAGCTGCGGCTCCGGCGGCGCGGTCATGCGGTGAACGCGGTCGGACGGTGCGGTTCAGAGTTGCGCGAGCTTCTCCAGGACGGGCGCGGCGGCGCGCAGCACCGCCCGCTCCTCCTCGGTCAGCCCGGAGGTGAGCTGGGCGAGCCAGGCGTCACGCTTGGCCCGGCTCTGGTCGAGAATGCTCTCGGCCCGCTCGGTGCTGCTGACGACCACCTGCCGACGGTCCTGGGGGTGCGGCTCGCGCCGTACCAGGCCCTTCTCCTCCAGCATGGCGATGATCCGTGTCATCGACGGCGGCTGCACGTGCTCGCGGCGCGCGAGCTCCCCCGGGGTGGCGCTCCCGCAACGCGCGAGCGTGGCCAGGACCTGCATCTCGGTGGGCGTGAGGGACTCCTCCACCCGCTGATGGCGCAGCCGCCGCGCCAGACGCATCACCGCGGACCTCAGCGTGGCGATCGCCACGTCGTCGTCCGTCGACTCCGGCAACTCAGGCATATTAGTTACCCTAGCTCATTACCTTTGCTAATAAAACCAGGATGAGCCCTGTTGCCGGAGTGACGTGCGTAACAGTCCGGCCGGATATGGGTTGCCCGGCTGAACGAGCACCCGGAAGCATCGGCTGCGAACAGTCGCCAGGGTGGGAGAAGCCGCATGCACACCGACCGCAACCACACCGACCCCGACCACACCGATGACCGCAACGCCGATCACCAAAACGCCGATCACCGCCGCACCGACCGCGCCGACCGCGCCGTCCAGGCCAACTCCTTCGGCGCCGCTGCCGCCGCCTACGAGCGCGGGCGCCCCGAGTACCCCGCCGCCGCGCTCGACTGGCTGCTCGCCACCGCCCCGGAGGGACGGACGGTAGCTCCTCGCGACGTCGTCGACCTCGGCGCGGGGACGGGGAAGCTGACGCGGGCGCTGTGCGCGCGGGGTCTGGGGGTCAGCGCCGTCGAGCCGTCCGAGGGCATGCGGGAGCAGCTCGCGCGCGCGGTGCCCGACGCGCGGGTGCTCGCCGGTTCCGCCGAGGCGATCCCGCTTGCGGACGCGTCCGCCGACGTCGTGCTCGCGGCGCAGGCCTGGCACTGGGTCGACACCGCCGTCGCCGTTCCCGAGGCCGCCCGGGTGCTGCGACCGGGCGGAACGCTCGGGATGCTCTGGAACATCCGCGACGAGCGCGAGGACTGGGTCGCCGCCCTGGGCCGGCTGCTGAACCCGGAAGGCGCCCGGACCACCGGTGGCGAGGGGGTGGAGGGCCTCGCCGACCACCCCGGCCTGTTCGGGCCGGTCGAGCGCTTCGACGTCGAGTGGCGCCACACGCTGACGGGCGACCAGCTCGTCGACCTGGTGGCCTCACGCAGCTACGTGATCACCATGGCTGCTGCCGAACGCGAGACCCTCCTCGCGGAGGTCCGCTCCCTGTTCGACCACCACCCCACCCTGAGCGGACGCACGCACGTGGAGCTCCCCTACCTCACGCAGTGCTACCGCGCCCGCCGCACCGACCACTGACCGCCCGGACCGCCAAGGCCGCCCGGACCACCCCAGTCGACGAAGGCCACGCGGGCCGTCGCCCCGCTCAGGGCGCGGAGTCGGGGACGTTGGTGGCGCGGGCGTACGCCTGACTGGGGGTCATCGGCACGCCGTTGAGTTCGACCGTGTTGAACGTGCTGACCGGGGCACAGGTGTTGGACTGATCGGCGGTCTCGGCGTGGGAGTCGGACAGCGCCTCGTGCGTGCTGACGGGCGCGGGCTTGCCGCTGCCACCGGGGTAGCTGGTGCCGCTGGACCAGTCGGTGCCGATGACCAGGGTGACCCGGCTGACGGCGGAGTCCTCGGACAGACGTCCGGCGGGTATGCCGAGCGCGGAGGCGACCGTCTGCGCCTTGGCCTTGTCCCCTGCGGGGTAGCGCACCACCGTGGTCGCCGTCTGCTGCGGGGCGTTGGACGCGGTGGCGCCGGCGAAGCCCTTGCCGGTCAGGGCCGCGGCGATGTCCCCGGCCCGGCCGGTCGCGCCGCTGCCGTTCTCGACGCGCACGGAGACGTCCGCCGGGGGGACCGTCGGCTGGGCGGGGGCGCTGCTCGGGGCCGCGGACGGCTTGGCGGCGGAACCGCCGCTGAGGGACTGGTCGTTGGCGATGGCCGCGAACATGGCCTGCGCACTGGCGGCCGGCACGACCCGCTCGGCGTTGCTGGGGTCGGCCATGGTCTGCATGGTGGTGAAGGTGATGCGGTCGGTGGGGACCTTGGCCACGTCCGCGGCCAGTCCGAGCAGCGAGCCGACGCTGCCGAGGCTGCTGTCGACGGTGAGGGCCTTGGTGGCCGCGTTCGCGAGGCCGTAGAGGGCGGTGGGGTCGGTGAGGGTCCCGGCGCTCTTCATCTTGCGCATGAGCGAGGACAGGAACATGTGCTGCGCGTAGGTGCGGCCCAGGTCGCTGCCGTCACCGAAGCCGTGCCGGGAGCGCACGAACTCCAGGGCGGCGACGCCCTTGAGGGTGTGGCCGCCCTTGGCCAGCTTGAGGTGGGAGTAGGTGTCGTAGACGTTGCGGTCGACACAGACCTGGACGCCGCCGACGGCGTCGGACATGTTCACCACGCCGGAGAAGCTGATCATCATGAAGTGGCTCAGCGGGATGCCGGTGAGCTGGTGGACGGTCTGCATCTGACAGAGCGGACCGTAGCCGAGCGCGCTGTTGACCATCCCGTAGTAGCCCTGCGTGGCGTTCTTCGGGTTCTTCGGATCGGTGCAGGCCGGGACGTGGACCATGGTGTCGCGCGGGATGCTCATGACCGTGGCGTTGGAGCGGTCGGCGGATATATGGACGACCATCTCGACGTCGGCGTTGCCGTACCCGCCGCTGCCGCAGTCGCCGCCGAGCCGACAGTCCTCGGCCGTGTTCCGGGCGTCGGTGCCGAGCACCAGGATGTCGATCGGGGTCCGGCCGAAGGCGTCCGCCTTCTCGGTGCCGAGGTTGGTGTTGCCGCCGAGGTTGACCGTGTTGATGTTCCCGCTCAGCTTGTCGTAGAGCCAGACGCCCGCCCCGGCGGTCGTCAGCACGAGCGCGGCCAGGACTATTCCGCTGACCTTGGCGACGCGCCTCGCACGGCCGCCCGGCCTGCCTCGGACGGCACGGCCCTGCGGCGCGACGCGTCGCGCGTCGCGCAAGCCGGGTATGGCGTCCTCCCGGTCCACGGTCATCGTCACTTCCCTCACTCGTCTGCAGCTGGCAACCTTTGGGACGCGGGGTCCCCACCATTCAGTTGCACGGTTGCGCAATCTAGCAATCGAATCTTCGAAGCGCGGGACGCGGGTGGGACCGAGCGGCGCCCTCAGGACCTCGAAACGCCGGACTGACGCGCTTCCTTGAGCGCCGAGTGACAAGTCGTATGCTCTGCGTAGTCACACATGCGCATGTACATGGACGAAACGCGCATATCGGATGGTTGTCAGCGGCGGGCCAGCTGCGGCTGGGCAGACGGGCGGTGCCGCAGCTCCCCAGGAAGGCCCGCCTTGTCCGAGAAAAAACTGAGCCGCCGACGCCTGCTGGCCGCCGCGGGATACCTCGGGGCCGTGTCCGCCACCGGCATCAGCGGCCTGCTCCGGCCGCAGACGGCCGCGGCATCGGTTCTGCGGCCGCAGACCGCCCTACCGGGCGCGCGCATCCCCAAATATGTCACCTTACTGCCGACGTTCAGCGGAAAGCGGGTCGGCGCCTCCTCGATGACGACCTCGTTCGTCGAGTTCCCGCAGCATGTGCTGCCGGCGCGGATGTATCCGCGCTCTCACGCCGCGGGCACCTGGGTGTGGGGGTACCAGGTCGCGGACCGGCCGGCGAGCTGGCCCGGCTGCACCGTCGAGGCCTGGGAGGGACGCCCCACCACCGTCCGCTATGTCAACAGGCTGCCGTGGACGGGCCACGGCTCGCGGCTGGCACCGCTGCTGACGGTCGACCAGACCATCCACTGGGCCGACCCGCTGCACCGGATGGAGTCCTTCGAGCCCTATCGCGGCCCGATCCCGGCCGTGGCGCACCTGCACGGCGGCGAGGTGCCGTCCGCCGACGACGGCGGACCGGACGCATGGTTCACGGCGAACGGCCTGCACGGCCCGGGATACGCCACCCACGGCCGGGCCGCAGCGAACGAGGCCGTCTACCGGTATCCGAACACGCAGTCGGCCTGCACCCTGTGGTTCCACGACCACGCCCTGGGCGTGACCCGGCTCAACGTGTACGCCGGCCTCGCCGCCTTCTACCTCGTCCGCGACAGGTACGACACGGGTCGGCCGGACAACCCGCTCGGGCTTCCGGCAGACCCTTACGAGATCGAACTCGCCATTCAGGACCGCCAGTTCGACACCAATGGACAGCTGCTGTTCCCGGACGGCTCGAACAAGGCCGCCGAGACCATCGTCGGCCCGCCGCCCAATCCGAAGGCCCACCCGTACTGGATCCCCGCCTACCTCGGCGATGCGATGGTGGTCAACGGCCGCACCTGGCCGGTGCTCACCGTCGAACCGCGCCGTTACCGCTTCCGCTTCCTGAACGGATGCAACGGCCGCTATCTGTCGATGAACCTCACCCACGCGCCGAACGCCGACCGGCACGACGCGCCGTCCGCGGTTCCGTTCTGGCAGATCGGCACCGACGGCGGACTGCTCGACAGCCCTGCCGAACTGAACACCCCCGGTCGACCCTCCGCGCCCCGGCTCGCCCTCGCACCGGCGGAGCGCGCCGACGTGATCATCGACTTCGCCGGTCTCGAAGGCGCCTCACTGATCCTCACCAACACGGCGGTGCACTCGTTCCCGAGAGGTCAGGCCCCCGACCCGACCCTCGACGGCCAGATCATGCGCATCGACGTGCGCCTCCCGCTCTGCGGCCAGGACACCACGTACGACCCGGCCTCCTGCGAACCGCTGCGCGGCGGCCACCGGCGACCGGCCCCGATCGTCCGGCTCGCGGACCCCCGCACCGGCCAGGTGGCCCCCGGCGTCCCCGTGCACGCCAGGCGCCAACTGGTGATCAACGAGCAGGACACCGTCAAGTGCTACACGCCACCACCGCCCGCCACCCCGGGGACGCTCATCGCGCTTGTCAACAACAGCCCTTGGACAGGCCTGCGCGCCGGAACCGACACCCCGATCACGGGCTCCCGGCCCGACCGGTACGGCCAGGGCCTGTGGCTGACCGAGCGCCCACGCGTCGGTGCGACCGAGGTCTGGGAGATGCTCGACATCGCCATGTTCGCGCATCCCATGCACATCCACCTGATCCAGTTCCAGGTCCTCAACCGGCAGAACGTCGACTTCCGCTCCTACATGCGGTCGTGGGCGTCGGAGTTCCCCGGCGGCACCTTCGAGGGACAGAACTGCGACGGCACCCTGGGTAAGGTCCACTACCCGCCCGGCACGGTCATCCCCGGCTACGGCCCACCCCGCGACTACCTCACCCCGAACAGCGACGGCGCGCTGGGCGGCAACCCCGCCTTCGGACCGCACCTCGTCGGCCCTCTCATCCCTCCGGACCCGAGTGAGGCGGGCTGGAAGGACACCGTCAACATCATGCCCGGCATGGTCACCAGGGTGATCGCCCGTTGGGCGCCGACGGCGATCCGCGCAGGGGCCGTCAAGCCGGGCGAGAACCGCTTCGACTTCGACCCCACCGAGGGACCGGGCTACGTCTGGCACTGCCACATCATCGACCACGAGGACAACGAGATGATGCGCCCGTACGCCCCGACGCACTGAGGGCCGACGGGCTGACGGGCTGACGGGCTGACGCACGGACGCCCCGACGCACGGACGAGCAGGGAACGGCGGCGACGGACCGGTCGAGGTCCGCCGCCGCCGTTCCACGTCCAGCTCAAGGGATGGGCTCAGGGGATCAGCACGGCCTTGCCGTGGTTGCGGCGGGCTTCCAGATCGGCCTGGGCCTGGGCCGCCTCCGCCAGGGGGTAGGTGCGCCAGACCGGGATGGTCAGCTTGCCGTCGGCGGCGAGCCTGGCCAGCTCCGCGAGGGACACCCCCGACTGGTCGCCGCCGCCCGCGCTGAAGCGGACGCCGTGCTCGGCGGCGGACATGTCGGCAATGGTGATCACCTTCGCGCTGTCCCCCGCCAGGGCGACCGACTCGGCGAGCACGCCCGCACCGGAGGTGTCGAAGACGCGGTCGACCCCGTTGGGTGCGGCCGCCTTGACCCGGTCCACCCAGCCGTCCCCGTAGCGGACCGTGGTGGCCCCGAGCGCGGTGACCCGTTCGAGGTCGTGCTCCCCAGCGGTGGCGACGATGGTGGCGCCATGGGCGACGGCCAGCTGGACGGCGACGAAGCCCACGCTTCCGCCGGCGCCGTGGACCAAGAGGGTCTGGCCGGGCTCCACGCCCAGCTGCGCCAGCACGCGCTGTGCGGTCTGACCGACCGTCACCAGGGAGGCGGCGGCTTCGAAGGACAGGGCCGACGGCTTGGCGACCGGCCGGTCGAGCAGGGCGTACTCGCTGTAGCTGCCGCCAGGGGTGCTGCCGAGGACTTCGTCGCCCACGGCCACGTGGGCCCCCTCGCCGACCGCGTCGACGATCCCGGCCGCGTCCAGGCCGGGGATCACGGGGAAGTGGGCCGGAGCGGCCGTGGCCATCCGGCCGGATCGGATCTTCATGTCGAACGGGTTCACGGACGCGGCCCGCACCCGGATCCGGACCTGACCGGGGCCGGGCTCGGGCGGGGTGACCTCGGTCAGCCGCAGTACGTCGGGCGAGCCGTACTCGGCGAAGGCAATGGCTTTGGACATCTCGAAACTCCCTGCGGGGTGGTGTGGCGGTTGGGATCGGCGCACGCCCGGCATCCGTACGCGGAGTGCGTATGCGGAAATCCGCGCTCGGAATCTCTCTGCGGCGGTGTCGGCCAGGCCGCCGCTCAGGTGTTCAGGCGTTCAGGCGCACAGACGTTCAGGCGTTCAGGCGTTCAGGCGTCCAGGGCGGGGTAGTCCGTGTAGCCGCGGTGGTCGCCCCCGTAGAACGTGGCGGGGTCCGGGGTGTTGAACGGGCCGCCCGCGGCCAGTCGGGCGGGGAGGTCGGGGTTGGCCAGGAAGAGCGCCCCATAGGCGATCATGTCCGCGCTGCCGTCCTCGACCAGGGCCAGGGCATCGGGGCCGGTGGCGTCCGGGTGAGTGAACGGGTTGAGGACGAAGGTGCCGGGCCAGGCCTTGCGCAGCCGGGCGGTCAGGTCGCGGTCCGGGCCCTCCAGCAGGTGCAGATAGGCGAGGTCCAGTCCGGCGAGCCGGTCCAGCAGGGCGGGGTAGACCTCACCCGGGTCGGGCTCGGCGATGTCGTTGAACGGGTTTCCGGGCGAGATGCGCAGGCCGACACGGTGGCCGCCGATGGCCTCCGCCACGGCCGAGACGACCTCGACGGCGAACCGGATCCTGCCCTCGGCGTCGCCGCCCCAGTCGTCCGTGCGCCGGTTGCTGTTGGGGGCGAGGAACTGGTGGATCAGGTAGCCGTTGGCGCCGTGGATCTCCACGCCGTCGAACCCGGCCGCGACGGCGTGGTTGGCGGCGACGACGAAGTCGGCGATCGTCTGCCGGATCTCCGCGTCACCCAGCTCCAGCGGCGTCACGAAGTCCTTGGGGCCCTCGTGCGTGTAGACCTGGCCCTTGGCGGCGACCGGCGAGGGCCCCACCGGCGCCAGGCCGTCGGGCAGCAGGCTGGGGTGGCCGATCCGGCCGGTGTGCATCAGCTGCGCGAAGATCACCCCTCCGGCGCCGTGGACGGCGTCGGTGACCGTCCGCCACGCCTCCACCTGAGCGTCGGTGTGCAGGCCGGGGGTGTCGGGGTAGCCCTGGCCGACCGGCGAGGGCTGGATCCCCTCCGTGACGATCAGCCCGGCACCGGCGCGCTGTGCGTAGTACGTGGCCATCAGCTCGGTCGGCGCGGCGCCGGGCCCGAAGGCCCGGCTGCGGGTCATCGGGGCCATCGCGACGCGGTTCGCGAGGCGGCTGCCGCCCAGATCGATCGGATCGAATGCAGTGGTCATGGTCTTCTCCTCGTTCGGCAGGAGTGGTGCTCCGGGTCCCTACTGCGGGCCCGTCGAAGTAGATAGCTGTTCGAACAAGTAAATGCCACCGGCCGATTCCACGATGCATATGTGACCTAGGTCACTTCCTTTGCCTGCAGCGATGCGCCCCTCCACCCACAAGGCGGAAGAAGACCGACCCTGGCATGCGGCCGACGCTAGAATTACTTGACCGAGCAGGGATGAGAGGAAGAGATGACGCAACCCCCAGCGGGACCCGGAAGAGGCCCCGCGGAGACGGGCGCGGAGGCCTCGGCCACCGTGCCGGTTCCGGCAGCGGCCGGCGGCGGACCGGTCAGCCACGCGATCTTCCGCCTGGCGCGCCTGCACCGCATGCTCGCCGGGCAGCTCCTGCGCCCCATCGGCCTGCACCCCGGCCAGGAGCTGGTGATGATGCACCTGTGGGAACTCGGCCCCCAGCGGCAGACCGACCTGGTGCGGCTGATGGACTCCGACGCGGCCACCATGACCCGCACCGTCCGGCGGCTGGAACAGGCCGGCTTCGTCCGTCGCAGCCCCTCCCCCACCGACGGGCGCGCGTCGATCATCGAGCCCACGGCCGCCAGCCAGGCCCTGCGCCGCCAGGTCGAGCAGGTCTGGAGCCGACTCGAGGCCCTCGTGACCGGCGACATGTCCGACGACGAGCGTGCGGCTGCCCTGCGCACTCTGGAACGCCTGGAGCAGAACCTCGTCGACGAAGCCGCCACCCCCGACGCCCCCGACGAAGCCGCCACCCCCGCGAACCGGCACCGCACCCTTCCAGGCGCCGGAGGTTAGCCACCCTTCCAGGCGCCGGAGGTTAGCCGCGGAGCACGTGGACCCCGTCCCTCTCGCCGAACCTGTCGATCTTGGCGATCCTGTCGATCCTGTCGGTCCTTCAGCTGGTCTCGGGCCGGACGGTCCGCTGTGGGGCTTCGGTCAGGCGAGGCGCAGGTCGACGTAGGCGATGGTGTCACCGGGGAGGACGTAGCGGTCGATCTCGACGAAGCCGTGGGACTCGGCGAACCGCAGGCCGTCCTCGTTGGAGGCGAGCACGACGGTCTCGACGACGGTGGCGCCCAGCGCGCGGGCGCGCTCCACTGCGCGCTGGTAGAGCTGCTCGCCGAAGCCCTGGCGGCGATGGGCGGGGAGGATCCGGGCGATCACGGTGCCGGTGGACGGACTGTCGCCGGTGGGCGGGCGGACGGTCGAGCACCCCACCGGCTCGCCGTCGAGGTACGCGACCTCCAGGTGGTTGCGCCCGGCCCGCTCGCGCACGTCGGCGAGCGACAGGGGGTCGGTCGGGATGATCACGTTGTGGACATGCCGCCAGTCGGCGAGCATGGCGTCGCCTACCGGCTCCGCGAAGCTGAGCTTGGACGTCTCGGGCACCGCAGCAGGAGAACCGCTCGGCCGCCGAACCGTCAACCAGATAACCCGGTCACGCCGACGAGGCGGGATCGACGACGGCCTGCGCCGGGCCGTGCGGACGGGTCTGACCGTCCGGACGGATCTGGCCGTCGGGACGGATCTGGCCGTCGAGTGCGACGCGGGCGACGCGCTCGGCGAGAACCGGTACGAAGTCCCGGATGCGGCTGTCCTTGAAGTGCTCGAAGGCGGCGGAGACCGCGGCGGAGACCTGCTCGGGGCTGCAGCGGTCCCGGTAGGCGGCCTCAAGCCGCCGGGTGACGTCGAGAATGGTTTCGTCGTCGGGCGATGCGTCGGGCATGCGTCCTCCCAGGCGTGGCGCCAGGTCGCTGAGTCGGCGTGTCCTGCAGGTGGATGATTGTGCTCTGGTCGATGTCGCACGGGGCGGTCTCGGGCATGGGGCGCTGTGCCGAGTGGGCTTGGAGCGCCGCGCTGACCAGGGTCATCAGCAGGTCGGCATCCGTGTCGCACTCCACCACGACGGTGACCCACGGGGAGTCCGGCCGAAGCCGCACCGCGCTGCAGAGCTCCAGCTCGTCGCGCAGGCGGATGACCGTGTCCGTGGTCAGGCAGAGCGCCACACGACGGTCGCCGTGCAGGTGGGCGATCTCCCGGGTTCCGGCCCACAGGGCCTCACCGGTGACGCAGTCAGAGGGGCGGTGAGCCAGGCTGGACCATGACGCCAACTGTTCCATGGCGCGATCGGCAACCGTCATGGAAACATCCTCGCGCTGGTCACCGACCCACGGCTAGAGCCGCGCCGGGGGAGTCTCGTTCGACGAGTCGTGGCCTGCGTACTGCCCGCAGGCGGCCCGCAGGCGGCTCCCCACGCTCCCGCAGGCGGGTCAGCCGCCGTGCCCCGAGTCCGAGAAGATCCCGATGCCGTTGGGGACCGGTCGTTCCAGGCCGTGGTCCAGGCTGTTCCGAACGGTCACGCGACCGCTCGCGGGGTCCCTGACGGCCAGGGTCGCCGAGGCGCCCCCGTCCAGATAGACGGCCTCGGTGCAGCCGAGCGCCTGCAGGAGCCTGCCGAGTTCGGCCATCGTCAGGCCGCTGGACGTCCCCTCCCGGCCGTCCGTGGACAGGAGGCGCAGGAGGCGCCCGTTCGAGGCGATGCCGACGGCCGAACGCGGCGTGGCCTCCACGGCGTCGAGATCGGGCAGAGGCACGCCGCGGCGGAGAACGGGATAGCCGCCCAGCGCGAAGGCGAAGGGGACGACCGTGGTGGACACGGGACGGTGGTCGACCTCGACCGGAGTGCCCGGGGTCAGGCTCCGCAGAGCGTCAGCGCCCGCCTCCCGGCCTAGGAGCACGGTCGAGTCCGGGGCGATCCCACCGCTTCCTGCCTCGTCGGCGACGGACTGGACGACGCCACGGTGGATGATCACCTCGCGGACGTCCGTGGTGCAGGGCGCGGCGCGCCGCTCGTCGGTTCCGCAGACGGCGCGCTCGCGCGAGCGCGTTCCCCAGTCCGACGTGAAGGCGCCGATCGACCCCTCGGGAAGGGCGTACTGGTTGAGGCCGCGCAGCGGGAGGGTTCCGTGCGGTGAGCGGATGCTGCCGGACAGCGTGATGCGTGCGGTACGGGCCCTCCCGTCCGCACCCACACCGACGACGTCCTCGTCGGTGTCGCCCCCGGGCGGCCTCAGGCCGAAACGCTGCCCGTACGGGACGGCCGACTTGAGCAGACGGCCGTCGCCGATCTCGGGCCCGGAGGCCGCACCGGTCGCCTGGACACCAGGGTGCTGCTCCTCGGAGATGTCGAAGAAGTCGCCGTTGACGGCGGCGACGGCACCCCGGTCCTCGGCCATCCGGGCGACCGGCAGCCGGTCGGCCACCGCACCGGGGTTCAGCAGGTCCGCCCGGACACCCGGCCGGGCCAGATCGACCGTCACCAGGTACACCCGCGCGCCGCCGTGCGTGGTGGGCACGGTGAACGCCCGGTAGTCCACCCCGGGCGCGATCGTCTCCGCCACGGACCCGGGCGAGGCCACGGTCGACGGCAGGGCAGCGGTCGACGGCAGGGCGGCGGCCGACGGACCGAGGCACGGGGCCAACCAGACGAGCGCACAGGCGACGGCACACGACACGGCTCTCATGACCCGTACCTTGCCGTCGACCAGGCGCGATCCCGGCGCAGATCCGCCGCGCCGTCCCCGAAGAACCCCCGGAAGACGGAGCGGACCCAGCCGACCTCAGGTCGCGTTGCCGCGGATCAGGTCCCGGGGAGCGCCAGGAACGCGACGATGGCCACCACGACCCCGACGACGATGCCCGTGCCGAGGCGGTCGCCGGACTTGGCGCCGAGGATCGCGGCGGCGCCGAGCACCGCGAAGATTCCCACTGCGGTCCAGGATCTGATGCGCTGTTGCCTGCGGGGATCCACAGGACGCGGCTGCTGGAAGAGCTCCGCCCTGGCCCGTCGGGCTCGGACGTACTTGGTGATGCGCCCGATGACGGGGACCGCGACGACGATCCCGGGGACCACCCACTCGCCGAGGGGGTCCCCGCTCGCGAACCCGATGCCGACGATGCCCGCGAGGCCCACAGCGAGAAGCACCATACGGGCGCGGCTGGGGCGCGGCGCGCGTGGCGGCGGCTGGTTGGACCCGGAGGGGAGCGTCACGGTCTCCGACGGTACGCAGCAGGCGAGTTGGCGGGAAGTGTCCGCGCTTGACGATGCGTCGACCCCGGCTTGTCCGAAGGTGCGACTCAGCGGGCGGCCCTGCTCGGCCACCGCGGTTCAGGAGTGGGCCTGGCAGAAGCCGCGCACGGCCCGGTTGAACTCCTCGGGCCGTTCCAGGTTGCTCACGTGCCCCGCGCCCGGGATCACGACGAGCTCGGCAGCCGGGATCGCTTCCTGGAACTGTCGCGCGACGGTCAGTGGCGAGCGCACGTCCTGCTCTCCCCAGAGCAGGAGGGTGGGCACGGAGACGGTGGGCAGGAGATCCCGCTGGTCCGTCCCGGCCATGAGGCGCAGCTGTGTCCGCAGGGTCTCCGGGCGCACGCAGGCCGCCATCGCCTCCAACAGCGGTAGGCAGTCAGCGGGCGGCTCGCCGGCGAACAGTCCGGGCAGGGCCGGGGCGAACTCACCGCGCGGCGCGGACAGCATCCGGCGCGCGCCCTCGACCCGGGCCCGCACTTCCCCCGCCGGCAGAGAGCCCTTCCAGCCCGCGTACGTGTCGACGAGGATCAGCGTCCTCACCAGGTGCGCGTGACGGCGGTAGAACTCCAGGGCCACCGTGCCGCCCCAGGAGAGACCCGCGATGTGCGCCGGGCCGAGCCGCAGCGACTCCACGACCGCGGCCAGACAACGGGCGTAGTCCGCGAGCCCGAAGCACTCCGGTACGTCGGAGGAGCGGCCCGCTCCCGGCTCGTCCCAGGCCACGACGGTGAACGCGTCGGCCAGCGCGTCGAGTTGCGGCCGCCAGAGGCGGGCGTCGTCCGCCGCACCGTGCAGGAACACCACGGGCGGCCCCGCACCAGCGCGATCGTAGGCGACCCTCAGCCCGCTCACCTGCACCGTTGCCACCATGCCAGGGTATGCCCGCCCGCCGTTGCCCAGCCTGCCCGGCTCACTGCCCGACCCACAGCGCCGGCATCAGGGGACAGCGGACGCGGTTCAAAGAGCTGTCAGGCGGTGACGTGGGTCTGCGGGCCCTGCGTGTCGACGTGTGCACCGTCCGGCGTGTACCAGACGACGAGCCAGGTACCACTGGTGGCCGCCCTGGCGCTGATCGTGTAGGCGCCGCTGGCGTCAGTCTTCGCCCGGCCCTGCGACTGCCAGGACTTCTGGCCCTCAGGACGGAAGAGCAGCGTCACGTAGCTGTGGGCAAGTGGCTTCCACGAACCCGCGGTGCCCTGCTGGTAGACGTGCCCGCCGAAGGTGATCCAGCCGTTCCGCTGGACGGTGGTGTGGTTCGGCGTTCCACCCGTCATTCTGGTCGCCGAGACTGTGGTGTGGACGGTGTTGCTCCACGCCTCCGGGAACCCACCAGCCGCCGGCGAGTACAGCCGCCAGTACCCGTGCGGATTGTTGACCGGCAGAGTGACCCTCAGGTTCCGAGGGAACGGGCTCGCCGGAATCCGGTCCACCGTGGTCCAACCGGTCTTACCGTCGCCGGACTGCTGCAGGTAGAGAACGCCACCGGAGCCGGCGGGGTCGCTGCTGTCCACGCTCACGGACACGGAGAGCCGCGAGTGGGCGTCGACCGCTGCCCCGGTCAGGTGGAGGGCAAGCTGCTGATTGATCGAGGTGACATCGAAACCGGCGGACGTGCCCGTGAGGTAGTCGTCCCATCCCCCGGTGTGGTTGCGTGCATCGACGGTCCAGTGGGCCGGAGCGTTCCCCACGTTCTGAGTGAAGGAGAACCTGCCGTCGCCTCCCGTAACGCCGCCCTGCAGCCCCTGCGACCCTTCGTCGAGCGCGATCGTCTGCCCAGGAGCGGGGTGCCAGGTGCCGTCCTGCTCCTGGTACTCCAGGATTCCGCTGACAGTCGCGGTCCCCCAGGCCGGCACGTGCGCCGAGCTCGCCGAGTCGAGAACGATCCGGGTCGGCTCGGTCACCGGGTCGACCTCCGTGGACGGCCCGCAGAAGAAGTGGCGACCGATACCGGCCATCAGCTGGACCGGCCGCTTGCCCGCCGACACGGGGACCTGCACCGACCCGATCGTGAAGCTGCCGTCCGCGGCGACACTGCGCGAGGAGGAGCCCACACCCGGGTCCGCGAGTCCCACGGTCGGCGTGTACGGGCCGCTGTAGGGGGCCAGGGTTCCGTCAGGCTGCTGGACGAGCATCTTTCCGGTGACCGTCAGGGACTCGTGACCGAAGGTCAGGAGCGGAGACGACATCTGCAGGTCGGTGAAGAACACGCTGGTGCCATCGTCCGCCAGGCCCGAGCACCACGGTGCGGGGGTGGCGCCGGCCGGAGCCTGGGCCGGGTCGGCGTACGCGACGGCGGCCGGCATCGCCAGAGCCGCGGCCAGCAGGGTCGTCGTGGCCACAGCCGGCAAGGAGCGTCGAATCACCGGAACGTCATCCCCCAGAGAATGAGTGACAGTCAGAAACCCTCCCCGAGCTCCTGAGCGAACGTACGGACACTACGCCGACGCTGCGCCGTCCCCGCAGATCCTTGTCCGAATTGCTGGGGTAACAGCCCAGTCCTCGTGACCTGATCGTTAGACGCGTTGCATCCCCCCAGTTCGGCGCACGTGTCGTGGTCGACAGCCGGTCCGTCTGTGACGAATCTGCCGCCCTGCCGTGCCGTGCCGTCCGCCACGCAGAGGACGCAGAAGACGCTGAGACCCATCCCTGTTCCGTTGGTGGCCGAGGCCGCGAAGCGGCTTCATCGGTGCGTCAGTACACCGGCGACCCGGGCAGGCCACTCCACGGCCAGAGCTGGAACTCGCGACCCATGAACCAGCCCAGATCGGTCGTGCCGCAGACGGCGCTTCCGACCTCCCAGAAGTTCGAGTAGCCGTCCTTGACGGAGCCCCGGGGGAAGTAGACGGAGACCTCCACCGTGGTGGACCCGTGGGCGCCGATGGTGCCCAGCGGGAGACGGGCGGAGTCCCAGAGCGGAAGGTTGCCTTGCGTCTTCGCATTCCAGTGGAACGCCATCTTGTGCCAAGAGCCCTTGCCCGCGACGCGCCACCACACGGTCGGCACAGGACCACGGTTCTTGTCCATGTTGCCGAACTCGAAGGTGAAGCCTGCCGTCGGGAGCACCTTCGTTTCGGTGTTGCGAATGGTCACGTACTCGTCCAGCGGCGGTCCGCCGACACGGCGGGTCGTCAACGCCTCGGTCGGGTTGGGGGTGGAGACAGCGAGCGCCCCGTTCAGGCAGTCGAAGGCGCCCGCGGCTGCCGGCTGTGGGGCTGCGGCGTGACTCGTCGTCGCCCCCGTGACAGTGACCACCGTGGCGCTTGCGATGGCCAGAGCTGCCGCGAGGCAACGCGTGAACTTCATGTTCCCCCCAGGAACGAAGTGATCAAGGCGCGCAGTGTATCCCGAGCCCATGCGCCCCACGGTGTCCGCGCAGGCCGGAAACGGCGGCGGACGGCGGACGGCTCGAACCCGGCTGGAGCGCGTGGAACAATCACCGGCCCCTCCCCAGGTCGGAGCCTTCGCTTGCGTGCTGACCCGGCCCGTCACCTGATGGCATCTCCCGAGTTGCCGCCCTGTCGAGCCCGTGTGGTGATTGCACACGGAAGGACACGGGACTGATGGCGACTCAGTCGGACTCCGCGACGCCGCCACGGCTCCAGTGCCGCCGCGGATCTGTGTTGGGAGGACGGCGATGGCGAGTCGAACGGCTCATGCCGCTTCGGCTGGGGGCGGGCGACGCATCGCAGTGAAGATCGTCATCTCGCTCGGGGTGGTGCTCGTCGCGCAGGCACTGTTCGCGCTGTGCCTGGTCAGCGCCCAGCAGCTGCTGGTGCCGCGGAACATGCCCTTCGGCGTGGCCGGACCGCCGTCACCCGTGGTCGCCGCGGTGGCGTCCAGAACGGGGCTCACACTGAGCGAGTATCCGAACGCGTCGGCGGTGACGAACGCGGCCGATCGGGGCGAGCTCTACGGCGCCTACATCAGCGGCGGCTCCACCGACACACTGATCGTGGTCCCGCCGAAGAGCTTCTTCGCCCAGACGGAGCTGGAGCCGGCGTTTCTCGACGCGGCGCACAAGCTGAACCGGCCGGTCACCGTCCAGACGGTCAAGCCACTGCCGGCCAGCGACCCCGTCGCAGCGGTGACGTCGTTGCTGCTGCTGCCGCTGCTCATCGGCGGCTATCTCGCCGCCGTGCTGGTCTTCAAGGCGGCCCACGGCGTCGCCGCGGCACCGTGGCGCGCAGCGATCCTCGCCGGATACGCGCTCGTCGCCGCGGTGCTGACCGACCTGATCGCCGGGCTGGGGATCGGCGCCTACTCCAGCAGCCACTTCTGGCCGCTGCTGCCCTGCTTCTGGCTGGTCACCTCAGCGGTGGCGCTGGCCGCTGCGGCGCTGCAGGCGCTGGTGGGCAAAGTGGGCACCCTGCTGGTGGCGGTGCTGTTCATCGTCGTCGGCGGTCCGCCCGCCGGAGGATTGGGCACGTACCTGCTGCCGGTCTACTGGCGCAACATCGGTGTGATCTTCCCACCCCAGAGTGCGATCACCCTGATCAACCGCGTGCTCTACTTCGGCGGGAACGGCATCACCACACCGATGATCGTCCTGTTCCTCTACGCCTTCGCCGGAGTAGCCGTCATCGCCTGGTTCGGCCGCATCCGCCCAGCCAGGACTGCCGTGGGGGCAGGCAGCGCCCAAGCCGACGCGAAGACGCCGACCGGGCCCGCGACGAACCCTCCCAGCCGTCGAGGGGCCGTGATCGGGATGCTCGTCGCGCTGGGCATCTGTGCCGTCATGCAATGTCTCTTCGCCACCACGTACATGGACGCCGAGCACGCGCCCAAGGCGTCGAACCTGCCGATCGGCGTGGTCGGCACCTCACCCATCCTGGCGGAAGCCGAGAAGGCCATCTCGCTGAAGGTCACTCAGTACCCGAGCGAGTCCGCCGTGAAGACCGCCATCGACCAGGCCCGGATCTTCGGCGCGCTGGTCTCGTCGGGCGGGACGAACACGCTGATCGTGGTGCCGTCCATGAGCGACCTGGCACCGCTCGACCTCGCGGTGCGGTTCGAAGCCGCAGCCAGGGCCACCGGTCAGACGCTGACGGTGCAGCAGTACGCTCCGCTCCCCCTGGCCGCCAAGGACCCCTTCGGCCTCGTCCAGGGCCTCATGCTCGTTCCCCTGCTCATCGGCGGCTATATGAGCTCGACCCTGCTCATGGCCGCCACCGGCAAAGCTGCAGGACGCTGGCGCGCCGCCCAGCTCGCCGGGTTCGCGGTCGTCAGCGGCCTGGTGATCGACCTGGTCGTCTGCTACTGGCTGCAGGGGTTCCCCAGCAGCAGGTTCTGGATCACCTGGCCGATCTGCTCACTGATCGTGACCGTGGTCGCGTTCGTCGCGGCGGTCCTGCAGAAACTACTGGGGCCCATCGGCACCCTGGTCACCGTCATCGTGGTCATCCTGCTCGGCAACCCCTCCTCCGGCGGCGCCAGCGGAGTGCCCTACCTCCCCACGTTCTGGCGTGACCTCGGTCCCTACCTCCCGCCCCGCAACGCCTACATCCTGCTGCACCACTCGATCTACTTCGACGGCCACGGAACCAGCGAGGCGCTCACCAACCTGCTCATCTACCTGGGCGCCGCCGCGCTCGTCCTCATCGTGCTCGACCTGCGCCGCCCCGAGGCCGCCGTGCCCACCGACGCCACCGAGGCCGCAGCCATGGCCGTACCGATCGGCGCCTCACCCTGAACATGTCGGCCCGGGGCGGAACAGCAAAGGGGCCCGCCTGCCAGGTTCAGCGCTGGCAGGCGGGCCCTTCGGTGCACTCAGGCGCAGGTCACTGCCCGATCCCCAGCGCCGGCATCAGGTAGTGGAACGTGAACACGCCCGCCACTGCGTACAGCGCCACCGGCGCCTCACGCCAGCGCCCCGTCGTCACCCGCAGGATGCAGAAGACGTAAAACCGATCCCGATTCCGTTCGTGATCGAGTACGTGAAGGCGTATCAACCGCCTCTACCCAACCGTCCCGGGTTCGGCGGCGAGCTCAACCCAGGTCTCGTAAGCCCGAATGATGTCAGGCCCGCATGGAAGGCGGTGACTGACCCAACGTCGGCCGACCACATACAGTCCGAGCCGAATCAGAGCAGCATCCTCGCGCTCGGTCGCGAACTCGCGCTCGCACCCGTCGGCGTCGGTGACACCGAAGTAAACGATCTCGAACTCGTCGTGAACGCTGGTGATCACGCCTTCGTGGACGTAGTCCGGCGGGCCGGCCTCGCCCGGGCCCGGTCAGTTACGGGTGGGCCAGGTCCGGAGGAGCTTGCGGGCGGCTCCGCTGTTTCCGAGTTGGTAGACGGCGACGGCGGCCGGGCGGACGGTGAAGGCGTCGAATGGCTCGGACTCGATGGTCCTGAGGTCGTCGAGGGTGGCGAAGCCGACGGTGATGTGGGCCTGGTACCGGCCGGGCCCGATCTGGGCGGGGACGTAGCCGTTGACCCAGTCGAGGGTGCTCTGGCTGATGTCCTCGCCGGGGTCGGTGACGAAGGCGGCGGCCGTGCCGCCGGGCTCGGTGAACGGGGAGATCGCCGCCAGCAGCGCAGCCTGGAAGTCGAGGACCTGCGGGCCGGGCTCGAGGAGGATGCCCGCGAGGCCCTGGCCGGGCACACCCCAGTCGGCGTGCCTGATCGCGACGGCCCGGTAGGAAAGGGCGCCGGTGTCGGGCGCGGCCAGGGTCCGATGGACGGCGTCGTACGCGTCGTCCAGGTCGGCCGTCCGGACGTAGCGCTGGAGGGTGGTGATGTGCGGTTGGTGGGAGGCATCCAGGGCGAAGCCACCCGGGACGCTCTCGCGCATCCGGGCGTTCCAGGCGCGGGCGTGCCGCACGGTCGTCTCGTCCGGGTTGACGAGCACGTCGACGGCGGTTAGGTCGTCCATCGCGTCCTCCTCGTCGTCAGAACAGGGCCGTCCAGTCGTTCTTCATGCTCACCACGGTCCAGCCAAGCTGCTCGGCGACGGTCAGCGATGCCTCGGCGCCCTTGGTGTAGGCGTACTCGCGCTGGTCGTCGTCGTGGCGGACCAGCAGCGCGAACGCGGCGCTTCGGAGCATCTCGATGTCGACGTCGGCGTTGCCGCCCGCGAAGGCGGGCAGCCGACCCGTGTGCGCGAAGATGTGCTCGGGCTTACCCGACCCCAAATCCAGACCGCCGAGAAGGTCGCGGGAGCGGACGATCCTGCCGTCGGTATAGCTGTAGGCGGCCGCCGAGCCGATGACGTTCTCCTTCAAGATCCCCCAGGTGTCCTCCGAGAACACGCGCATGAAGTCGCGGCCACCGCCCGAGCACACGAATACCCGGAACCCGTTCGCCCGCAGCAGGTCGAACAGCTCCAGCATCGGCCGGTAGACCAGCTCCACGTACGGGACGCCGAACCGGGGGTCGCGCACCGTCCTGGTCCACTCGCGAACCCGCGCGTCGAACTCCTCGGGCGTCGTGCCCGCCCACGACCGGGCGAACGCCTCAAGCAGGGTCGCCACCGCCTCGGGCTCCTGTGTCGCCAAGCCTTCGAAGAACCCCTGGTCCTGCTCCACGAGCGCCTTGTACGGCTGCCGCGCCGCGAGCGAGGGGTCGGCCTTCACCTCCGCCTCCCAGGCCCGGAACACGAAGTCGAACTGCGGTGGCATCGGCTGCTCGACCCAGAGCGTGCCGTCGTTGTCGAACGTGGCGATCCGCTCGGCCGGCTCGACGAACGCCGGCCCTGGTGTCGTCGCCTTGTGGACGTAGTCCAGGATCGACCGCTTGGCCGGGCCCTCGTTCCAGCTCGCCAGCACCTGCTCGGTCACAGGCCACTCCTCGGCTCGGCGGTCACCCGGCCCTCGTGGCGGCTCAAGGCAGTCATGAAGCCATGGTCACCCCGGAACGCAGAGGACGCCCCCTCGGACATGCCGCGCGGCACCGCCTCGGGAGGGCCCCTGAGCGTTACGTCGGCCTCCGCCAACAGCACATTCGAAGGCCGGCGAGTCCGCTCGGCCCTCCGCTTGGGGGATGCCCTGAGGTCGGAGCACTACGCAGAGCTAATCGTGGTCTCATGGCAGCTCCCCAGGACCGTGGCGGTCATCAAGTCCACCTACGGCGCCTGAGGACGAAGACAGTGACCAGGACACAGGCCACGTTCAGTCCCACGCTGAGGATCAGGAAGGCAGCCCAGCCCTTTTCGAAGGTGCCCGTGAGGACGTTGAAGTTCTCACCCCAGAATCCGGCCAGAAACGAGATGGGCAGGAAGATGGTGGCCACAGCGGCAAGCCGACGGCTCACCACTGCGAGGTGATTGCCCGCCAGCGACGCCTGCAGGCCCAGCAGCGTGATGCACCGCTCCTCGATCGCGGTGAGGTCAGCCACGACCCGCTGCAGCTCGTCGCTGAAGTCCTCCACGTACAGCTGAGTGTCCGGGGTGGCACCAGGCAGGGACATCACCAGTGGCATCCGTGCCGCCAGCTCTCGGCCCGGCCGCAGGATATGGCGCATCGACGCGGCCTGATGCCGGATGGCGGTGAGCTCGGTCAAGTCGTCGTCGTCAGCCTCACGGAGCATCCGCTGCTCCAGCGCGTCCAACCGTTCGTCCAACCCCAGGACGAACGCAGGAAACGGGGCGTGCAGCGCGCTCAGCAGGCGGTGCAGCGCCCGGATGGGCTGGGCTTCCAGCAGTGGCCGCACGGAGGCTTCCCGGCGCAGGGCATCAAGGGCAGGGCTCGGGGCCCGGTGCAACGTGATGAGGAACCCGGGCGTGTAGTAGCAGTGCACCTCGACCGGCTGGCGCCGCTCCTCGTCGAGCCCAAAACTGGCGATCATGGCCACGTTGCCGTAGATCTGCAGCTTCCCCTGCTGACCGAACTGTTTGGAGTCCTCCACAGCCAGCGGATGCAGTGCCAGGCGGGCGGCGAGCCGGTCGATGACTTCATCGGTCGGGTTCTCGATGTCGAGCCAGAACGGCTGGCCCGCCTCGACGAGCTGCTCGACGACCGACAGCGAGGGTCCCTCAGTGATCTCGATGCCCTGATCGATCCAGCTGCGCACGCAGACAGGTTAGATTGCCGTCTTCCCAAAGAGCCGGATTTCCCACTGGCTCGTCAGGAGGATGCGGATCGGCCGCCACCAGACCAGGGCGCCAAGGGCCAGGCGCGAACAGGGCCGGTCGCGGCTTACCGGGCTCCTGTACCTCGGTGAACGGACCGCCCTGGGCAGCAGCCGCGCCGGCCCCGCCGCCCAACGCCGCACGGCAAGGGCCCGCCTCCCAGGATCAGACTGGAGGCGGGCCCTTCGACTGTGCTCAGGCGCAAGTCACTGCCCGATCCCCAGCGCCGGCATCAGGTAGTAGAACGTGAACACGCCCGCCACCGCATACAGCGCCACCGGCACCTCACGCCAGCGCCCCGTCGCCACCCGCAGGATGCAGAAGACGATAAAACCGATCCCGATTCCGTTCGTGATCGAATACGTGAACGGCATGATGATCATGGTCAGGAATGCCGGGATGGCGATCGTGAAGTCCGACCAGTCGATCTCCTTGATGCCGCTGGCCATGATCAGGAAACCGACGACGAGGAGGGCCGGGGTGGCCGCCTGGCTGGGGACCATGGTGGCCAGGGGGGTGAGGAAGAGCGCGGCGACGAAGAAGAGGCCGGTGACCACGGAGGCGAGGCCGGTGCGGGCGCCCTCGCCGACGCCGGTGGTGGACTCGGCGAAGCAGGTGCCCGCGGAGCTGGAGGTCGCGCCGCCGGTGAGGGTCGCGATGCCGTCGATCATCAGGACCTTGTTCATGCCCGGCAGGTTGCCCTGCTTGTCCAGGAGGTGGGCCTCCTCGGCGACACCGAGAACGGTGCCCATGGCGTCGAAGAAGCAGGACAGCAGGACGGTGAAGACGAACAGGATGCCGGTCAGCACGCCGACCTGACCGAAGCCGCCGAAGAGCGAGACCTTGCCGAGCAGGCCGAAGTCCGGGGTGGCGACGGCGCTGTGCGGGAGGGCGGGGACGGTGAGGCCCCAGCTCTCGGCGGGGATCTTGGCGACCTTGTCGACGATCATCGCGAAGACCGTGGCGACCACGATGGAGATCAGGATCGCGCCCGGGACCTTGCGGACCATCAGGATCAGGGTGAGCAGCGTGCCCACGATGAAGACCAGAGTCGGCCAGCCGTTGAGGTGCCCGTTGCCGCCGAGCTGGAGTGGGACGGTGGTGTGGGCGGCGTCCGGGATGCGGGTGACGAAACCGCCGTCGACCATGCCGATCAGCGCGATGAAGAGGCCGATGCCGATGGCGATGGCCTTGCGCAGGCTCAGCGGCACGGCGGCCATGACGCGCTCGCGCAGGCCCGTGGCGACCAGCACCATGATCGCGATGCCGGCGAGCACGACCATGCCCATCGCGTCCGGCCAGGTCATCTTCGGCGCGAGCTGCAGCGCCACGACGCTGTTGACGCCGAGGCCGGCCGCGAGCGCGATCGGGACGTTGGCGAAGACGCCCATCAGCAGCGTGGTGAACCCGGCGGTGATGACCGTGGCGGTGACCAGCTGACCGCTGTTCAGGTGGTGGCCGAATTTGTCCGTCGCCGAGGAAAGGATGATCGGGTTCAGCACGATGATGTACGCCATCGCAAAGAACGTTGCGGCGCCGCCGCGGATCTCACGGCCGAAGCTGGAGCCCCGCTCGGAGATCTTGAAGAACCGGTCCAGCCCGCTGCGGGGCGTGTGGGGTCCGGGATCGGCGGGCGCGGTCGTGGCAGGGGCGGCCGAGGTCATGGAGAGGACTTCCGGATTCGGGCGGGAGTTCGAGCGCGTCCAGTATCAAATAAACAAAAAGTTTTAGCCATCTGCGCGCGTAGACTGTGCAAACCTCTAAACAAAGGGCGCTCCGAGGCGTCGCGGTACGCTCAGCCCTGTGAAGATGCCCGGCCTGATGAAGCAGACGACCAAGCTCCCCTCCGCCCCGCCGATGGAGGCGAACGACGTCGCCATCGTGACCGGCGGCACGGTGGTGTGGCTGATCGGCTTCCTCGTGCTGTTGCCCTTCCACTCCTCCATGGCCGCCCACGGCCGGGGTGACTGGCAGTGGATCTGCCTGGCCGGATTCGGACTCGGGCTGATCGGCATCTGGTACTGCCGCGCCCGGCGCGACGCGATCCGCCGCGACGCCGCGCGGCGCGACGCGGAACGGCGTGCCCAGCAGGCGCCGGAGCAGTAGCCAACCTAGGGTCGGCCGTATGACCAGCACGCTCCCGACCCTCACCGGACTGACGGACGCCGAGGTCGCGGAGCGTGTCGCCGCGGGTCAGGTGAACGACGTCCCGCTCCGGTCCAGCCGGTCGACCGCCGAGATCGTGCGGGCCAACGTCTTCACCCGCTTCAACGCGATCATCGGCACGCTCTTCGTGGTGATCCTGGTGGTCGGACCGATCCAGGACGGGCTGTTCGGCTTCATCATCGTCGCCAACACCGGCATCGGGATCGTGCAGGAGCTGCGGGCCAAGCAGACACTCGACAACCTGGCCGTGATCGGCGAGGCGAAGCCCCGGGTGCGGCGCAACGGGCGGAGCACCGCGGTCAGCAACAGCGAGATCGTGCTGGGCGACCTGGTCGAGCTGGGGTCCGGGGACAAGATCACCGTCGACGGCCAGGTGGCCGAGGCCGAGAGCCTGGAGGTCGACGAGTCGCTGCTGACCGGTGAGGCCGACCCGGTGCTCAAGCAGGCGGGCGACCCGGTGCTCTCGGGCAGCTTCGTGGTGGCCGGCGGCGGGGCGTTCGCGACCACCAAGGTCGGGCGCGAGGCGTACGCCGCGCAGCTGGCCGAGGAGGCGAGCCGGTTCACCCTGGTCGAGTCGGAGCTGCGCAGCGGCATCGACACGATCCTGCGGTTCGTCACCTATCTGCTGATCCCGACGGCGATCGGGCTGATCCTGAGCCAGCTGTACGTCTCGGGGAGCGACCTGCGCGAGGCGATCCGGCGCATGGTGGCGGGCATCGTGCCGATGGTGCCCGAGGGCCTGGTGCTGCTGACCTCGGTGGCCTTCGCGATCGGCGTGGTCCGGCTGGGCCGCAACCAGTGCCTGGTGCAGGAGCTGCCCGCGATCGAGGGGCTGGCCCGGGTCGACACGGTGTGCCTGGACAAGACGGGCACGCTCACCGAGGGCGGCATGGACGTCGAGGAGGTGCGTCCCCTCGACGGCGCGGGCCGCGAGGAGGTCGCGCGGGCGCTCACCGCGCTCGGCACGGCGGACCCGCGTCCCAACGCCAGCCTCCAGGCGATCATCGACGCGCATCCGGTCGGCGCCGGTGAGGTGGACCTCTGGGAGGTGGAGCAGGCCGCCGCCTTCTCCTCCGCGCGCAAGTGGTCCGGGGCGGAGCTGCGGGAGGACGGCGGCGGCGTCGGGACATGGCTGCTGGGCGCGCCGGACGTGCTGTTGCCGGCGGAGAGCCCGGCGCTGGCGGAGGTGGACCGGCTCGGCGCGCAGGGGCTGCGGGTGCTGCTGCTGGCGCGGACCCCGACGCCGCTGGACGCGCAGGACCCGGCGGCGGGCTTGGTGCCGCGGGCCCTGGTGGTGCTGCGACAGCGGGTGCGCCCCGACGCGGCGGACACGCTGCGCTACTTCGAGCGGCAGAACGTCTCCGCCAAGGTGATCTCCGGCGACAACGCGCTGTCGGTCGGCGCGGTCGCGGGCTCGCTCGGGCTGCCGGGCGCGCAGGACCCGATGGACGCGCGGCTGCTGCCGAAGGCCTCCGTGGAGCCGGAGGAGCTCGCGGATGCGGTCGAGGGCCACTCGGTCTTCGGCCGGGTGTCGCCGCAGCAGAAGCGGGACATGGTCGGCGCGCTGCAGTCGCGCGGCCACCACGTGGCGATGACCGGCGACGGCGTCAACGACGTGCTGGCGCTGAAGGACGCGGACATCGGCGTGGCGATGGGCTCGGGCAGCGAGGCGACCCGGGCGGTGGCGCAGATCGTGCTGCTGGACAACCGGTTCTCGACGCTGCCCCTGGTCGTCGCCGAGGGACGGCGCGTGATCGGCAACATCGAGCGGGTCGCCAATCTGTTCCTGGTGAAGACGGTCTACGCGGTGCTGCTGGCGCTGGCGACGATCGTCTGCCGGGTGCCGTACCCCTTCCTGCCGCGGCACTCCACCGTGCTGAGCGCGCTGACCATCGGCATTCCGGCGTTCTTCCTGGCGCTCGCGCCGAACAACGAACGGGCGCGGCCCGGGTTCGTGCGGCGGGTGCTGCGCTTCGCGATCCCGGCGGGCGTGATCGCGGGCGCGGCGGCGTTCACGGCGTACATGCTGGCGCGCGCGAACCACGCGACGGGCCAGGTCGCGGACACCTCGACGGCGACGCTGACGCTGTTCGTCGTGGCGCTGTGGGTGCTGGCGATCATCGCGCGGCCCTTCGCGCTGTGGAAGGTGGTCCTGGTGGCCCTGATGGCCCTCGGCTTCGTGCTGGTGATGACCGTGCCGTGGGCGCAGAACTTCTTCCAGCTGCAGCTGGAGGGCTGGCGCGATCCGGTCACGGGCGCCGTGATCGGGGTGGTGGCCGGGGTGCTGCTGGAGATCGTCTGGCGGTGGATCAACATCGGCCTGCCGCAGGAGTCGACCGTGCGGGCGCGGCGTCGGCGGGACGTGTCGCCCGAGGAGCGGCTCGACTCACAGGAGTAGACCCTTCTGCGAAGCCTGCCGCGCCGGTACCGTGCGGCGGGTGAGCCAGGACGCCACCTCAGCCGACCGCGCGACCGCGCGGATCCCCGCCCAGCGCGGGGCCGTACGCCCACGCCGACGGCTGGTACCGAAGCGCGCCACCTGGCCGTACCTGCTGCTCGGCCTCTTCTTCTGCGTCGGCTACTCGATCGTCGAACTGAGCCGGTACCTGCACGACGGCTCGATGTCCTGGGACACCGCGATCTTCGTCGAGGAGGTCCGGCAGTACGCGGCGTTCCACGCGCCGATCGTGCACATCAAGGGCGCGAACGCGAACATCCTGGGCGACCACTTCAGCCCGATCATGGCCCTGCTGGCCCCGCTGTGGTGGCTCCTCCCGTCGACGGTGACGCTGCTGCTCGCCCAGTCCGCGCTGTTCGCGAGTTCCGTGACGGTCGTGGCCGCGACGGCCGGACGCTTCGTCTCCCGCGCCAAGGCGCTCTGCCTCGGCGCGGCCTACGGGCTCTCCTGGGGGCTGCAGCGCGCCGTGGACTTCGACGTCCACGAGATCGCCTTCGCGGTGCCGATCCTGGCGGTGGTGCTGCGCAACGTGCTGCTGCGGCGATACCACCGGGCCGCGTTCTGGGCGCTGCCGCTGACGCTGGTCAAGGAGGACCTGGGCGTCACCGTCGCCGCGATCGGGCTGCTGCTGTTCCTGCTGCGGGAGCGGGCGCTCGGGGTGATGCTGGCGGTGTTCGGCCTCGGCATGACGGCGCTGACGGTGTGGGGCGTGATCCCGCACTTCAACACGTCGGGCGCGTACGGCTACCGGGACAAGCTCCCCGGCGGCGGTTGGACGCACGCCCTGGCCGGCCTGCTGAGCCCGGCGGACGTCAAGCTGTCCACACTCGGCATGCTGCTCGGCATCACGGGCTTCCTCGCGCTGCGCTCACCGCTGCTGCTGGTGGCGCTGCCGACGCTCGGCTGGCGCTTCGTCTCCTCCGATCCGGACTACTGGGGCACCGGCTGGCACTACAACGCGGTCCTGATGCCGGTCCTGTTCCTGGCCCTGGTCGACGCGATCCGCCGACTGCACGAGCGCGAGGACGCGCCGGGCTGGCTGCGCGGCTACGCGGAACGCGCCGTGGTCCCGGCGGTGACGGCGGTCGCGCTGGCGCTGTGCGCGACGCTGTCGCTTCCAGCCACGTCGCTGTTGCGGCCCTCGACGTACACCTCGACGCCACGCAGCGACGCGATCTCGCGGGCGTTGGAGCTGGTACCGGACGGGGCGGTGGTGGAGTCCAACATCACCGCCATGTCGCGCCTCGCCGCCCGCACCGACCTGTACTGGCTGGGCGGCGCGGCGGCCGCGCCGCAGTACCTGGTCCTGGACCTGTCCTACGGCTGGTCGCCGT
>NZ_BBPP01000056.1:28751-32106 GCF_000787835.1 Streptacidiphilus melanogenes
GCCGGGCCGCAGTACCTGGTCCTGGACCTGTCCTACGGCTGGTCGCCGTCGCCGCCCGCCGACCTGCCCGCCTATGCGGCGCAACTGCACCCGGGGCACAGCTACCGGGTGCTGACGGACCAGTCGCAGTTCGCGGTGCTGGAACTGGTCGACTGAGCGCCGCCACCGGCACCCTCGGGGTTCGGCCCGCGCCGGCTCAGCCCTCGAAGTCCCGTGCGGCGCTGAGCTCGTAGGCCCGGTCCGGGTCGCCGAGCAGGGCCAGCACCTCGAAGCGGCGCTGCCAGGCGCCCGCCGCCCAGGCCAGACCGGCGGCGAGGCCCTCCGGGGTGGCGGCGTGCAGGGTGCCGAAGGGGACGACGGGTGCGAACTCGTCCGGCTCGTCGGCCGGGGCGCCCTCGCCCTCGGGCAGCGCCGGGGCCTCGCTCTCGGCGTCCCAACGCCAGCCGACCGGGGCCTCCTCACCGTCGGGGCCGACGACCAGCAGCTCCTCGTGTTCCTCGTAGACCGCGGGACAGCCGGGCAGGAGTTCGCGGATCTCCTCCGGGACCACCCGGACCGTGCCCTCGGTGAGCACGCGTCCGCCCGCGATCTCGCTCGCGAGCGAGACGTGCAGGCGCTCGGCGAGCGCCGGGGCCAGCGCGGGGGCGACCGTGATCAGCGGGAAGTCGTCCAGCAGCTGCACCAGGTCCGGCGCGTCCGCAACGACCGCGTCGGCCACGTCGACGATGACGGTGTGCGCGGGACGCCGGTGGGTGGCCGGATCGAGCGGAGGCAGGGCGCGGACCTCGTCGGGCAGCGGGACGCGGTCGAGAGGGACAGTGGCCAGCGCGGTGTAGATGCCGTGCAGCTGACGGTGCGCCACGGGACGCTCGGCGTCGGCGAGACGGTCGAGGACGTCGTCGGGGCCGTCCGGGTCCTCCAGCAGCGCCGCGAGCGTGGTGCGGACGCCGAGCGCGTGCAGGAAGATCTCGTCGAGGTCGGTGCGGGCCTCGTCGTAGAGGCCGCGCAGCAGCTTGTCGCCGCCCGCGGCGCGCAGGCCCGCCGGGGCCCGGCCGTCGAGGACGGGATGGTCGCGCAGCCACCAGGCGGCGTAGGGGACGACCTCGGCGGTGCCGCCGTCGGGCAGCAGCAGCCGGACCCTGTCGACGACGGCGCTGCGCAGCGGCGGCTGGGCCAGCAGCGCGAGGGCCGCGGGCCAGGCGTCGTCGTCGACGAGGTCGAGGTCGCGCACGGCGAGCAGTTCGGCGGCGATCGGCGGGACCGCGGGGACGCCGGGCGGCAGGTCGTCGCCGCGCGACAGCGGCTCGGTGACGTCCTCGGCCCAGTCGGCGAAGCCGTCGGGCGCCTCGTCGAGGAGGGCGGCGGGCTCGCCGCCGAGCGCACGGTCGGCCGGCGCGGTGGGGTCGAAGCGCTCCAGGTCGTCCGGGTCGAGGACGGCCTCCTCGGCACGCAGCAGGCCGAAGCTGTGGGCGACGCCGAGGGCGCGCAGCACCTCCGGGCCCCAGCGCTCGACCAGCTCCTCGTCCAGGAAGACGGCGTCGTCCTCGTGTGCGAGGGCGGCCAACGCACTGCCCGGCAGCACGAGTTCACCAGCGGGCGCCCACTCACCGTCCTCGTCGGGGAGAGCCAGCCGGGCCAACCAGGGGTACTGACTGTCAGTCAGTTCACCTTCCGTGAGCGCGGCCTGGACCACGCGCAGGACGGACTCGGCCAGCTCCTCGGCCTCCTCCTCGTCGTCGAGGTCGACCGAGCGGGCCACGGCGGCGCGCAGCTCCGGGGTCTCCAGCACGCCCGTGGGCGTGGCGACGCCCGCGCCGAGCTTCTCCAGCAGCGGGTGGGCGGCGTCGGGGTGGGCCAGGCGCAGGCCGAGGATCTCCAGGTCCTCGGCGCGGACCGGGCCCTCCTCTCCCGTCGCGGTGGCGGAGCCGCCCCAGGTGGCCGGCACCAGGACGCGGCGCGGGCCGCGGACCATCCGACCGTCGGCGAGCGGGACGGGCAGCGCGCCGAGCGCCTCCGGGTCGGCGCCGGCGAGCGAGCCGTACAGGTTGCGCCACCACTCGGGCTCGCGGTCGAGGTTGGCGAGCTGGTCGACGGTCTCGGCGAGGGCGACGCGGCGCACCTCCAGCGAGCGCAGCTCCTGGCGGCGCTCCAGCCCGGCGGGCAGCAGGCCCGGCAGGACCGTGGCGAGCGCACGGACGACCTCGGCGTCGGCGCCCTCCAGCAGCACGGCGTCGCGCGGCCGCAGCGCCGTCTCCCGCTCCCCTTCGGCCACCTCCGGACCGAGCTGCTCCTGTCCCGCCTCCGGCAAGAAGGGCGTCTCGGGCAGTCGGGCCAGGATCGCGCGGCGCAGCTTGGCGTCGAGTTCGCCCTTGCCGAGGGGCGCGGGGACGAGGCGGAGCGAGCCCAGGCTCGGGCCGCGGCGGCGGACCAGTTCGGCGTAGGCGTCGGCGGCCTGTTCGACGAGGAAGTCGGTGAGCCTGCCCGGCGCGACGTGGCGGCGGGTGGAGTCGAGCGGGAAGCTGGCGATCAGCAGCGCGGGCAGGCCGAGCGGCTCGTCGCTGGGTGTGGGGGCGTGCAGGTAGGCGGAGCGGACACGGACCGGATCGCCCGCGTCGTCGACGGGGACGGCCCAGGTGAGCGACCAGAACGGGCGGTGGCGCTCCTCGGTGGTGCGGTCGGCGAGCAGCTCCGCGTCGAGCGGGCCGCCCCGGCTGAGCACCTGCCACCGGGTCTCCGACTCGTCGTCGGCGATGACGACCTCGTCCTCGGTCGCGGAGGTGCCGGAGGTGCCGACGACCTCGCGGCGGGCGAGGGTGCGCACGCCGTCCTCGGTCTCGACGACCACCTCGGTGAGCCCGGGGAGGGCCAGCAGCAGCGCGTCGTCGGTGTCGTCGAGGAGCCGGCGGGTCAGGTCCGCAGCGGCGGCGTCGCGCAGCGGCAGCAGGACGACGGTGTCGTAGCCGGCCGGCGGGGTGCCCTCGGCGGGCAGCGGCAGGCGCAGCAGCGGGACGTGGCCCTCGCGGCGGCGCAGCTCCTCCGTCAGGCCCGCGTCCGCGCCGGGACGCTGTGCCGCGTCGGCCGTCAGCTGCCGCGCCTCGGCGAGCGACCAGCGCACGCCGCCGGGGACGCCGATGACGCTCGGCTCGTCGGTGACGGACAGCACGGCGGAGAAGCCGACGCCGAAACGGCCGACGGAGCCCGCGTCGCGGTCCCCGCGCTTGGAGGAGGCGCGCAGCGTGGAGAGCGACTCGACCCCCTCCGCGTCAAGGTGCGCGCCGGTGTTGGCGGCGGCCAGCACCCCGCCGCGCAGCGTCAGCCGGAGCCGGCCGGGGACGCCGGAGCGGCGGGCCGCGTC
>NZ_BBPP01000056.1:32508-40845 GCF_000787835.1 Streptacidiphilus melanogenes
GGGGCCGCGGGGGCGGGGGCCCGCGTGGGCGGCGTTCTGGGCGAGCTCGACGACGAGCCGGTCCCGGTATCCGCCGAGGGCCAGCTCCTCCTCGGCGTTGGCGTCCTCGCGGAACCGGGCGGGCGCGGCCGCCCACGCGTCCAGCACCCGCCTGCGCAGCGCGGCGGTGCCGAACGGGTCAGCGCCCTCGCTGCCGTCGGTGCCGAACGCGTCCGTAGCCGTCCTGGCGGTCATGCCGTCCTCCCGGTCCCCGTTGGAGCCGCGGCAGAGAGCCGTGGCAGAAAGCCGTGGCCGCATTCTGCCCGCTTCGGGTGACAGCGACGAAAACGGGACGCCGGGTGTCACCCGGCGTCCCGTTCCTCGGCTTGTCGTACGGCCTCAGATTCCGGCGTAGCTGTGCTTGCCGTTGATGAAGATGCTCACGCCGTAGGCGTTGAACAGGTAGCAGGCGAAGGCGATGAAGACCAGGACCGCCGCCTTGCGGCCCTTCCACCCGGCGGTGGCGCGGGCGTGCAGGTAGCAGGCGTAGGCGACCCAGGTGATGAACGCCCAGGTCTCGGTCGGGTCCCACTCCCAGTAGTGGCCCCAGGCGGCCTCGGCCCAGATGGCGCCCGCGATGATCGTGAAGGTCCACAGCGGGAAGACGAAGGCGTTGATCCGGTAGGACCACTTGTCGAGCGTCGCGGCGGCGGGCAGACGCTCGAAGACGTCCGACCACCAGCCGTCCGGCTTGACCGTGTCCTTGGCCTTGCGGGACTCGTAGACGTCCTTGGCGACGTAGAGGATCGCGGCGATCGCGCCGGCGTAGAGGGCGCCGCCGCAGACCATGGCGCCGGAGACGTGGATCCACAGCCAGTACGAGTGCAGCGCCGGGACCAGCTGCTCGGAGTCGACGTAGAACTCGGTGACGGCGATGCCGAGGCCGACGACCGCGCCGAAGGTGACCGGCAGGCCCATCCAGCGGACGTTCTTGCCGGACGCGAGCAGCGCCACGAAGAGCAGCGAGGCGATCATCGTCAGGGCGACGGTGAACTCGTAGAGGTTGCCCCACGGCGGCCGGTGCGCGGAGATGCCACGGGTGATGACGGCGCACAGGTTGAGCAGCGCGGCGAGGGTGGTCAGCGAGACGGCGATGCGGCCGATCCGGTCCGCGCCCTCGTCGCCGCCGGACGCGCCGACGCCGTCGACGGGCGGGGCGGCGTCGCCGCGGGTGACGACGTCGACCTTGCCGGCCTTGGCGGCGACGGTGCGAGTCAGCGTCGTGGTGCTGCCGCTCGCGCCGGTGACCTTGACGGCGACGGTCGGGGCGGTGCGCGCGGCCGTCTCCTGCGCCTCGGCGTCGGCGACGGCCTGCCCGAGGGAGGAGCCGGCCTTGGCCGCGAGCGCGGCCGACTGCCGCGCGACGCGGCTGCGGCCGCCGAAGGTCCACTCGGCCGCGTAGGCCAGGAAGGCCAGCAGGAACACCGCCATCGCGGAGTAGACCAGGATGTTGGAGATATTGGCGAACTTGGTGTCGATCGCCGCCTCGGCGAGGATCACGTTCACTCCTTCTCGGCTGCGGTGTCGGCGGTGTCGGCTGCTGCGGGTTCGGTTGTTGCGATCGCGTCCTCGTCCGGCTGGTCGGCGGGCGCGGTGTCCTGGAGTTCGAGGGCGAGGTCGGCGAGCTCCTCGGCGATGCGGGCCGACTCGCTGCGGGCCAGGCCGGCGATCTCGACGGTGGTGGTGCCGTCCTCGCCGGCGACGGCACGGACCCAGATGCGGCGGCGCTGCACGAACAGCGAGCCGATCAGGCCGACGACGGCCATCATCGCGCTGGTCAGCGCCCAGCCGGTGCCGGGGTTGTGGGCGACGGTGAAGTTGGCCCACTGGTCGACCCCGGTGAAGGTCACCGTGCCCCCGTCGGGCAGCTTGAAGCCCTGCCCCGGCGTCCGGTCGAACTTCAGCGGCTGGCCGTCCAGCATGTACTGCTTCATGTGCTTGGTGTCGAGCTCGTAGATGCTCTGCGGCGCACCGGAGTTGTCGCCCAGGTCACCGTGGTACACGTTGATGTACAGGTGCGGGTCGAGCAGCTCGGGGAAGATCGAGTGCGGGCCCATCGTCTTGAACTCGGACTGCGGCGCGGCGGTCGGGGTGAACAGGGCCGAGAAGCCCAGCTGGGTGGCGTTGCCCTTGTCGTCGACATAGCCGTCGTTGACCTTGATCGCGCAGGTCGAGGTGTTGTTGCCGTCCTGCGGCAGGCACGGGGTCGGCCCGTCGAAGATGACGTCGCCCTTGGCGTCGGTGACCTTGATGATCGGCGCGTAGCCGTTGTTCGTCAGGTAGACGTTGCTGTTGTCGATGCTCAGCGGGTGGTTGACCTCGATGGAGGCCCGCTTGGCCTTGGTCGGGTCGCTGCCGGTCCAGTACGAGACGTTGGCCTGGAAGTTGCGCGCGTTGCCGACCTGGGTGCCGCTGGTCTGGTAGGACGCCTCGAGCTTGTCCAGCTTGAAGCCGAAGGGCACCAGGCTGTCTGCGGTGTAGAAGGTGCTCGGCATGAAGTCGTCGTACATGGCGACGTTGTTGCTGAACGCCTTGCCCTCGATGACGAGGACGGTGCCCATCCCGCCGAACAGCTTGCCGACCGCGAAGGCGATCAGCATGCCGAAGAGGGAGATGTGGAACAGCAGGTTGCCGACCTCGCGCAGGTAGCCCTTCTCGGAGGTGATCGCGTTGCCGTTGCGGGCGACCCGGAAGCGGCGCCGGCGCAGCAGCGCCTCCGCGGCGTCGAGGGTCTTCTCGGCGCCGGCCTCGCCGTCCTTCGCGCCGGAGCGCCAGGTGGCGTAGACGGGCAGCCGCACGAGGTGCTTGGGCGCGGCGGGCGGCTGGGCGCGCAGCACGCCGACGAACTGCCAGGTGCGCGGGATGATGCAGCCCGCGAGGGAGACGAAGAGCAGGATGTAGACCGCGGAGAACCAGAACGAGCTGTAGACGTGGAACAGCCCGAGCTTCTGGTAGATCGGCGCGAGGGTCTGGTGGTTGCCGACGAACTGGGCGACCCGGGTCGGCGAGGCCGCGGTCTGCGGCACCAGCGAGCCGGGGATGGCCGCGAGGGAGAGCAGGAACAGCAGGATCAGCGCGGTGCGCATGGAGGTGAGCTGCCGCCAGCCCCAGCGCAGCCAGCCGAGCAGGCCGATGCCGACTTCCCCGCCGCCCCCGTCGTCCTCCGCGGGGGCGGAGCTCAGCCGCTCGGCGGCGTCGAGGTCGGTCGTCATCAGATGCCCACCTGGTAGTTGTCGGTCCAGTACTGCAGCTGGTTCGTCAGGTCGCTCCACAGGCCGGTGACCAGCAGCACGCCGACGGCGACGAGCATGCCGCCGCCGATCCGCATCACCCACTGGTTGTGCCGCTTGATCCAGCCGAACGCCGAGAGCGTCCGCCGGAACGCGAGGGCGGCCAGGATGAACGGCAGCCCGAGGCCGAGGCAGTAGGCGAGGGTCAGCAGCGCCCCCCGGCCGGCGCTGGACTGGTTCCAGGACAGGAACTGGACGGCGCCCAGGGTCGGGCCGACACAGGGGGTCCAGCCGAGGCCGAAGACGACGCCGAGCAGCGGCGCGCCGATCAGCCCCATGGTGGGCTTGCGGTGGCTGCGCAGCTCGCGCTGGGTGAAGCCGGGCAGCAGGCCCATGAAGGCCAGCCCCATCAGGATGATCAGTCCGCCGGAGATCTCCGTGATCAGCGTCTGGTGCTGCTTGACGGTCTGGCCGAAGAAGCCGAAGAACGCGCCCATCGACACGAAGACGGCGGTGAAGCCGAGCACGAACAGCAGCGCGCCGAGCGCCATCCGGCCGCGGCGGCGGCCGTCGGCGTCGGCGAGGTCGGCGGCGGAGAAGCCGGTGACGTAGGAGAGGTAGCCAGGGACGAGCGGCAGCACGCAGGGTGAGAAGAACGACACCATTCCGGCGAGCAGCGCGACCGGGAGCGCGAGCAGCAGGGCTCCGTGCAGGACCGTCCCGCTCACGACTTCTCCGCGATCACCGGATCGAGGATCTTGCTCAGCTGGTCGCTGGTGAGCGGCTGGAGCGCGCGCACGGCGATGCGCCCCTGGCGGTCGAGGATCAGCGTGGACGGGATGGCCTGCGGATTGAGGCTGCCCTTGGGGAACTGCAGGAGCAGCGAGCCGTCCTCGTCGTAGAAGCTCGGGTAGGTCAGCTTGTGCGCCGCGACGAACTGCTGGGCCTGGTCGATCTGGGTGTCGCGGGTGTTGATCCCGACGAACTCGACGCCCTTGCCCTGGTCGGCGGCGAAGACGCTCTCGAAGTCGTCCGCCTCGGCGCGGCAGGGGCCGCACCAGGATCCCCAGACGTTGAGCACGACGACCTTGCCGCGGTAGGCGGAGAGGTCCAGCGGCTTGCCGTTCAGGTCCTTGCCGGTGAGGTTGATCGCCGCACCGCGCTGCGCCGCCGGGACGGAGACGGACTCGCCGGTGCCGGCGACGTAGCCGCTGTCACTGCCGCCGCCGGTCTCGGCGGCGTTGGTGCCGCTGCAGGCGGACAGCATGAGAACGCCGCTCAGGGCGGCGAGTGCGAGCGCGGAGCGGCGGCGAGTCATGTGAAGAGTTTCGCATGCTTGTTTAGGCCGATTTCACGCCCCCCACGAAAGCGTCGTGGTAGGCCCTTGACCTGCCACGACGCTTCATGTAGTGGATATTTAATCGATCTTTATGGCAGGAACCCGAATGCTCAGGCCCCGAAGGACTTGTTGGTCATCGGGCCCTTCTTGCCGGTCAGGTGGGCCGGCAGCAGATCGCGGGCGGGCTCGCTGTAGCCAATGGAGACGATCTTGTCGCCCTCGTAGGTGAAGGACGTCAGGCTCGCCAGCGAGCACTGGCGGCGGCGCGGGTCGTGCCACAGCCGGCGGTGCTCGGCGAAGCAGCGGGTGACCCAGATCGGCAGCTGGTGGCTGACGCAGACCGCCTCGTGACCGCGGGCGGCGTCGCGGGCCGCGCCGAGCGCGCCCATCATCCGCACGACCTGCTCGATGTACGGCTCGCCCCAGGACGGGCGGAACGGGTTGGTCAGGTACTTCCAGTGCGACGGGTTGCGCAGCGAGCCGTCGCCGACGCCGAAGGTCTTGCCTTCGAAGACGTTGTCGGCCTCGATCAGCCGCTCGTCCTTCGCCACAGCGAGACCGTGCGCGGCGGCGATCGGCGCGGCCGTCTCCTGCGCACGGTCCAGCGGGGAGGCGACGACGTGGGTGACGTCACGTCCGGCGAGGTGGTCGGCGACCCGGTCGGCCATCTTCCGGCCGAGCTCGGAGAGGTGGTAGTCGGGCAGACGACCGTAGAGGACGCCCTCCGGGTTGTGCACCTCGCCGTGCCGCATCAGGTGGACGACGGTGATGTCCTTCTTGCTCACAGCTCAGTGCTCCTAGGCGGTGGCTTCCGCCGCCGCGCGGGCGGCCACGGGGAGGGCGGCGGCGATCCGCTCCAGCGCGCGCTCGTCGTGCGCGGCGGAGACGAACCACGACTCGAAGGCCGAGGGCGGCAGGTAGACGCCCTGGCTGAGCATGGCATGGAAGAAGGCGGTGAAGCGGAAGGACTCCTGGCCGCGCGCCTGGTCGTAGTTGGTGACGGGCTGCTCGGTGAAGAAGACCGAGAACATGTTGCCCGCGGTCTGCAGCCGGTGCGCGACGCCCTCCTTGTGCAGCGCCTCGGTGACCAGCGCGCCGACCTCGGCGGCGACCTGGTCGACGGTCGCGTAGACGGCGTCGGTGCAGGCGCGCAGCTGGGCCAGGCCCGCCGCGGTGGCGACCGGGTTACCGGAGAGGGTGCCCGCCTGGTAGACCGGGCCGGCGGGGGCGAGGTACGCCATCACGTCGGCGCGGCCGCCGAAGGCCGCGGCGGGGAAGCCGCCGCCCATGACCTTGCCGAAGGTCATCAGGTCCGGCTTGACGTCCGCGGACCACCCTTCGTTCACGGATTCGAACCCGTACCAGCCGGCCTTGGAGACGCGGAAGCCCGTCATCACCTCGTCGGAGATGAAGAGCGCACCGCCCTCGCGGCAGATCTCGAGCAGGCCCTTGTTGAAGCCGGGCAGCGGCGGGACGACGCCCATGTTGCCCGGGGACGCCTCGGTGATCACGCAGGCGATCTCGCCGGGGTGCGCGGCGAAGGCGGCGCGGACGGCGTCGAGGTCGTTGTACGGCAGCACGATCGTGTCGCCGGCCTGGGCTCCGGTGACACCGGGGGTGTCGGGGAGCGCGAAGGTCGCGACGCCGGAGCCGGCCGCGGCCAGCAGCGCGTCGACGTGACCGTGGTAACACCCGGCGAACTTCACGACCTTGGCGCGGCCGGTGAAGCCGCGGGCCAGGCGGATCGCGGACATGGTCGCCTCGGTGCCGGAGGAGACCAGGCGGACCTGCTCGACCGGGGTGATGCGCGCCACGATCTCCTCGGCCAGCTCGACCTCGCCCTGACCGGGCGTGCCGAACGAGGTGCCGCGCGCGACGGCGTCCTGAACTGCGGCGATGACCTCGGGGTGGGCGTGGCCGAGGATCATCGGGCCCCAGCTGCACACCAGGTCGACGTACTCCCGGCCGTCGGCGTCGGTCAGCCACGGTCCCTGACCTGCGACCATGAAGCGGGGGGTGCCGCCGACCGCCTTGAAGGCGCGGACCGGGGAGTTCACCCCACCGGGTGTCACGACGGACGCGCGTTCGAACAACGCCTGGGAGACGGGTGCCTCGTACGGGTACGGACTGCCGATGGTGTGCTTGCTCACGGGATCGCTCACGGGAACATGGTCTCAAATCGCTGTCGTTTCAAAATCGCAGCCTCACATACGGCATGTCCGCGCCGATCATCTGGGACGATGATCTGGCCAGCCGGCGCGCACGCGTGTGCCCGTCCTGCGGAGGTACGCGGCGGCCTGTTGGCAAATTGGCGACGGACGGTAAGGATGGTCCGGGGTGTCCGAGCAGTGTGAGGACTCCGACTGCGGCGCGGAGCGTGGCCGCGCCGCGCGCCGTGCGCGCGGGTTGGACGGGACGACGTCGCGACGTGGCGACGGAGGTGGAGGTGCGGGCCGCGTGGGGGTGACCTACAAGTACTTCGGCGCACCCGACCGCGCCACGGCCGCCCGCGTTCCCACCGCCCTGGGTCGCGACGGCCTGGGTCTCGAAGCCGGCGACCTGGCCACCCTCGGCCGCCTCGGCGAGCTGTTCGGTCTCGACGGCGGCACCGAGGAGTCCATCAGCGGCAGCCTCTCCACCAAGATCAAGCCGGAGACCGTCAGCGCGATGGTCCTCACGGGCATCCTCGGCATGCCCCTCAACGAGGTGCCCCCGCTGGAACTGGTGGTCCTGCACCCGGACTACGCCGTCGTCCAGCTCCCGCAGACGGTCGTCGAGCCGCTGCTGAAGGCGGACGAGGCCGTGCTCGGGAGCGCGGCCTTCATCTGGTCCACGGTGCCCGACCGGCGGGGCCCGCGCGACGCGTTCGTGATCTACCAGATGCTCCACGAGTGGCAGGACTTCGCGAACCGCCTGCACGAGGCGGGGCACCAGCTGTACTGCCTCATGTGGCCGTGACCTGACGTGACGCTGAGCCCGCGGCCGCTGCTGGGGGACGCGGAGTTGGCGCGGACCTCGGTCGTCGCGAACAACACCATGAACCGCGGGCGCGGCCTGAGCGGCGTCAACAGCTACGCCCGCGAGCTCGGTTTCGACCCGCTCGCCCGGCTCGGCGGCCTGGATCGGCCGCGGTGGCTGGATCTGTGCAGCGGCGAGGGCCTGGCGCTGCGGGCGGCGGCCGCAGTGCTGCCCGCCGGGGCGGTCCTGACCGGCGTGGACCTGGTGGGGCCACTGCTCCCCCGTCCCCGCCCCACCGGCGTGGAGCTCGTCACCGCCTCGCTGGCCACCTGGTCGCCACCACCGGGCCGCCGCTACGACCTGGTCACCTGCGTCCACGGCCTCCACTACCTCGGCGACAAGCTCGCCCTGCTCGCCCGCGCCGTCACCTGGCCGGCTCCGGGCGGCCTCTTCGTCGCCCACCTGGACCCGGACTCCTTCCGTCTCCCCGACGGCCGCTCCGCCGCGCGCCCGGTCCTCCGCGCCCTGCGCGACGCCGGGTACACCTACCACGGCCGCCGCCACCTGCTCCGCCACGAGGACCCCGCCGACCGGCCCGCCGTCCTCCCGTTCGCCCACCTCGGCGCGGACCCTCAGGCCGGCCCCAACTGGACCGGCCAGCCCGGCGTCGCGACGTACGTGCAGCCGCTCTGAGGACGGCGGTCCGAGCGGACGCCGAGGCCCGGTGTGCCGGACGCCCGGTCACCGTGGGGGTGGCCGGGCGTCGGTGGG
>NZ_BBPP01000055.1 GCF_000787835.1 Streptacidiphilus melanogenes
CGAAGATCGGCTCCCCCTACCACTTCGGCTACAAGGGGCCATCGGAGTTCGACTGCTCCGGCTTGATGATGTGGGCTTACGCCCAGGCCGGCTACCAGCTCGGTCCCGACACCTACGCCCAGCTGAACGACGGCACTCCGGTGGCCTCCGTCTCCGACCTGCGCGTGGGCGACCTGGTCTTCTTCAACGGCGGCGAGCACGTGGGCATGTGGGCGGGCAACGGCATCATCCTGCACGCCCCGCACACGGGCGCCGTCGTCCGCTTCGAGTCCATCACCACGATCGGCACGATCTACGCGATGCGCCACATCTGAACCGCTCTCAGCACGCCCTGCGCCCAGGCATTCGGTCAGATCCTCCCGGTTGCGGGGCCAAGAGCGTGTTGCGCCGGGTCGGAGGCACTTTGGCAGCGGGCGACGGAGGTGGACGCCGTCGCCCCACCACCGACGCGATCGACATCCTGGGCGCGCGTCCTTGGCCGGCTCCCTGCTCGCCGCGGGGGCCGGCTGGCCCATCGATGCCGCCACCGTCACCTGGCGCTTCCTCATTGAGACCGTCACCTTGACCGGTCAACGCCGGTACATCCTGGCCGTCATCGAGCGATCAGACGCGAAGCGTCGCATTGCGCCCCGCAGGAGGTGCTGGGTGGAGGTTGCCGACGACCACACCCTGGTGACAGATGCTGACCATTCGTCCACCGGTCCAGCATGCGGAGAACGCGCGGACAGCGTTCGCGCTTGCGTTCCCACATCGACGATCGCGGAGTTGATCTGCTCGGGTGCCATGACGACGCCCAGGAGCCAGGTGTGGGAGTTTGGGGAGCCTGGAGGTAGGCTCCCCTACGTGTTCCCTCGCCTGAGCGCTCTTCTTAACATTGACGACCCCAGCTCTCCGGACTCGGACAGCGCGGCAGCGGAATGGCTTACTCAAGGACTGCAAGCCGTCGCTCCCAGTGCATGGCTCTGGATCGCCGACAACGGAATTTTTCCCCCCAGCGACGATACCTGCGGTCCACCTGACGGCTATGCCACCGCAATCTTCGCCCGGATGTCCGGTCGCCCCGATGCTGTTGTGGAGATGCCGAGCACAGCCGATCCTGACGAATGGATCAAAGGCAACATTTCCGAGCGACCCTTGAACATGGGCGTGTCCGTTTTTCGGCTCGACTCCCAAGGCATGGTCGCCCAAGACAAGAGCCAATCACTGCGCCTGGACGCCGTGTGGGATGTCGCATTGGACGGCATTGCGCAGCCGTCACCGAACCTGCTTGTCTCGACCACTCTTGGCGACCCCTCATCGCCCACCCCGCAGGATTCTGCCGCCGAGGCGCTCCTCGGGCTCGTCAGGCGTACTGCAATGCTGGCCAGCACCTCTTTCGGGCATGTCTGCGACGACGCAGGATACAGCGGTCTCACCTCCCTTGATGAGGTCCTCTGGCGAGGTGGCCATCGCAAATCATTGGCTGCGGCGAGGTCCGTTCTTCGCGGCTATTCGTGGGCTACGGTATTGCCCCGAGAGTTGGTCGACAGGCTCGGGGGAGCTTCCGCGCTGAGCGATTCCGACGCCTTTGTTTCCGTGGACGAGCTTCGTGGCGGCTCTGTCGCTCTCCAGGCGACCGAGCGTTTTTCGTCATACGACGAAGCAGCAGTTCTGCGCGTATTTCGGGCGGTCGCCCCTGTGCTCCCCCCGGGGACTCCGCGTGAGACCATCGCGGGTCGTGCGGAGGGACGCAAGCGAAGCATCGTCTGGGAGGATGCGGCTCGCTTCGCATAATCTCGGCAGCGCCAAAGGAGGGCCCCGGTGCGCGTGCACCGGGGCCCTCCTTCAGTTGGCTATCTCAGAACCAGGCCCCGACGGGGACTCCGCCGCCCCCGCCGAACCAGGGAAAGAGGGGAATTGACGGCATCTGAGGTGCGTTGGGCACTACCGGGTTCTCGCCCTGAGGGAGCACCGGGTAGAGCCCCGAACCACCGCAGCCGCCATCGGCAAGTGCCGCTATCAACCCGCATCCTGCCCCCTGCTGTGCCGGCGCCGGTGCTGGCGCGGGAGCTTTCTGTGGCTCTGTCTGCGCCTTCTTCTGGGCCTTGGGGTACGCGTAGAAGCGCAGCCCCTCGTCACCTGCATCGGGGCTTCCTGACCAGATGTTCATGACCTGGCCCGCCGTCTTCTTCTGGACCGATGGTGCTGCACTGCTTGGCAGTCCGAAGCCTGGCAGCACCCGGTAGCTTCCCTCACTGGAATCTTCGTCGAGCTTTTCCTGCAGCCTCTCGATGTAGCGGGCCAGTTGGATCGGTCCGAGTACGCCGTTCGAGACCCAGTTGCCGTTGATCTTCGCACTGCCACCGCGGCTCTTCACCTCCCAGACGTACACCTCGTGGTCGTCCGTCCACAGGATGATGTCGGCGTAGCCAGTGCCCCCGCTACCATCCCGGGCTCCGCCAGGGATCTCGTTGTCCTTGTTGCTGATGGTGATCTTTCCGGTGATATGGAGGCGCACCATCTCCTGCTTGATCACGCGAACAGTGTCAGCGACGACGATGTCGTGGTCGTTGCTGATGTTCTCCGTCTCAGCTGCTGCTGCGGCGGCCAAGGCATCCTGCTCGGCCGCGATTTCGGCGTCGATTTTCTCTACGGCGGCTACGCTTCCGCAGACCTCGTCGTCACAGACCATGTTGCCGCTGGGGTCGCTTTGAGTGGCCGGGTTGTTGCCGGCGTAGTCGTAGCCTCCGAGTTGCTGAGGGTCGGTTATCTCAAAGACGGGGTCCGCGGAGATGAAGCGCCCAGTCTGGACGTCGTACTGACGAGAGCCCAGTGTTTCCAGTCCCGTGACTGAGTCTGGGGCGCCGCCGACATAGCCCCGGTCGCCCGGCCAGGAGGGCGCGGTGCCGCGGGTGCCGCCGAAAGGAAGGTACTGACGGCGGGTTACGTTCTGGGTCTGGTAGTCGATGGCGAGGGTGTCGGTGCCCTGCCGGTTCGGGATGAGGTATTGGATGTCGCCGGTGTTGGATCGCTCGGCGATGGTGGCGCCGGCGATGGTGTAGTAGCGAGTGCCGGTCAGGGACTGGGAGGACAGGTTCTCAACGATCTGCATGTCGCCGAGGAACAAGGTCGCCTGGGTGGGTCCTGTACGCAGGGCCTGGTTCCCGTCGGAGTCGTACAGGTAGCTGGTGGTGCCAGCGCTGTTGGTGTCCGTAGCGAGCTTGCCCTGGTCGGTCCACGTCAGTGTCTGGTTGCCGAGGGCTCCGCCGCTGATGGCCTTGGTGTTGCCGGAGCCGTCGTAGGCATATGTGGCGGTGTTGGCCGCAGCGTTGGGGCCGGTGGCTGTGGTGCTGGTGAGTGTGTGCGGTTGGTCCGTGGCGGATCCGGCGGCCGGGTAGTTGTAGGTGGTGGTGGTGTCGTTGGCCGTGTTGCCGGTGGTGTCGTGGTCGGTCTGGGTCAGGCGGTCGCCGGCCGCGTCGTAGGTCCAGGTCTGCCAGTAAGGGTTGGTGCCTCCGACGCTGCTGCTGCTTCCGGGCTGCGGGGTGGCGGCGCAGTGGTCGGTGGCAGTCCACGCGCCGGTCAGGTGGGTGGCGTAATCGTAGGTGTAGCACTGGGTGTCGACCGTGGTGCCGCCACTCTGAGAGTCGGTGGTCGAGGTCAGCAGTCCGGCGCCCTTGGAGACGGTTGAGTTCCCGAAGGTGTAGCTGGTGTCGTCGACCACGGTGCTGCTGGTGGAGTCGGTGGTCTTGGCGTCGGTGACGGCGTCGGTCTGGGGATCGTAGGACAGGGTCAGGTCGACCCAGCTGGTGGATGGGCCGAGGGTGTACTGCAGCGGGTGCCCGTACTCGTCATAGCCGACGGCCTGGGCGTAGTTCCAAGCGCTGGTGCCGCTGCTGGCGAGGCTGGTGGGCTCGCTGTAGTTGTCGTAGCCGGTCGTGACGGTTTCGGCGGGCAGGCCGCCAGCGGCCGGGTCCTGCTGGCTGGTCTGGTTGCCCGCTGTGTTGAATCCGTAGCTGGTGACGTAGCCGCCGGACGGCGCGAGCGGCGCCTCGCTGGCAGGCAGGTTGGCCAGAGTCGTCTTGGATGCGGCGACCTTGGCAAAGCTGTTGTACGACAACACCGTGGAGGTGACTGAGGCGCTCGCCGTGCCGAGCTGGTAGGAGGTGGCTGCGGTCGGGTAGCCCTTCTTCAGGGTGTCGTAGGTCCAGGCGCCGATCTGGTTGGTGGCCGCCTGGGTGACGTTGCCGGTGGTGTCGTACGCGGCCGTCTTGCGCCCGTCCAGGTCGTAGGTGTAGCTGGTCTGCTTGCCGCGCGCGTCCGTGACCGACAGAAGTTGCCCTGCGTTGTCGTAGGTGCTGCTGGTGATCCCTGTGTCGGGGTCACTGACGGAGGTTCGCAGGCCGAGCAGGTTGTAGGACCAACTCCAGCTGTTTCCTGCTGCGTCCCTTTCCGAGGCCAGCTTGCCGTCGGGGGTGTACGCGTACTGCGTGTTGCCGTAGTCGCTGGATGGGTCGTTGACTGGGTCGGCAGGGACCCCGTTGTGGTACTGGTACAGGTTCGTGGTGCGTCCGCGGGCGTCGGTGATGACCGTCTGGGCCGTGGCGCCGGACGGGGGCACGGTGGTGATGAAGTTGCCGCCGTAGGTGTAGCCGGTCTGCCAGGTCTGGGTGCCGAGCGCGTAGGCGATGGTGGCGCTCTTCCGTCCGGCCCCGTCGTAGCTGTAGCCGGTCTCGGAGGGGACCTGACCGTCCTGGGCCTGGACGAGCGTTCCGCTCGGGGCCCCGGTGGTGTAGTAGGGATCGGCGGTCTTGGAGACCAACCCGAGCGTGTTGTAGACGGTGTCGGTCACGTCGCGCCCGCCGTCCAGCGTCGCGGTCTGCGTCTCACGCACCCGCAGCAGCGCATCGTAAAGGGTCTCGCTGGTACGGTAGTTGGTTCCATCGTTGTCGAGTGTCTGCGCTGTCACCAGCGACGGCGCGGAGTTGGACACCGAGTAGCTGTACTTCGTCACCGCACTCGTGATGCCGGGCTTGAAAACTGCGGTCGTGCGGCCGAGGGCATCGAACTGCGCCGAGACCTGGTATCCCCCCGAATCGGTGACGGACTTTTGAAGCGCCCGGAGAGAGTCGTAGCTCGTGGTGCTCGTGTGTCCGAGCGGGTCGGTCATGGTCACCGAGGTTGGCTGGGCGCCGGTCGCCGGGGTGTAGGCGGTGCTCGTCTGGCGGCCGTCTGCGTCCTTGACGGATGTCGGGCGCCCGTACTGATCCGAACTCACAACCGTGGACATCGTCGTGTAGGTCGGCGTACTGCCCGTGTAGGACGTCGCCGTCTGCACCATGGTGGGGTCGCCTGCGGTGGGTGCGCTACCAAAGGTGGCGGACCCGTCGTAGAAGGCACGCGTGTCGGAGACAGCGTTCGCGGGAAGCGTGGGAGTCGTCGAGCAGGTCACCGATACGGTCTGGACTTCGTCGGTCTTGTCCAGGATCCACGCGGTGGTGTTGTCGGCGTAGGTCGCGGTGGTGCACAGATCGTCCGCCGACGTGGAGACGTCGCCGAGGTCATTGACCTTGGTCGCTCGGCCGTAGGAGTCGTAGGTGTAGTCGGTTTCCGTTTCCCGGGTCGCTCCGGAGGCCAGCGGGGTGAAGTCGCGGGTCTTGGCGCTGCCGGTGTGGAATGCCTGCTGGGACGGAAGCCCGGAGAGAGCGCGCGTCGCGGTCGCGGAGGAGGTCCACGGGTCGGTGATGGTGTCGGTGACCTGCTTGCCCGAGCCAGCACCGTTGTAGACGATCGTCTCGTAGGTCATGCCAGCGAACTGGTTCGAGTCCGCGATCGCGGTGTCATTGCGCGAATCGGTGATCGATACGGAGCGGGTTCCGTTGCTGGGCAGGGTGTCGCCGTCCATGCCCCGGAAGTAGGTGTAGTCGGTCTCGGTCACCGGGTCCGGGCTGGTGCCGGTGGTGACCTTCATGCCCTGGTAGCCGCGCCACTCACCCCATGTGCGCTGGTTGGAGGGCGTCAGCGGGTTGTCGTCGTAGTGCCAGGCGGGGCTTCCGACAGGTGTGTAAGTGGTGGCGATGGTGTCGTTGACGCCCCCACCAGTCGGATCCTGCTGGGTGACGCCGGTGACGATGTACTTGTTGAACCAGTCCTCGATCGGGCTGGTCTGGCCGTTCGGAGTCCAGTACGCCGGATAGCACAGCTGCGTGTTCTGACTCGGGTCACTCGGCACTGACGTACCGCAGGCTGGCGCTGAGTAGCCGACGTTGATGACGCCGCCGGACTCAGTGATGATCTTGTTGAGGCGGTAGCGCGTGATCGGGGGGTAGCCGTCCGAGAGGTTCACCCGATTCGACAGCGGTGTCCCGGAGAACGAGATGGAAGGCATCGTGATGGATGAGCTGGAGCCGCCAGCCGTGGTGTCCTGACCGGTGCGGGTCAGCGTCGACAGCCACAGCGACGGATTGGTCGCGTCCCCGGTCGCCGGGAAGGAGTAGGTGAAAGCCCACGAGTCGACGTTGGTCTCGGTCGAACCGACCAGCGCCTGCGTCTGAATGCCCGTGAGCTCGTTCTCGGACCAGAACGAAGGCGCTTGCGCGCTACACGACGCCTTGCTCGCGCAATTCAGGTCGTAGGGGACGTCGGGCCAGTTCGACGCCGTCGAGGAAGTCAGTGTGGAGGTGGCGCACCCGGTCGACGAGGTGTTGCAGCGGCCGTTGTAGGAGAACGTCACCTGCGCGGCCGGGCTCGTGGAGTACACGGAACCGTCGCGCTGCCCGTACTGGATCTGGTGAAGGTAGGCGTCACGCGTGTACGCCGAGGTGGTCGGTGCAGTGGTCCCGAGGTCCTGGGCGTAGTAGTTCGTGTCGTTGTTGTAGAAGTACGAGACGACGTCGCCGTGTGTGTCTTTGACGTAGTCAAGCATCCACCGGTACGCCTGCTCGCAGTACGAACTGGAGAACGTCGAGTTGTAGCACGGCTGCCCGGAGGCGGTGGCGTACACCGGCTCGGTCAGAACGGAGTTTGTCGCCGTGTCACCGGAGGCCCAGCCGGGCAGCTGATTGAGCCCGAATGTGTACTGGGTGCCGTCCGGGGTCGTCACCCGCCAGTATTCGCCGTTCTGAGCGCCATTGCTCGCCCCGGTCAGATACTCGACCCTCTCGTTCGCGTCGTTTTGCGGATGCCACGCACCGGTGCTGTCGTCCTTGATCAGCGTGGTCGAGGAGCCATTGAGGGACAGGGTGATCTGGTTGTTCGACGACCAGCACTGGTCCCAGGTCTGCGTGGGGCCCGAGGGGTTCTGGTGGCAAGACTGATACGAGCGCTCGATGAAGCTCTCGCCCAGGGAGAAGCCGTCGCCAGCCACCGAGGCCTGGTTGTTCGTCGTGGAGGTCAGCCCGTCCAGCGCCTGAGAGTTGTATGCGAGAGACAGTTTCGGCGACAGGCCGCCTGGCACGGGCGGAGTCGAGAACGGGTAGGACCAGGTGAACGCGTCCGCGCTGCCGCCTGCCTGCCAGGTGCTGGAGGGCTTGAGGGAGGTCTGGGTGAAGTCACCGCCTCCGCCGCCGGCCGAGGAGTCGGCGGCAAGGACCGTCGCGCCGGCTGACATCACGGCGCTCGCCTGGACCGCTGGACCGGTCTTGGAGGAGGACCTGGCCGCCGAAGTGCTCGACGAGGACAGCTGGGCCGAGATCTTCTCGGACTTGGTCGAGTTGCGCGTCGTGAGCGGTGTCTGGGAGCGGCACGTGGCAATCTGAGGTGTGGTCAGCGCGCACGCGGGCAGCTGCACAAGGTGCAGCCGCGAGGCCCAGTCGCCGCCGAACGCGTTCGCGAACGCCCCGTAGTCCAAGGTGACATTGAGCCGCCCCGCCTGGAGCGGAGCCCTGACGGCCACCAGGACTCCGTGCACCCCTGCGGCCGCAGCGGCCTGACGCGACAGGACCGACACGGACACGGGTGTCGAAGTGCCTGCGGCTCCCGTTCCGGACACCCACACCGGCAGGGAGCCGACGCGCTGGGGCGCCTGGGGTATCGTGCCGGCGGTGCTGCGGGCCGTCGCAGCCGACGAGTGCGCAGGTGTCGCAACGGTAACTTCGGCCGAGCCCGACGGCCAGACCGTGGTGGGCGCGTGCCAGGTCGCCAGCGGCGTGGTGTGCCGGTAGTGCGACAGGACCGGTGCGACAGGAACCGGCCTCGTGTGTGGCGCCTGCGGTATCGCACGCGCGTGCGCGAAGGCGGGTGCGGAGCCGAGTGCTGCGGTGAACAGTACCGCGGTCACGGAAGATGCGACTGCACTCCTGAGCGTCGTCCATCCTCGGTGCCTGTGTCTAACGGAAGTTCGCCGGTGCATGCCGGGTTTCACAGCGTCCGCCCCTCGTCAAACCTGGTTTGATCAAGCAATTCGAGCGGACGCTAACAGCGGTCCAAGGAGCTCCGGAAGCGAGCGTTGCTGTGGCTCTTACCCCAGCCTCACGAAGGACTGATCGGTGCAAGCAGTGACCGGACAACACAAATGACGCTGGAGCGTTGGCGCTGCCAGAGCGCTTCAGAGCAGACCGGACGACTGGAAGGTGCCCCAAACGTCGTCGCAATTGGCCGACCAGGATGCGGATGCGTCTTACCGAACTATTGATTCGGACACATCGGCACATGTTTTGACCTGCAGTCACAATCCTTTGGATCATGGCGCCTCAGCTACCGGCGCGCCCCTCGACGTCTGCCGTGCCCCGAGGGCAGCATGATCGTTGGGCTTGCTGTGACCGGTGGGCGCAATCCGCCGCAGCTGACGCATGAACAGCGGGCGCTGATCGAGCCGTTGCTGCCGCCGGCACGAGTGGGACCGAGGGTGGTCTGTGCGAGAAGCACCCGCGGCGTCGGATCCTGGACGCGATTTTCTACCTGGTTCGGACCGGCTGCTCCTGGCAGCAGTGGACGAAGGACCTCGCGCCGTGGCCCACCGGTGTACTGGTGCTTCTCGTGGTGGCATGACGACGGCACGGTCGGGCGGCTCCACGACGCGCTCCGGGATCAGGGCCGTGCGGCCGCGGCCGCAACATCGAGCCTGCCGCTAGGCTCATCGACGCGCAGTCAGTCCGCACCGCCGACACGGTCCCGGTCGTTACCAGAGGCTTCGACACAGGTAAGAAGGTCAAGGGCCGCAAGCGGTTCATCGTCACCGACACCCTCGGCCTGCTGTAGGCCGTCCACGTCGGCGCGGCGAACGTGCAGGACCGCGACGGTGCCAGGCATTGCCCTGCTGTGGACCCGACCATCCCGGCGTCCAGCCAGGACTGCACCACGTGGTCGTCGTCCAGCTGGTTGAGGTTGGCGAGGACGCAGGTCAGTGCGCCCTTCAGGAGGGGGAAGCGCCAACTGCGAGGCGTGCGCCCTGGAGATCCAGCAGCGCCTCGGAGGCGGCCGAATCATCGAGATCTCGAACCGTGTCATGCCCTTCGGCGGGATCCTGAACTACCGCGGCGAGTCCGAGAGCGGGTGGAAGGTCCACTACGCGGTGGAGATGGACGGGATGGTCTTCGACGACTGGACCGGCCGGGACGGGGAGACGATGGAGGAGTACATGGCGAACTTCGACGACATGGGCCCAGGGTCGGGCGCGGAATGGACGGGGGCGCAACGGCTCCCTGGCTCCGAGTGACGGCGGCGGGTTCCGGTTCGTCCCGGAGGGAGAAGGCGATGGTGCAGGCAGCACAGGCAGCACAGGCAGCACAGGCGGCGCGGGCGGCGGTGCCGAGTAGATGACCCCGCTCTCCGAGGAGGAGATCCTCGCTTTCGCCCGTTCGAGGCCGGCCATATTCGGCCTGGACGGCTCGTTCGGAGGGTACGTTGCCTTCTTCATGGGGATGGAGTCCGCTCGGTCCCCGGGGTTGGTGGCTGCACTCGAGGACTGGTTGGTCGAGCACACAGGACGCAGGACCAACCAGGTCTGGTACGTGCGGGTCCTTGAAGAGGCCGGCCTTACGGACTGGCCGACGCGGGACTGGCGCCGTCTCGAACCCGAGGACAACGCCCGCGTGGTCGCCAAGCTGTTCGAACTGCTCGAGGAGATGGTTCGCGCAAGCGGACCGACTGACAGCGGCGGGCACCCGCAGTAGACCGCCCGCCCGGCGGCTCCCGCGCTGCAACCGCCGCGGTATGACGCACGGCCGCAGCCCCCTCCGCACGCGGAGGGGGCTGCGGCCGTGCGGCCGGGGATTGAGCGGGCTTCAGCGTGCCGCTCTCAGGGGAAGCCGCGGATCGCGCCTGGGCCCGCACTTCCCGCTCTCCGGGGGCACCGCGGTGCGTGGCGGCCTCAGAAGAGCCGCGCCGGCCGGGCCCCGGCCGGGTCCGGCCGGTGCGCGGCGTGCCAGGGCGGTGTCCAGCCGTGCTCCCGCGTCGATCACGCGGGCGGTTCGCCGTGCTCGAAGAGGATCGATGTGAAGGTGTCCCGGGTGTCCGCACGGTTCCAGTCGCGCTGAAGTTCGCAGATCAGCTGCACCCAGCTGACCGGCTGTCCGCCCGCCTCGGCGACGCGGGCCAGCGCGGCTTCGTGTGCCTCGACGGAGGCAAAGCGGCTGGACCGACCCCACCACCGGCCTCGTCAACATGCACGCACGCTGGTACATGCCCGGCACCGGCACCTTCGCCTCACGCGACAGCTGGACGCTCAACCCCAACCCCAAGTCCATCCAGGGCAACCGCTACACCTATGCCGACGGTGACCCACTCGACGGCACCGATCCGACAGGGCACGTATCCCCCGTGGAGTGCATCGAGTTCGGTATGGAGTACGGCGTCGAGGCCGAACTGTGGTGCCTTCTTGAGGCCGGTGACGGTGGCTCGTCCAGCCTCATCCCAGCGGGTGGAGGTGGTAGCGACGAGACAGCCCGCCAGCGCCTGTGCGATACCCACTCCTGGCTTCAGGAGTGCGGCGGCGACGGAACCCAGCCGGGTGGCGGCGTCACGGATGTCTTCAACCCGGGTGGAAACGGTGGCGGTGGAAACGGTGGCGGCGGCGGAAACGGCGGTGGCGGTGGCGGTGGTGGTGGCGGGAACTGCTACCTGAACTGCGGCCCCAAATTCGACCCGACCCCGATCAACAAGCGCCCGCACATCCACGACAACCCACTCAGCTGGATCGAGAGGGAAGTCACCCACCTAGCCACGGGCCTCATCACCGGCGTCGCCGCTGGAGCCGGTGCCTTCGCGAGCGCTGCTGCCACAACGGTGACCACACTGACAGCCGATGCTGTTGACGCGGCATTCGCGGACATCATCGCAAACTTCTCCGACGAGCCGGCACCCGGGCCAACACCCGATCCTGACCCAGAACCGCGAGTGGGGCCGGGCGGTGACGGGGTAGTGGATACACGACGCGACCGTAGAGGGGATCGGTGCATCGACCACCCTCCGCCGGGGTCAGTGCCCAATGGAACGAGTGGTGGCTGGTCATGGTACGGAGATGTGGACCCGAATACGGGTGCAGCAACTGGAGCCGGGGCGTGCCTTTTCGGTCCCGTCGGCAAGGGTGGTGACCCGACGCGCAACGTCGCCGGTTATCCCGACGCGGTTAGCAAGGCGGACAGGATTATGGAGGACTCTTCAACGGACTGGGTTTCCCGCTGTCACCTACTCCCAAAGGATCCCGGAGGGGCTGGCGCCGCTCAAAACCTGGCGCCGTGCTGGCAGTACCCCGTCAATACGGGAAGAGGTGGAATGTACGATGTCCAGATCAAGGCTGATTATTTGCGCGACCAAGGAAAGATCGTGGAGTTCTCGGCCAAACCGATTTATCGCTGGCCGGGAAAGAGCACCATCCCGACTGATTTTCAATATGTTTTGGTATGGTACAACGCCGATGGGACGGATGTGCACGAGAAGGACTATGACGTCGAGAACTGTCGATGGCTCGGCGAACGCTGCTACAACCTAGGGAACTGAGGAGAGGTCTTGTATTCAGGTCTGCAATTTCTTGAATCAAAGCTGCAGCCGCCGCCAATTCGAGGTGGCATCTCGATTTCGAGGCCAGCCGTCCGTGCCGAAATTGGCATAGATCTGCCGGAGGACTATCTGCAGTTTTGTGAAACATTTCCTCCGGGGAAGATCGCCGATGAACTGAGAATCTTCTCCCCTTTGATCCGTCGGGGGAGCGGTTGGCGCGTTGATGGCGGCGGATTTATCCGCATGGTCGAATATAACTCGCGAGAGATTGGGGCTGCTCTTACTGAGATTGACGAAATTAGGCCTGGTGCCTGCCCATACGTTTTCTATCCAGAATCCGGTGGACTGCTCGCATGGGCCTCTAATCCAAATGGAGACCATTGCTTCTGGCTCACGAGTGAAGCCGATCCAAATACCTGGCCTTGCCTTGTTTGGTTCCGCGGAGACAGACCAGGTGAGGCATGGAGACGTTATGATCTTACAATGGTCGAACTGCTCTCGGTTCTTCTTCTGAAAGAGGATCCATTGCTCAATCGACTGCTCGCGTCTGGTTCCACGGAATGGACATGGTCGATGCGTAAAGCAAACTAAGTCGTCCGATTTGGCGGAGCCTTCTGGCGGTGATCGACGACGATGGCGCCGTCGGCTTGTTTCATCTTGCGGGAGAGAGCCCTGGTCCAAAGGAGCCTGCAGCTGCCTCCGTATACTGGTGACCCTGTCGAAAGTGGGTGGCTGTCCAGGAGTTCCTCGATCCGTGGGCCAGGTCTTTGCCGAGTCCAGGATGGCGGCCAGCGGGCCGGCCAGGCTGGGAACGGTCAGTGCGGCCGCTTGTGTGCCCCGAGCGACGACGGTCTGCTCGTCAAGGGCAGCGAAGGTGTCCTCGGCGAGCCGCTCAGTCATCCGCGGGGCCTTCGGCTGCTGCAAGTCGACCAGTCGACGGCATCCGGCCTTGCGGATCTGGGCAGGAGAGCCGAACCGCTCCAGCAGGGCGAGGACAACGGGGTGCTGGAGTCGTGTTGCACTTCGCACCTTGAAGCCCGAAGGGTCAATCGCCGCAGGTAGGAACGTGCAAGGACGTCGATGGTGGCTGGGAATCCGCGCGGGTAGTCATCTCTCTCGTGTGCCGGATCCTGTGGCTGCCGACTATTACGTCAACACAGGTCAGCAGTTCGAGGTGTGATCTGGCGGCTCAAGACCAGCGGGCAGTGGTGGGAGATGCCCCGGGAGTTCGGCGCATGGTCGACCGTTTCCAACCGCTTCCGCCAGTGGCGTAACGTCGGCGTGTTCGAGGCGCCTGATCGCGGAGGCTGCGAAGCGGGGCGACGTGGACCTGCCCCTGGTCAGCATCGAGTTCACCACCGCGCGCTCACCACGATGCCGGGATGCACCTGAGCCTGGACGTGCTCATCCCTTTGGAGAAGGCTGCCGCTGAGGAGGAGAAGGCAAGGTCAAAGGGGCTACCGTGAAGAACAAAGCGGATGGGACAATGCAGCTGACCCCGGGCGGGAGGAGCGACGACTAGTCCGACGCCGCCGGAAGCTCCGGCGGAAGTCCGCCCTCATGGGACGCTCTCGGGGGGGCCAGACCAGCAAGGTCCACCTCGCCGCCGACCGCAAGTGCCGGCCGCTGGTGTTCATCCTGACCGCAGGGCAGGCGGCCGACAGCCCGCAGTTCATCCCCGTCCTGAACAAGACCCGGGTCTGTGGTCCCGTCTGCCGGCCCCGCACCCGGCCCGACGCTGTCGCCGGGGATAAGGACGCCCTCGACCGGGCCCGACGACCAGTCAGTGCTCCCTCCCCGGGCAGGTGACCGCACTTGCCGGCTCTCGTCCTCATCCGCTCTTGAGCCAGGGGAGGGACTTCCCAACAACGTCCTGGACCTTGTCCGCCACCGGAACCCCGCCAGTGACAAGCGAAAGGGCCGCAGCCACGAGAAGGCTGATCCTGATGCTGGCAGCCACCTGGCTGCCTGCCAGCTGATGGATCATCGGGAGGAGGAGGGCGAAGCCCGCCAGGACACCTGCTGGCCATACCCGTTGCCACACGCGGTACCAGCGGCGAGGACTGACCACAGCCGGGGCGTGTTCGGTCAGCGCGGTCCAGTCGCCGCGACTCCAGCACAGCAGGCCGTGACAGATCGATGCCTCGACCCGCTCGAGCTGGTCGGCTCGAAGCGCGGTCAGAACCGGTTCCTTGTGCAGCCTGATGAGCGCGGCGAGACGCGCCCCCTCCTTGCGGGCCAAGGCCCTTGCCCGGTAGTCCGTCAGCGGCGCCCGGTGCTCGAAGGGCGGGTAGTACTCCGCGGTCCACGCCAGAGCTTCCAGACGCACAGCGAGGGATCTGGCCTGGGCGTCGTTCCACTGCCCGGCGCGACGAACGTGACCGATGCGAGCAGCAATCGCCAGGAGCCCCATCATCATGACGTCCAGGCTCTGGTGGCGGTAGTGACGCAGCATCCTTCGGGTGAAAAGCCATGCCGCCGTCGCCAGAGTGGCAATGGCGATCGTGAACACGTCCAGGGCTATGGGCCAGGAGAGCGTCCGACGGCTATACGAGGCGGGAGCGGGGTGCGTTGCAGAGAGATAGCCAAGGGTCAGGAGAGCGAGTGGGAGTACGAACGCGGAGGCACGACGCAGGAAGTGAATGAACAACTGCGGCCAACGGCTTATACCGTATGACGCCAATTTCCCAAAGACGCGTGCGAGCAGTAGCAGGCTGATGACTCCGGTGATGCCCGTCCCTGCCAGCAAGACTTCGGAGGCGTAGGTTCCCGGCTGGGGGGAGGTGAGGATCTGGAAGGTCAGTGGCGCTATGAGGACGAAGCCTGCAGGGCCCAACTCCCAATGTGCCCAGAACGTGTCCCGGCGAAGAATGACCCGGGACGCAGCCTTGAGCACACTTCGCGTCAACGCTACGCGTTCAACTTCGGGGATCCCCTGCAGGAGGCGCATGTCTTCACGGAGGCGGCGATGCACCTCGGAGAATTCGACTCTGAACACGCTGATGTTCTCCAACGTCTCTGGCCTGTGTGTCAAACACGTCGGCAGCGGAACTGGATCCGCGCAGGCTCATACAGCTCCGAGGCATCATCTTCGTCTCCTTCAAGGCGAGGCGGCGTGGCCCCACGCGGAAACCGGACTAGCCCCCGCACGTGGGCCTTGCTGTATCTCGCCTTCAGGGCCTCTGAGCGACACCGCGATGCCGTCCAACGTTTCGCAATTCGCCGATGCCACGCAGGCCGTAGCGGTGATCACCGCGCGTGTGCATGATGTCTGCCAGCCGACGTCAGCCTGAGGACTCAGGTTTTTTGAGCTTCATGCTTCGCATTCGCGGTCTTTCCCATGGCTGCTGCGCGGAACCTCGGTACAAACGCCCCGACCACGCCCACCATGCCCGTGCTTCCCCAGGCACTAGCCACCCACGGCTCGTTGCGCAGCACCGCGACGACCGCGGCAGCGAGCATTCCCGCGGCGAGCATGAACCCTGCGATGAGCCCGCCTCCGCGCAGCAGGAAGTCCTGTTGCGCCTCCTTCTCGTCCAGGGCGAGTTGCCGGTTGTGTGACGCCTCGCTGATGCGAAGTGCCTCCATCCGGGCCTCGTGCTGCCGCTTCAACTCCGGTTCCAAGCGGAGCAGCGCGGCCTTGAGGTGCTCGGGAGGAAGCACGGCCCACTGGGTTGCGATCTCCAGGCCGGTCGGCCCCGGAATGGCGGTAGGTGCGTCCGTCATTCGAGGGCACCTCCTCCCTGGCTTGGAACGAGGGGGGCGTTGGCGCTGGTGCCGCTCGGATCCGGCGGCGGCCCTAGGACGAGGAACAACTGGGTCAAGCCCTGACTGATCGACGCGGCGGCGTGGACGGTGTCCGGGTCGTCACCCACATCAAGTAGGGTCGGCCCGGGGGCTTCTGTCTCGGCCAGGGACCTCACGACCGCCTCGGCCTTGGCCGCGATGCCGCTGATTCCCCCGCCGCCAGCCGCCGCGACGATGCTGGTCGCGAATTTGGCGGTCTCCTGGCTGTCGAACACGATGAAGTCGAAGAGATGGACAGTGGCTCTTCTGGCTGCTTCTCGTGCGCGCCGTTGCTCAAGGCGATTCTCCAGGCGATGGATTCTGGCTTCGAAGCGGGCGAGCATGACAACCAGCGTCGCCGTGCCTGCCACGAACACGGCTGGGACAACGAACGCCACTGCGTTGGCCACTGATCCCCCTTTCGCGGCGCGTCGTGTAGGGAGTCTGACACGCTCGGTAGCCGACGTGGGTCGATTCCTCGTGACCGGCCGGGAGTGGCGTTACTTTCGAGGCGTGGTGTCGTTGGGGGCTGACGGAGTGTGATCGTCGCGGTATGCCGGTTGTATGAGGTATCCGCAGGGCGGTGGGCTGACGCCGGAACGGCAGGCGTTTCGTGAGCGGATCCGGGTGGAGGCTGCCGAGCGGTTCGCCGCCGGGGCCACTACCGGGGAGGTCGCCAAGGACTTACGGGTCAGCGTGCGCTCGGTTCAAAGGTGGCATCGGGCCTGGAGGGAGGCTGGCACTGGCGGGCTCCGGTCCACGGGGCCGGTCTCCAAGCAAAGGCTGAGCGACTCCCTGTTCGCTGTGCTGGAGGTCGAGCTGGCCAAGGGCGCGGTCGCGACGGCTGGCCGGACCAGACATGGACCTGGCCCGGATCAAGACGCTGATCGGACGACGGTTCCACAAGTCGTTCACCTTGTCGGGCATCTCGCTGATGCTCCGCCGTCACGGTTGGAGCCATCAGGTCCCGGCCAAGGTTGCGCGTGAGCGGGACGAGCAGGCGGTGGCTGGCTTCGGGGCGCCTTGCTCAGGGGTGCTCATCCATCCGCATCTCCCGGGGAAGTCGGGTCCGTTGCGGCGGGGCATCAGGTTGGTTCGTTCTGGTGCGCAGGCGCCCCGCCCGCAGAAGTGCGGCTGGTGTGGTGGCGTTTCAGACGGCGGCGCGGCCGCCGTCGACCGGCAGGACCACGCCCTGGATGAACGAGGCCTCGTCGCCGACGAGGTAGGCGACGGCGGCAGCGATCTCGGACGGGTCGGCGGGGCGTCCGGCGGGCGCCTGGGAGGCGAGCTGGTCCAGGCCGTCGCCCATCGATGCGGAGCCCTCGGTGCGGACCGGGCCGGGGGCGACGGCGTTGACGCGCACGCCCTTGGGGCCGAACTCCGCCGCCCACGACTTCGTCAGCAGGTTCACTGCGGCCTTGCTCGAGCCGCAGAGCGCCATGCCGGGCATGCCGAAGTCCGCGACCATGGTGGACACGCTCACCACCGCGCCGCCTCCGCGCTCGGCCATGGCCGGGGCCAGTGCCGCGGTGAGGAAGTAGGGGGCCTTGACGTTCAGCGCGAACATGGCGTCGAAGTCGGTCACTAGCCTCCGACCCCCGCGCCGAGCCACGGCGTTTCTCGCCACGCGACGCCCTCGGCCCGACTGGTCCCGGCTGCCGCTATCCCTGACATCGCGACGAGGAGAGCGGACGAGCCCTGGGTCACCCTGGTCGGCGGTGATGGCCTGTCCCGCGCGTGGCGAGCGCGCGGACCGCGTCGGACGGCTTTGGCGCCGGACGCCAGGAACATTCCTGGCATCGAGAAGCGGTTGCGCTGGCAGGCCGAGCTCGTCCCGGTCGTCCAAGCCCGCCTGGTCGACGCCGCCGGCTGCCCGGCGATCCGCGCGCGAAGGCGATCGTGGCCACGGTCTTCGCCCGCGTCGACACCGCCATCCTCTGAATCTTCGCAGGGAATCCCGGCCTTTAGCCTCGCTCTTTCACGAGCTGGGATGTCCGGCAGGTGGTCGGTTGTCGGAAGAATCCTTCTGGCCAGCGAAAACGAGCACTGCCGAGGTCCTGCTTCCGCAGCGGCGGGTGCACTTCCCAGGTGAGCGACGTCTGTGCCGCGTGCAGCCCGAACGCGCGGAGGCTCGGGAGTTGGCCCCAGTCAGAACGGTGGCGACCACCGATCTGCCCAGGCCACTGTGCATCCAGCTTCGTTTGACGGCCAGACGCATACTCCTGGGAACGACGGGTGGGCCTACTTGCGGGCCCACTCACTCGCCCTCAGGGATCCCCCTTCCCAGTCGTCGATGCAGCAGTCGCCCGACGGAACAGACTGACGGACCGCCACGAGGCATCGAGGCTATGCGGCAACCGCGAACAAGGGGGCAGTGCCGTCGCCGATACCGGCAGCGAGCTTCCTTCCACTTGGATCGTACGACAGGCCGTTCACTACGTCTTGCACGTCCCACTGGGTCACGACTCGTCGGGCCGTCACGTCCCAGAGCAGGACCTGGGTGGGGGTGCCCGCGGCCAGATATCGCCCGGCCGGTGAGTACGCGAGCGCGCTGATGCCGTCCCCTACTTGATTGTCGGATGCGATCTTGGCACCTGTCCGGGTGTCCCACAGCGTGATCACCCCGGATAGGCCGTCGCGGACCCCGCCCTCCGCGAGGATCCGTCCGTCTGGACTGAAGCTGATCGACACGCCACCCTGCGAGCCAGGGAGTACCAGAGTTGTCTTGCCGGTGTTTGTGTTCCAGACACGCACCTGGCCGTTGTGGTCACTGCTGGCCACCAACCCGGGAACCGGCGCGAAGGCCACTTCCAGCACGGGCGCCGTGTGACCCGAAAGCGTCGCAACGAGCTGACCGCTGCCCATGTCCCACACGCGAAGGTCCCCGTCGTCGCAACCAGCCGCGATCTGGCGGCTGGTCGAGTCGAACGAGATGCTAAAGGGTTGCGCCGAGAGGCCACCACGGAGCTGTGGCCCAGGCGTTCCGGACTCCGCCCACCAGATACCGAGCGTTGTGGTGCACGCCGCGATCCAACGGCCGTCCGGACTGGCTGCGACCCGGGAGACCGAGCCGCTCTCTGTGAGTGACTGGGCGCGTTGGCCGGTCCTGATGTCCCAGAGACTCAGCCCGGTATCGGTGCCACAGGCCAGCGTTCTGCCACCCTGGCAGAACGCCACGTCGTTCACGTCTTCGTCCGCCACCTGGAGCACCGCGGCCGCGTGCGGCTTGGCGGCGTTGTAAAAATACAGGCCAACGGGGACAGCAGCGGCTGCCAGGGTGACGCTGCCAGCCGTCAGTAGCGCTCGCCGGGAGACATCCTGTTCCTTCGAAGCCATCAGCAGCTTCTTCCGTTTCATCCCTATCCGTCCGGGGCGTCTGTGATCTGCGCTTTGAGGGTTCGCTGAGGGGCAGTTCTTGGAGGTGCGGTGGGCGCCTGGCAGCCTTAACTGAAGCTGCCCAGTTCGTCCGCCTCACGCGCCTGCCGGGCTTCCTCGCGCCACGACTCGAAAGTCGCTTGCTGTTCGATGCCGAGCCCGGCGTGCAGCGCGGGCTTGATCTTGCCGCTCAGCAGGTTGACGAGGAAGTCGGCCATCCCGAGCGGGTAGTCGTGCCAGCCGTGGGTACGGGAGCGGACGGCTACCGTCCATCGGTCCGGATCGCTGTCCGTGCAGCGCCAGTAGAAGTCGTCGGCGTAGTCCGTCGCACCCCACAGCAGCAGGCCGTCAGCCGGCGGGTAGGTGCGTCCGTAGAGCAGGTGGTGGACGAAGGGGTAGTCGCTGGGCGGCGGGGTGACGATGGTCAGTGTCTCGTTGATCGTGCCCATCCCGTAGGCGGCCACGAAGTCCCGGTAGTCACCAGGAAGGCGCCACCCGAACTCGGCATGCACGCGACCCCAGTCCAGCGCGTCGCCGCCGTCCGGTGGCGTGGGCAGGAGCTGCAGCAGTTGTCCGACGGCAGGATGCACCATGACCTCCTGGGCGAACCCACCGTGGCACTGTCCGATGGGTGACCGGCTAGGCAGAGAGCGCCTCTGACCTGGTCCTTGTCGTCACAGGATGGGAAGCGCTCTCCGGGTGAAGAAGCGTAGCGGTTCATATCCGCGGGTCCAGGTGCAGGGTGGCGGTCGCGGGGTGGTCTCGCAGGCCGGCGGGGTGCTGTTGGTGGAGACCGTCCGACGGACCGGTCTGGACACCGCCCTGTCGGTGGCGCTGGAGCCGTGGCGCAAGCCTCGGGCGGTCCACGATCCTGGCAAGATCCTCCTGGATCTCGCCCTGACCGTTGCGCTGGGCGGGGATTGCCTGGCTGATGTGGCGATGCTGCGGGCCGAGCCCGGCGTGTTCGGCGCCGTCGCGTCCGATCCGACCGTCTCCAGGCTGGTCGACACGCTCGCTCTGGCGGGCCCCCGAGCCCTCACGGCCATACGGCGGGCGCGGGCCGAAGTCCGGGAACGGGCCTGGACGTTGGCCGGTGACGCGGCACCGAACGCGGGCGGGGAAGTGGTCGTGGATATCGACGGCGTGCTGGTCCTGGCCCATTCCGAGAAGCAGGATGCCACCGCGACCTGGAAGAAGACCTTCGGCCACCACCCGCTGATCGCCTTCGTCGACCACGGGCGCGAGGGTTCCGGGGAGCCCGTCGCGGGCCTGCTGCGGCCAGGGAACGCGGGCAGCAACACCGCGAGCGACCACATCACCATCGCCCGCAAGGCGTTGCCCCAGCTGCCGAAGCAGCACTGGCGCGGACGACGGACACTGATCCGCACCGACTCCGCAGGCGGAACCCACAATTTCCTGAACTGGCTGACCGCACGGGGACGGTGGCTGTCCTACTCGGTCGGCATGGTCATCACCGACGCCATCCACCAGGCCGTCCTCCTCGTCCCGGCCTCCGCCTGGACGCCCGCGATCGAGCCGGACGGCAACGTGCGTGACGGCGCCTGGGTCGCCGAGCTCGCCGGCGACGTCCTCAAGGGCTGGCCGAAAGGCATGCGGCTCATCGTCCGCAAGGAACGTCCGCACCCCGGCGCCCAGTTGCGGATCACCGACGCTGACGGCATGCGTATCACCTGCTTCGCCACCAACACCACCAGCACCCCGATCGCAGCTCTGGAGCTGCGGCACCGCCAGCGAGCCCGCGCCGAGGACCGCATTCGCGCCGCACGCGACACCGGCCTGCGCAACCTGCCCCTGCACGACACCGCTCAGAACCGGATCTGCCTGGAGATCGTCCAGCTCGCCCAGGACTTGCTCGCCTGGATGCCCATGCTCGCCCTCACGGGCGAAACCCGCAGGTGGGAACCCAAGCGCCTGCGGCTGCGGCTGTTCTCCGCCGCCGGCCAGCTCGTCACGACCGGCCGCCGCCGCTGGCTCCGCCTGGCACACCACTGGCCCTGGACCCAGATCATCACCGCCGCATTCGAGCGACTCCAAACCCTCCCGAACCCCGGCTGACCAGCGAGAACAACCCGCACCGACGAGCCCTCGCACGACCGGAGCAGTGGAACCCGGCGCCCACCCGACGCGACAGCCGGGTCGCAGGCATGCCCGCCATCAGCCAGAAGAACCGAACCGGCCCGCCAGGCGAACCGACGGACCGTCACGAAACTCATCCGGACTCCTGGCGGGGACACCCTGGAGCCGTGAAAATCGGGGTGGGCGGCCGTCAGGCTGACGTCGTTCGATCTTGGTGCCGATTCGAGCCTGTACGAAAGTCTGGCGCTGAGGACCCGGCGCAGGCACGGCGCTGCTGGTCACCATCCCGGGTCTGAGCCTGATCGCCGCTCAGGTCGTCATCGCGGAGATCGGCGTCGACATGCAGCGTTTCCCCACAGCAGGCCACCTGGCCTCGTGGGCCGGAGTCTGCCCCGGCAACCACGAGTCCGCGGGAAGAGTCACCAGCGGGCGCACCCGCCACGGCGATGCCTGGCTCAAGGGAGTCCTCGGCATCGCTGCCGCTGCGGCCGCCCGCTCCAGGAGCACCTACCTGTCCGCACAATTCCGCAGGCTGGTCGGCCATCGCGGCAAGAAGCGGGCACTTGTCGCCGTCGAACACTCGATCCTTGGGTCGGTCTGGCACATCCTCTCGCGGAGCACGCCCTACCAGGACCTCGGCGCAGAACACTTCGTCAACCGGATCCACAAGTCTCGCCAAACTCGCCGCCTCGTAGGCCAGCTCACACAGCTGGGCTACGACGTATCGCTCCAGCCACAGCAGACCACGTGAGCTGGAGCGGGACGGTATTTTCAGAGCAGATCGAGGTTAGGCCGGGCGGGAATGGGATCCTTGACGCGGAGGCGTGAAGCGCCGGAAGTCTCTGCACCTGCGTGGTGAGGGTCAGGTGGGCCGCTTCTGGTTCTCGATGTAGTCCTTGACGATGCTGAGCGGTGCGCCGCCGCAGGACCCGGCAAAGTACGAGGGTGTCCAGAACACGGACCCCATCCCGATCCGGTTGATACGCCCGGCGTACTCGGCGCGCAGGTACCGGGAGCTGACGCCCTTGAGGCTGTTGACCAGCTTGGAGACAGCGACCTTTGGCGGGTAGTGCACCAGCAGGTGGACGTGATCGCCTTCGCCGTTGAACTCCCGCAGCTCCGCGCCGAAGCTCTCGCACACGTCCCGCATGATCGCCTCGCAGCGGGTCAGCATGGCGTCATCGAAGATCTCGCGCCGGTACTTGGTGACGAACACCAAGTGTGCGTGGAGGTTGTAGACGACATGGTTTCCCCGCCGTATATCGGGGTCTGGTTCCCAGCGTGGTGACATGGGCCAAGTGTAGGGTGGTCGTATTGACCTTGAAGGGGGTGGGCTGGATGATCCGTGCGTACAAGTTCCTCATACGGCCCACCGTGGGTCAGGCGCAGGCACTCGGTGAAATGCTGCGTGACCACTGCTCGCTCTACAACAGCGCTTTGCAGGAGCGTCGCGACGCCTACCGGCACGTCTCCAAGACCTCGGTCAAGTACGGGCAGCAGTCCGCGCAGCTCAAGGAGATCCGGGCGTTCGATCCTGAGCGTCAGGGCCGCTGGTCGTTCTCCTCGCAGCAGGCGACGCTTCGCCGTCTGGACAAGGCGTTCGCGGCGTTCTTCCGGCGGGTCAAGTCCGGCGAGAAGCCTGGCTATCCGCGCTTCCGGGGAGCCAACTGGTTCGACACGGTGGACTTCCCCAAAGACGGCGACGGCTGCCGCTGGAACTCCACCCCCCACGACCCGGTCACCCGCGTCCGCCTGCAAGGGGTCGGGCACGTCAAGGTCAACCAGCACCGCGTCGTGGTCGGCAAGGTCAAGACCGTGTTCGTCAAGCGCGAGGGAAAGCGCTGGTACGTCATCGTGACCGTCGAGCAAAGTGAGCCTGAGCCGCTGCCTGCGACCGGCAGCGTGGTCGGCATCGACATGGGTATAGCCAACTTCCTAGCGGACTCCAATGGCGGGTTCGTTCCCAACCCCCGTCATGGCCGCACCGCCGCGGCGAAGCTCGAAGACGCGCAGCAGGCGCTCAGCCGGTTCCCCCGCGTGCGCCGCGACACGCGCACCAAGAACCACCAGAAAGCCGTTCAGCTTGTCGGCGACCTGCACCGCAAGGTCCGCCGCCAGCGGCTCGACCACGCGCACAAGACTGCACTCGGTCTGGTCCGTGAGCACGACTTCATCGCGCATGAAGACCTCAAGATCCGCAACATGGTCAAGGCCCCTGCGCCGAAGCCAGACCCTGAGACGTTGGGCAGCTTCCTGCCCAACGGGGCAGCAGCAAAGGCAGGTCTCAACCGTTCGATCTCGGATGCCGGTTGGGGGGTGTTCCTCACGATCCTCGCCAGCAAGGCTGAAAGTGCCGGTCGGGAAGTGATCGCCGTGGACCCCCGCAACACCTCCCGTACCTGCCCCGAATGCGGACATGTCTCGGCGGAGAACCGGCCCACCCAGGAGAAGTTCCACTGCCTCGCCTGTAGCCACACGGCGCACGCTGACACGGTGGGAGCCATCAACGTTCTACGGGCCGGGCTGGTCCGTCGTGAAGCCGGCACCGGCATAACGAGAAGCCCCCGGCTTCAGCCGGAGGAGGAGTCACCGAACTGTGGGCCGAGAGAAGGGCGACTGGGTCTAGCGCGCCTGTACGACCAGTGCCTCGCGGCGGTCCGGGACGGCGGCTGATTGACACAGCGGTCGGCGGAGCCGAGGTGCAGGTCGGCGTCGGGCGCAGGCTGCCCTGCGTCAGTGAGTTGGGATACGCGCGATTCTGATGGAACTTGTTGACTGTTGCTCAGTTGGCCTTCATATTGATCAGAGTTCAACGCGACCCCCCACCCTCATCCTCACCCTGGAGACCATCCGTGGGTCACCGAAGCATGCCTTCGATCTGTCGCGTCGCCGCCAGTGCAGCCCTCGCCCTCGCGAGTGCGCTCGGCGGGCCGGCCTCGACGGGCGCCCAAGCTGCGTCCGCCTCCCCAACCCCCGCCGTCTCCACCGCCATCACGGTGGACGGGTCCAAGCCGGGCCTGGTCTTCGACGGCGTCGGCGCGATCTCCGGGGGCGGCGGCAACTCCCGCCTGCTGGCCGACTATCCGCCCCGCCAGCGCGACCAGCTGCTCGACTACCTCTTCAAGCCCGGCTACGGCGCCTCGTTGCAGACACTGAAGCTGGAGATCGGCGGCGACACCAACTCCACCGACGGCGCGGAGCCCAGCATCGAGCACACCAAGGGCGCCGTCGACTGCGACAACGGCTACGAGTGGTGGCTGGCCGAACAGGCCCAGGCCCGCAATCCGCACATCAGGTTCTACGGCCTCGCCTGGGGCGCGCCGGGCTGGATCGACGGCGGGTCGGGGAACTTCTGGTCGCAGGACACCATCGACTACCTGATGTCCTGGATGGGCTGCGCCGCCCAGCACCACCTGACCGTCAGTTACCTCGGCGGCTGGAACGAGCGTGGCTTCAACGCGACCTGGTACGAGCACCTCAAGGCGGCTCTGGTCGCCCACGGCTACGGCGCGACCAAGGTCGTCGCCGCGGACAGCGACTGGTCCGTGGCCGACGCCATGGCCACCGACCCCGCGTTCAAGAAGGCCGTCGACATCGTCGGCGTCCACTACCCCTGCGGCTACCTCGGCTCCTTCACCTCCTGCCCCAGCACCGCGAAGGCGCAGGCGCTCGGCAAGCCGCTGTGGGCGAGCGAGAACGGCTCCGAGGACGCGAACGCCGGCGCGGCCGCGGTCGCGCGCGCCATCAACCGCGACTACATCGACGGGAGGATGACCTCCTACATCAACTGGCCGGTCATCGCCGCGCTCTACCCCAACCTGTCCTTCTCCTCCGACGGCATGTCGATCGCGAACCAGCCCTGGTCCGGCAACTACAGCATCGGCAGCACCACCTGGGTCACCGCGCAGACCACCCAGTTCGCCCAGCCCGGCTGGCACTACGTCGACTCCGCCGGCGGCTACCTCGGCGGCGACCGCGCCGACGGCAGCTACGTCACGCTGAAGTCCCCGGACCAGCACGACTACAGCACCGTCATCGAGACCATGGACGCCACCGCCGACCAGACCGCGAGCCTCAGCGTCACCGGCGGACTGTCCACGGGCAAGATCCACGTCTGGGCCACCGACGTCGACTCGACCGACCCCGCCGACTGGTTCGTGCACACCCAGGACGTCACCCCGAGCCACGGGCGCTACACCCTCACCCTGAAGCCCGGCTACGTCTACACCGTCACCACGACCACCGGCCAGGGCAAGGGCACAGCCACGCCCCCGGCCCCCGCGCCGCTCACGCTGCCCTACGCGGACGGGTTCGACAAGCCGGCCACCACGACCTCCCCGACGTACTTCACCGACATGAACGGCGCCTTCCAGACCGCCCCCTGCGAGGGTGGCCGCGCCGGGACCTGCCTGCGCCAGATGGCGGCGAGCGCCCCGATCCGCTGGACCGACGAGCCCTACGACGCCCCCTACACCATCATGGGCGACGGCGGCTGGACCAACTACACCGTCAGCGCCGACACCCTCTTCGAGCAGGCGAGCACCGTCGAACTGCTCGGCCGGGTCAACCAGCAGGGGCGTAACAACAACGGCCTGAACGCCTACCACCTGCGCGTCTCCGACACCGGCGCCTGGTCGATCGACAAGAGCGACACCGCCTGGCACTTCACCACCCTCGCGTCCGGCACCGCCACCGCGCTCGGCACCGGCCGCTGGCACACCGTCGCGCTCACGATGCAGGACACCACCCTCACCGCGACCCTCGACGGCCACGTCCTGGGCAGCGCCACCGACGGCAGCTTCACCAACGGCCAGGCCGGCCTCGGGGTGACCGGCTACCAGACCGACGAGTTCGACAACTTCACGCTCACCCCCGGCACCCCGGCCCCGCCGCACGTCGGGCCGATCACCTCCGCCCTGCCCGGCAAGTGCGTCGACGACGCGGGCGACTCCGCGGTCGACGGCACGGCGGTGGAGCTGGCGGACTGCACCGGCGGCGCGTCGCAGGTGTGGACGTGGTCCAACGGCAGCCTCACCCACGACGGCAAGTGTCTCGACGTCACCGGCCAGGGGACCACGGACGGGACGCTCGTGGAGCTGTGGGAGTGCAACGGCGGCCCCAACCAGCAGTGGACGCCCCAGCCGGACGGCACCCTGAAGGGCACGCAGTCGGGGCTCTGCCTCGACGACCCCGCCGCCAGCCTCAGCAACGGCACCCGGTTGGAGATCTGGGACTGCAACGACGGCGCCAACCAGCAGTGGAAGCTGCCCTAGAGACGCCACCTGCCCACCCCACCCGTCGCTGTGCGCCGGCCCCGGAGAAGTCCGCCGGGGCCGGCGCGTCGGCCAAGGCCTCCGTCCCTCGACCTGTTGGCCAACAAGTGGCCCACGCTGGTCGTCGGCGCGCTGGAGGAGGGCCGCAGCGGTTCGGCGCGCTAAGCGAAGGCTGCAGGGAGTCAGCCCCAAGGTGCTGACCGCGACGCTGCGCCGACCGGAGGACTTCGGACTGCTCGACCGCACGGTCTACCCTGCGGTCCCGCTGCACGTCGAGTACTCCCTCACGGCGCTCGGCAAGAGCGCCGCCGTTCCGCTCAACCTGCTGCGCACCTGGGCGGAGGAGAACATCGACAGCGCAGGTCTTGCGCGAGCACCGCAGGTCTGACGACCGCCCCGTCCATGGATGTGACCCTTGCAGGCCCGTACGGAGCAGCAGATCAGGGCTGCGCGGTCGGCCGTTCGCCGCCTTCCTCGACTGCGGGCTCCGGCTCGTCGGCGAGGTATGGCGGGGCGGGTTCGTACTGGATGTAACGGCGTACGGCGCGGGCGTGATCGCGGCCGTGCAGCCGGCCGACCAGCCACAGCGCCATGTCGATGCCGGCGGAAACGCCCTGGCTGCTGACCAGGCGGCCGTCGACGACATAGCGTGCGTCGCGCACCACGTCGATGTCCCCGCGAGCCTGAAGGGTCTCCTCGAAGGCGTGGTGCGTGGCAACCCGGCGGCCACGGGCGGTGCCGGCTTCGTGGAGCAGGAGGGCTCCGGTGCAGACGCTCGTGGTCCAGGTGGCCCGGGCCGAGACTCTGCGGACCCATTCGATCAGGACCGGGTTGGCCACCTCGGTGCGGGTGCCGTTCCCACCGGGTACGAGCAGCACGTCGAGTGGCGGGTGGTCGTCGAAGGTGCAGTCGGGCAGCACCCGCATGCCCTTGTTGCAGCGGACGGGGTCCCGCCGCTGGGCGACCAGTACGGCGGTGTCGCCCTGCGCCCGGATCCCGGCGGAGGCGGTGAACACCTCCCAGGGACCGACGAAGTCCAGTTCCTCGACTCCATCGAACAGCAGGAGCCCGTAGACCGTCATGCGTACTCCTTGATGGATCGGAACCTGTCCCGGCACGCGGGCCCGAGAGCGCCACGCGGCCGCCGCCCAGGCCCGGCGACAGGCGGAGGCGGCCCGGGCCCGGTCGTCCAGGTGGTCAGGGAGCGCCGTCGATGCGGACCGAGCCGATCGCCGTCGGCGGGTTGAAGAACATGGGGCTCGCGCCCTGCCCGATCACGTTGCCGGTGCAGTTGCGGGACTGGAAGACGGTCATGCTGCCGTTGCCCGTCCGGCTTCCCACCGCGATGCTCTGGATGTGGGTCGTCAGGGAAGGGTTGACGCACTGCCCGACGGCGACTTGGCGGGAGCCCACGGTCGTGCCGTCGTCGATCTGCAACGTGGCGGCGCCGAGAGAGACCGCGGTGGTGGCAGTGGCGAGGACGGCCGTCAGAGCGAGTGATCCGAGGGTGCCGCCCGTTCGGGCGAGCCACGACAGAGGGATGCGCATGGGTGTGTCGGGTTCCTTCGATGGGTGCATGGGTCCAAGGCGACCTGGCGCCACTTTGACCGATGCCGATCATGGCTGCTGGGAAGCCAGCCGAGGAGTCCCTCGAACGAGCGCCCGCCCCGCGGGGCGGACGTGGTGATCCCTCTGCGGGGCGGCAGGGGACCGGCCCCCTCGACGGGTCGAGTGACGACGCGTCGGCCACCTGGTCGCCCCGGTTGAGAGGTTCCGGAACCGGTGCTCTCATCGAGGTGGAACGTCCCTCTGAGGGAGTCGCGATGTCCTCACATGCCCCGATCTCACCGCAGCAGGCCGCGGACCGGCTGGCCGTCCGGGAGCTGGTCGACGCCTACGCCCACTGCGCCGACCGGCGGGACGCCGAAGGACAGATGGCCCTGTTCACCGAGGACGCGCGCTTCCTGGTCTTCATGGACGCCACCGCCGCGGAGCCGACCCAGGAACTGTACGGCCGCCACTCCCTCGCCCCGGTCTTCGAGAACCTGAACACCTACAGGGCGACCACGCACTTCAACGGCCAGAGCACGGTGACGCTGAACGGCGACCGGGCCAGCGGCGAGACCTACTGCCTGGCCCACCACATCTCCTGCGGCACGGCCGTCGAACGCACGATCATGATCGCTTCGATCCGCTACCTCGACGAGTTCGTCAAGAAGGACGGCCAGTGGTTCTTCGCCGAACGACGCCTCATGGTCGACTGGACCGAAACCCGCCCCAGTACTCCCTGACCCGCTTCCTGGATCGCCCGCGTCGGGTCGGGGACGGCCCTGGGGAGCGTTCACCTGAACCACCATCAGGGGTGCATCCGGCGGCCGGCCGTCGAGAGGAGCTCCTCGGACAGCGCCCACAGGCGTCGTGAGCCGTCCGGGTCGACGGCGTAGGCGGCCACGCGGTGGAGGGTGCCGGTGCGACGGTGGACGACCTCGCTCTCGTTGCAGTCGGTGAAGTAGCGTCCGCCGACGCCGTCCAGCAGGGGTGAGGTGGCGAGCAGCACGGAGGTCGCGGCGCCCTGTTCGACGGTCTTGATGAGCTCGGGCGGAACGGCGCCGCTGCCGCGGCCGTCGGTGTGGCGTTGGAGGTTGGTGTAGATCGCGCCCGGCATCAGGGCGTTGGCGGTGATGCCGTCCTCGGCCCGGCGTCGCGACGCCTCCACGGCGAAGAGGACGTTGGCGGTTTTCGACTGGCCGTAGGCGAGCCGGGGGTCGTAGCGGCGGAAGGCGAGGTGGACGTCGTCCCAGACGTTCGGCGACTGCATGTGCCCGCTGGAGCTGACCACCACGACCTGGGCCGAGCCGTCTGCGGCGAGGGCTCCGTGCAGACCGGTGGCCGGGCGAAGTGGCCGAGGTGGTTGGTGGCGAACTGCCACTCCCACCCCTGGGGCGTGTACCGCTCGGGGCAGGCCATGACGCCCGCGTTGTTGACGAGGATGTGCAGGGGGCCTTGCCAGGCTGCGGTGAACGCGTGGACGGAGTCCGGGTCGGTGAGGTCGAGCCGGGCGACGCGTAGGTTGCGGTTGCGCGCGAGCTCTCCGGTGCGGGGGAGGAGGGCGGCACCGTGCGGCTCGGCTGGGTGCCCTCGGCCGGCGCCGGCCTGGTGCCGCGCGCCCTCGCCGCACTCCAGCGGACCGACCCGGGCGTGCGCGTCGTCAGCCGCGAGGGAGGCACCCCGGCCCTGGTACGGGCGCTACGGGCGGGCAGCATCGACCTGGCCCTGCTGTCGTCGGCACCGCCGTTCCGGGCGCCTGGCGCCGAGTCACCCCCGTTGGCGGTCCAGACGCTGGCCGAGCGCGCGCTCTGCCTGGCCGTGCCGGCGATGCGCCCCTTGGCCCGCGGGGAGTTCGTCGGCGTGGCCGATCTGCGCGGTCAGCGGTGGATCGCGGGCCCTTCGGCGGCCGGGGAGCAGCTCATGTGGGTGTGGCCCGGTCTGGACGAGCGGCCCGACGTCGCCCACACCGCCCGCGACTGGATGGCGAGCTGCAGCTGGTGGCCGCGGGCTGCGGTCTGACGACGGTGTCGCGGGGCCTCCTGCGCGCCGCGCCGTCCGGCGTCCGCATCCTGCCCGTGCGCGGCGGCCCGCTGGAGGTCCGGCGGCTGCTCCTGGCGCGTCTGCCCCAGCCGCCGGACCGGCCGACACTCCGCCTCGCGGCCGCTCTGCGCGCCTCGGCGCTCGACGCTGACAGCGTGAGGAGTGAGTGACGGTCGGCTGTCACCGCCACGGCGGCAGTTCTTGGACGTCCCCGCGCCCACCCGCACCCGGGCCCGGGCCTGTCCGGTCTGACGCTGCTCAGCGCAGGTAGGTCACGGCGGCACGCCGGAGTCGAACGGCCTCCATGTTCCCCAGAAGCTCTGCGGCGAGCGCGGCCGCGATGAAGATCGCCTCGCCGCCGAAGGGAAAGGCCGACTCGCCGCCGAGAAGCCGGGAGAACCCCACGACCGCCAACGCCAGGGCGGCGACCGCGACGGCGCGGGGCCAGGTCAACCGGTGCTGGACGTAGCGCAGGTACTGCGCTGTCGGCCGTCCCGGCCGGATACCGGGCACGAAGCCGCCGACCCGTTTCAACTCGTCGGCTATCGCCTCCGGTTCGAACTCCAAGGCTGCGTAGAAGGCCGTGAAGACGAGGATCAGCACGGTCAGCAGGACGAGGTATCCCGTTGATTCCTCGGCCAGCAGGCGGTCCCGCAACGCGCCGGTCCAGCCGGTGTGCGGCAGCAGTTGTGCGACCAGGGCCAGCCAGTAGAGCAGCGACGCGGAGAAGGTGACCGGAGCATCCAACTCGCCGAATTCCACTGTGATGTAGGCGGAACCACCCCCTGACGGCCGACGGCCGGTCATGCGCTTGGCGTACTGCACCGGGACGGTGCGCTCGGCGCGCTCCACGAAGGTCTGCCCCATGAACGTCAACGGTCCCAGGAACAGCAGGGCGACGAAAGGGAGCAGTCCGCGCTGCTCGCGGACGGCCCAGAACTCTCCCGGCAGCACCGCCAGCACCTGGACGAGCACCAGCACCGCGTAGCCGTTGCCGAGCCCGCGCCGGCTCACCACCTCCGCCAGCCCCATCGTCGCCACCGAACCGGCCACGAGACACACGACGTCCAGCGCGACCGCGCCTGTGCCGGCTGCCCGCAGCAACCCGTGGTCCTGGCCCACCGTGACGACGGCCCAGGCCATGAGCAGCGCCACGGGCACGGTCGCCACCCTGGCCATTCGCGCGACCGCGGCCGCTCCCACAGAGCCCTCCCGCGCCAGCGCCCCCATCCGCGGGACGGTGATCACGGCCAGGTCCAGCAACAACCGGGCCGTCACGACCGGGAAGACGCTCAGCCCGAACAGCGACAAGCCCGGCAGAGCGTTGCCCATCAGCACCTTCACGGCCCCCGAGAAAACCTGATGGTTCTGGGCTGCGTGGACGTCGACGCCTGGCAGCGGCACGTACTGACCGAGCCGGAACAGCGCGACCGCGGCCAGAGTCACTGCGGCACGGTGCCGGACCTCGGAGAGCCGAACGATCTGAGACCACCACGACAGCACGTCGCCCCCAGCCATGCGTCTACGCACCGACACAACTCATCCTGGCAGAAGCGCCGTTACGCCCACTCGGGTGTACCGCATCGCGGGACGCCGCTCCATGGCTTTCAGAGCCCGACGCGGCCCCCGTGGCACAGCACGGATCGCATCAGAGGTGGCGGTCGGTCTTCGCCGGTGAACTCCGCCGAGCGCCCGCCGGTGCGGCCCTCGGTGCCGGGCTCCTCCTGCTGCCTCCGCCGGAGTCGTCGGCACTGGGATCCCGGCTCGGTGAGCGCCCTGCTCCGGCGTACGTGTCATGGGGCGCGGCTGACTCGTCGTTACTAGGCGCGTGGTATAACACGGATATGATCAGCGAGAGCTATCTCGCCACCGCATCGGCGGCGGTGTCGCTGCTGGCGCATCAGTCCGTGGCCGACGCGTGGGCCGGGCCCAGCGCCTTGACCGGCTACGCCGTCAGCGGGCTCGCGGGCCATCTGGCCGGGCAGGTCAACGTGGTGGCCAAGGCGCTCGACGGTCCGGAACCGGACACCGAGCCCGTGGCGCTGGTGGACTACTTCCTCCAGGCCAGGTGGATCGACGCCGAGCAGGACAGCGAGGTCCACCGGGGGATCAGGAGCCGTGGCGCCGACTACGCCGCGTCCGGTCCGCGGGCACTGGCGAGCCGGACCGCCGAGGTGCTCGACCGGCTGCGCCGAGACCTGCCGCGCCAGCCCCCGTCGCGGGTGGTGCAGTTCCCGTGGGGGCCGCCCTCACTGCGGCTGGACGACCTGCTGGCCAACCGCATGATGGAGCTGGTCGTCCACCTCGACGACTTGGCTGTCAGCGTGGGTGTGCCGACCCCTGAGCTGCCCGTTGCGGCGACCGACGCGGTTGTCAGCCTCTTGGCCACGCTGGCGGCCCGCAGGCGCGGCTCCGTGCCCGTCCTGCGTGCACTGACCAGGGCGGAACGCGCCCCGACCACGATCACCGCCTTCTAGTGCGGCACGCCGCGCGGCCGTCCTCAGGTGGTGGAGCCGGCAGCGGCGCCGGTGGCCAGGTCGGCGCCCCAGCGGGCGATGTCGGCCTCCAGGCCCAGTGCCCGCATCTTCGACGTGTCGTCGGCCGGCGGCCAGTCCTCCCGCGGCACTCGCCACATCACCTCGAACTCGTTGCCGTCCGGGTCCTTGGCGTGGTGGGCTCATGCCCGGGGTGCGGGACCCCCGGTCGGGGGTCGGGCCCTGGCCTTCTGGCGGATGAGGATCCTGCTACTTGTGAGTAATGTACTGACGTGCCTGCGCCAGGCGTGGGCACGTCAGGCGCTTCGGTGGGCGGGGGAGTGGCAAGCGGGAAGACCGACGCGTCATGGGGCGAAAAGCGCAGGGACCAGGGCGGTAGCGACGGCTGGGCGCTGCGAACGGGCGGCACGATTCACAACGATGCGACCCGACTCGTGCCTGGGTAGGCACAGGTCTTGGGTCGGATCCAGGGCTTTGTTGGACCAAAGAGGGCTGGAAGAAGTGAAGGAAGACGATTTTCGCGCGACCCGTCCAGACGCACCGTCCGGGCGCGATGCGGACCTAGGCCAGCCACTCGCTGATCAAGACAGTCACGACGCTTCCGACATGCTGTCGATGCCTGCTTCACTTTATGCGCAGGTCGTCGCTCGTGGCGCTTTCGCGCCCGGCGATTCCGATCTTGAGCAGTGCACGCGGACGTTCGAGCGGTTCCTGATGCAGTCCGGCGAAGACCACCCCTACACCCTGGACGCCTGCGAGGACCTCGCGATCGCCTACAGCGACGCGGGGGACATATCGACGGCCGTTGCGCTGCTCCAGTGGACCCTCAGTGGCTGGCTGCGGATCTTCGGCGAGGACTACCCCAAAACCCTGTCCTGCCGCAGCAATCTCGCGATCGCCTACACGAAGGCGGGGGACCTGGGGCGGGCGATCCCGCTGTTCCAGCAGGCCCTCGATGGCCGGTTGCGGGTGCTGGGCGAGGACCACCCCGACACCGTGGCCACCGCCGGCGTCCTGGCCCAAAGCTACTACGCCGTGGGGGACTTGGGGCGGGCGATCCCGCTGTTCCAGCAGGCCCTCGATGGCCGGTTGCGGGTGCTGGGCGAGGACCACCCCGACACTCTGACCTCTCGCAGCATCCTTGCCGAAAGCTACCAGGCCGCGGGGGACCTGGAGCGGGCGATCCCGCTGTTCCATCGGGCCTTCGACGAGTTGCTGCGGGTGCTGGGCGAGGACCACCCCGACACTCTGACCGCCCGAAACAATCTTGCGGAGAGCTACCTGGCCGCGGGGGATCTGGGCCGGGCGATCCCGCTGTTCCAGCAGAACCTCGACGACAGGGTCCGGGTACTCGGCCAGGACCACCCCTACACGCTCCTGTCCCGCAGCCTTCTTGCCGAAAGCTATCTGGCCGCAGGGAACCCGGGGCAGGCGATCCCGCTGTATCAGCGGACCCTCGACGGGCGGCTGCGGGTGCTTGGCGAGGACCACCCTCGCACGCTGATCTCCCTCAAGAACCTCGCCGTCGCCTATGCGTTGGCGGGGGACCGGGGGCAGGCGATCCCGCTGTATGAGCGGGCCCTCGAGGGGCGGCTGCGGGTGCTGGGCGAGGACCACCCCGACACCCGGGCCTCCCGCGACGACCTCGCCGTCGCCTACGTGTCGGCGGGAGAACCGGGCCGGGCGATCCCGCTGTTCCAGCAGATCCTCGACGACACCCGCCGCGTGCTCGCCGAGGACGACCCCGACACCCTGATCTCTCGCAGCAACCTGGCCCTCGTCTACTACGCCGCAGGGGACCCGGAGCAGGCGATCCCGCTGTTCCAGCAGATCCTCGACGACACCCGCCGCGTGCTCGGCGAGGACCACCCCGATACCCTGGCCAGCCGCGACAACCTTGCCAGAGCATACGAGTCGGCGGGGGACATGCAGCAGGCGATCGCGCTGTATCAGCGGGCCCTCGACGAGCGGCTGCGGCTGCTCGGCGAGGACCACCCCGATACCCTGGCCAGCCGCGACAACCTCGCCCGCGCGTATGAGTCGGCGGGAGACTAGGACGGGCGATCCCGCTGTTCCGGCGGACCATGCCGCGGTAGTGCGGTCGGCGGTTTCCGCGGTAGACGGTCCAGGCGACGGCGCGTTCGACGGGTGGTCGCCAGCGGCGGTAGTCGGCCTTGTCGGACCTTGGCGGCTGGCCCCGTGGGAGCCACGCCTCTTGCGGTTGGCGATCCGGTCCCGCTTCTCCGGGATCGTGCAGCCGATACGGCGTCTGCGCAGGTAGACGCGGTTCGTGCGGGAGCCGTAGGCCTGGTCAGCACCGACCTTGTCCGGCCGGGTGCGCGGGCGCCCCGGGCCGGTTCTGGGCACCCGAATGCGGTCCAGCACGACCTGGAACTGCGGGGAGTCACCGTGCTGTCCGGCCGTGATCACGAGCGACATCAGCTTCTGCGCCTGCTCGACGGCCAGGTGGATCTCAGTCGCCCACCTCGGCGAGCAGCGCGAGTCGGCGAAGCCGTTCCAGCTCGGGGCAGTCGTCCAGAGCCTGCAGCATTCCCTGGCGCCACGTCAGCTCACGTATGTGCGCCTGGACGGTGTCCAGTTCGCAGCTGACGAGGTCGCCCAGGGAGCGTTCCCCCGTCATCACGGTGGCGATCGCGGCGATCGGGGTGTCGAGCGCGCGCAGACGTTGGATCAGTCGGAGTCGCGACAGCGCGTCTGCGGTGTACCTGCGGTGACCGCCTCGGCTGCGTCCGTTCTCGGGCAGCAGCCCGATGTCGGAGTAGTAGCGGATGGTCTTCACCGGCAGCCCGGTGCGCGTGGCCAGGTCGCCGATGCTCACCGTGTTCTCGCCTCGTATGGCGTGCGTCACAGCTGCTTGAATCTCCACTGCGCAGGAGCCGTTAGCGTCCACGCGATCGCCGCCTTGCGGCCCGCTCGGGGCGGCACTCGCCGAGGAGGATCATCACATGCGGATTCTGACCGTCACCGCCGGTTCGCGCAGGGACGTCGCCCCGTTCACGGGCCTGGGACAGCGCCTGCTGGACGCCGGGCACCAGGTCGCCGTGGCCGCGCACGAACCCTTCGCCGCACTTGTCGCCGGCTGCGGTCTCGCATACCGGCCTCTGCCCGGGAATCCGCAGGAGTTGATCCGTGCTCGTGCTCTGGCGACGTCACCGCAGGAGGCGCGTGCGGTGACGGCGGCGTTCTTGGACCGGCTGGCAGATGGGGTGGTGGCGGCCGTTGCGGCGGACACCGACGTGGTGCTCACCGCGTTCGGCCCCGCATCGCTCAGCCAGGCGGCCGCTGAGGCGTTCGCGATTCCCGTCATCGGTGCCTACCTCGCACCGGCCTTCGCCACGAGGGAGTTCCCGCTGCCGGGCACGCCGGGCGCCGACGACCTGGGGGCGGACGGCAACCTCGCCGCGGGCCGGGCATTGCTGGCGCAGGCCGGAACGCTCCAGCAAGCGGTCCTGGCGAGGCTGCGCGCTCGGCTCGGGCTGCCCGCCGCCGAGGCGTCGACGCAGGCGGGAAGGCTCCGGCCGGTCTTCCACGGCTTCAGCCCGCTGGTGGTGCCGCGCCCGGCGGACTGGCCTTCCGGGGTCGAGGTGGCGGGCTACTGGTGGCCCGCCCGGCCGCGAGGTTGGCGGCCCCCGGCCGAGCTGGTCGACTTCCTCCAAGCCGGTCCACCCCCGGTCTTCGTCGGGTTCGGCAGCATGGCACCGGACCAGGGAGAACGCTTGGGCGAGCCGGTGGCGGCAGCAGCGGCTCGGGCGGGAGTGCGCCGGTGGTGCAGGCCGGGTGGGCCGGCCTGCACCACCGGCGATGACGTCCTGCCGGTCGGTGACCTCCCGCCCGACTGGCTCTTCCCTCACACCGCCGCCGTCGTCCACCACGCCGGGGCGGGCACCACCGCAGCCGGACTACGTGCCGGGGTGCCCGCCGTGGCGGTACCCGTCATGGCCGACCAGCCCTTCTGGGCCGCCCGGCTGCAACGCCTCGGAGTCGCCCCGCGGCCGCTGCCGTTCCACGAGCTCACCGCCGAAGCCCTCGCCGAGGCGATCACGGCCTGCGTGGCCGATCCGGCCCACGGGCAGCGAGCGGTCGAACTCGCGCGCCGCATCGCCGCGGAGGACGGCGCCGCCGCGGTACTGGCCCACGTCGGGGTTGCGCTCGACGGATGAGACCGCGAACGCCGTGACAGGAATCCAGGGAGAACGACGCCGGAGGGGACGGGCCACGGAACCCGCCGGGGCCGCGGTGGTTGTCACACGCGGCAGCCGGGCGGTGTCTTCATGCCGAACAGCCCCACAAGGGGGCGCCAGTAAGGAGAGTCAGCATGGCGCTGCGCCTGCCGAAGGCCGAGCTCCCCGCCGAGCTCGCGGAGAACATGATCAAGCAGTTGGGTATGGTGCCCGAGAACGTGGAGGTGCTCTGGCACAGCCCCCAAGCGGCCCGGGACAACCTGGAGTTCGGAGCCAAGGTGGGGGCGTGGGGCGCGGTCGCCCCGGACCTGAGGTCGTTCGCACACATGGCCGTGGCCGCGCAGGTCGGCTGCAGCTGGTGCCTGGACGTCGGCTACTTCCAGGCACAGAACGAGAACCTGGACCTGAACAAGGCCAGCCAGGTGCCGCGGTGGCGGGAGACGGACGTGTTCACCGAGCTGGAGCGCGGCGTCATGGGGTATGCCGAGGCGATGACGGACACGCCGCCAACCGTCACCGACGAGCAGCACGCCAGCCTGTTGCGGCGGCTCGGGGCCCCGGCGATGGTGGAACTCACCGCGTTCGTCGCCTACGTCAACCTGGCGACCAGGGCCAACGTGGCGAACGGGGTCACCTCCCAGGGCTTCTCCGACAGTTGCGAGATCCCGCTGGCCGAGCGGCCGGCCGCGTCCTCCGCCGGGGCTGGGACCGGAGCCGGGACCGCGACGTGATCGAGGAACCGTTCGTCGCCCACCGGGGCCTGTTGTTCACCGTCGCCTACGAGATGCTCGGTTCCGCAGCCGACGCGGAGGACGTGCTGCAGGAGACCTGGCTGAGGTGGGCCGACGTCGATCGGTCGCAGGTCCACGACGCGCGGGCCTACCTCGTCCGGACCGTCACGCGGCAGGCGCTCAACCGTATGCGCACACTGGCCCGCCGCCGCGAGGACTACGTCGGCCAGTGGCTGCCGGAGCCGCTGCTGACCCGCCCCGACGTCGCCGACGACGTCGAACTCGCGGAGAGCGTCTCGATCGCGATGCTGACCGTCCTGGAAACGCTCAGCCCCACCGAGCGGGCGGTATTCGTGCTCCGCGAGGTGTTCGACCTGCCCTACGACGAGGTCGCCGGGGCCGTGGGCAAGACGCCCGCCGCGGTTCGGCAGATCGCTCGGCGGGCCCGGGACCACGTCGCCGCCCGGCGGCCACGCGTCAGCGTGAGCCCTTCGGAGCACAGGGCCGTGATGGACCGGTTCCTAGCCGCGCTGAACACCGGGCGCGTGCAGGAGCTGATGGAGATCATGGCGCTGGACGTGGTCCTCATCGCCGACGGCGGCGGGCTCACGGCCGCCGCGCCGGCCCCTGTCCACGGGGCCCAACTCGTGGCGACGATGCTCACCGGCACCGGACGGGCCGCCTTCGAACACACGGTGGTGTGGCTCAACGGCGTCCCCGCGATCCGGATCGAATCCGCCAGCGGCCGGGCCGCGGTCAGCCTCGTGGTCGAGAACGGGCACATCACCCGGATCTACGCGACGTCCAACCCAGAGAAACTGATGCGACTCGACAAGCCGGCCGACCTCACCAGGTAGACCGCCGCGCGGGTGTTCCGGGCACGCCGTAGGCGGAAGACCCACGTCTCGGCGGTATCAGTCGAGGGTCATCGCAGGTGCAGTGGGCGGACGGGAGGGAATCCCGAGGCGGTGGCGCTCGACGTCCACTTCGCCGCCTAGAGATCGTCTTCAAAGTTCAGATCCAGAGCAGGATTGAGGCGATGGTGACGGCGGTCTGGTACGACTCGCGGGTCTTGTCGTAACGGGTGGCCAGGCCGCGCCACTGCTTGAGGCGGTTGAAGCAGCGTTCGACGACGTTGCGGAGCCGGTAGACGGCCCGGTCGAAGCCGGGCGGTCGGCCGCCTGCCCGTCCACGTCGTCGGAGGCCGGCGGCTTGGTCCCTGCGTTCGGGGATCGTGTGGCGGATGCCGCGTCTGCGCAGGTAGGCGCGGATCCTGCGAGAGCTGTACCCCTTGTCGGCGATCACGTGGTCCGGTGTGCTGCGTGGACGGCCGGGACCGGTGCGAGGAACGTGGATCTCGGCCATGACCTGCTCGAACCGGGTGCAGTCGTGGGTGTTGCCACCGGTCAGGACGAAGCCGAGCGGGCGACCATGTCCATCGCAAGCCAGGTGGACTTTGGTGCTCAGTCCGCCACGGGATCGGCCGAGGGCGTGATCACCCGCTTCGTCCCGGTCTCGAGCCCCCTTTTGCCGCCCGCTGCGTGCTGGTGGGCCCGCACGATCGTGGAGTCCACCGACACCACCCAGTCGATGTCGCCGGCCGCGTCCTTCTCCGCCTGGATCGCCCGCAGCATCCGGCTGAACGTCCCATCCAGGGCCCACCTGCGGAAACGCGTGTACAGCGACTGCCACGAGCCGTACCGCTCCGGCACGTCCCGCCAGGCCGACCCGGTCCGCAGCTTCCACACGATCCCGTTCAACACCACCCGGTCATTGATCCGGGGCCGCCCAAAACCAGCAGGTGGGAGGAGCCGTGACAGCACCTCCCACTCCGCATCCGAAAGCTCATGCCGACGCACCACACGCGACGTGATCTCTCATCAGTTGATCCACTTTGAAGACGGACCCTAGTGGCGCCAAGCAGCACGACATGCGCTTTTCGGTGCGTCGCTCGGCCAGGCTTGTCGAGCGTGCCAACCTGCCCACGCTGGAAGAGGCAGGGCTTCTGAAGGGGGCCTGACGCCGGCTTCGGCCGAGTTGTCGGCACGTCCAGGCCCTCCGCCGCAAAGGCGGAGGGTGCCGACCACGAGTCGATGGACGTGGTAGGCGCGAGCGTCGTCGGCGTAGTCGTCTCGGAGCGGTGCGGGGGAGGGGGATGGGGGTGTGGCCGTGGGAGCTGGTCGGTTCGGGTGTCCTGACCGAAACCCCGTGAGGTCACTGCTGCGGTAACCAGATTCACCCGCACAGCATTACGGACCCGGAACGGCCGCGGGCTGTGCGGTAACCGGCTGCACAGGCCGTGAGGTGTCCGGCGTGACGGGTGGAGCCGAGCGAGGCGGGTGCACCAAGCGGGTGGGTTGCGGACCGGGATCGGCGAGGCGTCGCGCTCATCGCCTGCTCGCGTCGGAGGCTGGCGTAGGCAGATGGGATGCTGAGCCGAGGATTGCCTCAGGGATGACTGACGAGACCGCCCCACCGTCCCTGCAGGCTGCTCGATGGGGGCGGCGCGCGAGGCTGGCCGTCGCGGTCGTTCTCGGGTTGGCCGCCGCCGCGGGCACGTCGAACGGCGCGCACGAAGCCGGTGCCCATGCCGGAGCCCGACCGGACGCGATCGCCTGGACGAGCTGCAGTGGACTGGGCAGGCAGTTCCAGTGCGCGCGGGTCCCGATGCCGCTGGACTGGAACCGGCCGACCGGCCGGCAGATCGAACTGGCCGTCATCCGTCGTCTCGGGAGCAGACCGGACGCGCGCATCGGGTCGATGTTCGTCAATCCCGGCGGCCCCGGCCAGAGCGGTGTTGCACTGGTACGGGACTCGGGCGAGGAGCTCGACACGTTCGGCGACGGACGCTTCGACGTGGTGGGCTGGGATCCCCGCGGCTCGAACGACAGCACCCACGTGCAGTGCTTCACCAGCAGCGATGAGCAGGATCAGTTCTGGAAGGGCGTGTCGATCCCCAGCACCCCGGCGGAATCGGTCGCCTACCAGCGCAAGGCCGAAGAGCTGGCGTCCCGGTGCGCCAAGCTCAGTGGAGACCTGCTCACGCACATCTCCACCGCGGACACCGCCCGCGACCTCGACCGACTCCGCGCGCTGGTCGGCGACCCCGAGCTCACCTACGTCGGCCTGTCCTACGGTTCCATGATCGGCCAGACGTACGCGAACCTGTTCCCCGGCCGGGTGCGCGCGATGATGCTCGACGGCATCGTCGACACGGTGGCCCAGACCACCAGCATGGAAGCGAACATCACCAGCGCCGTCTCCTCCACCGACCAGGTGCTAGCCCAGTTCGAAGCGTTGTGCCAGCAGGCGGGTCCCGGGCGCTGCGCGCTCGCCGGCCACGGCGACACGGTCAAACAGCGCGTGACGGGGCTGTTCGCCACCGCCCGCCGGGCGCCGATCCCCGCGCGCCACGCTAACCCGCCGGGCGTGCTCACTTACGGCGACCTGCTGGTCTCCACATTCAACCCGCTGCGGTCGCCACTCACCTGGCCCGCCTTCGCGAACGACCTCGAGGCCGCAGTAGGCGGCGACGCGTCGAACCTGAAGACAGCGGCCAACGCCCTGCAGACGCCCGAGGCCCTGGGCGTCGGCGCGACCACCTCGTCGGCAATCTCCTGTGCGGACGCCGTGGCCCGCGTCCCGTCCTCCGCCTGGACCTGGCAGATCGCGGACTTCACCGACACCAGCAGGCTCTGGGGCACGGTGCTGGGCTGGTGGCTCTGGTCGCCGTGCGCCTCGCACTGGCCGTCCCCCGACGCCGACCGCTACACCGGACCCTGGAACGCCAGGACCAGAACCCCGATCCTGCTGATCAACGCCCGCTACGACCCCGCCACCGGATACAGCAACGCCCAGGCCGCGCAACGGCGACTCGGCAACGCCGTGCTGCTCACCTTGAACGGCTACGGCCACCCCAGCTACCAGGTCCCCAGCAAATGCGTCGACGAGGCGAGGGTGCGCTACCTCGTCGATCTCGTCACCCCCGCCAACGGCACTGTCTGCCAACCGGACCAGACGCCCTTTGGGTAGGCCCTGGCCGCGGCTCGCAGTCCAGGTCGCAGTCGCGGAGAGCAGCTGGCGTGCGCCTCTCCTACTCGGCCGCGCTGAGCAGTTGCCCTTGACCCGACAGAGCGACCCCCTCAACGACGCCAGGGTTCAGAGGGGTTATTCCGGCCGTGCACTATTGCCTCCTTTGCGCCCGGCCAACGGACAGGGGCATGCTCGCGATTCTGCCCGTCCCTCCGGACACACGTGAGCGCGGGACTGTTCTACCCAGCCGTTAAGGTGCGGCGCATGCAATCGCTGATCACTGTCATCGCCGAACGCCAAGATGTCGCCGACTTCCTGGCCTGGCCTGGTGACTTTGACCTTGACCGAGGGGTCCACGTCGAGGAGGTTCACCTCGCGTCGGGCGCGGAGCTGGAAGGCTTCGCGGGTGATGGGGCTGGGGGCACGTACTTCTTCTGTGGCGATGGTGGCGAGGAACGTCCGATTCTGTACGCAGACTCCGAAGGCCGTGCGGCTCTGGTCGCGTCTGGCCTGCGGGAGCTGTTGCAGCTCCTTCTCGTAGCACCCTGGTGGCGCGACTGCCGCGAGTTCACTCCGGAGGAGAGCTGCGAGTTGGCTGCTGAGTACCTGGAGGACATGCCCGGCGTGGCAATTCGGCGGGACCGTGCGGCCGCAGTTCTCGGCATCGTAAGCTCCCCACCGCCCGCCAGCATCTGCGCAAAGCCCTGGGGCGACAACGGCTGTCGCACCACCGCGATCGACCACGGCGACCGCTTCGGCATCGACCTTGAGATCGTCCAACGCGACCCCGCAGTGAAGGCTTCAAGGTCCAGTCCCGCCGCTGGACCGCCGAGCGGACGCTGGGTTGGCTGATGAACCATCGCCGAATCGCACGCGACTACGACGCCCGACCCCACCGCTCCGAAGCCATGATGCACCTCAGACACCATCCGCAGGATGAAGCCTCCTCTCAGTACTGTTCGGTCTCGAGGAAGCTCGCGTCCGCATCGCCGAAGGAGGCGGCGGTCGGGTCGAATCT
>NZ_BBPP01000054.1 GCF_000787835.1 Streptacidiphilus melanogenes
GCTTGATGACGGGCCCTCAGAAGGCGGCGCGGACCTCGCCGACCGGGGTGCCGCCGCCGAGGAGCGGCGAAGCCGCGATGCGGGCGAGGGTGTCGTCCTCGGTGGTGACGCCCATGCGGCGCAGGGCGCCGGCGAGGACGGGGCCGAGGGCGCGCTTCGCGCCGTCGTCGATCTTGAAGGCGAGGGCGCGGCCGTCCGGGAGGGCCACGGCCTGGACGGACTCCGCGCCCATCTTGGCCATCGCGCCGGGGACCGCGCGCATCAGCCAGGTGTCGATGCGGCGGGTGCCGGCGACGTACTCGGGGTGGGCGCGCATCGCGTCCGCGACGCGGCGCTGGGGGGTGCCGGGGTCCGCGAGGACGTGCGCGCGGAAGGCGCGCGCCAGGCCGACCAGGCTGACGGCCATCAGTGGCGCGCCGCAGCCGTCGACGCCGACGGCGGCGACGGACTCGCCGCTCAGCTCCTCCAGCGTGGTCCGGGCCTCCACCTGCACAGGGTGGTCCTCGTCGAGGTAGCTCGCGGTGTCCCAGCCGTTGCGGACGCAGGCGGCGAGCATCGCCGCGTGCTTGCCGGAGCAGTCCATCAGGATGCGCTCGCGCTGCCCGCCGGCGCGTATCCAGGCCTCGGCCTCCTCCTCGTCCAGGGAGAGCGAAGGCGGGGTCAGGAGAGCGGACTCGTCGAGGTCGGCCGAGGCGAGGATCTTCCGCACGGCGTCGAGGTGAAACGTTTCCGCAGAGTGGCTCGCCGCGGCCAGGGCGAGGAACTCGCCGTCCAGCTCAAGGCCGGTCCGCAACACCGCCGTGGCCTGCATGGGCTTGTTGCTGGACCGCGGGAAGACAGGACGCTCGGGGCTGCCGAGGGCGAAGTCGACGGAGCCGTCGGGGGCGAGGACGACCAGCGAACCGCGGTGGTGGCCCTCGACGAAGCCGGACCGGACCACCTCGGCCAGGACCGGCAGGTCAGCGGCGGCCGAGGCAGTCGCGGATGCGGATGCAGTGGGAGCAGACATGTGGGTGTGCCTCGGTGCCTTCCAGGGAGCCCGCCCCCGGTTGGAGATCACCCACCGGAGAGCAGGTCGTCGACGCGTGCTTCCCCTTCACGGTACCTGCGGGCGATCTCCGCGCTGCACTCGTCCACCGTCCGCTGGAGACGGTGACGTCGCCGCGAGATGCCGCGTTCGTGTGCGGTGAGCCGACGGCAGGCGGCGACGAGCTGCTCGTCGCTCTGTCCGGTGAGGTCCGCGAGCCGGGCGTCGCCCATGAGTTCGTCCGCGAGCGCGCCGTACTGGCGGCTGCTCGGCGTCGAGACCGTGAGGTGCCGGGCCGAGTGACGGACCTGGGACGGGATGTCCGCGAGGATCTCCGGCAGGTGCTCCAGCAGCGTGTCCGCGGGCTCCTCGGCCAGCGCGCTGCGGCGATGGAGCTCGGCGCGCAGGATGTCGACCCGGCCCTGGAGCAGCCGGCGCAGGTAGGAGAGGTCGGCCTCCTCCTGCTGGGCGTCCCGCCGCAGTGTGCGCAGCTCGTCCATCTTCAGCCCGGCGAGCATCTTCGGCCCGGCGGGGCCGGGCGTGACGGGGCCGGCCACGGAGGGCCCCGGCCCGGGCGGTGCAGCGAGCTCGTCTTGGTGTCCCACGGGTGCATCGTGCCACCGTCGGTCGAAGGTTCGTCGACGCCTGCACCCGATCGGGCCCGTGGCGAATCTCGGTGATAAATACGACCGCCGCATATCCCCAGCGCACGGCCCCGGTGACGCCGCGGTGGGGGCGCGCGGACACACAGCGCGCGCCCCACGAACCGGCGCTCTGCGGGCGTGCCGGAGAATGGGGGCATGCGTGCAGTGGCTCAGCGGGTGACCGAGGCAAGCGTGACCGTCGACGGCGAGGTCGTCGGCTCGATTCTGGGACCGGGCCTGTGCGTCCTGGTGGGCGTGACCCACGAGGACACCCCGGAGCAGGCGGCGCTGATGGCGCGCAAGCTGTGGTCCCTGCGCATCCTCGAGGGCGAGAAGTCCTGCTCGGACCTGAACGCCCCTCTGCTGGTCATCAGCCAGTTCACCCTCTACGGCGACGCCCGCAAGGGCCGCCGCCCCACCTGGAACGCCGCAGCGCCCGGCCCGGTGGCCGAACCGCTGGTCGACGAGGTCGTCACCCAGCTCCGCGCGCTGGGCGCGACGGTCGCCACGGGCCGCTTCGGCGCGGACATGAAGGTGTCACTGACGAACGACGGCCCGTTCACCGTGCTGCTGGACTTCTGAGGTCGGAAGCGCGCGAGGAGCCGTCCCCACCGCCCCGTGTCGTGGCGGTCAGGCCTCGACGATCAGCTCTTGGGACGCTGCGACCTGGCCCGCCAGGAGGGTGGCGTCCGGGGCCGTGTTGCGCTTGACCAGGCCGAGGGCGATCGGGCCCAGCTCGTGGTGGCGGACCGCCGTCGTGACGAAGCCGACCGGGCGGCCGTCGGGGCCGTCGGAGGCGAGGCGGACCGGGTCGCCGTGGGCGGGCAGGGACTCCTCGCTGCCGTCGAGGTGGAGGAAGACGAGGCGGCGCGGGGGGCGGCCGAGGTTGTGCACGCGGGCGACCGTCTCCTGGCCGCGGTAGCAGCCCTTCTGCAGGTGGACGGCGGTCTCCAGCCAGCCCAGCTCGTGCGGGATGGTGCGGTGGTCGGTCTCGAAACCCAGGCGGGGGCGGTGCGCCTCGACGCGCAGCGCCTCGTAGGCCCACAGGCCGGCCGCGGGCCCCAGGCCCACGACCGCGTCGGTCAGCGAGGCACGCGGCACGAACAGGTCGCGGCCGTCCGCGAGCCGGCGCTCGGCCGCGGCCTCGGGGACGGCCGGCCCCTCGGCTCCGGCCGCGAAGACCACGGCGTACTCCTCGGTCGCGTCGGTGATCTCGACCTGCGCGAAGAACTTCATCTTCTGCAGGTAGGCCACCAGCTCGGGCGTCGTCCCCGGCTCGACGTGGATCCACACGGTGGCGCCGTCGTCGACCAGGTAGAGGGCGTGCTCGATGTGGCCGTTCGGGGAGAGGATCAGCGCCTCCGTCGCGCGGCCCGGCGGGAGCTCGCTGACGTGCTGCGTCAGCAGCAGGTGCAGCCAGCTCAGCCGCTCCGGGCCGGAGACGGTCACGACGCCCCGGTGCGAGAGGTCGACGAAGCCGTGGCCGGAGGCCAGCGCCCGCTGCTCACGGAAGAGGTCGCCGTAGTGCGCGGCGACGCCCGCATCCACGCCGTCGGCCGGGACCGCACCGGGCAGGCGGTCGAGCAGCGGGCTGCGGTAGGCGGAGTCGGTCGTCGTGTCGCTGGGAGTGGTCACGCGTGGTTCTCCTGAGCCTGGTCGGCCTGATGGGCGTGATCGGCCTGGTCTGCCCGGTCGGCCTGGTGCTGGGCCTTCGCCGAACAGGCCGCGCAGCGACCGAAGATGGCGAAGTGCTTCATGTCAGTGTCGAAACCGTGCGCGCGCCGCAGGGATTCCACGAACGGTTCCGCCAGCACCACGTCGGTCTCGATCACCGTGTCGCAGTCGCGGCAGACGAGGTGCATGTGCTGGTCGCGGCTGGCCAGGTGGTAGGTGGGCGCGCCGTGCCCGAGGTGGGCGTGGGTGACCAGGCCCAGCTCCTCCAGCAGGTCGAGCGTGCGGTAGACGGTGGAGATGTTCACGCCTGCCGCGGTGCGGCGCACTGCGGTGAGGACCTCCTCCGGGGTGGCGTGCTCGAGCTCGTCGACGGCCTGGAGCACGAGTTGCCGCTGCGGCGTGAGCCGGTAGCCGCGCCGGCGCAGGTCGGTCTGCCAGTCGATGCCGCTGCCGCTGCTCACAAGAAACAAACCCCTGTCTGGTCCGCGAACACGTGAGTCCCGTACCCCCGAGTCTAGGGGGGTACGGGACTCACGCCGTCGGAGCAGCGTCCTCGGCGGACGAACCTCAGCGGAAGAAGGCGATGCCGTCGTCCGGAAGGTCCGCGATGTCCTCGATCAGCTTGGCGGGGCTGAGCACCTTCTTCAGCTGCGCGGACATGTAGGGCCGCAGCGGGACCTCGGCGGCGGCCTTCTCGCCGACCCACATCAGGTCCTCGTTGACGTAGCCGTACAGGCGCTTGCCGCCGGTGTACGCGGGCGCGCCCTCGATACGGGCCACCGCGTCCGTCGCGATCTCGATCTGGGGCTTGCCGTCGGCGAGCTCGCCGTACCAGATCTCGACGGTGCCGTCGTCGCGGACGGAGGAGAACTCGATCTCACGCACGCCGGAGGTGCCATGGGCGTTGCCGGTCACCCGCCAGAAGCCGTGCTCGTTCTCCAGCGGCCGGACCTTCTCGCCCTGCTCGTCCAGCACCCAGGTACGGGAGCGGAACTCGAGGAAGGGACGGCCGTCGTGCCGGAAGACGATCTCCTGGCCGAAGTTGCACTTCTCCTCGCCGGGGCTCGCCTGCCCGGGCAGCGGCTCGAAGACTCCGGCGCCCTCCCAGGTGCCGAGGAGGAAGGCGAGGGAGACGACGTCCTTGTGCAGGCCGGAAGGGATCTCGATCATGATCAGCGCTGGCCCTGGTAGAGCTTGGTGACGGAGTAGTACGCGAACCACACGATGGCGACCGCGATGACGCCGAGAAGGGTGTCGAAGAAGATCTCAAGGCCAGACATTGCGCGTCCTCACCAGTGGGGAAAGCATTCCTGCGCGGCAGTCTAGTGGCCCGGCCACGCCCACTCACGGTGAGGCCCGCCATACGAGAGACGGCGGTTCGGCCAGTGGACGGCGCTCAGTGGGACCGGGGCTGCCGCGGGCGCCGCGGCCCGGGGACGTGACGGCTCACCGACGGGTCGTCCCACCACACGTCGTCGGGACCGCGCCGGTTGGCGACGATGGCGGCGACGGGCGGGATGACCATGGCCACCAGGCTCATCACGACGGCCGCCGGCACCGACCACAGGCGCACCACGTTCCACGCCAGCAGGATCAGGACCACACAGATCCCCATCAGGGCGTAGTACCAGTGCCGCCGTCGTGACTGCATGCCTTCAGTCTTCCCGCGCAGGCCGTTCCGGAACGCCCGGGAACGGACGAGCCCCCTCCCGTCGTGGCCGGGAGGGGGCTCGCGGTGCCCGTTCAGGCGTCCGTTCAGACGGTGATGGCGACCTCCGTGAACTGGCCCTGCTGGGCCACGACCGCGCGGTCGACCGTGGCGCCCGGGACGAGCGCGCGCAGCGTCCAGCTGCCCGGGGCGGCGAAGAAACGGAACTGGCCCGTCGCCGAGGTCGGGACCTCGGCGGTGAACTCGCCGCTCGCGTCCAGCAGACGCACGTAACCGTTGACCGGCTCGCCGTCGCGGGTCACCGAACCCTGGATGATCGTCTCGTTGGCCACATCAACTCCTGCCAGCTCGGGCCCTCCGGCCTTGGCTCCACACATGTTCCTGCTCTCCTTGCTTCGCTGGGCGTGGCCTGCTCAGTTGGAGCCGAGCTCGATCGGCACGCCGACGAGGCTGCCGTACTCGGTCCACGAGCCGTCGTAGTTCTTGACGTTGGTCTGGCCGAGCAGCTGGTGCAGCACGAACCAGGTGAGCGCGGAGCGCTCGCCGATACGGCAGTAGGCGATGGTGTCCTGCGCCAGGTCGACGTTCTCGGCCTCGTAGAGGGCGCGCAGCTCGTCGTCCGACTTGAAGGTGCCGTCGTCGTTGGCGTTCTTGGACCACGGGATGTTCTTCGCGGTCGGGACGTGGCCCGGACGCTGCGACTGCTCCTGCGGCAGGTGCGCGGGGGCGAGCAGGCGGCCGGAGAACTCGTCGGGCGAACGGACGTCGACGAGGTTCTTGTTGCCGATCGCGGCGACGACGTCGTCGCGGAAGGCGCGGATGGAGGTGTCCTGGGCCTGGGCCTTGTACTCGGTGGCGGCGCGCTCCGGGACCTTGGCGCCGTCGACCAGCTCGCGGGAGTCCAGCTCCCACTTCTTGCGGCCACCGTCGAGCAGCTTGACGTCGCCGTGGCCGTAGAGCTTGAAGTACCAGAAGGCGTAGGAGGCGAACCAGTTGTTGTTGCCGCCGTAGAGGACGACGGTGTCGTCGTTGGCGATGCCCTTGGCGGAGAGGAGGGCCTCGAAGCCGGCCTGGTCCACGAAGTCGCGGCGGACCGGGTCCTGGAGGTCCTTCTTCCAGTCGATCCGCACGGCGTTGCGGATGTGGTTCTTGTCGTAGGCGCTGGTGTCCTCGTCGACCTCGACCACGACGACCTTCGGGTCGTCCAGGTGGTCCTGAACCCAGTCGGCGCTGACCAGTACGTCACTACGGCTCATGGGAAAACTCCTCCGGGGCAGTTGCGGAAGGTTGGGGGGCGCCGCGCGCGCCGACGGTCCGGAGGGAAGTCCGGATCGTGGGACATGCGGCAAGAGTTTTTCAGGAACGCCGCTCGGCGGTGCGGAGCAGCGCGGGGATGTGCGCGAAGGTGGGCTGGGAACCGCCCGGTCAGCGCATTCGACAGAGGCAGGCAGCGACGCGACACAGGTCTACTGCCCGCCGCTTCGTGAGATCCGCCTGTCGCTTCATGGCAACGATGCTAGGGAACGGGTCGGGCACTGTCACCAAAGTATTGAATAGTGAGACAGATCGATCCGACATGAGAGACAGATCTGCCTTTGCAGGCGTCGCGAGGCTCCACGGGGCCGGTCGGGAGGGCCCACTCCCGCGCTGCGGTGCGCGGGAGTGGACAGTGCGTCTCGACATGTGGATACGGTCGAGCGAACCGGCTGGTCCTCAGCCGTTGAGGCTGACCTGGGTGCCGGACGCCGTGACGGAGACGCCGTCGGCCTCGGCCTGGATCGAGTCCAGCTTCAGGCCGCTGGGCAGGCCGGCCACCGGCACCGACGGGGCGAAGATGGTCGCCCCCAGGTCGAGCAGCGGGTTGCCGGTGTCCAGGTGGTTCAGGCCGATGTTGTTGCCGCCCACGACGGAGATGTCCGCGGTGCCGTGGATCGACTGGCCCTCGATGCTCGTGCCGACCTTCACCTTGCCGGGCTGGCCGCCGTAGGCCACGGTCGTGCCGCCGGGCAGCGCCGCGTTCAGCGATTCGTAGGTGATCAGCACGGTGCCGGTGGCGTGGTCCGCGACCGCACTGGAGTAGTCGCTGGAGATCTTGACGCCGGTCAGGTCCGCGTCCAGCGAGGCCAGCTCCACCTTGCTCTGCGGGTCCTTCACGTCGTTGGCGTGGACCTTGATCTCGTCCAGCTTGGAGCCGATCAGCTGGGTCAGGAACGGGAAGCCCTCGATGGTGACGCTCGGCTTCTGCGCGAGGCCGCGCGCAGACTGGATCTTGGACGCGGCCTGGTCCTCCGCGAAGCGAACGGCGACGCGGTCGACCGCCACGAAGACGCCGAAGAGCAGCACCAGGACTATGAGCAGGCGACGCAGATTGCGCATCGGGTGTCGGATCCCCTCGGTTGCTCTGTCGATGATCGGATGATCCCTGAATGGGACGCGGGGCCGGGCGATGTGGTTGCCCGACCCCGCGCCCACCGGACTCAGCGTGGGACTCAGCGCGCGATGAGGTACACCATCGGCGCGGCGACTGCGAGCGGCAGGGCCACGCCGGCCGTCATGTGGACGAACCGCGACGGGAAGTCGTACGCGGCGACGCGGCGCCCGATCAGGGCGCAGACGCCCGCACCCAGACCCAGCAGCAGCCCCTCGGTCAGCCCCAGCCCCGTCGCGGCGGCCAGTCCGGCGCCCACGAGCAGCCCCAGGAACCCACCCGCGGCGAAGCCGACCACGGGCGGCTTGCGCAGGACGGCCGAGACCGCGGCGCTCACGCCCGCTGCGAGGGCGCCCGCCAGCACGGCCTTGCCCGAGCCTACGGCGAGGAACCCGCCCACGAGGACGGTGACCACCGTGGCGGACGCGCAGACGGTGAGCGCGTAGAAGCGCTCGTCCGGATTGCTGGGCCGGAAGATCTGCAGGATCAGCACCAGCATGAAGAACGCGCCCAGCGTCCCGGCGATGATCGCGGGCCCGCTGGAGTGCGCGGACGCGGCGAGGATCGCCGCGTCCGCGACGAAACCGCCCAGCGCGGCCAGGGCGATGCCCTGCCGCGCGGGCCACATGCCGTTCAGCCGGAACCACCCGGCGGCCGTCACCGCCTGCAGCAACGCCACCGGCATCACCAGGCCGAACTTGCCCGCGAGAGCGGCGACCCCGATCAGCGCGCCGAGCCCGAGCGTGATCACCCCCGGCTGCAGCCCGGGGTCGATGATCGGCGACCCGGTCCGCGCCGCCTGCGGAGCGGCGGGGGTCGCTGTCACGACCGCGGCGGGCGCAGGGCCGGGACCGGTCGGCTGCGCCCCGGCAAAGGCCTCCCGCAGCGAGCCGCCGCCGACCTCCAACGGCGACTGCCCGGGCGCGAGGATCGCCCCGACGTGCACACCCTCGGGCGCTCCCCGCCCCGGCCCGGTCGGCTCGGCCGACGCGAACGCCTCCCGCAGCGACCCCGCGCCTGCACCGAGCGGCGGCTGGCCGGGGGCGTAGCCCTGGGGCGGGTTGGGGCCGGAGAAGGCCGCCTGCGGCGCGGACGCCTGCCCCTCAGGGCCCAGCGGCTGCTGACCGAATCCGGCACTCCCTGCGGGCGCCGAACCGACGCCGGCGAAGCCGGCCTGCCCGGGGGCCCCGGCCCCGGGCGCACCGAACGGCGCCTGGCCCGCGGCGTAACCGTCGGCCGGGTTGGGACCGCCGAACGCGGCCTGCGGACCGGGAACCTGCCCGCCAGGGCCCAACGGCTGCGCCGCCGCAAAGGCCTCACGCAGTGAGCCGCCTCCGGCGGGACCACCGGCTTGGGGCGCGCCGAACGGCGCCTGGCCGGGGGCGTAGCCGTCGCCCGGGTTGGGGGCCTGCTGCGCGGGCGCCTGCCCGTCAAGGCCCAACGGCGGCTGACCCGCGGCGTGACCATCCACCGGGTTGGGACCGACGAACGCGGCCTGCGGACCGGGAACCTGCCCGTCAGGGCCCAGCGGCTGCGCCGCCGCGAAGGCCTCGCGCAGTGAGCCGCCTCCGGCGGGACCACCGGCTTGGGGCGCGCCGAACGGCGCCTGGCTGGGGGCGTAACCCTGGGGCGGGTTGGGACCTGGGAAGGTCGCCTGCGGCCCGGACGCCCGCCCGTCAGGGCCCAGAGGCGGCTGGCCGTAGGCAGGAGCCCCCGCAGGTGCCGAACCGGCGCCGGTGAAGCCCGGGGGCTGCACCGACGGGAAAGGCTCGTGCTGCGGGCCGGTGCCGGCTGCGAAGGCGTTCGGGGCGCCCGGGGACCCGCCCTGGGGCGAGCCCGGCTGCCCAGCTGTGGGAACGCCGCCGACGGGTCCGCCGAACGGCGGCTGGCCGGGGGCGTAGCCCTCGGGCGGCGTCGGAGCGGTGAAGGGGGCCTGCGGCGCGGGTGTGTGGCCGTTCGGGCCCGTGGGCCGGCCGGGAGCGTAACTCTGGCCCTCAGCGGGGCTCGGCGGCTGGGCCGGGGGGAAGGCGCCGTGTGCGGGAACGCCGTGAGGCTGCGGCGCCGGGGCCGGGGCCCAGGTCGGCGGGGGCGCGGCGGGGCGCTCCCAGCCATCGGGCCAGGCCGAGGGCTGAGCCGAGGGCTGAGCGGACGACTGAGCGGCGGGCTGGGCCTGCGGGGCCGCCGCCGGGTCGGGGAGCTGCGGGACTTCGGCGGTGCCGTACTTCGCCTCGATGTGACCGAAACGCGACTGGCCCGCGGCCGAAGGGTCCTGGACCGGCGGCAGCAAGGCGGTCTCCGCAGCGGAGCCGGAGGGGCCGGACGGATACGGCTCCGGGGACGCGGGCGGCGGCATCGGAGGCAGGTAGGCGGTGCGTTCCTGGTCGCCCTCGGCCGGGTCGATCGGGAAGCCCGAGTAGTTCTGCTGGTAGTCGCTCATGGCGTCGCTCATCCTCCCGCGAACGGGGGGAGGACCTCGACCGTGCCGCCCTCCGTGAGGGCGACCTCGGCGTGGTCACGGCTGCCGACCTGCGCGCCGTCGACCAGGAACGAGCAGTGCGCGAGCACCTGCGCGAAGCGCGGGCGTTCGGCGTGGCGGGCGCGCGCAGCGTCCAGCGCCTCCGCGAGCGTCGCCGCCGCGTACGGCTCCTCGGCCGTGCCCGCCTCGGCCTTCGCGGCCGCCCAGTAGCGGATCACGCCGTTCTTGACTGTCTCCGTCGCACCTTGCATGCGGGCCATCATCGCCAATCACCCGCGCAACCGTCACGCGCGGCAGGTCAGCGCCCTTTCGCGCCCTCCCGGGTTGCCTCCTCGCGCCCCTCCTTGCGCCCGTCCTCCAGCACCTCCTCGTGCTGCACCGTGACCCACCGCGCGACACGCTCCAGCAACGGCTCCGGCGCGGCGTTCTCCGCGTGGCCGAAGCCCGGCTCGATCCACAGCTCCGACTTCGGCGAGGACGCCGACGCCGCCTGCGCCAGCGAGCGCGGATGGTCCAGCGGGAAGTACGGGTCCGCGTCGCCGTGGACGACGAGCAGCGGCACGGTGAGCCGCGCGGCCGCCGCGACCGGCGGCAACGGCACCTCGGTCCACTCCTTCGGATCGATGCGGGTCTTCAGTCCGACGCGGCCGACCACCCTCCCGAGCGGCCGCATCACGACCCAGTGCAGCCGCCGCATCGGCACCGTGCCCTGGTAGTACCAGCGGGCCGGCGCGCTGACCGCCGCCGTCGCGGTGACCCCGCCGCTCAGCGCCGCGTGCCGGACGGCCACCGCGCCGCCCATCGAGAAGCCCACCGTGACGACGCGCGCGAAGCCCAGCGACCGCGCCCAGGCGACGGCAGCGTCCAGGTCGAGGACCTCCCGGTCGCCCACCGTCGACAGGCCGCCGGAGCGTCCGTGGCCGCGGAAGGAGAACGTGACGACGCCGCCGTACCGCGCGAAGACCCGTGCCGCGCGCCGCAGCGCGGGCCGTTCCACCGCCCCCGTGAACCCGTGCGCCAGGACGACCGCCACGTCGTCCGACGCGCCGTCACCCGGCGGGAGGTACTCGGCGTGGAGAGTGACGCCGTCCGCCGTGATCAGCTGCGCCTGCGCCGGGTAGCGCCAGGAACGGGAGGTGTCCATGAGACGGACAGCACTCTTCGCTGGGGCGTCCATGTGGGCTATTCTCCTAGTCAAGAGGGATCCGGGCAGTGTCGCCCCCGGGTCCTTTTGTGCTTTGTGAACGCGAGATACGGACGTTCGTGCGAGAGCCGGACGTTACCGGCTGCGCCCGACGACGTGCGCCGTCGGGGTACACCGAAGTGCCACCGGCCCACCCGGAAAGGGGACTAACCGGGTATGAGTTCGCTGCTGCTGCTGACCAACGCCCTCCAGCCGTCGGCGGAGGTGCTGCCCGCCCTCGGGCTGCTGCTGCACAACGTCCGCGTCGCGCCCGCCGAGGGCGCGGCTCTCGTCGACACCCCCAGCGCCGATGTCATTCTCGTCGACGGCCGCCGTGATCTGCCGCACATCCGCAGCCTGTGCCAGCTGCTGCGCTCGACGGGGCCCGGCGCGCCCGTGGTGCTGGTGGTCACCGAGGGCGGCCTGGCCGCCGTCACGGCCGAATGGGGCATCGACGACGTCCTGCTCGACACCGCCGGCCCGGCGGAGGTCGAGGCGCGGCTGCGCCTCGCGATCGGACGCCAGTCCGTCGTCGCCGACGAGAGCCCGATGGAGATCCGCAACGGCGACCTCTCCGTCGACGAGGCCACCTACAGCGCCAAGCTCAAGGGCCGGGTGCTGGATCTGACCTTCAAGGAGTTCGAACTCATCAAGTACCTCGCGCAGCACCCGGGCCGCGTCTTCACCCGAGCCCAGCTGCTGCAGGAGGTCTGGGGCTACGACTACTTCGGCGGCACCCGGACGGTCGACGTCCACGTCCGGCGCCTGCGCGCCAAGCTCGGGCCGGAGCACGAACAGCTGATCGGAACCGTCCGCAACGTCGGCTACCGCTTCGTCGTCCCGGACAAGTCCGACAAGGGCCGCTCGGGCGAGTCCGGGCCGTCCGAACCGGAGACCGCGGCGGCCGAGGCCGACGTCGAGCTCGAGGTCTGACCCCTGTCCCCGACCACGGTGCTGTGCGCGGCCGACGCGCACAGCACCGTCACAGACGGTTCGTGGACCGAGGGCGACTGCAGCCCTCTGGTCCGGACATGCCGTCCTGCAAGTAGAATCCGCCCATGCCCAAGGTGACCCGCGACGATGTGGCCCGACTGGCGGGGACCTCGACCGCGGTCGTCAGCTACGTCATCAACAACGGACCGCGTCCCGTCGCTCCCGCGACGCGCGAGCGCGTTCTCGCCGCCATAGCCGAGCTCGGCTACCGCCCCAACAGCGTCGCCCAGGCGATGGCCAGCCGGCGGACCAACCTGATCGGCATGGTGGTGCCCGACGCACGCCAGCCGTTCTTCGCCGAGCTCGCCCATGCGGTCGAACGCGCCGCGTCGGAACGCGGCAAGATCGTCCTGATCGGCAACTCCGACTACACCGGGGACCGCGAGATCCACTACGTGCGGGCCTTCCTGGGCATGCGCGTCTCCGGCCTGATCCTGATCTCCGAGGGCCCCTCGCAGCGTGCCGAGGAGGAGTTCGCCGCGCACAGCGACGCACGCGTGGTGCTGCTGCACCGCCGCCCGGACAACTCCGACGACATCGCCGTGGTCACCGACGACATCGGCGGATCCCGGATGGCCGTGGAGCACCTGCTGCACCACCACGGGCACCCGTACGTGGCCTGCTTCGGCGGCCCCGTGAACGCGCCCGCGCCCGGCGACCCGGTCGTCGACCACATCGAGGGCTGGCGCCAGGCCATGGCGGCCGCCGGCGTCTCCTCCGAGGGCCGCCTCATCGACGCGCCCTTCGACCGCTACGGCGCCTACCAGGTCGCCGTCGAGCTGCTGGGCACCCCGGAGGGGGAGCGTCCGACGGCGCTGTTCTGCTCCACGGACGACCAGGCGATAGGCGTGCTGCGCGCCGCCCGCGAGGTCGGGCTGACCGTCGGGCGGGACCTTGCCGTGATCGGCTTCGACGACATCCAGGAGGCGGCGTTCTGTGATCCGCCGCTGACCACGATCGCCTCGGACCGGGACTCGATGGCCAAGGCCGCGGTCGACCTGGTCCTCGACGACTCGCTGGCCGTGCCGGGCTCGGAGACCCCGCGCATCCGGAAGTTCCCGAGCCGCCTGGTGGTCCGACGCAGCTGCGGCTGCTGAGACCGCCGTTCGGGCGTCCGCCAGCCGGGCGGCTTGCCGCCCCTCTGGACGGGCTCGACGGGCGCTCCACGGGCGTTCCCAGGGGCCTCAGAAGGCTCTCGCCGGGTTCTGCCCCGGTTCTGACAGTGCTCTCAGGGACCTCTCATGTGCGCGGCCGACGGTATAGCCATGACCGAGACGCCCCGGAACCACGCAGACGACCCGTACTCCTCGTCCGTGCCGCCGCTGCCCGGCTACCAGCCGACGGCGCACGAGACCCAGCCCCTCGAGGGCACGGTCCACCCGTCCTACGCTGCGCAGCAGGCGCCCCGGACGCCCCAGGCGCCGGAGCAGCCCCAGGGCTCCTACTACTTCAGCGCCGAGCAGCCGCAGGCAGGTGCCTACGCTCAGCCGCAGGCCGGCTCCTTCGGCCAGCCGCCGGTCGAGCCGCCGGTCGACCCCGCGGGCGCCGCGTGGCCGCCGCCGGAGCAGCCGCAGCCGAAGCGCCGCATGAAGCGGCCGGTCGCGCTGGTCGCCGCCGTCGCCGTGCTGTCCGCCCTGGCGGGCGGGGTCGCCGGCGGTCTCATCGGCGAGAAGACCGGCGACCACGCCTCCTACGCCACCAACGCGGTGGTGACCGGCGACAAGTCCAGCGGCACCAGCGACGTGGCCACCGTCGCGAAGGCCGTCTCCCCGGCCGTCGTCCAGATCACCGTCGACAGCGGCAACAGCGAGGACCTCGGCACCGGCATGGTGCTGACCTCGACCGGTCAGATCCTGACCAACTACCACGTGATCTCCGACGCCGCGAACGGCAACGGCGGCACCATCAAGATCTCCTTCAGCAACGGCAAGACGGCGACCGGCACCATCGTCGGCACCGACGCGTCGCTCGACGTGGCCGTGATCAAGGCCGAGGGCGTCAGCGGACTGCCCACCGTCTCCCTCGGCGACTCCAGCCAGGTGGCCGTCGGCGACCAGGTCGTGGCCATCGGCAACCCGGACGGGCTGACCGGCACGGTCACCTCCGGCATCGTCAGCGCGCTGAACCGCCCGGTCAAGGTCGACGTCAGCCCCAGCACCGTCCAGGGCAACGGCGGCTTCGGCCTCCCGTTCTGGCAGGGCGACTCCAACCGCTCCTACCAGGGCAACTCCTCGCAGACCGCGTCCTACAACGCGATCCAGACCGACGCCTCGCTCAACCCCGGCAACAGCGGCGGCCCGCTGCTGAACTCGCAGGGCCAGGTCGTCGGCATCAACGCGTCGATGTACAACTCCAGCAGCAACTCCGGCGGCAGCTCCGGCTCGGAGGCCGGCAGCGTCGGCCTCGGCTTCTCGATCCCGATCAACGCGGCCAAGGCGGTACTGCCGCAACTCCAGTCCGGCCAGAGCATCAACAGCTGACGCCGTTCATGGCAGACAATTGCCTCACGGCATGACGTAGCAACCACAGAGCTTCGAGGAGCAACGGGGATGACAGCCACCGAGTCCGACGCGCCGGCCCGGGTCCTGGTCGTGGACGACGAGCCCGCGCTGCGGGACGCGCTGGAGAGCAGTCTGGCCTTCGAGGGCTACGAGGTGCTGACCGCCTCGGACGGCCTCGAAGCGCTGGACGCGGTGGCGGCGGAGCAGCCCGACCTGGTCCTGCTCGACATCATGATGCCGCGCATGGACGGCCTCACGGCCGTCCGCCGGCTCCGCGGCCGCGGGGACACCGTCCCCGTCCTGATGCTCACCGCACGCGACGCCGTCGGCGACCGCGTCACCGGCCTCGACGTCGGCGCTGACGACTACCTCGCCAAACCCTTCGAACTCGACGAACTCCTGGCCCGCGTCCGCGCGCTGCTGCGACGTTCCGCGATCGCCTCCGCGTCCGGCCCCTCGCCGGACGCGGACGAGGTCATGACGTTCGAGGACCTGGTCATGAACACCACGACCCGCGAGGTGACGCGCGCCGGCAAGCACGTGGAGCTGACGCGCACGGAGTACATGCTCCTGGAGATGTTCATGGCCCACCCGCGCCAGGTTCTGACGCGGGAACAGATCCTCAAGGCGGTCTGGGGCTTCGACTTCGAGCCCTCCAGCAACTCGCTCGACGTCTACGTCATGTACCTCCGCCGCAAGACCGAGGCCGGCGGCCTCCCGCGCCTCGTCCACACCGTCCGCGGTGTGGGTTACGCGCTGCGTGCGTCATGAAGAACCGCTGGCGCCGGCTGACCCTCCGCGGCCGGCTGGCGACGATGACGGCTGCCGTCGTCACCATCGCCGTGGTCCTGTGCTGCGCGTTGAGCTGGTACGCGGCCAAACAGCAGATGCTCGGCCAGGTGAAGGACACTCTGCAGCAGTCGTACGCGCACCCCGGGGGCGGTGAGCGCCTGACATTCTTGTGCAGCACGAGTAGCGGCCCCACCGGCCACGGCTTCGAACCGACCGACACCACGCCAACCCTGATCTTCGCGAGCGGACTCAGCTGCCCGTCCTCCGATCCCCGCGCCGTCAAGATCACCCCCAGTGATGTCGCCCTCGCGAACACCGGCACTGGGGGCCCCAACGCTCCGCACACCTTCCGGGAAGGCCGGACGGTGGGGGGCACGCGTGTGATGATCTACACGGTCAGCTACGGCCCGCAGGTCGTCGTCAGCGCGAACGGCACGGAGGTCACGGCCGATGTGGCCGTCGCCTTCGCACAACCGCTCGCCCCCGTGGACCACGCGCTCGCGGAACTCGGCCTGCTTCTGCTCCTCATCGGGCTCGTCGTCATCGCCGGAGCGTTGATAGCTGCGTGGTACGTCGCCCGCACCGGACTGAAGCCGGTCGACAGACTCACCGCGGCGGTCGAGCACATCGCCCGCACCGAAGAAGTCGGCACCACCATCGATGTGAACGGCGACGACGAGATCGCGCGGCTGTCCACGTCCTTCAACTCGATGTCCACCGCGCTCGCGTCCTCGCGCGAGCGGCAGTCGCAGCTGATCGCCGACGCCGGGCACGAGCTGCGGACACCGCTGACCTCCCTGCGCACGAACGTGGACCTGCTGGTCCGCAGTGAGGACACCGGGCGGCCGCTGCCGGAGGAGACCAGGACGAGGCTGCTGCGGAACATGAAGGCGCAGATGGGCGAGTTGTCGACGCTCATCGGTGACCTGCTGGAGCTCTCCCGGCCGACGCGCTCCACGGGCGCCAGGCCGCTGGAGGTCGTGGCGCTGCACGACATCGCCGCCCGCGCGCTGGACCGGGCGCGGCTGCGCGGGCCGGGCCTGGAGTTCACGGTGTCCGTGGAGCCCTGGTACGTGCGCGCGGACGCGCACGCCCTCGAACGGGCCGTCATCAACCTGCTGGACAACGCGGTGAAGTTCTCGCCGGCCGGGGGCACCATCGACCTGGGCCTGCACTTCGGCACCCTCACCGTCCGCGACCAGGGTCCGGGCATCCCGGAGGAGGACCTCGCCCACGTCTTCGAGCGGTTCTGGCGCTCCCCGGCCGCGCGGCAGATGCCGGGCTCGGGTCTCGGGCTGGCGATCGTCTCGCAGACGGTGCAGGACTGCGGCGGCGAGGTCGCCCTCTCCAACGCCCACCCCGGCACCCTCGCCACCATGAAGCTCCCCGGCGCGCCGACCCCTCCCCCGGAGCTCCCGTCCACTATCTGAAATGTTCTGTCCCACCATATGAATACTGGGCCATCATGCTGACATGTCCTCAAGTCAGCGTGAGGCTCACGCGTCCCCAGCCGCCACGACCGCCCCGCAGACCTCCCGGCGCTGGGCGATGCTCGCGCTCGGGACCGCCGCGCAGACCGCGGCGTGCGCGTTCCTGTACGGGATGCCGTACCTGATCCCCTCGCTGCGCGGCGCGGAGGGGCTGACGCTGGCGCAGGCCGGGGTGATGGTCGCGTGTCCGACGGTGGGGCTGCTGCTCGCGCTGTACGCGTGGGGCGCGGCGACCGACCGGTACGGGGAGCGGTGGGTGCTGGCGGGCGGGCTCGGCGCGGCGACGGTCGCGCTGGGTGCGGCGCTGCTGGTGCACGGGCTGGTGTGGCTCGGGGTGCTGTTCGCCGTCGCCGGTGCGGCGGGGGCGAGCGTGTCGGCGGCGAGCGGACGGGTGGTGCTGGGGTGGTTCCCACCCCGGCAGCGCGGGTTGGCGATGGGCGTGCGGCAGACCTCGACGCCGCTGGGGATGCTGGTCGCGGCGGTGGCCATGCCGCCGATCGCGGCCGCGCACGGCCTGCACGGGGCGGTGCTGTTCGTCGGCGTGCTGTCCGGGGTGATGGCGGTGCTGACCGCGCTGTTCGTCGTCGACCCGCCCCGGCCTCCGGCGGTCGGGGCCGCGGACGGCGGCGAGAAGCCGCCGAGTCCGTACCGGGGCGCGACCCTGTGGCGGATCCACGGCGCGAGCGCGCTGATGGTGTGGCCGCAGTTCACCGTCGGCGCGTTCGGGCTGGTCTACCTCACCGACGTGCGCCACTGGCCCGCGGTCGCGGCCGGACAGCTGATGGCCTGCGGCCAGGCGCTGGCAGCGGTGTGCCGGATCGGCGCGGGGCGCTGGTCGGACGCGGTCGGCAGCAGGCTGAAGCCGATGCGGTGGCTGGCGGCGGCGGTCGGCGTCCTGGGCGCGGGCCTGGCGGTGGCGGGCGACAGCGCGGCGGGGGTGACGCTGCTGGTCGTCCTGTGCGGGCTCTCCGCCAGCACCAACGGACTGTCCTTCACCTCCGTCGCGGAGCTGGCCGGCTCGCGTTGGGCGGGTCGCGCGTTGGCCGTGCAGAACACCGGGCAGAACCTGACAGCGTCCCTGTGCCCGCCGGTCGTCGGCGCCCTGATCACCGCCGCGGGCTTCGGCCCGGCCTTCGCCGTCGCCGCGGTCTGCGCCTTCACCTCGATCGCCGCGCTGCCCCGCGGCTAGCCGGAGCCCGCGGCCGGTCACGGCACGCGGTCTGTCGCACACGTTCAACTCCCCTATGGTCGAACGTATGGACACTGCGGAGCGTGAGGAGATCGCCGCGCTGCTGGAGCGCGCGGCGGAGGCGGACGGGCGGCAGGCCGTCTCGGAGCAGGGGAGGCTGGCCCTGCGCAGTGGGCGGGCGGACGTGAACCACCTGACCAGCAGGGACGAGCACGGCGTGCTCCTCGGGTACGCGCAGATCGACGCCGACTGGGCCGCCGAGCTGGTGATCGACCCGTCGCGGCGGCGCGAGGGGTACGGGCGGGCGCTGCTGCGCCGGACGCTGAACAGCGGCGCGCGCCGGATGTGGGCGCACGGCGGCCATCCGGGCGCCGGGCATCTCGCGGCGGAGTTCGGCCTGGAGCTGGTCCGCGAGCTGCGGCAGCTGCGCCGGACCGGGCCCGCGCCCGTCGTGCCGCCGCTGCCCGAAGGCGTCACCGTGCGGACCTTCGAGCCGGGGCGGGACGAGGAGGCGTGGCTGAAGGTGAACGCCGCCGCCTTCGCGCACCACCCGGAGCAGGGCTCCTGGACCCGCCGCGACGTCGAGGAGCGCGAGGCGGAGGCGTGGTTCGACCCGGACGGCTTCTTCCTGGCCGAGCGTGAAGGCGAGCTGGTCGGTTTCCACTGGACGAAGGTCGAGGGAGGGCTCGGCGAGGTCTACGTGGTCGGGGTCAGCCCGACCGAGCAGGGCAGCGGGCTCGGCAAGGCCCTGACGGCGATCGGACTGCGCCATCTGGGCGACGTTCGCGGGCTGCCGACCGTGATGCTCTACGTCGACGCCGATAACCCGGCCGCTCTGCGGGTATACGAAAGGGCGGGGTTCACGGTGCACGAGGTGGACCTGATGTTCGGCGTGCGCGGCTGAGCCCCTGAGGCGCCGCGTCGGTCGTTCCGGCGTCGAAAAAGGCCTGCAGACGAAGCACAGGCGACCGCCTCAGCTTTCCTGCAGGCCACGCTGTATTTACCTTGAGTTCAAATGCCGTTGCAAAGATCACGAAATGCGATCCGTCCCGTCACCGCGGCGGCGGGCGGATGACGCCGCGCAGGAGGAGCCACAGACCATGACCGCCCAGCCTGCCTCGTCACCCTTCCCCGCCAAGCCGGGCCCGTCCGCCAGCGTGGCGGGCGCCGCCCCCGGTGCCGTCCTCGTGCCCGAGGACATGACCCTCCCCGACGGCTTCGACGCCGAGGCGCTGCCCGAGAACCGGTTCCTGGACCGGGAGCGCAGCTGGCTCGCCTTCAACGAGCGTGTGCTCGAGCTCGCCGAGGACCCGGAGACCCCGCTGCTGGAGCGCGCCAAGTTCCTGGCGATCTTCGCCAGCAACCTGGACGAGTTCTTCATGGTCCGCGTCGCCGGCCTCAAGCGCCGCATCGCGACCGGCGTCGCCCAGCGCAGCGCGAGCGGTCTGCAGCCGCGCGAGGTGCTCGACCTCATATGGACACGGTCCCGCGAGCTCATGGCCCGGCACGCCGCCTGCTTCCACCAGGACGTGATGCCCGAGCTTTCGGCCGAGGGCATCGAGCTCGTGCGCTGGGGCGAGCTGAGCGACAAGGAGCAGGCGCGCCTGCTCGCGCTGTTCCGCCAGCAGATCTTCCCGGTGCTGACCCCGCTGGCGGTCGACCCGGCGCACCCGTTCCCGTACATCTCCGGGCTGTCGCTCAACCTCGCCGTCGTCGTGCGCAACCCCGTCAGCGGGCACAAGCACTTCGCCCGCGTGAAGGTGCCGCAGTCGCTGTCGCGCTTCCTGGAGGCCTCGCCGAACCGGTACGTCCCGCTCGAGGACGTCATGGGCGCGCACCTGGAGTACCTGTTCCCGGGCATGGAGGTGCTCGCCCACCACGCCTTCCGGGTCACCCGCAACGAGGACCTGGAGGTCGAGGAGGACGACGCCGAGAACATCCTCAAGGCGCTCGAGAAGGAGCTGATGCGGCGCCGCTTCGGCCCGCCGGTGCGCCTGGAGGTCGAGGAGTCGATCGACCCGTACGTGCTGGACCTGCTGGTCCGCGAGCTGAACATCTCCGCCGCCGAGGTGTACCCGCTGCCCGGTCCGCTCGACCTGACCGGCCTGTTCGCGATCGCGGGCGCCGACCGGCCCGAGCTGAAGTACCAGCCGTTCGTCGCCGGGACCGCCCGCGGCCTCACGGACGTGGAGTCTGCCTCGCAGCCGGACATCTTCGCCGCCGTCCGCGAGCGGGACGTGCTGCTGCACCACCCGTACGACTCGTTCTCCACCTCGGTGCAGGCCTTCCTGGAGCAGGCCGCCGCCGACCCGCAGGTGCTGGCGATCAAGCAGACGCTGTACCGCACCTCCGGCGACTCGCCGATCGTGGACGCGCTGATCGACGCCGCCGAGTCGGGCAAGCAGGTGCTGGTCCTGGTCGAGATCAAGGCGCGCTTCGACGAGCAGGCCAACATCAAGTGGGCCCGCAAGCTGGAGGAGGCCGGCTGTCACGTCGTCTACGGCCTGATCGGGCTGAAGACGCACAGCAAGCTCTCCCTGGTGGTCCGCCAGGAGGGCGACACGCTGCGCCGCTACGCGCATGTCGGCACCGGCAACTACCACCCCAAGACCGCCCGCCTCTACGAGGACCTCGGCGTGCTGACCGCCGACCCGCAGGTCGGCGCGGACCTGTCCGACCTGTTCAACCGGCTCTCCGGGTACTCGCGCCGCGAGTCCTACCGCCGCCTGCTGGTCGCACCGCGCTCGCTGCGCCAGGGGCTGGTCAAGCGGATCCACGACGAGATCGCGCACCACCGGGCCGGCCGGCCCGCGCGGATCCAGTTCAAGGTCAACTCGATCGTGGACGAGGCCATCATCGACGCCCTCTACCGGGCCTCGATGGCGGGCGTGCCGGTGGACGTGTGGGTGCGCGGCATCTGCGCGATCCGGCCGGGCGTGCCGGGGCTCAGCGAGAACATCCGGGTCCGCTCGATCCTCGGGCGCTTCCTGGAGCACTCGCGGATCTTCCTGTTCGAGAACGGCGGCGATCCGGAGGTCTGGATCGGCAGCGCGGACATGATGCACCGCAACCTGGACCGCCGTATCGAGGCGCTGCTGCGCGTCACCGACCCGGGTCACCGGGCCGAACTCCAGGGCCTGCTGGAGCTCGGCATGGCCGACGACACCTCGTCGTGGCACCTGGGCCCGGACGGCGTCTGGACCCGGCACGCGCACGACGCCGACGGGCGGTCGCTGCGCAACGTCCAGGAACTGCTCATCGACTCCCGCCGCCGCTCCCGGCGCGGCGATGACAGCTGGGGCACACGTGCGGGCGCCAGCTGACACCACTCCCACCTCCTTACCCACGCCCAGGCAAGTGGCCGGGCCGAGCAAGCAACGGGGACTGACCGAATGACGACCGAGAACGAGACGCCCCTCGCCGGGGCCTCCTCGGCCGAGGGTCTGCTGGCCGCGGATCTGGCCGACCAGGCCGGGCGCTTCCTGCGGGCCCTGCCCGACGTCGACCTGGGCACACTGCGCCGGGTCGACGGGGCCCTGCACGGGTTCGGCGCCCTGCTGGAGCCCATATGGGCCGAGACCCTGCGCGGCGACCTGGCCGCGCTCGTGGTCACCCTGGGCCAGGAGCGCGGCTACACCCGGCGGCTGGCCCGGCTGCTCGCCGCGGTCGACTCGCTGACCTGCACCGACGCGAGCGTGCCGACGCCGCGCACGGCCGCCGACCCGATCGGGCCGGCGGAGGCGGTCGTCGGCGGGCTGCTCGCCCACCACCCCGGCGCTCCCAAGGCGCGGGCGATGCTGGAGCGCCAGCTGACCCTGGCCCGGTCCCGCAGCCACACCGCGGCCCTGCAGGAGCTGGGCTCCTCCCGCTTCCACTCGCTCGCGGACCGGATGACGCTTCTCGTCTCGGACCTGCCGCTGCGCGACCCGGTCGCGAGCAACCCGCCCGAGCACCTGCTCGGCCACGCCGCCCGGATGGGCGAAGCCCTGGAGCTGACCGTCTCCCGGCTGCCGCTGTCTCGCGCGGTGCAGCCGTACAACGGCGACGCCCTGCACCGCGTGCCGGTCCCGGCCGCCGAGCCCACGCCCTCCGCCGCCCACGAGGACGCGGCCTGGACGCGGGCCGGCGCCGCCGTGCGCTACGCCCGCTACGCGCTGGAGGTGTGCCGGCCGCTGCTCGGCGAGCGCACCGATCAGCCGCTCGCCGGTCTGGCGGAGCTGGCCGGGCATCTCGAACAGCAGCAGGAGGCCGCCGACGCGGCCGAGGCGGCGGCGCTCGCGGCGCGCACGCCCAGAATCACTCCGGCGACGGCATACGTGCTCGGAGTGGTGCATGCTGATCAGCGTCTGGAGGTGGAGGCCGCGCGTCACGCCTTCAGCGTGTCCTGGCCCGCATTCCACAGCTCCGGATGGCTCACCGACCCATGGCTCGCCCGATCGACCTGACCGGCCACACCCAGAAGAACAAGAAGAAGACGAAGCACGAGGATCGGGCGCCGCGCAGCATGGAGTTGATCAAGGCCGCGGGGGTCGTCCTGTGGCGCGAGAAGGCCCACGGCCTCGAACTGGCCCTGGTGCACCGGCCCAAGTACGACGACTGGAGCTTCCCCAAGGGCAAGCTGGAGCCGGGCGAGAAGCACCGCGAGGCCGCCCTGCGCGAGGCCCGCGAGGAGACCGGGATGACGGTGTTGCTGGGCCGTCGCCTGCCCACCCAGCACTACCTGTTCCGGGACCGCATCAAGCGGGTGCGCTACTGGTCGGCCACCCTGCTGACCGGTCGCTTCGTCCCCAACCGCGAGGTGGACGCGCTGCGCTGGCTGCCGGTCGCGCAGGCGCGGGCCCAGCTGAGCTACGAGCACGACCGGGGCCTGGTCGACGCGCTCCTGGAGCAGCTCGGCCGCTGATGGGTGAGACTGGTGGGACGTGCGCGACGCGCATCCCGGCTGTGCCCTGAACGTGCTCTTGCCGTGGCGAAACCGTTACTACTGGTCTGCGTATCCCGGTGTCCGACACAGGTTCACTTTCCGTTCATTTGCGCAGGCTGAACGCTTCACTTGGTCTGCCTAACTTCAGTGTCATCCGGAGGCCGAACGGCCCTCCTGCCATCAGTGATGAACCGCTGCCCCCCTTCCTCCCCGCGGGCGGCGGACCCAGGAAAGGGACACCAAGTGAAGCTCCAGCGCAACGGCCGCACCAAGGCCCTCGCCATCGGCGCCCTGGCGGTCGTCAGCTCGCTGACGCTCGCGGCGTGCGGCTCCGACAACAACAGCAACGCCTCCTCCAGCAGCAGCCCGGCCGCCGGCGGTTCCTCCGCCGCGGCGAGCAGCATCGCCTGCTCCGGCGCCACCGGCCAGCTGCTCGGTGCGGGCTCCACCGCCCAGGCCAACGCGGTGACCCAGTGGGTCAAGGACTTCCAGGCCGCCTGCTCCGGCGTGACCGTCAACTACCAGGCCACCGGCTCCGGCGCTGGCATCACCTCGTTCCAGTCCGGCAAGGTCGCCTTCGCGGGCTCCGACGCCGCCATGAAGCCGGCGGACGTCGCCAAGACCGAGGGCACCGCCTGCAAGAGCGGCGGCAAGGGCATCAACATCCCGATGATCGGTGGCCCGATCGCCATCGGCTACAACCTGCCCGGTGTCTCCAACCTGGTGCTCGACGCCCCCACCCTGGCCCAGATCTTCACCGGCAAGATCACCAAGTGGGACGACGCGGCCATCAAGAAGCTGAACCCGACGGCCACCCTGCCGAGCCTGCCGATCCAGACGTTCCACCGTTCGGACGGCTCCGGCACCACCGCCAACTTCACCGCCTACCTGGCCGCCGCCGCCCCGACCGACTACACCCTGCAGCCGAACAAGCTGTGGGCGGCCAAGGGTGGCCAGGCCGCCAACGGCTCCGCCGGTCTCGCGGCTCAGGTCAAGCAGGTCCAGGGCTCGATCTCCTACTTCGAGCTGTCCTACGCGACCCAGCAGAACATCACCACCGCGCAGATCGCGACCGGCGCCTCCGCCCCGGTCGCCGTCTCCACCGACGCCGCCTCCAAGGCCATCGCCGACGCCAAGGTCACCGGCACCGCCCCCGACCTGACGCTGGACCTGACCTCGGCGTACACCACCAAGGCCGACGGCGCCTACCCGATCGACCTGGTGACCTACGAGATCGCCTGCGACAAGGGCAACGCCCCGTCCACCCTGCCGACGCTGAAGGCGTTCCTGAACTACATCTCCAGCACCGCCGGCCAGAGCTCGGTCGCCAGCCTCGGCTACTTCCCGCTGCCGGCGAGCCTGCAGGCCCAGGTCAAGACCACGATCAACGGCCTGTCCTAAGGTCCCGCGGCTCGTCCGCGAGCCTTCTTGAGACCTGAGAGGTTGCGGGGGCCGGCGTCCGACGCCGGCCCCCGCGCCACTGGGACAGATCCTTCGCAATGAACCGTCACCGAGCCTCGAACGCTCACTCACGTCCGGTGCACCGCCGCCAGGCGCAGACCCAGCAGGGTCCGCGCCACCAGACCGGAGATCTCATGGAAACCCCACGCGACACAAGCGCACCCCCGAGCGACCCGCAGCCCAACCAGGGCGCCGCCTCCGCAGCCTCCCACCTCGCCGGCTCCTCGCCGCAGCGGGGCCGTTCGTCGTTGTCCGACGGCGGCAACACGGGCCGACGCGGCGACGCGATCTTCAAGCTCGCGTCCAGCGGCAGCGGCATCGCGCTTCTGGTGATCATGGCTGCCATCGCGGCCTTCCTCACCGTCCGCGCGGTCAGCGCGATCAGCGCCGACCACGGCAACTTCCTCACCACGTCCGACTGGCAGACCCAGGCCGACCCGATCACCTTCGGCATCGCGGCCATCGCGATCGGCACGCTCATCAGCGCCGTCGTCGCCATGGTGATCGCCGTGCCGGTCGCGCTCGGCATCGCGCTGTTCATCTCGCACTACGCGCCGCGCCGCATCGCCCAGGCCCTCGGCTACGTCGTCGACCTGCTCGCCGCGGTCCCCTCGATCGTCTTCGGTCTGTGGGGCGCGCTCTTCCTCGTGCCGCACATGATCGGCGTCAACGCCTGGCTGAACCAGTACTTCGGCTGGACGTACATCTTCCACCAGAACGAGCCCGGCACTCAGCCGCGCAGCCTGTTCACCGTCGGCATCGTGCTGGCGATCATGATCCTGCCGATCATCACCGCGGTCTCCCGCGAGATCTTCCTCCAGGTGCCCCGCGCCCACGAGGAGGCCGCGCTCGCGCTCGGCGCGACCCGCTGGGAGATGATCCGCACCGCCGTGATCCCCTTCGGCCGCTCCGGCATCATCTCCGCGTCGATGCTCGGCCTCGGCCGCGCGCTGGGCGAGACGATGGCCGTGGCGACGGTGCTCTCGCCGTCCTACGTGATCAACCTGCACATCCTGGACCCCGCAGGCTCGACCATCGCCCAGACCATCGCCAACCAGTTCGGCGAGTCCCAGGGCACCGGTCGTGACGCACTCATCGCCGCCGGTCTGGTGCTGTTCGTGATCACCCTGCTCGTCAACGGCGCCGCCCGCCTGATCATCGCCCGTCGCAAGGAATACTCGGGAGCTGACGCCTGATGAGCAGCCTCGCCACCACGTCCCAGCTGAGCTCCTCCCTGACGGAGCGCCGCCTGCCGCGCTGGATGCCGGCCGTCAACCTGGCCCTGGCCGCACTGCTGGCCGTCGCCATCGGCGCCGGGTTCAACCTCAGCAGCAAGCCCCAGTGGCTGCTGATCGCCGCGATCCTCTACGTGGTCATCCAGTACGTCACCTCGGCCGTCGTCGAGGGCCGTCGCCACGCCAAGAACTACGTGGCCACCAGCCTCGTCTGGGTCGCCTTCCTGCTGGCCCTGCTGCCGCTGGTCTCCGTGCTGTGGATGACCATCAGCAAGGGCATCGGCGTCATCAACGCCAACTTCCTGACGCACTCCATGAACGGGGTCGCGATCAACCAGGAGGGCGGCGGCCTCTACCACGCCCTGATCGGCACCCTGGAGCAGGTCGCCATCGCGTCCCTGCTCGCCGCGCCGATCGGCATCCTGACCGCTGTCTACCTGGTCGAGTACGGCCGGGGCAACAAGCTCTCCAAGGCCGTCAGCTTCTTCGTCGATGTCATGACCGGTGTCCCGTCCATCGTGGCGGGCCTGTTCATCCTGTCCTTCTGGATCATCATCCTCAACATGCCGTTCACCGGCTTCGCAGGCGCGCTGGCACTGGCGATCCTGATGCTGCCGGTGGTCGTGCGCTCCACCGAGGAGATGCTCAAGCTCGTCCCGAACGAGCTGCGTGAGGCCTCCCTGGCCCTCGGCGTGCCGAAGTGGCTCACCATCACCCGCGTCGTTCTGCCGACCGCCCTCGGCGGCATCGTCACCGGCGTGATGCTGGCCGTCGCCCGCATCGTCGGTGAGACCGCACCGATCCTGATGCTGGTCTTCGGCGCCGACACGATCAACATGGACCCCTTCAACAACCCGCAGTCCTCGCTCCCGCTCTTCGTGTGGACCGAGTACTCGAGGGGCACCGACCAGTCCCAGGCCCGCGCCTGGGGTGGTGCCCTGGTCCTGATCGCGGTGGTCATGATCCTCAACCTGGTCGCCCGCGGCATCGCCCGCTGGAAGGCCCCCAAGGGCGCCACGCGCTGACGTGCGCTTCCCGGCAACCCGGCATCCAGAAGACTTGTAGAAAGCGAAAGACACATCATGGCCAAGCGCATCGACGTCAGCGGACTGAACGCGTACTACGGCAATTTCCGGGCCGTGGAGGACATCTCCATGACCATCGAGCCCCGCACGGTGACGGCCTTCATCGGCCCGTCCGGCTGCGGCAAGTCCACCTTCCTGCGGACCCTGAACCGCATGCACGAGGTGATCCCCGGGGCCCGCGTCGAGGGCAAGGTCATGCTCGACGACGAGAACCTCTACGGCGCGAACATCGACCCGGTCGCGGTTCGCCGCACCGTCGGCATGGTCTTCCAGCGGCCGAACCCGTTCCCCACGATGTCGATCAAGGAGAACGTCGCCGCCGGCCTCAAGCTGAACGGCGTCCGCAACAAGAAGGTCGTCGACGAGGCCGTCGAGCGCTCGCTGCGCGGCGCGAACCTGTGGAACGAGGTCAAGGACCGCCTGGACAAGCCCGGCGCGGGCCTCTCCGGCGGTCAGCAGCAGCGTCTCTGCATCGCCCGCGCGATCGCGGTCGAGCCGCGGGTCCTGCTGATGGACGAGCCCTGCTCCGCCCTGGACCCGATCTCCACCCTCGCCATCGAGGACCTGATCGGCCAGCTCAAGGAGCAGTTCACGATCGTCATCGTGACCCACAACATGCAGCAGGCCGCGCGCGTCAGCGACCGGACGGCGTTCTTCAACCTGGCGGGCGTGGGCCAGCCGGGCCGCCTGATCGAGATCGACTCGACGGAGAAGATCTTCTCCAACCCGTCGGTCCAGGCCACCGAGGACTACATCTCCGGCCGCTTCGGCTGACGGCTCCCGCCCCGAGAACTCCTCCGCGGCGCTACTAGGCGGTGCCGCCGCGGAGGGTCAACAACGAAGGGTCCGACTCCCCCTCCGGGGGAGTCGGACCCTTCGTTGTGCGCTGCCTTCGGCTCCGCCGCGTGGGCGCGACCCCGTCCAGGTTCGCTCGGGCAGGCAGTTGCACCAGGCAGGGGCGGCGAACTGCGCGACAAGCCACTCACCCACGTGGAGACCCGAATGTTCGGGGCCATCCGCTCAGGGTGGTTGCTCGCGTTCTCGCGCCCTTGGTGGTGCCCCGGGGCGCGGCGCCTAGCCGACGATCGCCCAGCTGAGCCAGTAGACCAGCGCCGCGACCACGCCCGCTGCCGGGAGGGTGATGAACCAGCCGAGGACGATGTCCTTGGCGACGCCCCAGCGGACCGCGCGGACCCGCTTCGTCGCGCCCACGCCCATGATCGCGGAGGTCATGATGTGGGTCGTGGAGACCGGCACCTTGTAGACGTAGGACGTCACGTACAGGACCAGCGCCGAGACGGACTCGGCCGCGAAACCCTGCGGCGGATCCAGCTCGATGATCCTGCGGCCCAGCGTGCGCATGATGCGCCAGCCGCCCGCCCAGGTGCCCAGTGCCATGACGACGGCGGTCGAGATCTTCACCCAGGTCGGGATGTTCGATCCCGAGTAGTGGCCGGAGATGGTCAGCGCCATCACCACGACACCCATGGTCTTCTGCGTGTCCTGCAGACCGTGGCCGAGCGCCATCGCCGCCGCCGAGACCGTCTGCGCCATCCGGAACCCGCGCTTGGCGCGATGCGGGTTGGAGTGGCGGAAGATCCACAGGACGCCGAGCATCACCAGGAAGCCGAGCGCCAGGCCGGCGACCGGCGAGGTCAGCATCGGGATGATCACCTTGTCCAGCAGGCCCGACCAGAAGACGGTCGTCCCGCTCGCCAGTGCCGCGCCCACCATGCCGCCGAACAGCGCGTGTGTGGAGGACGACGGGAGGCCGAAGTACCAGGTGACCAGGTTCCACACGATCGCGCCGATCAGCGCGGACCACAGCACGACCATGCCGTTGCTGCCGGTCGGAGTGGCGATGATGCCCTTGCTGACGGTCTGCGCGACGCCCTCACCGAGGAACGCGCCGAGCAGGTTCATCACGGCCGCCATCAGCAGCGCGGCCCTGGGGGTCAGCGCCCGCGTCGAGACCGAGGTCGCGATCGCGTTCGCGGAGTCGTGGAAGCCGTTGGTGTAGGCGAAGCCGAAGGCGACAGCAATGACCAGGACCAGTCCGAAGATGTCCACGAGAGGTTCAGGACTCCTTGACGGCGATGGTCTCCACCGTGTTCGCCACATGTTCGAACGCGTCGGCGGCCTCTTCGAGGACGTCGACGATCTGCTTGAGCTTCAGCACCTCTATGGCCTCGTACTGGCCGCTGAACAGGTGCGCGAGCAGCTTCCTGTGGATCTGGTCGGCCTGGTTCTCCAGCCGGTTGATCTCGATCCAGTACTCGGTGAGGTTGTCCATCGTCCGCAGGTTCGGCATCGCCGCCGCGGTCAGGTCCGCGGCCCTGGCCAGCACCTCGATCTGCTGCTCGACGCCCTTGGGCAGGGTCTCCACCTCGTAGAGCACCGTCAGGTCGACGGCCTCCTCCATGAAGTCCATGATGTCGTCGAGCGAAGAAGCCAGCGCGTAGATGTCCTCACGGTCGAACGGCGTGATGAACGACGAGTTCAGCTGGTGGAAGATCGCGTGGGTCGACTCGTCGCCCGCGTGCTCCGCCGCGCGCATCCGGTCGGCGATCTCCGCCCGCGCGGCGACGTCTGCGCCGAGCAGTTCCAGCAGGAGCTTGGAGCCAGTGACGAGGTTGTTCGCCGAGGCGGCGAACAAGTCATAGAAGCTCGTCTCCCGAGGGGTCAGACGAATACGCACAAAAGTCTCCGAAGTACAGGGGCGGACGTAGCGATGCTAGGCGCTGCGTCCGCACTTTGCGCACACCGGGGTGTTACCGCTGACACGGAGCAACGGAAATCATCCTTGCGTACGCACTGGCACAGCGGTCACCCTCAGGTGCCGACCGCGCCGATATTCGATATCCACCCGTGACCGGATCGAGCCCGTCCCACCTACCATGGGGGGCATGGACGCCGTGGAAGCCCTGGCCGCCGAAGAGACGCAGCACGCCGAGACGACGCACTCGGCGCCCAGCGGACCTCACGGGTACAGCGCACGCAAGGACGACCACGTCAAGCGGCTGCGCCGGATCGAGGGCCAGGTCCGCGGCCTGCAGCGGATGGTCGAGAACGACACCTACTGCATCGACATCCTCACCCAGGTCTCCGCGAGCACCAAGGCGCTCCAGTCCTTCGCGCTCAGCCTGCTGGAGGAGCACCTGCGGCACTGCGTCGCTGACGCCATGGAGAAGGGCGGAGCGGAGGCCGAGGAGAAAGTCGCCGAGGCGACCGCGGCGATTTCCCGGCTGCTGCGGTCCTGATCACCTTCTCGGATCAAAGGCCCTGGGGCGGGTGCTCCCCGCTGATCCGCTGCTGCGGGACCCGGGGCATCTTGGGGTCCCGCTCCACGCGGAGGATGGTGTCGATCCGCTCCTCGGTGAGCCGCTCGCCCGGGGTCGCGGCGGCCGCGATGATGAGATCGCTGTACATCTCGATCTCCGACAGGGCGACCAGGTCGTCCGCAGCCACGCGTGCCACCTCCTCACCGCCGACGGGGAGTCAACTCCTTACAGAGTAGGCACCCCGTGCCGGGCGTGCATGGCACGTCTGGGCCATTTTGCACGCGGCGGCTGCGCACTCCTTGCGGGCGCGACGGCCCTGCGCTACTTGGCGCTGGCCGCCGCACTCGGCCCGACCACGTCCGCGTCGGCGGGAAGCGCGACCTGGACCGGCGTGCCGAAACCGGAGAACTCGCTGGTGGAGGTCACCACGACCTGGTCCTTGGCCGCCGTCGACCCGGGAACGTTGGAGAAGGTGAAGACCTCGACGACCTTGTTGATGCGGCCGTGCTCGTCCAGCCAGACCTCGTAGGGCACCTTCTTGACAGTGAAGGTGTGCGCGGCGAGCGCCAGCCCGGCACTGGCGGGGCCGCCGGTGGCCTTGGCCGCCTCGGTGAGATCCAGCGTGCCCTTGTAGTGCTGGAGGACCACGCCGTTCACCGTGGCCGAGCCGACGAGCTCGGCCGTCTGCGCGCCGCGCAGCGCGTCGGCGGCGCTGGCCGGATCGGTGGCGCCGCTGCTGACCAGGTTGCCGTCGCCGAGCTGCTGGACCTGGAGCTTGACCCACTTGCCGACGGGCACCTTGGCGCCGGGGTTCTGCAGGTAGACCACCCCCGGGCCGACGATCTCCGTCAGCTTGCCCGCCGGGGTGGCGCTGCCGGCCGGGACGTTGATCTCCAGCCGACCGAGGTGGTTCGAGTAGTCGTAGACGCCCGCGCCGTGCAGCGTCATCTGCTTCTTCCCCGCGACCGTGTGCAGGGTGGTGACGTCCTGGATCGAACCGTTGTGCCCGGTGATGTCGGCTGCGGCACGCACCGCGGAGAGCGGGTCGGCCGCCAGGTGGTCATCCGCCGGGTTCACCTTGACGGTCTGGGCGTCGTTGCTCGCGCCCGTCTGCCCCGAAGAGGAGCAGGCGGCCAGGCCGAGGACCGCGGCGACCGAGGTCACGGCGGCTGCGGCGTGGAAGGCGCGGCGGTACGGGCGAGACATACGGTCCTCCTGGGCACGGCGTGCGCGGCGTGGCGTGCGCGCAGTGCCCAACGAGCCGCCCGCCGGGCGGTTACGGCCGTCCGGCCCAACCGGTGTCTGAGCTGTCCGGGTTACCGTTGATTCGTGACCCACGACGCGCCCCAGGCGATCCCGCACCAGCGGGCCGAGGGGGTTCCGGAGCACATCACGTCCGTAACGGAGAACGGCGCTTTCGCCGTCGCCCGCTGCAGCTGCGGCTGGTACGCGCCCGCCCGGCGCTCCCGGGACCGCGCCCGTCGCGACGCGGACGAGCACCACCCGAGAACGGCGCTGTAGCCGTCCGCGCGGACCCCCCGCCGGTGCGCTTGTAGGGATGTCTGCAACCCTCCCGGGGGAATGCACGTCTACTCCCGCGTAACCATCACTCGGGGCGGTAGAAGGATCAGCATGGGCGACCAGGGAACCACGCGTCGGAGCCTGCTGCTCGCGGGCGGGACGCTCGCCGCGGGCGTGGGCATCGCCGCCTGCGGCGCGAAGTCCGGGCCCGCCGCGGCCGCCACCGCCTCGGCTCGCGCCGGCACCGGCGTCACCACGGCCGCGCGCACCGTCTCCGGCAGCGCCCCCGACTGGACGGGCCTCGCCCACCGGCTCTCCGGCCGGTTGATCCGCCCGGGCCAGGCCGACTTCGGCGAGGCCGCGGAGCTCTTCCAGCCGCGCTTCGACAGCGTGCGGCCGGCTGCCGTCGCCTACGTCGCGAACGCGAAGGACGTCGCCACCTGCATCGCCTTCGCGCGCAGCTCCGGGGTGCCGATCGTGCCGCGCAACGGCGGGCACAGCTACGCCGGCTGGTCCACCGTCAGCAACGGCCTGGTCATCGACGTGGGACAGCTCGGCACGGTCAGCGCGAGCGGCGCCACCGCGAGCATCGGCGCGGGTGCGCGACTGATCGACGTCTACACCCGCCTCGCCGCGTCCGGCCGCACGATCCCCGCAGGCTCCTGCCCGAGCGTCGGCGTCAGCGGTCTCACGCTCGGCGGCGGCGTCGGCGTCACCGGTCGGGCCAATGGCCTGACCTGCGACAACCTCATCGGCGCGGAGATCGTCACCCCCGACGGCCGGATCCGCGAGGTCAGCGCCCAACAGGACGCCGACCTCTTCTGGGCGCTGCGCGGCGCGGGCGGCGGCAACTTCGGCGTCGTCACCCGCCTCGACTTCAGAACCCACCCGGCCGACGACTGCGCCTACGGCTTCCTGTCCTGGCCCTGGTCCCGCGCCCGGCAGGCCGTGGAGGCCTGGCAGCGGTGGGCGCCGAGCGCACCGGACAGCCTCTGGGCCAACCTGCACATCACCGCCTCCTGGGACGGCAACCTGCGCGTCCAGTCGACGGTCAACATGCTCGGCGGCTCGCGCACCGAGCTCGCCAACCTGATCGACCGGCTCGCGGAGCGGCCGACCAGCGTCTCCCTGCACAGCGCCTCGTACCTGACGACCATGCAGGTCATGGGCGGCGTCGCGGGCGAGTCCGGGGCCCAGGCCCACCTGCCCGGCGTGCTGCCCGGCCACAACCGCGCGGGCCGGGTGGTGCGCTCCTCCTACGGCGCGCGCTCGGACTTCTTCACCCAGCCCCTGACGGGTGCGGGCGCGGCCGCGGTCGTGGCGGCGGTGGCCCGCTACCGCAGCTACGCCCCCAAGGGCGGCGACGCGGCCATCGCCTTCGACGCCCTGGGCGGCGCGATCAACCGCGTCGGCGCCGGGGACACCGCGTTCGTCCACCGCAACGCGCTCTTCCTCGCCCAGTACACCGCGGACTACCCCGCGGGCGTCACCGGCGGCTCGGCGGCCTCCCAGTCCTGGTCCTGGATCAACAACGCCTGGACCACAATGCGGCCGTACGCGAGCGGCGAGGCATACCAGAACTACATCGACCCCGGACTGCACGGCTGGGAGCAGGCCTACTACGGCGCGAACGCCACCCGCCTGCGCCAGGTCAAGCGCACCTACGACCCCCAGGGCCTCTTCCGCTTCCCCCAGGGCATCCCCCTGACCTGAGGGGGCGGCGGTCTGCCCTGCCGGGCTCGGCCGCGCCCTGCTTTCCCACGAGGTCGGGCAGCCCCGGGCACTCGCGAGAGCGTCGGCCGACGTCGGCCTCCGCCAAGGGCACCGCTTCGCGAGAGCCTGAAGGCGGGCCGATCCCGGCCTACGACCGAGGGCCGCTGCTGCCTTCAGCCAGGGGCGGCGTGCCGCGGCGCGGTGCCGCGGCCTACGCGGCCAGGTGGTGCGGCGGTTCCTCCGTGCCGGAGGGCTGGGGCGTTGCGGTCGCGGCGCGGCCGCGGGAGGCGTTGGGCGCGGCGACGACGAGCGGTCGCAGCGCGGTGCGGGTCAGGGCGTGGGTAAACGGCGTCAGGACGGCCATCGCCACGGGCGCGAGCAGCAGCACCGTCGCGGTGCCGAGCGCGTAGCCGCCGAGCACGTCGGAGGGGTAGTGCACGCCCATGAAGACCCGCAGGAACCCCTCGACGAAGGCCAGGCCGATACCGATGCGGCCGAGCCTCCGGTCGACCAGCATCAGGCCGACCGCCAGCGCCATCGTGAACGTGGCGTGGTCGCTCGCGAAGGACCCGTTCGCCTGATGGCTCATCAGCAGGTCCACCTGGCCCGGGTGGGAGACGAAGGGTCTGGGGCGCTGGACCATCGCCCGCACGGGCACGTTCAGCAGCAGCGCCAGACCTGACGCGAGGCCGGCCCACAGCACGCCCGCGACGGCGACCGGCGCGTCCTTGCCGCGCCGCGCCCACGCCCATGCGAAGACCAGCAGCAGCACCGAAGCGAGCGGGACCCCGTACTCCCCCATGAAGGCCAGTGCGGTGTCCAGGGCGTGCGGAAGGCTCTTCGCCAGGCCGTTGACCATCGACACCAACGACCAGTCGAGGCTTCCACCGCCGTCTGCCAGCAGCGTGACCACCCCGTACACCTCCGCGCATTCCTCAGCCCACAGCCGTAGAGCAACCCCCGTTGCGTCGTTGCACCAAGGTCAAGTGTGCTCGCCTGACAGCGGGCACAACGGAACGAATGCCCCAAAGCGTTCCGATCACCCAGGAAGTTATCGGAATGTTGCCCTTCGCTCACGGGTTGGCCACAACCGACACACGAGAACCATCAACGCGGCGTCATTGTCCGTTCGCGATGGTGCCGTTGGCCTGAACCGTCGGCAGCGCCGCAGCGCCGTCGGTGGTGACCCGGGTCGCGCCGAAGTAGTCGCCTTCGGAGTCGATCGAGTCGTAGCGGATCACCGCGCCCGTGTGCGGGGCGTTGATCATGTAGCCGCCGCCGACGTAGATCCCGACGTGGTGGATCTGCGAAGGGTCGTGCGGGTCGTGCGAGAAGAAAACCAGGTCGCCGGGCTGGAGCTGGTCCCGGCTGGGGTGCGGGCCGGCGTACCACTGGTCGGCCGCGACCCGGGGCAGCTTGATCCCGACGCTGGCGTACGCGGCCTGGGTGAGGCCGCTGCAGTCGAAGCGGTAGCCCTGGGAGGCCAGGCCCTCACCGCCCCACAGATAGGGGGTGCCGAGCTTGCTCTGCGCGAAGTAGATCGCCCCGGCCGCCTGGGAGGAGAACGCGACCGTCGTCGCGGCCGTGAAGGACTGGGCCAGCTTCTTGATGTTCTGGACGTAGTGCTGCGTCTCCGCGATCGCCGGCACGCCGCCCGCGCTGATCACCGCGTAGGGACCGGCGTTGTAGGCGGCCAGCATGTTCGAGGTGCGGTCGCCCGGCACGCTCGCGGTGTCCTTGGCGAGCTGGCAGTCGTAGGACGCGGCGGAGGGGATCGCGTCGGCCGGGTCCCACACGCTGGGCGTGTGGGTGTGGGTGGGGTCGATCCCGTAGATCTTCCAGGTGGCGGGCATGAACTGCGCTATCCCCTGCGCGCCGACCGGGCTGACCGCGCCCGGCGCGAAGCCGCTCTCCTGGTAGAGCTGCGCCGCGAGCAGAGGCGGCGTCAGTTCCGGGCAGAGGTTGCCCCACTGCTGGATCAGGCCCGTGTACGCCGTCGGGACCGTCCCGGGCGCGAGCGTGGTCGCGCCCTGGGCGGCGGCCTGGTTGATGTTCCCCGCCGTGATCATCACGGCCATCACGAAGGACCCGAACAGCCCGACCAGCCCGACCGCGACCCCGCCGCCGAGCAGCGCGGTACTGCGTCGAACCGCCATCGGGGGCCTCCTCCCGGCCGTGCGGGGCACCAGGTCACGTGGTGTCATCCGTCAGTGTCTGCGCCAGCGTTGCCGCTGACAATCACCGGTGATACAGACAGTAAGCGGTAGGGTCGATCGAGCGACGTCAGGACGTGATCGGACCCCTGCACGAGTCGATCAGCGCGAGTCGAACGGCCTCATCGTGGCAGTTGTGACGAGGGCCTCGTCAGGGAACCTTCAAGAAGTGGCCAAGTCGACATCGGATCTGGCCAAGAATAGGGCTGGGCCCTTCGCCACGGCCGGGCGCTGGGCTTTGAATGATGATCAGGTGGGTGGTTGTTGTGTATCTCAGTGCTGGCAAGGGTGACATCAACACCATCATCGGTGGCATCGCGCCCAACTGGGGCCCGTTCGCCAATCTGGGCAACCAGGCCCGGACGATGGTGGAGGTCGTGATGGCGGTGGCCATCCTCGGCTGTCTGGCGATCGCGATCTGGGGCGCGGCCAAGCAGCGGATCGGCGCGACGGCGCTGCGGGACACGTTCAGCGCGGAACAGGGCAAAGGGCTGATCATCGCTGGACTGACCGGCGTGTTCATCATCGGTTCACTGGGAACGCTCTTCACCATTGTCTATGGGATGGCGATCTGATTAGCGACCTGATCCGCCGTCTGCATCCGGTTCCCGCTCACCACTTGTCCACTTCGCGTGGACTAGCCCGAAATGACTAGTCCGGTTCGGTGAATCCCCGCCCACGGGCCACCGTCCGGGTGACACAGTTGACGCACGCCCTCCCGGGCGCGCGCCCGCTTGCCCGCCTGCCCGCCCACCCTCGTCCCAAGGGGGCTGCCGTGTCCGTCTCCGACGACCAGCCGCACACGCGGACCCGCCTCCCGGCGGGCGAGCAGCCGGCGCTGGGGCCACAGGCCCCGGGTTTCCGCCGACTGCGCCTGCTCGGCGGAGTCTTCGTCGTCGTCTTCCTGCTCGTCGTCGCGGTGGCGGTGGTCAACCGCACCAACAGCGGCAACTCGAACAGCAGTACGGGCAGCGGCACCACGAACGGCAAGTCCAACGACGCGGGCGCACAGTCCGCCCCCACCTCCCCGACGGGCACCCAGCCGGTCACCACGACCAGCAACGGCATCGGCGTCCAGTACCCCCACACCAGCGAGGGCGCGCAGAGCGCCGCCGCAAACTACTCGGTCGCCCTCGGCTCCAGCGACATGTACGCGACCCAGTCGCGCCACGCGATCGTGTCGACAATCGCGGACGCTGCAAACGTGGCCACGCTGAACAGCCGCTTCGACGCCTCCTACGATGCCGAGGCCACGCGGTTGGGGCTCGACAACGGCAAGGCTCCTGCTGGGCTGACTTTCGTCTCGCGCACCGTGCCGGTCGGCACCAAGATCGATGCCTTTGCCTCGGATGCCGCCACGGTTGAGATCTGGAATACCTCCATCGGTGGTCTGGCGGGCCAGGGATCGCAGCGGCCCATCACTGAGTACTGGTACACCCTGACGCTGAAGCTCCAATGGTCGGGCAGCGACTGGAAGGTCACCGACTTCTCCCAGGTGGACGGGCCGACGCCCATCAGTGGCACCCAGGCCGTCTCCAGCTACGGCGACATGGCGAACGCCGTCAACCAGTTCGGAGGGTTCCGCTATGCCCGTTGACCTCCGCAGGGTGCTTCCTGTTGCCACAGCGTTGTCCGGCCTGCAGGTGCTGCTGCTCGCGGGAGCGGCAGCGGCGGCCCCTGGCCCCGCCGCTTCGCCGTCTGCGAGCGCTTCGCCCACGCACTCCTGCAACGGACTCTTCGGCCTCGCCAAGCAGATGTGCGAGCAGGGCCAGAACACCAACACCACCCCCGGCGGCCTCCCCAGCTCGCTCGACCCCGTCCAGTCCCTGGCGAACAGCTGTGCCAACGCCGCCGCCTGGATCGTGCGGAAGCTCTCGGACGGGATCGACAGCACCACCAACGTCGACTTCACCAACACCGCGTTCCTCAAGCAGTACGCGATCGTCTTCGGCGCCGCGACGTTCCTGACGCTGCTGCTGTGGCTGCTCGCCGTCATCAAGCGCGCAGCGCGCGGTGTGCCGTTGCACACGGCGTTCAGTGAGGCGATCGGGTTTCTGTGGTTGACCGTGCTCGCCTCCGCGTTCACGCCGCTGATCCTCTACACCGTCGTCAGCGCCACCGACGGCGTCACGGAGGGCATCGCCGCCGGGACGAAGACGGACACCGTCACCTACCTCGGGACCTTCGCGGACACGCTGACCTCGGGGAAGATCGGCGGTGGGCCGATCATCCTCGTGGGGGTCAGCCTCATCGCCATCGTCGCCGCCGCGGTCGTCTGGCTGGAGATGTTCGTGCGGGCCGCGATGCTCTACGTCGGGGCGCTGCTCGGCACCGTCGTCTACGCGGGCATGGTCGACAAGCAGCTGTGGAAGCACGTGCGCCGCTGGGCCGGGCTGATGATCGCGGTGATCCTCATCAAGCCCGTCATCGTCATCGTGCTCGGGCTCGCCGGGGCCGTCGCCGCCTCCGCCGGGGCCAACGACGCGTTCGCCACCGTCACCTCCGGTGTGGCGATCCTGGTGCTGTCCATCTTCGCCAGCTCCGTCATCTACCGCTTCGTGCCCGGCTTCGGCGACGACATGGTCGCGATGCGCCGCGCCCGCGCCCAAGCGGTCAGCGCCGGCCGCGCCGTGGTCAACGGCCCCGCGAACTTCATGAAGCAGGGCATCAGCACCCACGCGGGCCGCGACGGCGAGAACGGCGGGGGCGCAAGCAGCGGAGCTGCCGGAGGCGGGAGCGTCGCGCCCGGCATCGCCGCGCACGCCACCCGCAACGCGCCCGCTCCCTCCGCTCCGCCCGCGCAGGGCGGCAGTCCTGACCAGGCGGCCCGCGCCACGCGTACCACCAGCACGTTCGCCAAGGGAGGCGGAAGCCAGCCGTGACCACCCCACCCGTCGGGCAGTACCGGCGCACCTACCTCATCGGCAAGGCCAAGCCGAACGCGGTGATCGGGCGGAACCGCGAGGGCGGCGAGGTCTTCCTGATCATCTTCTGCGCCTTCGTCGGCATGATGTGGGGGATCCTCGTCCCGGTCCTCCTCATCCGGCTGATCGGCCTGATCGGGTTCCCGGCCCTCGGCTTCGCGATCGTCTACCTGCCCTACCGCAAGCGGACCTTCTACAAGTGGGCGGAGATCAACCGCAGCTACAAGCGGATCGCCCGCTCCCCCGCCGCCGCCTACCGCTCCTCCGCCATGGAGGCCGGAACGCGGCTGGCCGGCGACGAGGTCGAGATCGGCCCGCCTCCCGGCATCGGGCGGATCCGCTGGCTGGCCGCGCCCTTCGGGCCGGACGAGGTCGCCGTCCTGCTCCACCTCGACCGCCGCACCGTCACCGCCGCGATCGAGATCGAGGGCCCCGGCGTCGGCCTGCGTGACAGCGAGGACCAGGAAGCCCTGGTGGAACGGTTCGGCACGCTGCTGCGCCACGTCGCCAACGGCGACGGCTTCGTGACGCGCCTGCAGATGCTGGCCCGCACCCTCCCCGCGGACCCCGACGCGCACGCCAAGGACGTCGCCCGGCGCGGCGACGACGAGTCGCCGCAGTGGCTCAAGGACTCCTACGACCAGCTGCAGGCGATGGTCTCCACCTCCTCCGAGCAGCACCGCGCCTACCTCGTCGCCTGCATGCACTACACCCGAGAGCTCGCCGCCGAGGCGCAGGCCATGGGCCGCACCGCGCACAGCCGCGCCCGCGGCGACGAGGGCCTGGCCGCCGTCATGGCCCGTGAGCTCACCGACATCTGCGCCCGCCTCGCCGAGGCCGACATCCGGGTGCGCCAACCGCTGGGACAGGCCAGGCTCGCGTCGCTGCTGCACTCGATGTACGACCCGGACCACCAGATCGACCACATCCAGGCCATGTCCCGGCGCAACGCCTGGCCCGCCGAGCTGGACGCGACCAACCCCAACTACCTCCAGGCCAAGACCCGCGAGTCGGTCACCCGCGAGCCCTGGTGCCACGCCACCGCGTGGGTCAAGGAATGGCCGCTGACGCCCGTGGGCGTCAACTTCCTCGCGCCGCTGCTCGTGCACACCCCCGACGTGATCCGCACCGTCGCCGTCACCATGGACCTCGAGCCCACCGACGTCGCCATCGAGCGGATGCTGACGGAGAAGACCAACGACGAGGCCGAGGCCAGCCGCGCCGCCAAGATGAACCGCACCATCGACCCGCGCGACCTGGCCCACAGCGGCCGCGTCGACCAGCGCGGCGAGGACCTCGCCTCCGGCGCGGCCGGGGTGAACCTGGTCGGGTACATCACCGTCAGCTCGCGCTCCCCCGAGGCGCTGGCGCGCGACAAGCGCACCATTCGCGCCTCTGCCGGCAAGAGCTATCTCAAGCTGGAATGGTGCGATCGGGAACACCACCGCGCCTTCGTGAACACCCTGCCCTTCGCCACCGGCATCCGCCGCTGACCCCCGCCCCGATCGCCCGATCGCCCGAACCACAGGAGGCCGGCCATGGCGCCACCGCTCGGAGGCTTGACCGAGGGGTTCACCAGCTTTCTCTTCGGCAGGATCGAGACGACCCGACTGCCGGTGCGCACCTCCACCGGTCAGGCCCAGGCCGTCTACCTGCCGACGGCCGCGCCAGGCCTGGGCGACTCCGGCGTGATCATCGGTCGTGAGGTCTACAGCGGCAAGGGCTACGTCTACGACCCCTTCCAGCTCTACGGCCAGCAGCTGCCCGCGCCGCACTGGCTGGTGCTGGGCGAGTCCGGCAACGGCAAGTCCGCGCTGGAGAAGACCTACGTGCTGCGGCAGCTGCGCTTCCGCGACCGCCAGGTCGTCGTTCTCGACGCCCAGGGCGAGGACGGCGTCGGCGAGTGGAACCTGATCGCGCGGGCCCTCGGGATAACGCCGATCCGGCTCGACCCGCTGGCCGCGCTGGACGGCGGCGTCAAGCTCAACCCGCTCGACCCCGCCATCACCCAGACCGGCCAGCTGGCGCTGCTTCGCACCATCATCGAGGTGGCGATGGGGCGCGGCCTCGAGGAGCGCGCCGGCTTCGCGCTCAAGGCCGCCCACGCGCACATCAACGCGACGGTGACAGACCGCCAGCCTGTCCTCGGCGACATCATCGACGCGCTGCGCTCCCCCAACACCGACTCGATCGACGCGCTCGGCGTCTCGCTGGAGGAGATCCAGACCTGGGGCCTCGACGTCGCCCTGGTCCTTGACCGTCTCGTCGACGGCGACCTGCGCGGCATGTTCGACGGCCCCACCACCGACGGCATCGATCTGGACGCGCCGCTCATCGTCTTCGACCTCTCGCACATCGACCGCAACTCGATCGCGATGCCGATCCTGATGGCGATCGTCGGCGTCTGGCTCGAGCACACCTGGATCCGCCCCGACCGCAGGAAGCGCATCTTCCTCGTCGAGGAGGCATGGCACATCATCAACTCGCCATTCGTCGCCCAGCTGTTCCAGCGACTGCTGAAGTTCGGACGACGCCTGGGCCTCTCCTTCGTCGCCGTCGTCCACCACCTGTCCGACGTGGTCGACGGCGCGGCCGCGAAGGAGGCGTCGGCCATCCTGAAGATGGCCTCGACCAGAACGATCTACATGCAGAAGGCCGACGAGGCACGCGCCACCGGGCGTGTGCTGGGTCTGCCGCGCTGGGCCGTGGAGATCATCCCGACGCTCTCACCCGGCATCGCGGTCTGGGACGTCAACGGCAACGTGCAGGTGGTGAAACACATCATCACCGAGTCGGAGCGGCCGCTCGTCTACACCGACCGCGCCATGACGGAGGACGCCATCGCCGAACGCACGCGCGCCTCCCGGCAACTCGCGGACGACCCGGCGGCCTGATGTCCTCCTCGCCCTCCCCCTCCGCGCCCCGGCGGCCGCAGCAGCAGCCGTCACCGTCGTCGTCTCCGTCGTCACGGCGGTGGCAACAGCCGGGGCAGCCGCAGTCGCAGCCACCGCAGCGGCCGGAGCGGGGCATCCCCGACGGACTGATCGTCGGCCTGCTGGCCGCGCTGCTCGGCACCACGGCACTGGTCTGGGGCTCGACCGCACTCGGCGGACTCGTCTCCCACGGCCGCTTCCCACACCCGCTCCCGTTCCTGTCGACAGCGGGCGCGATCCGCCACCTGGCCACCGACCCCAACGACCTCCCGGGCGCCTGGCCCGGCACGCCGACGGCCTCCCTGCCGTCGGCGCCGGCGTTCTGGTTCACCTTCTTCGCGCTGCTGGCCCTCGTCCTCCTGCTCCTCCTCTCCGCCGCGACAGCCCGCGCGAAGCGGCGGGCCGCACACGACGCGCGCGAGCGCGAACAGGCGGAGGCGGGCGCCGTCAGCGTGCCGGGGGCTGCCCCGGGTGCGGCTGCGGGTATCGGTGCGGATGCGGGTGCGGCAGGGATGGGCGGCGCCGCAGCGGCCTTCGGTCCGCCGGGCCAACGCCGCGGGCCGACCCCCGCCGACCACCAGACGTCCGTCCCCACCGGCCGCACGCCTCCCGGGCCCACCGCTCCCGGCCCGGGCGTCGCGGCCTCGGGGGTTCCCGGCGCGGGCGTTCCCGGCGCGGGGGTTCCCGGCGCGCCGGGCGGGGCAAGCCCGTCGGGCTGGTCAGGTGGGCAGGGCTTGCAGGGATCGGCAGGCGGGGGCCTCTCCGGCGCCGTCCCGCCCGCGCAGCCCTATGGCACCACCGACGGCGGTGCGGCGCCCTCACCGTGGGGTGCAGGTCCGCTCGGAGCGCCCGGGGACCTGCCGCCCACGGGACATCGCCCCGAGCCGCAGTGGCTTGACGCCGCGCCCGCCGGCAGCGCCGCTCTCGGGACCGCGCCGACCTGGGCCACCGCCGCAGGACTCGGCACGGCGACCGGGCCCGCCGCTGACGGCCGCGTCGTCCCGCAGGCGGCGGGCAGTCGGGCACCGAGCGTCCCATCGCCCTCCGGACTCGGCGACGCCCTCCCCACCGAGGGGGTGGCCACTGCTCCGTCAGGTGTCAACGTGCCGCGCCCCGGCGGGTCGACGGCGGCCGGATGGTCGCAGCGGGCCGCGGCTGCCGCGGACCACCAGGCACCGCAGGTCTTCGCGCTGCCCGAGACCGGGACGATGTGCGTCTTCGCGCCGGAGGCCGGGGTTGCCGGGCGACGGGCGCTGATGAGCGCCGCCGTCGCGGAGGCGGCGAGCGCTCCCCTGGTCGTCGTGACCGCGGACGCGGAGCTCTGGGACGGGCGTCCCCCGCACCGGCGCGCCGCGCGGTTCGACCCGCAGCAGCTGACCGATGACGATCCCGACGCCCCACGCGGGCGCTGGGCCCCGCACAGCGCGTGCACGGAGCCGGTCATCGCCACCGCACGGGCCCGCGCGCTGCTGCTGCCCACCGTGCGCCCGGTCGCCGGCGCTGAGGAGCAGTCCGTCCGCAGGCTCGCCGAGACCCTGCTGCGCTGCTGGCTCCGGGCCGCTGCCCTCGACGGCCGCCCGTTCCGCCACGTCGCCCGCTGGGCCGGCGGCTCGACGGGCGGGGGATCCGGAGCGGGACGTCAGGAGGCCGTGGCCGTCCTGCAGTCCGCCGCGACTCCGGTCGACGCGGCGGCCGGCGAGGAAGCCTGGGCCGGTCAGCTCCAGGCGGCGCTGCTGCAGCCCGCACCCGCACTGGACGCGGCCCTGGGCCGTGTCCGCGCCGCGCTCGGTGCGGTCGCCGAACTGCACGTGCTCGCCGCCTGCACCCCCGAGTCCCCGGCGACCGCACTCGACCCGGCGGCACTGCTCGAGGACGGCGCCGCCGGCAGCCTCTACCTCCTCGGCCGTGCCGGCGACGGCCGCCTCCGTGAGCCCGACAACGGGAACGCCGCGGCTGTCCACAGCGCTATGCCGCTGCTGTCCGCACTTGTGGACGACGTGGTCCAGCGTGCCTGGAACACGGCCGGAAAAGCGCACAACGCGATGACCGCGCCGGCCCCCGTCTTCGTCCTCGACGACATCGCCGCAGTGGCGCCCTTTCCGACATTGCCGCAGCTCATGACCGATGGCGCCACTCACGGACTGCGCGCGGTCACGCTGTTGCGCTCACCCGAGCAGGCCCGTGCCCGCTGGGGCGAACGCGCTGTCCACAGCCTGTGGACAAACGCCGACCACTGCGCCGTCCTCGGCCCCCTCTCCCCCGCTCCGCTCGCCGCGCTTCTCGCCTCCCTCGGCGCCGCCGAGCACAGCGCCCAGCAAGCCCTGGGGCCTGACGAGCTGCTGGTGCTGGCGGGACGTCAACGGACTGCCCCGCCGCAACGTTTCCGCATCGGCCAGACCCGGGGCTGAACCCGGCCCCTGCCCAGTCACACCCCCCTGCCGTACGCTCAGTGGTCCTGACAACTCCGACGAAGGACCCCAACAGAAATGAGCAACAACGGGGGCTGGTGGCAGCCGCCCACACCGCCGGGCCCACCGGGCGGACCACCGTACGGACCGCCGCCGTACGGGCCTCCGCCACCCGGCGGCCAGTGGGGCCCGAACGGGCCCTTCGGCTACACACCATGGGGCCGGCTCCCGATGGCCCCCAAGCCTGGCGTCATACCACTGCGCCCACTCAACGTCGGCGAGATCACCAGCGCGATCTTCACGACGATCCGCTACAACTTCCTCGCGGTCTACGGCCCTCCGCTGCTCACCGGTCTCGGCTGCCTCGCGATCTTCGGGATCTTCGGCGCGATCGAGTGGCCGCCGTTGCACAGCTTCTGGGTCGACGCCCGCGACAACGTGAACGTCGAGGGCTGGCACCCCAGCCACTCCGAGATCGCCAACGCGGCGTTCGCCTTCGGCGGCATCTTCCTGCTGTTCTTCCTCTGCTCCTTCGCGATCTACGTCGCCGCGAGCCTCGGCAGCGTGGCCACGCTGCGCCACGCCGTCGTGGGCCGTCGCGTCGGTCTGCGCCAGGCCGCCTCGGAGAGCCTCCCGAGCCTCTGGCGGCTCCTCGGCGCCCTGCTGCTGGTCCAGTTGCTGTGCGTGATCCCGATCATCGTGGTCGTCAGCCTGGTCCTGCTGCTCGCATTCAGCACCGGCTCCGTGGCAGTCGCCGTACTGCTCAGCATCCTCTGCTACCTCGGGGCCATCGCCGGGATGATCTACGTCCAGATCCGCCTGGTCCCGCTCAGCGCCACGGTCATCCTCGAGGGCAAGCGCCCGGTCGAGGCGATCAAGCGTGCATGGCGACTCAACGAAGGCGCCTGGTGGCGCTCCCTCGGCGTGACCCTGCTGGTCGCGCTGATCGGCTCGGCATTCGAGTTCGTCGTGAACCAGGTTCTGTCCATCTTCTCCGTGGGCGTGGTCGGCCTCGGCGCCAACACCAACGCCGACCCCACCAGCCCCACCTTCGCCCGTGACCAGCTGATCTCGATGATGGCCCTCTACGCCGTCATGCTTCCGGTCGGCCTGGTGCTCAGCCTGGTGACGAGCCCGCTCATCCCCATGGCTCACGGCCTGCTCTACATCGACCGCCGCATCCGGCGCGAGAGCCTCGACATCCAGCTCGCCGAGGAGGCCGACGTCCCCTTCGCCGGCGCTGCGCCTCCGCCCCAGGCGGGGCCGGTGGATCCCGTCGGCCCGGTGGATCCGATGGACTCCCCCGCGGAGTGAAATGACTGAGGCCGGAAGACGTGACAACGTCTTCCGGCCTCAGTCATTTCTGCTTGCTGCTGCGGGGGCTCCCAAAAGCCCCCGGA
>NZ_BBPP01000053.1:0-42663 GCF_000787835.1 Streptacidiphilus melanogenes
GGTCAGCGTGGACAGCGCCGAGCCCTTGTCGTACGGCGGCACGCCCACGACCATCGCGTACAGCGTCGCCCCGAGCGACCACAGGTCCGCCGGCGGCCCCGGCACCCCGCCCCTGGCCCGTTCCGGCGAGATGTACGACGGCGCCCCGACGAGCATGCCGGTCGACGTGACGGACGGGTCCCCCTCCACGCGGGCGATCCCGAAGTCCGTGAGCACGACCCGGCCCTCGTGCCCGATCAGCACGTTCGACGGCTTCACGTCACGGTGCAGGATGCCCACGCGGTGCGCCTCGGCCAACACGCCGAGCAGTTCCAGCGCCACCTCGGCGGCCCGCTGGGGCGGCAGCACCCCGTCGGTGCGGATCACCTCGCTGAGTGAGCGGGACTCGATCAGCTCCATGACGATCCAGGGCCGGCCGTCCTCCTCGACCACGTCGTACACGGTGACGGCGCCGTTGTGCCGGATCCGGGCGATGGCCTTCGCCTCCGTCAGCGTCCGCGCGACGAGCCGGTGCCGCTCGTCCTCGTCCACTCCGGCGGCGAACCGCAGCTCCTTGACCGCGACCTCGCGCCCCAGGAACTCGTCGGTGGCCCGCCAGACGGTGCCCATCCCGCCCTGGCCGAGGACGGCGGCCAGCCGGTACCGCGACGCAAGGAGCTTCCCGCTGGACTCCTGCGGAGTCTTGTCGCGGTGTTGATCGCCGTTCATGCCGGTTCGTTCCCTCCGCGCTGTCGCTGTCGCGTCCATCATCCCGTGAGAGACGCAAGCGTAGGCACACGGGGTTCAACCCCGGGAACACGCGCCTTCCCCGTTTCGGCTGGTTCAACTACGCAGGATGCCTCCGCTACTTCAACGGCACGATGTCCGGGGCTCCCAGACGCGCGGCGTCCGCTGCCAGGTCGTCAGGCTGCTCCTGCGACTCCCGTTCCGCCTCCACCCGGACCCGGTAGTGCTCGATCTCCTTCTCGACCTGCGCGTCGTCCCAGCCGAGTTCGGGCGCCATCAACGCGGCCGCCTCCGCCATGACCGCGGTGCCGCGGTCGAAGGTCTCGATGGAGATGCGGGTGCGGCGTGCCAGCACGTCGTCGAGGTGCCGGGCTCCCTCGGCGCGGGCCGCGTAGACCACCTCGGCCCGCAGGTAGTCGTCCGCGCCGTTCAACGGCTCCGCCAACCCTGGCTCACCGGCGATGAGTTCGAGCACCTCTTCGGTCAACGCACCGTAGCGGTTCAGCAGATGCTCGACCCGGGCCACGTGCAGCCCGCTCTCCCTGGCCAGCTCGCCGCGCGCGTTCCACAGCGCCCGGTAACCCTCCGCGCCGGCCAGCGGGACGGAGTCGGTGCAGCACGGCGCCACCCTCTGGTCGAGGCCGTGCACCACCTCGTCGACGGCGTCCTTCGCCATCACCCGGTAGGTGGTGTACTTGCCGCCCGCCACCACGACGAGCCCCGGCGCCGCGTGCTGCACGACGTGCTCGCGGCTGAGCTTCGACGTCGCCTCCGACTCACCCGCGAGCAGCGGGCGCAGCCCGGCGTAGACGCCCTCGACGTCCTCGCGGGTCAGCGGCACCGCCAGCACGCTGTTGACGTGCTCCAGCAGGTACTCGATGTCCGCACTGCTCGCGGCCGGGTGGTCCTTGTCGAGGGTCCACTCGGTGTCGGTCGTCCCCACGATCCAGTGCCGGCCCCAGGGGATGACGAACAGGACGCTCTTCTCCGTGCGCAGGATCAACCCCGTCGAGGAGTGGATCCGGTCCCGCGGCACGACGAGATGGATGCCCTTCGAGGCGCGGACGTGGAACTGGCCGCGCTCGCCGACCATCGCCTGCGTCTCGTCCGTCCACACACCCGTCGCGTTGACGATCTGCCGGGCCCGGACCACGAACTGCCCGCCCGACTCCAGATCGTGCACGCGCGCCCCCACCACCCGCTCGCCCTCGCGCAGGAACCCGATGACCCGCGCCCGGTTCGCCACGTGCGCGCCGTAGGAGGCGGCGGTGCGGACCAGCGTCGTCACGAACCGCGCGTCGTCCATCTGCGCGTCCCAGTACTGCACCGCGCCGACCAGCGCGTCCTTGCGCAGCGCGGGTGCCTGGTGCAGCGCCTGACGCCGGCTGAGGTGGCGGTGCAGGGGCAGCCCGCGGCCGTGCCCGGAGGAGAGGGACATCGCGTCGTACAGCGCCACGCCGGACCCGACGTAGGGGCGCTCCCACCCGCGCCCCTGCAACGGGTACAGGAACGGCACCGGCTTGACCAGGTGCGGCGCGAGCCGCCCCAGCAGCAGCCCGCGTTCCTGCAGGGCCTCCTTGACCAGGGCGAAGTCGAGCATCTCCAGGTATCGCAGGCCGCCGTGGACCAGCTTGCTGGACCGGGAGGAGGTCCCCGCGGCCCAGTCCCTGGCCTCCACGAGCCCGGTCACCAGCCCACGCGTCGCGGCATCCAGCGCGGTCCCGGCACCGACGACGCCGCCGCCGACGACGAGCACGTCCAGTTCGCGCTCCCCGAGCCGCGCGAGCGCCGCCGCGCGCTCGGTGGGACCCAGCTTGGTGCTTCGCATGACGCCTCCGCGGGATAGCCCGGCCTTCCGATCAACACTACGTTCGGTCGGGCGGGATCCCGCTAAGGCACGGGGTCGATTGCCGCAACACTCAGTTGCAGTACGGCAAGGGGCGCGAGGCGGAGCCGCATGTCGGCACCGCCTCGCGCCCCTTCCGTGGTGCGACCTCAGGAGCTGCGAGAGCTACCGGGCGACGGTGACCTCGACGCGCTGGAACTCCTTGAGTTCCGAGTAGCCCGTGGTGGCCATCGCGCGGCGGAGGGCACCGAAGAGGTTCATGGTGCCGTCGGGGGTGTGCGAGGGGCCGAGCAGGATCTCCTCGGTCGTGCCGACCGTGCCGAGGTCGACGCGCTTGCCGCGCGGCAGCTCCTCGTGGACGGCCTCGCTGCCCCAGTGGAAGCCGCGGCCGGGCGCGTCCGTGGCGCGGGCCAGCGCCGCGCCGATCATGACGGCGTCGGCGCCGCAGGCGATCGCCTTCGACAGGTCGCCGGAGAAGCCCACGCCGCCGTCCGCGATGACGTGGACGTAGCGGCCGCCGGACTCGTCCATGTAGTCGCGGCGCGCCGCCGCGACGTCCGCGACGGCGGTGGCCATCGGGACCTGGATGCCCAGCACGGTCCGCGTGGTGTGCGCAGCGCCGCCGCCGAAGCCGACCAGGACGCCGGCCGCGCCGGTCCGCATCAGGTGCAGGGCGGCGGTGTAGGTCGCGCAGCCGCCGACGATGACGGGGACGTCGAGCTCGTAGATGAACTGCTTGAGGTTCAGCGGCTCGGCGGCGCTGGAGACGTGCTCGGCCGAGACCGTGGTGCCGCGGATGACGAAGATGTCGACGCCGGCGTCCACGACGACCTTGGAGAACTCGGCGGTCCGCTGCGGCGACAGGGCCGCGGCGGTGACGACGCCGGAGTCGCGGATCTCCTTGAGGCGCTGCGTGATCAGCTCGGCCTTGATCGGCTCGCGGTAGATCGCCTGGAGGCGGCGGGTCGCGACGGCCTCGTCCTTGATCTCCGTGATCTCCTGCAGCAGCGGACGCGGGTCCTCGTAGCGGGTCCACAGGCCCTCGAGGTTCAGCACACCGAGGCCGCCGAGGCGACCGATCGCGATGGCCTGCTCCGGGGAGACGACGGAGTCCATCGGCGCGGCCAGGAACGGGAGCTCGAAGCGGTAGGCGTCGATCTGCCATGCGATCGAGACCTCCTTCGGGTCCCGCGTGCGGCGGCTCGGAACGACCGCGATGTCGTCGAAGGCGTACGCCCGCCGGCCCCGCTTGCCCCGCCCGATCTCGATCTCGGTCACCTGAACTGCTCCCTCGGTTGTGCTCAGCGACTGCCAGGGTCAGTATCTCGCACAACGGCTGAGGGGCCGCCTGGGCGGCCCCTCAGTGAGATGAGCGGGTTACTTCGAGGAGTAGTTCGGCGCCTCGACCGTCATCTGGATGTCGTGCGGGTGGCTTTCCTTCAGACCGGCCGAGGTGATCCGGACGAAGCGCGCGTCGCGCTTCATCGCGTCGACCGACTCGGCGCCCACGTAGCCCATGGACTGACGCAGGCCGCCGACCAGCTGGTAGATGACCGAGCCGACCGGGCCGCGGTAGGCGACCTGACCCTCGATGCCCTCGGCGATCAGCTTCTCGTCGGAGGTGACGTCGCCCTGGAAGTAGCGGTCCTTGGAGAAGGACTTGGCCTGGCCGCGGGACTGCATGGCGCCCAGCGAGCCCATACCGCGGTAGGACTTGTACTGCTTGCCGTTGATGAAGAGCAGCTCGCCCGGCGACTCCTCGCAGCCGGCCAGCAGGCTGCCCAGCATGACGCTGTCGGCGCCGGCGGCCAGCGCCTTGCCGATGTCGCCGGAGTACTGCAGACCGCCGTCGCCGATCAGCGGGACGCCCGCCGACACAGCCGCGAGGGCGGCCTCGTAGATCGCGGTGACCTGCGGGACGCCGACGCCGGCGACCACACGGGTGGTGCAGATGGAGCCCGGGCCGATGCCCACCTTGATGCCGTCGACGCCCGCGTCGATCAGCGCCTGGGCGCCGTCGCGGGTGGCGACGTTGCCGCCGACCACGTCGGCCGAGATCGACGACTTGATCTTCGACATCCAGTTGAGGGCGTTGCGGTTGTGGCCGTGCGAGGTGTCCACGACGATGAAGTCCGCGCCGGCCTCGGCCAGGGCGACGGCCCGGTCCAGCGCCTCGGCGGAGGCGCCGACGGCGGCGCCGACGATCAGACGGCCCTCCGCGTCCTTGGCGGCGTTCGGGTACTGCTCGGCCTTGACGAAGTCCTTGACCGTGATCAGGCCCTTGAGCTTGCCCTGCTCGTCGACGAGCGGCAGCTTCTCGATCTTGTGGCGGCGCAGCAGCGCCATCGCGTCGACACCGGAGATGCCCACCGAGCCGGTGATCAGCGGCATCGGGGTCATGACCTCGCGGACCTGGCGGCTGCGGTCCGCCTCGAAGGCCATGTCGCGGTTGGTGACGATGCCCAGCAGACGGCCCTCGCCGTCGGTGACCGGGACGCCGGAGATGCGGAACTTGGCGCACAGCGCGTCGGCGTCGGCCAGCGTGGCCTCCGGCGAGACCGTGATCGGGTCCGTGACCATCCCGGACTCGGAGCGCTTCACCAGGTCGACCTGGTTGACCTGGTCCTCGATGGACAGGTTGCGGTGCAGCACGCCGGCGCCGCCCTGGCGGGCCATGGCGATCGCCATCCGGGACTCGGTGACCTTGTCCATGGCGGCGGAGAGCAGCGGGATGTTCACCCGCACATTGCGCGAGACACGCGAGGACGTGTCCACGGCATTGGGCAGGACCTCGGAGGGGCCTGGCAGCAGCAGCACATCGTCGTAGGTGAGCCCGAGCATGCCGAACTTGTCGGGTACCCCAGCTGCGTTGTAAGACATGACACCCTTCCCGAAGTGGATCCGCGGATCATTGGGACGGGGTGACTGGTGGCCCTACCCGCCCGACGCGACACGGCGCCTACGGGGGCCGCGTGGGTGAGCAGCTCGGCACCGTTGACTAATTCTACCGGGCCCCGCGAGGCACCCTTGCGCGTCTGCAACAACTGAGGTAGCAGTCACATTCCGCGACTTCGGTCGATCCTCCAGTTGACCGGAGCGATCCTCCCGTCGACCGGCACCCGGCCACGCCCTCGGAGCTACGCCGACAGGCCCTCGGGGCCGTTCTCGGCGAGCGCCCGCAGGCGCGAGAGCGCGCGGTGCTGGGCGACACGGACCGCGCCCGGGGACATGCCGAGGACCTCGCCCGTCTCCTCCGCCGTCAGCCCGGCGGCGATGCGGAGCACGACGAGTTCGCGCTGCCGCTCCGGCAGCAGCGCCAGGAGCTCGCGCATCCACGCGGCGTCGCTGCTCAGCAGCGCGCGTTCCTCGGGGCCGAGCGCGTCGTCCGGGGTGTCGGGGAGTTCCTCGCCGAGCGGGACGCTCTGCGCGGGACCGCCGCGCATCGCCGCCCGCTGCAGATCGGCGATCTTGTGCGCCGCGATGCTGTAGACGAACGCCTCGAAGGGGCGGCCCTCGTCGCGGTAGCGCGGCAGCGCGCACAGCACGGCGAGGCAGACCTCCTGGGCCACGTCGTCGACGTGGTGCCGGGCGCTGCCCGGCAGACGGACCAGCCGGGCGCGGCAGTAGCGCAGCACCAGCGGGTGGACCTGCGAAAGGAGCGCGTCGACCGCGTCGGGATCGCCGCCCACCGCGTGCTCGAGGAGCGGACCGATGGGCATACCTGACCCCTGGCCGGGGCTCGCCTCGTCGTCACGCACTGGTCCATGGTGCCTGGTCATCGACGAAAACGTGACACCGCACCCTGACTTGTGCATCGGAACGTTATCCGCCACACCACCACCCCCGCCCTGCCGGACTCCGCGCTACACCCCCATGGTGCGCCCTCGGGTGGGAAGCGGGCCATGCCCCCTCCCACCCGGGAGGCCCCCAGCCGGTTCGGCAGTCAGCGGACCAGACCCCAGCGGAAGCCGAGGGCGACGGCGTGCGCACGGTCGGAGGCGCCGAGCTTCTTGAAGAGCCGACGCGCGTGAGTCTTGACGGTGTCCTCGGAGAGGAACAGCTCACGGCCGATCTCAGCGTTGCTGCGGCCATGACTCATGCCCTCCAGCACCTGGATCTCACGAGCCGTCAACGTCGGAGCCGCGCCCATCTCCGCGCAGCGCAGCCGGCGCGGAGCGAGCCGCCACGTCGGGTCGGCCAGGGCCTGGGTGACCGTGGCGCGCAGCTCCGCACGGGACGCGTCCTTGTGCAGGTAGCCGCGGGCGCCGGCGGCCACCGCGAGGGCGACGCCGTCGAGGTCCTCGGCGACCGTCAGCATGATGATGCGGGCCCCCGGATCGGCCGAGAGCAGTCGCCGGACTGTCTCCACCCCGCCGAGGCCCGGCATCCGGACGTCCATCAGCACCAGGTCGGAGCGGTCCGCCACCCAGCGGCGGAGCACCTCCTCACCGTTGGTGGCCGTGGTCACTCGGTCGACTCCGGGCACCGTCGCGACCGCGCGACGCAGCGCCTCGCGGGCGAGCGGGGAATCGTCACACACGAGAACGGAAGTCATGACCCGCCTCCGCAGCTGATGAGCGTCACCTTGAGCCTCCTGGCTGGTACGAATCGTCACCGGCACGGCCTCCGGTGGACCGGCGTCTTCCCCGACGCCCGTGCCGTTTGCCGCCTCCGCACTCCCAACGACCGTCACCCGAATGAGTTACGGCCTGGCAGCAGCCTTCACCACTCTACGTGTTTGACCCGCTACGGATCATCCAGCGCGCGGTGCGCACCGGCGCAAATGCGCCGCTCGTACGACGACCGTGCGCCTCGCCGGGCGTGTCGTTAGGCCCAACGAGTGCACCCGCATGCAGGACACGCTTCCCTGCCACGTGGTGGATTAGTCCGTTTTCATGGGATTTGATGGTTATCGGCACGTTATGTAACGCTGATGACCTCTTGTCCGCTAGATCTGCATGAGTCATATTTCCATCAGTTCGTACTGAATCGCTAGCACCACTCAAGGGATCAACGACCATGGCCGACTACTCACGGCTCCCTGGCCCGAACGCAGACCTGTGGGACTGGCAGCTCTCCGCCGCGTGTCGCGGCGTGGACAGCTCTCTGTTCTTCCATCCGGAGGGAGAGCGCGGAGCCGCACGGACCTCGCGGGAACAGTCCGCCAAGGAGGTCTGCATGCGGTGCCCGGTGCGCGCGGAGTGCGCGTCGCACGCACTGGCGGTACGTGAGCCCTACGGGGTCTGGGGCGGCCTCACCGAGGACGAGCGAGAGGAACTGCTGGGGCGGGCCCGCCGCCGCACCCTCGATCCGCTCTCGCTCCTGCCCGTCGACTGACACCGATCGACGACCGAGCTGACGGAACGTTTCTTCACGTGCGCGCCCGCTCACGGCGCGCCGGTCGGGGCCTGTCTGCTACAGGCCCTTCAGCTTCTCCAGCATCAGTGCGACCGCCGGTACCCGTCCCAGGTCCGGCAGGGTCAGCGCGACGATCTCGCGGGAGACGCCCCCGGCCAGCGGTACGACGGCGACCCCGTCGGCCCTGGTCGCCGCCAGGGCCAGCCTCGGCAGCACCGCCACGCCGAGGCCCGCGGCGACCAGCCCCAGCACGGCCGGGTAGTCGTCCGTCGCGAAGTCGATCCGCGGCGTGAAGCCGACGGCCTCGCACAGGTCGACGAGGTGTCCGCGACACTGCGGGCACCCGGCGATCCACGGCTCCGCGGCGAGCGCGGACAGGTCGCGCAGCTCGGGCGCGCCCGCGAGCGGGTGCGCCTGTGGCAGCAGCGCGACGAGCGGGTCCCGGCGGAGCCCGGTGACGGCGAGGTCGCTCCAGTCCTCCGACTCGCCCGCCGTCGCCGCCCTCGCCGTCGGGTAGCGGAACGCCAGCACGAGCTCGCACTCGGCCGCGCGGAGCATGCCCACGGACGCGGGCGGCTCAGCTTCGGTCAGCGAGACCTCGATGCCCGGCGCCTGCGCGCGCACGGCGGCGACGGCGGCCGGCACCAGCGTCGCGCTCGCGGTCGGGAACGACACCAGCCGCACCCGCCCGGCCTGCAGCCCCGCGATGCCCGCGACCGCGTCCTCGGCGGCCGCGAGCCCGGCGAGGACGCCCGCGGCGTGCTCGGAGAGCACCCGCCCGGCCTCGCTCAGCGCGACGCCGCGCCCGACGCGGACGACGAGCGGCGTGCCGACGGACTTCTCCAGCGCCTTCATCTGCTGGCTGATGGCCGGCTGGGTCAGCCCGAGCTCGCGGGCGGCGGCGGAGAAGCTGCCCTGCCGGGCGACGGCACGCAGCACGCGCAGATGTCTGGCCTCGATCACGGGGTCAGGATAGGCAGGTCGCGGCGGTCCTGAGGCGCGGTGCGCCGCAGCCCCCGAAAAGGGCGAGGCTCCCACCACCGCGAGTGCCTACCCTTACCGCCATGGGAACCCTGCTCTCCGTCAACGTCGGACGCCCCGAGCCGACCGTGCACTCCGACCCCGGCGTGACCGCCATCGGGAAGAAGCCCGTGGACGGTCCCGTCCGGGTGACCGCGCCGACCGAGCACAAGGGCGTCAGCGGCCTGGCCGGGGACGCGATCTGCGACGTGCGGCACCACGGCGGGGTGGACCAGGCCGTGTACGCCTACGCCCGTGAGGAGCTCGACGCGTGGGCCGAGGAGCTCGGCCGGGAGCTGCCGAACGGGATGTTCGGGGAGAACCTGACCACGACCGGGTTGCGCGTCTCCGACGCGCTGATCGGGGAGCGGTGGCAGATCGGGGAGACGCTGCTGCTGGAGGTGAGCGCGACCCGCATCCCGTGCCGGACGTTCGCCGGGTGGATGGAGCGGGAGCGTTGGGTCAAGACGTTCACCGACCGCGCACGCCCCGGCGCGTACCTGCGGGTGCTCACGCCGGGCGAGATCCGCGCGGGGGACGCCGTCACCGTCGTGCACCGGCCGGACCACGGCGTGAGTTCCGCGGACGTGTTCCGTGCGCTGCACTCGCGGGCGCGGGAGGTGCTGCCGCTGATGCTGAACCTTCCGGGCCTGGCGGAGGACCACCGCGACGCCGCCGCCAGGCGCCTGAACGCCTGAACGCCTGAACCACGGAAACCCGGCCACCGGAAACGGGCCGTCGGGAACGCCGGAAGCCCGGCACCCCCCGAGGGGTGCCGGGCTTCCGTACGAGCGACAGGGCTCAGTGGGAGTGCCCGTGGCCACCGTGGGAGTGACCGGCCGCGGCCGGCTCCTCCTCCTTCTTCTCGACGACCAGGGTCTCGGTCGTGAGCAGCAGGGAGGCGATGGACGCGGCGTTCTCCAGCGCGGAGCGGGTCACCTTGACCGGGTCGATGACGCCGGCCTTGACCAGGTCGCCGTACTCGCCGGTGGCGGCGTTGTAGCCCTCGCGGACATCGCCGAGCTCGGAGACCTTGGTGGTGATGACGTAGCCCTCGAGGCCGGCGTTCTGGGCGATCCAGCGCAGCGGCTCGACCAGGGCGCGGCGGACGACCGCGACACCCACGGCCTCGTCGCCGACCAGGCCCAGGCCGCCGTCGAGCACCTTCTGCGCGTGGACGAGGGAGGCGCCGCCGCCGGCGACGATGCCCTCCTCGACCGCGGCGCGGGTCGCCGAGATGGCGTCCTCCAGGCGGTGCTTCTTCTCCTTGAGCTCGACCTCGGTGGCCGCGCCGACCTTGATGACGCAGACGCCGCCGGCCAGCTTGGCCAGGCGCTCCTGCAGCTTCTCGCGGTCCCAGTCGGAGTCGGTGGTCTCGATCTCGCCCTTGATCTGGGCGACGCGACCGGCGACCTCCTCGGTGGAGCCGGCACCGTCGACGACGGTGGTGTCGTCCTTGGTGACGGTCACGCGGCGGGCGGTGCCCAGCACGTCCAGGCCGGCCTGGTCGAGCTTGAGGCCGACCTCCTCGGCGATGACGGTGGCGCCGGTCAGCGTGGCGATGTCGCCCAGCATGGCCTTGCGGCGGTCACCGAAGCCCGGGGCCTTGACGGCGACGGCGTTGAAGGTGCCACGGATCTTGTTGACGACCAGGGTCGACAGGGCCTCGCCCTCGACGTCCTCGGCGATGATCAGCAGCGGCTTGGACGCGCCGCCCTGGAGGATCTTCTCCAGCAGCGGGAGCAGGTCCTGGATCGAGGAGATCTTGCCCTGGTGGATGAGGATGTACGGGTCCTCGAGGACGGCCTCCATGCGCTCCTGGTCGGTGACCATGTACGGCGAGAGGTAGCCCTTGTCGAACTGCATGCCCTCGGTGAACTCGAGCTCGAGGCCGAAGGTGTTCGACTCCTCGACGGTGATGACACCGTCCTTGCCGACCTTGTCCATCGCCTCGGCGATGAGCTCGCCGACCTGGGTGTCCTGGGCGGACAGCGCGGCGACGGCGGCGATGTCGTCCTTGCCCTCGATCTCGCGGGCGACGGAGAGCAGGTGCTCGGCGACGGCCCTGACGGCGGCGTCGATGCCGCGCTTGAGGCCCGCCGGGCCGGCGCCGGCCGCGACGTTGCGCAGACCCTCGTTGACGAGCGCCTGGGCGAGGACGGTCGCGGTGGTGGTGCCGTCACCAGCGATGTCGTTGGTCTTGGTGGCCACCTCCTTGACGAGCTGCGCGCCGAGGTTCTCGTACGGGTCCTCCAGCTCGACCTCGCGGGCGATGGTGACACCGTCGTTGGTGATGGTGGGGGCGCCGAACTTCTTGTCGATGACGACGTTGCGGCCCTTGGGGCCGATCGTCACCTTGACGGTGTCGGCCAGCTTGTTGACACCGCGCTCCAGCGAGCGGCGGGCGTCCTCGTCGAACTGCAGGATCTTGGCCATGCCTAGGGGTTCCCTCTCGAAACGACCACGCCCCGGACCCCGTGGTACGGGCTGCCGGGGCGGGTCACGACTTTGCCGACTGAGCGGTCAGGTCTTACTTCTCGATGACCGCGAGCACGTCGCGGGCCGAGAGGACGAGGTACTCCTCGCCCTTGTACTTGACCTCGGTGCCGCCGTACTTGCTGTAGAGGACGACATCGCCGACGGCCACGTCGAGCGGAAGACGCTGACCGTCCTCGAAGCGGCCCGGACCGACGGCGAGGACGACGCCCTCCTGGGGCTTCTCCTTCGCGGTGTCCGGGATGACCAGGCCAGAGGCCGTGGTCTGCTCGGCCTCGAGCGACTGGACCACGATGCGGTCCTCGAGCGGCTTGATGGCAACCTTGGAGCTGGTGGTCGTCACGATCCGACCTCCCCCTTCGGAGATCCGGGGTACACATGTCTTGGGGCGTGAAGACACGGCAAGCCCGTCGTCGCGGTGCCGGACGTACCGTCTCACGCTTAGCGCTCTCGTGTGGAGAGTGCCAACGACGACTGTAGGCGGCGCTTAGCACTCGGTCAACCAGAGTGCCAACGCGTCGCCCCACGTCTTCGTCTTCGGCCGGCGCCCCATCGCCCACAATGGTCGGGTGCACACCGAAGACCTCCCCGCCCTCCTGACGCCCGAGGGCCAGGAACTCCTGGCCGAGCTGCGCGACTACGCGCCCGGCGAGGAGCTCGCGCTCGCGACGCGGCTGCGGCGCACGCACGATGCCAAGCTGGTCTCCGCCGCCCTCGCGCAGGCGCGCCTGCGCAGCCGCGCGGCGGCGAAGTTCGGGGCGGACGCGGCGCGGATGTACTTCACGCCCAACGGGGTCGAGCAGTCCACCCGGACCGGCGTCGCCGAGTGGCGGGCCGGGCGGATGAAGGCGCTGGGGGTCACCTCCGTGGCGGACCTGTGCGGCGGCATCGGCGGGGACGCCATCGCGCTGGCGCGGGCGGGCATCAGGGTGCTGGCCGTGGACCGCGACCCGGCGGCCTGCGCCGCCGCCGACGCGAACGCGCAGGCGCTCGGGCTGGCCGACCTGATCGAGACCCGCTGCGCCGACGTCGCCGCGATCGACACGACTGCCTACGACGCCGTCTTCGTCGATCCTGCGCGCCGTGCGGGCCGGGGTCGCATCTTCGACCCGGAGGCCTACTCCCCGCCGCTCAGCTGGGCCGTGGAGGCCGCTCGCGGGGCCTCTGTGGGCGCCGTCAAGGTGGCGCCGGGCATCCCGCACGAGGCCGTGCCCGACGACGCCGAGGCGGAGTGGGTGTCGATGAGCGGGGACGTCAAGGAGGCCGTGCTCTGGTTCGGCACGAAGGCCGCCGAGCCGCACCGGGCGACGCTGCTGCCCGCAGGGACCAGCCTGACCGGCGGACGGCTGCCGGACCCCGAGGCCGGGCCGGTCGGGCGGTACCTCTACGAGCCGGACGGGGCCGTCATCCGCGCACACCTGGTCGCCGAGGTGGCCGCCGAGCTGAACGCGACTCTGATCGACCCCACCATCGCGTACCTGACGACCGACCGGCTCACGCCGTCCCCCTACGCCACCGCGTACGAGATCACCGACGTGCTGCCGTTCAACCTGAAGCGGCTCAAGGCGCTGGTCCGCGAGCGCGCCATCGGCACGCTCGTGATCAAGAAGCGCGGCTCGGCGATCGAGCCGGAGGAGCTGCGCAAGAAGATCAAGCCTGAGGGGGTGAACTCGGCGGTCGTGCTGTTGACGCGGGCCGCCGGTTCACCCGTCATGCTGCTCGGGCACGCCGCAGTCGAGGCGGGGTAGGCCCGCCTACTCCGCCAGACGGTGCAGCTCGTCGTGGGAGGCCGGCACGTGCGTGTCGGTGACCGGCAGGGAGGAGTCCGCCGAGAGGTCGAAGGCGGAGGGCGCCCGGTCGCGCCGGACCATCTCCGCGCCGAGCGCCGCGACCATCGCGCCGTTGTCGGTGCAGAGCTTCGGACGCGGGACGCGCAGCGTGATGCCGGCGCGGTCGCAGCGCTCCTGGGCCAGCGCCCGCAGCCGCGAGTTGGCCGCGACGCCGCCGCCGATCATCAGGTGGTCGACGCCCTCGTCCTTGCAGGCGCGGACCGCCTTGCGGGTCAGCACGTCCACGACCGCCTCCTGGAAGGACGCCGAGACGTCACGGACCGGGACGTCCTCCCCGGCGCGGCGCTTGGCTTCGACCCAGCGCGACACGGCGGTCTTGAGGCCGGAGAAGGAGAAGTCGTACACGGGATCCTTGGCGCCCGTCAGGCCGCGCGGGAAGGCGATCGCGGCCGGGTCGCCCTCGCGGGCGTAGCGGTCGATGACCGGGCCGCCGGGAAAGCCGAGGTTCAGCAGGCGGGCGACCTTGTCGAAGGCCTCCCCCGCCGCGTCGTCGATGGTCGCGCCGAGCGAGCGGACGGTGCTGGTGATGTCCTCGGTCAGCAGCAGCGAGGAGTGGCCGCCGGAGACCAGCAGCGCCATCGTCGGCTCGGGCAGCCGCCCGTGCTCCAGCTGGTCGACGCAGATGTGCGAGGCGAGATGGTTGACGCCGTAGAGCGGCTTGCCGAGCGCGTAGGCGTAGGCCTTGGCCGCGCTGACGCCGACGAGCAGGGCGCCGGCGAGGCCGGGCCCTGCGGTGACGGCGATGCCGTCGAGGTCGCTCGCCTTGATCCCGGCCTGGTCCAGCGCGCGCTGGACGGTGGGGACCATCGCCTCCAGGTGCGCGCGGCTGGCGATCTCGGGCACGACGCCGCCGTAGCGGCCGTGCTCCTCGACGCTGGACGCGACGGCGTCGGCGAGCAGCGTGGTGCCCCGGACGACGCCGACGCCGGTCTCGTCGCAGGAGGTCTCGATCCCGAGGACCAGCGGTTCGTCAGCGGCCATCGTCTTCCTTGCTTTCCTCGTCGGTCGTCTCCGTCATCGGACGGCGCATCACCAGGGCGTCGACGCCGGACGGTTGGTAGTAGTTGCGGCGGAAGCCGACCGGCTCGAAGCCGAAGCGGTGGTAGAGGCGCTGCGCGCGCTCGTTGTCGACGCGCACCTCCAGCAGCAGTTCGGTGCAGCGGGCGGCGGCGGCCTGGTCGACCAGGCGCTGCAGCAGGCGGGCGCCGAGCCCGGTGCCCCACTGGTCCTCGGCGACGGCGATGGTCTGCACGTCGCCCTCGCCGGCGATGGCCATCAGGCCCGCGTAGCCGACGACTCGGCCGTCCGCGTCCTCGGCGACGGTGTACCAGCGGGTGGCCCGCGCGTGCCGGGCGTCGGCGAGCTCGGACCAGAACATCCCCGCCGACCAGGCGTCCTCGGGGAAGAGCGCACGCTCGAGCTCCAGCACCGGCTCGATGTCCCACCAGCGCATCTCGCGCAGCACGGCGGTCCGCCGCTCCGCCTGGGTCGTCATGACGGCAGCACCGTCTTGTAGTTCTTCGGCACCTCGGCGTCCGGGCGGCGCAGGTACAGCGGCGTGCTCGGCGAGGGCAGCTCGGCTCCGGAGGCGAGCGCGTCGGCGGCGAAGGCGGCGAGCGCGGCCGCGGACTGGTGGGCGGGGCCCTGCGGCACGGCGCCGGGGAAGGCGTCCGGGTAGAGCAGCGCGCCCGCGCCGACGGACGGCAGCCCGGCCAGCCGGTCGGCGATCTCGGCGGGACGGTCCACCGACGGGCCCTCGGCGCGGACGCCGTCCGCGTCGTAGCGGGCCCAGTAGACCTCCTTGCGGCGGGCGTCGGTGGCGACCACGAACGGACCGTCGACCGCGCCCCCGTCCCGCGCGGCGCGGGCGAGGCCGTCGAGGGTGCAGACCCCGTGCACGGGGATGCCGAGGGCGTGCCCGAGGGCCGCGGCGGTGGCCAGGCCGACCCGCAAGCCGGTGTAGGGGCCGGGGCCGACGCCGACGGCGATCGCCCCCAGCGCCTCCTTGGCGACGCCCGCCTCGCGCAGCACCGCGTCGATCGTCGGCAGCAGCAGCTCCCCGTGACGCCGCGCGTCGATCTGGTCGGCGGAGGCCAGGACCTCACCGGTCCCGGTGTCCAGGACGGCGGCCGTGACGGCGGGCGTGGCGGTGTCGAACGCAAGCAGAAGCACGGTCCCAGGTTAGTCGGCCCGCACCGCCGCCCGATCCGCCCCCGGCCCTACCGGGCCCGGGGGGCGAAGGCGGTGTCACCGGCCGCGCCTGGGGTTGGGGCCGGGACAGGTGGGAGGATGAGAGGCTTAGGCCCGAAAGGCCACTGCTGCTTGCCGCTCCGTTGGAGGATCCCGTGGCGAAACTCGGTTCGGGCTCGGTCGTCACCGTGCTGACCGCCGGCGCCCTCGCCGTCGTCGCCGTGCTCGCCGTGCAGGCGAAGAGCTCCGCGTCCTCGGTCACGGCAGGGACCGGAGGCAAGGCGCCGAGCGTCGCCGCCAGCAGTGCGGCGGCCGGGAAGGCGAGCCCGAGCAGGCCCGCCACGGTGCCGAAGGACTCCGGCGCCGGGAAGCGCCTGGTGTACTCGGTGAGCCAGAAGCGGGTGTGGCTGGTCGATCCGTCCCAGTCGGGCCAGGCCCGGACCTTCACCGTCCAGCCGGGGTCGGTCGACCCGCTGCCTGGCACCTACTCCGTCACCAGCACCACCGCCGGACCGATCACCGGCTCGGACGGCAAGAAGGTGAAGAACATCGTGCGCTTCGCCGTCCACGAGGGGATCTCCATCGGCTTCAGCTCCGCCGTCGACGGCTCGACCCCGGCGGCGGACCCGAGCAGGAAGACCGGCGGCATCCGCGAGACCGTCGCCGACGGTCAGGCGCTGTTCGACTTCGCGCCGTTCGACACCAAGGTCGTCGTCGTGGCGTGACCCCGCCCGGAACGTGGAGCGCCCCCCGCACCGACGGTGCGGGGGGCGCTTTGGTGGTTCAGCGGTGGTTCAGTCGTGCGTCAGTGCCGGTCGCGCCAGTTGTAGGACTCGATGTACCGCGCGTTCGGGCTGCCGACGCCGGTGACGTCGTCGTAGCCCCTGGTGGCGTTCAGCGAGGAGTCCTGACCGAGGGTCCGCAGCGAGACCGCGAGGCCCTGGGAGGCGTCGACGCTGTTCACGAAGTCGACACGGGCGTCGGCCAAGCCGACGTTCGGGCCGAACGGGTGGTCGGTCACGTCGTGGAAGAGACCGTGGCGGGCGTAGATCGCCGGGTCGGCGAAGCCGAGCGGGAAGCCCTGCTCCTGCTGGGCCAGCGCCTGGAGGGCCGCGAAGACCGGGGAGGCGAGGCTGGTGCCGCCGATGCGGTACTCACCGTACTTGACGGTGCCGTCGGGCCAGGTCTGGGTCTGGCCGACCAGGAAGCCGGTGGTCGGGTCGGCGACCGCCGCCACGTCCGGCACGACGCGCATCGCGGACTTGTTGCCGTTCGCGTGCGAGAGCGCGGAGGGGACGAGGTTCTTCTGGAACCAGGGCTGCGCGACGCGCGCGCTGGTGCCGCCGCCCGCGCCGCCGTGGAAGGCGCCGGGGAAGCCGACCCAGCTCTTGCCGTCGGCCGAGAGCGTGGACTTGCCGGTGCCCCAGCCCGTCTCGAACTCGTAGTTGCCGCGCTTGCCGACGGCCAGCGAGGTGCCGCCGACCGCGGTCACGTACGGCAGGGAGGCGGGCATGTCGCTCTGCCTCGTACCGGTGTTGGCGACCTCGTCGCCGTTGTCACCGGAGGAGAAGTAGAAGCCGATGCCCTCGGCCGCGCCGCGCAGGAAGATGTCGTCGTAGACCGCGTCGCTGGCCGGGTCGCTCGCGTTCTCGGGCTCGCCCCAGGAGTCGGAGACGATGGTGGCCAGCCGGTTCGTGACGATCGTGTTGAGCGCGTCGATCAGGTCCGCGTCCTGGCAGGAGGCCGCGCCGACGTAGCGGATGTCCGCCGACGGGGCGACCGCGTGGACCGCCTCGATGTCGAGCGTCTGCTCGCCGTACCAGCCGGAGGCGCCGCACTCGTTGTCGGCGGTCTGCGTCCAGGTGGCCGCGTCGGTCTGCTTGAACTGGCCGTTCTTGTAGGCCGCGTCGCCGTTGCGCTGGGCGTAGGTGCGGATGTCGGCGTTGATGGTCGGCGAGTCGTACGCGTCGACGATCGCGACGGTGACGCCCTTGCCGGTCTTGCCGGTCGCCGTCGCGCCGTAGGCGGAGCGCAGCTGGTGGCCGTTGTAGCCCTTGATGGCGTACGGGACCGTCCTGCCGTAGGCCTTCGGCAGCGTCTTGGCCGCGTTGGAGCCGTAGTAGCTGGAGAACGGGCCGGCGTTGACGAACGCGGCGCCGGGGCCGGGCAGCGTGTCGTCGTGGGTCATCAGCGACGGCTTGTTGCTCAGGCCGGTGACGGTCAGCACCGTGTCGGCGACCGCGGCCGGGACGACCGGCGAGGCGGTCGGGGCGCGGTAGACGTGGCCGGAGACCGCGAAGTCGTGCAGCTGCACGCCGAAGGCGCGCTGCACGGCCGAGACGTCACCGGTGACGGCGACGTAGTTGCCGGCCGGGTCGACGGTGGTGCGCAGGCCCGCGCCGTGCAGCCAGGCGACGACCTTGGCGATCTGCGCCTTGGAGGCGCCGAAGCGCTGCTTGACCTGAGCGGCGCTCAGGTAGTGGCCGTAGTCGGCGCTGGTCGGGTCCGAGATCTGGGACACGAGCTGCTGCAGACCGGCCTGATCACCCGTCAGATAGACGCGCGCAGTGACCGAGTCGTGAGCCGAGGTCTGCCCGCGGTCCGCGGCGGACGCGGTCCACGCGGGCTTGCCGCCCGCAACCGCGTGCCCCTGCGGCGTTGCCGCGGCGACGGCGGGCGATCCCGCCGCGACGACGGCGGCGAGCAGCGGCAGGGTCGCTGCCATCGCCACGCCGGCACGCCGGTTTACTCCCCTGATGTGCATGGAACATCCTCCCCGGGCCGCAAGAACAGTGGGATCTGACGAGCCCCCTGTTGTGACAGGGGGAATCGAACCGGGGAATGAACCTTGGGTCAAGAGTGCGAGACCCGGTGTTACCGAGTGCAGTGGTGGCAACGCCGAATTTAACAATGGGCAACATTCCACAACGGGTCGACAAATCCCTTTACTCGCACCACAACCCGCTAACGGAAATTGACCATGCGTCACTCGGGCGGCTGACAGACCGCCTCGACGGAGGCGCTGCACGCGAGCAGCCGAGCCACCGTCACCTCGGGCGCGGGGGCCGTCGACGGGCCGGTCTCCTCGCAGGGCGCAGGACGATCCTGGGCATCGGTGACGATACGGACGGAGGGGGTCATACCGGGCATGCGGTCTCCCCGAGGGGTGTCGGCGCTGGCTCGGTTCATCTTCCCGACAGCGCGTCGGGAACACAACCGCCGACCGGCGGGCCTCACCCCACCGAGCCGATCAGGCGCGGGCGGCCGCCAGCGCGCCCAGGTCGACGTCGGCCCAGCGCGGGCCGATGCCGTCCAGGGTCACCGTGCGCACGTCCGGGACGTCGGGGTCGAGGTCCTGCTCCAGCGAGAGCCCCTCCTCGCCGCCGAGGGCGCGCTCGATGCGCACCTCCAGCCGCGACTCCGAGAGCCCCTCGACCTTGCCCTCGCCCCACTCGACCACGATCACCGAGTCCGGCAGCGAGACGTCCAGGTCCAGGTCCTCCATCTGGTCCAGGCCGCCGCCCAGCCGGTAGGCGTCCACATGGACCAGCGCCGGGCCGCCCACCAGCGAGGGGTGCACCCGGGCGATGACGAAGGTCGGCGAGGTGACCGCGCCGCGCACGCCCAGGCCCTCGCCCAGGCCGCGGGTCAGCGTGGTCTTGCCGGCGCCGAGCTCGCCGGAGAGCAGCACCAGGTCGCCGGGGCGCAGCACGGTGGCCAGGGTGCGGCCGAGCTCCTGCATCGCGGCCGGGTCCGGGACGGTGAGGGTGGCGGCGTTGCCCATGGTGTTCGGCGGTCCTTCCGTGGTGCGGCTGGTGCTTCAGGTTCAGGTGTGTTCGGCGAGCCGGTGCACCGACGGCGGCAGTGCGGCGCCGCAGTGCGCGGCGGCGCGCTCCAGCAGCCGGGCCAGGCGGGCGTTGACCAGCTCGGGACGCTCGAGCATCAGCAGGTGCCCGGTGTCGGGCAGTATCTCCAGCTCGGCGTCGGGCAGTTCGGCGGCGATGGCCTCGCTGTGCGCGGGCGGGGTCAGCAGGTCCCCCGTGCCCGCGAGGACGAGCGTCGGCAGGTCGCGTAGCACCGCGAGCGCGGCGGTCTTGTCGTGGGTGGGGAAGGCCGGGAAGAACTCCGCGACCACGTCCACCGGCGTCGACTCCAGCAGCAGCTGCGCGAAGCGCGCGCGGGCCGGGTCGACGTCGTCGGTCCCGAAGGAGAAACGGTGGTAGACGGCCGCCGTCAGTTCGCTGCTCAGCCGTCTGCCGCGTTCGACCAGCCCCGCCTGACGGCCCAGTGCCTTGATGACGCCGGGGCCGACCCGGTGGAACATCCGCGCCCCGACCCCGGGCAGGCCGAAGGTGACGTCACGCCAGTTCCCCGCGGTGGTCCCGAGCAGCGCGACGCCGGCGACGCGCTCGGCGAACAGCTCGGGTCGCTGGTCGGCCAGGGCCATCACGGTCATCCCGCCCATCGAGTGCCCGACCAGCACCAGCGGCCCGGTCGGCGCGACGGCGTCGATGACCGCGCCCAGGTCCCCGCCGAGCTGGTCGATCGAGGCGGGCTCTCCGGCGAGGTAGCTGCGCGAACGCTCGGACCGCCCGTGACTGCGCTGGTCGAAGAAGACCAGCCGCAGGCCGTCCCGGAACGCCTCGCGCTGGAAGTGCCAGCTGTCCTGGTTCAGGCAGTACCCGTGCACGAACACCACCGTCAGCGGCGGCGTCGGCGCCGCCCCGAGCCAGGTGCCGACCCCGGCCAGCACCCCGCCGAGCGGCCCCGGCTCCGGCTCCGCCGCCCCGCCGCGCCGCCGCCCGAGCCACCCGCGCAGCCCACGGGGACGGACGGGCGCCTGGTCCTCCGCGCCGACGTCGTCCGGCTCCCGGGACCGGCGAGGACCGGCCACAGGCTCACCAACGCGCGCCGTGTGCCCTCGCGTTGACCCCGGGGCCGGCCGCGCCGTTGCCGTGTCACCATCCGGCTCGACCGTCGCGAGCGAGACGGGCCGGGCGTTCGCCTCACGCGCCGTGCCGTCGGCCGCCTCACCGCGGGCCGCGGCCGCCTCCGCCGCCCGCGCCGTCGCCTCGCGGGCGACGGTCGTCTCCGTGCCGGCCCAGCCGGTGCCGTCGAGTTCGGCGTAGAGGTCGGTGCCGTCCGGTGCCTGGACGTGCAGTGGGGTGCCGCGCAACGAGCCGAAGGCGGCGGCGGCATCCAGTTCGGCCTCGGCACGGCGGCGCATCTCGCGGCCGACGGAGAGGCGTTCGATGGCGACACCGGCCGCCGCGCCCGCGGCGACCACGCCGAGGGAGACGCCGACGATGCCCGCGCGGCTCCAGCGCCCCGCGGCGACGTCACCGACGACGGAACCGGCCGCGTCGCGGACCTGACGGACCACGTCGCCCGCGCCCGAGGTCAGCCCGGACCTCGGGCCGGACGCACCGCCCCCGTCGGCGGCCATCAGCCGTGACCGCCCGGGCCGCCCGGAGCACCCGGCTCACCGAGGTAGCGGCGCGGCACCCGCGCACCGATCCGCGTGACGATCTCGTAGGAGATGGTCCCGGCCGCGCGCGCCCAGTCCTCGGCCGTCGGCTCGCCGTGGTCGCCCGCGCCGAACAGCACCGCGACGTCGCCCACCGTGGCCGAGTCGCCGCCGAGGTCGACGACGAACTGGTCCATGGCGACGCGCCCGGCGATCGTGCGCCACTTGTCCGCGAGCCAGACCGGCCCGGTCCCGCTCGCGTGGCGGGGGATGCCGTCGGCGTAGCCGACCGGGACGAGGGCGAGCGTGGTCTCGCCGGGGGTCGTGTAGGTGTGCCCGTAGGAGACGCCGTGCTCGGCCGGGACGCGCTTGACGTTGGCGATCCGGGCCTGGAGCGTCATCACCGGGCGCAGCCCGAAGTCGTCGGGCCCGCCGACCTCGGGGACCGGCGAGAGCCCGTACTGGGCGAGCCCGACCCGGACCAGGTCGAAGTGGGACTCCGGCAGCGTCAGCGTCGCCGGGGAGTTCGCGATGTGCCGCACCTCCGGTCGCAGTCCCGCGGCCTCGGCGACGGCGAGCGCCTCGCGGTAGGCGTCGAGCTGCGCGGCGATGGACGGGTGACCCGGCTCGTCGGCGCAGGCGAAGTGCGACCAGACGCCGGTGACGGTGATCAGCCCCTCCGTCTCGGCGGCGCGCGCGGCGGCGACCAGCTCGGGCCAGTCCGCGGGCTGGGCGCCGTTGCGGCCGAGGCCGGTGTCGGCCTTCAGCTGCACCCGCGCCGGGCGGCCGCTCGCGCGCACGGCGTCGAGCACGTGCGGCAGCGCCCACAGTCCGCTGACGGAGATGTCGACGTCCTGCGCGACCGCGTCGCGCCACGGGCTACCGGGCGTCCACAGCCAGCACAGCACGCGGGCCTGCTCCGGTCCGATGCCGCCCGCGCGCAGCGCGAGCGCCTCCTCGGGCGTGGCGGTGCCGAGCCAGCGCACACCCGCGGCCACGGCCGTGCGGGCGCACGGCAGCGCGCCGTGGCCGTAGGCGTCCGCCTTGACCACGGACATGATCTCGGCCGACCCCGTGCGCCGGGTGCGCTCGCGCAGCGCGGCGAGGTTGCCACGCAGCGCCGCCAGGTCGATCAGGGCTTCGGCTCGCAGTGCAGTGTCCATCGGGTGACAGTCTCCCAGAAGCACGAGGGCGCCCGTCCAAAGGTGACGGGCGCCACAGGTGCGCGTCGTGCAGAGGTTCGATGCGGGCCGGCCTCGGCCGACCCGATCAGGTGCCCGGCTTGCGCCCGAAGACGTCGACCGGGGAACCGAGCCTGAGCAGGCCCCACACCTTGGCGGCGTCGTGCATGGTCATGTTGACGCAGCCGTGCGAGCCCGGCGGGGTGGACATCGGGATGCCGACGGCGTGGAGCGCCTGTCCGCCGCTGAAGAACTGCGAGTACGGCATCGCCACGTTGTAGAGGCTGGAGACGTGGTGGAGGTCACGCCAGTACACGTGGAACAGCCCGTCACGGGTGGCGTAGCCGCGCCGACCGGTACGCACCTGGACGGGGCCGTAGACGATCCTGCTCCCGTCCTGGATCCACAGCCGCTGATGGGTCAGATCCACGCAGGCCACCCGGCCCACGTTCGTCAGACAGTGCGTCGGCGACCAGGTGGCCCTGGTCACCGCGTCCGCCTGCCCCGCCCCCACGGCGCCCACCCCGCCGAGCAACGCCGCCGTCGCCAACGCGACGGCGGTCACCCGCGCCCTCGCCTTCGAACGCATCATTCGCCCCTGCCTTCCCCATGGCGGCTTCCCACGAATGGCCTTGTCGTATGAAGACCTACTGAGAGGCTCAATGGTTGCAGCAGAGGTGTGTGCGGCGTCACTCCGAACTGCGCCGCCAGGCGTCCGGGAGGGCCGCGGTGACCGCGCCCGCCGTGGTCGGCGCGCCGTCGGCGGAGAGGCGGCCGGCCAGGCCGTGGAGGTAGGCGGCCACGGAACCGGCGTCGAGGGGGTCGAGGCCGGCGGCGAGCAACGCCCCGGCCAGGCCGGACAGGACGTCGCCGCTGCCTGCGGTGGCGAGTTGGGAGGTTCCGGTGGGGTTGACCCGCGCCGGGCCGGTCGGCGCGGCGACCACGGTCGTGCTGCCCTTGAGCAGCACCGTGCAGCCGTAACCACGGGCCAGTTCCCGCGCGTGGTGCAGGCGCTCGGCTTCGACCTGCTCGCGCGTCGCCGTCACGCCGATGCCGGCGAGGAGCGCGACGGCCTCCCCCGCGTGCGGGGTGAGCAGGGCGTTCGCCGGTGCGGCTCCGCGTCGGGCCAGCAGGCGCAGGCCGTCCGCGTCGACCAGGACCGGGACGCCCGCGTCCAGCGCCTCCTCGACGGCGCGTTCCGCGTCGGCGTCCTGGGAGAGGCCGGGGCCGACCACCCAGGCCTGGACGCGGCCGGCGTCCTTCGGGCCGCCCTCCCCGACCAGGGCCTCGGGATGGGCGCGCACCACCTCGCGGGCCGCGGCGCCCGCGTAGCGGACCGCGCCGACGCCGCCGTGCAGGGCCGCCCCCACGGCGAGCACGGCCGCACCGGGATAGCGCGCCGATCCGGCCGCGACGCCGACGACGCCGCGCCGGTACTTGTCGCTCTCCGCATCCGGCTCCGGCAGCAGCGCCGCGACGTCCTCCTGCTGCAGCGACTCCAGCACGTGTCCGTCGAGGGGCGCGCCCGGGACTGCGCCCCGGACCTCACCCAGGCCGATGTCCACCAGCCGCACCACACCCGCGTACGACGCGCCCGGGTCGACGAGCAGGCCCGGCTTGTAGGTGCCGAAGGTGACCGTCACGTCCGCGCGGACGGCCGCGCCCGGGACGGCGCCCGTGTCCGGGTCGACGCCGCTGGGCAGGTCGACGGCGACGACGGTCGCCCCGCCCTGCTCCGCCGCCGTGACCCACGGCAGCGCCGCATCCCGCAGCGGGCCGCGTCCGCCGATGCCGACGATCCCGTCGAGGACCAGGTCCGCACCCTCGGCGTCGGCCGGATCGTCCGTCACCCGACCCCCGGCCGCGAGCAGCGCCGCCAGGCCACCCGCATGAGCGTGCTCCGGTGCCAGCAGCGCCGCCCGGACCCGCGCGCCGCGCCGGGCCAGCCGGGCACCGGCGTAGAGCGCGTCGCCACCGTTGTCGCCGCTGCCCGCGAGCACCAGCACCCGGCTCCCGTACACGCGGCCCGGCACGCCCTCGCGCAGCAGCTCCGCGCAGGTCGCGGCGAGGCCCGCCGCCGCCCGTTGCATCAGCGTGCCCTCGGGAAGACGGGCCATCAGCTCGCCCTCGGCCGCCCGGACCCACTCCACCGCATGTGCTCGACGCATGCCCGTCCGCTCCTTAGAGACCTTGCCGGCTCACCCCTCGGCGATCACCACCGCCGACGCTACGCCCGCGTCGTGGCTCAGGGAGAGATGCCAGGTGGTCACGCCCAGACGCGCCGCGCAGGCGGCGACCGTGCCGCGGACGGTCAGCACGGGACGGCCGGTCGACTCGGTGCGGACCTCGGCGTCGGTCCACTCCAGGTTGCCGGGCGCGCCGAGCGCCTTGGCCAGGGCCTCCTTGGCGGCGAACCGGGCCGCGAGCGAGGCGATGCCGCGCCGCTCCCCGCTGGGCAGCAGCAGCTCGTCGGGGGTGAACAGGCGGTCGGCCATCGCGGGGGTGCGCTGCAGTGACTCCTCGAAACGTCTGATCTCCGCGACGTCGATGCCGACTCCGATGATCATTCGACTGCTCCCAAACGACGAAGAAGGGGTCCGGACGCGTGGTGCGTCCGGACCCCAACTCTGTCAGGGACGGCCTACTCGACCGTCACCGACTTGGCCAGGTTGCGCGGCTGGTCCACCTCGTGGCCCTTGGCCGTGGCCAGCTCGCAGGCGAAGACCTGCAGCGGCACGGTCGCCACCAGCGGCTGGAGCAGCGTCGGCGTCTGCGGGATGCGGACCAGGTGGTCGGCGTACGGCACGACCGCCTCGTCGCCCTCCTCCGCGATGACCAGGGTGCGGGCGCCGCGGGCGCGGATCTCCTGGATGTTGGAGACGATCTTGTCGTGCAGCACCGAGCGGCCGCGCGGCGACGGGACGACCACGACGACCGGCAGACCCTCCTCGATCAGCGCGATCGGACCGTGCTTCAGCTCGCCCGCCGCGAAGCCCTCGGCGTGCATGTAGGCGAGCTCCTTGAGCTTGAGCGCGCCCTCCAGTGCCACCGGGTAGCCCACGTGGCGGCCGAGGAACAGGACCGACTTGGCGTCGGCCAGGGAGCGGGCCAGCTCGCGGACCGGCTCCATGGTCTCCAGCACCTGCTCGACCTGACGCGGGGCGTCGGCGAGCTGGCGGATGACCTCGAAGATCTCGTCGCCCCACTTGGTGCCGCGGACCTGGCCCAGGTACAGGGCGACCAGGTAGCAGGCGACCAGCTGGGTCAGGAACGCCTTGGTGGAGGCGACCGCGACCTCGGGGCCTGCGTGGGTGTAGAGGACGGCGTCGGACTCGCGCGGAATCGTGGAACCGTTGGTGTTGCAGATGGCCAGCACCTTGGCGCCCTGCTCGCGGGCGTGACGCAGCGCCATCAGGGTGTCCATGGTCTCGCCGGACTGGGAGATGGCGATGACCAGGGTCTGTGCGTCCATGATCGGGTCGCGGTAGCGGAACTCCGAGGCGACCTCGACCTCGCAGGGGATGCGGGTCCAGTGCTCGATCGCGTACTTGGCGATCAGGCCGGCGTGGAAGGCGGTGCCGCAGGCGACGATGACGACCTTGTCGATCTCGCGCAGGACCTGGTCGTCGATGCGCAGCTCGTCGAGGGTGAGCCGGCCGTCGGTGCCGATGCGGCCGAGAAGGGTGTCGGCGACGGCCTTCGGCTGCTCGGCGATCTCCTTGAGCATGAAGTAGTCGTAGCCGCCCTTCTCGGCGGCGGAGGCGTCCCAGTCCACGTGGTACTCGCGGAAGTCGCCGGGCTTGCCGTGGAAGTCGGTGACGGTGACGCCCTCGCGGCGCAGCTCGACGACCTGGTCCTGGCCGAGCTCGATGGCGTCGCGGGTGTGCGCGATGAAGGCGGCCACGTCGGAGGCGAGGAAGTTCTCGCCCTGGCCGACGCCGACGACCAGCGGCGAGTTGCGGCGGGCGCCGACGACGACGCCGGGGGCATCGGCGTGCTCGGCGACCAGCGTGAACGCGCCGTCGAGCTGGCGGCAGACCGAGCGCATCGCCTCGGCGAGGTCCAGCTCCGCGCCGCCTGCCCGCTGCGCGTCGACGGCCTCGGCCAGCAGGTGCGCGACGACCTCGGTGTCGGTCTCGGAGGTGAGCACGTGGCCGCGCTCGGTCAGCTCCAGGCGCAGCCGGGCGAAGTTCTCGATGATCCCGTTGTGCACGACCGCGACCTTGCCCGCGCCGCCCACGTGGGGGTGGGCGTTGGCGTCGGTCGGGCCACCGTGGGTCGCCCAACGGGTGTGGCCTATCCCGACCGTGCCCTCGGCCAGGGGGGTCTCGGCCAGCAGCGCCTCAAGATTGGCGAGCTTTCCGGCCTTCTTCGCGACCGCGAGGTCGCCTTCGGGGGTCTGCACGGCCACACCGGCCGAGTCGTATCCCCGGTACTCCAGGCGCCGCAGCCCGGACAGGACGACGTCCAGGGCGGGCTGCTCGCCCACGTAACCAACGATTCCGCACATCGCCCCAGCTTAAGGCCCGCTCGCGGAGCCCTCGCCTCCGCTCGTCGGCCGAAAATGCGACGAGGCTCACAGCTTTATAAGCCGCATTGCAGACAAGTCTTGGCAAAAGGGGGCCTCACCCCCGAATGTGACGTCAGGTCAGCAGACCCCGCTGGTAGCCGGCCGCCACCGCCGCCGCCCGGTCCCGGACGCCGAGCTTGCCGTACAGGTGGAGCAGGTGCGTCTTGACCGTCGCCTCGCTGATGAAGAGCCGCTTCGCGGCCTCCTTGTTGCTGGTGCCCGCCGCGACCAGCCGGAGGATCTCCAGCTCGCGGTCAGTCAGCGTCGCCGAGGGCTCCGGTGCGGACGCGCGACCGACCGACCGCGAGACGTGGCCGAGCAGCTTCTGCGCGACGCTGGGCGCGAGCACCGCCTGCCCCTGGTGGGCGGCGCGCACCGCGCGGACCAGCTCCTCGCGCGGGGCGTCCTTGAGCAGGTAGCCCGTCGCCCCCGCCTCCACGGCGGGCAGCACGTCGGCGTCGCTGTCGTAGGTGGTGACCACCAGCACCCGGATCGCGGGCGCCCGTTCGCGCAGCCGCCGGATGGCCTCCACGCCTCCCATCCCGGGCATCCGGAGGTCCAGCAGGACCACGTCCGGCGTCAGAGCGAGCGCCCGCTCGACGCCCTCGGCCCCGTCGCCGGCCTCACCGACCACCTCGAAGTCCGGGTCCTGGTCGAAGATGCCGCGCAGGCCGTCCCGCACGATCGGATGGTCGTCGACGATGAGCAGGCGAATGGTCACGCGTCATTCTCCCCCGGCGGCGGTGCCTGCTCCGGCCCCGCGACGGGTGCCTGGGCACTCAGCGCGGTGCCCTCACCCGGGGAGCTCTCGATCTCCAGCAGCCCGCCTATCTGTCGCAGCCGCTGCCGCATCGCCGTCAGCCCGTAGCTCTCCACACCGCCCGCATCGGGGCGGAAGCCGACGCCGTCGTCCACCACGTCGAGCAGGACCACCTCGTCGGTGTAGGAGAGGGTGACCCCCGCCCGGGTCGCCGCCGCATGCTTGGCGATGTTGGCCAGCCCCTCCTGAGCCACCCGGAACAGCACCACCTCGACGACCGGCAGCAGCGGTACCGGGCTGCCGGTCACCTCCACCCGCACCGGCACGCCCGAGGTCTGCGCCCAACGGTCGGCCATCTCCTTCACCGCCTCCGGCAGCTGCGCCTCGGCCAGCGGACCGGGACGCAGCGCCTGCACCGAACGCCGGGCCTCGGCCAGGCTCTCCCTGGCCATCCGGCGGGCGAGCTCACGATGCCGGGCGCGACGCTCCGGGTCGTGGTCGGCGTGCGCGGCGGCCTCCAACTGGGTGACGATTCCGGTCAGGCCCTGGGCGATGGTGTCGTGGATCTCTCCCGCCATCCGCTGCCGCTCGTCCATCACGCCCGCCTCCCGGGCCTGGGCCACGAGCTGGGCGTGCAGGCCCGCGTTCTCCTCCAGCGCCTCGCACAGACGCCGGTTGGCCTCCGCCAGTTCGTCGATGTGCCGGGCGCGACGGTGGCTGCGCTGGTCCTCCTCCAGGCTCTGGTAGGTGACCACGCCCGCGACCAGGACGTTGACCACGACCAGCCCGAGAAACGGCGCCAGCAGCCCGTGGGTGATGTTCTGCACGCCGCCGACCTGTGTGGTCGCAACCAGTCCGGCGATGACCGCGATCGCGGGCGGCCAGAGCCGTCGCGGCAGCAGGCCGATCTGCAGGTAGCCGGAGAAGGCGAAGAAGCCGAAGAACGGACTGACCGTCACCAGCGCCGCGATGAGCGCCACCAGGCCGAGGTAGAAGACCACCGCCTTGACCTGCCGCCGCTCCCGGTCCGCGACCTGGACGTGCATCGTGTACTGCCACCCGGCCGCGAGCGAGGACAGGCCGAGCATCACCGCCACCCGCGAGCCCTCGACCCGGCCGGTCACCAGCGCGAGCATGATCGCGACCCCGAGCCCCAGGTACGGGATCCAGCCCAAGACCCGGTGCGGCCGGTTCTCGTCCTCACGGCCCACCGGGCCGCTCTTTGGCCCGGGAGTCCCCGTCGTGTCAGGAGTCGCAGTCACGGCGATCATCATCCACTCCCCCGGCTCCTTCACTCCCACCGGAACCAGCGCACCGCCGCCAGGGAGCCCGCCACCGTCCACCCCACGAGAACCAGCAGGTGCTGCCAGAGCACGCCCTGCCCCGACCAGACTGCCGTCACCGCGCCGAAGGGGATCACCGCGCAGATCTGCTGGAGCGTGTGCGGCAGTTCGGCGACCGGGACATACAGGCCGCTGGCGAAGAAGTTCAGCACCATCAGCGGCACGCCCAGCCCGCTGGCGACGGCTCCCGTGCGCGCCCGCGCCGCCACCACCAGGCCGAGCGCCAGCACTGCCGCGCCGCCCAGCACGAAGCCCGCGACCACGGCGATCGGGTGGGCCGGGGCGGAGACGTCGAAGACCAGCGCCCCGATCGCCGTCACCAGCGCCACTCCGGCCGTCGCCACGGCGGCGACCACGGCGACCAGCGCGCCGAGCACCCCGGCCGCGGGCACCGGGCTGACCGAGAGCCGCCGCAGCACGTCCTTCTCACGGTAGGCGGCCAGCGTCATCGGCAGCGCGGTCAGCGAGAGGAAGAGCGGCACCATCGCGGCGCAGGTCGGCACGTAGACGTCGATCACCCGCTGCCCGCCCAGCGAGGCCTGCGGGGTGCGGAAGCCGGGGATGCTCCCCAGCACGACCACCAGCACGACGGGCACGAGGAGCCAGACCAGCGCGGCGGGCTCGCGCAGCAGCAGCCTCGCCTGGGTGGCGGTGAGCTTGCCGAAGCCCTTGCGGGTCATCCCGAGGGCGGCCCGCGGGCCCTCGGACGCGGTGGTGGGCAGGGCCGTGGTCATGACGTCGCTCCAGAGGTGGTGTGGGTGGTGAGGGAGACGAACGCGTCGTCCAGGCTGGTCTGCTCGACCCGGAGGTCGCCGGCGATGATCTGACGCCGGGCCAGCAGCGCGGTGACGGCGTGCACCAGGTTCCCCGTGCCGACGACCTCGACCTGCGGGCCGTGCCGCTGCACCCGCGTCACCTCGGGCAGCGCGAGCAAGGCCGCGTCCTCCAGCGGCGCGGACGGACGGAACCGCATCCGCTGCTCGCGCCCTGCCCGCGCGGCGAGCCCGGCCGGGGTGTCGACGGCGACGACCCGGCCGGCGTCGATCAGCGCGACCCGGTCGCAGAGCCGCTCGGCCTCCTCCATGAAGTGCGTCACCAGCAGCACGGTGACCCCGGCGTCGCGGATCTGCTCGACCATCTCCCAGGTGGCGCGCCGGGCGTGCGGATCCAGACCCGTCGTCAGCTCGTCCAGCACCACCACCCGGGGGCTGCCGACCATCGCCAGGGCGATGGCGAGCCGCTGCTGCTGGCCGCCGGAGAGCTTCTTGTAGGCGGTGCCGGCCTTCTCCTTCAGTCCCAGGCGCGCCAGCAGCTCGCCGACGTCGGCCGGCTGCCGGTAGAAGGAGGCGTACAGCTCCAGCGCCTCACGCACCCTCAGCCGATCGGGCAGCGCGCTGTGCTGAAGCTGTACGCCCAGTACCTGCCGCAGCGCGTCGCGCTGGGCCTCCGGATCGAGGCCGAGCACCGAGACGCGTCCCCCGTCGCGCCTGCGGAGCCCGGAGAGGCACTCGACCGTCGTGGTCTTCCCGGCGCCGTTCGGCCCCAGGACCCCGAAGATCTCCCCCCGCTCGACCTCGAACGAGACCTCGTGGACGGCCACGTCACCCCCGTAGCGCTTGTGCAGCCGCTCCACCTCGATGACCGCCATGGTCTCGCTCCCCTCGCCGGTTCCCGGTACGCCTCCACGTTCCCGCGTGAGCGGCCCGCCGCGGATCGACCGTCGGGTCATCCCTGTCGAGCCTTTCGGTTGAGGCCCGCATCAACCGATCGGTTGATGCGGGCCGTCCCGGCACAATGGGGCCCGTGCGGATTCGAATGCTCGGACCTCTGTCCCTCACCGACCCCGACGGCGCAGCCGTCGAGCTGAAGGGCGAGCGGCTCCGCACCCTGCTCGTCACCCTGGCCCTGTCCGGCGGCAGGCCCGTCTCCGTGGGCACGCTGACGGAGACGCTCTGGCCCGACGAGCCGCCCGCCAACCCGGCCAACGCCGTCCAGGCGCTCGCCTCGCGGCTGCGTGGCGCGCTCGGCCGCGACGCGGTCGAGCTCACCCCGGCCGGCTACCGGCTGGGCCTGGACACGGACGTGGCCGAGTTCTCCCGCCTGCTCCAGGCCGGGGAGCACCGCCGCGCGCTCGCCCTGTGGCACGGCGAGCCGGACCTCCCCGGTCACCCCGACGAGGTGCTGCGGCTGCTGTCCCTGTGGCGCTCCGCCAAGGACGACGTGGTCGACGCCGACCTCGCCGCCGGGAACGGCACGCCGCACATCCCCGTGCTGCGCGCGGCCGTCGCCGCCGAGCCGCTGCGCGAGCGCCCGCGCGCCCAGCTGCTGCGCGCACTGCACCAGGCGGGGCGGGACGCGGAGGCCCTCGCCGAGTACGAGCAGGCCCGCGCGGTCCTCGCGGAGGAGCTGGGCGCCGACCCGTCCCCGCTGCTCAGGGACGCCCACCTGGCCGTCCTCGCCGGGCCTGCGGCGTCCGGGCCTGCGACGTCCGGGCCTGCGGGTGGCGCGCCCGAGGCCGACGAACCGCGGCCTGCGGAGCCCGTAGGCCGACACGACCTGCCCGCCGCGCTGACCAGCTTCCTCGGCCGCGACGCGGAGGTCGCCGCCGTGCGGGCGGACCTCACCACCTCGCGCCTGGTCACCCTCATCGGCCCGGGCGGCGCGGGCAAGACCCGGCTGGCCGTGGAGTCCGCGCGCCGCCACCCCACGCAGCTGCGCCTGGTCGAGCTCGCCCCGGTCAAGGACCCGGCCGACCTCCCGGGCACGGTGGCGGCGACACTGCACTGGCGCGAGACCGTTCCGTCCGTCACGCACCCGGGCGGCAACCCGGCGGACGTCACCGAGCGGCTGATCAACGTGATCGGCACAACCGAGCTGCTGCTGATCCTCGACAACTGCGAGCATCTGATCGACGCGGCCGCCTCGCTCTCCGCGCGGCTGCTCGCCGCCTGCCCGCATCTGCGCGTCCTCGCGACCAGCAGGGAACCGCTGGCCATCACCGGTGAGCAGCTGCGCCCGGTGCCGCCGCTCGCGCTGCCGGACCCCGATCCCGGCGGCGGCGGGCCCGCGTTCGGCCGGGCCCCCGACGACTACCCGGCCGTCCGGCTCTTCCTCGACCGCGCCGTCGCCGTGCGGCCGGGCTGGACGCCGACCGCCGCGGAGCTCGCCACGGTGGTGGCGGTCTGCCGCGCGCTGGACGGCCAGCCGCTCGCGATCGAGCTCGCCGCCGCACGGATGCGTTCGCTGGACCCGCAGGGCATCGCCGACCGGCTCGCCCAGCGGTTCCGCCTGCTGACCGGCGGCAGCAGGGACGCGTTGCCGCGCCACCGCACCCTGCGCGCCGTCGTCGACTGGAGCTGGGACCTGCTGGAGGCGCCGGAACGCGCCCTGCTCGCCCGCCTCTCCGTCTTCTCCGGGCCGGCCGGCCTCGACGCGGTGGAGCGGATCTGCCCGACGGCGGAGCTGACCGAGGACCAGATCTTCGACGTGCTCGCCTCCCTGGTCGACAAGTCCCTGGTGGTCCGCACCGACTCCGGCCGCTACCGGCTGCTGGAGACGATCCGCGTCTACGCCGCCGAACGCCTGGACGAGGAGGGCGCCACCACCTCCACCCGGGACGCGCACGCCGCCCACCATCTGGCCCTCGCCGAACGAAACGAGCCCGAGCTCTACGGCCTCGGCCAGATCGCCGCCCTCGCGAGCTTCAGCGCCTCCCACGACGACCTGATCGCAGCCCTGCGCTGGTCCGTGGAGCGCGGCGACGCCGACACCGCGAACCGTCTGGTGGCCGGGCTGGGCTGGTACCTGTGGCGGCGCGGCGACCAGGGCGAGAACATGCCGCTGGTGTACCAGGCGCTGGCGCTGCCCGCCGCCGACGTCGCGCCGCTGCCGCGCGCCGTCGCCTGCGGCATCACCGCGCTGTACGCCCTCGACACCGACTGGATGCTGACGTCGACCCTGGCCATGCTGCACCGGGCGAAGGAGCTGCGCGACGCCCTGCCGGACCCCGCCGTGCACCCGCTGCTGCCGCTGCTCGACATCATGACCGCGCTCTTCGAACAGCAGGACTGGACCGTCTCCGGCATGGCCCGGGACCTCTTCGACGTCCCCCATCCGTGGGTGCGGGCCACCGGACGGCTCTTCCTCGGCTTCGCGCTGCAGAACGACGGCCGGGCCGAGGAGGCCGAGGAGACGCTGCGCGTGGCCGCCGAGCAGTTCCGCGAGGTCGGCGACCTGTGGGGGCGTTCCTTCTGCTGCTCCGGGCTGGCCGACTACGCGCTGTGGCGCGGTGACGTGGACGCCGCGGTCGCGCTGTGGGAGCAGGCCATCGGCTTCGAGCAGCGGATGGGCGTCAACGCCGACGCGCCCGACTACCGGGCCCGCATGATCGCCGCCCGTTACGCGCACGCCGAGAGCGCGGAGGCCGTCGCCGAGCTCGAGCGGCTGGTCGTGTCCGTGCGCAGCAACGGCGCGTGGTCGCCGCTGCTGGTCACCCACAGCGCGCTGGCCAGCGCCTACCGGCGCACTGGCACACCCGAGCGGGGGCTGCCGCTGCTGGAGGAGGCACTGGCCCTGCTGCACCACCGGATCAACGGGCTGCCGCAGATGAGGTCGGTGCTGCTGACCGAGCTCGGCCTCACCCTGGGCGCCTGCGACCGCCTCGACGAGGCCGCCGACGCCCACGCCGACGCGCTGCGCGCGGCCGCCGAGTCCTACGACGGACCGATCGTGGCCGCCGCCCTCCAGGGCTTCGGCGACCTGGCGCTGCGTCAGGGCGATGCGGAGCGCGCGGCGTACCTGCTCGGCTCCGCGCACGGGCAGCGCGGCGTGCCGGACCGCTCCTCCCCCGAGCTGGCCGCCAACCGCGAGGCCGCGCGGGCCGCGCTCGGCGAGGAACGCTTCGAGGAGGCCTACGCGCGCGGCCGCTCGACCTCGCGCCAGGAGCTGCTCGACCTGCTCGGCCTGGGCGAGCTCCGCCCGCCCGGCCTCGGATCCGCCGCCGACCCGTCCTGAGGCCCCGGCCAGGGAGGAGGCGGCCGGGGGACGCCGCCGAGGCGGGCCGTCAGCCCCCGGACAGGGCGACGAGCGCGCCGTCCAGCAGGTCCAGCGCCACCTGCCAGGACTCCTCCATCGGCCGCCCGAGCCGGAACCGGTTCGCCGCCTCCAGGGTGACCCAGCCGTGCAGCGTGCTGCACAGCAGGCGGACGGCGTCGATCTGCGCCGTGTCGTCCAGCGCGTAACCGCGCAGAAGCGCCGCGCACGCCGCCACCACGCGCCGGCCGCCCTCGGACTCGACCGGGAGCTGCGTCGCCGCGTAGCGCCCCGGCCGCCCGTGTGCGAAGTCGCGGTACGCGTTCGCGAAGGAGACGAGCGCGCTGCGCCCGGCGCGCCCGGCGACCGCCTCGCCGAGGACGTCCGCGAGCTCGCCCGCCGCCAGCATGGCGACCCGTTCCCGCAGCTCGGCGAGGTTGCGCACGTGCGCGTAGAGGCTGGCGTCCGCCACGCCGACGCGGCGGGCCACCGCCGCGACGGTGAGCTTGTCGAAGCCGGCCTCGTCGGCCAGATCCGCCGCCTCACGGGCGACGCGGTCCGCGGTCAGGCCCATGCGTGCCAACGAGCCTCCTCCACCTATAGCTGTTATTCGTTTGCCTAGGACTCCTAGGAAACTCTACCGTCGGAACCATGCAGAAGCTCACCGAATCCCGGATCCGCGCGTCCTTCGTCAACTGCACCAAGGGCGAGGCCGCGCGCCTGTACCTGCCGCGGGACCTGGACGAGCGGCCCTTCGCCGACCTCGACTTCCTCGGGTGGCGCGATCCGGGCGCGCCCGACCGCTGCGCACTCGTCGCGGAGCGGCCGGACGGCTCGCTCGTCGGCATCGCCCTGCGCTTCCCGCCGCCGCAACGGGGCTTCCTGCAGCGCAGCCTCTGCTCCCTGTGCCTGACCACCCACCCCCGCAGCGGCGTCTCGCTGCTGACCGCCCGACGCGCGGGCAAGGCCGGACGGGAGGGCAACTCCGTCGGCCTCTACATGTGCACCGACCTCGCCTGCTCGCTGTACGTCCGGGGCCTCAAGCAGGCCGAGCCGGGGGCGCGGTTCGAGGAGTCGCTCAGCCGGGAGGAGCAGATCGGGCGGCTGAGCACCAAGCTCGACGACTTCCTCGACAAGGTCTTGAGGTGAACACGAGCGCAGTTTGAGACATATCTCTCGGCGCGGACCTTCCGGAAGTCGGCAGACAATAGGACGGTGCCCCCAACGCTGGAAGCCCAACGCCGCGCCGACGCGTCCCCCTTCGTCGACCTCGACCGCGCGGAGTGGAGCGCGCTCCACGAGCGCACGCCGCTGCCGCTGACCGCCGCCGAACTGGAGCGGCTGCGGGGTCTCGGCGACGTCATCGACCTGCAGGAGGTCCAGGACGTCTACCTGCCGCTGTCACGGCTGCTGAACCTGTACGTGACGGCCACGGGGGCCCTGCGAGGCGCCCTCAACGACTTCCTCGACAGCAACGAGCACACCCACACCCAGTCCGGCACGCCGTTCGTCATCGGCGTCGCCGGGTCCGTCGCCGTCGGCAAGTCCACGACGGCCCGCCTGCTGCAGGCCATGCTGGCCCGCTGGCCGGAGCACCCGCGCGTCGAGCTGGTGACCACGGACGGCTTCCTGCTGCCCAACGCCGAGCTCCGCCGCCGCGGCCTGATGTCCCGCAAGGGCTTCCCCGAGTCCTACGACCGCCGCGCGCTGACCCGCTTCGTCGCCGACGTGAAGTCGGGCAAGGACGAGGTCACCGCGCCGGTCTACTCCCACCTCGTCTACGACATCGTCGAGGACGAGCGGCTGACCGTGCACCGCCCGGACATCCTCATCGTCGAGGGCCTGAACGTGCTGCAGCCCGCCCTGCCGGGGCAGGACGGGCGCACGCGGGTCGCGGTGGCGGACTTCTTCGACTTCTCCATCTACGTCGACGCCCGCCCGGACGACATCGAGAAGTGGTACCTGGAGCGCTTCCGCAAGCTGCGCCAGACGGCGTTCCAGAACCCGGAGTCCTACTTCCGCCGCTACGCCGAGGTGCCCGAGGCCGAGGCGCTCGACTACGCCCGCCACCTGTGGCGCACGATCAACCGCCCGAACCTCGTCGAGAACGTCGCCCCGACCCGCGGCCGCGCCGATCTCGTGCTGCGCAAGGGCCCTGACCACAAGGTCCAGCGGGTCAGCCTGCGAAAGCTCTGACCGAAACCTCTGACCGAAAGCTCTGACCCCGCCTCAGCCCTGCGGCGCCTGCGGCACCGGCGGCTGGGCCGGCTGCGTCGGCTGGTACGGCGTGGTCTGCTGCGGCGTCACCGGCGCCTGCGGCGTGTAGGCGTACGGCGCCGCCGCGTCGTACTGCTGCGGAACGCCCTGCGTCGGGACGTACATCTGCGGCGCGGCCGCGTCGGTCTGGCGCGACTTCCGCGAGCGGAAGAAGTTCACGATCAGCGCGACCGGCAGGATGAACACCTTGAACAGGATGAGGTAGGACCCGCCGGTGAACACGAAGCCCAGATAGATGCCGTAGCCGAAGAAGCCGACGCCCACGACGGCGTTGAAGATGCGCCAGCCGGTCGTCTGGCCGCTGCTGTTGAGCGCGGCGATGACCAGCATCGCGATGCCGCTGATCAGAAGCAGGACGACATAGGCCGAGAAGCCGGGCGAACTGCTGAAATCAATGTTCAAGACGGGACCCCCTCAACGAAACCGGATAACGCCCGCGGACGCTATCCGATCCCGATCCCGGCTGTCACCCGGTTACTGCTGCGCCTTCGCCTCCTCGGCGGCCAGCCGCACGCACAGGGCCACGGCCTCCATCGCTGCGCGCAGCTCGGGCAGCGAGGGGTAGCTCGGGGCCAGGCGGATGTGGTGGTCCCGCGGGTCGTGCCCGTACGGGAAGGCCGCACCGGCCGGGGTCAGCGCCACACCGGCCTCCTTCGCCAGGCGCACGACCTCCGCGGCGCAGCCGTCCGGCACCTCCAGGCTGACGAAGTACCCGCCCTCGGGGCGGCTCCAGCGGGCGATCCCGCGCCCGCCGAGCTCGCGCTCCAGCACGTGCTCGACCGTCTCGAAGCGCGGCGCCAGCAGCGCGCGGTGCTTGGCCATGTGCGCGAGCACGCCCTCGGTGTCGCCGAAGAAGCGGACGTGGCGCAGCTGGTTGACCTTGTCCGGCCCGATGGTCTGCTTGGACAGCAGCGCCGTCAGCCACTCGACGTTGGCCGTCGAGGAGCCGAAGAAGGCGACGCCGGCTCCGGCCAGCGTGATCTTCGAGGTGGACGCGAAGACGAAGACCCGGTCCGGGTTCCCCGCCAGTGCGCAGGCCTCCAGGATGTTCGCGAGCTCGGCGCGCTTCTCGGTCAGGTCGTGGATCGCGTAGGCGTTGTCCCAGAAGATCCGGAAGTCCGGCGCTGCGGTCCGCATGGCCGCGAGGCGGCGCACGGTCTCCGCGCTGTAGACCTCACCGGACGGGTTGCTGTACGCCGGGACGCACCAGATGCCCTTGATCCGCGGGTCCTCGGCGACGAGCCGCTCGACCTCGTCCATGTCCGGGCCCTCGCCCGTGAGCCCGACCGGCACCATGGTGATGCCGAAGCGCTCGCACAGCCCGAAGTGCCGGTCGTAGCCCGGCACCGGGCACAGGAAGACGACCTCGTCCTCCTCCACCCACCGGCGCTGGGCGCCGGGCACGGGCGAGAGCAGGGCGTTCGCGATGACGTCGTGCATGATCTGCAGGCTGGCGTTGCCCAGCGCCATCAGCTGTCCCTGCGGGATGCCGAGCAGCGGCGAGAAGATCTGCGCCAGCTCGGGCAGTCCGGTCAGCCCGCCGTAGTTGCGGGTGTCCGACCCGTCGGCCGCGAGGTAGTCACCGTCCCCGGGGAGCTCCAGCATCCGGTTCGACAGGTTCAGCTGCTCGGGCGAGGGCTTGCCCCGCGTCAGATCCAGCTTCAGCCCCTTGGCGCGGAGCTGCGCATATTCCTCACGAAGCGTCACTTTTCTCTCCCTGGGTTGTTGCAACCCAGGGGCGCGAGGAACTGCGCGACAAACCAACCTGTGCGACGAGTCCCCGAACGCACAGGGCCATCCGCACGCCGGTGGTCCTCGCGCCCCTGGATAGTGCCTAGCTGAGCCTCTGCCGAACAACTTCCGCGAGCCGCTCGCACACGCTCTGCGCCTGCTCGTGGTTCGCGGCCTCCACCATCACACGGACCAGCGGCTCCGTGCCGGAGGGACGCAGCAGGACGCGGCCGGTCTCGCCGAGCTCCGCCTCCGCCTCGGCGACAGCCGCCAGCAGCGCCTCGTCCTGTGCCGCGCGGGACTTGTCCACGCCCTTGACGTTGATCATGACCTGCGGCAGCCGCGCCATCACGCCCGCCAGCTCGGCCAGCGGCTTGCCCGTCGCGGCGACGCGGGCCGCCAGCATCAGGCCGGTCAGGGTGCCGTCGCCGGTGGTCGCGTGGTCCAGCAGGATCACGTGGCCGGACTGCTCGCCGCCGAGCGTGAAGCCGTGCTCCTTCATGGACTCCAGCACGTAGCGGTCGCCGACCGCTGTCTGGACGAGCTCGATGCCCTCACGCTGCAGCGCCAGCTTGAAGCCGAGGTTGGACATGACCGTCGCCACGACGGTGTCCTTGGCCAGCGCGCCCGACTCCCGCAGGCCCAGCGCCAGGACGGCGAGGATCTGGTCGCCGTCGATCTCGTTGCCCTCGCGGTCCACCGCGAGGCAGCGGTCGGCGTCGCCGTCGTGGGCGATGCCCAGGTCCGCGCCGTGCTCGACGACCGCCGCGCGCAGCGGGCCGAGGTGGGTCGAGCCGACGCCGTCGTTGATGTTGAGGCCGTCCGGCTCCGCGCCGATGACGGCGAGGATCTCCGCACCGGCCGCGCGGAACGCCTCGGGGGAGACCACCGACGCGGCGCCGTGGGCGGCGTCGATGACGACCTTCAGGCCGTCCAGGCGGTTCGGCAGCGCACCGAGCAGGTGCTGGACGTACTGGTCGAGCCCGGCCTCGTGGTCGCGGACGCGACCCACGGCGGCACCGGTCGGACGGGACCACTCCTCGCCGCCGAAGCGCTCGTAGTGCGCCTCGATGGCGTCCTCGATCGCGTCGTCGAGCTTGTGGCCGCCCTTGGCCAGGAACTTGATGCCGTTGTCGGGCATCGGGTTGTGACTGGCCGACAGCATCACACCGAAGTCGACGCCCAGGGCGTCGGTCAGGTAGGCGACGGCCGGGGTCGGCAGCACGCCGAGACGCAGCACGTCGACGCCGGAGCTCGCGAGGCCGGCGACGACCGCGGCCTCCAGGAACTCGCCGGAGGCCCTCGGGTCCCGACCGACCACGGCCACCGGGCGGTGACCCTCGAACGCGCCCAGATCACCGAGCACGTGCGCGGCGGCGACCGACAGGCCCATCGCCATCTCCGCGGTCAGATCCACGTTCGCGAGTCCGCGAACGCCGTCGGTACCAAAGAGTCGTCCCATACTGCTGAACCTTCCGGTGACGCGTAACGCCGGGTATGAACGAACCACGCCCTGGGAACACACGGTGCTCCCAGGGCGTGGCGAAAACCAGCTCCCCCATGCGATGCGGCGGAGCGGGGTGCGACTTAGCGCTTGCTGTACTGCGGCGCCTTGCGGGCCTTCTTCAGACCGGCCTTCTTGCGCTCGACCGCACGCGGGTCACGCGTCAGGAAGCCGGCCTTCTTCAGCGCCGGGCGGTTGGCGTCGACGTCGGCCTCGTTCAGGGCGCGCGCGACACCGAGGCGCAGGGCGTAGGCCTGGCCGGAGATGCCGCCACCGTTGATGCGGGCGACGACGTCGTAACGGCCGTCCAGCTCAAGAACCTTGAACGGGTCGTTCACGGTCTGCTGGTGCACCTTGTTGGGGAAGTACTCCTCCAGGGTGCGACCGTTGATCTTCCACTGGCCGGTGCCGGGGACGATGCGCACGCGGGCGATCGCCTCCTTGCGGCGACCCAGGCCGGCGCCCGGCAGGGCCTCGCCGAAGCGGGAGGGAAGGGACTCGCTGGTGTACTCGGTCTCCTCGACCTCGAAGGTCTCCTCGACCTCGAGGGGGAGCTCAGCAGTGGTCTCGGCCACGGTTGTCCTCAGTTCTTCTCGTCAGATTTAGGGTGTGGCCGGTCTTACTGAGCGACCTGGGAGATCTCGAACGGCACCGGCTGCTGGGCAGCGTGGGGGTGCTGGTCGCCCGAGTACACCTTCAGCTTCGAGAGCATCTGACGACCCAGGGAGTTCTTCGGGAGCATGCCCTTGATGGCCTTCTCGACGGCCTTCTCCGGGTTCTTGTCCATCAGCTCGTCGTAACGCACGGAGCGCAGACCGCCCGGGTAGCCAGAGTGGCGGTAGGCCATCTTCTGGGTCTTCTTGTTCCCGGACAGGTGCACCTTGTCCGCGTTGACGATGATGACGAAGTCACCCATGTCAAGGTGCGGCGCGTACACCGGCTTGTGCTTGCCCCGCAGAAGGGAGGCGGCCTGAGAGGCCAGACGGCCGAGGACGACGTCCTGGGCGTCAATGACGAGCCACTGACGCTGGACGTCGCCGGGCTTGGGGCTGTACGTACGCACGGTCGTAGCCTTCGCTTTTCAGTGAGTGTGTGCCTGACAGGACCACTAGGACGATCGGAGCAGCCTGAGCACCGGACCCGGACGCAATCGGGTGTGCAGTGCCGCCGCTCATCGGCCTGGCGGACCGGCGTACCGACCTCTCACGTGAGATAGAGCGAGCCAATACGCACAACGAACTCGCAGAATACCGGCCCAGCGGCTGGCGGGTCAAAACGCCGCCCACTCACCGTGCCGGTTATCCACAAGCTGTGCACCAGTCTACGTCCCGCATCAGCGTTCCCGCGCCACCCGCTGTTCGTCCCAGACCGGCTCGGGAGCCTCGTAGACCCGTCCGTCCGCGCCGAAGACCAGGAAACGGTCGAAGGAACGGGCGAACCAGCGGTCGTGTGTGACGGACAGCACGGTCCCGTCGAAAGCCTCCAGACCCTCCTGCAGCGCCTCCGCGCTCTCCAGGTCCAGGTTGTCCGTGGGCTCGTCCAGCAGCAGGGCCGTCGCGCCCGACAGCTCCAGCCGCAGGATCATCAGGCGTGCCTGCTGACCACCGGAGAGGTTCTCGAACCGGACCGCCTCCTGGTGGTGCAGCTCATAGCGGCGCAGCACGCTCATCGCCGCCTTGCGGTCCAGCGCGTGCTCGGACTCGAGGATCTCCCGGGCGGTACGGCCGTGCAGCTCCGGATGGGCGTGGGTCTGCGCGAAGTGTCCCGGGACGACACGGGCGCCGAGTTTCCAGGCGCCCGCGTGCGCGACCGGCTCGCCCGCGACCAGCCGCAGGAAGTGCGACTTGCCCGAACCGTTCGAGCCCAGCACCGCGACCCGCTCGCCGTAGTAGACCTCCAGGTCGAACGGCCGCATCAGCCCGGACAGCTCCAGCTGCTCGAAGGTGAACGCCCGCACGCCGGTGCGCCCGCCCTTGAGCCGCATCGTCACCGCCTGCTTGCGCGGCGGCTCCGGCGGCGGGCCGGCCTCCTCGAACTTGCGCAGCCTGGTCTGCATGGCCGAGTACCGCGACGCCATGTCGGGCGACCGCTTCGCGAACTCGCGCAGCTCCACCACCAGCTTCTTGAGCTGGGTGTGCTTCTCGTCCCACCGGCGGCGCAGCTCCTCGAAACGGGCGAAGCGCTCCTCGCGGGCCTGGTGGTAGGTCGCGAATCCGGCTCCGTGCACCCAGATCTCGCTGCCGTCGACACCCGTCTCCACGCTGACGATCTTCTTGGCGGCGTTGTTCAGCAGCTCGCGGTCGTGCGAGATGAAGAGCACCGTCTTGCGGGTCTCGGCCAGCTGCTCCTCCAGCCAGCGCTTGCCCGGCACGTCCAGGTAGTTGTCCGGCTCGTCCAGCAGCAGCACCTCGTCCGGGCCGCGCAGCAGCGACTCCAGCACCAGGCGCTTCTGCTCGCCACCGGAGAGCGTGTTCAGCGCCCGCCACTGGGCCCGCTCGTACGGGGTGCCCAGAGCGGCCATGGTGCAGACGTCCCAGACGGTCTCGTAGTCGTAGCCGCCGGCGTCGGCCCAGTCGGCGAGCGCCTGCGCGTAGGCGAGCTGGGTCTCCTCGTCCTCCTGCGTCATCATCGCCAGCTCGGCCGCGTCCACGGCCCGCGCCGCGTTCTTCACCTTGGCCGGGGCGACCGAGACCAGCAGGTCGCGCACGGACGCGTCGGGCGCCAGCGGCGCCTCCGCACCGTCGTCCTGCTGCGCCGCCTCGCGGCCCGTCGTGCCGACGAACTGCCGCATCACACCGAGCCCGCCGCTGACGGTCACCGAGCCGCCGTGCGGCTTCAGATCTCCCGCGATCAGCCGCAGCAGCGTGGTCTTGCCGGCGCCGTTGGCCCCGACCAGCGCGACGGCGGCGCCCTCGCCGACCCGGAAGGACGCGTCGCCGAACAACACCCGCCCGTCCGGCAGGTAGTACTCCAGGTGCGAGATCTCGACGTGTCCCATGAGCAGCGATTGTTGGTCCCGGGGCGGCCACCGGGCAAACCGGTTTTTCTGCCCGCTCGCCCACACCCAGTACGATTCCGGCGCATGACGACAGGGTCTGGTCAGCAGGGCCAATCGCCGGAGGGCCGTCAGGGCACGCCGCTCCCGCGCCGTGGCGAACAGCAGCACGGTCGGATACCCACGCAGTACGCCCCGGGCAGCGGCAGACTCCGCGCCGCGGCGAGAAGCGCGGCGCGGAGCGCGCTCAACACGGCGGTGCGCGTCCGCCCCGGCGCCCCCCGGCCGCCGATCCCCCCACCACAACAAGGGGCCCCC
>NZ_BBPP01000053.1:42683-45457 GCF_000787835.1 Streptacidiphilus melanogenes
GTGCGCGTCCGCCCGGGCGCCCCCGAGCCGCCGATCCCCGAACCACAGCAGGGCGCCCCCGGAGCGACCGCGACGAAGACCGCCGTGGCGTTCGCGATCCGGCCCGGCACCCCCGCGGACGACTCCCCCACGCCCGATCTTGACGAGCTCACCCAGCCCTACGCCGCCACCACCGCGCGGCGACGTCGCTTCCGCCGGCGCACCGTCGCGCTGGGCGCGGCCGTCGTCGTCCTCGCGGGCGGCACCGCGGCAGCGCTCACCCTCGGCGGCCACCAGGGCCGTCACAGCCGCCACAGCGCCGCGGCCGCGCCCACGAGCCCCGCGGCGCAGCCCACCACGCCCTCCGCGGTGCCCTCGGCCGTGCCCTCCGCGCAGCCGACACCCAGCCCCACCCTGCTGGACCCGCTCACCCTGCTCTCCAGCGCCGCCACCGACAAGGCGCCGCTCAGCGCGGCCACGCTCTTCCCCGGCAAGAGCATCACCGTCAACGGCCATTCCTACACGCAGGTACTGACAGCGACGTCGCCCTGCGCGGCGGCCGCCTCACCGGCGCTCGCGACCGTGCTCGCCAAGAACGGCTGCCAGGGCATCTTCCGCGCCACCTACGGCAACGGCGGCTCGGCGGAGGTCACCGTCGGCATCGCCGTCTTCGACAGCGCGGCCGAGGCGAACGCGGTCAAGGCCGCCGCCGCCGTGGGCAACATCTCGTCCCTCTTCGGCGGCCCGGTCAAGCCGTTCTGCCAGAAGGAGGTCTGCCGGATCTCCAGCAACGCCGTGGGCCGCTACGCGTACTTCACCGTCGCCGGCTACCCGGACGGCAAGCCGGTCCCGGCCGACGACAAGGCCGCCCTGGCCGCCGGCAACGACCTCGCCACCCTGGCCTTCCAGGACCTCGCCGAGCGCGGCCGCACGGAGGCCGCCGCCGCTCACTGACCCCCGAGCACCCTCAGTCGCCGGGCGGCGCGGTTCCGCTCGGCGAGCAGGTCGTCGGCGGGATAGCCGACCTCCTCCAGGGTCAGCCCGTAGGGCCGCACGACGTTGACCGCGGAGTTCCGCACACCGCCGGCCAGCACCTCGGCCGGGAAATCCAGCGACCGCTGCCCGCCGCCGACGAGCAGCATGGAGCCGACGAGGGCGCGCACCATGTTGTGGCAGAACGCGTCGGCCCGGACGGTGCCCACCACGAGCCCCGGCACCCCGGGGCCCAGCAGGGCGTCGCCCTCGGTCCGCTCCCAGGAGAACTCCAGCAGCTCGCGGATGGTCGTCGCGCCTTCGCGCTTCCTGCAGTACGCCGCGAAGTCGTGCTCCCCGATCAGGCGCCTGGCCGCCTCGTTCATCGACTCCACGTCCAGCGGCCGGTCGTGCCACAGCACGTGGCCGCGCCGCAGCGGGTCGACGCCGCCCTGGGTGTCGCAGACGCGGTAGGCGTACCGCCGCCAGATCGCACTGAAGCGGGCGTCGAACCCGGCTGGCGCCTCGGACAGCCGCCACACCCGGATGTCCCCGGACAGCCGCCCGGCGAGCCGCCGCAGCAGCTTCTCCCCCTCCGCCAGCCAGATCGCCTCCGGCAGGTCCACGTGCGCGACCTGTCCGCGGGCGTGCACGCCCGCGTCGGTGCGGCCCGCCACCGTGAGCGGGAAGATCTCCCGCTGCCGGGTCACGACGGCGATCGCCTCCTCCAGCTCCTGCTGGACGGTGCGCCGCCCGTTCTTCTGCCGTGCCCAGCCCGAGAACTCCGCGCCGTCGTAGGCCAGGTCCAGACGGATCCGCACGAAGCCGTCGGCCGGACCGTCCCGCCGAGGCTCTTCTTCGCAGCTCATCAGCTTCCTCTGAGTCGAAAAACGGACCCGCCCCCACAGCTGGGAACGGGTCCGTCGTGGATCACGCGGGAGGATTACTCCGCCGCGGTCTCCTCCGTCTTCGCGGCGACCTTGGTCGCGGCCTCGGCCTCGCCGACGGCCTCCTGGGCCACGGTCAGGCCCTCGACCAGCTCGATGACGGCCATGGGCGCGTTGTCGCCACGGCGCGTACCGATCTTGGTGATACGGGTGTAGCCACCCGGACGGTTCTCGTAGCGCGGGCCGATCTCGGTGAAGAGGGTGTGCAGAACCGCGATGTCCGTGATGACCTTGCGGACCTCACGGCGGTTGTGCAGGTCACCCTTCTTCGCCTTGGTGATCAGCTTCTCCGCGTACGGACGCAGACGGCGGGCCTTGGCCTCCGTCGTGGTGATGCGGCCGTGCTGGAACAGCTCACGGGCCAGACCGGCGAGCAGCAGACGCTCGTGGGCCGGACCGCCGCCGAGGCGGGCACCCTTGGCGGGAGCAGGCATGGTGTCTCCTTCAATATCCGGCGTCGGCCGTATGAGGAACCGGGCCGGGCGTACGGACAGTGCGCCCGCACGACTTAGACATACAGCAAACAAGAATACGGGACCGCCGAAGCGGTCCCGTACCCAAGGCCTACCGGGAGACTCAGTACTGCTCGGTCTCCGCGAAGCCCGTGTCGTCGTCGTCGGCGCCGAAGGCGTCCGCGGCGGCGGTCGGGTCGAATCCGGGCGGGCTGTCCTTGAGGGCCAGGCCCATGCCGGCCAGCTTCGCCTTGACCTCGTCGATCGACTTCGCACCGAAGTTGCGGATGTCGAGCAGGTCGGCCTCGGAGCGGGCGACGAGCTCACCCACGGTGTGGATGCCCTCGCGCTTGAGGCAGTTGTAGGAGCGGACCGTGAGCTCCAGCTCCTCGATCGGCAGCGCCAGGTCGGCAGCCAGGGCGGC
>NZ_BBPP01000052.1 GCF_000787835.1 Streptacidiphilus melanogenes
GTCCGGAGCAGCGCGAGCGGCGCAACCCGCCGCGTCAGCGCGGTCCGCGCCAGGGCTGACGGCCGCCCGCGCCGCCGCGCGGCGGCGCGGGCGGAGCGGTTTCCTCCGCCCGGTCCTGCGGGGACACTGCTGGGGACACAGCTCAGCAGGGGGGATCATGAAGTACTTCGCGAAGATGCGTCGCCCTACCGCGATCATCGCCCTGGCGGTGCTCGCCGTCGGCACGGCGATCGGCATCGCGCGGGCCGTCCAGGACGGCCCGGACTACACCGGGGGTCTGGGGCCCGCGCACGCCGTGGTGGGCTTCGGCCACCGGGCGCGCTGACGCGCTGACAGCGCAGAGCACCGCCGGTCGCGACCGGCGGTGCTCTCCTCGTACCCGGGGCCGTGCGCCTCTGTCAGAGGTGCGCCGAGGCCTCCTCCTGCAGCAGGGCGGAGATCTGGTTGGTGTCGTCGAAGATCCGGATCACGCCCTGGAGGTCGGGGGCGGTCGCGGAGTTGACGAGCACCACGAAGATGACCAGGTGGCCGTCGTTGGTCAGCAGGTAGCCCGCCTGGCTCTGGTCGGCCACCACGGGCCGCCCGTTCAGGTCGTCGATGCCGATGACGGTGCCGGGCTTGGCGAAGACCTTGCCCTTGGCCGGGCAGCCCGGGCAGGAGATCGCGTTCGAGCCGTTGACCCCCAGGATGGGCAGGGAGTACCGGAACGCGGTCGCGTCGGGGGTGTGCAGCCAGTAACCGAGGATCTCGGCGAGGCCGACCGGGGTGGCCTTCTCCGTCGCGTCGCCGCCGCGCCCGTCGTCGAACGCGAACTGGGTCGGGTCGACGTGCGCGACCTTGGTCAGGAAGTCGTGCTCGACCGCGAATCCGGCGCCGATGCAGTCCTTGCTGCCCGCCAGCACGGCCATGTTGCACAGGGCCAGGTTGGCGCCCAGGTTGTGACTGACCTTCAGGATGAGCTTGGCGTACTGCCGGTAGGGCGGGGAGACGAAGGCGGCCACCCGCGGGTCGCCGGCGTAGGACGCGGGCAGCGTGCGCTGCGGGTTGGGGCCGGTCGGCCTCGCGGTGACGGTGACGCCCGCGCGGCCGAGCGCCTCGATCAACGCGGTGCGGCCGAAGGCGTTGGGGTCCTTGATGTCGGAGGTCCGCAGCTGGGGCTCGCTCCCGGCCGCGATGGTGCCGGACAGGGTGATCCGGGTGCCGTCACGGGAGGCGCTGACGGTGATGTTCGTCGTGCCCCCGGCCGGGACCGTCTTCACGTGGGACACGACGCGGTACGGCGCGACCTGCGGGCGCCAGAACAGCTTGGCCGTGTGTCCGGGGGTGGTCGGGGTGGTGAGCAGGTCGATCAGGTTGTCGTTGATGATCAGCGGGGTGGGCTGCGGGTCCAGGGCCGGGGGCGTGAAGATCCTGGGGTCGATGACCACGTTCCCGTCGACGCGGGTGATGCCGGACGCGCGCACCTGCCGGGCGATCCGGTTCAGGCCCGCGAGCGGGTTCTCCGGGGTGAGGGTGGCCCCGGGCAGGTCGTTGGCGGACGTGTGGTCCACATTGGTGTAGTCGACCGAGCCGTCCGGCTTGGTGCGGCCGCCCATCGTCAGGTCGCCCTGGGCCACCAGCGCCAGGTTCCCCTGCAGCGTGGAGCCGCGGCGCGTGCCGGTCGCATAGACGGGTGTGGTGAACCGGTGGTCCGGGCCGAGGCTGTGCCAGGCCGCCGAGATGGTGACGAGCTTGGTGTCCGAGCCTGGGACGAAGGACTGGCGCGCGAACTGGGAGTGGATCACCGTGCCGTCCGAGGGGTCGACCTCGTACAGACCCCACTGCGCGTGCTCGTATCCCGGCTTGTGCATGATCGCCTCGACGGCGGGCGGGATGGGGAAGGCGTGGTCGTTCGCGCGCGCGGACGCGGTCGCCAGCGCAGTCGGTGCGGTGGCCGCCACGCTCGCCGCGGTCACGAGCGCGACGCAGGCGGCGGCCCAGGGCCGCAGCCGGCCCCTACGGAACATCGGTTTCACGGGATTCATGCACACCGTCGATTCTGGAAGGCGGACCTGGTCCGATATATCCTTAATTGCACTGATTTCCGCGGCAGCATCGTACGTCCCCGGACCCCGCGCACCCGCCGGCCCCACCGGCGGATGACGGCATGTCAGGCTCAGATCACCCCTTCGGCGGACCGCCTTGACGGGCGGTGAACAGCCGACGCACAGCGGGTTGTCGCACAGTTGTGACGCTGCACGAACCGTTTCAGCGATCTTGGTGCTTAGGGTTGGGCCGTGGCACCGACGCGTTCCGATAACCCAGGCATATCCCAGCAGCACTCGCCCCGACGTGTCGGGCGCACACTCCTCCTCGCCGCCCGGCTGGTCGGCGTCAGCGCACTGGCGGGCGTGGTCGTCGCCGGCCTCGCACTCCCGGCCGTCGGCGGTCTGGGCCTCGGCGCCAAGGGCGCCGCCGACAGCTTCAACAGCCTCCCCGGCGATCTCGTCGTGCCGACGCTCTCGCAGGCCTCGAAGATCTACGACGCCGACGGCGGCGTGATCGCCACCGTCTACTCACGGGACCGGACGGTCGTGCCGCTGAGCAAGGTCGCGCCGGTGATGCAGAGCGCACTCGTGGACATCGAGGACCACCGCTTCTACCAGCACGGCGCCATCGACCTCCAGGGCACGCTCCGCGCGCTGCTCAGGGACGGCGCCAGCGGCGGCGTCTCCCAGGGCGGTTCGACGCTGACCCAGCAGTACGTCAAGAACGTCTTCGTCGAGGAAGCCGGCGACAGCGCGGCCGCCGTCGCCGAGGCGACCCGGCAGACCCTCGGGCGCAAGATCCAGGAGCTGAAGTACGCGATCGAGCTGGAGCAGAAGCTCAGCAAGCAGCAGATCCTCGACAACTACCTGAACATCACCTACTTCGGCGGCGGCGCGTACGGCGTCGAGGCCGCTTCCGAGCTCTACTTCAGCGAGCACGCCGCCCAGCTGACCCTGCCCCAGGCCGCCATGCTGGCGGGCCTGGTCCAGTCGCCCTCCGCCTACGACCCGGTGCACGACCCGGCGGCGGCGCTCACCCGCCGCAACGAGGTGCTGGACGCGATGGCCACCTACGGCACCATCAGCAAGGCGCAGGACGCCCAGGCCAAGGCGAGCGGGCTCGGACTCAAGGTCACCGTCCCGAAGACCGGCTGCATCGCGGCCAAGCCCGGCGACGAGTTCTTCTGCAACTACGTGGAGCACGTGCTGCTGGACGACCCGGTCTTCGGCGCGACGCCGCAGGCCCGGCAGGCTCTGTTCGACCAGGGCGGACTGCGGATCAACACCACGCTCAACCCGCAGGACCAGTCCGCGGAGGAGCAGGCCATGCACGACAACATCTACGCGAGCGACAAGGCCGTCGCGGTCTCCAGCATGGTGCAGCCCGGCACCGGGCAGATCCTGGCGATGGCGCAGAGCCGCCCCTTCGGCCCCGGCGAGAACCAGACCGAGATCAACTACAACGTCGACGCGCTGCACGGCGGCGGCGAGGGCTTCCAGACCGGCTCGGTCTTCAAGGCGATCACTGCGGCCACCGCCCTGTCCGAGGGCTACCCGCTCACCTACCAGATCGACTCCCCCGCCGTGGCGGACTACCCGGCGATGACCGACTGCAACGGCGTGGTCCACCCGGCCGTCAGCGGCGACCGGAACGACACCCCCAAGCCGTACGGCAAGATCGACATGGTGACCGCCATGGCCAAGTCGGTGAACACCTACTTCGTCCCGCTGGAGGCCCAGGCCGGTCTCTGCAACGTCGTGCACATGGCCCAGCAGCTCGGCCTCGGCAACCAGGGCATGCTCAACCCGTCCGGGACCGCCCTGGAGCCGATCGCCCAGGCGCAGTCGCTGACCCTCGGCGTCAACGACCTGGCCCCGCTGCAGATCGCCGACGCCTACGCGGCCTTCGCGGCGAACGGCACCTACTGCGCCCCGACCGCCCTCACGTCCGTCACCAACGCGCAGGGCAGGAGCCTGGCGGTGCCGTCGGGCGACTGCCGGCAGGTGCTCCCGCCGACCGTGGCCCAGCAGGTCAACACGCTCCTCAACTCGGTCGTCTCGGACCAGGGCACCGGCGCCACCATCGGGCTCCCGTACTCGGACGCGGGCAAGACCGGTACGACGGACAGCGAGGCGCAGGCCTGGTTCGCCGGCTACACCGCCGAGCTCTCCGACGCCACCGTGGTCACCGACCCGAACCACCCGTTGAACTCCCTCAACGGCACGGACATCGGCGGCAGGAGCTACGACCCCGCCTACGGCTACCTCACCGCCGGTCCGGTCTGGCACGAGGCCATGGTCGGGGCCATGCGGGGCCTCCCCAACAACCCGCTGACCTTCGCGCCCGTCCAGTGAGCCCGCGCCGGGGCCACCGTGCCCCGGCCGGTTCGGCGCCGCGTCACGCGTAGTGGGTGATGTCCGCGACGGTGAAGCCCTGGGCCTGGATGTGCCGGTACAGGTTCGCCATCATCTGCACCATGGTCTCGCCCTTCAGCTGCGCCGGACCGCGGAAGTGGCAGAGGATGATGTCGCCGGGCCGGAGCCGGTGCGCGGCGGTCTGGTACTGCATGTCGTGGATCTCCATCGACTCCTTCCACAGCATCATGCCCCGCAGTCCGGCCTCCTTGACCGCCGTGACGGTCGTGGCGTTGTAGTTGCCGCCCGGCGGCCGGAAGATGTACGGCGTCGTGCCGTACTCCCGCTTGAGCTTCTCCTGCTGCCCGGCTATCTCCTCCAGCTGGCGCGCGGCGGACATCCGCGGCATGGCCAGCGGGTGGGTCAGCGTGTGGTTCTGGATCGACACGTACCCGGTCGCGTACAGCTCGGCGAAGTAGCGGTAGTCGTCCCTGATCAGGGTGTCCGCAAGGCTCAGCGTCAGCGGGATCTTGAAGTCCTTGACCATCTGGACGAACGCCGGGTCCTTCTCCACCCCGTCGTCGATGGTGACGAAGACGACCTTCTCGGTGATCGGGACCCGCGAGAAGACGAGCGGGTGCGCGGCGTTCAGCGTGACCGGCTTGACCGAGGGCGGGGGCGGCGGCGGGGCGAAGGGCTTCAGCCCCGGGTAGCGCCGGGCTATCAGTTCGGCGTCCACCCCGCTCGCCGGGGTGGACGAACTCGCCGAGGGAGTCGGCGACGGACCCGTTCCCGCGGCGTCCGAGGAGGAGCGGCCCCCGGTGCTGCCGCACGCCGTCGCGAACGAGCCCAGGGAAGCGAGAACCGCCGCGCCGCCCAGGAAGCGCCGACGTGACCACGAGGGTGTCCATAGTTCCGTCACAGGTCAGAAGCTCTCATGGCGTCCACAGCAACTTCAAACCACCCTGGCACAGGGTGGCTGATCACAACCTGATTCATACCGGGCGGCAGATATGTCAAAGTACGGTGCGAATAGGACGGAGTACGACCGAAGAGAGCAGAAACGGGCCGGGCGCCGCCACGATGGCGGCCACCCTCACCTGGGGCCCCTGGCCGTGGCGCCAGTCCGTGACCGTCCGGCCCGGCGGGCTGAGGCGGCAGGCGCGGCCGGCCGGCGGCCGGAATTTTTCGCGATCGTTTGTCCGCGCCCGGTCGATGTTGGCTGCGCACCGCCGCGCCTCCACCCGGCAACTCCCCGGTCCCGGCCGGCTACTGGGTCGCCGCCGACTGCCTCCAGGCCGCGGCCTGCGGGATGTACCAGGCCGAGAAGCTGAGCAACAGCTGACCCACCCCGCCCCGGGCCGCCCCGGCGCGGGGGGCTCGTCCTCCCGCGCCGGGGCTTCGGGATCAGCCCCGTTTGACCGTGATCTGCTGGGAGGTGGTCGCGGTGCGGCCGTTGCCGTCGGTCACGGTGAGGGTGACCAGGTAGCTGCCCGGCTTGGCGTACCTCTTGGTCGGCGAGGCGGCGGTGGAGTGGGTGCCGTCGCCGAAGTCCCAGGCGAACGAGGTGATCCTGGCTTTTCCGACGTCGCCGGACCGGTTGGTCAGGCGCAGCGTCAGGCCGCCGGTGGTCGCCCGGAACGCGGCCGTCGGCGCGCCCGCGCCGACGCAGGCGCCGGTCGCGCAGGCGTCGAGCCAGCGGGCGAAGTCGGCGTCGTAGCGGGTGCCGAGGCCGTCGTAGACCGCGTAGCCGCCCTTGTAGTCGCCGACCCGGAAGCGGGCCAGCATCTGCTGGACGATCGCGGGGTGCTTCTCGACCATGTACCGGACGGCCAGGTAGCCCCACGGGTAGGTGCGGGTCACGTCGCTGTTCTCGTAGGTGTTCTGGAACAGCGTGCTCAGCGCGTAGGTGTGCTTGGCCGCCTCGGCGACCGCCTCGGTGTCGGTGACGCCGCGGTAGGTGTAGGAGACGTACTCGGCCACGCCCTCGATCCACCAGACGTCCGGCACGGTCGTCTCGGCGGTGAAGTCGCCCAGCATGTCGTAGCGGCCGTCGAGGTCGTGGGTGAACTCGTGGTTGAGGTTCCAGACCCGGGCGGTGAAGCCGTCGTCCTTCGGCTGCTGGTAGACGATCGACATCGGCTGGTTCTTCGGGTCGGCCGGGTCGCCGGTCAGGGTGATGCCGCCGTTGTCGGTGTCGACCCCGAAGATCGCGCCCGCGTAGGTCTGGTAGTCCGCCGGGCTCGCGAACACCACGAACCTCACCGTGTTCTCGTACTGGTGGGGCAGCGGCCGGGTCCGTCCCACCAGCTTCTGGACGAACGGGTCCTGGCCGCGCAGGCTGGCGCAGACGGCGGCGAGGTCGGCCGGGGTGAGTGCCTGGGCCTGGACCGTGTGCGCGGCGTCGCAGGTGTGGTTGATCGGCAGGGCCGCCTTGGTCAGCCGCTGCGGCAGGTCGCACACGCCGTAGTAGCCGCAGTCGGACTGGTCCTCTCCCGCGGCGAGACCGGCCACGCCCACCCAGAGCGGTGCGGTCCGGCCGGTGATCGAGGAGGCGTCGAGCAGGCCCTTGACCAGCGGTCGTACCGTGCTCCGCAACGCCGGGTGCTCGACGAACCGCGCGGTCTCCACACCGGCGTTGGCGTCGAGGAACGCGTTCGCCGTGCCGAGCAGGCCGGTGTGGTGCAGGGCGAACGCGTCGAGGGTGCGGACCACCGACGGGTCGGCGGTGACCGCGGCGACGAAGTCCGGGAACTGGTGGCCCCGGTAGAGCGGGGTGAAGACGTCGTTGACGAAGTTCACCATGTACCAGGAGGAGTCGTAGGCGGCGCTGTAGCCGTCCAGCACCCGCTGGTACAGGGGGAGGTAGCGGGCCTGGAGGTCGGCGCTGTCGGTGAGGACCACGACGTCCCCGGCGACCTCGCCATTGGCGTCGCTGACGTCGCCGAAGTGCGGTGAGGCGACGAAGGCGTCGATGCCCCCGGCGACCGCCGAGGTGAGCGCGGAGTCGTAGGCGCCCACGTCGGCGCTGTCGTTGAACTGCACGTAGTAGCCGGCGCGGAGGAAGAGGACCAGCTGCCAGATGCCGGTCGAGTCGTCGCCGGTGTACGCGTGCGCGGCCGCCGTGAAGGCGTCGGCTATGGACGTCATCCGGCTCTCACGGAACACCGCGCCGGCCTCGGGGCCGGTGGCGCCGAAGAGGGTGTCGACGCAGTCGGTCGTCGCGGACTCGACGAAGGAGACCAGGGCGGCGCCGCTGCGGCTGCCGAAGTCGGCGGGCGTGCAGGACGCCGTCGCGGGACGGGCCGGCGCGCCCGGCCGCGGCGAGGTCGGCAGGGTCGGCGAGGACGGCTGGGTACGCGGCGGAAGCTGGGCCGCGGTCAGGCGCCCGGTCTGCACCGCCGCCTGGTCGGCGGTCCCGCCGGTGCGCGCACCGGTCGGCGGCAGCGGGCCGGCCGTGCGCGCGAGGGCCTGGGCGTCAGCGGGGTGTGCGTCAGCGGGGTGGGCGTCACCGGCGGATGCGGGGCCGGGGTCCGCGGTGGGCGCGGCAAGGCTGGGCGCCGCGAGCAGCCCGACGCAGGCCGTGGCCGTCGCCAGGGCGACGGCCAGTCTTCCGGACAGGGGAGATCGGTGACGCATCGTCACTCCTTTGCGGACCGTGCACGGATGCGCCTCGCAGGGGGAGCTGAGGCGTGTGTGGCACCGTCTCACCGCCGCCCGCAGGTCCACAATAAGGTGTGACATAGCATATGTCGGTGAACGGACATAACGCCGAGCCCCGAGCAGTCAGCCCGGAGCCAGTCAGCCCCCGGCGGTCAGCCCCGCAGGGCCCAGCTCTGGAAGTGCGCCGCCTGCGCGATCAGCTCCCGGTAGGACGCGGTGGCGGCGCCGTGGAGCGTCTCGGCGAGCTCGTCCGGCACCCCTTCACGCCGCCAGACGAGCAGATAGCGGCACCACAGCGGAGTGCCCGCCAGCGGTCTGACCACGACGCCCGAGATCGGCCGCAGCGTCGCCTGCACCACCGAGACGCCCAGGCCGTCGGCGATCATGTGCTGCAACTGGAGCTGGTCGCCCAGGAATTCGTGCACCGCCGCGGGGGCGAACCCGGCCCGGGCGCAGGCGGCGTGGAACACCCCAGGCCAGCCCGCACCGTCGTCGGGCGTCACGAACCAGGCGTCCTCGGCGAGTTCGGCCAGCTCGACCTCGGACCGGTGCCGCAGCCGGTGACAGGCGGGCAGCGCCACGAACGACGGCTCGGTCACGATGCCGCGGTGCCGGACCGCCTCGGAGTGGCGCAGGTCCAGACCCGGGTAGTCGGCGGCGACGGCGGCGTCGAGTTCGTCCCGCTCCAGCAGCCCGACGATGTCGGAGGAGGCGTATACGCTGCTCACCTGTAGCGTCAACTCCGGCTCACGGCTGCGCAGTCGGGACACCAGGCCGGGCAGCACGGGCGAGTTGGTGGACGCCAGCCGCAGGGTGCGCCGCGCGTCGGCGGCCGGGGCCGCCTCTCCGGCCGGACGGCCGGCGATCGCGTCCATCCGCGCCAGCACGTCCCGCGCGCGGCGCAGCACCTCCGCGCCGTAGGGGGTCAGTTCCACGCCCCGGTGGTTCCGCTGGAACAGCGCCTCCCCGAAGTGCCGCTCGATCCGGCGCAGCTGGGTGCTCATGGCAGGCTGCGAGTAGCCGAGCCCGGCGGCGGCGCGGCTGACGCTCCCCGCGTCCGCGATCGCGCACAGCGCCCGCAGATGCCGCAGCTCCAACTCCACCCGCGCACGCCCCCTCGGTCGCGCGGCCCGACCGCCCGGACCCGACGCCAACGGATCGTAGTCACCGACCCGTTGTCACGGACCCGCCGATCGGCTGCCGGACCGCGCACATCGGGGGGACGTCGCGCAGCCGGTCAGGGGAGCATGCCCAGGCCGCCGACCGCGCCCGGGACCATGCCCAGCGCGGTCGGCGCCATGCCGATGCCGCCCGTGAGCGCACCCGCGCCGGTGAGGGCGCCGCCCGTGACCAGCTTCATCGGCGAAACGTTCTGGAGGTTGTGCGCGGGCCCGGGCGCGTCGGCCGACGCGGGTGTGGCAGCGCCGAGAGCGGCGGCGGCCCCGGCGGCGAGGGCGGCGGTGGAGAGGAGGCGACGGCGGAGGTTGGTCATGCACGAAGAACGATCCGCCGCCGCGATGGGCAACGCCCATACGCGAAGAACAGCACGTTCGGGCCAGCCCGCCGGCCACCGGGCGCCGCCGCCTCACCCGCCGCCCGCCGCTCTCCACCCGCCGCCCTTCACCCGAGACGGCGGGTCAGCGGTCCTTGAACTCCTCGATCGCGGTCCGGACGGTCTGGCCCAGCGCCTCGCTGCCGGCGTGGCCGGAGTCCTCGACGATGTGGAGCGTGGCCTCCGGCCACCGCTTCGCCAGCTCCCAGGCTGTCTGCGGCGGGCAGCCCATGTCGTGGCGCCCGTGCACCAGCACGGTCGGAATCCCGGCCAGCTTGTGGGCGTCGCGCAGCAGTTGGTCCTCGTCCAGCCACGCGCCGTTGCTGAAGTAGTGGGCGCAGATCCGGACGAAGGCGATCTGCGCGTCGACCTCGCGGTCGCTGTACATGCCGGGGACGCCGTTGGGCTCGTTCGAGATCACCGCGTCCTCCCAGGCGAGCCAGTCGGCGGCCGCCTTCTCCCGGACGGCGCGGTCGGGGTTCTCCATCAGCCGGGAGTAGGCCGCGAGCAGGTCCCCGCCCCGTTCGTCCTCCGGCACGCCGTCGCGGAACCGGTCCCAGGCCTCGGGATGGAACTGACCCGCGCCCCGGTAGAGCCAGTCGATCTCGGAGCGACGGGTCGTCGTGACCGCCGGGATGACCATCTCGGTGACCCGCTCGGGGTGCTGCTGCGCGTAGGCCAGGACCAGCGTGGAACCCCAGGAGCCGCCGTTGAGCAGCCAGCGCTCGATGCCGAGGTGTTCGCGCAGCCGCTCCATGTCGTCGATCAGGTGCTGCGTGGTGTTGAGGCTCATGTCCGCCGCCGGATCGCTGGCGTGCGGGGTGCTGCGGCCGCAGTTCCGCTGGTCGAAGCGGATGACGCGGTACCGCTCTGGATCCCAGGCGCGCGTCGGGCGCTGCGGCGCGCCCGAGCCCGGGCCGCCGTGGACGTTCAGGGCCGGCTTGCCCCGGGGGTTGCCGAGCTGTTCGTAGTAGATGCGGTTGCCGTCTCCGGTGTCGAGGTAGCCACTGTCGTAGGGACCGGTCGGAGGGTAGAGATCAACCATGACCCCTGATCCTAGGCAGCGTTCGCCGTCCGCCCCAGCGGAATTCAGGACGGACGGCGATTCTGTCGGGCGGACGTTCAGCAGAGGTTGACGTGGCGGACGGCCAGGACCTGCCCGGCGGCGTCGATGAGGCGGGCGCGGGAGAGGTGGCCGCCGGCGACGGCGCCGGTGACCGCCGTCGCGATCGCGTTCGTCTCGCTGCTCACGTTGGAGACGAGGCCGAACATGACGAGGTCGGCGCCGGAGTTGAGCGCCTGGACGGCCGCCGCCGGGACGCTGAAGCCGGCCGCGGAGACGGCCTTGGCGGTCAGCGAGTCGGTCAGCACCAGGCCGTGGAAGCCCAGTTTGCCCTTGAGCTCGTAGGTGATCTGGGTCGGCGACAGGCCGCCGGGGTTGGTCGCCAGCCCGGGGACCGTGGCGTTGGACATCATCACGGCCGGAGCCCCGGCGGCGATCGCCGAGGTGAAGGGCGGCAGGCCCACCGCCTTCTCGGTCGCCCACGTCAGGGTGTGCGCGGGCCCGTCGTCGGTGTTGTAGCTGGCTCCGCCGAGGCCGGGGAAGTGCTTGAGCACCGGGATGACCCCGGCCGAGCGCAGGCCGTTCATGTAGGCGACCGTGTCGCGGGCCGCGACGCCCGTGTTCCCGCTGAAGGAGCGCCAGCCGTCCGGATCGGTGGCGCCGGGCGCGACGTTGCGGCCGTCGACGTCGGCGACCGGGGCGAGATCCATGTTCACGCCGGCGGCGGCCATCTTCTTGCCGACCGCAGCGACGTTCGCCTGGATCTGCGCCGCCGTCCAGTGCGCGCCCATGTAGGCGGGCCAGGGCAGCGATCCGACGAGGTTGGCCATGCGCTGGATCCCGCCGCCCTCCTCGTCGGTCATCACGAGCAGTCCGAGGTGGCCCGGCACGTGCGAGCGCAGCGTGGTGAGCTGGGAGCCGAGGTTGGACGGGGCGGAGCTGCCGAAGAGCAGGACCGCGCCCGCGCCTGCGGTGACCTCCGCGGTGACGGCGGACGGCGTGGTCTCCGACACCGGGACCGCGATCGTCATCATCGCCAGCCGCTGGTTCGACCAGGTGGCGAGCCGGCTCGCGTTCGTGCAGGTGGTGGCGGCGACGGCATCCGCCGCTGGTTGCGCGGCGGACGTCCGGGCGGTCGGACCGGACAGGGCGGCGGCGCAGCCCGACAGCAGCATCGCGAAACCGAGGGTGACGGCGGAGGCCCGCACCGGCAGTCCGCGTGAGGCGGAGGCGGTGGGAGAGGGATGCAGTCTCATGGCTGACTTCGTTCGAGGAGAGAAGGGACGAGACCGGGCGAGGCGAGTGTGCCCCATATCTGTGGTGCCGTATACATGGTGCGCCGCCGAGCCGCCTCGCACACGGAGAACTTCCTGCCAGCGGCACGGGACAAGCAGTCACGAGAGGATGTTGATGGCGCGGGCGATCACCAGGCCGACCACCACCAGTGAGACGGCCGCCTGGGTCATCATCAGCAGCTTGGCCCACGGCTTGATCGCGGACACGTCGGTCGGGCTGAACGCCGTCGCGGTCCAGAAGGCCAAGGACAGGTAGTCCACGTAGACGGGGACCCAGTCCGGCGGCCCGAAGCCCCCGTGCTGCATCTCGGGGAAGACGAAGGCCGGGTTCGCGAACGGCCGGTGGGCCCGCGCCGCCGCACCGCCGCGGTCCAGGTCCCAGTACCAGAGGCCGAAGGTGATGATGTTGGTCGCCCAGATCACCCCGCCGGTCTCGAGCAGGCCGGTCGCGTTGTTCGCATACAGCTTGTTGTTGGTGAGGATCTCGGCGACCAGCCGCCCGGCGGCGAAGAGGTTGGCTGTGGTGATGGCGGCGATGAGCAGGCTGGTCACCACGCGCAGCCAGGTGCGGCGCCGGTCGATGCGCCCCGGGTCCCCGACGATCAGCACCGTAAGCAGCGTGATCACGGCCGAGGGCACCAACCAGCGCGGCGCAGCCCGGTAGTCGGTCGGCAGGACCAGGTGCAGCGCCGCGGCCACCAACACCGCCAGCGCCACCGGCCACCAGTGCTCACCGCGCGCCGCCGGATCGCCTGCCGGATCGCCTTCCGCCGCCGGGGTCGGACCGCCCCGCTCAGGATCCGTTGCCACGGCTCATTGTCGGCGGCGGACGGCGGCGGTCCGCGTTGCGACACGCACGCGGACCGGCTCACCGTGCGGCCGTGCTGGCAGGATGACGGCATGGAACGTGTGCTTGGAATCGGTGGTTACTTCCTGCGGGCCGCCGACCCGGCGGCTCTCGGCGCGTGGTACCGGGACTGCCTGGGTCTGGACGCGGACGAGAACGGCCTGTGGCGGCCGGAGGCCGGGCCGACGGTGTTCGCGGCGTTCGAGTCCGGGACGGACTACTTCGGGTCAGGCTCTCAGCAGACCATGCTCAACTTCCGGGTGCGCGACCTGGACGCGATGCTCGCGCAGCTGCGCGCCAAGGGGGCGGACGTCGCCGAGGAGACGCAGGACATGGAGGGTGTCGGCCGGTTCGGCTGGGTGACCGATCCGGAAGGCAACCGGGTCGAGCTCTGGCAGCGTCCCGTGCAGTAGGTTCGGGGGTCGGCCCCGACCGCACGGCCCGGGGAGACGCTCATGCACGCAGGAAGACCGTCCGCGAGAAGATCCGGACGATGGCTCACGGTGGGGGCGGTCGCGACCGCGACGGCGCTCGGCTTCTCGGGGACCGCCTGGGCCGGGGGTGTGCTGCCGAGCGGGACGGCGGTCTCCTCGACGGTGGCTCAGGGGTACGACTACACCACGTCGTACGACTACTGGTCGGTGGCCGCGGTCCAGCCGTCGTCCGGGGCGAACTACGGGCTCACCCTGCTGAACGCCGGCGGCGGCTCGGTGGGCGGCAGCAACGTGGGGGCGAACAGGACCAACTTCGTCGCGGTGGACTCCAACTCCGGCACGGAACCGTTCGGCACCTGGTACCCGCAGGTCGTCCAGCACACGGCGGGCTCGTACTGGGTCGAGGCCCAGTACGGCGCGAAGGTCACGAACATCCCGGCGCCGACGCACCACGGCACCACCGGGGCGGGCGACCCGGACATCGCCTTCTCGGTGCTGAACGGCAACCAGGTGGCGACGATCTCGGACATCTATCTGACCGCGGGCGAGTCGTTCTGGGCCTCGACGCCCACCGCGGCGCAGTCGCTGTACCTGCTGGAGGCCACCCCGGGCCAGTCGTCGACCTACGCGCAGGGCCGGAGCACGGCCGCCGCCACGCAGAGCACCAAGGTGGTCGACAACTGCACCCTGTACACGGCCAAACAGACCGGGTGGCACGCGCTGGTGCTGGTCGGGGACGCCCCGCTGACCGGTAACTCCCAGGCGGGCATTGCGATCGGCGTCCACCAGTACGACCCGAGCCAGCCGACCTACTGCCCGATGGCGGACTTCCCCGGCCCCACGCCCTGACGCCAGGCGAACCGAAAAGTCATATGAACCATCCCCCTGGCCATTGACATGGCCAGGATGAGTCTGAATCCTCTGTCGCACCGCCAGAACGCCTGAACCACAGGCATGTTGACAGGGGAAACCATGCGCCGCACCATCTCGGCCGCGCTCCTCACGCTCGGCCTCGCCGCCACCCTCACCGTCCCGGCCACCGGCTCCGCCTCGGCGGCCGGGACGTCCGCGCCGGTGCCGCACCTGACCCACCGGATCGACCGCCACGCCAGCGGCGACTCCAACTGGGGCGGCTACGCCGTGACCGGCGGAACCTACCGGACCGTCACCGGCAACTGGACCGTCCCGGCGCTGGACTGCTCCGCCACCTCGGGCGACATATCCTTCTGGTCCGGGCTCGACGGATGGAGCAGCAGCAGCGTCGAGCAGATAGGCCTCGACGCCGTCTGCACCCGCAAGGGCGCCGTGCAGTACAACCCGTGGGTCGAGATGTACCCGGCGAACTCGATCTACTTCACCGAGACGGTGAAGGCCGGCGACACCATGACCTCCTCGGTGACGACCAACGGCAGCGGATCGTTCACGCTCACCCTCGCCGACCCCACCCGGGGCTGGACCAAGACCTACACCAAGACCCTGGCGAGCGCGCCGCTGAGCTCGGCCGAGGTCATCGTCGAGGCGATCGGCAGCGCCAGCATCCCGGCCTGCCCCGACTTCCACCAGGTCCAGTTCACCGACGTCACCGCCAACGGCCAGGCGTTCGCCTCCGCCGGAACGGTGAACACCACCAACCTCGAACGCGGCGGTGTCCTGCTCACCCAGGACGGCACCCTGAGCGGCACCTCCTTCCCGGTCTCCTGGCTGCACGCCTGACCCGACGAAGCTCGGCGCGCGAATGACGGCGCGGCAGCCGCGGATTCCGCGACTGCCACGCCGTGTGTTCAAGACGTGCTCAGGTCCTCACTTCCCTACGGTCCGCGTCAGCGACGCTGCCCGCTGCGCTGCCGGGACGGGTTCGGCACCCGGCCGGCCGCGACCACCTCGTGCTCCGCGCCGCGGCCCAGGGAGCTGGGCCACCAGAGCCGGTGGTCGAGGTCCATGGCCAGCGCCGTCACCAGCACCGAGCGGACCACGAAGGTGTCCAGCAGGACGCCGAGGCAGACCGCGAAGCCGATCTCGGCGAAGCTCACGATGGGCAGCGAGCCCAGCACCCCGAACGTGCTGGCCAGGATCAGACCCGCGGAGCTGATCACACCGCCGGTGGCCGCCAGGGCCGCCAGCGAACCCGCCCGGGTGCCCCGGTGGGCCGACTCCTCGCGCACGCGCGTCATCAGGAAGATGTTGTAGTCGATGCCGAGCGCGACCAGGAAGACGAAGACGAACAACGGGAACGCGTTGTCCTCGCCCTGGAAGTGGAACAGGTGCTGGAAGGCGAACGCGCTGACGCCGAGCGCCGCCGCGAAGGACAGCACCACGGTCAGGATCAGCACGACCGGCGCCACCACCGCCCGCAGCAGCAGGCCGAGGATGAGCAGCACGACCACCAGTACCAGCGGGATGATCACCTTGTTGTCGTGGTCGGAGGCCCGGGCCACGTCCAGCTTGACCGCCGTGTCGCCGCCGAGCAGGGCGTGCGCGCCGGGCACCGCGTGGACGGCGGCGCGGGCCGCGTCCACGGTGTTCTCGGCCGCGGTGCTGTCCGGGGCGTTGGTCAACGTGCCGGTGAAGTAGGCGAGATCGCCCTTCACCCGGGGCGTGGTGACGTCGGTGACGCCGGGGACGCCCTTGAGCGCCGTGACGACCTGGTCCGCACCGGAGGCGTCGGAGACCACCTGGAGCGGCGAGCCCGTCCCGGCCGGGTAGTGGGCGTCGATCACCGACTGGGCCGTGATCGAGTCCGGCTTGTTGGTGAAGGTGCCGGTGTCGCTCAGACCGTCGGCCTTGAGGCTGAACAGGCCCAGCGCCAGCGCCCCCAGCACCACCGTGGTGCCGATCCAGACGAACCGCGGGCGACGCGCGACGGCGCCGCCGACGCGGGCCCACACACCGGTCTCGGTCGGCTCGGCGGTGCCGAAGCGCGGCCGGGACGGCCAGAAGACCCAACGCCCGAAGATCACCAGCAGGGCCGGCAGCAGCGTCAGCATCGCCAGCAGCGCCACGGCGACGCCGATGGCACAGACCGGTCCGAGGCCGCGGGTGGAGTTCATCTGGGCGGCCGTCAGGCAGAGCATGGACACCGCGACGGTGGCCGCGCTGGCCATGATGGCCGGACCGGCGCGGTGCAGGGCCGCCGCCATGGCCTCGTGGCGGTCCTCGTGCCGGCGCAGCTCCTCGCGGTAGCGGGCCACCAGCAGCAGGGCGTAGTCCGTCCCCGCGCCGATGACCAGCACCGTCAGGATGCCCGCGCTCTGTGCGTTGACGGTCAGTCCGGCATGGGTGGCCAGCAGGTAGATGACCGCCTCGGCGACGGTCAGCGCCAGGCCGGAGGAGATCAGCGGCAGCAGCCACAGCGTCGGGCTGCGGTAGGTGAGCAGCAGCAGGATGATGACGATGCCCAGGGTGGCGTAGAGCAGCGTGCCGTCGATGCCGGTGAACGCCTTGCTCTGGTCGGCGCCGAAGCCGCCGGGGCCGCCGACGTGCGCGACCAGCCCCGGATCGCCGTGGTTGGCCGTGGCGCGCATCGAGTCGACGAGCGAACCGATGTCGGTCCAGCCGCCGTTGGACAGGTTGATGACGACGGCGACGGACAGCGCCTTGCCGTCCTGCGACGGCTGCGGCGGCGTCTCCGGCCCGACCACGTGGGCGAGCTTGGCGAACGTCTGCGCGTCGGACGCGGCCTTGGCCTGGTCGGCGGGGGTGATCCCGCTGTCACGCGAGTAGACGACGATGGTGGGCATGGTCTGCGTGGAGACGAACTGTCCCTGCAGATTCACCACCTTCGTGGACTCCGCATTGCCGGGCAGCCAGCTCGACGTCTGGTTGTTCTCGGCGCCGGTGAGCTTGCCGGCTAATTGGCCGAGCGCCATCAGCAGCAGGATCCACACGGCCAGGATCACCCACTTGCTGCGGCGTCCGGAAGGAAGGGCGGCAAGCCGCCGGGTGAAGTTCATCAGTAGGTAGCCCCCACTAGAGACAGCGCTGGTCAGCGCGTCAAGCGTGACGGGGCCCACTCGACTCCCGGTCGTGAACCGGTCGTGTCCGAAAAATGGGCCTGTTCCGTGCGGCCCGTTCCGGGGCGGCCCGCGCTCGGGGGCCGGGAACAGGCGGGCCGCGCTCGGGCGGGCCGGGAACAGGCCGGCCGCGCATGAGGCGCGGCGGATGCGCAGGCGGGACACTGGCGGCATGAACGCCCCCGATCCCGCGACCGTCGCCGCCAGAGCCGCCGAGCGCGAGCGGCTGCGCGCCGCCCATCTGCGCCCGCTCGGGCGACGTCCCGCCTCCTCCGCGCGCGGCATCCACCACACGGCGCTGATCAGCAGCGACGTGGAACGGACCATCCGCTTCTACCAGGACCTCCTGGAGTTTCCCCTCACCGAACTGATCGAAAACCGCGACTACCCGGGGTCCTCGCACTTCTTCTTCGACCTCGGCAACGAGAACCTGCTCGCCTTCTTCGACTTTCCGGGCCTGGACGTGGGCCCCTACGCCGAGGTGCTGGGCGGGCTGCACCACATCGCCATCTCGGTGGAGCCCGAACGCTGGCGACGACTGCGGCAGCGGGTCGCCGACGCGGGCGTCGCCCACGAGGTGCACAGCGACGTCTCGCTCTACTTCCGCGACCCCGACGGCGCCCGCATCGAACTGATCGCGGACCCGCTGGGCGAGATGTACGGCAGCGAGATCCTCGAACCGCGACCGACCGGGGCCGGCTGAGCGGCCCCGTCGAGTTGTTCGCCCGGGTGGGCGGGGTCAGGCTGATCTCATGGAGCCCGGGAGCCGAGAGCAGGCGGCCGGGGTGACCGGACGACCCCGCGCCGGCGAGATCGGGGCCGACCCGCTGCCCGGCATGTTCGCCCACGCTCCGGTGATCTTCGCCGCGCTCGGCGGGCCCACCCATCTGGTCGAGGGAGCCAACCAGGCGTTCTACGAGACGGTCGGCGTCGGCCGGGCCCGGGACGTGCTCGGCCGGCCGGTCGCGGAGGTCGTGCCCGAGCTGGTGCACCAGGGCCTGCTGCCCATGCTCGACTCCGTCTACCTGCGGGGCGAGCCGGTCGTCGCGCGCACGGCCGGCGTGCTGCTGGGGCCGGTCGGCAGGAGCCGCCTGCGGTACTTCGACTTCAGCTTCGAGCCGCGGCGGGACCGCGGCGGACGGGTCCGGGGCGTGGCCTTCCTGGCCGTGGACGTGACGCGGCAGCGCGCGGCCCACAAGCTGGCCGCCGAGCAGCAGGCGCTGCTGGAGCAGATCGCCCGCAACGCGCCGCTCGCCGAGGTGCTGGACGGCATGTGCCGGGCGATCGAGAAGCTCTCCCCCAAGGTGCTCAGCTCCGTGCTGCTGCTCGACGAGACCGGGACCAGACTGCTGCACGGCGCCGCCCCGAGCCTGCCCGAGTTCTACAACGAGGCCATCGACGGTTGCCCGATCGGCCCCCACGAGGGTTCCTGCGGCACCGCCGCCTTCCGCCGCGAGATGGTCGTGGTCAACGACATCGCCACCGACCCGCTCTGGGCCGACTACCGGGAGCTGGCCAACCGGGCGGGGCTCGGCGCCTGCTGGTCGTCGCCGATCATCTCCAACGCGGGCGACCTGCTCGGCACCTTCGCCATGTACCACCGCACGCCGCGGGCCCTGCGCGAGGAGGATCTCGACCTCAGCATCGTCTTCACCCGCACCGCGGCGCTCGCGATCGAACGCCACCGCACCGAGGCCGCGCGGCAGCAGGCGCACGAGCGCGAACACGCGCTCAGCTCCGACCTGGAGTTCGTCCTTCGGACCAGCACCGCGGTCAGCGAGGAGGCGTCCTACCCGCAGAACCTCCAGCGGCTGGCGCGGCTCGCGGTGCCGGCTCTCGGGCCGGTCTGCGTGATCGACGTGCTGGAGTCCGGCCGCGTCCGGCGGGTGGCGGTGGCCGTCGCCCCCGAGCTCCCCCAGCGGGTGGAGGCGCTGCTGGCGGCCGAGGCGTCGGCCCACGCGGAGAACGGACCGGTCGGCCGGGTGCTGGCGACAGGCCGGAGCGAGATCGGTCATACCGCCCCGGGCGGCGCGTGGCAGGAGCTCGGTCTCGACATCAGCGGCCAGGTCTGCGTCCCGCTGACCGCGCGGGGACGCACCTTCGGCGCGCTGACCCTGATCTCGACCGTGGACCGGCCGCTGGGCGCCCGCGCGATCGCCCTCGCCGAGGAGCTCGCCCGCACCGCCGCGGCCGGCGCGGAGACCACCCGCCAGCACGCCCAGCGGGCCCGGCTCGCGCACGACCTCCAGGCGGGCCTGCTGCTCGCCGCACTGCCCGAGGTCCCCGGCGCGCGGCTGGCCGCCTCCTACCGGCCGGCGGGCGAGGGCCTGGACATCGGCGGCGACTTCTACGACGTCTTCGCACTCCCCGGGGACTGGTGGGGGCTCGTCATCGGCGACGTCTGCGGGCGCGGCGCCTACGCGGCGACCACGACGGCCCTGGTCCGCAACACCGCCCGCGCGGTCGCGCCGCTGCTGCCGACGCCGGGGGCGGTCGCGGAGGCGGTCAACGAGGCGCTGCTGGCCCGGCCGGACAGCGACGAGAGCTTCGTGACCCTGATCTACGCCGAACTGCGCCGGGTGCGCGACGGCATCGCCGTGAGCATGGTCCGGGCCGGCCACCCACCGCCGCTGCTGCACCGGGCCGACGGCACCGTGACCACCCCCAGCCCGGCCGGCGAACTCCTGGGGGTCTCCCCCGACCTCGAGCTGACGATGGAGTCCTTCACCATGCGCAGCGGCGACCACCTCGTCCTGGTGACCGACGGCATCCTGGAGGCCCGCGACCCGGCCGGCACCCTCTTCGGCGAGGACCGCCTCGTCTCCTCCCTCCGCCCGACCGCGGGCACCACGGACGCCGACCAGGTCCTCGACGCCATCACCGCGGCCGTCGACGGCTTTGCGGGCGGCCTCACCGACGACGACCAGGCCGCCCTGGTCCTGGTCGCCGAGTAGCCGGGGCCGAGTAGCCGGGGCCGGGCGGCCCGGGCTCACCGGTTCGTCAGACCGCGGCGACCGGGGCGTAGGACGGTTGCCACATGGCGGCGCGGATGCGGGATTCGAGGTCGGCGTCGAGGGTGGTGCGGGCGACGCCGTCGTGGTGGGCGGCGCGGGCGACGGCGGCGGCGACCGCGACGGAGGTCTCCCGGAGGTGGCGGGTCGGGGGGAGGATCGGGGAGCCGGGGGTGCTCGAGGGGACCTGACCGGCCACGGCGAGGGCGGCGGCGCTGAGCATGCCGTCGGTGATCCGGGTGGCCCGGACCACTATGGCGCCGAGGCCGAGGCCGGGGAAGACGAGGGCGTTGTTGGCCTGGCCGATCTCGTACGTCACGCCCGCGTGCTCGACCGGGCCGAACGGGCTGCCGGTGGCCACCAGCGCGCGACCGTCGGTCCAGGCGAGCAGGTCGCCCGGGGTCGCCTCGGCGAGCCGGGTCGGGTTGGACATCGGCAGGATGATGGGTCGGGCGGCGTCCGCAGCCATGTCGCGGACGATCGCCTCGGTGAAGGAGCCGCCCTGGCCCGAGGTGCCGACGAGGATGGTCGGCCGGCAGCGGTGCACGACCTCGGCCAGGGTGATCCCGGCCGAGCCCGCGCCGCGGACCCAGCCGGCGACCTCCGCGGCGGAGCGGGCGTAGGGACGCTGGAAGTCGCGCAGGTCGGTCATGTCGTCGGTGAGCAGCCCGTAGCGGTCGACGCACCAGATCCGGCGGGCGGCCTCCTCGCGGTCGACGCCGTCGGCCACCAGGGCGTCACGGAGCTGGTCCGCGACCCCGATACCGGCGGTTCCGGCCCCGAACACGACGGCCCGGTGCTCCCGCAGCGGGGTGCCGCTGGCCCGCACGCCGGACAGCACGGCGGCCAGGTTGACCGCGCCGGTGCCCTGGACGTCGTCGTTGAAGGTGAGATGGCCGTCCCGGTAGCGCGTAAGGATCCGGCGGGCGTTGCCCGTGCCGAAGTCCTCCCAGTGCAGGAGCGCCGCGGGGAAGAGCCGTGCCGCGGTCTCGACGTAGCAGTGCAGGAAGGCGTCGTAGGTCGCCGCGTCGACCCTGGGGTGACGGTTGCCCAGGTAGAGCGGGTCGTCGAGCAGTTCCTGGCGGTTGGTGCCGACGTCCAGCACCACGGCGAGGGTGCGGGCCGGATCGATCCCGGCGGCCGCGGTGTAGACGGCGAGCTTGCCCACCGAGATGCTGATGCCGCCGACGCCCCAGTCGCCGATGCCCAGGATCGCCTCCCCGTCCGTCGCGACGATCAGGTCCACGTCGTCCGGGCCGAGGCCGCTCGCGCGCAGGGAGCGCTCGACGTCCTGCGGCGCGTCCACGGAGAGGAAGAGACCGCGCGGGCGCCGGTAGTCGTGGCTGTAGTGCTCGATCGCGGTGCCGATGGTCGGCGTGTAGACGATCGGCAGCATCTCCTCCAGGTGCTCGCTGACCAGCCGGTAGAACAGCACCTCGTTGCGGTCGTGCAGCGCGGTCAGGTTCAGGTGCTTGGCCAGGTCGTCGGGCTGGGCGAGGTACTGCCGGTACGCGCGCGAGCTCTGCTGCTCGATCGTGAGCACGGTGGGCGGGATGAGGCCGACCAGACCGAGGCTGTCCCGCTCGTCCGGCGGGAAGGCCGTGCCCTTGTTCAGCCGCGGATCGGTGAGCAGCGCCCGGCCGCGGAGGACCGTCTCCCAGCGCTGATCCTGCGGGTTCCACCTCGTCGGCTGCACTGTCATCCCCGTCCGTTCCTGGTCGCAGGCGCACTCATCGTCTCCGCGCCCGCGGCGCCGGGCAATCCGGGACGGGCCACCCGGGGCGCCGCGCGGCCCTCCTGCGGTGAAGGCCGCGGTCAGTCGGTCTCCTTGACGGCGTGCAGCATGGTGACGCCCAGCCACGGGCCGCTGTACCAGTACCGCGGGCCGAGGTCACGCAGCGTGCCGTGCCCCAGATGGGCGGCGTACTGCCGGGCCATGGGCCAGAAGTCGGCCACGAGCAGCTGCCCGCCCGGACGCAGCACGCGCACGGCCTCGTCCAGCGCCCGCAGGCGTCGCTCGCGCGAGGGGATGTTGTGGATGGCCAGCGCGCTCGTCACCACGTCGAAGGAGCCGTCCGCGAACGGCAGGTCCGTCATGTCGGCGGTGCGGACCTCGACCCGGTCGAGGACTCCGGCCGCGGCGGCGTTGGCGAGCGTGGCCTCGGGGCGGTTGCCGCTCTGGTCCGTGCCGGACCACAGGTCCACGCCGACGGCGCGGCCCGACGGCAGGTGCGCGGCCGCCTGGACCAGCACCGCGCCGCGACCGCAGCCGAGGTCCAGCAGCCGCTCGTCGCCGCTCAGCCCGGCCCGGTCCAGCTCCTGCTCCCAGACGCGCAGCTTGCCGCGCAGCGTGGTGTGCAGGTAGACGCCGGTGCCGGCGAGCAGCACCGTTCCCAGGGCGGCGGCCGCCGTGCTCCCGCGCCGCCACCGTCGTGCGGTCAGCCCGCACGCGGCGCCGGCCAGGCCGAGCGCGGCCGGGAAGGCCGGGGCGTCGACGCCGTACCGCAGGCGGTCACGGTGTGCGGGCGGGGCGGTGTTCGCGCTGGTCGAAGTCATGCCCGCAGTGTCGTCGACGCGTCGGTCCGGCGTCTTGGACGAATGTTCCCCGGATCCGACGAGCGGTCACCCGGCCGCCAGATACCGCGGCGCGGCCCACGCGACGTCGTCGACCGCGAGCCAGGGTGCGGCCGCGACGGCCGTGGGGGTCGTTCCGGTGAAGGCCTTCACGTCGCGGTGGAGGTGGGACTGGTCGGCGTAGCCGCTCTCCGCCGCGACCAGCGCGGCGCTGTCCCTGGCGGCGAGACGGTGGGCCACGTGGTCGAAGCGGACGAGCTGGGCCGCGCGCTTGGGCGTGAGGCCGATCTGGGAGCGGAAGCGCGACCACAGGCGCTTGCGGCTCCAGCCGACCTCCTGCGCCAGCGCGTCGACCCGGACCGCTCCCCGCGCGCTCACCGTCTGCCGCCAGACGTGGGCGACTTCCGGATCGACCGCACGCCCCGCGGCGTAGCGGCGGGCGACCGCGGCCTCGGCGATCGCGAACCGCTCGTCCCAGGTCCTGGCGGTGCGCAGCCGCTCCTGGACGCGCGCGGCGTCGCGTCCCCAGAGGTCGTCGAACGGCACCACGGTTCCGCCGGTCTCCCCCGCCGCCGCGCCCAGCACCGCGTGCGCGACCGGCGGCGACAGCCGGACCTGGAGGCACGCCACGGCGCTGCCGCTCCCGCGCACCCCGCCGGGATCGAGACCGACCACGACGCTGCCGTGCGCCCGTCGGCCCCCGTCGTCGCCGACGGCGAGCGGGCCGTCGCCGAGGTCGAGGGCCAGGGTGACGGCCGGGTAGGGGACCACGCCGAGATCGACGGGCTCCGCGGTGCGGGCGCTGAACCCCGCCATGTCGACGCCCGGGACCGGGCAAGGGCGCCGGGACGGGGTCGCGACTTCCCACAACGCGGCTGCGTCGCGGGCCGATTGGAGCGACTGGACCGATCGCATGCCGCCCAGGTTAGGGCTTGTCCGCGGAACGCGTGGACCGTGGCACCTGCGGCTGCGCCGCGCGGGCCACGGGCGACATTCGTCCGAGACGCGACGCCCGGGCCGCGTCGACGCCGGCACCGCCCGCACGCTCCGCGAACTGAGGCGCACTCCGCGCTCACCGCCTCGCGTCAGGCGTCGGCGAGCGCGGACCGGTACCACGGGGCCGCCTGCGCGAAGGCGGACTCGAACCCGGGACCGGGGGTGAGGCGCAGGTCGCGCCAGAGTGGGGCGCTGTCGAACCAGTGGTCGGTGCGCAGCATGTCGAGGGCGTGCCGGGAACCGGGGTCGTCGGCCAGCATTCCGCAGGCCTGGTCCACGGTCATCTCGTACGGCGGCCAGGTGAGTTCGGACAGGTCGGCGACGGCGCGCAGCAGGGTCGCCGCGGTGACGGGTGCGGGGTGGGACGCGTGGTAGGTCGTGGTCGTCAGCCGGATGGCGGGCGCGAGCCCGGCGGCGACGGCGAGGCGGGCGAGCTCCTGCACGGAGACGAGCGAGAGGCAGGCAGACCAGCCGTCGACGGTGCCGGGCAGGGCCCGCAGCAGCCGGCTCACGCCCGGCACCACCCACGCGTCCCCCGCCCCGTACACGAGGTGCGGGCGCAGCACCAGGCCGCCGTCGGCGAGGACCGCGTCCTCGGCCGCGGCGCGCGAGGCGGAGGTGGGCGAGGCCGGGTTCCGGGTCAGCTCCGCCGGGGTCGCGCCGCAGAAGGCGCCCCGGCCGTAGACGGAGGCCGTGCTCACGTAGACGATCCGGGACACCCCGGCGCGGCGCGCCTCGGCGACCAGGTTGCGGGTGCCCTGCGCGTTGACGGACTCGTTGTTCTGCGCCGAGCCGCCGATATAGGAGGCGCAGTGCAGCACGACGTCGATCCCCTCGCACACGCCGCGCAGCGAGTCCGGGTCGCGGAGGTCGGCGCAGACCACCGCGCACGCGGGACCGGTGACGACCGCCGGGCGGCGGTGCGACATGAGTCTGAGGGCCGCGCCCTGCCGCGCGGCCTCCTCGACGACATGCCGTCCGAGGAAGCCCGCCGCGCCGGTGATCAGAACGGTGGTCATGCTGTGCTCTCCTGTCGGCAGGGTGGTCAGTCGTTCGGGCGGCCGAGCAGCAGGTCGGCGCGGAAGACCTGCTCGCCGTGCTGGGTGGCGCTCACCCGCACGCGGACGGTGTCGACGCGGTCGGCCCGGGGCGCGGCGCCGGGCTCGATCCTGGCCTCCAGCCGGCACGGGGCGTCCAGTTCCGCGTAGCGCAGGAACGAGCTCTCCATGCCCAGCAGCACCGCGCCGGGCTGCCGGGTGACGGCCCGGGCGGCCTGCCGGGCGGCTTCGAGCAGCAGCATGCCGGGCACGTGGTCGACCGGGTGGTCGAAGAAGATCGGGTGGTCGGTGTCGACGCGCAACTCCCAGTGGCCAACGGCCCCGGCGGCACCCGCCCCGGCGGCACCGGCCCCGGCGACGGGAGCCGGAGCCGCGGCGAGCAGCACGTCCTGCGGCGTGGCCCGGCCGACCGACGCGGGGTCGACCGGTACAGGCAGGGGACGTCCGGTGGTGACGGGCCGTCCGGCGCGCATGCGCCGGTGCACGGCGTCGCTGGTGCAGCTGAACCGCGCGCCGCCGGTGGCGACGGGCCGTCCGGCGCGCAGCACCGTCACCTCGTAGCGCATCGCCGCGATGGTGCGGCCGCGGCGCACGATGTCGCGGCAGACGGTGCGCAGTTCCACGTCCGTCGGCGTCGGACCGGCCGTGAACGCCGCGGGGGTGGCGGCGAACGACAGGTCCCACATGAGGAACTGGTGGCCGAACGGCACGTGGTACTCGGCGTGCGAGAGCAGCAGCCCGGCCTGCCGCACCGACTCGGCCAGGAGCATCGGGTCCTGAAGGCCGAGAGCAGGGGTGAACAGCGCGTGTCTCCTGGGCCACTGGGCGCGCACGACGAAGGCGTCGCGGTCGCCGTCCGGAGCGGCGCCCCAACCGGTGAGCAACACCTCGGCCACAGAGGCGCGGTGGACGTATTCGCGAGGCACGGTCGCGGTGAGCGGCGGCGAGGCCGCGGCGACGTCGTTCCTCCGAGCTTGTGCGAGACCCAGCACGTTCGGCTCCCTCCCCAACGGAAAACCCGTACACGATCAACATACAGGCAGGTCTGCATGTTTCTGAGCGCCAGGCGTTAAGAATCCGACAGAGATGCCTTGTTTGCGCCCAGATTGCCGCCACATTGCGAGCTTGTGAAGCCAACCCCACGCATACTCACGTGGCTTGACGCGCTCTATGTCCGAATCTGACCATTCTGGACCGACGTTGACAACCAGACAAGTCTGCCTGGTACTGTCCCCCCATGGTCGCTCAACAGTTCGCAGTGGCGCACGGGGAGGGGCAACCCACTTGCAGACCGTTACCGAAGAGACCGGGCAGGCGGGGGACACGCAGGGGCTGCGGGTGCTGGTCGTGGAGAACGACCCGGACGCCGCCAAGAGCCTGGTGCACGAGCTGCGCAGACACGGCCACGCCGCGAGAAGCGTGGGCACCGGAGGGCTCGCGCTGCAACTGCGCCCGGGAGTCGACCTCGTCCTGCTCGACCTGGACCTGCCCGACCTCGACGGGCTCGAGGTGTGCCGCAGACTCAGGGCGGAGGGCGACACCCCGATCATCATCGTGACCGCGCGCGGAACGGAACTCGACCGCGTGCTGGGCCTGCAGGCCGGCTCGGACGACTACGTGGTCAAGCCCTACGGCCTGCGGGAACTGCTGGCCCGGATCGACGCGGTGATGCGCCGGGCCCACCCCTCCGCACCGCCCTCGGCACCGGTCATCACGCACGGCACACTGCGCATCGACGCCCGCACCCGGGAGATCGCCCTCGGCGGTCGGCGGATCCCGCTGACGCCCAAGGAGTTCGACCTGCTGCACCTGCTGGCCTCGCAGCCCGACACGACCCTCTCCCGTCGCCAGCTGCTCCGCCAGGTCTGGGACGACGAGTGGTCGCACCAGGGACGCACCATCGACACCCACGTCAGCAGCCTGCGCAGCAAACTCGGCTCGGGCAGCTGGATCGTGACGGTGCGTGGAGTGGGCTTCCGGATCGGCGAAGCGCGATAACATACAGGCAAGTCTGTTTGGTCTACGACCCCGAGCCGCGAGGACTAGAGGATGGCCCAACAAGAGCGCGGAATCCGATCGAGACGCTCGATCCTCGAAGCCGCCGCCGAGGTGTTCGGCGAGCGCGGGTACGACGCCGCCAGCACCAACGAGATCCTCAGCCGGGCCGGGCTCACCCGCGGCGCGCTGTACCACCACTTCCCCTCGAAGGAGGCCATCGCCGCGGCGCTGGTGGAGGCGCAGAGCGAGGCGCTGGTGCCGCCGGACCGCACGGTCAAGCTCCAGGCCGTGATCGACATGTCGCTGGAGTTCGCCCGGCGCCTGCAGTGGGACACCGTGCTGCGGGCCAGCGTGCGCCTGGCCGTCGAGCAGTCCTCGTTCGCACAGTCGGCGCAGGCCCCGTACGACGAGGCCATCGCCGTCATCGAGCACCTGCTGCGACAGGCCGACCGGCAGGGGGAGCTGCTGCCAGGGATGGAGCTGCGCGAGGTCGCCTCGACCGTGGTCGGGTCGTTCACCGGGCTGCAGGTGATGTCGCAGGTCTACAGCAACCGTCAGGACCTGCCCGCGCGGGTCTCCGCGCTGTGGCGGCTGCTGCTGCCGGGCCTCGCCGCTCCGGGCATCATGCCGCGGCTGCGGACCAGCGCGCCCCCGGCCGAGGCGGAGGCCGGAGCCGTCGCCCCGGACCGGCAGACGGCTCCGGCATGACCTTCACAGCAGGCCGTCCGCCAGGCGGGCGTCCCCGCCGACGGCGCTCCTCAGCTCCTCGACCAGCGCGGCGATGCGCTCCTCGTCGCGCCGGTAGTGGGTCCACTTGCCGACCCGGGTGGAGCGCACCAGCCCGGCGCGCTCCAGCACGGCCATGTAGGCCGAGACGGTGGACTGGGCCAGGCCGCTCTTGGCCTGGATGTGACTGACGCAGACGCCGACCGCCCGGGGATCGGTGACGGCCGGCTCGACCGGGAAGTTCCGCTCCGGCTCGCGCAGCCACTGGAGCACCTGCAACCTGACCGGGTTGGCCAGCGCCTTGAGCGCCTCCAGCAGCGACGCGAGGTCGTCCGTCGCGGCTGCGTCCGTCGCGGATGTGTCGTTTGTGATCATGAGCCTTCCTGGCGGCGCGGGACCGGCACCGATCCATCGATGATAAGCGATGCGTCGGCTTGACAGAACATATCGACGTTATGCGATGCTTCGATGCGTTGGGGTTCACACGGCACGGTCCCGCACCGCTTGCCATGGCACTGAAGGGATTTGACATGCCTATCGGGCTCATCGCCCTGGCCCTGGGGGGCTTCGGCATCGGCCTCACCGAGTTCGGGATCGTGGGGCTGCTCCCCGAGGTGGCAGGCGACTTCCACGTCTCCGAGTCGGTAGCCGGCTACCTGATCTCGGGCTATGCGCTCAGCGTCGCGATCGGCGCGCTGCTGCTGACCGCCGCGGTCTCCCGCCTGGACCGCAAGAAGGTCCTGGTCGGCCTGATGGCGCTGTTCATCGTCGGCAACCTGGTCTCGGCCGTCGCCGGCAGCTACGACGTGCTGCTCGTCGGCCGCATCGTGGCGGCGCTCTGCCACGGCGCGTTCTTCAGCGTCGGTGCGGTGGTCGCCTCCGACATGGTCGCCGAGAACAAGAAGGGCAGCGCCATCGCGCTGATGTTCGGCGGCCTGACCGTGGCCAACGTGCTCGGCGTGCCGCTGGGCACCTTCCTCGGCCAGCAGGCCGGCTGGCGCTCCACCTTCTGGGCCATCACCGTCATCGGCGTCATCACACTGATCGGCATCCAGGTCCTGGTGCCGCGCGGCACCGAGTCCGCCCGGACGAACCTGCGCAGCGAACTCGCGGTCTTCCGGCGGGGCCAGGTCTGGGTCTCCGTCACTCTCAGCATCCTGGCCTTCGGCGGGGTCATCGGCGGCTACACCTACATCGCCTTCACCCTCACCAAGGTGAGCGGCTTCGCGACGACGACCGTGCCGTGGCTGCTGGTCCTGTTCGGCGTCGGCACCTTCATCGGGAACTTCGTCGGCGGCAAGGCCGCGGACAAGTCGGTGAACGCGGCCCTGATCGGCATCATGGCGCTGCTCGCCGTGGTCATGGCGGCGTTCGCCCTCACCGCGCACAACAAGATCGCCACCGTGGTCGCCCTGCTGCTGATGGGGGCCGTCGGCCTCGCCTCGGCGCCCGGCCTGCAGGTGCGCACCATGACGTACGCGTCGGACGCGCCCACCATGGCCTCGGGTGCCAACATCGCGGCCTTCAACGTCGGCAACGCGCTGGGCGCGTGGCTCGGCGGGCTGGCGCTGGCCGCAGGCGAGGGGTACGTGGCCCCGCTCTGGGTCGGCGCCGGACTCGCCCTCGCCGGGCTGGTCGTCGTCGCCGGCGGCTCCCTCGGCCGCGGCACGGCCCCGTCCCAGACCGCGGCGGCGTCCGACGGGGCGCTCCACGCGGACATGACCGAGGCCGGGGTCTCGTAGGAAACATCCAAAGAACTACCTGTCCCACTCCCCCAAAAAAGAGCCGGGGCCGGAGAGCGAAAGTTCTCCGGCCCCGGCTCCTTTCTTGCGCCCGAGTGCACCTCTGACATTTCTCTGACATTCCAGTGAGGAAACGTTCACGCGCCTCTGACCTGGCATGACAGAACCCTGAACCAAGATCGCTTGAAGGTCCGTCAGCCCCTGCGGAGAATTCTCGAAGATGGCTTTTCCAATTCCGCACAGGACAATCCTGAGAGGGCGATTCGCGTGTCCCGCTCCCTTTTTCGCGCCGTCCCGGCTCCTCGGGGGGCCGTCGAACTCACGCTGCCGGCCGACCACGCCCTGGACGCGAAGAACCGGGCGCGCGTCGCCGGATTCTTCCCCGGCCTGGGCAGCCGGTCCTTCTACCGCAACCTCGACCGCACCCTGCTGGACTGCGGCGTCCCCGAGGTCGCCGGCATCTACCGCGAGGCGGCCCGCACCCTCGGCGTCGCCGGAAGGCCGGACCTGCTGCTTCTGGCGTCCACCGCCCCCCGGCGGGGCACGCTGGAGCGTCAGGGCTTCATCGGGGCGGCCCTGCTGGTGCACGGCCTGGTCCTGGACGCGTGGCTCAGGCACCGGATCGCCGAGTCCGGGACGCCCGCCGACGTGGTCGCCTACACCGGCGAGAGCTTCGGCGTGCTCACCGCCGCCGTGGCCGGCGGGGCGCTGACCGTCTCCGACGGGGTCCGCATCGCCCACGCCTTCACGCCGCTGATGCTGCTGGCCGCCGGGGGCGCCGACAGCGACGAGCCGTTCGCCCGGGACCTCGCCCGCCACCTGCCCCCTTCGGTGCTCGGGGCTCCGCTGGTCCCTGAGCCGTGCCACGTGCTGGCCCTCACCGCGCCGGGCACCGAGGCCCTGGAGGCGGTCCTGGCCGCGATCGCCACGCGCTTCCCGCTCACCGACGTGGAACCGCACAAGGCGTACGCGCCGACCCAGGCCAACCTGTACGTCCGCGCGGGCTTCCGGGCGCGGTTCGACCGCTTCGTCGCCGCCTTCCCCGAGGTGACCGTCGGCGAACTGAAGGACCCGACCGTCTTCCTGGCCCACTCGGCGCGGATGCGGCCGGCGCGGCAGGCCCTGGACGCCTTCCTGGACGCGAACGGCATCCGCTTCCGGCAGCCCCGGGTGCCGGTGGTGTCCAACCACGACATGTCGCTGCTGACCACCGCCGCGGACGTGCGCCGGGGCGTGCTGGCCATGACGGACCAGGTGATGGCCTCGCGGGAGACCTGCGAGACGCTGAACGGCCTCGATCTGGACCTGGTGCTGGAGTTGGGGCCGGGCGGCAAGTCGCTGCGGCTGCTGCGGGACAACGCCGTCGAGGTGCCCTTCACCGAGTACACCGCCCGCCGCGAGGACGACGAGCACGTGCTCGGCGCCGTCACCGCGACCGGCCGGGCCCTGGCCCGGCTGGAACACCTCTACGGCCGTGACGAGCCGCTGGGCGACCCGGATCTCGAACTGGTCCGCGACCTGTTCCGCCGCGCGGGCCGCAGCGCGTTCGCCGAGGAGTACACGGCCCGCGCGCTCGAACGGGTCGTCACCGTGCAGATGCTGCGCCCGGACCGCAACGGCACCCACGCGTTCTACCGACTCCTCGAACTCCTCCAGCACACCTGGAACCACCGCGAGCACGTCGACACCGCAGGCGGTGAACTCGTGGCCAGGGCGCGCCTGAAAAAACGGCTGACCGGGGCGGACCCTGAGCGGCTCGGCCGGGCCGAGCTCGAACTCGACGTCCTCACCCCGTCCGGGCGCTCCGCGCACCGGACGGCGCGGACCACCCGCCCCGAGGTGCTGGTCGTGCACTTCGACGCGCCGGTCGGGCTGGACGAGGACGCACTGGCCGACCGGATCCGGCTGCTTCAGGTCGAGCAGCCGGCGGCGATGCGCATCCGCGACGCGCTCCGGCGCGAACTCGGGCTCGAGGAGGACGCGCTGCCGCCGCAGGGCCTCCGGATGCTCTACCAGTACCTGCTGTTCGACGCGTTGCAGCAGCACCGACCCGCGCTGTTCGCGCAGAACGAGCACTACCTCGCGGGCGGCGACCCCCTGGGCTGGCTCACGGCACTCGCCGTCTCCGGCGCGGCCCCGCTGGCCACCGTGATCGGCCTGTTCGTCGACGGGCCGCGTCCGGAGGCGCTGGAGCGGATGCTGGACGGGCTCGCCGAGCCGCAGATCCCGCTGGTCTCCCCCGCGGGCGTGCCGGTGCAGTCACGCAGGGACCTGGCGGAGACCACCCGCGGCATGCTCGGCGACGGACCGTCCCACCGCTGGGCCCACGACGGCCGTGCGCGGATCCACCTGGGCGGCAACTGCCAGGTGATCTCCCTCGGTTCACGGTTGACGGCGGCCGAGGTGGACGCCGGCCCGCACCACGCGGACCTGGTCCGGGTCGGGGAGCCGGCCGAGATCTGGCGCCGACGGCGCAACCCCGCGCTGGACCGGCTGGAGAGCGCCTGCGCGCTGGCGCTGACCCAGGAGAACGCGCAGGTGCTGGAGACCGCGCGCAGCCGCCGCGTGCTCTCCAGCACGGTCTACGCCTACATCGGCATCGACGAGTCGGTGGTCAGCTTCGGCAAGGGCGGCAGCGAGTCCATGACCGTCTTCGTCCGGAAGCAGGGCGAGGAGCGGGTCACCGTCCGCAAGATCCTCAGCGAGGCGCTGACCACCGCGCGCTGGAACCCGCAGGGGACGGGCGTGATGCTGCCCCCGTTCGCCAAGGCCAGGAAGCAGGCCGAGTACCTGCGGGCGCTGCCCGCCTCGGTACGCCCCTACTTCCCCGAGGTCTTCGACGTCGCCGAACGCGAGGTACCGGTCCCGCCGCACCGCCGTCGCACCGGACAGGCGCACGGCCCGGCGGGCGGCCCCGCAGTGGACCGCGAGGTGCTGTACGAGATGAGCTACGTGGCCGGGGAGGAGGTCAGCCGGTTCGTCGAGCGGCACTCCCCGCCGCCCGTGCTGGTGGCCCGGCTCTACGAGCAGGTCGTCCGGGTGCTCAACGAGCGGGTGCACAGCGTCGGCCGGGTGCCCGCTCCCGGCGAGACCCTGGACGTCTCCTACTTCCGCAAGATCGAGGACCGGCTCGACCTGTGCCGTCGCACCGCGCCGCGCACCTTCGGCGAGCATCTGCTGGGCACCGAGCGGATCGTCGTGAACGGCGTGTCGTACCTGAACTCCGGCGCGCTGCTGCGCCGGTTCCGCGGCAACCCGGCCTATGCGCGGGTCCTGGAGCCCCGCTTCCACTCCCTGGTCATGGGCGACACCAACACCGAGAACATCAAGATCACCGACAGCGGCCCGCTGCTGCGCGCCCAGCGCCTGATCGAGTCCGGCGCGCCCCGGGAGAAGGTGGACGCCGCCCTGACGGCCGTCACCGCCGAGGCGCTGGGCATCCGCTTCCTGGACCCGCGGGCGATCGGCTTCAAGAGCGAGGGCGCGGACACCCGCGACGACGCGATGTACGACAACAAGCCGTGGCACAACTCGATCGGCCACTACGACGAGATCCACTTCGAGCACTTCACCCTGGCCGTCGACGCCGGCGAGGACCGCACCCCGCGCGTCGACGTCGGCTTCCTGGAGGGGAACCCGTACCAGCGGGCCTACCGGGTGCGGGATGTGACGGCCAAGGGCGGCGCCGTGCACCCCGAGGCCCCGCAGGGCATGGAGGACCACTTCGCCCCCGTGATGACGGCCGCCCTCGGTCTGGACGACCCCGCCTCGCCGTTCCTGGAGCAGGACCCCTACTGGCTGGTCCGCTTCGTCTTCATGATGGGCCAGCACTTCACCGCCATGCCGCCGTTCCACTTCCAGCAGGAGCTCGACGGCACGCTGGTGGACGACCACCGCAGCCAGCGCCGCCCCGTCGCGATCTACTGCGAGGGCGTCAAGTGGCTGAACTGGGCCCTGGAGATGCTCGACGGCACCCGCACCGAGTTCCTCGGCCTCCCCGTGCCCGCGCTCCCCCACCTGCGTGCCTGAGCACGACCTGCCACCGACACCCCCCGCCCCGCCCCGCCCCCGGAAGGAGTCCTCGCATGACCACCGTCTCGTTCCCGGTCCCGGTGCACGGCCTGCACGAGCTGACGACCGAGACCCGCGTGATCGCCACCCCCTGGAGCCGCATGGTCCGCGGCATCGGCCTCGGCCAGCACCCCGTCGCCTACGACCCCGAGGCCGCCGCGCGCATCCGGCGCACGTTCGGCCTGCTCGACGACCGGGGCGCCGGAAGCAGCCCCTACACCCGGTTCTCCTCGCTGCTGGCCGACTTCGTCCTCGCGACGGTGCACCCGTCGCGAGGCCCGCACCGCCGCGCCACGCCGGAGGAGCTGGCCCCCGTCCTGGCCGCCCTGCGCGCCGAGGAGAACCCGTACTTCCGGGTCATGGCCGGGTGCATCCTGACGGACGCCGTCGCCAAGCTCGGCCTGCCCCGCTCACTGCTCGTCGACGACGGGACGGACCTGCCGGCGGAGCTGCTGGAGGTGGTGGACCGGATCGAGCCGGACCGGGCCAAGGACGAGAACGCGGGACGCCACGGGCACTACGAGCGCCTGTCCGCCTGCACGGCGGTCTTCCTGGCGACGGGTCAGCTGGGCCTCGGTGACCGGCTGGTCTCCGGGCCGCGGAACCGGGTCCGCGAGGCGCTGGACCTGCTGGACCAGGTCCCCGCGCCCTTCTTCCGCGGCCGCGGCGGCTCCATGCTGCTGTCGGTCGTCTCCCTGCTCGGCCACGGAGGGCTGATCTCCGACGACGACGGCCGGGACCGGCTGCGGGAGGTCCTCTCCCATCTCGACCGCGCCGACGAGCCGGGCGACCCGAACCTGCGCCCGGCGTTCCCCCAGCCCATGTCGGACGCCTTCGTCCGGATCTACCCGCTGCTCACCGTGCTCAACGCGGTCGCCATGACCGACCGGGCGGAGGCGTACCTGACCCACGGCCGGGACCGGCTCGCCGAGGCCCGGGAGCTGATGGCAGCGCTCACCCCGGTCGAGCGGACCCACATGGGCCTCTACTACCTGGTGGCGCTGCACAACCTCGGCCGGCTGCGGGACCAGGTGCCGGACCTGGACGCCTTCGTCGAGGACGTCGTGGGCCAGTGGGAGCACATCGACCCCGGCGCCGACTACTTCCTGCGGGGGATCTCCTACGCCTACATCGTGCAGACCGCGATGCTCACCGGCCGGATGGACCTGATCGGCGAGCCCCTGCTGAACCGGTGGGTGGACGGGTTCCCGCGGATGGACCGCAGCGACGACGACCGGGTCAACCGGCCCTACCCGTTCGCCTACGCGCTCAACGTCCTGGCCGAGATCGGCCGCACCGACCTGCTGTTCCACCCGAGGGAGAGCTACGGCGGGGCCGCCCCGGTCGATTGGGTCGTCGGCCGCCTCTCGGAGGGAGGCCGCGAGGAGCACCGGCTCTACATGCTGAACCACGCGCTGGTCAGCTGGGCGCTGCGGCTCCGCGGCCCCGGGCGGCGGGAGACGCCGCTGTTCGACGGCTTCACCCCGTTCCGTAGCTCCGGTGCACGGTGAACTCGTAGACCAACCGGCCTTCGTCCACCATCCGCTGACGGAACGCCGCCCCGTCGAGCTCGCCGCCGAACCAGCTGAGCGCGCCGGTGGGGCGGCCCTGCATCTCCCGGAACAGGCGTTCGCTCTGCTCCGGGACGTCGGGGCCCTCCAGGATCGTCACCGTGGTCTCCAGCGTGAGCCAGCGGTACGAGTCGCTGAAGACGAAGACCGTGCAGCGCGGGTCCTGACGCAGCCGCGCGGTGCGCACCCGGTCCTGCGTGCCGCTGCTCCACAGACGCCCGTCGACCAGCACGACGCCCACACGGGCCGTCTTCGGGATGCCGTCGGGGGCGACGGTGACCATGGCGGCCATGTGGTGGTCGGCGAGGAACGCGAGATCCCGATCGGAGAGCTGCACAGCGTCAGCCTACGCGGACATATCCCTGTGAACCGGTGCACAACACGCGGCACCTGCCGCGCTGCTCACGGAGCGTTACGTGCGCCGCCCGCCGGGTGGCGGCCGGCCCCCGCGGCAGGCACCTTCGGGCCAGGCGGGCCCGCCCAGCGGCCCTCGACCCGGAGGGACCGCAGGGACGATGCGACTGTCACGGCTTCTCGTCTCCGCCGGCGCCGTCACGGCCCTGGCCGTCCCCGGCGCCTTCTACGCCCTCGGCGGCGCCGCCGAGGTGCGGCAGAGCTCCGCGTCACCCGCCGCCTCGCCCTCCGCCGCCCCGCCCGGCCAGCAGCCACCGCAGCTGTCCGAGTCCCAGGTCGACGGCGCCCTGGGGAAGTTGGACGGCGTGGTCGGCAACGCCATGCGACAGACCGGCGTGCCGGGCGTCGCGGTCGGCGTCGTCTACCGGGATCAGGCCGTGTACGCGAAGGGCTTCGGCGTGCGCGAGGTGGGCAGGCCCGACCAGGTCGACACCGGCACCGTGTTCCAGCTGGCCTCGATGTCCAAGCCGCTGGCGTCCACCGTGGTCGCGGAGGCGGTCGGCCGGAAGGTCGCCGACTGGGACGCCCCCGTGGTGACCTACGATCCCGGCTTCGCGCTCAAGGACCCGTACGTGAGCGCCCATGTGACGGTCGCTGACCTGTTCTCGCACCGCAGCGGCCTGCCCGACCACGCCGGCGACGTGCTGGAGGACCTGGGCTACGACGGCGACTACATCGTCTCGCACCTGCGCCTGGAGCCGCTGGCCCCGTTCCGTGCGAGCTACGCGTACACCAACTACGGCGTCACCGCCGCCGGGAACGCGGTGGCCTCGGCGGCCAAGTCCTCCTGGCCCGACCTGGCCGCGAACACCCTGTTCAAGCCGCTCGGCATGGCCCACAGCAGCTACCGGCGCGGCGACTACGAGGCCGCCGCCGACAAGGCGAGCGCCCACGTCCGGGTGAACGGCCGCTGGCAGCCGTCGACGACCGAGAATGCCGACTCCCAGGCCCCCGCGGGCGGAGCCAGCTCGACCGTTGACGACCTGACCCGGTGGATCCGGTTGCAGCTGGACAACGGGGCCTACGGCGGCAAGCAGCTCGTCGACGCCACGGCTCTGGACCGGACCCGGCTCCCCCACTCGATCGCCGCGCCGCCGCGGGCCCCCGGCGGCGAGCCCGGGTTCTACGGCCTGGGCTGGAACGTCAACTACGACCAGCTGGGCCGGCTGCGCCTGAACCACTCCGGCGCCTTCGACCTCGGCGCGGCGACGACCGTCACGCTCCTGCCCACCGAGCAGCTGGGCATCGTCGTGCTCACCAACGGGCAGCCCATCGGGGTCCCGGAGGCGATCGCCGCCGCGTTCTTCGACATCGCCCAGAACGGCCGGCAGACCGTCGACTGGCTGGCCCTCTACGGCAAGGTGCTCGGCGCCGCCGCCGACGCGGGCGCCTCCCCCACCGACTACGCCAAGCCGCCCGCGTCCCCCGCCCCCGCCAGGGCGAACAGCGCCTACACCGGCGTTTACAGGAACGACTTCTACGGCCCGGCGACCGTCAGCGCCGCCGCGAACGGGCAGCTGTCCCTGGTGCTCGGGCCCGACCGGCAGACGTTCCCCCTGACGCACTACACCGGCGACACCTTCAGCTACCGCACCCGCGGCGAGAACGCCGTCGGCCTCTCCGGCGTCACCTTCCACTCCGGCCCCACCGGCACGGCCGACTCCGTCGTCCTCGAGAACCTGAACACCACCGGCCTGGGGACCTTCACCCGCTGAGGCCGCCCGCTCGGCGGGTGCGGGCGAGGAGGAGGGCGACGTCGTCGGTGCCGTCGTGGTGGTGGAGGGCGTCGAGGAGGAGGTCGCAGGTGGCCTCGAGGGAGGGGCGGTCGCGGTTGAGGAGGTCGGTGAGGGCCTGCAGGCGGGTGTCGATGGGGTGGTCACGCGTCTCGACCAGGCCGTCGGTGTAGAGGAGGAGTTCGTCGCCCTCGCCGAGGGTCAGGCGGACGTCCTCGAAGGCCGCGCCGCCGACGCCGAGCGGGACGCCGGTGGGGAGGTCCAGCAGGCGGGGCGCGTGGCCGCGGCGGGTGTACACCGGCGGCAGGTGCCCGGCGGAGGCGAGGCGGCAGCTGCCGTCGTGCGGGTCGTAGACGGCGTAGACGCAGGTGGCGATGGTCTCGTCGAGGCCCCCGGCGATGCCGTCGAGATGGGTGAGCACGGTGGCGGGGTCGAGGTCCAGTCGGGCCAGGGTGCGGGCGGCGGTGCGCAGTTGGCCCATCGTGGCGGCCGCGTTGATGCCGCTGCCCATCACGTCGCCGACGACCAGGGCGGTCTTGTCGCCCGCCAGGGCGACGACGTCGAACCAGTCGCCGCCGACCTCGACGACGCTGCCGGCCGGCTGGTAGCGGTAGGCGACCTCCAGACCGGGCGGCTGGGTGGGACGGGCGGGCAGCAGATGCCGTTGCAGCGCCAGGGCCGCGTGGCGCTGGCTCTGGTACCAGCGGGCGTTGTCGATGCAGACCGCCGCGCGGGCGGCCAGCTCGGTGGCGAGGAGGACGTCGTCCTCGCCGAAGGGGTGCGGGTTGCGGGCGCGCATCATGTCGAGCGCGCCGAGGACCTGCCCGCGGGCGCGCAGCGGCACGGCCATGTAGGAGTGGATCCTGGCCTGCTTCAGCAGCTCCGCCGCGGCCTCGTCGCGGGCGATCCGCGGCAGGTCGGCGTCGGTGACGTGGGCGACCAGCAGCGGTCGTCCCTTGCGGACGCTGCGGGTGACCAGCCGGCTCGCGTCGTACCTGGCGATCTCGCCGACCGGGTCGGCGGCCTCCGCGAGCGGGGTCCGGTAGGCGGTCTTGATCGCGAGGGCTCGGAACATGGCCGGGCTGCCGTCACCGGTCCGCGCCGTGCTGTCGGAGAGCACCGAGTCCAGGACGTCGACCGCGGCGAAGTCCGCGAACTCGGGTACCAGCACGTCCGCGAGCTCGCGGGCGGTGACGTCGAGGTCCAGGGTGGTGCCGATGCGCTCGGAGGCGTCGGCGATCACGGTGAGCCGACGGCGGGCCGCGGCCGCGGCGATCTCCGAGCGGTGCTGCTCGGTGACGTCGACGATCGAGGACGCCACCCCGACGATCCGTCCGCCGGGGTCGTCCAGCCGGTAGTACGACACGGACCAGGCGCGCTCGACCGTGGGCCGCGCCGGGGTCCGGCCCACGGTGAGCTGGTCCAGCAGCGGCGTCCCGGTCTCCAGCACGGTGCGCATCGCTGACTCGATCCCCCGCGCGTCGAGGAAGGGCAGCGCCTCGCCGGTGGTGTGCCCCAGCTGTTCGAGCGCGGAGATCCCGTTGATGCGCTCCAGCGCCGGGTTGACCAGGATGTAGCGCAGGTCGGTGTCGACCGCGGCGAGCCCGATCGGGGACTGCTCGACCAGGCGCAGCGAGAGCGCCAGGTCGCGCTCCAGGCGGCGCAGGGTGGCCTCGTCGCTGGCGAGCAGCAGCGCGTAGTGGCGCCCCTGCCCGTCCTCGAGGCGCATGTTGCGGAACTCGGTCAGCCGGGTGGAGCCGTCCTTGTGGCGGACCGGGAAGACGCCGGCCCAGGCGCGGCCCCGGGACATGATGCCGGCGAACCAGGACAGCACCCACGCGACGTGCTGCTCGTCGACCAGGACGCGGGCTGCGGGCCGCCCCAGCGCCTCGGCGGCGGAGTAGCCGAACAGGGCCTCGGCCTGCGGGCTCCACAGGGCGATCCGCCCCTCGGAGCTCAGCACGATCGCCGCCACGCCGAGGACGTCCAGCAGTCCGCCCGGCTCCAGCGACGGGTCCTGCTCCGGCCCGCTCCTGTCCGCGGCTCCCATCCGGCCACCTCCCTCCGCCGGCCCGCACCACCGCGGTCCCGGCGCCCGGGAATCACCCCCCTATCGTCTCGCGACCACCCCAACCCGCCAGCCGGCCCGCACGGACTTCGTACCGAACGTGGCCAGGGCGCCGCTCTCAAGGCGGCGACAGACCAGGGGGCCACGGCAAAGCGCCCGCCGAGTGGGATGCGCGGCTTCGGGGGTCGCCTGCCCCCAGAGGGGGCGGCCCTGTGCCACGTGAGGCGGCTCCGGTGGCATCGCGCCCACCGCGCGGGCGCGCGGCGGCGGGGCGGTGACCACACGGCTCCTGCGCGAGGACGGCCGCAGCCCCGTGGGCTGAGGGCCGGGCGAGGCCGCGGATGCGAGCCTCAGGGGTCCGGAAGGAGGGTCTGTTCGCACCAGATGGTCTTGCCGTTGGCGGTCTGGCGGGTGCCCCAGCGTTGGGTGAGTTGGGCGACGAGGAGGAGGCCGCGGCCGCCCTCGTCGAAAGTGCGGGCGCGGCGGAGGTGAGGGGCGGTGCCGCTGCCGTCGGCGACCTCGCAGATCAGGGTGCGGACGGGCGCGCCTCCCTGGGCGGCGAGCGGCTCCGGGTGGATCAGCCGCAGCTGGATGGGCTCGCGGCCGTACCGGATGGCGTTGGTGACGAGCTCGCTGAGGACCAGCTCGGTGACGAAACCGGCCTCGTCCAGGCCCCAGGCGGCGAGCCGGAGGTTCGCCTCCGACCGCAGGCCGGCGACCGCCGCCGGGTCCGCGGGCACGTCCCACGTCGCGACCCGGTCGGCGCCCAGACGCCGCACCCGGGCGACCAGCAGCGCGGCGTCGTCCGCGGGCCGTTCCGGCAGCAGCGTGGTGACGATCCGGTCGCACAGCGCATCCAGCGAACCGCCGTCGGCGGCGACGGACAGCGCCTGCTGCAGGGAGTCGAGCCCGGCGTCGATCGCGCGCTGCCGGTTCTCGATCAGGCCGTCGGTGTAGAGCGCGAGCAGGCTCCCCTCGGGCAGGACCGTCTCGACGGCTTCGAAGGGGAGCCCGCCGAGACCGAGCGGGGGCCCGGCGGGCAGCTCCAGGACCGTCGCCCTGCCGTCGGGGTGGGCCACCGCGGGCGGCGGGTGTCCTGCACGGGCGAGGGAGCAGCGGCCCGAGACGGGGTCGTAGACGGCGTACAGACAGGTCGCGCCGACGTCCGCGACGGGGGTGCGCTCCGCGCCGGTCGCGGTGTCGGTGTCCGTGTCCGCGGCCAGCCGGATGACGAGGTCGTCGAGGTGGGTGAGCAGCTCGTCGGGCGGGAGGTCGGCGTCGGAGAGGGTCCGCACGGCGGAGCGCAGCTGGCCCATGGTCGCGGACGCCTGGAGCCCGTGGCCGACCACGTCGCCGATGACCAGCGCCACCCGCGCGCCGGACAGCGGGATCACGTCGAACCAGTCGCCGCCCACGCCGAGCCGGGGGTCGGCCGGAAGGTACCGGAAGGCCGCGTCGACGGCGGACTGGTCCGGCAGCCGCCGCGGCAGCAGGCTGTGCTGGAGGGTCAGCGCCGCGGTGTGCTCGCGGGCGAAGCGGTGGGCGTTGTCCAGGCAGACGGCGGCCCGGGCGACCAGCTCCTCGGCCAGGGTCAGGTCGTCGGCCGCGAACGGGTCGGGGTGCCGGGAGCGGAGGAACTCCACCACGCCGAGGGTCGTGCCGCGGGCGATGACGGGGACCACCATCCACGAGTGGATCCCGTAGGTCCGGCAGGTCGCGGAGCGGGCGGGGTCCTGGGCCAGCCACACGCCGATGGCCCGGTCCTCCACCTGGTGCAGCTCGGAGCGGCCGGTCTCCAGACAGTGGGCCTGCGGCGAGGCGTCGGTGTAGAAGTCGGCCTCGCCGACCTCGACCACGGCCTCGGGCGCGCCGTCGAGGACGGACCGGTGGGCCACCCGGCGCAGCACCGCCCCGGTGACCGGCCCCGGGGCCGGCTCGCTGCCGCTGAGCAGGTCCTCGACGAGATTGACGCTGACGAAGTCGGCGAGCCTGGGCACCGCCACGTCCGCCAGCTCCTGCGCCGTGGTGGCGACGTCCAGGGTGGTGCCGATGCGCATGCCCGCGTCGTAGAGCAGCTTCAGCCGCTCCCGCGCCTCCTCCGCCCGGTCGGCCACCGTCAGCAGCTCGGTGGTGTCCCGCAGGGTCGCCACGTATCCGGAGGGACCGCTGCGGGTCTGTGTGGGCCGGAAGTTGACGGCCAGTAGGCGGTCACCGGCCGGATGCACCTCGTCGGTGACGGTCCGCCCGGACCCCAGCAGCTCGGCCATGCCCGGCTCCAGGCCGAGTTCGTCCAGCGGCAGCCCCTGGGCGTCCGGGGACAGGCCGAGCAGGTGCTGCGCCTCGTCGTTGGCGAGCACCAGCTGCTGGTCGGCGTCGAGGATCAGCACGCCTTCGCGCACGCTGTGCAGCACCGCGTCGTGGTGCTCGTACATCCGGGTCATCTCGACCGGACCGAGGCCGTGGGTCTGGCGGCTCAGCCGCCGGCTCACCAGCAGGGCCCCGCCCGCGGCGAGCACCAGCGCTCCCCCCGCCAGAGCGATCAGGAGCGGCTGCTGGCGGTCCGCGGTGGCCGCGACGTCGGTGGTCTGGACGCCCGTGGTGACGAGTCCGACCACGTTGCCCTGGGCGTCCTTGACGGGGACGAGCGCGCGGACCGCGTTCTGCGGGGAGCCCTTGAAGATCTCGGTGAAGGACTCCCCGGCGGCCGCCCGGGCGATGTCGCCCTGCGCCCGCTGGCCGATCAGGTGCGGCTCCGGGTCGGTGTACCGGATCCCGTCCTTGCTGAGCACGTCGACGAAGTCGACGCCGGAGCCCTTCTGGGCCTCCAGGGTGAGCGGCTGGAGCTCCGCCGTGGGATCGGGAGACTGGAGGGCCTGGACCAGGCCGGGGGCGTGGGCGAAGCCCTCCGCGACGGCGAGTGCCCGGTCGCGGGCGTCGCTCTGGGCGTCGTGCGTGGTCTTGATTGCCAGGGCGATCGTCGCGGCCACCACGAGCAGCAGCAGGACCGTCAGCTGCCACACGAACGCCTGGCCCGCGACGCTCCAGCCCCGGCGCCGACCGGGTCGTCGTGCGGGCCGCCGTCCGGGCCCTCCGCTGGGCGAGGCCGACCGCGCGGGGCTCCCTCGCACCCAAAAGTGGCCGAATCTGCCCATAAGTAGTCTTTACCCCGTTGCACCGCGCCTAGGCGGGACCGCGGCGAGCGCAGGAATCCGCTCCTACTCGAACCGGGAGGGGTCGCCCGCGCCCCGGCGGACGATCTCGGCCTCGCCGCCGGAGAAGTCGATCACCGTGGTCGGCTCGGTCCCGCAGTCCCCCGAGTCCAGCACCGCGTCCACCACGTGGTCGAGCCGTTCCTTGATCTCCCAGCCCTGCGTCATCGGCTCGTCCTCCTCCGGCAGCAGCAGCGTGCTGGAGAGCAGCGGCTCCCCCAGTTCGGCCAGCAGCGCCTGGGTGACGACGTGGTCCGGGATGCGAACCCCGACCGTCTTCTTCTTCGGGTGCAGCAGCTGCCGCGGCACCTCGTTGGTCGCGGGCAGGATGAAGGTGTAGCTGCCGGGCGTCGCCGCCTTGATCGCGCGGAACACGTTGTTGTCGACGTGCACGAACTGCCCGAGCTGGGCGAAGTTCTGGCACACCAGCGTGAAGTGGTGGCGGTCGTCGAGGTGCCGGATCGAGCGGATCCTGGCCAGGCCCTCGCGGTTGCCCAGCTGGCAGCCGAGGGCGAAACAGGAGTCCGTCGGGTAGGCGACGAGCGAGCCGGACCGGATCAGGTCGACCACGTTGTCGAGGATGCGCTGCTGCGGATTCTGCGGATGCACGTCGAAGTACTTCGCCATCCGCCGAGCCTACGGGATCGGGCGGCCAACTCCCCGGCGCCACAACCCCGGACATGCCGGAGGGCGGCCCCGCGCGGGGCCGCCCTCCGGTTTCGCGCCGTCACGCACGGTCGCGGGGTCCTACCGTCAGTGGACGAACCCGATCTCCGGGTAGGTCTTGCTGGGCCCGTCGAGCAGGGTGCTGTGGTGGCCGCGCAGTTCCTGGTCGAAGAAGGCCGCGAGGTAGACCCGCTGGACCTGGATCGCCCGGTCCGGGTCGATCGTGCCGAACTGCTGCTGGACCTGGTACGGGGACTCCCCGGTCAGGCGCGCGTACTCCGGGACCAGGGCCTCGTTGTCGCTGAAGGACAGGTGCGCCGCGCCCGCCAGCTGGATGTCGAGGTGGTAGCCCGTCAGGTGCGACCACAGGGTGCGCCACGACGAGTCGTCGTTGCGGTTGTGGGTCGCGGAGCTGAAGAGCAGGAACGGGCGGTTGAGGTTCTTGCTCGGCGCCGAGCCGAAGAACTGGCCGTCCAGGTCGGCCCCGGCCTTGATCCGCGAGTCGAGCTGCATGGCGGTGTCGACCGCCGCACCGCCGAGCGACCAGCCGAACATGCCGATGTGGGACATGTCCACCGCGCCCGCCAGCCCCTTGGGGAGCGTGGCGTGGTCGGCGTCCGGGTTGCCGCCGTTGGCGATGGTCTGGAGCTGGTTGATGACGAAGCGGATGTCGGCGGCGCGCACGGCGAGCGTGTCCGAGGAGTGCGCGTTGGACGGCATCGTGTCGACCTCGACCCGGCTGCCGGGGAACTGCACCTCGTTGGCGTCGTGCGTGTGGTCGACCGTGACGACGATGTAGCCGCGGCTGGCCATGTCCTCGGCCAGGGCGGTGCCCATCGAACGGTCCGAGTGCAGCCCGGTCGAGTAGAGCAGGACGGGAAGCTTGCCGAGCTTGGTGTCGACGGGGGCGAGCACGTGGCCGGCGGTCGTCGGCAGCGTCACCTCCTGCGTGTTCAGGCCGCGGGAGGCGAGGAAGTCGGCACCGGAGAGGGACGGCATGTACGGCGCCGCGTAGTGCCCGGACGTGGAGGACGCCGGGTACCAGACGGACACCATGATCTCGCGCGGCCTGGTGCCGGGCACGTACGGGTCGGTGCGGGACTTGTCGACGAGGTGCATGCTGAACGTGCCCACGCCGTACTGCCCGGTCGGTGCGGGGATGCTGAGCTGCTGGGGGGCCATGCCCACGCGGTGGGCGGTCACGCCCGGGGTCGCCGGCTTGACGGCCTGGTGCTGGAGCGGCGCCTCGTCGTTCTGCGGTGCCCAGGGCGTGTCGTCGTCGGGCGAGAACCCGGAAGCCGTGGGCTTGCCGGACGTCTTCCCGGCCGCCATCGCGGGCGCGACGCCCGCTCCCAGGACGATGGCCAGCAGGCCCGTGGTGCCGACCGCTCTGGCGATCAGTCGACGGCGCGGGCGCGGGCGACGGTGGTGCATGGAACCCCCTTTTCGGTTTTTCGTTCCGATCACGACCGGGCGATCGGATTCCGCACACAGTACCGCCGCTGACGCGCGTTGACTCAAGGGCCCTGACGTTCCGTCGAGAGGGCCCGGCGGGGGTCAGTGCTGGCTGCGGCAGTCGTACAGGGAGGTCGTCCCGTTGGTCGCCTCGCCGTAGGCCATCGGCGAGACCAGCGTGCAGTGTGCGGTCACCCAGCGACTCGCGTCGGTCTTCGGCCTGATGGACGTCGTGATGACGTACCGGAGCTGTCCCTGCTGCACCAGCGAGGTCATGTCCTGCGCGGACGGGAACGGGGTGTTCCCGGTGAAGCCGCCGGTCACCAGGACCGGATCCGACGTCGCGCGCAGCAGTGGCTCCGCGGGCTCGGCGCTCTGGGTGGCGACCAGGTAGTGGGTGGTGCCGCGGTTCTGCTCCAGGTAGGTCAGCAGCTTGCCGTAGCGGCCCGAGGGGGCGCCGAAGCCGACGGGCGAGCCGGCCTGGTGGTGCAGCAGCTGCGTGTAGCCGATGCCGACAGGGCCGGCCAGCGGCGACGTCGCGCTGCCCGCGTACAGCGGGTCGAGCACGGAGAAGCACCACACGAGGGGGGCCAGGACGACCGCCAGCAGCCCCGTCGCGGCGGCCGCCGCGGTGACCGCGTCGATCCGTGGGCGCGCCGCCTTTCCGCCCCGGGCGAGACCCGCCGCGGCGGCGAGGGCCAGCAGGCCGACGACGGGGACGAGCCAGACGTTGAAGCTCTTGTACTTGGAGCTGACGACCGCGGCCCACAGCACGCTGACAAGCAGTGCCGCGAGCAGGGCGCGGCTTCGGTCGCCGCCCTCCCGGTAGGCGGCCCAGGCCGTGGTCAGGCCGGCCGCGGCCAGCGCGGCGATCGCGGGGGCCAGCACGACCAGGTAGTAGTCGTGGATGCCGGAGGACGCCCCGAAGACCAGGGTGTTGATGGCCAGCCAGCCGCCCCAGAGCAGGTAGCCGGCGCGCTGCTGGTCGGTGCGCGGCTCGCCGCGCCGCCAGACCAGGCCGATGCCGAGACCCAGCAGGGCGATCGGCAGGAACCAGCTGATCTGCGGCGCCGCGGTGTGGTTGACCAGCACCGTCCAGCCGGAGCCGCCCACCGGGCGGCTGGCGGCCGTGCCCGCCACGCTGCCGAACCCGGCGGTGTTCCCGACGCCGCCGCTGCCGAAGCGGGAGAGGCCGTTGTAGCCGAAGACGAGCGCGAAGGGGCTGTTCCCCGTCGTCCCGTCCAGATACGGGCGGCTCCCCGCGGGTGTGACCAGGACCCACAGCATCCACGCGCAGGACGTCAGCAGGGCGACCAGACCGGCGACGACGGTGTTCCTGACGCGCCGTCGCAGATCCCCCTGCGCCGCGTACAGGGCGACCAGGGCGAAGACCGGCAGGACCATCCAGGCCTGGAGCATCTTGGCCTGGAAGGCGAGCCCGATCCACACGGCGGCGGCGATCAGCGGACGCAGCCCGCCGGTCCGCACCGCGTTCATGATGCTGCCGGCCGCCAGCACCAGCAGCAGGGTGAGCAGCGTGTCGGCGATGTTGCGCCGGTCCAGGGCGGTGGCGATCGGCGTCACGGCCAGCAGCAGGGCTGCCAGCAGACCGCTGACGGCGCCGGCCCACTTGCTGACGACCCGGTAGAGCACCAGGACCGTGGCGACGCCCTCGGCCGCCTGCGGCAGCGCCACCGCCCAGACGTGCAGGCCGAAGATCCTGACCGACAGCGCCTGCAGCCACAGCGAGCCGGGGAGCTTGTCGACGGTGATGCTGGCGCTCGGGTCCAGCCCGCCGTAGAGGAAGGCGTGCCAACTGGAGGCCATGGAGCGCACGGCCGCGGTGTAGTACGGGTGCAGTGAGGTGCCGCTGATGCCCCAGCCGTACAGGTAGGCGGCCAGCAGGCAGACCAGGACGAGACCTGCGACGACCCAGCCCGGCGTACGCTCGGCGGCGCGGCGGCGCGCCCGGTGGGCCCGCCGGCCGCCCGCCTCAGCCGAGAGGGGACCGAGATCGGTGGTCGTCATGGAGTGGCACCTCTGCGGCGGGGGTGAGCGGACAAGGGGTGATGCATCGGGAGTCTAGGCCAGTTCTCTTCGCGTACCCTCACCGGTTCAAAGGCAGAGCGGAATATACGAACAATCAGGACATACCTACTGACATCTCTTCGCACAGAAATCGCACAGCCTCGAACGTGTCGACAAAGTCTGGTAGGAAGGGGCCACTCATGTGACGCTTTTGTGCCTGTGAGCTCGCTAGCTTCGGGCAGATGAACGCCCTGGCGAGGAGCCGCGCCCTCCCTGATCCAGAGGTGAATACCCTGTCCACGCCCGCCGTGACGCCGGGGCAGCCGTCGCCGATCGTCCGCAACCGACCTCGTCGGCACAAGACCCGGCTCCGGGCCGACATGCCGCTGCTCGGCGGCGTCCGGCCGCCGATCGCCGTGCTGCTCTGCCTTCTGCTCGCCGTGGTCGCCCTGGCGATGCTCGCGCTGGGCACCACCGTGGCCGAGGACGTGCCCCAGGCCGTGCTCACCTCCCAGCAGCACATCGCCGCGGACACCGCCTCCGAGATCCGCGCCTCCGTCAACCAGGACGTGGCGGCGGTGCGCGAGTCCGCGACCGCGCTCGCCGGGGCGCAGGCCGCCGACGACGCCGCCTACCTGAAGATCTTCACCTCGCTCGGCACCCACTGGCGCGGGGCGGCCCTGGTCGACCCGGCCACCGGCAAGGAACTGGCCGTCTCCGGCGAGAAGTTCCCGGCCGGCGCGGTCACCGGCGTCGCCGCGGGCGACACCATCGCACCGAAGCTGGTCACCCTGAAGAGCGGGGACACCAGGCTGCTCGCCTTCGCCTCGGTGGACCTGCCGGGCCAGGGCACCCGCCTCCTGGTGGGCTCCGACGTCCTCTCGGTCCAGGCTCCCGGCGGCGACCTCACCCGCACCGTGGAGCTCGTCAACCAGCACGGCAAGGTGGTCGCCACCACCGGCCCCGCCCTGACGACCACCCAGGACCGCCGCATCCCGGCCGACGTCGCCTCGGCCTCGGCGCAGCAGGGCGACATCAACAGCACGACGCGGCCCTCCGGCTTCCTGCTCGGCAGCCTCGTCAGCGGCAAGCGGACCGTCGCGGGCTGGGCCGACGTCGCGTCACAGGCCGATGGCAGCGCGGACTCCCTGCACCTGGTCGCCGTGGTCGCCGTCAGCACCGCGCAGACCTCCGCCGTCACCGGCAACACGCTGGTGGCCCTGACCGCCGCCGCGTCCCTGCTCGTCGCCACGCTCATGATCACCGCCCTGCTGGTGCTCGGGCTCCAGCGACCGCTGCTGCGGCTGCACCTCGGCGGCGCCCGGCTCGCCCGCGCCGACCTCTCCCGCCCGGCTCCGCAGCCGCGGCTGGGGGAGTCCGCACGGATCGGCCACGCCCTGGAGGCACTGCGGGTCCAGCAGCTGGGGGCCTCCGCGCAGGAGTTCCAGCCGCTGCGCCGGTCCTTCGGCGCCCGCGCCCTGGTCGTGCTGTGCGGTGTGCTCCTGCTGGCCTGGTCCGTGCCGCTGCTCTTCCTCGTCGACCGCCCGGCCACGAACACCGTCCCGGCCCAGATGATCAGCGACCAGCAGCTGCGCACCGTCTCCGCGGCCGGCCGCATCAGCAGCAGCCTGGCCACCGGCTCCACCGACGTCGCCGGGATCGCCACCGCCATCGGCAGCCTGAGCAGCTCCGACCAGATCAAGCAGTTGCTCAACCGGACGCTGAAGGAGCACGGGCGCTACAGCACGCTGTACGTGCTGGCCCAGGACGGCGCCGTCATCACCCGGGTGGGCAGCAGCCCGCGTCACCAGCTCCACTCCGTGCCCGACGGTGACGGCGTGCTGCAGCTCAACACCGGCGGCAAGGTGCCGTCGATGGCCGTCTACGCCAGCGTGCCCAAGAGCGCGGCCGCCTTCGTGAAGAAGCCGACCGCCCTCGGGGCCCGCGGGCCGGTCGCCGTCGTGGGCGAGTTCGACACCACGTACCTCAACAGCATCCTGAACCACGCGGGGATGGGTCACGTCTGGCTGGTGGACGCCCGGCACAAGGTGATCGGCTCCGCCGCCGGGTTCAAGGCCTTCCAGGACCTGCCCGACTCCTCGCTGACCGACCTCGCCGTCAACAACCCGTCCCAGCCCGCACACACCCTGGCGCCCACCTCCGACGGCACGGCCATCGCGGCCAGCGCCGCGGTCGCCGCCATCCCGGGCGTCTCCCGCCAGCCCAGCTGGCAGGTCGTCAGCGCCGAGCCGGTCGCCTGGCTCGACCTGAGCGCCAACCGCACCCAGCACCTGACCATGCTGGTCGGCATGATCGGCCTGACCGTGTCCGTGATCTGCCTCGGCTGGCTGCTCGTGGTCGTCGTGCGACCGCTGCGCGAACTCGCCGGCATCGCCGAGAGACTGGCCTCGGGCGACCGCAAGACCGTGCTGTACCCCGTGCACCACGACGAGGTCGGCTCCATCACCCGAAGCCTGGAGATCATCCGTCAACGTCTCGTGGCCGGGAGCCATGCCGCCGCGTCCTCCTCAGCCACCGCGTCCACAGCCACCGCGCCCCGGTACTGACCGATCCGAAGGAACGATTCGGTGCTCTTCCTCTACTGCGTGCTCATGATCTGCTGCGCCGGGCTGCTCCTGGCCGGCGTCGTCGAGCAACGGCGGCACTACACCTCGCTGGAGCAAATACCCGTGCGGGTGCTGGTCAACGGCATCCGCGGCAAGAGCTCCATCACCCGTCTGTGCGCGGGCGCGCTGCGCGGCGGCGACCTGGTCACCGTCGCCAAGACCACCGGCACCGCCGCCCGGTTCATCCACCCCGACGCCACCGAGGAGCCGGTCTACCGCAAGTTCGGCCTGGCCAACGTGGTGGAGCAGATCGGCATCGTGCGGCGTGCCGCCGTCTACCGGCCGGACGCGCTGGTGATCGAGTGCATGGCGGTCATGCCGGCACTCCAGGAGATCAACCAGCAGAAGCTGATCCGCTCCACCATCGGCGTGCTCTGCAACGTGCGTGAGGACCACCTGGCGGAGATGGGGCCGACGCTGGACGACGTCGCCCGGTCGCTGTCGCGCTCCATGCCCGAGGGCGGGGTCTGCGTCACCGCCGAGCGCGACCGGCTGCACATCCTCCAGGAGGAGGCCGACAAGCGGAACTGCCGGCTCGTCGCGGTGGACCCGGAGACCGTCAGCGACGAGGAGCTGCGCGGCTTCAGCTGGTTCACCTTCAAGGAGAACGTCGCCATCGCCCTGGCCGTCGCCGAACTGCTCGGCGTCGAGCGGCAGACCGCGCTGCGCGGCATGTGGGAGGCCCCGCCGGACCCGGGCGTGCTCTCGGTCGAGCGCTACCGGACGCCCGAGGGCAAGCGGCTGCGCTTCGCCAACGTCTTCGCCGCCAACGACCCCGAGTCCACGCTGATGAACGTGCAGCAGCTGCTGGACCTCGGGGCGATCCGCCGACCGGTGAACGTCGTCATCAACTGCCGCCCCGACCGGGTGGAGCGCAACGGGCAGATGGGCGCGATCGTGCCCGATCTGGACCCGGAGACGGTCTTCCTGATCGGCCATCCGACCAAGAGCGCGCGCGACGGCATCCCCGACGGCTGGCGCGGCCAGATCGTCGACCTGGGCGGCGACAAGCGCGACCCCGAGGAGCTCACCCGCGACCTGCTCGCGGCGCTGCCGGCGGACTCCTCCCTGGTGGCCGTCGGCAACATCCACGGCCAGGGCGAGCTCTTCCTGGACTGCCTGGCCGAGCTGCCGCCGGACGACGAGGAGGACGACGCCTACACCCCGGCGGCCGCCCCCGCGAGCCGGTACGAGGAGTTCCCCGAGGGCATCGAGGACCCGTGGGCGTCGTGGCCCGGCGCCCAGCTGCCGGACTCGCCCACCATGACGCTGCGTCTGCCCCTGCAGCTCCAGCGTCGCCGAAGTCAGCAGCCCCGGCAGCAGTCGTCGTCCTGGTTCGGCGACGACCACAGGAGCGGGCAGCACCGGACCGAGGAGCACGGGGCCGACGAGCACCCGACCGAGGAGTACCGGAGCGCCGAGCGCTACGGCGACGAGCCCTACAGCGAGCAGCACTGGGCCCCGGACCAGCGCTGGTCCGGCAACCAGCCGACGACCGACGACCACCACGACACCAGCCGCCACCACGAGGAAGCCCTGTGATCCCCGCCAACGTCACCCCCCAGACCGCCGCGCTGGGTATCGCCCTGGGCCTCGTCTTCTCGCTGATCTGCTACCTCACCACCAACCTCTCGCCGGGCGGCATGATCACCCCCGGCTGGCTGGCGCTGACCCTGGTCACCGACGTGCAGCGGTTCGGGCTGGTCATCGGCGTCACCGTGCTGACCTTCCTGCTGACGGTGGCGCTCCAACGCGTCGTGATCCTGTACGGCAAGCGGCTCTTCGCCGCGGTGGTGCTCACCGCGGTGGTCCTGCAGATGACCGTCATGCTGGTGCTGCAGCAGGCGTTCCCGCTGCTGTACACCGCGCAGACGCTGGGCTTCATCGTGCCGGGCCTGATCGCCTACCAGCTCGTCCGCCAGCCCAAGGCCGCCACCATCATCTCCACCACGGCGGTCACCCTGGCCGCCTATGTTGTCCTGGCAGCAGGTCTGCTGCTGGGGGCACTGCCCACCGCCTGACCCACCCCCACGCCCGACCCTCGACGGCGTCCAGCCTCGACCCTGGAGTCCCGATGTCCTCGCCGCTCTCCCGCCGCCGCCTGCTCGCAGGCGCCGGTGGCGTCGCCCTGGCCGGTACGGCCGCCGTGCTCGGTTACGAGCTCAACAAGGGCAAGCCCGTGGCGTCGGGGCCCTCGCTCGGCAGCGCCGACGCGTCGTCCGACGCCCCGACGACACAGTCCGGCTACCGCTTCCAGCGCCAGAGCTCCCCCGGCCGCACGGTGGTCCAGGACGGCTCCGGCAACCAGCTCGCGGTCTTCACCGACGGAGCCCGCACGGCCGTGCTGGCTGGTCCGAGCCGGACCTTCAGCGAGCCCAGCACCACTCAGGCCACGGTCACCACCAGCACCTGGGTGCGGGTCCTGCCGAAGGCCTGGAAGCAGGGCCAGGAGAAGAGCGCCTGGTTCACCCAGTGGTTCCCGAAGGCCCTGCACGACACCAGCCCGGACGTCCTGGGGGTGGCGTTCGAGTACAGCAGCGCGGGGGCGGCGAGCCACTACGACTCGGCGGGCGTGCGCTATGCGGGCCGGGCCCACTTCGGCCCCCGCAACCCCGGGGTGACCAGCTCCCTGGACTTCGGCTACCACGACGAGAAGTCCGACTTCTACGACTACCTCGGCATTCCGTGGACCTTCTCGGACGGCACCCACGCGCAGCCCGAGAAGGACCGCTACGGCGACGCGGACTGCTCCGGCTTCCAGCGGCTGGTGTGGGGCTACCGGATGGGCATCCCCATGCACAACACCAACACGGCCGGCGTCGGCCTGCCGCGCCGCGCCTACGCCATCGCCGCCGCCGGGCCCGGGGTGCTGCTCATCCCCAACACCGGCGCCCAGGCCACGGATCTGAGCGTGCTGCAGCCGGGCGATCTCGTCTTCTTCGCCATCCGCAAGGACCAGCCGAGCGTGATCGACCACTGCGGCATGTACCTGGGCCCGGACAACGCGGGCCGCCCCCGCTTCTACTCCAGCCGGTCCGCGGCCGACGGCCCGACCATGGGCGACCTGGCCGGCCACGCCCTGCTGGACGGCACCGACTTCTACGCCCGCGGCTTCCGCTCGGCCAGGAGACTCTGACCCGTGCGCCGCTGATGTCACGTTCCGCGCCGCTGTCCTGTCCCCATCAGTGGACGAAGGGCCAACGGGCCCGGACCCAGCGGAAGGAGCGTGGCCATGAAGGCCCTCATCGTGTGCACCTCGGTGTCCCACGGGAACACCCGGCGGATCGCCGACGCCATGGGGCAGGCACTGCGGGCCGAGGTCGTCGAGCCGGAGCAGGTCGACGTGGAGCGGCTGTCGGGGTTCGACCTTGTGGGCTTCGGCTCTGGGGTCTACCTGCGCCGGTTCCACCCGCGGCTGCGCCGCTTCGTCCGGGCCCTCCCGGCGGGCGGGCGCGGCCGGGCGTTCGTCTTCGCGACCAGCGGCCTGCCGGGGGTGCGCTTCCAGCCGCTCGAACGGGCGTTGGGGCAGAAGGGCTTGCAGGTGGACGGCACGTTCTCCTGCCGTGCCTTCGACACCTTCCTCCCGTTCAGGCTCGTGGGCGGCCTCAACAAGGGGCTGCCCGGCCCGGCCGACCTGGAGCGGGCGCACGCCTTCGCCGAGGGGCTGGCCGGCTCCCCGGCGAAGGCGTAGGCGTGGCTCCGCGTCGCCTCAGGAGGCGTTCAGTGCGGTGTCGTCGAGGACGAAGCTGGTCTGCAGGCTGGAGTCCTCA
>NZ_BBPP01000051.1:0-13436 GCF_000787835.1 Streptacidiphilus melanogenes
ACCTCGGGGGTGGACATGATCGCCACACCGCCCGCCAGGGCCATCGTGCACTCGCCGTTACGGAGCGACTGGATCGCCCAGTGCAGCGCAACCAGCGACGAGGAGCACGCCGTGTCGACCGTGACCGCCGGGCCCTCCAGGCCCAGGGTGTAGGCGACCCGGCCCGAGGTGATGCTGCCGGACACACCGGTGCCGAGGTGCCCCTCGACACCGTCGGGCAGATCCGTCACGCCCGCTGCGTAGTCGTGGTACATCACACCGGCGAAGACGCCCGTACGGCTGCCGCGCAGCGTGCCCGGGTCGATGCCCGCCCGCTCGATCGCCTCCCAGGAGGTCTCCAGCAGCAGCCGCTGCTGCGGGTCCATCGCCAGCGCCTCACGCGGCGAGATGCCGAAGAACGCCGGGTCGAACAGGCCCGCGTCGTGCAGGAACCCGCCCTCACGGACATACGAGGTGCCCTGGTGGTCAGGGTCCGGGTGGTAAAGGCCCTCCAGATCCCAGCCGCGACCGGCGGGGGAAGCCGGAGACCGCGTCCGATCCGGACGACACCAGCCGCCACAGGTCCTCGGGCGACTCCACACCACCGGGGTAGCGGCAGGCCATGCCGACGATCGCGATCGGCTCGTCCGACGTGGCAGTAACCGAGGTGGTCACCACCGTCTGTGACTCGTCACCCAGCAGCTCGGTGCGCAGGAACGCGGCCAGCGCGCCGGGGGTCGGGTAGTCGAAGACCAGCGTCGCGGGCAGCCGCAGACCGGTCGCACCGTTGAGCTCGTTGCGCAGCTCCACGGCGGTCAACGAGTCGAAGCCCAGCTCCTTGAACGCCCGCCCGGACTCGACCGCCGACGCGTCCGCGTAGCCCAGCACCGCCGCCACCCGACCACACACCAGGTCCAGCAGCGCAGCCTCGCGCTCCCCCACCGGCAGCGCGCTCAGCGTCCACACCAGGGACGAACCGGCGGCCGTTCCCGACCGACCGGCCTCGACGGCGCGACGCGCCGGTCCTCGCACCAGTCCGCGCAGCAGCGGCGGCAGGGTGCCTGCCGCGGCCTCAGCGCGCAGTGCGGCAAGGTCGAGCCGCATCGGCACGAGCATGGCGTCGCCCGCAGCGCAGGCAGCGTCGAAGAGCGCCAGGCCCTCCTCGGCAGACATGCCCTGGACGCCGCCGCGGCTCATCCGCTGGACGTCGACCTCGGCGAGGCTGCCGATCATGCCGCCGTTCGCCCAGGCGCCCCAGGCAAGGGAGACGGCCGGAAGGCCCTGAGCCCGGCGCTGCCGCGCCAGCGCGTCCAGGAAGACGTTCGCGGCGGCGTAGTTGCCCTGACCGAGACCGCCGAAGGTGCCGGCAGCCGAGGAGAACAGGACGAACGCCGAGAGGTCCGACGTGAGTTCGTGCAGGTTGAGCGCCGCGTCCAGCTTGGGACGCAGCACCGCGTCCAAGCGCTCGGGCGTGAGCGAGGAGACGATCCCGTCGTCCAGCACACCGGCCGTGTGCACCACACCGGAAACCCGCTGCTCCGCCAGCAACCCGGCCAGCGCCGCACGGTCCGCCACATCGCACGCCGCGACCGTGACATCCGCACCCAAGCCGACCAGCTCAGCCACGAGTTCCGCCGCGCCGGGCGCGTCCGCGCCACGCCGCGACACCAGCAGCAGGCTCCGCACCCCGTGCTCGACCACCAGATGCCGCGCCACGAGCGCACCCAGCATGCCCGACGCACCGGTCACCAGCACCGTACCCTCGGCGTCGAACACCGGGGCCGCATTGGCGACCGCAGCCACGCGCGCCAGTCGCGGCACCCGGACCTCACCCGCGCGGATCGCCAGCTCCAGCTCCCCGGAGGCCACGGCCCCGGGCAGGGCGCGGAGCGAGGCGTCCTCGCCGTCCAGATCCAGCAGGACGAACCGGCCCGGGTTCTCGGACTGCGCGGAGCGCAGCAGACCCCACACCGGAGCGTGCGTCAGGTCCAGCAGCTCGGCCTCGTCGACGGCCACCGCGCCACGGGTCACCAGGACCAGGCGAGATGCGGCGAATCGGTCGTCTGCCAGCCAGGACTGGACCAAAGCCAGCGCATCGCCGAGAACGGACCGGACCGATACGGCGAGGTCTGCGGTGTCGGTAGCGTCGACGGTGTCCAAGGCGAGCAGCACCGTGTCGGGTGCGGCCAGGCCGCCGTCCACGGCCGCAGCCAGCGCGCCCAGGTCGGCGAAGGCCTCCGCGCCCGGGCCGAACGCGTCCTCGCACAGCACCGCCCAGCCCCCGACCGAGGCCGACGGGACGGGCAGCCCGACCCAGTCCACGCGGAACAGCGACTCGGCGAACCCGCCGCGGGCCGCCCGCACCTGCTCCTCGGAGACCTCACGCATCGCCAGCGAGTCGACCGAGGCCACCGGCCGGCCCGACTCGTCGGCGAGCACCAGCGAGACCGTGTCACGGCCTGCCGGGGACATCCGCACCCGCACCGCCGCCGCTCCGGCCGCGTGCAGGGTCACGCCGTTCCAGGCGAACGGCAGTCGCCCGCCGCCGTTCTCGTCCAGCATGTCGCCGATGCCGACCGCGTGCAGCGCGGCGTCGAGCAGCGCCGGGTGCAAGCCGAACAGCGCGGCGTCGCCGTGCGCGGCCTCCGGCAGGCGGACCTCCGCACAGACGTCCTCGCCCAGGCGCCAGGCGGCGCGCAGGCCCTGGAAGACCGGACCGTAACCGAATCCGGCAGCGGCCAGGCGCTCGTAGAGGTCCGTCACGTCGACCTCGACCGCGCCGGCCGGCGGCCACTCGGCCAGTTCGAACGCCGGCTCGACGTTCACGGCGGGCGCGAGCACGCCGGTGGCGTGCCGGGTCCACGCGTCTCCCCCAGCGACCGCGTCCTCCGGCCGCGAGTGCAGGCTCACCGCGCGGCGGCCCGACTCGTCGGCTGCCTCCACAGAGAGCTGCACGTGCACCGCGCCGTGCTCCGGAAGGACGAGCGGCGCTTCCAGCGTCAGCTCCTCCAGCACCGAGCAGCCGACCTGGTCGCCGGCCCGCACGGCCAGTTCGACGAAGGCGGTTCCCGGCAGCAGGATCGAGCCCATCACGGCGTGGTCAGCCAGCCACGGGTGCGACCGCACCGACAGGCGGCCGGTGAACAGGAACCCGTCCGCCGCGGCGAGCGAGACCGCCGCGCCGAGCAGCGGATGTCCGGCCACGGTGAGGCCGACAGCCGTGACATCGCCCGTGCCGACGGGCAGCCGCTCGGGCCAGTAGTGCTCGCGCTGGAAGGGGTAGGTGGGCAGGTCGATCCTGCGGCCACCGGTCTCCGCGAAGACGGCCGTCCAGTCCACCGCGACCCCGCGCACGTGGGCTTGCGCAAGCGCCGTGGTCAGCGTGCGGACCTCCGGGCGGTCGGCCCGCAGCACCGACGCGAACGCGACGTCCTCGGCGGTGGCGCAGTCCTGGCCCATCGCGGCGAGCACACCGTCCGGACCGAGCTCCATGAACGTGCGAACACCCTCGGCCTCCAGCGCCACGATGGCCTCGCGGAAGCGGACCGCTTCACGGACATGGCGCACCCAGTACTCGGGCGAGGTGATGTCTGCGTTCTGGTCGAGAGTGGAAACGATCGGGATCTTCGGAGCGTGGAACTCCAGCCCCTCGACCACCGTGCGGAACTCGTCCAGCATCGGGTCCATCAAAGGCGAGTGGAACGCATGGCTGACCGTCAGCCGCTTGGTCTTGCGACCCTGCGCAGCCAACTGCTCGGACACCTCCAGCACCGCCGCCTCGGCACCCGAAAGCACCACCGACGTCGGGCCGTTCACGGCCGCGATCGCCACCTCATCGGTGAGCAGCGGCAGTACCTCGTCCTCGGACGCCTGCACCGCCGCCATCGCGCCACCCGAAGGCAGCGCCTGCATCAACCCACCACGAGCGGCAACCAGCTTCGCCGCATCGCCCAGCGACAGCACGCCCGCCACGTGCGCGGCCGCGATCTCACCAATGGAGTGACCCGCCAGGAAGTCCGGACGCATTCCACGGGACTCGATCAGGCGGAACAGGGCCAACTCGATCGCGAAGAGTGCCGGCTGCGTGTACGCCGTCTCGTCGATCCGCACACCCGCAAAGACCACCTCGCGTAGCGGGCGGTCCAGGTGCTGGTCCAGGTGAGCGAACACCTCGTCCAGCGCGTCCGCGAACACCGGGAAAGCCTCGTACAGCTCACGGCCCATCCCGGCTCGCTGGCTCCCCTGACCCGTGAACAGGAAGGCCGTCCGGCCCTCCGTCACGGAACCGCGCACCACGCCCGCCGCCGACTGACCGGCGGCCAGAGCCGCCAGTCCGGCCAGCAACTCCGCCCGCTCACCCGCGACGATCGCGGCGCGCTGCTCGAAGGCCGCGCGCGTCGTCGCCAGCGAGTAGCCCAGGTCCGCGAGCCCCAGCTCGGCGTCGACCTCGACGCGGGAGAGCAGTTCCTGCGCCTGGGCCTGAAGCGCGGCGTCGTTCTTCGCCGACAGCAGCACTGGCAGTACCGACGGCGCGACCGAGGACTCGGCGGTCGGCTCCTCGGCGATCTCCGGAGCCTGCTCCAGGATCGTGTGTGCGTTGGTCCCGCTCACACCGAAGGCCGACACGCCGACCCGGCGCGGCGCGCCGGTCTCCGGCCACGCCGTGGCCTCCGTCAGCAGCTCCACCGCGCCCGCCGACCAGTCGACGTGCGGCGTCGGCTCGTCCACGTGCAGCGTCTTCGGCAGCACACCGTGCCGCATCGCCATGACCATCTTGATCACACCGGCCACACCCGCAGCCGCCTGCGTGTGCCCGATGTTCGACTTCAGCGCGCCGAGCAGCAAAGGCCGGTCCCCCGAGCGCTGCTGACCGTAGGTGGCGAGCAGGGCCTGGGCCTCGATCGGGTCGCCGAGGCGGGTGCCGGTGCCGTGCGCCTCGACGGCGTCGACCTGGTCCGCCGTCAGCCCGGCCGAGCCCAGCGCCTGACGGATGACCCGCTGTTGCGACGGACCGTTCGGCGCCGTCAGACCGTTGCTCGCACCGTCCTGGTTCACCGCACTGCCGCGCACCACCGCGAGGACCGGGTGGCCGTTGCGCTGCGCGTCCGAAAGGCGCTCGACGAGCAGCATGCCCGCGCCCTCGCCCCAGCCGGTCCCGTCCGCGGCACCCGCGAACGCCTTGCAGCGACCGTCCGCCGACAGACCACGCTGGCGGCTGAACTCGACGAACAGGTCCGGCGTGGACATCACCGTCACGCCACCGGCCAGCGCCAGCGAACACTCGCCGTTGCGCAGCGCCTGCACCGCCATGTGCAGCGCCACCAACGACGCCGAGCACGCGGTGTCGACAGAGACCGCCGGACCCTCAAGCCCGAACGTGTACGACAGCCGACCGGAGATCACACTCGTCGCCGTACCGGTGAGCCGGTGGCCCTCGATCCCCTCCTGCCCGTCGGCCAGGAGCGAGATGTAGTCCTGGCCGTTGGTGCCGATGAAGACGCCGGACTGGCTGCCCCGCAGCGAGACCGGGTCGATGCCCGCCCGCTCGAACACCTCCCACGAGGTCTCCAGCAGCAGACGCTGCTGCGGGTCCATGGTGGTCGCTTCACGCGGGCTGATGCCGAAGAACGCGGAGTCGAACCGGGTCGCGTCCTGGAGGAACGCGCCCTTGCGGGTGTAGACCTTGCCGAGCTGGTCGGGGTCGTCGTCGAAGAGGGAGTCGAGGTCCCAGCCGCGGTCGGTCGGGAAGTCCACGACCGCGTCGCCGCCCGAGACGAGCAGCTGCCACAGCTCCTCGGGCGAGGTCACCCCGCCGGGGAAACGGCAGCTCATCGCGACGATGGCGATCGGCTCGTCGTCCGCCACGACGGTGACCGCGGCCGGCGTCGCGCCGGAGGTGTCCCGGCCGAGCAGCTCGGTGCGCAGGTGGTCGGCCAGCGCCGTGGCCGACGGGTAGTCGAAGACCAGCGTCGCCGGCAGCTTCAGGCCGGTCGCGGCGTTCATCCGGTTGCGCAGGTCGACCGCGGTCAGCGAGTCGAAGCCCAGCTCCTTGAACGCCCGACCGCCCTCGACCGCCGTCGCGTCGGAGTAGCCCAGCACCGCCGCCACCTGGGCGCGCACCAGGTCCAACAGCGCGCGACCCTGCTCGACCTGCGACAGCCCCGCGAGGCGCAGGGCCAGCGAGGAGGCCCCGTCAGCCGTAGCGCCCTCGGTCCGGGACTCGGCGGCCGCCGAACGGAGCCGCTGGACCTCGGGGATCTCGTCGAAGAGGCGGCTCGGACGGACGGCGGCGAACTCGGCGGCGAGCCGGTCCCAGTCGACGTCGGCGATCGTCAGAGCGGCGTCGCCGTGGTCCAGGGCCTGCTGCATCGCCGTGATGGCGAGTGCCGGGGTCATGCCGACCACGCCGTCGCGACGCAGCCGGTCAGCGACCACCTCTTCGGTCGCCAGGCCCGCTTCGGCCCAGGCACCCCAGGCGATCGAGGTGGCAGCCAGGCCGTCGGCCCGGCGCTGCTCGGCCAGCGCGTCCAGGAACGCGTTGGCGGCGGCGTAGTTGGACTGCCCGGCACTGCCGACCGAACCCGCCATCGAGGAGAACAGCACGAACGCCGAGAGGTCCTTGGTGAGTTCGTGCAGATTGCGCGCAGCGTCCACCTTGGGACGGGCCACCGCGGCGAAACGCTCCGCCGTCTGCCCGTCCACCACACCGTCGTCCAACCACACCGGCCGTGTGGAACACCGCCGACACCGGGTACTCGGCCAGCAGCGCGGCCAGCGCCTCACGGTCGGCCGCATCGCACGCCGCGACCGTCACGCTCACACCCTCGGCGGCCAGCTCGTCCCGCAGCTCGACCGCGCCAGGCGCGTCCAGCCCACGACGACTCGTCAGCACCAGACTCTCAGCGCCGTTGCGCACCAGCCAACGCGCCACCTCCGCACCCAGCGCACCCGTACCACCGGTCACCAGCACCGTGCCGGACGGCCGCCACTCGACCGCCTCCCCGCGCGACGCCCGCACCAGACGACGACCGAACACACCCGACGCCCGGACCGCGACCTGATCCTCACCCGCAACCCCGGCCAGCACGCCCGCCAAGCGAGACAGCACACGATCATCGATCGTCTCCGGGAGGTCGACCAGACCACCCCAACGCTCCGGATGCTCCAGCGCCACCACCCGGCCCAGACCCCACACACGTGCCTGGGCGGGATCCATCAGCCGGTCCGAGCGGCCCGTCGACACCGCGCCACGCGTCACGCACCACAGCGGCGCGTCGATACCCGCATCACCCAGCGCCTGCACCAGGGTTGCGGTGGACGCCGGATCCTGGTCGGCCATCGGCAGCCACAGCACGCCGGAGACGGCGGCGGCGGCATCCACCGCAGCGCCCACCTGCTCGGCCAGCGCGCCACGGTCGGCGACATCCAGCTCGACCTGGCGGACGTCCACGCCCCGCCCGGCCAGCATGGTCAGCGTGCCCGACACGGCCGGGTCCTCGGCGCTACCCGCCGGGGTCACGACCAGCCAGGTCCCCGACAGCGTGCCCGAAGCGACCTCGGTGACCGGCTTCCAGCTGTCGCGGTAACGCCAACCGTCGACGGTGGACTGCTCGCGGCTCTGCCGGCGCCAGGCCGAGAGCGCGGGCAGCACCGAACTCAGCGGCTGGTCCCCGTCCAGATCGAGGGTGGCGGAGAGCGCCTCCAGGTCGCCGCTCTCGACCGCCTCCCAGAAGCGGGCGTCGACCGCGTCGACCGGGGCTGCGACCGCCGCGACGGTTCCGTCCGACTCCAGCCAGTAGCGCTCGCGGTTGAAGGCGTAGGTGGGTAGGTCGACCCGACGACCACCCTCGTTGGTGAGGAAGGACTGCCAGTCCACGCGGATGCCACGGACATGGGCCTCGGCGAGCGAGGCGAACAGCCGCTCCAGACCGCCCTCGTTACGGCGCAGCGTGCCGAACGCGACCGCCTCGCGACCGGTGGCATCAATGCCCTCCTGGACCGCCATGGCGAGCACCGGGTGGGCACTCACCTCGACGAACGTCCCGAAGCCGTCCTCGACCAGAGCGCGAACGGCGTTCTCGAACTGCACCGTGGTACGGAGGTTGGTGTACCAGTACTCCGCATCCATCCCGGAGCCGTCGATCAACTCGCCCGTCACGGTGGACAGCAGTGACACGTCACCGGCGCGCGGTTCGATGCCCGCCAGGGTCGCGAGGAGCTCCTCGCGGATCGACTCGACCTGGGCGGAGTGCGACGCGTAGTCCACGGGAACCCGACGCGCACGGACACCGTCGGCCTCACACGAGGCCACCAGCTCCTCCAGAGCGGTCGGTTCGCCGGAGACCACCACGGAAGCCGGCCCGTTCACTGCCGCGACCGAGATCCGGTCCTCGCCCCACACCGTCAGGCGCTCACGCACCTGCCCGACCGGAAGCGCCACGGACACCATGCCACCAAGCCCCGCCAAGCCACCGGCGATCGCCCGACTGCGCAACGCCACCACCCGCGCGCCGTCCTCCAGCGACAGCGCACCCGCCACCACCGCAGCAGCGATCTCACCCTGCGAATGACCCACCACCGCCGCCGGACGCACACCGCCGCACGCCAGACCTCCGCCAGGGAGACCATCACCGCCCACAACACCGGCTGCACGACGTCGACGCGCTCCAACCAGCCCTCACCCATCTCACCGCGCACAATGTCCAGCAGCGACCAATCCTCGGCGAACGGCGCCAACGCGGCCGCGCACTCGGCCATCCGCTCCGCGAACACCACCGAGGAGTCCAGCAGCTCAACCGCCATCGCAGCCCACTGCGAACCCTGCCCCGGGAAGACAAACGCCACCTTCCCCGCAGAACCCGCCACACCACGCACGACCTCGGACGCCACACCACCCGAAGCCAACGCCTCAAGCCCACGCACCGCACCGCCGCGGTCACCCGCGACCACCACCGCACGATGCTCGAACCCGGCCCGAGACGCCACCAACGCGTGGCCCACGTCCAGCAGACCGACTTCCGGCCGCTCGCCCAGCAGCGCCAGCAGCCGCGCCGCCTGGCCCGGCAGCGCCGCCTCACTCTTCGCCGACAGCACCAGCGGCACAGCCGGGACAACCACGGCCTCCGCCACGGCCGCCGGCTCGACCGGCGCGTACTCCAGGATCGTGTGCGCGTTGGTCCCGCTGATACCGAAGGACGACACCGCCGCACGACGCGGACGGCCGGTCTCGGGCCACTCGCGCTGCTCCGTCAGCAGCTCGACCGCGCCCGAGGCCCAATCCACCCTCGGCGACGGCTCGGTGACGTGCAGAGTCTGCGGCAGCACACCATTGCGCATCGCCGTCACCATCTTGATGATGCCGCCGACACCCGCCGCCGCCTGGGTGTGCCCGATGTTCGACTTCAGCGAACCGAGCCACAGGGGCTCATCCGCAGAGCGGTCGCGGCCGTAGGTGGCCAGCAGCGCCTGCGCCTCGATCGGGTCGCCCAGCGGCGTCCCGGTGCCATGGGCCTCGACCGCATCGATCTCGTCGACGGTCAGGCCGGCGTTCGCCAGCGCCTGCCGGATCACCCGCTGCTGCGACGGACCGTTGGGAGCCGTCAGACCGTTGCTCGCACCATCCTGGTTCACCGCACTGCCACGCACCACAGCCAAGACCGGGTGACCGTTGCGCCGAGCATCCGACAGCCGCTCCACGAGCAGCATGCCGACGCCCTCACCCCAACCGGTTCCGTCCGCGTCGGCGGAGAACGCCTTGCAGCGCCCGTCGACGGACAGACCGCGCTGGCGGCTGAAATCCACGAAGGTCTCGGGTGTGGCCATCACAGTCACACCGCCCGCGAGGGCCATCGTGCATTCGCCGTTGCGCAGGGCCTGCACCGCCCAGTGCAGCGCGACCAGCGAGGACGAGCACGCGGTGTCGACGGTGACTGCCGGGCCCTCCAGCCCGAAGGTGTAGGCGACGCGCCCGGAGGCGATGGAGCCGGACACACCGGTGCCCAGGTAGCCCTCGACCCCGTCCGGAAGCTCGCTGATCCCGGTGGCGTAGTCGTGGTACATCACACCCGCGAAGACGCCGGTCCGGCTGCCCTTGAGACTGGCCGGGTCGATGCCCGCGCGCTCGATGGCCTCCCAGGAGGTCTCCAGCAGCAGCCGCTGCTGCGGGTCCATCGCCAGCGCCTCACGCGGCGAGATCCCGAAGAACTCCGGATCGAACAGGCCCGCGTCGTGCAGGAACCCGCCCTCGCGGGCGTAGGTGGTGCCCTGGTGGTCAGGGTCCGGGTGGTAAAGCCCGTCCAGATCCCAGCCACGGCCGGTCGGGAAGCCGGAGACCGCGTCCGATCCGGACGACACCAGCCGCCACAGGTCCTCGGGCGACTCCACACCACCGGGGTAGCGGCAGGCCATGCCGACGATCGCGATCGGCTCGTCGACCGCCACGGCGACGGCCGGGCCGGTCGCGGCGGCGTCCGTGGCGTCGCCCAGCAGCTCGGCGAGCAGGAACGCGGCCAGCGCCAGCGGGCTCGGGTAGTCGAAGACCAGCGTCGCGGGCAGCCGCAGACCGGTCGCACCGTTGAGCTCGTTGCGCAGCTCGACAGCGGTCAGCGAGTCGAAGCCGAGCTCCTTGAACGCCCGCCCGGACTCGACCGCACTCGCGTCGGCGTAGCCGAGAACGGCGGCCACACGACCGCACACCAGGTCCAGCAGCGCGGCCTCGCGCTCGCCTGCCGGGAGCGCCAGGAGACGTCCGGTCAGCTCCGAGCCACCCGCCGCCGAGCCGGCCCGCGCGACCCGACGGGCCGGGACCCGGACCAGCCCGCGCAGCAGGGTGGGCAGGGTGCCCGCGGCGGCTTGGGCCCGCAGTGCGGCGATGTCCAAGCGCATCGGCACCAGCGCTGCCTCACCCGTCGCGGTGGCGGCGTCGAGCAGGGTCAGGCCCTCGGTCGAGGAGAGCCCGTGGATGCCGCCGCGGCTCATCCGCTGGACGTCGAGCTCGTCCAGGCTGCCGACCATGCCGCTGCTGTCGGCCCACGGGCCCCAGGCGAGCGAGGTGGCGGCGAGGCCCTGGGCTCGGCGCTGCCGCGCCAGCGCGTCCAGGAAGACGTTCGCGGCGGCGTAGTTGCCCTGACCGGGGCTGCTCAGCGTGCCGGCGGCCGAGGAGAAGAGGACGAACGCGGAGAGGTCCGAGGTGAGTTCGTGCAGGTTGAGCGCGGCATCCAGCTTGGGACGCAGCACGGAGTCCAAGCGCCCGGGCGTGAGCGAGGAGACGATCCCGTCGTCCAGCACACCGGCGGTGTGCACCACACCCGAGACCCGGTGCTCCGCCAGCAGCCCGGCCAGCGCCGCACGGTCCGCCACATCACACGCCGCGACCGTGACATCCGCACCCAACTCGACCAGCTCAGCGACCAGTTCCGCCGCGCCGGGCGCATCCGCGCCACGCCGCGACACCAGCAGCAGGCTCCGTGCCCCGTGCTCGACCACCAGGTGCCGGGCGACCAGTCCGCCCAGCATCCCGGACGCACCGGTCACCAGCACCGTACCCTCGGCGTCGAACACCGGCACCGACTCGACGGCGGCGGAGACCCGGGCCAGTCGGGGTGCGCGCAGGGCGCCGCCACGGACGGCCAGTTCGGGCTCGCCCGCACTGAGCGCGGCCGACAGGGCCTCACGGGAGAAGTCCCCGCCGTCGATGTCCAGCAGCACCAGCCGGTCGGGGTTCTCCCCCTGGGCGGCGCGGACCAGGCCCCAGACCGGGGCGTGGGTGAGGTCGGCAAGGCCGTTCTCATCGGCCTCGACCGCGCCACGGGTCACCAGGACCAAGCGGGATGCGGCGAACCGGTCGTCCGCCAGCCACGCCTGGACCACCGCGAGCGCGCCGTGCAGCGCGGCCCTGACCGCCGCGGCCGAGTCAGCGGCCTCAGCGTCACTGTTGGCGCCAAGGGTCAGGAACACCGCGTCGGGGACGGCCAGTCCGCCGTCGACGGCCGCACCCAGCGCGGCCAGATCGGCGAAGACCGGGGTGCCGCCTCCGGCGACGGCCGACTGGTCGGTACCCAGCGCGGCCCAGCGGCCGGCCGGTGCAGCCGACACCGGCAGCGCGACCCACTCCACCCGGAACAGCGACTCCACGAACCCACCGCGGGCGCTGCGCACCTGGCTGTCGGAGACCTCGCGGGAGACCAGCGACTCGACGACGGCGACCGGTCGGCCGGCCTCGTCGGCCAGCAGCAGCGCGGCGGCGTCCTGGCTGCGCTCCGAGAGCCGCAGCCGCAATGCGCCGGCGCCGGTGGCGTACAGGGTCACGCCGTTCCACGCGAACGGAATGCGCGCCTGACGCGGCGTCTCAGCGCCCGCCGGTCCGGTGATGTCCAGGCCGAGGGCGTGCAGTGCGGAGTCCAGCAGTGCCGGGTGCAGACCGTAGAGGGCGGCCTCCTCCTGCGCGGCCTCCGGGAGGCGGAGCTCGGCGTAGACGTCGCCGTCGTGACGCCAGGCGGCGCGCAGGCCCTGGAACACCGGGCCGTAGCCGAAGCCGGCGGCGGCCAGGCGCTCGTAGAGGTCCGTCACGTCGACCTCGACCGCGCCGATGGGCGGCCACTCGGTCAGCTCGAACGCCGGCTCGACGTTGACGGCGGGCGCGAGCACGCCGGTGGCGTGCCGGGTCCACGCGTCCTCGGCGAGCGCGTCCTCCAGCCGCGAGTGCACGGTCAGCGGACGGCGGCCGGACTCGTCCGCCGCGCCCAGCGCCAGTCGCAGCTGGACACCGCCACGCTCGGGCAGAACGAGCGGCGCCTCCAGCGTCAGCTCCTCCAGCACCGAGCAGCCGACGCCGTCACCGGCCCGGATCGCCAGCTCGACGAAGGCGGTGCCCGGCAGCAGGATCGAGCCCATCACGGCGTGGTCGGCCAGCCACGGGTGCGACTGCACCGACAGACGGCCGGTGAACACCACGCCGTCGGCGTCAGGCAGTTCGACGCTGGCGCCGAGCAGCGGGTGCCCGGTCGCGCCGAGGCCGATCGACGTCACGTCACCCGCCGCCAGCAGCGGTGTCCGCGGCCAGTAGCGCTGGCGCTGGAAGGCGTACGTGGGCAGGTCGACGCGCCGGGCACCGGTGCCGGCGTAGAACGCCGTCCAGTCGACGGTCACCCCGCGCACGTGGGCCTGCGCGAGCGCCGTGGTCAGCGTGCGAACCTCCGGACGCTCCGCCCGCAGGACCGGCGCGAACGCGACGTCAGCGGCGGTGGCGCAGTCCTGGCCAAGCGCGGACAGGGTGCCGTCCGGACCCAGCTCCAGGAACGTGCGGACGCCTTCGCCCTCCAGCGCGCCGACGGCGTCGGCGAAGCGGACCGCCTCGCGGACGTGACGCACCCAGTACTCGGGGGTCGTCAGGTCGGCGTCCTGGTCCAGCGTCGAGACGATCGGGATCCGGGGAGCGTGGAAGGTCACGCTCTCGGCGA
>NZ_BBPP01000051.1:14045-18357 GCF_000787835.1 Streptacidiphilus melanogenes
GCCGCGATCTCGCCGATCGAGTGACCGGCCAGGAAGTCCGGCCGCACACCCCACGACTCGAGCAGGCGGAACAGCGCGACCTCGACCGCGAACAACGCAGGCTGCGTGTACGCCGTCTCATCGATCCGCTCACCCGCGAAGACCACCTCGCGCAGCGAACAATCCAGGTACTGGTCCAGATGCGCGAACACCTCGTCCAGCGCGTCCGCGAACACCGGGAAGGCGCCGTAGAGTTCGGCGCCCATCCCCGCCCGCTGACTGCCCTGACCGGTGAACAGGAAGGCGACCCGGCCCTCGACAGCGGAGGCCTCGACCACGTTCGGTGCGGACTCCCCCGACGCCAACGCGTTCAGTCCGCGCAGCAGTTCGTCCCGCTCCCCCGCCACGACCACCGCACGGCGCTCCAGCGCCGCCCGGCCCGTCGCCAACGAGAAGGCCAGGCTGGGGAGTTCGGCGTCTCCAGCAACCGGCAGCAGCCGCTTGGCCTGACCCCGCAGGGCGGCCGCGTCCCGCCCGGAGAGCACCACCGGCAGCGCCGAGGGCGAGACCGTCGCCTCGGCAGCCGGCTCCGGGGAGACGTCGGGCGCCTGCTCCAGGATGGTGTGCGCGTTGGTCCCGCTGAAGCCGAAGGACGAGATGCCGACCCGGCGCGGCGCGCCGGTCTCCGGCCAGTCGGCGGCCTCGGTCAGCAGCTCCACCGCGCCCGCCGACCAGTCGACGTGCGGCGTCGGCTGCTCCACGTGCAGGGTCTGCGGCAGCACGCCGTGCTGCATCGCCAGGACCATCTTGATCACACCGGCCACGCCCGCCGCCGCCTGCGTGTGCCCGATGTTCGACTTGATCGAGCCCAGCCGGAGCGGCTGGTCGGCGGGGCGCTGACCGTAGGTGGCGAGGAGGGCCTGGGCCTCGATCGGGTCGCCGAGTGCCGTGCCGGTGCCGTGGGCCTCGACCGCGTCGATCTGGTCGGCGGTGAGGCGCGCGTTCTCCAGCGCCTGGCGGATGACGCGCTGCTGAGAAGGTCCGTTGGGGGCGGTCAGGCCGTTGCTGGCGCCGTCCTGGTTGACGGCCGAGCCGCGGACGACCGCGAGCACCGGGTGCCCGTTGCGCTGCGCGTCCGAGAGCCGCTCGACGAGCAGCATGCCCGCGCCCTCGCCCCACGCGGTGCCGTCCGCGGCGGCGGAGAAGGCCTTGCAGCGGCCGTCCGCCGAGAGGCCGCGCTGGCGGCTGAAGTCGAGGAAGGTGTCGGGCGTGGCCATCACGGTGACGCCGCCCGCGAGGGCGAGCTCGCACTCGCCGTTGCGCAGCGCCTGCACCGCCAGGTGCAGGGCGACCAGCGAGGACGAGCAGGCGGTGTCGACGGAGACCGCCGGGCCCTCCAGCCCGAAGGTGTACGAGAGTCGGCCGGCCAGCACGCTGGCCGAGGTGCCGGTGCCGAGGTGGCCTTCCAGCTCCTCGGGCGAGTTCATCAGGAGCGCGAGGTAGTCCTGGCCGTTGGTGCCGGCGAAGACGCCGGTGCGGCTGCCGCGCAGGGCGCTCGGGTCGATGCCGGCGCGCTCGAACGCCTCCCAGGAGGTCTCCAGCAGCAGACGCTGCTGCGGGTCCATGGAGAGCGCCTCGCGCGGCGAGACGCCGAAGAAGGCGGGATCGAACTCGGCCGCGTCGTAGAGGAATCCGCCCTCACGGGTGTAGATCCTGCCGACCTGCTCCGGGTCCGGGTCGTAGAGCGTGTCGACGTTCCAGCCGCGGTCGGTCGGCAGACCGGACATCGCGTCGCCGCCCGCGACGAGCAGCTGCCACAGCTCCTCGGGGGTGCTGACGCCGCCGGGGAACCGGCAGCTCATGGCGACGATGGCGATCGGCTCGTCCTCTGCCGCGACGGTGACCGCGGTCGGCGTCACGGCGGAGACGTCGCGGCCGAGAAGCTCGGTGCGCAGGTGGTCGGCGAGCGCGTCGGCCGTCGGGTAGTCGAAGACCAGGCTGCTCGGCAGGCTGAGGCCAGTGGACGCGTTGAGCCGGTTGCGCAGCTCGACGGCGGTCAGCGAGTCGAAACCGAGCTCCTTGAAGGCCCGGCCGGACTCGACCTTCTCCGTACCGGTGTGGGCGAGGACGGTGGCGACGGTGGTGCGCACCAGGTCCAGCAGGGCGCGGCGCTGCTCGGCCTCGGACAGGCCGGCCAGGCGGCCGGTCGGCGAGGCGGCGGCAACCGGCGCCTCGGCACCGGTGGCGGCCGGTCGGGCCTCCGGCAGTTCGTCGAAGAGGAGGCTGGGGCGCGCGGCCGTCATGACCGACAGGAAGCGGTCCCAGGCGATGTCGGCGATCGTGAGGGCACCGTCACCGTGGTCCAGTGCCTGCTGGAGGGCGGCAACAGCCGCAGCCGGAGCCATCGGCGGGACGCCGTCGCGGCGCAGACGCTGTTCGAGGGTCGCGTCGGCGGCCATGCCGCCCTGGGCCCACGGGCCCCAGGCGATCGACGTGGCCGCGAGGCCGTCGGCCCGGCGCTGCTCGACGAGCGCGTCCAGATAGGCGTTGGCGGCCGCGTAGTTGGCCTGGCCGGCGTTGCCGATGGTGCCGGCGATCGAGGAGAAGAGCACGAACGCCGACAGGCCGTCGGTGAGTTCATGCAGGTTGCGGGCCGCGTCCACCTTCGGACGTGTGACGGCGGCGAAGCGCTCGGCGGTCAGGCCGTCCACCATTCCGTCATCCAGCACACCGGCCGTGTGGAAGACCGCCGAGACCGGCTCGTCCAGCGACGCGAGGAGCGCGGCCAGCGCCTCACGGTCGGACACGTCACACGCGGCGACGGTCACACGCACACCGACGGCGGCCAGCTCGTCGCGCAGCTCGACCGCACCGGGCGCGTCCGGACCACGACGACTCGTCAGCAACAGGTGCTCGGCGCCGTTGCGGGCCAGCCAACGGGACACCTCCGCACCCAGCGCACCCGTGCCGCCCGTGACGAGCACCGTGCCCGAGGGCTGCCACGGGGTGGCCTCGCCCCGGGTCGACCGCACCAGGCGACGGGCGAAGACGCCCGACGCGCGGACCGCGACCTGGTCCTCGCCACCGGCACCGGCCAGCACGCCCGCCAGCCGCGCGAGCACGCGGTCGTCGACGGTCTCCGGGAGGTCGACCAGACCACCCCAGCGCTCCGGGTGCTCCAGCGCCACCACCCGGCCCAGACCCCACAGCTGCGCCTGCTCGGGACCGGCGAGCCGGTCCGAGCGGCCCGTCGACACCGCACCGCCCGTCAGGCACCACAGCGGTGCGACGACACCCGCATCCCCCAAGGCCTGCACGAGCGTCGCGGTGAGCACCGGCTCAGGGTCCGAGCCGGGCAGCCAGACCACACCGGCGACCGCAGTGGCGTCCTGCGCGGCGTCACGCAGCAGCTGCGCCACGGCGCCGCGCTCCGGCGCCGCGCTGTCGATCTCGACCTGCCGGACCTCGACGCCGCGCGCGGACAGCGCCCGCAGCGCGGCGAGCACGGCGGTGCTCTCGCTCGTCCCGGTCGGGAAGGCCACCAGCCAGGTGCCCGAGGGGGTGCCCGAGGCTGCCTGGCGCACCGGCTTCCAGGTGACGCGGTAGCGCCAGCCGTCCACCGTCGCCTGCTCGCGGCTCTTGCGGCGCCAGGCCGAGAGCGCGGGCAGCACCGAGCTGAACGGCTGGTCGCCGCCCAGTTCGAGGGCCGTGGAGAGGGCGTCGAGGTCGCCGCGGTCGACGGCCTCCCAGAAGGTGGCGTCCACCGCGTCGCTCTGCCCCTGCGCCGGGACCGCCGCGACGGCGGCGTTCTCCAGCCAGTACCACTGCCGCTGGAAGGCATAGGTCGGCAGGTCCACGCGTCGCGCACCGCGTCCGGCGAAGAACGCCGACCAGTCCACGGCCACGCCACGCACATGGAGTTGGGCGAGGGCGGCAGTGAGCGCACGGTCCTCGGGACGGTCGGCGCGCAGCAGCGGCGCGAAGGCCGCCGCCTCGGTCACGCAGTCCTGTCCCATCGCGGCGAGCACGCCGTCCGGGCCGAGCTCCACGAACGTGCGGACGCCCTGCGCCTCCAACGCCGCGATCGCGTCGCGGAAGCGGACGGCTTCGCGGACGTGGCGCACCCAGTACTCGGGCGCGGTGAGGTCGGCGTCCTGGTCGAGGGTGGAGACGATCGGGATCCGGGGAGCGTGGAAGGTCAGGCCTTCGGCCACCGTGCGGAACTCGTCCAGCATCGGGTCCATCAGCGGCGAGTGGAACGCGTGGCTGACCGTCAGCCGCTTGGTCTTGCGACCCTGCCCGGCGAGTTGCTCCGCCACAGCCAGCACGGCCG
>NZ_BBPP01000051.1:18902-57004 GCF_000787835.1 Streptacidiphilus melanogenes
GCGCCGTCTCGTCGATCCGCTCACCCTGGAAGACGACATCCTTCAGCGGACGGTCCAGCAGCCCGTCCAGCTCCGCGCACACCGCGTCGAACGCCGCCGCGAACACCGGGAACGCCTCATACAGCTCACGGCCCATCCCCGCCCGCTGGCTCCCCTGCCCCGTGAACAGGAAGGCCGTCCGGCCCGCCGTCCCGGCGGTGCCGAGCACCGCGTCGGCGGTCGGCTCGCCGGACGCCAGCGCGGCCAGCGCGCCGACGAACTCCGCGTGCTCACCGGCGACGAGAACCGCACGGTTCTCCAGCGTCGCCCGGCCGGTCGCCAGCGAGTAGGCCAGGTCGGCAGTGGTCGGCGCGGCGTCCGCGTCGAGCCGGGTGAGGTGGGTGAGCAGCGCCCGCGCCTGCTCGCGCAGGGCTTCCTCGCCACGGGCCGAGAGGATCCAGGGCTGGACGGCGGGCAGCGGCGCGGCAGGCGCCTCGACCGAGTCCTCCTCGACGACGGGCGGCTGCTCGATGATGGTGTGCGCGTTGGTGCCGCTGAACCCGAAGGACGACACACCGGCTCGGCGCGGCGCATCGGTCTGCGGCCAGGCGCGCTCCTCGGTCAGGAGCTCGACCGCTCCCGCCGTCCAGTCGACGTTCGCGGAGCGCTCGTCCGCGTGCAGGGTGCGGGGAAGCACGCCGTGGCGCATCGCCATGACCATCTTGATGATGCCGCCGACGCCCGCCGCGGCCTGGGTGTGGCCGATGTTGGTCTTCAGCGAGCCCAGCCAGAGCGGCTGGTCCTCGGCGCGGTCCTGGCCGTAGGTGGCCAGCAGGGCGTGCGCCTCGATCGGGTCGCCCAGGGGGGTGCCGGTGCCGTGGGCCTCGACCACGCTGACCTGGTCGGCCGTCAGCCCGGCGTCCTGGAGCGCCTGACGGATCACGCGCTGCTGGGACGGGCCGTTGGGGGCGGTGAGGCCGTTGCTCGCGCCGTCCTGGTTGATCGCCGAGCCGCGCACGATCGCCAGCACGGGGTGACCGTTGCGCTGCGCGTCGGACAGGCGCTCGACGAGCAGCATGCCCGCGCCCTCGGCCCAGCCGGTGCCGTCCGCACCGGCCGAGAACGCCTTGCAGCGCCCGTCGGAGGCCAGGCCGCGCTGGCGGCTGAAGTCGATGAACGCTTCGGGCGTCGCCATGACGGTCGCGCCACCGGCGAGTGCCATCGTGCACTCGCCCTGGCGCAGCGCCTGCACCGCGAGGTGCAGGGCGACCAGCGAGGAGGAGCAGGCCGTGTCGACGGTGACGGCGGGGCCTTCCAGGCCGAGCGTGTAGGCGACGCGACCGGAGGCGACACTGCCTGCGGTGCCGGTGCCGAGGTAGCCCTCGACCCCGTCCGGGAGCTCGCTGATCCTGGTGGCGTAGTCGTGGTACATCACACCGGCGAACACGCCCGTGCGGCTGCCCTTGAGCAGGGCCGGGTCGATCCCGGCGCGCTCGATCGCCTCCCAGGAGACCTCCAGCAGCAGCCGCTGCTGCGGGTCCATCGCGACGGCCTCGCGCGGCGAGATGCCGAAGAACTCCGGGTCGAACAGGCCCGCGTCGTGCAGGAAGCCGCCCTCGCAGGAGTACGAGGTGCCCGGGTGGTCGGGGTCCGGGTGGTAGAGGTTCTCCACGTCCCAGCCACGACCGGCCGGGAAGCCGGAGATCGCGTCGCCGCCGTCGACGACCAGCCGCCACAGGTCGTCCGGCGACTGGACGCCGCCCGGGTAGCGGCAGGCCATGCCGACGATCGCGATCGGGTCGTCGGCCACCTGCGCCGTCGCCGCTCCGGTGGTGGCGGCCACCGGGGTGGCGCCGACGATGCGGGTGCGCAGGTACGCGGCCAGCGCGGCCGGGGTCGGGTAGTCGAAGATCAGGGTGGGCGGCAGGCGCAGGCCCGTGGCCGAGTTGAGCGCGTTGCGCAGCTCCACGGAGGTCAGCGAGTCGAAGCCGAGGTCCTTGAAAGCACGACCGGCCTCGATCACCTCGGACGAGGCGTGGCCCAGGACGGCGGCCACCCGCACCCGCAGAACCTCCAGCAGCTCGCGGTCCAGCTCGGCCTCGGAAAGGCCGGCCAGTCGGCGCAGGAGCTCAGAGCCGCCGCCGGTGCCGGCCAGCGCGGCCCGGCGGACGGGCGTGCGGACCAGGCCGCGCAGCAGCACGGGCAGGGTGCCGGCGGCGGCGCGGGAGCGCAGCGCGCTCAGGTCGACGCGCATCGGGACCAGGGCGGCGTCGCCCAGGCCGACGGCGGTGTCGAGCAGGGCCAGGCCCTCGACGTCGGCGAGGCCGGGCATTCCGTCGCGCGCCAGCCGCTGGAGGTCGGCGGCGTCCAGGGCGCTCGCCATGCCACCCTCGGCCCACGGGCCCCAGGCGAGCGAGAGCGCGGGCAGGCCGAGCTCGGCCCGGTGGGCGGCCAGCGCGTCCAGGAAGGCGTTCGCAGCAGCGTAGTTGGCCTGGCCGGCGCCGCCGAGGACGGCGGCGTTCGACGAGTAGAGCACGAAGGCGGCGAGGTCCAGCCCGGCGGTCAGCTCGTGCAGGTTGAGCGCGGCGTCGACCTTGGGGCGCAGCACGGCGTCGAAGCGGTCGGGCGTGAGCGAGGGGACGACGCCGTCGTCCAGGACACCCGCAGTGTGGATGACAGCGGTGAGCGGACGGTCCAACGTGCCGAGCAGCTCGGCGAGCGCGGCACGGTCGGCCACGTCGCACGCCGCCAGCGTCACGGTGGCGCCCAGCTCGGCCAGTTCGTCGGCCAGGTCGGCCGCGCCGGGCGCGTCGGCGCCGCGCCGGCTGGTGAGCAGCAGGTGCCGCGCGCCGTGCTCCGCGACCAGGTGGCGAGCGGCGACCGCGCCCAGGGCGCCGGTGCCGCCGGTGATCAGGACGGTGCCGTCAGGGTCCAGTCGCCAGGCGGTGGCGTCCTGCGGTGCCGGTGCCTCGTCCACGGCGACACGGGTCAGGCGCGGCAGGTGGCAGGCACCCTGGCGTATCGCCAGCTCCGGTTCGCCGCTTGCCAGTGCGGCAGCCACCGATTCGGCGGGGACATCGGCCGCGTCCAGGTCGAGCAGCACGAACCGGTCCGGGTTCTCGGCCTGCGCGGAGCGCACCAGGCCCCACACCGCCGCTCCCGCCGGGTCGGCCAACGCCTCACCCGACAGCGGCGCCACCGCACCCCGCGTCACGACGACCAGCCGCGCGTCGGCGAACCGGTCCTCGGCCAGCCAGCCCTGCACCAGCCCCAGGGCCCGGTGGGAGACCTCCCGCACCGCGTCCGCCGACAGCCCACCGGTGGACGCACACGAAGCGAACACCACGTCCGGCACGACCTCGGCCGCCGCCAACTCCCCCAAGTCGGCGAAGCCCTCGACGGCGACACCGTCGAGCGCACCATCCAACGCGGCCCAACGGCCGTGCTCGACAGCGCCGGCCGTCATCGGCAGCGTCGTCCACTCCACCCGGAACAGCGACTCGTGGTGCGCGCCACGGACGGCGCCCAGCTGCTCGGCGGAGATCTCACGCAGCGCCAGGGAACGCACCGACATCACCGGTCGGCCGGTGCCGTCGGCGAGGTCGAGCGCGACCTCGCCTCCGCCCAGCGGGGTGATCCGCACCCGCAGGGTGGACGCACCTGTGGCGTGCAGGGTGACGCCGCTCCAGGAGAACGGCAGGCCGCCCCGGAGCGCGTCGTCGCCGGTGTCGGCGCCCAGCGCGTGCAGCGCGGCGTCGAGCAGCGCGGGGTGCAGGCCGAACCGGTCGGCGTCGTCCTCCGCCCCGGCGGGCAGGGCGATCTCGGCGAAGATCTCCGTGCCGCGCAGCCAGGTGGCCCGCAGGCCCTGGAAGGCGGGACCGTAGCCGAAGCCGGTCTCGGCCAGGTCGGTGTGGATCTGACGGACGTCGACCGGGCGGGCGTCGGCGGGCGGCCAGGCGGCGAGGTCGAACCCGGCCGCAGCGGCGCCTGCGGTGAGCACACCGGTGGCGTGGCGGCTCCACGGCTCGTCGGCCGGGGCGCCCTCGATCCGGGAGTGCAGGCTGAGCGAGCGGCTGCCGTTCTCGTCGGCGCCGCTCACCACGATCTGCAGCTGCACGCCGCCGTGCTCGGGCAGCAACAGCGGTGCCTCGAGCGTCAGTTCCTCGACCAGGTCGCAGCCGACCTGGTCGCCGGCCCGGATCGCCAGATCGACGAAGGCGGTGCCGGGCAGCAGCACGGTGCCCTGCACGGCGTGGTCGGCCAGCCAGGGGTGGGTGTCCAGGGCGAGCCGCCCGGTGAACAGGAAACCGTCGACGTCGGCGAGGGCCACCGCCGCGCCCAGCAGCGGGTGGTCGGCGGAGTCGAGGCCGATCGAGGCGACGTCGCCGAGCGCGCTGCCGCTCTCCAGCCAGTAGCGCTCACGCTGGAAGGCGTAGGTCGGCAGGTCCACCCGACGGGCGCCCTGGCCCGCGAAGACGCCGTCCCAGTCGAGGGCGTGGCCGCGGACGTGTGCTTCGGCCAGGGCGGTGGTGAAGGTGCGGACCTCGGGACGGCCGGCGCGCAGCACCGGCAGGAACGCGACGGGCTCGGTGACGCAGGCCTGGCCCATGGCCGACAGCACGCCGTCGGGGCCGAGCTCCACGACGGTGCTGACGCCCTCGCGCTCCAGCACGCGCATCGCGTCCGCGAAGCGCACGGCCTCGCGCACGTGCCGCACCCAGTACTCAGGGGTGCCGATCTCCTCGGCGGTCGCCAGCTCACCGGTGAGGGTGGAGACGATCGGGACGGTCGGCGCGGCGTAGCTCACCACCTGCGCGCAGCGCCGGAACTCGGCGAGCATGCCGTCCATGTGCGGGGAGTGGAAGGCGTGGCTGACCGTCAGCCGCTTGGTCTTGCGGCCCTCGGACTGCCAGTGGGCTGCGGCGGCGAGGACGGCGTCCTCGTCACCCGCGATCACCACGGCGTCGGGCCCGTTGACGGCCGCGACGGCGATCCGGCCCTCGCGGTCGGCGAGGTCGGCCAGCACCTCGGCCTCGGTGGCCTGCAGCGCCACCATGGCACCGCCGCCCGGCAGTTCCTGCATGAGCCGGCCGCGGGCGGCGACCAGCAACGCGGCGTCGGGCAGGGTGAGGACCCCGGCGACGTGGGCGGCGGCCAGCTCGCCGATCGAGTGCCCGGCCAGGAAGTCCGGGCGCAGGCCCCAGGACTCGGCGAGGCGGAAGAGCGCCACCTCGACGGCGAACAGCGCGGGCTGGGTGTAGGCAGTCCGGTGCAGCAGCCCGGCCTCGGCCGAGCCCTCGGCCGCGAACAGCACCTCGCGCAGCGGGCGCTCCAGCTGGAGGTCGAGGTGACCGCAGGCCTGGTCGAGGGCGCGGGCGAAGACCGGGAAGGTCTCGTACAGCTCCCGGCCCATGGCCAGGCGCTGGCTGCCCTGGCCGGTGAAGACGAACGCGGTGCGGCCGGTGTCCGGCGTGCCCTGGACCAGGCCGGGCCGACCGGTGCCCTCGGCCAGCGCGCGCAGCGCCTGCTGGAACTCCGCACGGCCGGCGGCGACCAGCGCCGCCCGGTGCTCGAAGCTCGCGCGGGTGGTGGCCAGCGAGTGGCCGAGGTCGGCCGGGCTCTGCCCGGGGTTCGCCACCAGGTGGGCGTGCAGCCGCTCGGCCTGCTCGCGCAGGGCCTCGGGGGTCTTGGCCGAGAGCACCCACGGCAGCGCCGCGGGCACGACGGAGACCGGCTCGGCGATGTCAGCCTGCTCGGTGGCCCGCGGGGCCTGCTCGATGACGGTGTGGGCGTTGGTGCCGCTCATGCCGAAGGACGAGACGCCCGCGCGGCGGGGGTGGCCGCTCTCGGGCCAGGGCATCGGCTCGGTGAGCAGCTCGACGGTGCCCGCGCTCCAGTCGACGTGCGCGCTGGGCGCGTCGACGTGCAGGGTGCGCGGCAGCACGCCGTGCTGCATCGCCATGACCATCTTGATGACGCCGCCGATGCCGGCGGCAGCCTGGGTGTGGCCGATGTTGGACTTCAGCGAGCCGAGCCGCAGCGGCCGGTCCTCGGGGCGGTCCTGGCCGTAGGTGGCGAGCAGGGCCTGGGCCTCGATCGGGTCGCCGAGGGTGGTGCCGGTGCCGTGCGCCTCGACGGCGTCGACCTCACCGGCCGTCAGACCGGCGTCGGCCAGGGCCTGGCGGATCACGCGCTGCTGGGACGGGCCGTTGGGGGCGGTGAGGCCGTTGCTGGCGCCGTCCTGGTTGATCGCCGAGCCGCGCACGATCGCCAGCACGGGGTGACCGTTGCGCTGCGCGTCGGACAGGCGCTCGACGAGCAGCATGCCCGCGCCCTCGCCCCAGGCGGTGCCGTCGGCGGCGTCGGCGAACGGCTTGCAGCGGCCGTCGGGGGCGAGGCCGCGCTGGCGGCTGAAGGCGATGAACGAGCCGGGGTTGGCCATCACGGCGACGCCGCCGGCCAGTGCCACGCTGCACTCGCCGCGGCGCAGCGACTGCACGGCCAGGTGCAGCGCGACCAGCGAGGAGGAGCAGGCGGTGTCGACGGTGACCGCCGGGCCCTGGAAGCCGAAGGTGTAGGAGAGCCGGCCCGAGGCGACGCTGCCTGCGGTGCCGGTGACCAGGTAGCCCTCCATGCCCTCGGCCGCCTCGTGCAGGCGCGGTCCGTAGTCCTGGGCCTCGGCGCCGATGAAGACGCCGGTGCGGGACTCGCGCAGGGTGCCGGGATCGATGCCGGCGCGCTCGAACGCCTCCCAGGCGGTCTCCAGCAGCAGCCGCTGCTGGGGGTCCATCGCCAGCGCCTCGCGCGGCGAGATGCCGAAGAAGCCCGGGTCGAAGGTGTCGGCGTCGTGCAGGAAGCCGCCGGCCTGCGCGTAGCTGGTGCCCGGGTGGTCCGGGTCCGGATCGTAGAGCCCGCCGAGGTCCCATCCGCGACCGGCCGGGAAGGCGGAGATCGCGTCGACGCCGTCGGCGACGAGCTGCCACAGCTGCTCGGGGCTGTTCGCGTCGCCGGGGAACCGGCAGGCCATGGCGACGATCGCGATGGGCTCGTCGTCGGCGGAGCCGAGCGGCTCGGGGAAGTCGCCCACGGCGGCCAGGCCCAGGATCTCGGCCCGCAGGTGGCGGGCGAGGGAGGCGGCGGTGGGGTGGTCGAAGACCAGGGTGACCGGCAGGCGCAGCCCGGTCGCGGCCTGCAGCCGGCTGTGCAGGTCGACGGCGGCCAGCGAGTCGAAGCCGAGCTCCAGGAACGGGCGGTCGGCCTCGACGGCGGCGGACGGACGGCCGCGCAGGGATTCGGTGGCGTGCTCCAGCACGAGGTTCAGCAGCAGGCGCTGCTGGTCGGCCTCGGCGTGGCCGGTCAGCCGCCGCCGCAAAGATGACAGCGCATCCGAATTTCCGGCGTCCGCACCGTCCGGCTCCGGAACAATTCCCTCGGACTGGTTCAACATCGCGCGCTCCACCACCCAGCAGACGGTATCCAAAACCGTTTGCCAGCCTGCCATTCGGCGGTGATCACCAGGTACCCCTACGTCCCCCTAGGCACCCCTACGCAATCCTGCGCGTACCCCTGGGTATATCCGGACGCCGCATGGAGGCAATTCCGCAGCGCCGGTCGCGTCATGACGCGAAAATACCTTCCCGCCGCCCGCAGGAAAGTCGGAATTCCAAAATGCATCGCCCCGGCGAACTCCGTCCGCCGGGGCTGCTCCGGTTCCCGGGGCGCTCAGCCCCTTTCGAGAAACGGGGTGAGCAGGTCGGGCACGGCCTGCTCGGCGAGCGAAAGCCCCTCGGCGAGCGTCACGTCGCGCACCCGGTAGGCGCCACGGCCTGCGGCGGTGGTGGCGGTGAGGGTGAGCAGGCCGCTGCGGCGCTGGAACACGGAACGGCTGACGGTCCAGCCGATCACTCCGGTGCGCTGCAGAGCCACCGTGCGGCGGGCAAAGGTGCCCGAGCGAGCCACCAGGTGGTCGCCGACCAGGGCGTGGCCCAGGGCCCGGTAGGCGTCGACGCCGAGCCACACGGCGCAGGGCAGCAGCACGGCCGCGACCACACCCGCAGCCACGAGGAACTGCGGCACCCAGATGCCGGGCAGCGCCACCACGGCCGTGACGAGCGCGACCACGGCCAGGCCCCGGTTGATCCGGCGACGCCGGGCCACCCCGGGGTGAGCGGTCAACCGGGCCGCCACCGGTGACGCCTGACGGACCGGGCTCAGCTCGTCGGCCACCCGCAGCGCTTCGGCGCGCGGTGCGGGCGGAACCAGGATGCCGCGGGTGCGGTTCTCCTCGACGTTGCCCAGACCGGTGGCGACCGCGTACAGCCGGGCGCCGCCGCCCCAGCGCAGCAGCAGCGACTCGACCAGTTCGAGGCCGCGCATCCGTCGCTCCTCGATGGAGACCGAGCGGTGCTTCCACAGGCCGCGCCGCAGCCGCAGGACACCGCCGTCCTCGCGCTCCAGGCGGTACCCGTACCAGCCCTCGACGTACTGGCCCACGGCCACGACCGTGCCGAGCGCGGCCACGAGCAGCAGCAGCGCCGGCACCGCGACCCAGAGCGGCACCGCGGTGAACGCGGCGACCAGCTGGTGCACGACGCCCAGCTTCAGGGGGTCGATCTGCATCTCGTGCAGGGTGTTGTAGCAGATGCCGAGAACGGCCAGGAGCCCGCCGACACCCCAGATCGTGAGCGGGGCGTAGCGCAGCCAGGTCCAGGAGAGTTCGGCGACGGGGGCCGGGACGGGCGGTTCGGCGGGGTCGACGGCCTCGTCCCGGTCGGCGGCGGTCGACCGGCGGACGAGGCGGGCGGCCCGGCCGTTGAGCAGCTCCTGCTGGAGTGCGTGCGCCTGAGGGAGGGTGAGGCCGTCCAGTGAGAGGCTGCGGGCCGCGGAGGCGCCGTGGACGGCGGCGCCCACGTTCACCGTGGCCAGGCCGAGCAGACGGTGCAGCGGACGCGCGGTGACGTCGGCGCTGCGGATGCGCTCCAGCGGGACCGAGCGACGGCTGCGGAAGAGCAGGCCCGAGCGCAGTTCCAGCCGGGCCTCGGTGATCCGGTAGCCGGTGGTGAGGACGCGGGTCAGGTTGATGCCGGCGACGATCAGGAAGGCCACGGTGAACGAGGCGATCGTGAGCAGCGCCTGCAGGTTGAGCCGGCCGCCGGTGCCGATGAGGGTGCCGACCCCGGAGACGACGGGGGCCACCAGCCAGGTCAGGTGCACCGGTATCAGGCGCATGCTGAGCCGGTGCCAGTCGGGCTCGGCGGCCGCGGGCGCGCCGTGCTCGACGCCGACCTTCTCCTCGCGGGTCACGTCGCCGTTCACGTCGCGGGTGGCATCCGGGGTCATGTCGCGTCCCCCGTGGTGGCCTGGGTGGCGTTGGTCAGGTGCTCGACGACCTCGGCGGCGCGGCCCCGGTCCAGGCCCCGGATGATCAGGGCGCCCGAGGCGGAGGCTGTGGTGACCTTGATGCCGCTGAGGCCGAAGAGCTGCTCCAGCGGGCCGCGCACGGTGTCCACGGTCTGGATCCGCGACAGCGGCGCCACCCGCCAGTGCTGCCACAGCCAGCCGGAGCTCGTGTAGACGGCGTGGTCGGTGGTCTCCCAGCGGTGCACCCGGTAGCGCCACAGCGGCATGACGGTCAGGTAGGCGAGCGCGAACAGCGCGACCACGAGGAAGACCGGGCCGAAGACGAACCGGGCCGGCGGGATGAGCAGATAGAGAACGCCGGTCACCAGGGCGGTGGGCACCGGGATCAGCGCGGCGCGCACCATCCACCAGGCGATGGCGCGGCGCTCCACCCGGTGGTGGGGCGGCCGCAGACGGGGTCCCTCGTGGTGGGGCACGGTGTCGATTCCTCTCGCTTTGCTTGGGCAGCCGGGTGACTGTCAGCGCTCCTACGCGACCGCGACGCGCAGCCGGCGGCGGCGGTTCATCACCACGACGGTCCGCGCCAGCACGGTGGCCAGCGCCATCAGCACGAGGGAGTTGGAGAAGACCTCGGGCCCGCTGATCCGGTACTTGACGGAGAAGGTGATGATCGCGGCGGTGTACCAGTGCTCGATCCCGTAGACGAAGAGCACCCGGGCGGCCGACATGGCGAGCCAGAAGAGCCCGTAGAGCACCCCGGCCCGAGTGTAGACCTGCCCGGACGCGTCCCTCTCGGCGGGCATCATCGCTCCGGCCGCCAGGCCGAGGATGGTGCCCAGGCCGATGCCGACCAGCTGCAGCGAGAGGTCGTTGCCGTCCAGCTGCGGCGAGTGGAAGAAGAGCACCATGACCACCGCGACCGCGATCAGCGGCCGGATCAGCCGCAGCGCGTTGACCTTCCGACGACCGAGGTCGCCGGCGAGGATCACCAGCAGCACCGTCCCGCTGACCACCAGCGTGATCATGAAGTCACTCATCGTCCGTACTCCAGAAGTCCCGTTCACCGTGCTTTTCCTGTCCTGAGATCCAGGCTAGGAACGGGCGGAAGGCCGCGGAACGACCGCCCGGTGGAACCGGCTGTCCACCGATCGACGTACACCGTGAGTACGTCTCCCCGACCGCATCCTGACGTGGTGTGCGGCGCGCCGGGCGTGGTAGGACTGGTCAGCGTGCACGCCAGCGTCGCCCCTGACCAGCCCGTCGACCAGCCCCCCGGCCCGCCCGTCGGCCGGCCGCCGACCGTGGAACCGGGCCTCGACCCGGCCGGGACGAGCCGCCACCGGACTCCGGTGCGGCGCTGGTTCGGACTCTGGGACGCCTACTTCGGACTCTCCTACCTGGTCACCACCGGGCTGCTGCTGACCTCGGGCGACGCGCCGGGGCGGGTGGCGGGGGCGGTGGCCGCGCTGACCCTGGCCGTCCCGTGGTACGCGGGATTCGGGCGGCCACTGCTGCTGAACGGCGGCGGCAGACCCGTGCGCGCGCGGTGGTTCGCCGCCGGGCTGGGCGCCCTCTTCGGCGCCGCGACCCTGCTCGACGTGGCTTCGTCGTTCGCGCTGTTCGCGATCTGTCCGATGCTGCTGATGAGCCTGCCCTCGGGGCCGGGTATCGCGGTGGTGCTGCTGGCCAACCTGGTTCCGCCGATCCTGCTCTGGGTCACCAGCGGCGAGTTCGGCCAGGCCGTGCTGGGCGTCCTGCCGCTCACCCTGCTCGGCATCGCGCTCGCCGTCCTGGTCGGCCTGTGGATCACCCGGGTCGCCGAGCAGAGCCGCGAACGCGCCCAGTTGATCGAGGAGCTGGAGCTGAGCCGGGTCCAGGTGGCCCGGCTCTCCCGGCAGGCCGGCATCGCCGCCGAGCGGGAGCGGCTGGCCCGGGAGATCCACGACACCGTGGCCCAGGGGCTGACCAGCCTGATCGCGCTGATCGAGACGGTCGACTCGGAGCTCGCGGACGACCCCGAACTGGCCCGCCGGCACCTGGCCCTGGCCGCCCGGGTGGCCGCCGACAACCTGACCGAGACCCGCGGCTTCGTCGCCGCGCTGACCCCGGTGCCGCTGCGCGGGAACTCGCTCGGCGAGGCGGTCCGCCGCCAGGGCGAGGCGCTGGCGGCGGAGACCGACCTGACGGTGGACCACACCGCCGAGGGCACCGAGTTCCCGCTGCCGACCGCGGTGAGCGTGGTGCTGCTGCGCGCCGCGCAGGAGGCGCTGGCCAACGTCCGCAAGCACGCCCGCGCCCAGCGGGTCTCCCTGCGCGTCGAGTTCAGCGACGCGGCGGTGCGGCTGCGGGTCGAGGACGACGGCTGCGGCCTGGCCGAGCCGTCTCCCGGTCCGGACGGGGAGCCGTCGGGGTACGGGTTGCGCGGCATGCGGGGCCGGGTCGGCGAGGTCGGCGGGACGGTCGAGGTGACCGGCGCGCCGGGCCGCGGCACGGTGGTGGAGGTCGTCGTCCCGCTGGTCGCGGCGACGGCGAGGAACGTGGAGGAGTCCCGATGAGCGCCGAGCAGCCGACGCCCGCCCAGGAACCGGTCGCGCAGCAGCCGATCACGGTCCTGATCGTCGACGACCACCCGGTCGTGCGCGAGGGCCTGTGCGCGATGCTGGAGGCCGCTCCGGGCCTCCGGGTGGCGGGGACGGCCGGCAGCGGCGAGGAGGCGGTGGTGCGTGCGGCGGCGCTCGATCCCGACGTGATCCTGATGGACCTGCGGATGGGCGAGACGGACGGCGCCACCGCGACCGCCCGGATCCTGCGGCATTCGCGCCGCCCCAAGGTGGTGGTGCTCACCACCTACGAGGACGACGCCGACATCCTGCGCGCCGTCGAATCCGGCGCGGCCGGGTACCTGCTCAAGGGCACCTCACGGGCGGAGCTGATCGACGCGGTCCGGGCGGCCGCCCGCGGGGAGACGGTGCTCTCGCCCGCCGTGGCCGGCCGCCTGTTCCGGGCCCGCTCCCAGGAGCAGCAGCAGACGCCCCTGTCGGGGCGCGAGTGCGAGGTGCTGCGCCTGGTCGGCCGTGGGTTGACCAACGCCGACATCGGCCGCGAACTGCACATCGGCGAGGCGACGGTGAAGACCCACCTGCTGCGGGTGTTCAAGAAGCTCTCGGTCTCCGACCGGACGGCCGCGGTACTCGCCGCGATCGAACGCGGCCTGCTGGACTGACCTGGACCGAGCCGAACCGAGCCGGACCGTCCTGGCCGGATGGTCCCGAACCCGCGCGGCCCGGTCCGAGGGTGCTCGGACCGGGCCGCCTGCGGCGTTCTGCCCGACGCCTCGTCAGGCGGCGTCCTCGCGGTCTCCCGAGCCGGCCACGGCGGCCTCGGCGAGTTCGGTCATCCTGCGCTTGTCCGGCTTGCCGTTGCGGTTCAGCGGGAACTGGTCCACCACGATCACCCGGTTGGGCTGCTCGTAGGTGGGCAGCAGACCGGCCAGGACCTCCCGCCAGTGCGCGGACTCGCGCTGTTGCTCGTCCTCCACGAAGAAGACGAGGCTGCTGCCGCGGCGCTCGTCGGGCAGCGGGACGACCCGGGTCGAGCAGCCGCCGGCGGCCGCCTTGCGCTCGACGATCTCGGGGTAGAGCGTGTAGCCGTTGCGGTGCACGGCGAACTTGCGGCCCAGCACGAACAGGTTGCCGGCCGCGTCGACGTGGCCGAGGTCGCCGGTGCGGAAGACGCTCTGGTCCACCGGGTCGATCCCGCCGTCCTGGGTGAGGTAGCCGACCATCACGTCCGGCGTCTCGATGAGCAGCTCGCCCACCTCCCCGGCCGGCACCTCGCGGTCCTCGTCGTCGACCACGCGCACCCGCAGCCCGTCCATGACCTGCCCGCACGCCACGGCGTTGTCGGCGGTCGCGAAGGCCACGTTGCCCGCCTCGGTGCTGCCGTAGCTGTCCAGCAGCGGCAGGCCGAAGCGCTCGACGTAGCTGTCCACCAGCGACCGGTCCAGCGGCGCGGCGCCGCTGCAGAACATCCGGACCGAGTCGAGCGCGCCGCCCAGGGCCGGCTTCTGCCGGATGATGCCGAGCATGCTGCGGTAGGTGGCCGGGGTCGCGTCCAGGACGGTCGCGCCGGAGTGCCCGGCCATCCGCAGGGCGCGGTCGGGGCGCTTGTAGGGGGCGATGACCAGGGAGCCCTGGACGATCCAGGCGATCAGGACCATCGACAGGCCGTACTGGTGCGAAAAGGGCAGCAGCGGCAGCAGCACGTCGTCCGAGCAGTGGCCCATGTGGCGGGCGTTGCGCTCGAGGTTGCGCAGCATCCGGCCGCCGTTCTTGACGATGCCCTTGGGCTCGCCGGTGGACCCGGAGGACCACATGATCAGCGCGTCGTCCAGGTCGGACCAGGCGCCGAAGTCCAGTCGGCGGTCCGTCACCTCCAGGTCGGGGGCGGCGGCCAGCAGCTCGTAGAGGTGCACCGGGTCGGCCTCGTCGGGCGCCGGGGCGTCGTCGTCGACCAGGACCAGCTTGGTACCGGCCCGGCGGATGATGGAGGCGGTCGCGTCCCGCTTCTCCTGCTGGTCCACCAGCACCACGGAGGCGCCGAGGTGCATCAGGGCGAACAGGACGGACACGTAGCTGATCGAGTTGCCGGCCTTGAGCAGCACCCGGTCACCGAGCCCGACCCCCCGCTCACGCAGGACCTGGGCGATACGGAGGGTGTCCTGCTCGAACTCGGCGAGTGTCACTACGGAGGTTTCCGCGAGGATCTTGGCCGGCATCGGCTCCACTCATCCTTCTCGTACTCGACGGCCACCGCCGGCGCCTCACACCCGGAAGTCCGGGGAGCGCTCGGAGGGGTTCGGGGCGGGCTGAGCCCGTACGTACCGGAGAGTATCCAGGCCCCGTCGGGGGACAGAACCCCTATCCGACCCCACCCGCCCCGACCCGTGTGCCGTCGTGATACATCGTCAACTTCGCATCCCAAGACGGAATCAGGCGCGCACGGCCGATCTCCGGGCAGGCCGCAACGGCCCGGGCGGCCGCACCGCTGGGCCGCCGGCTCCGGGCGCGCCGGCGTCGGGCCGATCAGCCGTGCGGCACCGTGATCGCGGTCGCCACCAGGCCGTCCGCGGCGATCCAGCGGCCTTCGAAGCCCGCCAGCCGGCGGCCCCCGGCGAAGGGGCCGGGGACCAGCAGCCTGGCGGCGAAGGTGCCGTCCGGGTCGATGGTCAAGGTGGCCTCGGTGAAGTCCAGCATCTTCCTCGCCAGCGGGAACCACGCCTTGTAGACGCTCTCCTTCGCGCTGAACAGCAGCCGGTCGGCGGGCACGGCCGGATCCGCGCGCCGCAGGGCGGCCAGCATCGGCAGCTCCTCGGGCAGTGCGACGGCCTCCAGAACGCCTTCCGGGAGGGGCTCGTCGACCTCGGCGTCGATGCCGAGGGTCAGCACCGCATCGGCCGGGGCCAGGGCGGCGGCGCGGTAGCCCGCGCAGTGGGTCATGCTGCCCACCACACCTGCGGGCCACACGGGTTCGCCTCTCGGGCCGGGCACCAGCGGGACCGGCGCGAGGCCCAGCGAGGCCAGCGCGCGCCGGGCGCAGGCCCGGACCGCGCGGAACTCCTGCTGCCGGCGCGGGACCGAGTGGGCGATGTGCTCGACCTCGGCGGGGAACAGCTCGACGGGCTCGTCCTCGACACGGCTCTCGTCGACCGTGACGGCGTCGGGGAGGATCTTCTCGATCAACGCTTCGCCGCCTCGGGGAGGATCTGACGCAGTCCGCTCGGCACGACGTCGCCCCGGCGCCGCCATTCGCGCGGGTAGCCCACCGAGACCTCCTCGAAGCGGACGCCGTCGTAGCGGGTGGTCCGCGGGATGTGCAGGTGGCCGTAGACCACCGCCGCCACATTGAAGCGGGTGTGCCAGTCGGCGGTGGCGGTGGTGCCGCACCACTGCGCGAACTCGGGGTAGTACAGGACGTCGGTGGGCTGACGCACCAGCGGGTAGTGGTTGGCCAGCACGGTGGGCACCGCCGGGTCGAGCGCGGCCAGCCGCTCCTCGGTGGCGGCCACCCGGGCGCGGCACCAGGCCTCGCGGCTCGGGTACGGGTCGGGGTGCAGCAGGTACTCGTCGGCGCAGACCACTCCCGTGTCGTGCGCGCGCGCCAGCGCCTGCTCCTTGGTGGCGGTGCCCGGCGGCCGGAAGGTGTAGTCGTAGCCGACGAACAGCGGGGCGATGCGCACCGGGCCGTCGGGGCCGGGCCACACGGGGTACGGGTCCTCGGGGCTGTGCACGCCCAGGCGGCGGCAGACCTCCACCAGGTGCCGGTAGCGCTCGACGCCGCGCAGCTGGACGGGGTCGGAGGGGTGGGTCCACAGCTCGTGGTTGCCCGGCGCCCACACCACCTCGGCGAACCGCTCCCTGAGCAGGCCGAGGGTCCACTCGACGTCGGCGACCAGCTCGCCGATGTCACCGGCGACGATCAGCCAGTCCGCGGGCGTCCTCGGCCGCAGCCCGCGGACGATGTCGCGGTTCTCCTCGTAGCTGATGTGCAGGTCGCTGGTGGCGAGCAGGGCTCCGGCCGGTGCGCTGGTGCTGTCGGTCAAGGGGTCGTGCCTTTCGGTCGAACGGTCCGCCACCTCAACTCCTGGGCCGCAGTGCGGACTCCGGTGCGACGGTCGTGGTCGTGAAGTTCTCGACGGTGCACTTGAGCCGGCGCAGCAGGCGGTCCCGGCCGACGACGCTGATGCGCCGCACGCCCTCGGCCGCCAGGGTGTCCACGACCCCGGGCCAGCGCATCGGGCGGGTGATGCCGCCGAGGATCCACGCGCGGGCCTGCTCGGCGGAGGTGACCAGCGAGCCGTCCTGGTCGGAGACGATCGGCAGCCGCGGGTCGCACAGCCGGTAGCCGTTCAGCACCTCGCGGTCGACCCGCTCGCGCAGCTCGCCGAAGATGCCCGCGTGGGCCGGCGGGCGCATAGTGTAGAGCGAGTAGCCGCCCGTCTCGGTGATCCGCCGCTTGAAGCCGGTCAGCGCCCCTTCGCTGAGCGAGACCATGAACATGTCCCGGTCCAGGTAGGAGGAGATCTCGTACCACTCGCCTGCGTCGGCCAGCTCAGCCAGCAGGGTGTCCAGGGTCTCGGCGGTGACCTTGACGAAGGAGTGGGTGACGATGTCGGTGTGCCGCTCGGCGAAGTAGTCGCGTTCGCACCGGGCGGTCTCGGCGACCAGGCGCACGGCCTCCTCGAAGGGCAGCACGCCCGCGTGGGCGGCGGCGGCCATCTTGCCGAAGCTGACCCCGGCGCAGTGGGTCTCGCCGGACAGCCCGGCCCACTCGACCAGGGCGAGCGAGGCCACGAACGAGGTGACCTGGGCGACTTCCGCGTAGTCGTCCTCGCTGGCGCGCAGCTCGTCGAAGACGCGATAGCCGAGCACCTCGTCGGCGACTGCGAACAGCTTCCTGGCGGTCGCGTCGACCACCATGAACCGGCCGAAGTCGGCGAATCGCGAGGGGCCCATGGCGGGGAAGACGACAGCGTCGCCGCCCGGCTCACCGATCGTCATGTCAACCCGTTCTGTCGGTCGTCGGCGTCCGTTCGAGCCTATCCGCGCCGCCGTCGGCCGCCACCCCTGTCCACTCCCCTACCGACCCCTGAGCAGGCCGTCCGGCGTGACTGGACGGTCCCGCAACTGGCGGGCGCTAGGGGGACGTTAGGGGTTGCCCGGGGTCGGGCGTGATCCATAGCTTCGGAAGGGTAAGTGCGACGCTCCGGATGACTCCGCAGCTCGTGGTTCCACCGGATCCCGAGGAAGCCCGCGATGAGAATTGCTTGCTGGCAGGCCGCGTGCGACTCGCCGACCGTGCCGCGGCTGCTCGCGCGCTTGCGGGAGGCGGCCCGCCAGGCCGCCGAGGCCGGGGCGCAACTGCTGGTCGCCCCGGAGATGACGGTGGGCGGTTACCCGCTGCGGCCGGCCGCACTGGCCGAGGCGGCGGAGCCCCTGGACGGGCCGCACGGCGCCGAGGTGGCCCGGATCGCCCGGGAGCACGGCATCGCCGTGGCCTACGGCTGGCCGGAGGACGACGGGTCGGCGGTCTACAACGCGGTCCGGCTGGTCTCCGCCGAGGGCGGGACGCTGGCCTCCTACCGCAAGGCGCACCTGTTCGGCGAGGTGGACCGGTCCCGGTTCACGCCGGGCGACCAGGGTGTGGTGCGGGTGCGCCTGGGCGACCTGACGGTGGGTCTGCTGGTCTGCTACGACGTCGAGTTCCCGGAGTCGGTGCGGGCGCACGCCCTGTCGGGCACCCAGCTGCTCGTGGTGCCGACCGCGTTGATGCGCCCCTGGGACGTGGTGGCCCGCACGCTGGTACCCGCCCGTGCCTTCGAGAGCCAGCTCTACGTCGCCTACACCAACTGGATCGGCGAGCGGGGCGGCCTGGACTTCTGCGGGCTGACCACGGTGGCGGCCCCGGACGGCACCCGGCTGACGCTGGAGGAGCCCGTCGAGGGCCTGCTGCTGGCCGAGATCGACCCGGCCGTGGTGGCGCAGGCGCGCGCCGACACTCCTTACCTCCATGACCGGCGTCCCGAGCTCTACCAGGATCTGCCCGGCCCCCTGGGCTGATCCTCACGAGCCGGGCCCCGAAAGGTGTCCCCAGATGTCCCTGAGTGCCAGTGAGCACCGCGCCGGCGGCTATCCGGCGGCGCTCGACGCCCGCGTCGTGCGCGAGGCGCGCGTACGCGAGAGGCGCGTACCCGACGTGGCCGCGCCGCTGACCATGTTCGGCCCCGACTTCCCTTTCGCCTACGACGACTGGCTGCGTCACCCGGCCGGGCTCGGGTCGGTGCCCGCGCCGCGGCACGGCACACCGGTGGCCGTGGTGGGTGGCGGTGTGGCGGGCCTGGTCGCCGGCTACGAGCTGCTGCGCCTCGGGCTGCGCCCGGTGCTCTACGAGGCCGGGGAGCTGGGCGGCCGGATGCGGTCGGTGCCCTTCGAGGCCGACCCGGAGTGCGCTGCGGAGCTGGGGGCGATGCGTTTCCCGGTCTCGGCCACCACGCTGTTCCACTACCTGGAGAGGCTGGGTCTGACGACCCGGCCGTTTCCGAACCCGCTCGCCGCCGGCACCCCGAGCACCCTGGTGCACCTGGGCGGCGAGCGGCACTACGCGCGGGTCATCGAGGACCTGCCGTCGGTCTACCAGGAGGTGGCCGACGCCTGGGAGAAGACCCTGCGTGACCAGGCCGAGCTGGCGGTGATGGAGGACTCGGTCAGGCGACGGGACACCGCGCTGCTCAAGGCGGTGTGGAACCGCATGGTGCGCACCCTGGACGACCAGTCGTTCTACGGCTTCCTCGCCGCCTCGCCGTACTTCCGCTCGTTCCGGCACCGGGAGCTGTTCGGCCAGGTCGGCTTCGGCACCGGCGGCTGGGACACCGACTTCCCCAACTCGATCCTCGAGGTGCTGCGGGTGGTGTTCACCGGCGCCGACCAGGAGCAGGTGAGCATCGTCGGCGGCACGGGTCGCCTGGTCCAGGGCCTGTGGACGCTGGCCGCGGGCACCGCGGCGCACTGGTCCGCCGACACCTCGCTGGCGTCGCTGCACGGCGGCAGTCCCCGTCCCGCGGTCACCGGGCTGCGCCGGGTGGCCGACGGTGTGCTGGTCGAGGACGCCGCGGGTGACCAGGAGACCTACCCGGCGGTGGTGTTCACCCCGCACGTGTGGACCCTGCTGAACCGAATCGAGTGCGATCCCTCGCTGCTCTCCACCCCGCACTGGACGGCCGTCGAGCGGACCCACTACATGGGCTCCTCCAAGCTGTTCGTGCTCACCGACCGGCCGTTCTGGCTGGACCGGGACCCCGTGACCGGCCGTGACGCGATGAGCATGACGCTCAGCGACCGGATGCCGCGCGGGGTCTACCTGTTCGACGACGGGCCGGATCGGCCCGGGGTGATCTGTCTCTCCTACACCTGGAACGACGACTCGTTGAAGGTCGCCACCCTGGACGACGAGCAGCGCCTCGAGGTGCTGCTCGCCCAACTCCGCGAGATCTACCCCGAGGTGGAGCTGCGCCGGCACATCGTCGGGCCGCCGATCTCGGTGACCTGGGAGAACGAGCCGCACTTCATGGGCGCCTTCAAGGCGAACCTGCCCGGCCAGTACCGCTACCAGCGGCGGCTGTTCACCCACTTCGTCCAGGACTCCTTCCCGTCCGAGCAGCAGGGGCTCTTCCTGGCCGGTGACGACGTGTCATGGACGGCGGGGTTCGCCGAGGGCGCGGTCACCACGGCGCTCAACGCGGTCTGGGGCGTGGTGCGTCACCTCGGGGGCGCCGCTCACCCGGCCAACCCGGGTCCGGGGGACGTCTTCGAGCAGATCGCTCCGATCCTCCTGCCAGAGGAGTGAGCCGCCGTACGGGGCGACCCGGGAGGCGGCGACGATGACGCAATTGGTGAGCGCAACCGAATCCGCATGGGTCGAGATCCTCACCGGCCTCGATACGGACGGGTTCGAGGAGCTGCTGCAGACGCTGCAGCCGTATGCGGAGGCCGACACGCCGCGGGCAGGACGCCGCTGGACGCTGTCGCTGGCCGACCGGGTGCTGCTGGTCTCGCTCTACCAGCGGGCCAACCTGACGGTGCGCGAGGTCGGGGTGCTGTTCGGGATCTCCAAATCGGCCGCCGACCGGATCGTCGTCCACCTCGGACCGCTGCTCCACATGCCGCCGCCGCGATACCGGCGTTCGGGGCTGACGGTTCGGCTGGAGCCCACTCACGGCGCAGATCCCGGTCACCAGAATCATTGACCGAATGTCAACCGCTCATTGGCGGAAAAACAATCCGATCGGAGGGCCGGTCGGGTCCGATTGGGGGGATTCCCCGGACCCGACCGGCCCTTGCCGTAAGACTTCCGTAACTACGGGACAACCGTCTTCTGAAGTTACGCCGATGTCAACGGAACCGTTATCCAGAATGATGAAGTTTTAACAGTCAATCACTCTTCGCGCCGACGGCATAACGGGGCATCGACCTCGGTCGTCGCCGATCCAGGAATGCCCGATTCCACTTGCGTCACACGGCACCCGGACCCCGGCACCATCGGTTCATCCTCGTTAATTTCTAGTCAGTTCTTGACTGTCGGCGTCGTGTAACGGTCCACAACAGTGTTATGTTCAGGACAGTTGTCCCGTAACTCGTCGGATCCGGACCAAAGGACCGTCGATACCCGGGATCCAGGCTGCCGCGCCTCGGCGGGGGTGGCCGAACTTTCGCCGGGGGAACAGTGTTACCAGCACGGAGCTCGGTCAGCACCTGGCCTTTCGGTAGCCGCCGTACGGAGTGTCCCTCCCCGAAGCAGGCCCCGCTTCACACCGTGTCCGTCCATGACGGGACACCACCTGGGCCGGAATCAGGGAACCCGAAGCAAGGAGCATTTACATGACGGGCCGACACAGCCTCATCGAACGCGCCGAGGAACTGCTCGCCCTCACCAGAATCACCACGGCCGCAGTCCAGGGCGCCGGCTCGGTCGGCCTGGTCGTCGGTCCCGTGGCGAGCGGCAAGTCCCTGCTGCTGAGCGCCGTGTGCGAGCACGCGGGCAGCGTCGGCGCCACGGTCCTGCGGGCCACCGGCGCGCAGGCAGAACAGCGCACGCCGCTCAGCATCGTCGTCCAGCTCCTCCAGCAGGCCCCGCTCAGCGTCGAGCGCAGTGGCCAGGCCCAGCGGCTGCTGGAGGCGGCCACCCGTGCCGCACGACCGGATGGAACAGGCAGCGGCCAGCAGACCGACCCCGACCGACTGCCGGGCGACCTGGTCCAGGCGCTCTGCGCGGTGTTCTTCGAACTCTCGGACTCCGTCCCCCTGCTGATCTGCGTGGACGACGCGCACCACGCCGACACGCACTCCCTGCAGTGGCTCCTCTTCCTGATCCGCCGGCTGGGCGCCGCCCGGGTCGCCGTCGTCCTGACCGAGCGCACCGCCCGCCAGCACCCGCAACCGGCCTTCCATGCCGAGCTGCTGCGCCAGCCGCACTGCCGCCGGATCATGCTCGGGCCGCTCACCCACGAAGGCGTGGTCGAGCTGCTGGGCACCCGGCTCGACGATCAGCGGGCGGAGCAACTCGCCGACCGGGTCGACGCCCTGACGGGTGGCAACCCGCTGCTGGTGCACAGCCTGCTGGAGGACCTTCGCTCCAGCACCCGGATGCCCTCCGAACGGCATCCGGCCGGCCTGGGCGGCGGGTTCGCCTTCTCCCAGGCCGTGGTGAGCTGCTTGCACCGCAGCGAGCCCGCCGCGCTCGCGGTCGCCCGCGGCATCGCCGTCTTCGGCGACCACGTCTCGGACCACCTGCTCGGCCAGCTGCTCGGCCTCTTCCCCGGAGTGGTGAAGGGCGTCATCGACGGCCTGGACTCGGCCGGTCTGCTGGAGCACGGCCGGTTCCGGCACCCCGCAGTGCGCACCGCGGTCCTGCACGACACCGACGCCGCCGACCTCGGCTGGATGCACGCCCAGGCCGCCCGCCTGCTCTACAGCCAGGGCGCGCCGGAGCGGGCCATCGCCGAGCAGCTGCTGGCCTCCGACCAGCCCTGCGAGGCGTGGAGCACCCGGGTGCTGTGCGACGTCGCGCGGCAGGCGCTCTTCGACGGCGACGCGGACCTGGCCCGGCGCTGCGTGGAGCACGCCCACCGCGGCTGCTCCGACGCCCGCCAGCGCGGCGAGGTGCTGACCCTGATGGCGGGCGTCGAGTGGCAGCTCCAACCGGGCAACGCCACCCGCCTGCTGCCGGGGCTCTCCGCCGCGCTGCACGCCGGCGAGTTGGGCGACCGGCACTCGGTGGTGGTGGTCAAGTACCTGCTGCGGCACGGCCGGATCACCGAGGCCACCACCGTCCTGAACCACCTGCTGGCCCAGGACCGCCCGGTGGACGGACGCACCACGGCCGAGCTCCAGACCGTCAGGCTGCAACTGGCCAGCTCCTACCCGGGCGTGCTGGGCGAGCTGCCGCCCCTGGAGTCGTCCAGGCCCGCCAAGGACCGCACCCCCGCGGCGGTGCGCGCCAACGCACAGCTCCAGGCCGCCACCGCACTCGACGAGGTGCTCAGCGGGCGGGCCGACGAGAACACCTTCCTGGGCGCCGAGCAGGTGCTGCGCAGCATCGGCCTGACCTACCGGCACTGGGAACAGGTCGAGTTCGCCCTGCTGGCGCTGATCTACGGCGACCAGTTGGAGCGGGCCGCGAGCTGCTGCGAGCACCTGCTCAGCCGGATCGGGCGCGCCACCGAGGGCTGGCGGCCGCCGCTGCTGGCCCTGCGCAGCCAGATCGCCGTGCGCCAAGGGCAGCTGGTCGACGCGGAGCGCTACGCCAAGAGCGCGCTGGAGCTGATGCCCTGGCAGGGCTGGGGGGTCAACATCGGCCTGCCGACGGCGACGCTGCTGATGGCACAGACCCTGATGGGCCGTTACGAGGACGCCGCGCAGCTGCTCAGCCGCCCGGTGCCGCAGGCCATCTACCAGACCCGCTTCGGCATGCACTACCTGCACGCCCGCGGCGAGTACCGGCTTGCGACCAACCACCCGCACGCCGCCCTGGACGACTTCCTGATCTGCGGCGAGATGGCGCAGGACTGGGACCTCGACCTGCCGAGCGTGGTGCCCTGGCGTGGCGCCGCGGCCCGGGTGCACCTGCAGATGGGCAACCACCAGCAGGCCAAGGTGCTGATCGACGAGCAGTTCAAGCGGCTCCAGCCGGGCCCCTCGCGCTCGCGCGGCATCACCGTGCGCCTCGGCGCGGCCGTCGCCGAGCTCAAGTTCCGGCCCGGCCTGCTGCGCCAGGCGGTGGACGAGCTGCAACGCTGCGACTCCCGGGTCGAACTGGCCCTGGCCCTGGCGGACCTGGGCTACGCGCACCAGAGCCTGGGCGACCACAAGCGCTCGCGGATCATGATGAGCCGGGCCTGGCAGCTGGCCAAGGAGCACTCGGCCGATCCGGTCCAGCGCGGCCTTTCGAGCATGTTCTCCGACCTCCGCGAGGAGGAGGCGCCCGCGGCGGCCGCTCCCGACGCGGGCGGGCTGAGCGACGCGGAGCGACGCGTCGCCTCGCTGGCGGCGCTCGGGCACACCAACCGGGAGATAGCCCGCGAGCTGTTCATCACCGTCAGCACGGTGGAGCAGCACCTGACCCGGGTCTACCGCAAGCTCAAGGTGACCCGGCGCTCGGACCTGCCGAGCGAGCTCTGCCTGGCGAGCGGGACGGCGGCCTCCTGACCGGAGCTCCGCTCCCGTCCCAACGGCCCGGGGAGGTCGGCCGATGCCGACCGCTCCGGGCCGCTCGGCGTGCCGTGCGGGCCGGCCCGCACGGCGCCGGGCGCCCCGCTCAGCCGGCCAGCGCCCCGAGCCGGTCGGAGATCTCACCCAGCACCGCCTTCTGCTGGGTGGCCAGGTAGAAGTGGCCACCGGGGAAGACCCGCAGCGAGAACCCGCCGGTGGTCTCCTCCGCCCACGCCTTGGCCTCCTCGACGGTGGACTTCGGGTCGTCGTCGCCGATCAGCACCACGATCTGGCTGGTCAGCGGACCGCCCGCCGGGCGCTCGTAGGTCTCGACCGCACGGTAGTCGTTGCGGATCGCGGGCAGGATCATCCGCAGGATCTCCTCGTCCCCCAGCAGCGCGGTGTTGGTGCCGCTGAGCGACTTGAGTTCGCTCACCAGGCCGTCGTCGTCGCGCTTGTGCACGGACTCGGCGCGGTGGGTGGCCGGGCCGCGGCGGCCGGAGGCGAAGAGCACCGCCGCGCGGCGGCCGTCGGCCTCCATCCGGCGGGCCAGCTCGAAGCCCAGGACCGCGCCCATGCTGTGGCCGAACAGGGCCAACGGCTTGTCGTCCAGCGGGCCGAGCGCCCGGTACACCTGGTCCGCCAGCTCGGCGACGGTGCCGATGCTCGGCTCGGAGCGGCGGTCCTGACGGCCCGGGTACTGCACCGCCAGCACCTCGATCCCCGGGGACAGCGCGGCCGAGACCGGGAAGTAGAAGCTGGCCGATCCGCCCGCGTGCGGCAGGCACAGCAGCCGGACCTTCGCGTCCGGGGCCGGGTGGAAGCGGCGGATCCACAGGTCGTGCTCGGCGCTGGTGATGGTCATCGGGTGTCTCGTCCTTCTCTCGTGGGGCTTGGCAGTCGTGGAAGGGGCGGCCGCCCCGGCCCGTCGGGGGCGGGGCGGAGCGGCCGCGGTCGCGCCAGGCGGGACGGGGGCTCCCGCCCGGCGCTGTCGGTGGCGTCGGTGGCGTGAGGTGTCAGCCCACCGAGCGCAGCCACTGGTCGATCAGTTCGGCGGTGGCGGCGGCGTGCTCCTCCATCACGGTGAAGTGGTCGCCCAGGCCGTCCACCTCGGTGTGCGGCAGCGGCCAGGAAGCCACCGCCGCACCCGCCGACGCCTCGCCGGCGCCCGGGGCGGGAAGCGCCTCCGAGGCCTTGATCAGCAGGGTCGGTGCAGTGATCGCGGCGGGCCGCCAGCCGGCGAACAGCCGCAGGTAGCCGCCCATCGCGGTGAGCCTGGTGTCGTCCATCGGGACGTAGCCGCCCTCGCGGGCGAGCATCGCGCCGGTCAGCGCGGGCAGCACCGCCGCCGCGGCGTCCAGGGCGCCCGACTCGCCGGTGTCGGTGACCGGTTCGGACGGCTCGCCCGCCGCGCCCGTCGCTCCGCCGTCGGCGAAGGCGTAGGTGTCCACCAGGACGACCCCCTCCGGGCGGGCGCCCAGCTCCTCCAGCCGGCCTGCGACGGCCTGGGCCAGCAGCCCGCCGGTGGAGTGGCCGAGCAGCGCGAACGGGGCTCCCCCGGTGACCCGCAGGACGGCCTGCGCGCTCAGTTCGAGCATCGCCTGTGCCGTCTCGGGCAGCGCCTCACCCTCCACGAAGCCCGGCAGCGGCATCGCCAGGACGCTGCGCCGGCCACGGAAGGCCGCCGCGATCCGCGCGTACTGGTGCGGGCCGGAGATCGCCAACAGCGAGGGCAGACAGACCAGGACGGGCTGCTCGGGCCCCTCCGCCAGGCGCAGCAGCTCCGGTACCGGCGCGTTCGCCGGGTCCGCCCCGAAGGTCGGCCGGAAGCGCGAGGCGGCGAAGAGCAGGGCCATGAACTCCTGGCTGCGCCCGCTCTCGGCGGCGGTGCGCAGCATCGCCCCGATGGTGCCGAGCGGCCGGCTCTCCGGCCCGGCTCCCGGCCCGGCGGGACCGTCCGCCGACGCCAGCCGCTCACGCAGCCGGACGGCCAGCTGCCGCGGGGTGGGGTGGTCGAAGAGCAGCGTCGCCGGCAGTCGCAGACCGGTGGCCAGAGCCAGCCGGTTGCGCAGCTCCACCGAGGTCAGCGAGTCGAAGCCGAGCTCCAGGAAACCCCGTTCGGTCTCCACCGACTCCGGGCCCGGGTGGCCGAGCGCGGCGGCGGCGTGGGCACGCACCAGGTCGAGCAGCACGGCCTCCCGCTCCCCCTCGGTACGCCCGGCGAGCCGCTCCGCCAGCGCCCCGGCCGTCTCCTGCTCACCGGCCGCCGCCCGGCGCACCGGCACCCGCACCAGGCCGCGCAGCAGCGCGGGCAGCTGCCCGGTCGCGGCGGCGTGGGCGCGCAGCCCGGCCAGGTTGAGCCTGACCGGCACCAGCACGGTCTCGTCCAACGCGCCTGCGGCGTCGAAGAGGGCCAGTCCCTCCGTGTCGGAGAGCGGCGCCACGCCGCCGCGGGCCATCCGCTGGAGGTCCGCCTCGGTCAGATCGCCGGTCATGCCGCCGCTCCCGGCCCACAGGCCCCAGGCCAGCGAGGTCGCGCGCAGGCCGTGGGCGCGCCGGTGCTCGGCGAGCGCGTCCAGGAAGGCGTTGCCGGCCGCGTAGTTGGCCTGGCCGGGGCCGCCGAGGACGCCGGAGGCCGAGGAGAACAGCACGAAGGCGTCCAGCTGCTGATCCATGGTGAGCTCGTGCAGCAGCCACGCCGCGTCGACCTTGGGACGCAGCACCCGGTCCACCCGGTCGGGGGTGAGCGAGACCACGGCGCCGTCGTCGAGCACACCGGCCGCGTGCACCACGGCGGTCAGCGGATGCTCGGCCGGCACGGCGGCGAGCAGCTGGGCCATCGCGGTCCGGTCGGCCGCATCGCAGGCGGCGAACCGCACCTCGGCGCCGAGCTCGGCCAGCCGGCGCTGCAACTCGGCCGCGCCTTCCGCGGTTTCGCCGCGCCGGGAGACCAGCAGCAGATGCCGCACGCCGTGCTCGGCGACCAGATGCCCCGCCAGTAGGCGGCCCAGCGAGCCGCTGGCGCCGGTGAGCAGGACCGTGCCGGACGGGTTCCAGGTGGCGCGGCCGGTCGGGGCCGGATCACCGGGCTCGGCCGCCTGGTCGGGCTCGGCCGAGAGACCAGGCTCGGCGGGCCGGCCCGGAAGGGCCACCCGGGTCAGCCGGGGAGCCAGGATCCGCCCGTCCCGGACGGCCAGTTGGGGCTCGTCGAGGGCGAGTGCCGCAGGCAGCACCCGGGCGGAGTCCTCGTGGTCGTCGATGTCGATCAGGACGAACCGGTCGGGGTTCTCGGTCTGCGCGGAACGGAGCAGGCCCCAGACGGCGGCCGACGGGAGGTCGGTCACGTCCTCCCCCGGTCGCGTGGCCAGCGCGCCGCGGGTGACCAGCACCAGTCGCGCCTCGTCCGCGCACTCCTGCGTGAGCCACCGCTGGACCAGGTCCAGCGCCCGGTGTGCCGCCTCGTGCGCCGCCGAGACGACGTCGAGTCCGTCGGCGACGAGCCGCGGACAGGGGGCCAGGACGATCCGCGGCATCGGCGCGCCTGCGGCGACGGCCGCCGCGAGCGCGGCCAGGTCGGCGTGGGCGGGCGTGCCTCCCGCGTGGATCGCCTCGACCGCTGTGCCGTCGTCCTCGCGGTCCACGCCGAGCACCGCCCAGTCCGGGCCGACCGCGACAGCTTCGCCGGGCACCGGTACAGCCACCCACTCCCGGCCGAACAGCGCGTCACCCAGGCCGCCACCGGCGGCGCCGAGCTGCTCGGGCGAGATCGGGCGCAGCGCGAGCGAGTCGACGGCCGCCACGGCCGCGCCGGTGGCGTCGGACAGCTCCAGCGCGATCCCGTTCTCCCCCTGCGGCCGGACGCGCGCCCGCAGTTCCGACGCGCCGGTGGCGTGCAGGCGCACCCCGCTCCAGGCGAACGGCAGGCGTCCGCCGACCGTCTCCGGCAGGATCCCGCCGAGTGCGAGGGTGTGCAGGGCGGAGTCGAGCAGGGCCGGGTGCAGTCCGAAGGCCGTGGCCTGCGCGCGCTGGTCCTCGGGCAGCGCCAGCTCGGCGAAGAGCTCGCCGTCGCGCCGCCAGGCGGCCCGCACGCCCCGGAAGGCCGGGCCGTAGTCGAAGCCGAGCGCGGCGAAGCCGTCGTAGAGGCCGTCCACCGGGACGGGCTCGGCACCGGTCGGCGGCCACTCGGCCGTGTCGAACGCCGCGGCGGGCAGACCGGCGGCCAGTTCACCGGTGGCGTGCCGGGTCCAGGGCAGGTCCAGCGGGGCGTCCTCCGGCCGCGAGTGCAGGCTGAACCGGCAGTGCCCGGACGCGTCCGGCGCGCTCACGGTCACCTGCACCCGCACAGCGCCACGCTCGGGAAGCACCAGCGGCGCCTCCAGGGTCAGCTCCTCCAGCCGGTCGCAGCCGGCCTGGTCGCCGGCCCGGATCGCGAGCTCCACGAAGGCCGTGCCGGGCAGCAGGACCGCGCCCATCACGGCGTGGTCGGCCAGCCACGGATGGGTGTCCAGGGCGAGCCGGCCGGTGAAGACGTGACCGTCCGCGTCCGCCAGGGAGAGGGACGCACCCAGCAGCGGGTGGTTCGCCGCGCCCAGCCCGGCCGAGGACACGTCCCCGAACGTTCCGGCGTACGGCTTGGGCCAGTAGCGCTCACGCTGGAAGGCGTACGTGGGCAGGTCGACACGGCGGCTGCCCGTGCCCGCGAAGACGGCCTCCCAGTCGAGCTTGACGCCGCGCACGTACAGCCCCGCGAGGGCGGTGGTGAACGTCTCGGCCTCGGGGCGGTCGCGCCGCAGCACGGACGCGAAGTGCGCCTCCTCGGTGACGCAGTCCTGACCGAGGGTGCTCAGAGTGCCGTCCGGGCCCAGCTCCAGGAACGTCCGGACGCCCTCGCCCTCCAGGGTCTGCACGGCGTCGGCGAAGCGGACGGCCTCGCGGACATGGCGCACCCAGTAATCGGGCGTGCCGAGGTCGGCGTCCTGGTCGAGGGTGGAGACGATCGGGATCCGCGGCTCGTGGAACTCCAACGACTCCGCGACGGCTCGGAACTCCGCCAGCATCGGCTCCATCAACGGCGAGTGGAACGCGTGACTGACCGTCAGCCGCTTGGTCCTGCGACCCTCGGCGGCCAGCTTCTCGGCCACCTCCTGCACGGCCTGCTCGACGCCGGACAGCACCACGGCCAGCGGGCCGTTGACGGCGGCGATGCCCACCTCGTCCTCGCGGCCTGCGAGCAGCGACAGCACCTCGTCCTCGGACGCCTGCACCGCCACCATCGCGCCACCGGACGGCAGCGCCTGCATCAGACGACCACGGACCGCCACCAGCTTCGCCGCGTCGCCGAGCGAGAACACACCCGCGACGTGCGCGGCCGCCAGCTCACCGACCGAGTGGCCGGCCAGGAAGCCGGGCTTCACGCCCCAGGACTCGACCAGGCGGAAGAGCGCCACCTGGAGGGCGAAGAGCGCGGGCTGGGTGCGGCCGGTCTCGTCGATCCGCTCGCCGGTGAAGACGATCTCCTTCAGCGAGCCGTCCAGGTGCCGGTCCAGCTCCGCGCAGACCGCGTCGAAGGCCTCGGCGAACACAGGGAACGCCTCGTACAACTCGGCGCCCATCCCGGCCCGCTGAGCGCCCTGGCCGGTGAACAGGAAGGCGGTGCGGCCCGCACGACCGGTCTGCCCGGCCACCACTCGGGGCGCCGTCGTCTCGGCACGGGCCAGCGCCCGCAGCGCGTCGGTCAGCTCCTCGCGGTCGGCGCCGACCAGCGCCGCCCGGTGCTCGAAGGCCGTCCGGGAGGTCGCCAGCGCGCAGGCGACGTCCGCCGTGCCGACCTCGGGCTCGGCGTCCAGCCAGGCCAGCAACCGCTCGGCCTGGCCGCGCAGGCCCGGCTCGGAGCGAGCCGACAGCACCCACGGCACGACCGCCGTCCCGGAGGCGGCGGGCTCAGAAGCCGGCGGCTCCTCGGGCTCGGCTGCCTGCTCGATGATCACGTGCGCGTTGGTCCCGCTGAACCCGAAGGACGACACGGCCGCCCTTCGCGGCTCACCGGTCTGCGGCCAGTCCTGCTGCTCGGTCAGCAGCTCGACCGCGCCCGCCTCCCAGTCCACGTGCGGGGTCCGCTCGCCGACGTGCAGGGTGCGCGGCAGCACACCGTGCCGCATCGCCATGACCATCTTCATGATTCCGGCCGCACCCGCCGCCGCCTGGGTGTGGCCCAGGTTCGACTTGATCGAGCCCAGCCAGAGCGGGTGCTCGGCGGTGTGCTCCCGCCCGTAGGTGGCCAGCAGCGCCTGCGCCTCGATCGGGTCGCCCAGCGGAGTGCCGGTCCCGTGCGCCTCGACCACGTCGACCTGGGCGGCCGACAGTCCGGCGTTCGCCAGGGCCTGCTTGATCACTCGCTGCTGGGCGGGTCCGTTGGGGGCGGTCAGACCGTTGCTGGCGCCGTCCTGGTTGACCGCCGAGCCACGCACGATCGCCAGCACCGGATGCCCGTTGCGCCGGGCGTCGGAGAGCCGCTCCACGAGCAGCATGCCGACTCCCTCGGCCCAACTGGTCCCGTCCGCTTCGGCGGAGAACGCCTTGCACCGACCGTCGGCGGCCAGCCCGCGCTGGCGGCTGAACTCGACGAACGGCGACGGCGAGGCCATCACCACCGAGCCGCCGGCCAGCGCCAGCGAGCACTCGCCGCTGCGCAGCGCCTGGGCGGCCAGGTGCAGGGCGACCAGGGAGGACGAGCAGGCGGTGTCGATCGTCACCGCCGGGCCCTCCAGTCCGAAGGTGTACGAGACCCGGCCGGAGGCCACGCTGCTGGAGCTGCCGGTGCCGACGTACCCCTCCAGGGCGTCCGCCGAAGCCATCAGCAGGGGGGCGTAGTCGCCGTACATGACGCCGGCGAAGACGCCGGTGCGGCTGCCCCGCAGGGTGGCCGGATCGATCCCGGCCCGCTCGAACGCCTCCCAGGACGTCTCCAGCAACAGCCGGTGCTGCGGGTCGACCGAGACCGCCTCGCGCGGCGAGATGCCGAAGAAGGCCGGGTCGAAGCCTGCGGCGTCGTGCAGGAAGCCGCCCTCCCGGGTGTAGGAAGTGCCGGGCTGCTCCGGGTCGCTGTGGTAGAGCGCCTCCAGCGGCCAGTCCCGGTCGGTGGGGAAGCCGGAGACCCCGTCCACACCGTCCGCCACCAGCCGCCACAGGTCCTCGGGCGAGGTCACGCCGCCGGGGTAGCGGCAGGCCATCCCGATGATCGCGATCGGGTCGTCGGAGACGCCCGCGGTGGCGGGCAGGCCGGTGGCCGGGACGGCGTCGGCCGGCGCGGAGCCGCGAAGCTCGGTGTCCAGCTGCTCGGCCAGGGCGGCCGGGTTCGGGTAGTCGAAGACGAGCGTGGCCGGCAGCCGCAGACCGGTGACGGCGTTCAGGCGGTTGCGCAGCTCGACGGCGGTCAGCGAGTCGATGCCGAGGTCCTTGAACGCCCGGTCGCCCTCCACCGCGTGCGCGCCGGCATAGCCCAGCACTCCGGCCGCCTCGGCGCGCACCAGCTCCAGCAGAGCGGCCTCGCGGTCGGCCTCCGGAAGGGCGGCGAGCCGCTGCGCCAGCTCCGAGGCGCCCGCCGCGGCCGCGGCGCTCGCCGCGCGACGCATCGGAACCCGGACCAGGCCGCGCAGCAAGGGCGGCAGCAGACCGGCCTCGGCCTGGACCCGCAGCCCGGCCGGATCCAGGTGGATCGGGACCAGCGCGGGCCGCCCGGTGCCCAGCGCCGCGTCGAGCAGCGCCAGGCCCTCCTCGGCGGTCAGCGCGCCGACGCCGCCACGGGCCATCCGCTGCCGGGTCGAGCCGTCCGACTCGCCCGCCATACCGGCGTCCTCGGCCCACGGACCGAAGCCCAGCGAGGTGGCCGGCAGGCCGATCCCGCGCCGCTGCTGGGCCAGCGCATCCAGGAAGGCGTTGGCGGCCGCGTAGTTGGCCTGCCCCGCGGTGCCGAAGGTACCGGCGGCGGAGGAGAACAGTACGAACGCGGCGAGGTCCTGGTCCTTCGTCAGCTCGTGCAGATGCCAGGCCGCGTCCACCTTGGGGCGCAGCACACTGTCGATCCGTTCGGGGGTGAGGGACGAGAGGATGCCGTCGTCCAGCACACCGGCGGTGTGCACCACGGCGGTCAGCGGGTGCTGCAGCGAGCCGAGCACGGCCGCGAGTGCGTCGCGGTCGGCAACGTCGCACGCGGCGAGCGCCACCTCGGCGCCCAGCTCGCCGAGTTCGGCCGCCAGCTCGGCCCCACCGGGCGCCTGGGCGCCCCGCCGCGAAACGAGCAGCAGTCGGCGCGCGCCGTACGCGGTCACCAGGTGCCGCGCCACCACCGCGCCCAGCGAACCGGTCGCGCCGGTCACCAGCACCGTGCCCTCCGGGTCCACAGCCGGCGGCGACGCCTCTCCCGTGACCGGCTCGCGGACCAGAGCGGGCGCGTAGGCGACACCGGCGCGCAGCGCGAGCTGCGGCTCACCGGTGTCGAGGGCGGCCGTGAGCACGGCCGGTGAGGCCGCGTCGGCGTCCATGTCGACCAGCACGATCCGGTCCGGGTTCTCCGACTGCGCGGAGCGCAGCAGACCCCAGACGGCTGCGGACGGCAGGTCGGTGACCTCGTCACCGGTGCCGGTCGCGACCGCGCCACGGGTCAGCACGACCAGCCGGGCGTCGGCGAGCGGCTCCTCCGCCAGCCAGCGCTGGAGGAGGGCGAGTGCCCGGTGGGCGCTCCGATGCGTGGTCGCGGCGATGTCGTCGCCCTCCGGCTCGCCGAAGGCGGCGAGCAGGGTCCGAGGTGCCTCCGCACCGGCGTGGACCGCCGCGAGCAGGGCGTCCAGGTCGGGGTACGCGACCGCCCCTGCCAAGCCGAGGCCGTCGGCCGAGCCCAGCACGGCCCACGACCCGTCAGCGGCGTCCGCCTGCTGGGCGTCCGCCAGGGACAGGGACGTCCAGTCCAGCCGGAACAGCGAGTCGTGGTGAGCCGCGCGGCTCGCGGCCAGCTGCTCCATCGCCACCGGACGCAGCACCAGCGACTCCACCGAGGCCACCGGTGCGCCGGTGCCGTCGGCCAGGGTCAGGGCAACGGTGTCGGGGCCCTGCGGCGCGATCCGCACCCGCAGGTCGACCGCACCGGCTGCGTGCAGCGAGACGCCCGACCAGGCGAACGGCAGCCGGGCCTGGCCGGTGTCCTCCAGCACGCCGCCGAGACCGATGGCGTGCAGGGAGGCGTCGAGCAGCGCCGGGTGCAGGCCGAAGAAGCCCGCCTCGGTACGGCTCTCCTCCGGCAGTTCGACCTCGGCGAAGAGCTCCCCGCGGTGCCGCCACGCCTTCCGCAGCCCCTGGAAGACCGGACCGTAACCGAAGCCGGCGGCCGCGAAGCCGTCGTAGAGCGCCTCGACGTCCACCGGCTCCGCACCGGCCGGCGGCCACGCGACGAGCTCGGCGGCGGGCTGAGTGGCCGCGTCGGGGGCGAGCACGCCGGTGGCGTGCCGCGTCCACGGCTCCTCGTCCGGCGCGTCCTCCGGCTGGGAGTACAGGTTGACGGTGCGACGGCCGGAGTCGTCCGCCGTACCGACCCAGAGCTGGACCCGCACCGCGCCCTTCGCGGGCAGGAACAGCGGCACCTCCAGCGACAGCTCGTCCAGGCGGCCGCAGCCCACCTGGTCACCGGCGCGGATCGCCAGCTCCACGAAGGCGGTGCCGGGCAGCAGCACGGTGCCGGCCACGGCGTGGTCGGCCAACCAGGGGTGGCTGTCCAGCGCGAGCCGGCCAGTGAACAGGTGACCGTCGGCGTCGGCCAGCGCGAGCGAGGCTCCGAGCAGCGGGTGGTCGGCGGCGCCGAGACCGGCGGAGGCCACATCGCCGACCCAGCCGGTCAGCGGCCGGGGCCAGAAGAGCTCGTGCTGGAAGGCGTAGGTGGGCAGGTCGACGCGCCGTGCGTCCGTCCCCGCGAAGACCGACTCCCAGTCGAGCCTGACCCCGCGCGTGTGCAGCTGGGCGAGGGCGGTGGTGAAGCTCTCCGCCTCGGCGCGGTCGCGGCGCAGGGCGGGGGCGAAGCCGGCGTCCTCGGTGACGCACCCCTGCGCGAGCGCGGTGAGGGTGCCGTCCGGGCCGAGCTCCAGGAACGTGCGGACGCCCTGGCGCTCCAGGGTCTCGACGGCGTCGGCGAAGCGGACGGCCTCGCGGACGTGGCGCACCCAGTAGTCGGGAGTGGTGAGGTCGGCGGACCGGTCGAGGGTGGAGACGATCGGGATCCGGGGGGCGTCGAAGGTCAGACCGGCTACGACGGCGCGGAACTCGTCCAGCATCGGGTCCATCAGCGGCGAGTGGAACGCGTGACTGACCGTCAGGCGCTTGGTCTTGCGACGCTGCGCCGCCAGCTGCTCCGCCACGGCCAGCACGGCCGCCTCGGTGCCCGAAAGCACCACCGAGGTCGGGCCGTTGACCGCCGCGATCCCCACCTCGGCGGTCAGCAGCGGCAGCACCTCGTCCTCGGACGCCTGCACCGCCACCATCGCGCCACCCGAAGGCAGCGCCTGCATCAGACGACCACGCGCCGCCACAAGCTTCGCCGCGTCGCCGAGCGAGAGCACACCCGCCACATGCGCCGCCGCGATCTCGCCGATCGAGTGACCGGCCAGGAAGTCCGGCCGCACACCCCAGGACTCGACAAGCCGGAACAGTGCCACCTCAAGGGCGAACAACGCAGGTTGCGTGTACGCCGTCTCGTCGATCCGTTCCCCGACGTCCTTCAACGGGCGGTCAAGGTGCCGGTCCACCTCCGCGCACACCGTGTCGAACGCCGCCGCGAACACCGGGAACGCCTCATACAGCTCACGGCCCATCCCGGCCCGCTGACTGCCCTGGCCCGCGAACAGGAACGCCGTGCGACCGGCCGTGCCCGCCCGGCCGGTGACCACCCGGGCCGCCGACTCGCCACGGGCCAGCGACTCCAGCCCGCGCCGCAGCTCCTCGGGCTCGCCGCCCACCAAGGCCGCCCGGTACTCGAACGCCGCCCGCGTCGTGGCCAGCGAGTAGGCGACGTCGGCGACGGCCGTCCCGGCCCCGGCGTCCAGACGGCTCAGCAGCCGCGCGGCCTGCGCGCGCAGCGCGTCCGTCGTACGGCCGGACAGCACCCAGGGCACCACCGGGGTCCGTTCCGCGGACGCAGGCTGCTCCTCGGCAGCCTCCGGGGCCTCAGCCGTCGGGGCCTGCTCCAGGATGATGTGCGCGTTGGTGCCGCTGAAGCCGAACGACGACACCGCCGAGCGGCGCGGCTCGCCGGTCTCCGGCCAGTCCCGCTCCTCCGTCAGCAGCTCCACCGCACCTGCCGACCAGTCCACGTGCGTGGACGGCTCGGTGACGTGCAGGGTCTTCGGCAGCACGCCATGACGCATCGCCATGACCATTTTCATGATCCCGGCAGCGCCGGCGGCGGCCTGGGTGTGGCCCAGGTTCGACTTGACCGAGCCCAGCCACAGCGGCCGGTCCGCCGGACGCGCCTGCCCGTAGGTGGCCAGCAGCGCCTGCGCCTCGATCGGGTCGCCCAGCGTGGTGCCGGTGCCGTGCGCCTCGACCACGTCGACCTGGTCGCCGGTGAGGGCGGCCCCCGCGAGCGCCTGCCTGATGACGCGCTGCTGCGACGGACCGTTGGGCGCGGTCAGCCCGTTGCTCGCGCCGTCCTGGTTGACCGCGCTGCCGCGCACGACGGCGAGGACGGGGTGCCCGTTCCGCTGCGCGTCCGAGAGCCGCTCGACCAGCAGCATGCCGACGCCCTCACCCCAGCCGGTACCGTCCGCGGCGTCCGAGAACGCCTTGCACCGTCCGTCGGTCGCCAGGCCGCGCTGACGGCTGAACTCCACGAAGGTGCCCGGCGTCAGCATCACGGTGACACCACCGGCCAGGGCCAGCGTCGACTCCCCCGAGCGCAGCGACTGGCAGGCCAGGTGCAGGGCCACCAGCGACGAGGAGCAGGCGGTGTCGATCGTCACCGCCGGACCCTCCAGGCCCAGCGTGTAGGACACCCGGCCCGAGGCGATGCTCGCCGAGGTGCCCGTGCCGACCTGGCCCTCCAGGCCCTCGACCGACTGCTGGAGCAGCACACCGTACTCGTTGTACATCACGCCGACGAAGACACCGGTGCGGCTGCCCTTGAGCGTGGCCGGGTCGATCCCGGCCCGCTCGAACGCCTCCCAGGAGGTCTCCAGCAGCAGGCGGTGCTGCGGGTCCATCGACATCGCCTCACGCGGGCTGATGCCGAAGAACGCCGGGTCGAACGCCCCCGCGCGGTGCAGGAAGCCGCCCTCACGGGAGTAGGACGTCCCCGGGTGGTCCGGGTCCGGGTGGTAGAGGTTCTCCACGTCCCAGCCACGGTCCTCCGGGAAGAACGACACCGCGTCCCGCCCGTCGGCCACCAGATCCCACAAGCCCTCCGGCGAGGCGACACCGCCCGGGAACCGGCAGGCCATGCCGACGATCGCGATCGGCTCCTGTTCGCCGTCCTCGTACTCCTTCAGTCGGCGACGCGTCTCGTGGAGATCCGCCGTCACCCGCTTCAGGAAGTACCGAAGCTTCTCCTCGGCCGCCATCTCAGCCGGCATGTCAGGTCACCTCTCGGGGATGTTGCAGAAAGATCGGACGGTGGTCAGGAGATGCCGAATTCCTTGCCGATGAAGTCGAAGAGGTCGTCATCGGTGGCCTCGTCGAGCTGCTCCGCGACGGCGGCCTCCTCCTCGGCCGTGACCTGCTGGTCGTTCCACCGGGCGAGCAGGGACTGCAGGCGGCCGGCGATCCGCAGGTGACCCTCGCCGTCGGGGACCGCGCCCAGCAACGCCGCCTCCAACCGGTCCAGCTCCGCCAGCAGCGGCAGAACGGCCTGGGCCGGGTCCGGCACTGACTGCGCCCGCAGCAGGTCGACCAGGGCCGTCGGCGACGGGTAGTCGAAGACCAGCGTGGCCGGGAGTCGCAGGCCGGTGACCCCGTTGAGGCGGTTGCGCAGCTCGACGGCGGTCAGCGAGTCGAAGCCCAGGTCCTTGAAGGCCCGGTCGGCCTCCACGGCATGCGGCCCGGCATAGCCGAGAACCGCCGCGACCTCCGAGCAGACCAACTCCAGCAGGACGGCGTCGCGCTCGGCCTCGGGCACGCCCGCGAGCCGCTCGGCCAGGCTCGGGCCGCTGACCTCGACCGCGCGCCGCTTGGACACCCGGACCAGGCCACGCAGCAGCGGGGGCAGCAGACCCGCCTCCGCCTGCGCCCGCAGACCGGCCAGTTCCAGCCGGACCGGCACCAGGACCGGCTCGCCGGAGCGCGCCGACGCGTCCAGCAGTGCCAGACCCTCCGCCGAGGAGAGCGGCAGCACACCGCCGCGCGCCATGCGCTCGACGTCGGCCGAGCCCAACTCGCCCGCCATGCCGCCGTCCTCGGCCCACAGACCCCAAGCCAGCGAGGTCGCCGGCAGGCCTGCCGAGCGGCGGTGCTGGGCGAGGGCGTCCAGGAAGCTGTTGGCCGCCGCGTAGTTGCCCTGGCCGGCGTTGCCGAAGACCCCGGCGGCCGAGGAGAACAGCAGGAAGGCGGACAGATCCTGATTCTTGGTCAGCTCGTGCAGGTGCCAGGCCGCGTCCACCTTCGGGCGCAGCACGGCATCCATCCGCTCGGGGGTGAGGGACGAGATCACGCCGTCGTCCAGCACACCGGCGGTGTGCACCACGGCGGTCAGCGGGTGCTCCAGCGAGCCCAGCAGGGCCGCGAGTGCGGCGCGGTCCGCCACGTCGCAGGCCGCGAACTGCGCCTCGGCGCCCAGCTCGTCGAGTTCGGCCGCCAGCGCGGCCCCACCGGGTGCCTCGGCACCGCGCCGGGAGACCAGCAGCAGGCGACGCGCGCCGTACTCCGTCACCAGGTGCCGCGCCACCACCGCGCCCAGCGAACCGGTCGCGCCGGTCAGCAGCACCGTCCCCTCCGGGTCCACCGCCGGGAGCGGCGGCTCCTCCGCCGCGAGCGGGACGCGCGCCAGGCGCGGTGCGAAGGCCGCCCCGGCACGCAGCGCGAGCTGCGGCTCGCCCGAGTCGACGGCGGCGGCGAGCACGGCCTGCGAGGTCGCGTCGTCGTCGAGGTCGAGCAGCACGATGCGGCCGGGGTTCTCCGACTGCGCCGAACGCACCAGACCCGCCACGGCAGCCGAGACCAGGTCGCGGATGTCCTCACCGTCGGCGGCAGCCACCGCGCCACGGGTCACGAGGACCAGGCGCGAGTGCGCGAAGGCCTCCTCGGCCAGCCAGGTCCGCAGCAGCTCCAGCGCACGGGTGACGGCCGCGTGGGTGGCAGCCGCCACATCCGCTCCGTCGGACTGGGCCGGCGGCCACGCAACCACCACGGTGTCCGGCAGCAGCTCAGCGAGCTTGATCAGGTCGTCACAGCGTTCGGCACCCGGAAGTCCGAGAACGTCGTCCCCGAGCACCGCCACGGTGCCGAGGACGCCGGTGGCGGGCAGTGCCACGG
>NZ_BBPP01000050.1:0-26910 GCF_000787835.1 Streptacidiphilus melanogenes
AGTCAGCCCCCGGCGTCGCCCGACACCGCCCCGGCTGCGCCGTCGGCCGCCCCGGCGACCTCGCCGGACATGCCGTGGCAGAGCCCGGACGCAGCCGCCGCGACGACCCGCCCGCGCCGCTCGCGCTCCGTCTCGGACGGCAGCGTCAGCCAGGCGGCGGAGCCGCAGACACCTGAGGCGCCCGCTGCGCCGCAGGCACCTGAGACGCAGGCCCCCGTTTCGGCCGAGCCGGAGGCCGGGCAGCCCGCTGCGCCGCAGGCGCCCGGCGAGGCGAGCCCGGTCGAGTCGGCTCAGCCTCGCCCGCGCCGCTCGCGCTCCGCGTCCGAGGGCAGCGTCAGCCAGGCGGCGGAGCCGCAGGCCTCCGAGCCGCAGGCCTCCGCGCCCTCGGCACCGGACGCCGAGTCGCCCGCAGCAGGCGGGGAGGCCGGCCCGGCGTCCACCACGGCCCCGGCGGCCCCCGCCGCGCCTCAGGCGCCCGGCGAGGTAAGCCCGGTCGAGTCGGAGCCGCAGGCCCGCGAGCCGCAGGCCAGCGAACCGCAGGCCCCCGAACCGGCGGAGCCGTCTGTCGAACCCGAGTCCGCCGAAGGCGGAGACGTTCCTGAGGAGGGCGCGTGACCACCACGCTCGACGCGCTGGTGCGCTGCATCGCCGTGCTCCTCGTGTTCCTCGTCTTCCCGCTGGTGATCGGGCAGACCGAGCACAAGGTGATGGCCCACATGCAGGGCCGTCTCGGGCCCATGTACGCGGGTGGGTTTCACGGGTGGGCACAGCTCGTCGCCGACGGGGTGAAGTTCGCGCAGAAGGAGGACGTCGTCCCCTCCGGGGCCGACCGGAAGATCTTCCAGCTCGCGCCCGCCGTGGCCCTGCTGCCGTACCTGCTCGCGCTCGTCGCCATCCCGCTCGGTCCGGGGGGCCTGCTCGGGCAGTCGCTCGACGCCGGGCTGTTCTTCGTGCTCGCCGTGATGGGCGTCGGCGTGCTCGGCTCGCTCATGGCGGGGTGGGCGTCGGCGAACAAGTTCTCCCTGCTCGGCGGTATCCGCACCGCCGCCCAGCTGATGGCGTACGAGCTGCCGATGTTGCTCGCCGCCGCCAGCGTCGCGATGGCGGCGGGGACGGTCTCACTGACCGGCATCCTCGGGGCGTTCCACTGGTGGTGGGTGCCCTGGCAGATCGTCGGCGGGTTCGTCTTCTTCGTCTCCGGACTCGCGGAGCTGCAACGGCCGCCGTTCGACATGCCGGTGGCCGACTCCGAGATCATCTTCGGCGCCTACACCGAGTACACCGGACTGCGCTTCGCGCTGTTCCTGCTCTCCGAGTACGCGGGCATCCTGGTCGTCTCCGCGCTGACCGCCGTCCTCTTCCTCGGCGGCTGGCACGGGCCTATGGCCGGCAGCCTCGGCTGGCTGTGGATGCTGCTGAAGACCTTCGCCCTGGCCTTCCTGGTGATCTGGATCCGCGTCACCTACCCGCGTCTGCGCGAGGACCAGCTGATGCGCTTCGCCTGGACCGTGCTCATCCCGCTCTCACTCGCGCAGCTCGCGCTGACCGGCATCGTCAAGGTGGTGATCTCCTAGATGGCTCCATTCCCCGGCCGCGGCCTGGCCAAGGGCCTCGCGGTCACCCTCCGCACGATGACCAGGAAGTCCGTCACCGCGCAGTACCCCGAGGTGCAGCCGGAGCTGCCGCCGCGTTCGCGCGGCGTCATCGCGCTGCTCGAGGAGAACTGCACGGTCTGCATGCTGTGCGCGCGCGAGTGCCCGGACTGGTGCATCTACATCGACTCCCACAAGGAGACGCTGCCGGCCGCCGAGCCGAACGCCCGCGCCCGCACCCGCAACGTGCTGGACCGGTTCGCGATCGACTTCTCGCTCTGCATGTACTGCGGCATCTGCATCGAGGTCTGCCCCTTCGACGCGCTGTTCTGGTCGCCGGAGTTCGAGTACGCGGAGGAGGACATCCACGACCTCACCCACGAGCGCGAGCGGCTGCGCGAGTGGATGTGGACCGTGCCGGCCCCGCCCGCGCTCGACCCGGCCGCCGAGGACCCCAAGGAGATCGCCGCCGCCCGCAAGGCCGCCGAGAAGGCGCACGCGGCGGCGGAAGCCGCGAAGGAGACCGAGGCGTGAACCTGGCTGCCGTCGTCCCCCTCGACTCCACCCACGGGTTCCTCTCGCCGTCCGGCGTCGAGATCGTCTTCGTCCTCGTCGGCCTCGGCGTCCTCGGCGCCGCGTTGCTGACCGTCACCACCAAGCAGCTCGTCCACGCCGCGCTCTGGCTGGTCGTCGCACTCGGCGGGCTGGCGATCGAGTACCTGCTGCTGACGGCGGAGTTCATCGCCTGGGTGCAGGTGCTGATCTACGTCGGCGCGGTCGTCGTGCTCGTCCTGTTCGGGCTGATGCTGACCAGGGCGCCGATCGGCGTCTCGCCCGACGCCGACTCGGGCAACCGGTGGCTCGCGCTGGGCGTCGCCCTCGCCGCCGCCGCGACGCTGGTCACGCTCGTCGTGGACGCGTTCCGGTGCACCTGGATCGACCTCGGCACCGTCGCGGGCAGCACCAAGGCCAACGGCGTCACGCTGTTCCGCTACTGGGTGCTGCCGTTCGAGGCGCTGTCGGTGCTGCTGCTGGCCGCGCTGGTGGGCGCGATCGTCCTGTCCAGGCGCGAGAAGAAGGAGCCCTGAGCGGGATGCATCTCGTGTTCCCGGCCGTGCTCGCGGCCCTGCTCTTCTGTGTCGGTCTCTACGGCGTGCTGGCACGGCGCAACGCCGTGCTGATGCTGATGTCCGTCGAGCTGATGCTCAACGCCGTCAACCTCAACCTCGTCGCCTTCGACGTCTGGCTGCGCGACGCCCTGCACTCCGGCCAGGCGCTGACGTTGTTCACCATCACCGTGGCGGCCGCGGAGATCGGACTCGGGCTGGCCATCGTGCTGCTGATCTTCCGAAACCGCGGCACCGCGGACATCGACCGGGTGGGCCGCCTGACCGACGGCGACGAGAAGGCCGACGGCGACGAGAAGGCCGACAGCGCTGAGACGGTCGGCGACGATGAGATGGAAGGCGTCGGATGACCCTCACCCTCGCGATCCTCGTCCCGCTGCTGCCGTTCCTCGGCGCGCTCGCCGGCCTCGCTTCGGGCCGCCGCGCACCCGGGCTGGTCCGGCCGCTGGCCGTGCTGCCGACGCTGGCCTCGGCCGTGCTGGCGGTGCTGGTCCTGGCTCGGATCGGCACCAAGGGGCACCTCGACTCGGCCACGCGGCTCACGCCGACCGGCGGCCTGCCGATCTCCCTGTCCGTGCACCTGGACGGCATCGCGGTGCTACTGGCTGTGCTGGTCACCGTCGTCGCCACCTGCGTGCAGCTCTACTCGACGGCCTACCTGCGCGAGGACCCCCGCTACCCCTCCTACGCGGCACTGGTCTCGCTGTTCACGGCGGCGATGCTGCTGGTCGTCTACTCCGGCGACCTGATCGTGCTGCTGGTCGGCTGGGAGGTCATGGGCGTCTGTTCCTACTTCCTGGTGGGGCACCACTGGGAGCGCCCGGACGCGCGGTCGGCGTCGATCAAGGCGTTCCTGGTCACCAAGCTCGGCGACGTCCCCTTTCTCTTCGGCATCTTCGTGCTGGCCACCGACGCCGGGACCTTCCAGATCGACGGCATCCTCGGTGCGGCGGCCACCGGACGTCTGCACCACGCGACGCTCGCCGCGCTGCTGCTGCTCGGCGGCGTGGCCGGCAAGTCGGCGCAGTTCCCGCTGCACACCTGGCTCCCGGACGCGATGGCCGGTCCGACGCCGGTCTCCGCACTGATCCACGCCGCCACCATGGTCGCCGCCGGCGTCTACCTGGTGGCCCGGCTGGAGCCGGTCTTCCTGCTCTCCACCGCCGCGCTGGTGGTGCTCGGGATCATGGCCGTGATCACCATGATCGGCTCGGGTCTCTGCGCCCTCGCCCAGGACGACCTCAAGCGGGTGCTGGCCTACTCGACCGTGGGGCAGCTCGGCTACATGGCCGGAGCGCTCGCCGTCGGCGACCGCGACGCCGCCCTGTTCCACCTGCTCACCCACGGCGCGTTCAAGGCGCTGCTCTTCCTCTCCGCCGGTGTCGTCATCCACGCCGCGCACACCAACTCGCTGACGGCGATGAGCCGCATGGACGGCCTGCGCCGCCGTGTACCGGACGCCTACGCGACGATGGGCATCGGCCTGGCCGCCCTGGCCGGACTGCCGCCCTTCTCCGGCTTCTTCAGCAAGGACGCGGTCCTCACCGCCGCTGAGCACGCCGCCAACGGCGACGCGCTCACGGGCGGGCTCGGCCCGGCCGGGAACGTGCCGTGCTGGCTCGGCTGGACCGTGCTGATCGGCGGCCTGCTCACCGCGCTGCTCACCGCCGCCTACGCCACCCGGCTGTGGCTGCTGGCCTTCTTCCCGGTACGACGGGCCGCGGCCGAGGGCGTCGCCGGGTCGGGCGAAGCCGTCGCAGCGACCGTCGCACCGACCGCCGCCGCGGTCGCCGCGCTCGCCTCGGACGAGCCTGCCGGGCCGGTCGAGCCTGCTGCGATGGTGGCCCCATTGTGGCTGCTGGCCGTGCCCAGCGTGGCCCTCGGGCTCGTCGGGCTGTGGCCGCACGCCCTGCCCGCCTGGCTGGACGGCGTCTCGCTCACCCCCTCCGGGGTGACCTGGCCGATCGCCACCGGCGTCGCGCTGCTCGGCGCGGGCCTGGCCTGGCTGGCCTGGCGTCGCGCCGCAGCCCGGGTGCTCGCCGAGGCGGAGGCCGACGCCGCCGCGGCCGCGGACCCGGCGCCGCTGCTGCTCGGTCCGCTGCTCGGGCCCTCGCGCACCGGCTTCGGCGTCGACACCTGCTACGACCGCGCGTTCGTCCGCCCCGTCCTCGGCGCGGCCCGGCTGGTCTCCTTCCTGGACCGCGAGGTCGTCGAGACCTACGTCAAGGGCGCCGCGGGCACTCCCGGCCTGATCGGGCGCGTCGTGCGCCGCGCCCAGAACGGCAACACCCAGGGCTACCTGAGCGCGCTGGCCGCGGGCGTCGTGGTGCTGGCCGTGGTCGTGGCGGTGGCGCAGTGACGACCAAGGCAGTGACGACCAAGGCAGTGACGACTCCGATCGTCCGCAGCACGGAGGCGACCGTCCGATGACCGCCCTGCTCCTCGCCCTGCTCGCGCTGCCGCTGGCCGGCGCCGTCGCCACGCTGGTGCCGGCGCTCGGCGGGCGCCGCGCGCTCTGGTTCGGCGTCGCCGTCACCGGCGCGGACCTGGCCCTGGCGATCGCCCTGGCCGCCGGCTTCGACCTGCACCGCCCGGCCACCATGCAGGGCGTCACGAACGTCGCGTGGATCCCGGCGCTGAACGTCCGCTTCCACCTCGGCGTCGACGGCATCTCGCTGCCGCTGCTGGTGCTGACCGCGCTGCTGACCTTCCTGTGCGCGCTCTACTCGCTGAAGCGGCTGCCGTCCGGCGGCAGCGAGCGGGCCTGGACGGGGCTGCTGCTGCTTCTGGCCACCGGCATGCTGGCCACCTTCGCCGTGCTCGACCTGCTGCTGTTCTTCCTGGCGTTCGAGATCGTGCTGGTGCCCATGTACTTCCTGATCGCCCGCTGGGGCGGGGAGAACCGGGGTCCGGCCGCCTTCCGCTTCATCCTCTACACGCTGCTCGGCTCCGCCGTCATGCTGCTGGGGCTGCTGCTGCTCGGCCTCAAGGCCGGGACCTTCGACATGACCGCGCTGGCCGCGAACCACGGACTCGGCCTCTCCCGCGGCACCCAGATCATCGTGGTGCTCGCCGTCGGCCTCGGACTGGCCGTCAAGTCGCCGATGTGGCCCTTCCACAGCTGGCTGCCCGACGCCCACACCGCCGCGCCCACGGCCGGTTCGGTGCTGCTGGCCGGTGTGCTGCTGAAGATGGGCACCTACGGCTTCGTCCGGGTGCTGATCCCGAGCACGCCGCTCGGCATGCACACCCTCGCGCCCTACCTCGGCGCGTTCGCCGTCGTCGGCATCCTCTACGGCTCGCTCGCCTGCCTCTCGCTCGTCCGCCCCGGCGCCAAGGGCGACCTGAAGCGCCTGATCGCCTACTCCTCCGTCGGCCACATGGGCTTCGTCCTGCTCGGCATCGCGACGCTGACCGCCACCGGCATCAACGGCGCGCTCTTCGCCAACATCGGCCACGGGCTCATCACCGGCCTGCTCTTCTTCCTCGTCGGCGCGGTCAAGGACCGCTACGGCACCGCCGACCTCGACGCGCTCGCCGGAGCGGGCGCCGACACCGGGGCGGCGCTGTACGGACGGCTGCCGCGCCTCGGCGGGCTGCTGGCCTTCGCCGCCGTGGCGAGCCTCGGTCTGCCCGGTCTCGCCGGCTTCTGGGGCGAACTGCTGGCGATGCTCGGCTCCTTCCAGCCCGCCGCCGGACTGTCCCGGCCGACGTTCGTGACCCTGATGGTGCTGGCCGGGCTCGGCACCCTGCTGACCGCCGCCTACCTCCTCTCCGTCGTGCGCCGCGTCTGCATGGGCGATCCGGCGCTGGAGCCACCGGCCGTCGCCAAGGCTCCGGCCCTCGCCGACGTCCAGGGCTACGAGGCCGCCGCCTGGACCCCGCTGGTCGTGCTGACCGTCGTCGCCGGGCTCTGGCCCGCACTGCTGCTCGGACTGACCACTCCCGCCGTCAAGGCCCTGCTCGGAGGCAGCTGAGCCATGCTGACCGTCGCCGCCCCTGCCGTGGACCAGCTCGCCGGTTCGCTGATCCAGTCCGTCGACTGGGCGGCGATCGCGCCGCCGCTGGTGCCCGCCGCTCTGGCGCTCGTCGTCCTCGTCGCCGACCTGTTCCTGCCGCCCGCGCGCAAGGCGCTGCTCGGCTGGGTGTCGGTGGCCGGGCTCGTCGCCTCGCTGGCCCTGCTGCTGCCGCTGCGTGGCGGCCACCACCGCACCTTCTGCCTCCCCGGCCAGGACCACGCCCCCGTGTCGTGCTCCTACGTGGCCGACCACTTCGCACTGGCTTTCCAGCTGCTGGTGCTGGCCGGAGCGCTGCTCGTGGCGCTGCTCTCGATCGTCTCCGTCGACGAGGACCGACTGCCCGCGGGCGAGTTCTGGTTCCTGCTGCTCGCCTCGACCTGCGGTGCGGCGCTGCTGCCCGCCTGCCGGGACCTGGCCTCGCTCGTCGTCGCGCTCGAGCTCGCCTCGCTGCCCGCGTTCGCGCTCGTCGCGCTGCGCCGCGACGGCCGCGGCGGGGAGGCCGCGCTGAAGTTCTTCCTGTCGTCGGTGACGGCGACGGCCGTCACACTGCTGGGCGTCAGCTTCGTCTACGCCGCCACCGGCAGCCTCTACCTGGACCGGATCGCCGCGGCCCTGCCGAACGTGCCCGGCCAGCTGCAGCCGCTGACCGCCGTCGGGACCGTGCTGACCCTCGTCGGCTTCGCCTTCAAGACGGCGGCGGTGCCGTTCCACTTCTGGGTGCCCGACACCTACGCGGGCGCCCCCGTGCCCGTGGCCGGATATCTCTCCGTGGTCGGAAAGGCTGCCGGACTCTCGGGCCTGGCCGCAATCGCCGTGCTCGGTTTTCACTCCTACGGGCGAGACTGGGGCCTGGCCCTGGCCGTGCTGGCCGCGCTCACCATGACCGTCGGCAACGTCGGCGCGCTGCGTCAGCGCGGCGACGCCCCGCACAGCGCGGTCCGGCTGCTGGCCTGGTCCTCCGTCGCCCAGGCCGGCTATCTGCTGGTCCCCATCGCCGCCGCGGGCTACGGCGCGAGCGCGCACGCCATCGGCGCGACCGTGGCCTTCGCGCTCGTCTACGGCGTGGTCAACCTCGGCGCGTTCGCGGTCGTCACCTCGGCCGGCGCGCGGCTGACCGACTACCGCGGCCTCTTCTCGCGCCGCCCGGCGGCGGCGCTGGCGATGGCCTTCTTCCTGCTGAACCTGGCGGGTCTGCCGCCGGGCGTGGTGGGCCTGTTCGGCAAGGTCGTCGTCTTCCGCGCGGTGGTCGACGCGGGCATGGGCTGGCTGGCCGTCATCATGGCCGTCAACGTCGTGATCGCGTTGTACTACTACCTCGTCTGGACCGCCCGGTTGTTCCAGTCGGCCCCGGACGCGGTCGGCACCCGCCGCCGGGTTCCGGCCGCGCTGGTCGGCGCGCTGGCGCTGGCCGCCGCGCTGGGTGTGGTGCTGTCGGTGGACCCGCAGATCGTGATGCAGCTCGCCTCGGGTTCCCTCTTCGGCTGACCGGCCGGGGCGGCGGCCCCGCACCGCAGCCGGGATCCGCACAGGTGAGAAGGGAACTAGAGAATCCGTCTCACCCGTTGAAAATCCTGAACGGGCTGTGAAAGACACCCCCCACGCACGTCTCGGAGGGCTTCGTGCACCGCCAGCACAACGGTCTGAAGACGGCCGTACTCCTCGGCGCGATGTCTGCGCTGATCCTCGTGATCGGCAGCTTCTGGGGCCGGACCGGCCTGCTCATCGGGTTGGTCGTCGCGCTGGCGACCAACGGCTTCGCCTACTGGAACAGCGACAGGCTGGCACTGCGCTCGATGCGGGCACGCCCGGTCAGCGAGATCGAGGCGCCGGTGATGTACCGGATCGTCCGCGAACTCTCCACCTCCGCGCGGCAGCCGATGCCGCGGCTCTACATCTCGCCCACGGACGCGCCCAACGCCTTCGCCACCGGCCGGAACCCGCGCAACGCCGCGGTCTGCTGCACCCAGGGCATTCTCAACATCCTGGACGAGCGGGAGCTGCGCGGCGTGCTCGGGCACGAGCTGTCCCACGTCTACAACCGGGACATCCTCATCTCCTCCGTGGCGGGCGCGCTCGCCTCGGTGGTGATGTTCCTGGTCAACTTCGCCTGGCTGATCCCGATCGGGCGCAGCGACGACGACGAGGGTCCCGGCCTGATCGGGATGCTGCTGATCATGATCCTCGGCCCGCTGGCCGCGGGCATCATCCAAATGGCCGTCAGCCGCTCCCGCGAGTACCAGGCGGACGCCTCCGGCGCCCAGCTGACCGGGGATCCGCTCGCCCTGGCGAGCGCGCTGCGCAAGCTGGAACGCGGCACCCAGATCCTGCCGCTCCCGGCCCGGCCCGAGCTGGAGACCACCAGCCACATGATGATCGCCAACCCGTTCCGGGCCGGTTCCGGCGGCGGGATCGCCACCAGGCTGTTCTCGACGCACCCGCCCATGCCGGACCGGATCGCCCGGCTGGAGCAGATGACCGGCCGCCGGGTCTGACGGGAGGCGAGGGCGCGTCAGGCCAGCCCGAACCAGCCGAGCACGGTGTCCACCAGCAGGATCGTCGACATCAGCGCGACGCCCACCACGACGACCGTGGCCACGATCCGGTAGCGCGGGCTGTTGGCGTGCGAGCCCAGCAGGCTGCGGCGGTTGGTCAGGATCAGCAGGTAGACCAGGATGATCGGGGTGATCAGGCCCTGCAGCACCTGAGTGCCGATCAGCAGCTGGATCACGTCCACCGGCGTCATCGCCACGGCCGCGCCCAGCAGGATCTGCGCGGTGAACAGGCTGAGGAAGAACGGCGCGTCGCGGAACGAGCGGGAGACGGAGCGCTCGACGCCGGCCGCCTCGCCGATCGCGTAGCTGGCCGAGAGCGGCACGACCGCCCCTGCCAGCGCGGAGGCGCCGATCAGGCCGAGGGAGAACAGCAGCTCGGCGCTCTGCCCGGCGACCGGTTGCAGCGCCTTGGCCGCGTCCGCGGCCGAGTTGAGCGGACCGGTGCCGCCGATGGCCGAGGCGGTGGCGATGATGATGGTCAGGCTGATGGTGCAGGCGAAGACGGCGCCGATGATCGCGTCCGCGCGGATCAGCGGGTAGTCGATGGTCCGGGTGCCGCGGTCGACCACCCCGGCGGCGGCGTAGAACTGCATGTAGGGGCTGACGGTGGTGCCGATCAGGGCGACGGCCAGCAGGATGAAGGCCTTGTCGCCGGTCAGGTGCGGGATCACCAGGTTCTTGCCGACCACGCCCCAGTGCGGCTTGCCCATGATCATCGCGATCGGGTAGGCGAAGAAGACCAGCGACATCACCAGGAAGATCCGCTCGGCGTAGCGGTAGGAGCCGAACAGCACCAGCCCCCACAGCAGCAGCGCGGCGGGCGGGATGATCGCCCACTTCGGGATGCCCAGCAGCTCGAAGCCCGCGCCGATGCCCGCGAACTCGGAGACCACCAGGCCGGTGTTGGCCAGCAGCAGGCAGCCCAGCGCCAGCGCGGTCGCGCGCAGGCTGAACTGCTCGCGGATCAGCGCACCCAGGCCCTTGCCGGTGAAGGCGCCGAGCCGGACCGCCATCTCCTGGACCAGCACCAGCGCGATGGTCACCAGGACCATGAAGAAGAGCGTCCCGTAGGTGAACTGAGAGCCCGCGCTGGCGTAGGTGGCGATGCCGGCCGCGTCGTTGCCCGCGTTCGCGGCGACCAGGCCGGGGCCGGCCACGCCGACCAGGGCCACGATCCTCGCCCAGCGGTTCCAGCGGGTGACCCGCCCCAGCACGGGCACCCGGGCCAGTCGGCTCGCCGGCGCGGCGCCGGGCTCGGCCGTCGTGGCCTCGCCCTGGGCGCTGTCGGTGTCGACGGTCACTGCAGGAACCTCCGGAAGTGCAGGCGGCCGCGGGCGGGCAGCAGGTGGTCGAGGACGTCGTCGGCCAGGATCCGGCCGAGGGGACGCCGCTCCTCGTCCACGACCAGGAGCGAGGACGCGCGTGAGGCGACCAGCCGCGCGGCCACGTCGCCGAGCTTGGTGTGCGCCTCCACCGCCTCGTCGCGGGTGAACTGGCTCAACCAGTCCGCGATCTCGCCGATCGTGGTGCGGTCCTCGGCGACGGTCAGGTCGTACAGCGGGATGTCGGCCAGCAGCCGGCCGTCGGCGGCCACCAGCGCCACCGCGTCGATCTCGGTGCGGTGCTCGGCGGAGGTGGCCAGCTCGGCGCGGATCTCCGCGACGGTCTGCTCGCGCAGTGCGGTCACCAGGCGGGTCGTCATCGATCCACCGGCGGTGTCCTCGGGGTAGGCGAGCAGCTCGCGCAGCTGCGCCGCCTCGTCGTCGCCGATCCGGGTGAGCAACTGCTCGCGCTCGTCGTGCTGCAGGTCGCGCAGCGCCTCGGCGGCCTCGTCCGGCTCCATCTCCTCGACCAGCCGGGCGGCGCTCTCCGGCGGGGCCTCGCGGAGCAGGTTCTCCAGCTCGGCAGGCTCCATCTCCTCCAGGGCGTCGGCGGCGTGCCCGGGGTCGAGCATGGCCAGCAGCTGCTGGCGCTCGGCGCGGCCGAGGTCCTCCAGCAGGTCGGCCAGCTCGGACGGGCGCAGCCGGTGCAGGGCGGAGCGGGACGCGTTGAGCCGCACCTCGGCCGGGCCGTCGGTGGCGTTCTCGGCGAAGGGCGCGACCGTCTGCCAGTCGACCACTCGTTCGGGTGTAGCCCGGGTCTGCCAACGCTTGGGGCCGAGCCGCCGCAGTAGGGTGGGGAGACTGACATCGACTCCCACCAGCAGCACCCGGCCGCCGACGGGCGCGAGGTAGAGGTCGGCCGCGCGGTTCACCTGCACGCCGTCCACGTCGACCAGTTGATGGTCCAGCACATCGCGTCCGAGCAGCACCTCGCCCGGGCGGCGGACGAAGTCGGTCAGGTCCATCCGCGCGCTCTTGAGCTGCACCCGGTCGGCGCGGATCTGTCCGATCGCGGAGGCGGCCAGGAACGAGCGGCGGCGTCCGACGCGGACGACCAGGCCGGTCACGGGCGGGTAGGGCTCGTTGCCGTACAGCCGCGCGACGACGTCGACGACGCGGCCGACCTCATCCCCCACCGGATTGAGCACCGGCCGACCGGTCAGGCCGGCGAGGGAGACGAGGGCCTCGCGCACGGCGCGCGAGGCGGTGGCCTGGCGGACCAGCTGCACACGGCGGCCGCGCAGTCGTGCCGTCGTGCCCGTGAACAGGGCTGACGAGCTCGGGCTCACGTTGGACGAGGTGGTGGAAGGCATGGCGGTGACACCCCCAGTTACCCGCGCGAAGGCGGAGCAGGGCGGCACGAAACCGGACGGCCTCAGGCGCGGGCCAAGCGCGTGGCACGGTGGGCGCGGTCCGTGGGGGACACGCCTACCAGCGCGAGGCGGCCGACTTCGAGCAGCGGGAGAAGGCGGAGGACGAGGTGGGAACTGGATAGGGCTGACTATGGCCCGGACTACTGTCCACGTTTCGCCTCCTTCCGATCGGGGACGCCGCACACCGGTGCGTGGTCGCGTCGCTGCGAGTCGGCGGTCGGGGGTGCCGTTGACACAATGACAGGTCGACACGGTGACAACCGGCCGGATTCTACCCAGGTCGAGCAGCAGCACGCCATTGGTCCAGCTAGCGCCCCGAGTGGCAGCCGCTCGACGGGGGAACCAGACTGTCATGGACGGGCGTGGAACGTGGTGGAATCGGAAGCGTCGACACGGAGGAGAGAAGTGAAGCTGATCAACTTCGTCCTGAACGTCGTCTGGCTGGTCTTCTGCGGCCTGTGGATGGCGCTCGCCTACGTGGTCGCCGGGATCATCTGCGCGATCCTGATCATCACCATTCCGTGGGCCATCGCCTCCTTCCGCATCGCCCTGTACGTGCTGTGGCCGTTCGGGCGGACGACGAGGGTGCGCGACGACGCGGGCGCCGCGTCCTGCGCGGGCAACGTGGTCTGGTTGATCTTCGCGGGCTGGTGGCTGGCCATCGGCCACGTGGCCACGAGCATCGCGCTGGCCGTCACGATCATCGGCATCCCGTTCGCCTGGGCGAACCTGAAGATGATCCCGGTCTCGCTGATGCCGCTCGGCCGCGAGATCGTCTCGACCGAGGACCGCTTCGCCGGCTGGTGAGCGCGCCGCCGGCCGCGGTCGCGGCGGGGTCGGCGTTCGGTCCGTGCAGTCGGCCGGACGATCCGTGCGGCGGGCGGTCGGTCGCTCGGTACGCCGCTCGGGCCGCTCGGCAGCCCGGTCAGCCGGTCAGCCCTCGACGGCCTCGCGCAGGCGGCGGAACTCCGCCGCGATGCCGTCCAGCGTGTAGTGGGCGTTGAGCCCGCTCGGGTTGGGCAGCAGCCAGACGCGGGTGTCCTCCGTCGCGCCGCCGAGCCCGAGCTCCTGCGGGCCGACCGAAGCCTTCGGCCGCCCGAACGCCGCCCGGTACGCCCCGATGCCGAGAACGGCGAGCGCCTTCGGCCGCCACCGCTCCACCCGCTCCACCAGCGCCTTGCCGCCCAGCCGGTACTCCTCGGCGCTCAGCTCGTCCGCCTTGGCGGTCGTGCGGGCCACCACGTTGGTGATGCCGAGCCCGAGCCCGAGCAGCTCGTCCTGCTCCTCGGGCCGCAACTGACGCGGTGTGAAGCCGCTGCGGTGCAGGGCGGGCCAGAACCGGTTGCCCGGCCGGGCGAAGTGCCGGCCGGTCGCCCCGGACCACAGTCCGGGGTTGATGCCGCAGAACAGCACCCGCAGATCGGGTCCGATCACGTCGTCGATGATCGCGTCCTGCGCGGCGGCCAGCTCTTCGGCGGTGGGTTTCACGTGCCCCAGTCTGCACCGGCGGACGGGGGCGGCGTGGCCCCGGTCCCGCCGCGGCTCGTCCTGGTTCTCGATCGAGCTAGTTCTCGATCGAGGTGTGGGACCAGGCGGTGCCGTCGTAGAAGTAGGCCGGGTCGCCCTGGAGGCCGACGGTGCGGAAGGGCCGGCCCTGGTCCTTGATCGCCATCCGCCCCTGGCGGTCGCCGCTGCTCCAGGCCAGTTCCAGGTACCAGCTGACGTCCTGGTCCACGCTGCTCGCGTCCACGTCCAGCACCTGCGGGTCACCGGTCGAGACCTGGTAGGGGAAGTTCGTCAGCGTGGACGTCTCGCCGGAGCCGACGTAGCCCGCCACGGGCTTGGTGCGCGGCACCGTGTCGTCGAGGTTCACGGCGAACGAGGCCGGGTTGAGCCCGCCGCCGCAGCCGGAGCCGGGAGTGAAGGCGTTCCCCTTCGGCGCCGGCCTGCTGCTGATCACGTGCACGTAGAGCGCGTGCAGCACCACCGGCTGCCCGGTCGTGCTCTGTACCGTCAGCTGCAGCCGCAGGTGTTTGCCCGGGACTCCGCCGAGAGCCGAGGCCCACGCGCCCGTCTGCTCCAGCGACGGCGGCGGGGGGACCTTGCCCGGCTGCTGCGACATCAGGAACCACTGACCGCACTGCATGTCCCAGTTGTCGGTGAGCACGTTGACCGCGATGAGCGGCTGCCCGTCGTCGCTGCCGCCACCGGCCGCCGCCGAGGCAGCGGGGGAGGCGGCGGAGCCTGAGGGGGACTGCGAGGGCTTCGCGGACGTGGGGGCCGTGGCCCCGCCGGTCGGGCCGGTCGCGCCGGTCGGGCCGGTCAGGTTGGTCGCACCCGTCGAGGCGCGCAGGGCGAGCGGGGTGGTCGCGCCCGCGTCCTGGGCCGGCCCGCCGCCCGACCCGTGAAACGCGAGCGGAAGGGCGGCGACGGCGGCGATCGCCGCGACGGCGCCGAGGACGAGCAGGGGCCGCCGCTGCCGCCGCGATCGCTGAGGCCGCTCGGCCACGACGTTCTCGACGCCTTCGATGCTCGCGACGGTCGCGGGCGGCTCGACTGCTTGGGCCGGCTCGACTGCCGGGGGCTCGACGGCCTCGGGCTCGACCGGTTCCGGCTTCCTTTCCACCGGCCGCTCGGACACCGGCCGCTCGGACACCGGTCGCTCGGGCTCACGGCGTGCGGCGTCCGCCAGCAGCCAGCGGCGGTGCAGCGTCACCAGTTCCTCCGGCGTCGCCCCGCAGAGGCGCGCGAGGCGCTCCACCGGGGCGTAGTCGGTGGGGACGGCAGCGCCGTTGCAGTAGCGGTGCAGGGTGGAGGTGCTGACGTGGAGTCGCGTGGCGAGCTGGCCGTAGCTGCGTCCCGAACGTTCCTTCAGCTCGCGCAGCATGCTCGCGAAATCCTCGATGTGCGTGGCCATCCCACTCTCCCCCTCGTCCCGCAGCGCCGTTCCAGGCAGTGCCATCCTCGCAGCTCAGAACGGTGGAAACGTTCCAGCGTCCCTGACTGTCGCGAGACTGTGGCATCCGGGACGGATCCGGCCCGACGGTGGTGACGCAAGCCAAGCCGACGATCACAGCGAAGGTCAGCCACCATGTCGATGAAGTCCGCTCTCACGTCCGCCGCCGTTCTCACCCTCGGGGCGCTCGCTCTCACCGCCTGCCAGCCGGGCACGGCCGGAACGGCGGGCGGGTCCTCGCCGTCCGCCGTCGCGTCGAGCTCGGGGGCCGGCACCGCCGGAGCGTCCGGCACGTCCAGCAGCACCTCGGGGCTGCCCGTCTCCGCCCCGTCCGCCTCGTCGCACGGCGGCGGCACGGGCGGGTCCGGCGGTCCCGGCGGCACGGGCGGCTCCGGCAGCTCGGGCGGTGACGCGACGAGCGACAGCTACGCCTACAAGCACCCCTGCGCGCCGCAGCAGCTCTCGGTGCACGTGGTCCGCCGCTCGGGCGCGCCCTCCCAGCGGGTGATCGAGGTCCGCAACAACGGGTCGCGCTCCTGCGGCCTCAGCTACTTCCCGCTGGTCTCGCTGGACAACGCGAAGGCGGCGGACGGCAGCCAGGCGGTCAGGCCGCTGATCCCGAGCGGCCTCGGCGGCGCGCCCGCCTACCCGGTCTACGCGGGCCGGACCGCCTACGCCGTCATCGACCTCGACCCGAGCGGCGCGACCACCGGCACCGTGGCCGGGGTCGACGAGCTGAACGTGCTCGCCGACGGCGACCACATGCCGAACGCCGCCACGCTGAACTTCCCCCTCGGCGACGGCGCGCTCGTGCTGAAGCCCAAGCTGGGCCTGTACCGCGACAACATCGCGGACGCCGTCAGCTCGATGCAGTCCGCGGACTACCAGTCCTGAGCGTCCGGGCCGACGTCGCCGGTCTAGTGGCGGAGCGCCCATGCGTCCGCCACGGGGCCCAGATGGCCGAGCTTGTCGGGATTGACCACCGAGCGGACCGTCTGGATCCGTCCGCCGAGCGTCTCCAGGACGAGGACGGTGAGGATCCGGCCGCCCCGGTCGCGAAGGAGTGCGCCCGGCTCGCCGTTGAGCGAGTGCGGCTCCACGACGACGCCCGCGCGGGCGAACGGCGCGGTGAGCGAGACCAGCAGCCGGGCCACGTTCTCGGCGCCGAACACGCCGGCGCCCCGCTGCGGCACCCTGCCGCCGGTGTCGCCGACCATCGCGGCGTCGGCGGCGAGCAGGGCGGGCAACCCGTCGACGTCGCCCTCCCGGAAGGCGTCGAGGAACCGGTCGGCGAGTTCCTCCCGCTCGCGGCGGTCCGCCTCGAACCGCGGCCGTCCGGCGTCCATGTGGCGCCGCGCCCGCACGCTCAGCTGCCGACAGGTCGTCTCCGAGCGGCCGATGGCGGACGCGATCTCGGAGAAGCCGAAGCCGAAGACCTCGCGGAGCACGAAGACCGCCCGCTCGGGTGGGGTCAGCCGTTCGAGCAGCAGCAGCGCGGCCATGGACATGGGGGCACCTCCCGGCCGAAGGCTGGGGGAGAGTCGGCGAGCTCCGCGGAACGCTCAGGGTCCTGGTAGGGGTCGGCGAGCACGGGCTCGGGAAACCACGGCCCGACGTACTGCTCCCGCCGCACCCGGGCGGAGCGCAGCACGTCGACGGAGATCCGGGTGACCACGGCGGAGAGGAAGGCCCGCGTGGAGGCGGGCCGTGTCGAGGTCGCCTCCCAGCGCAGCCAGGCCTCCGGGACCGCATCCTCCGCGTCGCCCACGCTGCCGAGGAGCCGGTAGGCGATACCGAGCGGCAGGGGCGCAGCTCCTCGAACTCCTCGGCCCTCCCGGCGCGCGTCCCGCCGGTGCCGCCGCTCCGGCTCGTGCTGCCGGTCCTGCCCGTCATGCCGTTGTCCCAGCACTCCGGTCCCGCCTGCCACGAACACGCGCATCCGGATCACTCTCCCCGCCGCGGGGGCCCGCTTAGCCGCCGCCTAGACGGGCCCCTCCCACCAGCTGGACGAGACAGCGCCTCGCGGTGTGACATCGGCGCGCCGACCTGCGACGACACAGGCCGACGCGCCGCGTGGGCGCGCGCGTTCGGCGTCCGGTTCCCGGCTCAGCGGTAGTTCACGAACTGGACCGCGAAGTCCAGGTCCTTGCCGCGCAGCAGCGTCTGGACGGCCTGCAGGTCGTCACGGCTCTTCGAGCTGACCCGCAGCTCCTCGCCCTGCACCTGGGCCTTGACGCCCTTGGGGCCCTCGTCCCGGATGATCTTGGCGATCTTCTTCGCGTTGTCCTGGGTGATGCCTTCCTGGATGGTCGCGAAGATCTTGTACTCCTTGCCCGAGAGCTGGGGGTCGCCCGCGTCCAGTGCCTTCAGCGAGATCCCGCGCTTGACCAGCTTGGTCTGGAAGACGTCGAGGATGGCCTTGACCCGCTCCTCGCCGTTGGCCTTCATCTCGATCTTCTCGCCGGACCACTCGATGGACGCCCCGACGTTCTTGAAGTCGAAGCGCGTGGCGATCTCGCGGCCGGTCTGGTTGAGCGCGTTGTCGACCTCCTGCCGCTCGACCTTCGAAACGATGTCGAAACTGGAGTCGGCCATGATGCTTGAGTCTCCTTGATTCCTTCGGGTCCCGTGCACCGGCCCGGGCACGGCGGTCGATCCAGCCTAGCCACCCGTCCGGCCTCCCGCCCGCCCCCCACACTGATCAACCGAGTGGCGAAGCACCCCCCACCATCAGGTATGGTTTACGACGTCGGAGCGGGGGACCGCGAAGACACATCCCTGGCGGGTTGCCCGAGCGGCCAAAGGGAGCAGACTGTAAATCTGTCGCGCAAGCTACGCAGGTTCGAACCCTGCACCCGCCACGTGGAAGCCGAGAGGCCCCGGACCAGCACAAGCGGTCCGGGGCCTCTCGCATGACATCGTCCCGTGGCTCACCGTTTGACCCCGTGATTCCCCGCCTCTTCTGGCACGAGTACGGCAGGCCATGGCTGGCGCTGCTCCGGGTGCGGCAAGATCTCTCCGGGAGGGGCGGGCATGGATGTCGTGGAACTCATGGCGTGGCTGGCCGAGCACGGATGCTCTGCGGTCCTCAAAGCCGACGGCGAGCGTACGCCGGGCACACGTTGGATGGTGATCGTCTCCGGTGGCGCCTTGGGGGCAGGGTCCTTCTTCCGAGTTGATCTGCCGTCGCCGGATGCCTGCCTTCAGGCCGTCCTCGATCACCTTGAAGCGGTCGGTCTGTCCCCGTTCGCCTGAGCCCGGACATGAGCTTGGCTGATCACGGGGTCCGGTGGGCCGACAGGCTCCGCCCGGGCCGACAGGAACCGGCCGGGCAGAACCAGAAGCACGGTCAAGCGGGCTTCGGCAACCGTCGGATTCAGTCGCCGACGTTGATGATGGTGGGAGGCGCGGACGGAGTCCGGGGCGGACGGATCGTCAGGGTGCCCTTGCCGATGTCCCCGGTGAGCTTCTTGGCCTTGGCCCGGATGGCCGCTTGGCTCTCGGCGGAGGTGCGCTGGGTGCTCTGCTGCCGCACGGCCTGGTGCTGCACCGTCCCGGATCCCGAACTGCGGGAGGCGGAGGCAGAGGCTGAGGGGGATGCGGAGGCCGTCTGTGTGGGCACCGGGGCGGGCTTGGTCGGTGCGGGGGTCTGGCTTGCGTGGGCCGCGGTGTCGTGGACGGGCTGGGTGTCCTGATGGGTCCAGAGCCCCGCTCCCACGGCGAGGACGGCGGCCGTCGCGCCGAGGGGGAGCCAGACACGCCCGTGCGGTGGGGGACGCATTCGAGATCCAACTTCCGTGGCGGAGAAGACATGCGCACCGGATGCATGGCCTGCCTGGTCATCCGCGTGACGATGCGGATCCTATCCACCTGATTCCGCTTGTGGAAGCGTGGCCTCCCACGCCCGCGCGCAGTCAACGGAGGCGGGTGAGGGGGCCGGGTCGGTCGTTGGCGTGGCGCACGTCCACCCCTCCCTTGCGGACCACCTCGCGGGCCAGGCTGCAGAGGCCCGGGCCGGCGGGTGCCGGGCCGGGCCTCTCGGGTGGTGGGGAGGACCCCCGCGGGGAGGAGCGGAGGTCAGTCGGGGAGGGACGGGGAGGAGGCGCGGAGGGCGTCGGACTCCTCGAGGATCTCGTCGAGGTCGGCGTCGGAGAGGAAGGCGTCGTCCGGGGAGGGAGCCGAGGACGGATGGCCGGGGGTCTGCGTCATGGTCTGCGCCTCCAGAAGGCGAAAAGGGGCAGGACAGGGCAGGACGGACGGGCGGACCTCGGAACCGTCGCGGACCGTACCGGAGGAACACTCGAAGGCGGGGCGAGCGGAACGAGCGCGAGCGGTCTCGCGCAGGGCCGGTGACGTGCTCAAGGTCGACTCGAGGAACGCGGCGCACAGTGCGGCCCCGAGACGCCCACCGCTGAAACGGCCGAAGGAGCGAGCGACCATGGACACCGCACCCTGGGACCAGACGTTCGAGCGGACCGTCCGTGCGGCCCTGCCGTACCTGGAGCCGGACGAACCGCTGCTGCCCGTGACCTCGCTGCCCGACTGCGGGCTCGACTCGATGGGCATGATCCAGCTCACCGAGGTGCTCGAGCGCACGTACGGGGTCTCGTTCCCGCCGGGGACGATGCCGACGACGGCGTTCTCCTGCGCCGGGACGCTGTGGGGCGCGGTGCAGGCCGCCCGCGTCGTGCAGCAGTTGGACGCGGGGGACGGCAGCGGCGGCCGTCGCGCCACGAGCTCCGCGGCCGCTCGAGCCGGGCACCTGGCGCAGCCATGGCTGCCGTGAACGAACGGCCGTGAGAACGGCGATGCCCTTCGAGCACGGATGAGGTAGGTCGCGAGTCGGCCTCTGTCCGGTTCGACATGGTTGCGAGGGGCCCTCGAGAGTCCCGTCCCATCCTCGGCTCGAGCGGATCCAACGGAGGATCCCGCACACGGTCCGAGCTGAGGGGGAACAGACGTGACGAGTGGGGTCGAGCCGTCGAGCGCACGCACGTTCACCGAGCGGTTCCGTGCACACGCGGAGGCGCTGGGCAGGCGGAACGCGTTCGTCTTCCTGCACCAGAAGCCCAGCGGTCCGGAACCGGAGCGGGTCTCCTACCAGGAGCTGGACCGGGCCGCCCGCGGCATCGCGGCGTGGATCCAGGAGACGGGCAAGGCCGGCGACCGGGTGCTGGTGCTCCAGTCCTCCGGGCTGTCCTTCCTCACCAGCTTCCTCGGCTGCCTGTACGCGGGCGCCGTCGCCGTGCCGACGCCCGTGCCGGACAGCTCCAGCGCCAACCTGGAGCGGTTCCTCGGCATCATCAGAGATGCCAACGCGAGCCTGGTGCTGACCGACAGTGCGAACGCGCCGGAGATCTCCCAGCGGCTCGCCGAGGCGGGCCGCCCTCAGGTGCGGTGTCTGGCCACCGAGTTACTGCCCGAGGACAGCGCCGACAGCTGGGTCGAGCCGGCCTTCGCCCCCGACAAGCTGGCCTTCCTCCAGTACACCTCCGGCTCCACCGGCGAGCCCAAGGGCGTGATGGTCTCCCACGGCAACCTCGCCGCCAACCAGGAGACGATCCGTCGGGCCATGCGCACCGGCCCCGAGTCGGTCATCGGCGGCTGGCTGCCGTTCCACCACGACATGGGCCTGGTCGGCCACCTGCTGCACCCGCTGTGGCTGGGCGCGTCGGGCGTGCACATGGAGCCGGTGGCGTTCATCCGCCGCCCTGTCTCCTGGCTGCGCATGATCACCGAGTACCGGGTCACCACCGGCGGCGGCCCCGACTTCGGCTACCAGCTCTGCCTGGACCGGGTCAGCGACGCGCAGATGGAAGGGCTGGAGCTGTCCAGCTGGCGCAACGCCGTCAACGGCTCCGAGCCGATCAAGGCGAGCACGCTGAGCCGGTTCGCGGAGCGCTTCGCGCCCGTCGGGTTGCAGCGCGGCGCGCTGTACCCGTGCTACGGCATGGCCGAGGCGACGCTGCTGGTCGCCGGTGACACCCCCGGCCGGCAGCCGGTGCGGTTCCGGGCCGACGGCGCGGAGCTGGACGGTCGTCGCCTCGTGGGCGCCGGGGTCGTCGGCGGCGCCCCGCGCACGATCGTCAGCAGTGGCCGTCCGCACGGCTGCGAGCTGCGCGTGGTCGACCCCGACACGCACGCGAGCCTGCCCGACGGCACCGTCGGCGAGCTCTGGCTGCGGGGTCCCGGCATCGCGCTCGGCTACTGGAACCGGCCGCTGGAGACCGGCGAGACCTTCCAGGCCGTCACCGCCGAGGGCGACGTCGGCTGGTTGCGCACCGGCGACCTGGGAGTGCTGCACGAGGGTCGGCTGTTCGTCACCGGCCGGATCAAGGAGATCGTGATCCTGGCCGGACGCAACCTCTACCCGCAGGACATCGAGCGGGCCGTGCAGCGCGCGGACGCACAGTTCGGGTCCGGGGCCGCGTTCGGGATCGACACCGGCGAGACCGGGCGCGAGCAGGTCGTGCTGATCCAGGAGGTGCGCCGCCCCGGGCAGCCCGACACGGACTTCGCCGCGCTCGCCGCTGCCGCGCAGCGCAGCATCGTGCGGGAGTTCGACATCCCGGCGGAGAACGTGCTGCTGGTGCGCCCCGGCACGCTGCGCCGCACGACCAGCGGCAAGCCGCGGCGCGGCGAGATGCGGCAGCTGCTGCTCAACGGCTCGCTGCGCCCGATCCACTCGGTACTGCACCCGTACCTGAGCGAGCTGATCAGCAGCGGTGCGGGCAGCACGACCGCCGGCGCGATGGGCAACGCGATGGGCGGCGTGCCAGGCACGAGCAGGAGGCAGTCGTGGTGACCACGCCGCGGCGCAGCGCGCCCGCCCAGCTGGACTGGCCGCTGCCGCACCCGTCCTGGGAGCTCGGCGCCCGGCTGGACCGCGAGCTGGGCGACCCGGCCGACGACGCCGGGGTGCACTCCTACCAGGAGTCGATCCGGCTGGACGAGGGCGAGGAGTTCCCCGCCGAGCAGCTGGCCGCACTCGACCTGTGGGGGCTGCCGGAGTACTACGTCCCGGCCCAGTACGGCGGTCGGCTGACGGACTACCAGGACCTGTCCCAGCTGATCCGGATGCTGGCCCGGCGCGACCTCACGGTCGCGATCGCACACGGCAAGACCTTCCTGGGCGCGGCGCCGGTCTTCCTCTCCGGCGACCACGCGGCCGCCCGGCGGCTGGCCCGGCTGGTCCGGCGCGGCGCCCGGGTCTCGCTGGGGCTCACCGAGCGCACCCACGGCAGCGACATCCTGGCCGGTGAGCTCACCGCCGAGCACCACGGCGACGGCCTCCGCCTCAACGGCGAGAAGTGGCTGATCAACAACGCCACCCGGGGCCGGCTGCTGTCGCTGCTCACCCGCACCTCGCCCACCGGAGGCCCGCGCGGCTTCTCGCTGGTGCTGGTGGACAAGGACGAGCTGCCCGACGGCACCTACCGCCACCTGCCCAAGCTGCGCACGCTCGGCATCCGCGGCGCGGACATCAGCGGCGTCGTGCTGCAGGACGCGCCCGTCGGCGCGGACGCCGTCGTGGGGGGCGTGGGCGGCGGGGCCGAACTGGTGCTGCGCACGCTCCAGGTCACCCGGACGCTGTGTCCGGCGCTCTCGTTGGGCGCGGCCGACCACGCGCTGCGGCTGGCCGTCGGCTTCGCCCAAGAGCGGGAGCTGTACGGCAGGACGCTGGCCGAGCTGCCGCTGACCCGGCACACCCTCGCCGGGGCCTATGCCGACCTGCTGCTGTGCGAGGCGCTCAACACCGTCGCGGTGCGCAGCATCCACGCGCTCACCAGTGAGTTGGGCGTGACCGCCGCGGTGGCCAAGTACCTGGTGCCCTCGGTGGTCGACGACATCGTCGCCGAGCTCGGCGCGCTGCTGGGCGCCCGCAGCTTCCTCGCCGACCACTACGCCCACGGCCGCTACCAGAAGCTGGCACGCGACCACCGCATCGTCGGCATCTTCGACGGCAACACGATGGTCAACCTGTACTCGCTGGTGGTCCAGTTCCGGGCGCTGGCCCGCAGCTTCCTCGCCCCGGCGGACCACCGGCCGCGTCTGGCCTCGCTGTTCGACCTGGAACGGCGGCTGCCCGAGTTCGACCCGGCGCAGCTGGTGCTGGTGTCCCGATACGGCAGCAGCATCATGGGCACCCTGCCCGCCGCCCTGGCCGAGCTGCGCGCCGAGGCGGTGGACCGGCCCGCGCTGGCCCGCGCGGCCGAGCTGGCGGAGGAGCTGGACCGCACCGCCCGCGAGCTGCACGAGCGCATCGCGACGTGCACCTCGACCGTCGGCGACGCGGCCCCGTCCAGCTTCGAGGACGCCCGCCGGTACTCCCTGTGCTTCGCGGGCGCGGCGGCGCTCGGGCTGTGGCTGCACTCCCACCGCGCCGCCGAGTGCGGCCCGACGGGCGAACTGTGGCGGGACGGCCTGTGGTTGGAGGCCGTGCTCGACCGGGTGCTGCGGCGTCAGGCCCTCGGCGGGCCGGCCCGGCGGTCGGCGCCGGCGGCGGGCGGCGCCACCGAGGCGGACCTGAGCGAGCGGCTCGAGGCCCGGCTCATCGAGCAGTACCAGCGGGGCAGCCTCTTCTCGCTGCTGCCCTGCCCAGTGGCGGAGGGACCCGTTTCATGTTGAGCAGGCTGAACGACACGCCGTGCAGCGGCGATCCGGCAGAGGGTCCACGGGCACACGGCGCCACGCCCGACCTCGGGTGCGCCGACGTCGCCGTCGATGCCGACGCCGGCGAGCGGCGGATCCGCGAGCGGGTCGCCGCGTTCGAGGAACTGCTGGGCGACCCGCGCGACGAGGGCAACCCGTTCGGCAACGCCGCGCTGCTCGACGCCGACGAGCGCGGCGAGCTGTCGGCCGAGGCGGAGCGGGCGCTGGCCGCCTTCGGGCTCAACGACGAGTTCGTCCCCAGCGCGCTGGGCGGGAACCTGGACCGGATCGACGGGCTCGCGCGGGTGCTGCGCCCGCTCTTCCGGCGCGACGCGTCGCTGGGGCTCGGCTACGGCGTCACCTCGTTCCTGGCCGCGATCGCGGTGTGGGCGGCGGGCGACGAGGCGCAGCGACGCCGGACCGCTGACCTGCTGCGCGGGGGCGGCAGGCTGGCCATCGCCTACCACGAGCTGGCGCACGGCAACGACTTCGTCCGCAACGAGTTCTCCGCCCGCCCCGACGGCAGCGGCGGCTACCTGCTGGACGGGCGCAAGGACGTCATCAACAACGCCGGGCGCGCGGAGGGCCTGGTGCTGTTCTGCCTGACCGCGCCGCCCGGACAGCGCGGCCCGCGCAGCCACTCGGTGCTGCTGGTGGACACCGAAGGGCTACCCGAGGACGCATGGCGGGTGACGGACCGGTACCGGACGGTCGGCGTGCGCGGCTGCCAGGTGGCGGGATTCTCGTTCGAGCGGTGCCGGGTGCCGGGCGACGCCCTGGTGGGGCGTCAGGGCGGCGGCGTGGAGACGGCGCTGCGGTCCTTCCAGATCACCCGCAGCGTGGTGCCGGGCATGGTGCTGGGCGGCGCGGACACGGCGCTGCGCACGGTGGTGCGCTTCGCCACCAGCCGGGAGCTGTACCGCAGGTCGGTGCTGGACATCCCGCACGCGCAGGCGACGGTGGCCAGCGCCTTCACCGACCTGCTGGTCTGCGACAGCATCTGCCTGGCCGCGACCCGCGCGGTACACCTGCTGCCGGAGCAGACCAGCGTCTACGCGGCGGCGGTCAAGTACCTGGTGCCCAAGCTCCTCCAGGACGCCTGCTACAACCTCTCCATCGTGCTCGGCGCCAACTTCTACGTGCGCGACGGCGACTACGGGGTTTTCCAGAAGCACGTCCGGGACCTGCCCATGGTGAGCCTCGGGCACGCGGGCAGCGCTGCCTGCCAGGCGACGATCATCCCGCAGCTGCCCCGGCTGGCCCGGCGCTCCTGGACGCAGGGGACCCCCGCGCCCGAGGCGCTGTTCCGCACCGGCGGCGGGCTGCCGGCGCTCGACACCGACCGGCTGGTGCTGGCCGCCGAGGACGACGCCCTGGTGGCCTCGCTGCTGGCGGCCGCGGACCGGTTGGAGGGTCCGGGGGAGGCGGGCGCCGAGCTCGCCCCCGTCCGGGCCCTGGTCCGGGCGCTGGTGGCCGAGCTGAACCGGGTCCGCGAGGAGTGCCTGGCGCTGGGCCCGCACGACCGCACCGCGATGGCCAGCCCGCACGCCTACGCGCTGGCCGACCGCTACACCCTGCTGCTGGCCGGATCGGCTTGCGTCAACGTGTGGCTGGCGCAGCGTCAGGACGGCGGGGCCGGTGGTGACGGTGAGGGCTTCCTCGCCAACCCGCGCTGGGTGGTCGCCGCGCTCACCCGCGTCTGCCGCCACCTGGGCCTGCCGCTGCCCGAGGAGGCCGACGAGCACAGCGAGTGGATGCTCGCCGAGGTGCTCGGCCGGTACCACGAGGGCCGCAGCTTCGACCTGTACGACACCCACCTGGCCGGCCCGCTCGTCGACGACGAGCGCGCCGCCGCCCGCCACTGACTCGACTGGGCCGATTCGAAGGGACCACGCGATGCCTGCTGTCACGCCTCTCGAGGCTGAGTACCGCGACTGGCTCGTCACCCGGCTCAGCGGCTACCTGCGCCGACCGGAGAACGACATCAACGTCTGCATCCCGTTCAGCGAGTACGGCATGGACTCGGTGGCGGCCCTGAGCCTGTTCGGCGACATCGAGGACGCCTTCGGGCTGTACCTGGAGCCGACGGTGGCCTGGGACTACCCGACCATCGAGGCGCTGGCCCGCTTCCTGGTGCGGGCCGGGAAAGACGGGGAGCTGTGATGTCCGGACCGGTCGCCGTGGTCGGGCTCGACTGCCGGTTTCCCGGCGCACCCGACCCCGACGCGTTCTGGCGGATGCTGCTGGCGGGCGCGGAGAGCGTCTCGCCCCGGCCCGCCAGCCGGGGTGCTCACGCGCAGGAGCCGGGTGCGCCCGGCGGTTTCCTCGACGACGCCGACGCGTTCGACCACGCCTTCTTCGGGATCAGCCGGGCCGACGCGACGGCGATGGACCCGCAGCAGCGGCTGCTGCTGCAGACCGCCTGGCGGGCCCTGGAGGACGCCGGCCTGAGCCCGCTCCAGCTGGCGGGCAGCAGCACCGGCGTCTTCGTCGGCGCGATGGCCGACGACTGGGCCCGGCTCCAGCTCTCCGACACGGCCGAGCCGACGCCGCGGCTCGGCATCGGCGCGGGCCGTTCCATGCTCGCCAACCGCCTCTCGTACCAGCTGGATCTGCGCGGTCCGAGCCTGACCGTCGACTCCGCCTGCTCCTCGGCGCTGCTTGCGGTGCACCTCGCGGTCAACTCGCTGCTGGCCGAGGAGTGCGACACCGCCGTCGTCGGCGGCGTCAACCTGGTGCTGACGGACGCGCTCGACGCGATCTACCGTCAGGCCGGGCTCGCCGCACCGGACGGGCGCTGCAAGCCGTTCGGCGCGGCCAGCGACGGCATCGGCCGGGCCGAGGGCGTCGGCGCCGTGGTGCTGCGGCGCGCGGCGGACGCGCGCCGCGACGGGCAGCCGGCGCACGCCCTGCTGCTGGGCAGCGCGGTCAACCAGGACGGGCGCAGCAACGGCATCATGGCCCCCTCGCGCCGGGCGCAGCGCGAGGTGATGCTCGCGGCCTGCCGCCGGGCCGGGGTGGAGCCCGCCCAGGTCTCCTTCGTCGAGGCGCACGGCACCGGCACGCCGATCGGCGACCTGATCGAGGCGCGGGCGCTGGGCGACGTCTACGGGCCGGGCCGGGCGGAGCCCTGCGGGATCGGCTCGGTCAAGGGCAACATCGGCCACGCCGAGGGCGCGGCGGGGATCGCCGGGCTGATCAAGGCGACCCTCACGCTGCGCAACGGCGTGGTCCCGCCCCTGGCCACGGTCGGCGGC
>NZ_BBPP01000050.1:26930-43188 GCF_000787835.1 Streptacidiphilus melanogenes
ATCAAGGCGACCCTCACGCTGCGCAACGGCGTGGTCCCGCCGCTGGCCACGGTCGGCGGCGAGCACCCGGCCCTGGCCCTGCGCGACCACGGTCTGCGGCTGGTCGAGCGGCCCGAGCCGCTGCCCGCCGACGTCACGCGGGTGCTGATCGGCGTCTCCAGCTTCGGCATGGGCGGCAGCAACGCGCACGTGATCCTCGCCGGCGCGCCGCGCGAGGACGTCGTGGTGGCGGCCGCGCAGGCCGAGGACCCCGCCACGGCACCGGACTCCGAGGAGGTCTCCGCCTCCGTCTTCACCCTCACCGCGCCCTCCGCGCAGGGCCTGCGCCGCAACGCGGCCGCCCAGGCGGAGACGCTGGCGCGGCTCACCCCGGACTGGGCGGGCGAGCCCGCAGCCGTGCCGGTGGGCCGGGTCTGCTGGACCAGCAACCGGGTGCGCACCGGGCAGCCCTACCGGCTGGCGCTGCCCGCCGCCGACCTGCCCGGCCTGGTCGAGGCGCTGCGTGACGCCGCGTCGGGCGAGGAGCGGTGCGGCAACGCGCCGGGCGAGACCCCGGTGCTCGGCTTCCTCTTCACCGGCCAGGGCGCGCAGTACCCCGGCATGACCGCCCGGCTGTACCGGGAGAGTGCCCTGTACCGCCACCACCTGGACCGCGCCTCGCGCGCGCTCGACCCCCACCTGCCCGGCTCCGTCGTCGAGTTGCTGCTCCGCGGCGACGAGGCGGTCCACCGCACCGAGTGGACCCAGCCGTGTGTCTTCGCCGTCGAGTACGCGCTCGCCGCGACGCTCGCCGAGCTGGGCGTGCGGCCGGACGGGGTGGTCGGGCACAGCATCGGCGAGTTCGCCGCTGCCGTCGCCGCGGAGGCGCTCACCCTGGACGAGGCGGCGGCCGTCGTGGCCGCCCGTGCCACCGCCATGGGCGCGCTGCCCGAGGGCGGCGGGATGCCTCGCGGTGCGCGCCGACGCCGAGCAGCTCGCCGAGCTCGTCGCGGCCGAGCCGCTGGTCTCCCTGGCCGCCGTCAACGGCCCCGGCGCCAGCGTCCTCGCCGGCGACCTGGGCGCGCTGGCGCGGCTGCGCGAGCACTTCGCGGAGCAGGGCACGGGCGCGACCGCACTGAAGGTCTCGCACGCCTTCCACTCGACGCTGATGGAGCCGGTGCTGCCGGAGTTCCTGCGCCGCGCCAGGAGGATCCCCACGGGCAGCCCGCGGCTGCCGATGTTCTCCTCCGTCACCGGCGGCGTCCTCGACGCCGGGGGACCGGGCCTGGACGCGGACTACTGGTGCACGCACATCACCGGCACCGTCCGCTTCGCCGATGCCGCGCAGACGATGCTCCGCGCGGGCGTCACGCACCTGGTGGAGCTCGGCCCCAAGCCGGTGCTGCTGACGCTGGCCCGCCGGGTGCCGGGCGGTGCGCGGGTGCCGGGGCTGAGCGTGCTGAGCGGTCCGCAGTCGGGCGCCCAGGCGCTCGCCTCCGCGGCAGCGGAGCTCTACCGGCACGGCGCCGAGCTGTCCTTCGACCCGCTCTACACCCCCGCCGACCAGCGGCTGACCCGCCTGCTGCCGCAGGTCTTCGACGACTCGGTGCGGCTGTGGCGCCGCCCGTCCGCGCCCGTCGTCAGGCCGGCCGCGGCCACGTCGGCCGCCGCGCCGGCCGTCATGGAGGGCGCCTCCTCGGTCGGCGTGCACGAGCAGCCGGGACGCGAGGGCGAGCGGTCCGCCCGCACCGAGAGCCCGGCCGAGGCGGTGCCCGCCAGCGTGGCCGTCGTGCTCGGCGTCGACGCGGCCGAGGTGGGCCGCCACGACCGCTTCTACGACGACCTCGGCTTCGACTCGGTGATGCTGATGGAGCTGAAGACCCTGTTGGAGGAGCGGCTGCCCGCTCTGGGCGAGCTCTCGCTGCCCGAGATGATGGCCGCCCTGGTCAGCGTCGACTCCCTGGTCAGCCATCTGGACGAGCAACTGGCCCTGAGCAGGGCCGCATGAGCACGACCATGTGGCTGCGCTCCGCCGCGGCAGCGCTGCCCGGGCCTCCGGTGGACAACGCCGCACTGGGGGCCCGGATCGGCCTCCCCGCCGAGTGGATCGACCGCTTTGTCGGCACCCGCGCCCGGCACTTCGCCAAGGGCCGCACCGACCTGGCGGGCCTGTGCGAGCGCGCCGCCCGCGACGCGCTCGGCCGGGCCGGGCTCGCCGCCCGCGAGCTCGACTTCGTGGTCCTGGCCACGGCAACACCGGACGCGTTGATGCCGACCACCGCCGCCGTCGTCGCGGACCGGCTCGGCGCGGGCGACGTGCCCGTCTACCAGCTCCAGTCGGGCTGCTCCGGCACCGTGCAGGCGCTGGCGCTGGCCAGGGCGCTGCTCGCCGACGGGGCCGGACGGGGCCTCGTGCTCGGCGGCGACGTGGCGGCCAAACACCTGGACCTGGACCAGGACTTCCGCTCGATGCGCCCGGCCCAGCTGGTCAACTACGTCGTCTTCGGGGACGGCGCGGGCGCGGCGGTGGTCTCTGCCGACCGCGCGCCCGGCGCGGCCCGCTGCGCGGCCGTCGGCCACCGTCCGGTGCTGCCGGGCGTCGCGCCCGGCCAGCGGCTGGAGTGGTACGGCGCAGCCGAGCGCGACTCGTCGCTGCCGCCCGCGACGGAGGACTACGCGGCCGTCGAGCAGCGCGTCCCGGAGCTTGCCGAGCAGGCCGCCAAGGAGCAGTTGGCGGCGCTGGACTGGACCGGCGAACAGCTGGACCACCTGTTGCCGCCGCAGCTCGGTGGCCGGATGACGACGGCGATCACCGCCCGGCTGCGGGCCGCGCTCGGCGCCGAGCGGGCCGCCGAGCTCTCCTGCGTCGCGGACACCGGCAACACCGGGAACGCGCTGCTGCTCCAGCAGTTGGCACTGCTGCTGCCGCTGTTGCGGGAGGGCGAGCGGACCCTGGCGGTCTGCGTCGAGTCGAGCCGCTGGATCACCGGAACCCTCGCGCTGGGCCCGGAAGGGCGATCGGTATGACCGGCCTGAACGGGACCGGGCCGGAGGACCTGGCCGACATCGGCGGTCTGGTGGCGCTGCTCAACGAGGAGCTGGACCTGGAGCTCTCGGCGGACCAGGCGGACCTGCCGCTGGACGCGCTGCCCGGCTGGGACTCGATGCTGCTGCTACGCGTCCTGATCGCCCTGGAGGCCGCCGCGGGCCGCGCGCAGTCGCTCGCCGACCTGCTCACCGCGGGCACCCTGCGGGAACTGCACCGGGCGGTGCGGCTGTGAGCGGCGGACGGGCTGTGAGCGGCGGAGGCGACCGGGCCCGGCGTCACACCCGGTACTTCCTCGACTGGGCGCGGAGCGCCGCCCCGGTGCACCTGGGCGCCGAGGTCGACATGCGCGGCGTCGAGGCGCACCGGGCCGCCGCCCGCGCGGCGGGGTCGCCCGTGTCCGTCGTCAGTTACCTGCTGTACGCCGCCGGTCGGGTGCTGGCCCGCCATCCCGAGGCCAACGCCGCCGCCGTCGGGCGGCTCTTCCCGAGGACGGTCCGCTTCGACCGGGTCCACGCCAAGCTGGCCGTCGACACCGGCGCGGGCGCGGAACGGCGGGTGCACACCGCCGTGCTGCGCGACGTGGACCGGCTCTCGCTGGCCGAGCTGCAACGGCTGGTGGAGCACCACCGCGACGACCACACCGACGGCAGCGCCGACGCGGCGCGGCTGCTGGCACGCCTCCCGGCCCCCGTGGGCCGGCTCGCCTTCCGGGCCGCCATGGCCCGCACCTCGCGCAGGCCCGAGCTGCTCGGCACGGTCGCCGTCAGCTCGCTGGGCCACCGGCGCGTGGACACCTTCGACGCCTTCGGCGGCACGGCGGTCACCCTCACTGCCGGCCGGATCACGCAGCGCCCGGGGCCTCACCGGGCCCTCACCGCGGTGCTGCGCCTGGGGCTCACCTTCGACCACCGTGTCATCGACGGCGCCGCAGCCGCGGATGTCCTCGACGAGCTCGTCCACTTGCTGGAGGCCTGTGATGCCGCTCTTCCCGGGGGGTGGGACGACCCTCGACTCCGTCTCGGTGATGGACCGGCCGATCCGCCTGACCGGTCCGGAGGGGCCCTGGCACCGGTTCGCCAAGGCCTTCCGTGAGCACGGCGTGGCGATGGTGCACGCCCGGCTGGCCGACTGGGTCCCGGAGGACCTGGACGACCCCGGGCTCGCCGTCGCGCTCGGCCGCGACTACGCGCGCTTCCGCGACATGCGCCACCGGCCCGTCCGCGAGCGGTTCGCCGCGTCGCGGTCGCTGCTGCACTGGGTCGCCGGGCAGGCCATGGACGCGCCGCCGGAGACGGTCGAGATCGCGTACAAGCCGGGCGGTCGCCCCTACCTGCGCGGCTGCGACCAGATCGACATCAGCCTGAGCCACACCGACGAGCTGCTGCTCGTCGGCATCACCCGGCGGGGCTGGATCGGCGTCGACGCGGAGCTCTCCGACCGGCCCATGCTGAGCCCCGGCATCGAGCGGCAGGTCTGTACCGCGTACGAGCGCACCATGCTGGCCGACGTGGAGGAGGCCGACCGCAACCACGAGATGGTCCGGCTGTGGACGCTCAAGGAGGCGTACAGCAAGGCCATCGGGCAGGGGCTGCGGTTCCGCTTCAACGAGTTCGGCTTCGGCCCGGCGGGACAGCCGCTCCAGGTGCTGCGACCCGACGGCTCGCCGGGCACCGGCGACGAGTGGGTCCTGGACAGCTGCACCATCGACGGCAGGTACACCGTCAGTTGGGCCCTGTACGACGCCGGCTTCGGCGACACCGAGGACACCCGGGCCAGCACCATGCTCGATCCCGGGCTGCTGGAGGCACTCATGGACGGAGCGGGGGCATGACCGCCACGCGGCAGGAGACGGGCGTCGAGGAGCTGGCCGAACTCGCGCTGCTGCACGCGCTCGCCCAGGGCATCGACGAGCCGTCGGCGCGGGAGCTGCTGGGGCGGGTCCGCCGCCCGTGGGGTGAGCGCGCCGACGCCTGGGGGCCGGTCTGGACGGAGGCGGGGGACCGGCTCGCCGAAGAGGGCCACCTGCTGGAGGCGTGCCGCCACTACGCGGTCGCCCGTTTTCCCTACCCCGGCGACGACGCCCGCCGCGTCGCGCAGCGGCGCTGCGTCGAGAGCTTCGACCGCTGGCGCCACGCGCAGCCGACCCGGATCGACCGGCTGACGGTCACCCTGGACGACGAGCGCTTCGTCGCCTGGACGGCGGGCCTCGACCCGGTGCGGCCCCGCCCGCTGCTGCTGGTGCTCGGCGGCATCGTCAGCGTCAAGGAGCAGTGGGCGCCGCTGCTGACGCAGGCCGACGCCCTGGGCGTGGCGCTTGCCGTCACCGAACTCCCCGGCGTCGGCGAGAACACGCTGCCCTATGACCTCGCCGCGCCGCGGATGCTCTCCGCCCTGCTCGACGCGCTGCTCGGCCTGGCCGACGTGCGCCGCGTCGCGGCGGTGGCGCTGAGCTTCGGCGGCCACCTGGCGCTGCGCTGCGCCCTCGACGACCCGCGGATCGCCTCCGTCGCGACGGTCGGCGCGCCGGTGCGGCGGTTCTTCACCGACACGGCCTGGTGGCCGACGCTCCCCGCGACGACGCGGGCGTGCCTCGCACACACCATGCGGACACCGCTCGACGAGCTGCAGGAGCGGCTGCGCGACTGGGCGTTGACGGACGCGGAGCTGGCCGTGCTGGCGGAGCAGCGGGTGCCGGTGCACTACGTCGCGAGCCTGCGCGACGAGATCATGCCTGCTGGGGAGGCCGACCTGCTGCGCCGGGCCGGTGTGCCCGGCACGGACCGCGTCTTCGACGACGTCCACGGCGCGCCGGACCACCTGGACGAGACCCGCCTCCACCTGATCGGCGGCGCGCTCGCCACCTTCAGAGCGGGGCCGGGGGCCGGCAGATGAGACCGGGCTGGACCTACCGCACGCCGACCGGCCGCGCGACGAGCGCGCTGGTCGGCGTGGCCGCGCTGGCCGCGGCACGGGCGGCTGCCGGGCGGCGGAGCAGGACCCTGTGGGTGTGCGCGGTGGTGCCGGACGTGGCGCTGCTGATCGGTGCGGCCGCCGCGCCGACGTGGAAGCAGCTGCCGTCCTACGCGATCCGGCCGTACAACACGTTGCACTCGCCGGTGGTGCCTGCGGCGCTGTTGCTGACGGCCGCAGCCTCTGGCCATCGCGGGACGACGGTCGCCGGCCTGGCCTGGCTCGCGCACATCGCCGTCGACCGAGCCTTCGGCTACGGGCCACGTGACGGGGAGGGTTTCGTGATGCATTCCGTGGCAGCACGCTAGGGGCGCGGGGAACTGCGCGACAAGCCACCGGCGAGCGGATGGCCCTGCGCGTTCGGGGCTCTCCCTGCGTGGGATGGCGGCACCCCCCGGCCGAAGGCTGGGGGTGCCGCGCCCACGCGGTGGAGCCGCACATCAGCAGAGCCTCGGGCCCCGGACAGGGCAACTGCGCCTCGTCACCAGGTAACCGGCAGCTCCACCAATCGGTTCACCAACAACCCGCTGTGCATCCGCAGCTCCTCGACCGGCACGGCCAGCCGCAGGCCGGGCACGCGGCGGGCCAGGACGCTGATCGCCGTGCGCAGCTCCGCGCGGGCGAGGGATGCGCCGAGGCAGTAGTGGGGGCCCTGGCCGAAGGCGAGGTGGGGGCGGCCGGTGCGGGACGGGTCGAAGAGGTCGGGGTCGGGGAAGACGGACTCGTCGCGATCCGCCGAGCAGATGGACGCGATCACCGCGCTGTTGCGCGGGACGGGCGTGCCGGCGATCTCGACGTCGCGCAGGGTGACGCGGAGCGGGCCGCCGTCGCCGACGGGGTTGTAGCGCAGCAGTTCCTCGACCAGCGCGTCGAGGGCCTCGCCCTCGTCGGGGACGGCGGCCAGGCCCTCGGGGCGCAGCAGCAGGGTCAGCACGGAGGTGCCGATGACGCCGGCGGTGGTCTCATGGCCGGCCAGCAGCAGGGTGACGGCCATCGTCAGCAGTTCGCGTTCGTCGAGGCCGCCGAGGGCCAGCGCGCTGAGCAGGTCCTCGCCGGGGCTGCGGCGCTTCTCGGCGACCAGGCCGCCGAGGTAGGCGAGCAGCGCGGCGCGGGCCTCGGGGCTGGGGGCGGTGAGCGAGAGGACCTGGTCGGACCAGGCCTGGAAGGTGTCCCGGTCGGCGAAGGGCACGCCCAGCAGCTCGCAGATCACGAACGCGGGCAGCGGGAAGGCGTAGTGGCCGATGAGATCGGCTTTCGGCCCGGTCGCGACTAGGCCGTCGACGAGGCGGTCCGCAGCCGCCGTCAGCAGCGGCTGGAGCGCCACCGTGCGGCGCGGGGTGAACTCCCGGGCGACCAGGGCGCGCAGGCGGGTGTGCTCGGGGCCGTCCAGGGTGAACAGGCCGCCGGGGTCGAAGGGGAGCCGGGTCAGCTTGGGGGCCTCGGGCAGGACCGTCGCGGCCCGGCTGAAGTCGGGGTCGCCGAGGATGCGACGCACGTCCTCGTAACGGCTGACCAGGTAGCCGTGGTCGCCGCTGGGGAAGCGCACGGGGGCGACGGGGCAGGAGCCGCGCAGGTCGCGGTAGGCGGCGGGCACCTCGGTGGCGTTCGCTCGGGCGGGCGGGTAGTCGAGGCTCATGCGGGCAGTGTCGGCGCGGCCGCTCGGATTCCGGTCGAGGTCGTGAACCACACCGACCATGACTCGACCTGGAGTGGCTCTCGAGCGGCCGGCGCGACCATGTAGGGCATCCCCTTTTGTGCCAAGGAGGTGCCCTCGTGGGCAGGTTGGGGCGAAGTCTCGCCAAGTACTGCTTCTATCCCGTATTGCGGGCCCTGGCCGTCTACGGACAGTGCCAGGTAGGGGTCTTCCATCCGGACGTCAACCCGACGGAGCTGGCCCGCCAGCTGCGCCCGGCGGACGACCGGATGCCGTACGTGCCCGCCACGTTCCTCGGCTTCTCCGGGCCGCCGCTGGGACACCCGGAACGGCTGACCGCGGGGGTCGGCCTGTCCTCCTACGAGCGTGAGGTGCTGCGTCAGCTGGACCTCAGCAGCTGATCGGCGGCCGAACGGCAGTCGAACGGCGATTGAGGAAGTCCTCCGCAAGACGTGAAGATCTCACTGTTCCCGGCCGCCACGCCTTTGGCACTCTGGTGCTTGGCTCTCTCCGCAGCGACCTCGAAAGGAGAAGGCCGCGGCGCCTACCGTGGAGGGGACGGTGAGGGCATGGAGATCAAGGTACTGGGCCCGCTTGAGGCGGTCGAAGCGGATGTCTCGATCGTTCCCACGGCCGGAAAGCCGCGTCAACTGCTGGCTCTGCTGGCGCTGAACGCGCGTCAGATGGTGCCGGTTGTCGCGATGATGGACGAACTGTGGGGTCCGCGTCCGCCGCGCAGTGCGGCGACCACCCTGCAGACCTACATCTTCCAACTGCGTCGTTCGCTCTCGGCCGCGATGGTCGGCTCGGGGCGTGACGCCAAGGAGGTGCTGATCACCCGCAGCGCGGGATATCTGCTGGAGACCCCGATGGGCGATGTCGACGCCTGCCGGTTCGACGAGTTGACCGTCAGAGGCTACGCGGCCTTCGAGGCGGGGGACCCGGAGGCCGCGTCGCGCCAGCTCGGTCAGGCGCTGGGCCTCTGGCGAGGCCCGGCGCTGATCGATCTGCCGCGCGGCAGCAGGCTGGAGATCGAGGCGACCCGGCTGGACGAGAGCCGGGTCGCGGCGTTGGAACGACGCCTCGACGCGGATCTGCAGCTGGGGCGGCACCACGAGATCCTGGGGGAGCTGGCCGGGCTGACCGCCCAGTACCCGCTGCACGAGAACCTGCACGCCCAGTTCATGCTCGCGCTCTACCGCTGCGGCATGTCCGCGCGGGCGCTGGAGGTCTTCCGGCGGCTGCGTGCCTCGCTGATCGACGAGCTGGGCCTGGAGCCCTCCGCGCCGGTGCAGCGGCTGCAGCGGGCGGTGCTGTCCTCGGATCCGATGCTCGACCCGGTCAGCCCGCTGCGTCCGCAGAACCCGCGGTCGCCGTCGGGGGACCGTCGGCAGACCATCGAGGGTCCTGACCGGGCCCTGGCCCCGAGGGCGGGGAGCCGCGGCTGACCCGCCCGTGCGTCACCGCTCTGTCCCGGCCCGCGCCGACGGCCCAGCTGCCGCGCGCGGGCTCAAGAGCATGTCAAGCGTTCCTGCAGCTCCTCTGAGGACGATCGTTCGCACCTGAGGGTTGTTCAGGGTGTGCGCGACGTGACGAGGGGGTGCGGTCATGGGCGGCTGGTTCGCGGTGGACCCGGGTCCTTCCGGGTCGATGCGTCTGTTCTGCTTCCACCATGCCGGAGCGGGCGCGATGTCCTACGCCCGTTGGCAGAATCGTTTCCTCGCCGCGCTGCCGGTGGAGGCGCCGGTGCGGGTGGTGCCCGTGCGGCTTCCCGGGCGGGAGAGCCGGCTGCGGGAGCCGCGGATCACCTCGGCCGAGCGGCTGCTCGACGAGCTGGAGGCCGCGCTCGGCGAGTACTGCGCGGAGCCGTACGCGCTCTACGGGCACAGCCTGGGCGCGCTGGTCGCCTACTCCGTCGCGGACCGGCTCCGCGGCCGCGGCCTGCGGCCGCCCGAGCTGCTCGCCGTCGGCGCCTGCGCGCCGCCCCACCTCGGCATGCCGCTGCTCGACGGCGCCGAGCTCGACGACCGCGCGCTGCACGGCCTGCTCGAGCGCACCGGCGGCGAGATGCCGCAGAGCTCCCTCAACCTGAGCTGGTCGCGGACCATGCTCGACATCCTCAGGGACGACCTGCTGCTCGCCCGGGGTCTCCGGGCCGCCGCAGGCAGGACGTTGGACGTTCCCGTGCTCGCCCTGGCCGGTCACGCCGACCACGTCGCGCCGGTGGCCCAGGTCGCCGAGTGGAGCGCCTACACGGTCGGGGGCTTCACCCTGCGGAGCCTTCCCGGCGACCACTTCTTCGTCCGTGACGAACCGGTCGTGGCGCTGCTCGCGGAACGGCTCCGAGCCTGCCTGACCTCCGCGACCGCCGCCCCCCTGGGCTGACTCAAGAAGGAGCTCGACGATGGACATTGGTGTGCTCGGGCCCTGCCAGGTCACGCTGGCGGGGGCCTCCGTCGTACCGACAGCGATCAAGCCGCGGAAGGTGCTGGCACTGCTGGCGATGTACCCCGACCAGGTGGTGGCCGTCTCCCGGTTGATCGAGGAGCTGTGGGGCGCCAACCCGCCCCGGAGCGTGCAGACCACGCTGCAGACCTACATCCTCCAGGTCCGCAACCTGATCGGCGCCGCGCTGGCCGTGGGCCCCGGGGAGAACCTGGGCTGCGGCCCCAAGGACATCCTGGTCACCTCCGCCAACGGCTACATGCTGGACACCCAGGGCGGACTGGTCGACGCCGTCGAAGCCGAACGGCTCGCGGCCATCGGCCACCGCGCCCTGTCGGTCGGCGACCACCAGACCGCCGCCTCCCGCTTCCGTCAGGCGCTGGCCCTGTGGCGCGGCCCCGTCCTGGTCGACGTGCAGGTCGGCCCGCTGCTGGAGGCCGACGTGATCCGGCTGGAGGAGTGCCGGCTGAGCATCCTCAGCCAGCGGATCGAGTCGGACCTGGCCCTCGGCATGCACCACGAGATCCTCGGCGAGCTGGCCGGACTGGCCGCCCGCCACACCACCCATGAGCGGCTCCAGGCGCAGTTGATGCTGGCCCTGTACCGGGCCGGACGACGTGGCAGCGCCCTGGAGACCTACCAGCGGCTCCGGATCACCCTCGGCCGCGAGCTCGGCCTCGACCCGTCCCCGACCCTGCAGGGCCTGCAGCGGGCGATGCTCTCCGACGACCCCGAGTTGGAGTACGCGGGCGCGGGATCCGGGGCCGGCGCGCTGGCGGTGGGCCGGTCGGGCTGAGACCTGGTCAGCCCCTCGGCGCCGCAAGGCACCACTCACCTCACCGAAAGGACCGCACGCGATGGCCACCTATACCGTGCAGGAGCTGACCGCTGCGCTGCGCGAGTGCGCCGGCGACTCCGACACCTACGACCTGTCCACGGCCGACGACTCCGTCCTCGACGTCACGTTCTTCGAGCTCGGTTACGACTCCCTCGCGGTGCTCCAGGTCACCGGTGTGATCGGGCGCCAGCTCGGCATCCAGATCGAGGACGACGCGGTGGCGCAGGCGGAGACGCCGCGACTGCTGCTGAAGATCATCAACGCTGCCCCGTCGCGCGCCGCCTGAGCCGAAAGGTCGAACGTTCATGCCGTACGCAGCCATCACCTACCGGGTCAAGCCCGGCTTCGAGGACGAGATCGCCGCGATCTTCGCCGGGTTCCAGCGGGTGGACACGCCCGACCTCCCCTCCCTGCGGGGCGGTGAGGCGCCCGCCGGGCGCCTGCTCGGGACGGGCGTCTTCATCAAGGACGACATCCTGGTCCGGGTCATCCACTACGAGGGCGAGTTCGCCGCCGTCGGGCGTCACATGGCCGCACAGAAGGGCGTCCACAAGCTGGAGGAGGAGCTGCTGCCCTACCTGGCCGAGGAGCGCGACACCCGCAGCGACGCGGACTTCGCCGCCTACTTCAAGAACGCCACGATGCGCTCCATCGCCCAGCTCACGGTGGACACCCACCCGAACGGCTGACCGGCGCGGCCGGGAGAGGAGGGAGGGCCGTGGTCGAGACTCTCAGCGTGCTCGCCGCCGTGGGCACCGGAGTCACCGCGGGCGTGCTGTTCGCCGTCGCGCTCAGTGTGCTGCCCGCGCTGTTCGCGATGGAGCCGCGCACCTACGTGGAGGCGCACCGGCTGCTGGGCCGCAACTGGGACCCGGTGATGCCGTTGACGGTGCTCACCAGCACCGGCCTCAACGTGGCGCTCGCGGTGCTGCGGACCGGGACGGCGCGGGAGCTGTACATCGTGACCGCGGTGCTGCTGCTGGGCGTCTCGACGGTCTCGCATCTGTGCAACGTCCCCATCAACCGCAGAGTCAAGGCGGTCGCGACCGACGGGGCGTTACCTTCGGACTGGGAGGACCCGCGCCCGCTCTGGCGGCGATGGCACCTGCTGCGCACCGGCCTGGCGCTGGCCGCCCTCGTGGTGGGCAGCGGCGCGACAGCCCTGCACTGACCAGTCCCCGGGCGGGGCTCTCCGGAGTCCCGCCCTTCTCCGCCTGCGGGCGGCCTGTTAAGGAGACGACCCATGCGATTACGACGACGCCTGCTCACCGCGGCGCTGGTGCTGGGCCTGGCCCTGCCGGGGCTGGCGGCCTGTGCCGACGCCAAGGGCTCCTGCGACAAGGGGCAGTGCCGTCTCGACCTGCACGAGGGCTCGCAACTCTCGCTCGACGGCGCGGACTTCGTCGTCAAGCGAGTCGACGCCGCCTCGATCGTCATCAGTTCGCACGGCTTCAGCTACACCCTGCAGAAGGGCCTGGACCTCAAGCTGGGTCGGTTCCACCTGAAGCTGGCGGACGTCAACGACGGCTCGGCCGGCGTCGACGTGGCCAGCTGAGCCACGCGGGAAGAGGCCGGACCCTTCAAGGGTCCGGCCTCGACTCGTCCGGCGGCGTTGCTCCGGAGGCGTCAGCCGCGCACCGAGATCTGCGTCAGGCACGGCAGCAGGCTGCGGTTGAAGGTGGCCACGAAGCCCTCCGGCGTGCCCGTGTCCCGGGGCTTGCTGAGGTAGGGCTTGAGCTTGGCCTCGACCTCCTGCACCCCCGGCTGGGTGGCCATGTGCCAGGCGACCTCCTGCAGGTCGCCCTCGTACTCGATGAAGCGCACCATCGTCGCCTCGCGCAGGAAGACGGCCGTGGACAGGATGCGCGTGGTGGGCGTCGGCGCGTCCGCGTCCGGCGCGCCGCCCGGCCGGCCCTTCACCGACGACGAGCCGACCCGCTTGAAGCTGCCGAAGATCTCCGCCAGCTCCTTCTCGAAGCCGGGCTTGATGTCGTACTGGATCGCCGCGAAGGGCATGCCCTCTCCTCTCCTCGTGGTCGCGGGCGGGCCGGGCCGTCGGCGGGGGGAAGGCCGACGGCCGCGCGGCCCGCCCGGCCCCTCCATGCTGGCCCGTGCTTTCGCGGCGGACTCGAGGGCGACTGGTCCGCCGACCGTGCAGCCCATGTCGAGCGCCACTCGAGGGAGGCGGAGGAGTGTTCGGACCGCTGCTGTGAAGCAAGTCATCGACCCGCAGAGGAGGCGGCGGTGCACCGGACACTGATCGTGGCACGGATGGACCCGAGGAACGCTGAGCCTGTCGCGAAGCTGTTCGAGGAGTCGGACGGGACGGATCTGCCGCACCTGATCGGCGTGTCCCGCCGCACGCTCTTCAACTTCCACAACCTGTACTTCCACCTGGTCGAGGCGGACCAGGACATCTCCCCGAACCTCTACAAGGCCCGCAGCCACCCGCTGTACGACCGGATCAACACCGGCCTGACCGAGTGGATCTCGCCGTACGACCCGAACTGGCAGGAGCCGAAGGACGCCATGGCGTCCCCGTTCTACGTGTGGACCAGCGAGCAGGGGAGGATCCAGTGACCACGCCCGTCAACGACCCGAGCATCCTTCGCGTCAACGTCTCCGACGCCACGCCCAACCGCAAGCGCGGCGGCGACATCCGGGTCACCCTGAGCCCCGTCACCGTGGGCTGCGGCTCCGGCTTCGGCGGTGTGCTGCACCTGGAGGCCGGCGAGTACGTCACCCGGCACTACCACCCGTACTCCGAGGAGTTCCTGCACGTCGTCCAGGGCCAGCTGGAGCTGACCCTGGACGGCAAGCCGCTCGAACTCGGCCCGGAGGACTCGGTGCTGATCCCGATCGGCGTCGACCACCGGCTGGTCAACGTCGGCAAGGTGCGGGCCACCGCGGTCTTCCACCTCTCGCCGCTGGCGCCCCGGCCCGAGCTGGGCCACGTGGACACCGAGGACGTCGTCGACGCGGGCGCGCCGCAGCCGCAGGTGGGCGATGCCCCATGACCCGTCGTGCCGTCATCACCGGCATAGGGGTGGTCGCCCCCGGCGGACCCGACCGGGAGGCCTTCTGGGACCTGCTGTCCGCCGGGCGCACCGCGACCCGGCGGATCTCCCTCTTCGACCCCACCCCGTTCCGCTCCCAGGTGGCCGCCGAGGTCGACTTCGACCCGGCGGCCCGGGGGCTGACGGACGCCCAGATCCTGCGGATGGACCGGGCCGCCCAGTTCGCCGTCGTCGGCGCGCGTGAGGCCGTCGAGGACAGCGGCATCGAGCTGGACGCCGTCGAACCCGAGCGGATCGCGGTCAGCATCGGCAGCGCCGTGGGCTGCACCATGGGCCTGGAGCAGGAGTACGTCACCCTGAGCGACGGCGGCCGCAACTGGCTCGTCGACCACACCAAGGGTGTGCCGCACCTGTACGGCTACATGGTGCCGAGCACCCTGGCCGTCGAGGTGGCCAGGGACGCCGGCGCGGAGGGCCCGGTCGCGCTGATCTCGACCGGCTGCACCTCCGGGCTCGACTCCATCGGGCACGCCATGCAGCTGATCGAGGAAGGGTCGGCCGACATCGTGCTCGCGGGCGCGACCGACGCGCCGCTCTCGCCGATCACCTCGGCCTGTTTCGACGCGATCAAGGCCACCACGCCGGACAACCACCGCCCCGAGTCCGCGTCCCGGCCCTTCGACCGGGACCGCTCCGGCTTCGTCCTGGCCGAGGGCTCGGCGGTGCTGGTGCTGGAGGAGAAGAGCGCGGCCGAGGCGCGCGGCGCGCACATCTACGCCGAGCTGGTCGGCTTCGCCGGCCGCAGCAACGCCTTCCACATGACCGGCCTGAAGGCCGACGGCCGGGAGATGTCCGAGGCCATCACCCGGGCGCTGGCCCAGGCGAAGCTGGACCCGACCGCCGTCGGCTACATCAACGCGCACGGCTCCGGCACCAAGCAGAACGACCGGCACGAGACGGCGGCGTTCAAGCGCAGCCTGGGCGACCACGCCTACCGGACGCCGGTCAGCTCCATCAAGTCGATGGTCGGCCACTCGCTCGGCGCGATCGGCTCGATCGAGGTCGCCGCCAGCGCGCTGGCCCTGGAACACCAGGTCGTGCCGCCCACGGCCAACCTGGAGGTCGCCGACGCGGAGTGCGACCTGGACTACGTCCCGAAGACGGCCCGCGAGCACCGCATGGACGTGGTGCTGAGCGTCGGCAGCGGATTCGGCGGATTCCAGAGCGCGATGCTGCTCGCCCGTCCGGGCGTCGTCGCCTACGAGAGGAGCTGAGCGTGTCCGCTGTCGCAGACGACGCCCCGCTGATCACCGGTATCGGCGTGGTCGCGCCGACCGGGCTGGGCACCGCCGATCACTGGGCCGCGGTCCTCGCGGGCAAGTCCGGCATCGGCCCGATCAGCCGGTTCGACCCGGCGACCTACCCGGTCCGCTACGCCGGCGAGGTGCCCGGGTTCGACACCGCGGCGCAGGTGCCCAGCCGGCTGGTCACCCAGACCGACCGGTGGACCCACCTGGCGCTCGCGGCCACCGCCGAGGCGCTGGAGGACGGCGGCGTCGACCCGAAGCAGCTGCCGGAGTTCGAGATGGCCGTGGTCACCTCGTCCTCCTCCGGCGGCACCGAGTTCGGCCAGCACGAGATGGAGAACCTGTACCAGCACGACCCGTCGTGGGTGGGCGCCTACCAGTCGATCGCCTGGTTCTACGCGGCCACCACCGGTCAGGTCTCCATCCGGCACGGCATGCGCGGCCCCTGCGGGGTGCTCTGCTGCGAGCAGGCCGGAGGCCTGGACGCGGTAGGGCAGAGCAGAAGGCTGCTGCGCCGTGACGCTCGTCTGGTCGTGACCGGCGGCACCGACTCCTCGCTCTGTCCCTACGGGGTGACCGCGCAGCTCAGCTCCGACGGACTGTCCACGGTGGACGACCCGCTCCGGGCCTACCTGCCCTTCTCCGCGGAGGCCTCGGGCTTCCTGCCGGGGGAGGGCGGCGCGATCCTGATCACCGAGCGCCCGGACGCCTTCGCCGAGCGCGGCGGCGGCCGCGCCTACGCCCGGGTGCTCGGCTACGCGGCCGGCTTCGACCCGGCGCCGGGCGGCGACCGCCCGCCGGTGCTCCGCCGCACGATCGAGCGGGCCCTGGCGGACGCGGGGCTGCGCCCGGAGGAGATCGACGTGGTCTTCGCCGACGCCTCCGGCGTGCCGCAGGCCGACGCCGAGGAGGCGGCCGCGCTGCGCGCGCTGTTCGGCGCGAACGGCGTGCCCGTCACCGCGCCGAAGACGCTCACCGGCCGGCTCTACGGCGGCGGCG
>NZ_BBPP01000050.1:43632-58143 GCF_000787835.1 Streptacidiphilus melanogenes
CGCGCCGCTGGACGTGGCCACCGCCGCGCTGGCGCTGCACCACCAGGTCATCCCGCACACCCCGGGCGTGCCGTCGGCGCGGCCCGAGTTCGGGCTCGACCTGGTGCTGGACGGACCCCGCCCGGCCGCGCTGCGCACCGCCCTGATCGTCGCCCGCGGCTACGGCGGCTTCAACGCGGTCCTCGTCCTCGGCGCGGTCGCGCACTGATCCCACGACGTTCGCACAGGTTCGGAAGGAGCCCCGTCCATGGCCGGACACACCGACAACGAGATCACCATCGAGGCGCCGATGGAGCTGGTCTGGGAGCGCACCAACGATCTCGCCTCCTGGCCGCAGCTGTTCAGCGAGTACTCCACCGTCGACATCCTGGAGCGGAACGGCGCCACCGTCCGGTTCCGGCTCACCATGCACCCCGACGAGGACGGCACCGTCTGGAGCTGGGTCTCCGAGCGCACGCCCGACCCGGAGACCCGCACCGTCACCGCGCACCGCGTGGAGACCGGCCCGTTCGAGTTCATGGACATCCGCTGGGAGTACCGCGAGGCACAGGACGGCGCGGGCGTGGTCATGCGCTGGATCCAGGACTTCCACATGAAGCCCGCGGCGCCGGTGGACGACGCCGGGATGACCGCGCACCTGAACCGCAACACGGCCGTCCAGATGAAGCTCATCAAGGAGAAGGTCGAGGCGGCGGCGGTCGCCGCGCGCTGAGGCACCTCCGAAGACAGCGAAAGGAGCAACGGTGCTTGCCCTGCTCGCACCCGTGGTGCTGCTGCTCAACGGCCTCGCCGCCGGCGTGCTGCTCGGCACCCTGCTCGGCGGCTGGCCGCTGCTGGCCGCACTGCCCGCGGACCGCTACGTCGAGGCGTACGCGTTCCTCGCCACCCGCTACGACCCGGCCATGCCGATCTGCCTGCTCGGCACCCTGGCCGGGGACGTCACCCTGGCGTCGCTCTCGTCGGTGGGCGGCCACCCCGCCGCCCGTGCGCTCTTCCTGGTCGCGGCGGCGCTGGCGGTGACCACGATCGTCATCTCGGTGAGCAAGAACGTGCCCACCAACCGGTGGATCCAGTCCGTCGACCCGGACGCCCCGCCCGCGGACCTGCCCGCCAAGAAGGCCGCCTGGGGCGTCTGGAACCGGCGCCGGAGCCTGGTCGCCATCGCCGCCCTGTTCGTCAACTGCGCCGCCCTGTCAGCCCTGCTGTAAACCGATCACTCAAGGAACGAGGAGTCATGGATCTCGGCCTCACCGGTAAGAAGGCACTGGTCACCGGCGGGACCCGGGGCGTCGGGCGCGGCATCGTGCTGGCGCTCGCCCGGGCCGGAGTGGACGTCGTCACCTGCTACCAGCAGCCCGGTGAGGCCGTCACCGCGCTGGAGCGGGACCTGAAGGAGATCGGCGGCGACCACCTGGTGGTCCAGGCCGACGTCTCCGACCCGGCCCAGGTCGCCGCGCTCGTCGAGCACGCGCGGACCAAGTTCGGCCGGCTCGACCTGGTCGTCAACAACGCCGGCGCGATCAGCCACATCCCCTACGCCGAGCTGCCGGTGGAGGAGTTCCAGCGGGTCTTCGCGGTCAACGTCACCGGCGCGCACCTGGTCATCCAGAACTCGCTGCCGCTGCTGTCCGCCGGGTCCTCGGTGGTCAGCATCGGCTCCAAGGCCGTCGACGCGGGCATCCCGCTGCGCTCGCACTACACCGCGACCAAGGCGGCGCTCGCGGGCCTGAACCGCTCGCTGGCCAAGGAGTTCGGCAGCAAGGGCATCCGGTTCAACGTGGTGGCACTCGGTGTCGTCGAGACCGAGAACCTCTACAAGATGCCCGAGGAGCAGCGTGCGCTGATGGTCGAGCGCTACTCGGCCAAGACCGCGCTGGGCCGCCTCGGTCTGCCCGAGGAGGTCGCCGGGGCGATCCTGTGGCTGGCCAGCGACCTCTCCCGCTACGTCACCGGCTCCACCGTCTCGGTCGACGGGGGCATCTCCTGATGGCGGCCCAGAGCGCCGAGACCTTCCGGGTTCTGCTCTCCATGAAGATCAAGGAGGGCCAGGCCGCCGCGTTCGAGCAGGAGTGGCTCTCCGGGACGGACGCCGTCACCGGCCACCCGGCCAACCTGGGCCAGTGGCTCGGTCGTAGCAGCACCGACCCGGACACCTACTTCATCGTCAGCGACTGGGTCGACGAGGCCGGGTTCAAGGACTTCGAAGACAGCGGCGCCCACGTCGAGCATCGCGAGCGCCTGCACGCGTACCGGGCGGGCGCCACCTTCGCGACGATGCGGGTGGTCCACCACATCGAGGGAGCGGCGACCCGTGTCGGGTGAGGTCCGTGTGATGGTCCACCAGCGGGCCAGGGACGCCGCCGAGCTGGCCGCCGTCGAGGAGGCCTACCAGCTGGTCTCCGCACGGATGGCGGGCGTCCCCGGGCTGCTCGGCAACGAGCTGCTGCGCTCCTCGACCGACCCCACCAGCCTGGTCGTGGCCAGCCGCTGGGTCGACCGTGCCGCCTTCGAGGCGTGGGAGCGCGGCGCCGAGCACCGCCAGGACACCGCGCCGCTGCGCCCGTACCGCGACGACCGCCTCGCGGTGCCGTTCGGCATCTACGAGGTTGCCTCCGCCTGGGACGCCCAGGGTCCCGTCCCGCAGACCACTCCCTGAAAGGATGGAGAGATCCATGCGCGAACACACCCAGATCCTCGTCGTGGGGGGCGGCCCCGCCGGCTCCACCGCCGCGGGGCTGCTGGCCAAGCAGGGCTTCGAGGTCACCCTGCTGGAACGGGACCGCTTCCCGCGCTACCACATCGGCGAGTCGATCCTGCCCTCCTGCCGTCCCATCTTCGAGCTGCTCGGCGTCTGGGAGAAGATCGAGGCCCACGGCTTCCAGCCCAAGGGCGGCGCCTTCTTCTTCTGGGGCGAGGAGGAGTGGGAGGTCCGCTTCAGCGACATGGGCGACGCCACCAACGCCTGGCAGGTCCGCCGCGCCGAGTTCGACAAGATCCTCCTCGACCACGCCCGTGAGCTGGGCGTCGAGGTGCTGGAGGAGACCGGCGTCAGCGAGATCGAGTTCGCCGGCGGCCGCCCGGTCGCGGCCCGGTGGCAGGACGCCACGGACGAGGCGAAGAAGGGCCGGATCACCTTTGACTACGTGATCGACGCGTCCGGCCGCAACGGCGTGCTGGCGGCGCGTCAGTTCAACAGCCGCAAGTTCCACGACATCTTCAAGAACATGGCTGCCTGGACCTACTGGAAGAACGCCAAGCCGCTGCCCAAGGGCCCCGAGGGCGCGATCGGCGTGGCCTCGATGCCCAACGGCTGGTTCTGGATCATCCCGATGGGCCAGGGGATCACCAGTGTCGGCCTGGTCACCGGCCGCGACCACTTCCTGGCCCGCAAGGCCGAGCTGGGCGGCGTCGAGCAGGTCTACACGGCGGCCGTCGCCGACCAGGCCATCGTCAAGGACATCCTCGACGGGGCCGAGCAGACCGCCGAGTTCAAGGTCGAGGCGGACTACTCCTACGCGGCCGAGTCCTTCTGCGGCCCCGGCTACATGCTGGCCGGCGACGCGGCCTGCTTCCTGGACCCGCTGCTGTCCACCGGCGTCCACCTGGCCACCTACAGCGGCATGCTGGCCGCCGCCTCGCTCGGCTCGACGCTGCGCGGCGAGGCGACGGAGGAGGAGGCCTGGGCCTTCTACCAGAAGGTCTACCGGCACGCCTACGAGCGGCTGCTGGTGCTGGTCTCGGTCTTCTACGAGAGCTACCGCGGCAAGGACTACCACTTCTACAACGCCCAGAGGCTCAGCTCGGAGCAGCGCGACGAGCTCGACCTGCAGGCCGCGTTCGACCGCATCATCACCGGCATCGAGGACCTCAACGACGCGCAGGACGTCTACGCGGCCGTGCACGGGCACCTCAACGGCGCGGAGAGCGGCGACCCGATCCCGCTCAACAACCTCAACCGGGTGCACGAGCAGAAGCAGGCCCCGCTGAACGAGGAGCAGGCCGTGGCCGGCCTGTACCTGTCGTTCTTCCCGCAGCTGGGTCTCAAGCGCGCGGGCGGGAACGGCGCCGCGCAGAAGGAGGCCGGGGCATGAGCGTCAGCGGCAAGCGCGTCCTGGTGACCGGCGGCACCCGCGGCATCGGCCGGGCCACGGCCCTGGCCTTCGCCCGCGCGGGCGCCCAGGTCGCGGTGGTCTCCCGCGGCGGCGGGGAGGAGGCGACCTCGCTCGCCAAGGAACTCGACGAGATCGGCCCCGGTCATGTCCTGCTGCAGGCGGACGTGACCGACTCGGGCCAGGTCGCCGCGCTGGCCGAGCGCGTCGGCGAGGTCTTCGGCGAGCTCGACGCCCTGGTCAACAACGTGGGCGTGGACAGCCAGTTCTGGTTCGGGGACCTGCGCGAGGACGAGTGGCACCGCGTCATGGACGCCAACGTCACCTCCGTCTTCCTGGTCACCCAGGCGCTGCTGCCCAAGACCGTCGACGGCGGCTCGGTCGTCCTCATCGGCTCCTCGGCCGGGCTGCGCGGCCGGGCGCGCGGGGTGCACTACACCGCGTCGAAGGCGGCCCTGATCGGCTTCACCCGGGCTCTGTGCAAGGAGGCCGGTGAGCGCCGGATCCGCGTCAACACCGTGGCGCCGGGCCTGACCGAGACGGAGCCCGGCGCGGGTCTGCCGCCGGAGGCGGTGGAGCGCATCGTCGGGATGACGGCGCTCGGCCGGATCTGCACCCCACAGGACGTGGCCGGGGCGGTGCTCTTCCTCGCCGGCGACGACTCCCGCTACATCACGGGCCAGACCCTCAACGTCGACGGCGGCGTCTGACGCCCCTGGGCCCGTGCCCGTTCCGGCGGCCCCGGTCTCCCCTCCCGGGAGCCCGGGGCCGCTTCCCGTTTCCCCCAACTCCCAGCTACGGAGCTGCCATGGACATCGGCGTCGGTCTGCCCACCACCGTTCCCGACCGTGACATCACGCGCCTGCCGGCCTGGGCCGCGCACGCGGAGTCGCTCGGGTTCAGCACCCTGTCCACCCTGGACCGCCTCGTCTACGACAACGACGAGTCGCTGATCGCCCTCGCGGCGGCCGCCGCCGCGACCTCACGCATCCGCCTGGCCACGACCATCCTCATCGCTCCCTACCGCCGGGACACCGCCGTGCTGGCGAAGCAGGCGGCCACCCTCGACGCCCTGTCCGGCGGACGGCTCCGGCTGGGCCTGGCGGCGGGCGGCCGGGAGGACGACTACGCCGCCACCGGCGCCAGCTACGGGGACCGGGGCCGCCGCCTGGACGCCATCATCGAGGAGCTGCGCGGCCACTGGGCGGAGTCCTCGCCCATCGGCCCGACACCGGCCACCCCGGGTGGGCCGCGGCTGATCGTCGGAGGCCACTCCCCGGCGGCGATGCGCCGCGCCGCCCGGCACGCCGAGGGCTGGATCGCGGGCGGCTCCTCCGTCGCCGGCTTCGCCGCGCTCGCCGAGCAGGCCCGCACGGTGTGGGCGGAGGCGGGCCGCACCGACAAGCCGCGCACCCTGTCGCTCGCCTACGTCTCCCTCGGCCCCGACGGACAGCAGCGGGCCGAGAACTACCTGCGCCGCTACTACGCCTTCATCGGCCCCAAGGCGGAGCGGGCCGCGGCCGGAGTGCTGACCACCCCGGAGGCGGTGCGCGCCACCGTCGCGGACTACGGCGCGGCCGGCTGCGACGAGCTGCTCTTCTTCCCCTGCACCGGCGACGCCAAGCACCTCGACCTGCTGGCGGAGGCCGCGCTCTGAGGGAACGCACGAAGGAGGGCCGGGGCGAAAAGCCCCGGCCCTCCTTCGTGCGGGTCCGGTCAGCCGACGGGTTCGACGACCGGTGCCGCAGCGCTGAAGACCAGATCCGGCTGTGGCTCGCTGCCGCGCAGCAGCCGGATCAGCGGACCCGTCATGAAGGTCGTGACCAGCGCCATGACCACCATGAGGGAGTACAGCCCGGTGTCCAGGACGCCGAGTTGGAGCCCGACGGTGAGGATCACCAGCTCGGTCAGGCCGCGGGTGTTCATCAGCGTGGCCATCACCGCCGAGTCGCGGCCGCCCAGGCCCAGCAGTCGGGCCCCGGAGAAGGCGCCGACGAACTTGCCGCCGACGGCGACGAGCAGGATCAGCCCGAGCTCGCCCAGGTCGTCGCCGTTCAGCTTGGACAGGTCCACCTTCAGCCCGGCGATCACGAAGAACACCGGGAGCAGGAAGACCGTCCCCACCGTGCCGAGGCTGTCGCGCAGCCCCTCGCGCAGCCGGGCGGGGCCGACCCGCGGCATCGCCAGGCCGAAGACGAAGGCGCCGAAGATGAAGTCCACGTGCATCCACTCCACCGCGGCGCACGAGAGCATCAGTCCGGTGGCGACGGCGGCCAGCAGCGTGGGCGTGAGACCCGCCTGGTTCTCGCGTGCGGTGAACAGCCGCTGGAACAGCGGGCGGACCACCCAGGCCATCAGCGCCAGATAGACGGGCGCGAGCATGACCCGCCACTGGAGGCCGCCGCCCGCGACGGTGGTCACCACCGCGAGCATGCCCCAGGCCAGCAGGTCGCCGACCCCGGCCGCCGCCAGCGCGAGCCCGCCGAGTTCGGTGTGCTGCATCCGTCGGTCGGCCAGGATCCGCGCCAGCACGGGGAACGCCGTCACGGACATGGCCGCGCCGATGAACAGCACGAAGCCGGTGTGCGAGTGCCCGATCTGGTGCCGGTGGGCCAACTGGAAGGCGAGCACCGCGCCGAGGCCGAAGGGCAGCAGCATGGAGCCCAGGGACACCCCCGCCGCCACCTTGGCGCGACCGCGCACCAGCGCCGCGTCCAGGTCGTAGCCGATGACGAACATGAAGAGGACGAGCCCCAGATCGGCCAGCGAGGTGAGGAACGGGCGCACGTCCATGGGGAAGAGCGCCCGGGTCACCGCGCCGCCGAAGAGCGTGGGGCCGAGCAGGACGCCGGCCAGGATCTCGCCGAGCACCGGGGGCTGGCCAACGGCCCGCGCCCCGGCACCCAGCAACCGAGCCAGCACCAGGATCACCGCGATGCCCAGGAAGAGCATCGCCGCCTGATGGTCGGTCATGTCAGCTGTGCTCCTTGCACTCAGCCCTGCGCCGTCACGGGCTCGAGACCCGCCGCGGCCGCCAGGACCTTGCCCAGCACGTCGCCGGGCTCGCCCTCGTCGGTGGCGCCGCGCCAGGCGATGAAGGCGTCCGGACGGACCAGCGCCGCGCCGCCCTCCGGGATGCCCCAGACGTCGGTCCAGCTGCGGTCCTGCTCGGCCGGGACCAGGTCGGTGCCGACCAGGTAGGTCTTCAGCGGGACGCCCAGCTCGGCCGCCGCCTTGACCGCCGCGTCCGCCCAGGCCTGACCGGCCTCGCCGGCCGGGGCCAGCAGCACGTAGTGGTCCCAGAACAGGTCCACGGTGGAGATCCGCTCGCCGTCCCGGTCCAGCCAGTAGTGCGGGGCACGGGTGCCCGGCTCGCCGGTCAGCGCCAGCTCCTGGGTCAGCGTCGGCGTGTCCAGCGGGGCCGCGATGCCGGTGGAGCGGTAGCGGTAGCCGAGGGTGATGATGATGTCGTCCACCATCGCCTTCTTGTCCTCGTCCGTCGCGTAGCCGTGCCGGATCCGGTTGCGCACCAGCGCCTGCGCGGCCATCGCCGAGCCGACGCGGTGACGCTCGGCGTGGTAGGTGTCCAGCAGCTGGTCACCCGCCCACCCGCTGATCACGCCCGCCAGCTTCCACGCCAGGTTGTGGGCGTCGTGGATGCCGGTGTTGGCGCCGAAGCCGCCCGCCGGCGGGTGGACGTGGGCGGCGTCGCCCGCGAGGAACACCCGGCCGGTACGGAACCGCTCCGCGACCAGCTGCGCGCCCTCCCACGGGATCTTGGCGACGATCTCCACGTCGATGTCCTTGCCGGCGGCCCGCTGGACGATGCCGACGCAGCGCTCGTCGGTGAAGTCCTCCGGCTTCTCACCCTGGTCCGGGTGGTAGATGGGCGCGGCCAGCCACGGGTTGATCCCGTGCAGCCGGGACAGGCCCATCAGGGTGCCGCCCGCGGAGGCGTAGCACAGGATGAACTTGCGGCCCTTGAGCAGGACTTCGAGCTCGGGGGCCTGGAAGTAGATGCTGAGCGCGTGGAAGACGGTGCCCCGTCCCTCACGCTCGACGCCCAGCGTGCGGCGCACCTGGCTGCCCGCGCCGTCCGCGCCGACCAGGTAGTCGGCCCGGATGGTGAGCTTCTCGCCGGTGTCCAGGACCTCGGCGGTCGCCGTGACGCCGTCCTCGTCCTGGACGAAGTCCAGCAGCTTGGTGCGGAAGCGGACGTCCGCACCGTTCTCGCGGGCCTTCTCGGCCAGGACCTTCTCGTAGCGGTCCTGACCGCAGCCCATCACCCGCTCGGGGCTGACCTGCGGCCCGTCGAGCGACGGGCGCTCGAGGAGTACCGCGTCGTCGATGCCCGCGAAGGTCTCGACCTGGATGATGCCGCCCTCGAAGTAGGCGTGGGTGTCGCCCTTCTCCAGCGCACGGATGTCCTTGCCCAGACCCGCCGCACGGAACAGTTCCATGGTGCGGGCCTGCAGGCCGGGGGCGCGGGGAAGCAGGGAGGTGCCGTCCCGCTTTTCCAGCACCATCGTGGGCACGCCGTGGCGTCCCAGGAAGAGTGAAGTCGCCAGCCCCACCGGGCCGGCACCGATGACAAGAACCGGGACTCGAACGTCTACCATGCCGTTCCCCTCGTCGACGTGCTGTCGCTGAGCAGGAGTACAGACGGCGGCTCGAGAATGCCTTACGAACCTCTCGGTTCGCGTGCTTCTCAAGGGGCTCCAGCGGTATTCGACGCGCCTTCCATCCGGGGCTGGGAACGTCCCCGCGACCAGCCACATTGCAGAAGGAGCCTTCCGATGACGAGCACTCCCCTGGACGTCGGCACCGCCGCGGGCATCCTCCGCCTCGGCAACGCCTTCTGCGACGCCAAGGCGTTGCTGACCGCTGTCGAGTTGGACCTGTTCTCGCTGCTGCACAGCACGGGGGGTTCCACCGAGGAGGAGATCCGCACCCAGCTCGGCCTGCACGGTCGCGGCCTGCGCGACTTCCTCGACCTGCTGACCGCCCTGAAGCTGCTCACCCGCACCGACGGCCGCTACGCCAACGCGGCCGGCGCCGACGAGTTCCTGGTCCGCGACAAGGAGCAGTTCGTCGGCGGCTTCCTGCTGCGTTCCAGCCGCAACCTCTACCCGGCCTGGGGGCGCCTCCAGGAGGCGCTGCGGACCGGCGAGGCGCAGTCCGGCAGCCACTTCGACGAGGTCGTGAAGAACCCGGCGATCCTGCGCCAGTTCGTCGGCAGCATGGACGCGTTCACCAACGTGCTCGGCCCGCACGTGATCGAGGCCTTCGACTGGTCCGGCCACAACTCCGTCCTGGACGTCGGCGGTTGCCGCGGCAACCTGTGCGCCCAGATCGTCAAGGCGCAGCCGCACCTGGCCGGCCACGTCTTCGACCTGCCGCAGATGGCGCCGCTCAACGCCGAACTGCTGGACGACCTGGGGCTCACCGGCAAGGTCGAGTTCCACGGTGGCAGCTTCTTCACCGACCCCCTGCCGGTCACCGCGGACGTCGTCATCCTCGGCCACGTGCTGCACGACTGGAACCCGGAGCAGCGCGAGGCGCTGGTCCACAAGGCGTTCAAGTCGGTCAACCCCGGTGGCGCGCTGGTGATGTACGACCGGATGCTCGACGACGAGGAGAAGCACGTCGAGAACCTGGTGATCAGCCTGGACATGCTGCTGGTCACCGACGGCGGCTCGGAGTACCCCGCCACGGAGGTCGTCGCCTACGCGGAGGCGGCCGGGGCAGCCTCCGTCGAGGTCTCCGAGCTGCACGACTACGACACGATCGTGGTCGCCCGCAAGGCCGCGTGATGACCGCGGTCGACAGCGCCGCGGACGCCGGCCTGGTGCGGGTGCTGCTGCGGATGGAGGTGCGGCCCGGCACCGAGGCCGACTTCGAGCAGACCTGGCTCGAGATCGGCCGCCGGATCGCCGAGCAGCCGGCCAACCTCGGCCAGCAGCTGGTGCGCAGCACCACCGACCCGCACGTCTACTTCGTCGTCACGGACTGGGCGGACGAGACCTCGTTCCGGACCTTCGAGCTCAGCGCTCCGCACCAGGAGAACCGCGCGGCGCTGAACCGGTTCCGGGTCGCGGGCGAGATGACCGTCACCCGGCTCGTGCACCGGCTGGAGGTGGCCTCATGAGCGACAGGCTGGCGTTCGTGGGGCTGGGCAACATGGGCGGCGGCATGGCCGCCCGGCTGCTCGCCCAGGGCTTCGAACTGACGGTGCACAACCGCACCGCCGAGAAGGCGGCCCCGCTGGCCGCCGCCGGGGCGGTCGTCGCCGACTCGCCCGAGGCGGCGGTGGCGGGCGTCCGCACGGTCCTGATCAGCCTCGCCGACGAGCACGCGGTGGAGGAGGTGCTGTTCGGCCGGATCGTCCCGGCGCTCGCGCCGGGCAGCGTGGTCGTCGACACCTCCACCGTCTCGCCCGGCTACGCGGTCGAGGCCGCGCGCCGCCTCGCCGAGGCGGGCCTGCGCCGCGTCGAGGCCTGCGTCGTCGGCAACCCGCTGCAGGCCCGGGAGGGCCAGCTGCGGGTCTACGTCAGCGGCCCGGAGGAGGACGTCGCGGACGTCCGGCGGATCCTGGACGCCATCGGCTCCGAGGTGGTCCCGACGGGCCCGTTCGGGACGGCGACGACGGTCAAGCTCATCTTCAACCTGCTGCTGGGCGCGCAGGTCGCCTCCCTGGCGGAGGCGGTCGGCTACGGCGTCACGGCCGGGCTGGACCGTGACACCCTGCTGCAGGCCGTCGCGGCGAGCGGGTTCAGCTCGGTGGTGATGCGGTTCCGCGCGGAGCTGATGCGCGCGGGGCGCTACCAGCCGGCCTTCTTCCGCTCGGTGCTGATGGAGAAGGACCTCCGCCTGGCCGTCGCGGCGGCCCGCGACAACGGCGTGGACCTCCCGGTCCTGGAGTCCGTCCGCGCGGCGTTCGCCTCCGTGGTGGACGCGGGCGACGGCGACAAGGATGCCGCGGTGGTCATCGAGCACACCAAGCGCTGAGCTTCTGCACTCACCTCCCGTTGCACCACCTAGGGGCGCGGGGAACTGCGCGACAAGCCACCGGCGTGCGGATGGTCCCCTGTAACAGGGCCATCCGCATCGGGTGGTTGCTCGCGCAGTTCCTCGCGCCCCTGCACGCTTCCGCGGCTTTGACCCGGTCTTGAGCCGTCCTGTCGATGGTTCTCGCACGATGGTTCAACAGTCACCCAAGACTTGGAGGACCCGTGTCCCGACGACTGTTCACCTCGGAGTCCGTGACCGAAGGTCACCCGGACAAGATCGCCGACCGGATCAGCGACGCGATCCTGGACGCGATCCTCCGCCAGGACCCGTCCTCGCGTGTCGCGGTGGAGACGCTGATCACCACTGGTCAGGTCCACGTCGCGGGCGAGGTGACCACCACCGCCTACGCCGACATCCCGGCGATCGTGCGCGAGGCCGTGCTCGACATCGGCTACGACTCCTCGGCCAAGGGGTTCGACGGCGCGTCCTGCGGCGTCTCGGTGTCCATCGGCTCGCAGAGCCCCGACATCGCGCAGGGCGTCGACAGCGCCTACGAGGCGCGGGTGGAGGGCGACGTCGACGAGCTGGACAAGCAGGGCGCCGGCGACCAGGGCCTGATGTTCGGCTACGCGTGCGACGACACGCCCGAGCTGATGCCGCTGCCGATCTACCTGGCCCACCGCCTCTCCCGCCGGCTGACGGAGGTCCGCAAGAACGGGACCGTCCCCTACCTGCGCCCCGACGGCAAGACCCAGGTCACCATCGAGTACGACGGCGACAAGGCCGTGCGCCTGGACACCGTCGTGGTCTCCTCGCAGCACGCGCCCGACATCGACCTGGACTCCCTCCTCGCGCCCGACGTGCGGGAGTTCGTCGTGGAGCCGGAGCTGAAGGCGCTGGCCGAGCGCGGCATCGACCTGGACGCCGAGGGCTACCGGCTGCTGGTGAACCCGACCGGGCGGTTCGAGATCGGCGGCCCGATGGGCGACGCCGGCCTGACCGGCCGAAAGATCATCATCGACACCTACGGCGGCATGGCCCGCCACGGCGGCGGCGCCTTCTCCGGCAAGGACCCGTCCAAGGTCGACCGCTCCGCCGCGTACGCGATGCGCTGGGTCGCCAAGAACATCGTCGCGGCGGGACTCGCCAAGCGCGCCGAGGTCCAGGTCGCCTACGCCATCGGCAAGGCCGAGCCCGTCGGCCTGTTCGTGGAGACCTTCGGCACCGAGACCGTCCCGGTCCTTGCGATCCAGGAGGCCGTCACCAAGGTCTTCGACCTGCGCCCGGCCGCCATCATCCGCGACCTGGACCTGCTCCGCCCGATCTACTCCCAGACCGCCGCCTACGGCCACTTCGGCCGCGAACTCGCGGACTTCACCTGGGAGAACACCGACCGCGCCGAGAAGCTGCGCGCCGCAGCCGCCGTCCAGAAGGGTTGATCCATCGTGCGGATCCTCGTCACCGGTTCCATCGCGACCGACCACCTCATGGTCTTCCAGGGCAGCTTCAGCGAGCAGCTGATACCCGAGAGCCTTGAGAACGTCTCCCTGTCGTTCCTCGCCGACCGGCTCGAGATCCGCCGTGGCGGCGCGGCCGCGAACATCGCCTTCGGGCTCGGGCGGCTCGGCCTGCGCCCGGTCCTGGTCGGCGCGGCGGGGGAGGACTTCGCCGACTACGCCGACTGGCTGAACGCGCACGGCGTCGACACCGACTCCGTCCGGATCAGCCGCACCCTGCACACCGCCCGGTTCGTCTGCACGACGGACCGGGCGCAGAACCAGATCGCCACGTTCTACCCGGGCGCGATGAGCGAGGCCCGGGAGATCGAGCTCGCCCCGATCGGCAGCCGGGTCGGCGGTATCGACCTGGTCGTGGTCTCGCCGAACGACCCCGAGGCGATGCTGCGGCACACCGACGAGTGCCGGGCGCTGGGCCTGGCCTTCGCCGCCGACCCGTCGCAGCAACTCGCGCTGATGGACGGCGAGTCGGTGCGGCGGCTGGTGGACGGGGCGCGCTACCTGTTCACCAACGAGTACGAGGCCGAGCTGCTGCTGTCCAAGACGGGCTGGTCCGAGCCGGAGGTGCTGGCCCGGGTCGGCACCTGGGTCACCACGCTCGCCGCGGACGGGGCCCGGATCAGCCAGGAGAGCGCCGCGCCCGTCCACGTCCCGGCCGTCCCGACCGAGAACGTGGTCGACCCGACCGGCGCGGGAGACGCCTTCCGCTCGGGCTACCTCGCCGGTGTGGTCCGCCGCTGGACGCCCGAGCGCTCGGCGCAGCTGGGCTGCGCGCTCGCCTCCGCCGTGCTGGAGTCGGCCGGCGGCCAGGAGTACGGGCTCAGCGCCGAGCTGCTCCAGGCGAAGATCGACGTCGCCCACGGGGGTTCGGTGGCCAGGGACATGGCGCCGCTGCTCGCGGGGGTCCGATGAGCACAGGGATCTCGCTGAGAGAGGCACTGGCCACCCGGGTCGTGGTCGCGGACGGGGCCATGGGAACCATGCTCCAGGCCCAGGACCCCACCCTGGAGGACTTCCAGGGGTACGAGGGCTGCAACGAGGTCCTGAACGTCTCCCGCCCCGACATCGTGGGCTCGGTGCACGAGGCCTACTTCGCCGTGGGCGTGGACTGCGTCGAGACCAACACCTTCGGCTGCAACGCCGCCGCGCTGGGCGAGTACGAGATCGAGGAGCGGATCGAGGAGCTGGCCGAGGCCGGCGCGCGGCTGGCCCGCGAGGTCGCGGACCGGTTCGCCGCCGAGGACGGTCGCCAGCGCTGGGTGCTCGGCTCGATGGGCCCGGGGACCAAGCTGCCCTCGCTCGGCCACCGGCCCTTCGCCGAGCTGCGCGAGGGCTTCCGTGCCTGCGCGGCCGGGCTGATCGCGGGCGGCGCGGACGCACTGCTGGTCGAGACGACGCAGGACCTGCTGCAGACCAAGTCCGCCGTGCTCGGCGCCAAGGACGCACTGCGGGAGGCGGGCGCGGACCTGCCGGTGATCGCGCAGGTCACCATGGAGACGACCGGCACGATGCTGCTGGGCTCCGAGATCGGCGCGGCGCTGACCGCGCTGGAGCCGCTCGGCATCGACCTGATCGGCATGAACTGCGCGACCGGTCCGGCGGAGATGAGCGAGCACCTGCGCTACCTCGCCCGCCACGCGAAGGTCGGCCTGTCCTGCATGCCGAACGCCGGCCTGCCGGTGCTCACCAAGGACGGCGCCCACTTCGACCTGACGCCGCAGCAGCTCGCCGACGCGCACGAGAGCTTCGTGCGCGAGTACGGCCTTTCGCTGGTCGGCGGCTGCTGCGGCACGACGCCGGAGCACCTGCGGGCCGTGGTGGACCGGGTGCGGGGGCTGCCGCTGACGCCGCGCACCCCGCAGCCGGAGGCGGCC
>NZ_BBPP01000049.1:0-17844 GCF_000787835.1 Streptacidiphilus melanogenes
GCCCATGGACGCCTCTCCCCCCTCACACCCGCCCCCGAACATCGAGGCGTCCATAGAACAAGTTTGACACCCCGATACACCCGTCCACCATGGCCCACCTGGGCCATCTTTCTTGCACGAACGAGTTAGTCATTCCGTTCGAATCGACCTGGCCGCCCATCGGCGCACACGGGGAGCGTCCTCAGCCGACCATGTCCCCGGACTCCGGCGGGACCTCGATGCCACCCTCGCGGGCCTGGCGCAGGGCCTCCTCCAGCTCGTCCAGAGCCCGGGAGAGGCCGACCGGATTCTGCGCTGAGACGGCCTCGGCGAGCGCGGCGCGCGCGTCGGCGACCCGCTTGAGCAGCGGCTGGTCGTTCTGGTCCACCGCGACCTCCTCGAACTCTCTCCCGGAAGCCCCCCAGTCACCATCGCAGGGGTTGAACGTTTCTTCAATCGCACGCCCACCCTCCTGTTTCTCTTGATCGTGCCCAGCCCACCCTCCTTGACACCGCCACTGGCCCGATGGACGATCGACCGAACATTCGGTTGGCAAGCGCAAACGCAGGAGGCCGACGGTGCCCGTCCCCATCCCTACCCCCTCGGCCGATCTCCTCGACAAGGGCGAGCGCCTCACGCTCGAAGAGCTGCGCGCGCACCAGCTCAGCCAGCTGCAGTGGACCCTCCGGCACGCCTACGAGAACGTCGAGCTCTACCGGCGCAAGTTCGACGCCGCCGGCGTGCGGCCCGAGGACTGCCGGACTCTGGCCGATCTGGAGCGCTTCCCGTTCACCACCAAGGCCGATCTGCGCGAGTGCTACCCGTTCGGGATGTTCGCCGTCCCGATGGACCAGGTGCGGCGGATCCACGCGTCCAGCGGGACGACGGGGCGGCCGACCGTGGTCGGGTACACCGAGGGCGACCTCGACATGTGGGCGGACGTCGTGGCCCGCTCGATCCGCGCGGCCGGCGGGCGGCCCGGGTACAAGGTGCACGTGTCGTACGGCTACGGGCTCTTCACGGGCGGGCTGGGGGCGCACTACGGGGCGGAACGGGCGGGCTGCACGGTGATCCCGGCGTCCGGCGGGATGACCGCGCGGCAGGTGCAGATCATCCAGGACTTCAAGCCCGAGATCATCATGGTCACCCCGTCGTACATGCTGACGCTTCTGGACGAGTTCGAGCGGCAGGGGATCGACCCGCGCGGGACCTCCCTGCGGATCGGTATCTTCGGCGCCGAGCCGTGGACGGAGGCGATGCGGCGCGAGATCGAGGAGCGCCTGGACATCCACGCGGTGGACATCTACGGACTCTCGGAGGTGATCGGGCCGGGCGTCGCGCAGGAGTGCGTGGAGACCAAGGACGGTCTGCACATCTGGGAGGACCACTTCTACCCGGAGGTCGTGGACCCGGTGACGGACGAGCTGATGGCTCCGGGCGAGGGCGGGGAGCTGGTCTTCACCTCGCTCACGAAGCAGGCGATGCCGGTGATCCGCTACCGGACCCGGGACCTGACCCGGCTGCTGCCGGGGACGGCGCGCCCGACGTTCCGGCGGATGGAGAAGATCACCGGTCGCTCGGACGACATGATCATCCTGCGCGGGGTGAACGTCTTCCCCACCCAGATCGAGGAGATCGTGCTGCGGACGCCCGGCGTCGCGCCGCACTTCCAGCTGCGGCTGACGCGCAGCGGGCGGCTGGACCGGATGGCGGTCCAGGTCGAGGCCCGGCCGGGCGCCACCGCCGACGAGCGGGAGCGGGCGGCGGCGGAGATCACGCGCGGGGTGAAGGACGGCGTCGGGATCAGCGTCGAGGTGACGGTCGTGGAACCGGAGACGCTGGAGCGGTCGGTCGGCAAAATCCGCCGGGTGGTGGACCTGCGCGAGAAGTGAGCGGACGCCGACCCGGCCACGGCCGGCCCGGGAAAGCGATGAAACCGAACAGGGCGACCAGGGCGAACCCAGCGAACATCTCGACGGACCCCCTTGTTACTGACGAGTCAACTCCATAGCATCGGGACTGTGACAGCATCCGTGTCACACCCGTCCTTCGCCACGCCGACGTGGAGGCCCGATGCCGATGCCGAACGACGCGACCACGGCCGCCGGCCCGCTCGCCGGGGTGCGGGTGCTGGAGATCGCGGGTCTCGGACCGGGGCCGTTCGCCGCGATGCTGCTGGCCGACCTCGGCGCGGACGTGGTGCGGGTGGACCGGCCGGGCGGGTCGGCGCTCAGCGGGGACCCGGCGCTGGACGTGACCAACCGGGGCAAGCGCAGCGTCGTCCTTGACCTGAAGACCCCGGAGGGCGTGTCCCGCGCGCTGGACCTGGCCGCTCGCGCGGACCTGCTGATCGAGGGCTTCCGGCCGGGGGTCGCCGAGCGGCTCGGCATCGGTCCCGCCCACTGCCTGGCCAGGAACCCGGCGCTCGTCTACGGACGGATGACCGGCTGGGGGCAGGAGGGGCCGCTCGCCCAGTCGGCCGGACACGACATCGGCTACATCGCGACCGCCGGAGTGCTGGGCCTCGTCGGCCCGAAGGACGGGCCGCCGGCCATCCCCGTCAACCTGCTCGGCGACTACGCGGGCGGCTCGCTCTACCTGGTCGTCGGGCTGCTGGCGGCCCTGCACCACGCCCGCGCGTCCGGAACCGGGCAGGTCGTGGACGCGGCGATCGTGGACGGCGCGGCGCACCTCACGTCCGTGCTGTGGGGGTTCATGGCGGGCGGGCGGTGGCACGACCGCAGGGGCGTCAACATCATCGACGGCGGCGCGCCCTTCTACGCCGTCTACGGGACCTCCGACGGCCGCCACATGGCCGTGGGGGCGCTGGAACCGCAGTTCTTCGCCGAGTTCGTCAAGCTGCTGGACCTGCCACCGGACGCGCCGGGGCAGCGTGACCTGGGCCGCTGGGACGAACTGCGCGCGCTGATCACCGAGCGGTTCGCGACCCGGACCCAGGCGGAGTGGACCGCCGTGTTCGAGGGTACGGACGCCTGCGTGGCGCCCGTGCTGACGCTGCACGAGGCCGCAGGCCACCCGCACCTGCGCGCCCGCGCGAGTTACGGGAGCCACGACGGGCTGCTCCAGCCCGGCCCCGCGCCGCGCTTCTCGGCGACCCCGAACCCGGCGCCGCGCCCGCCCGCGCTCCCGGATGCCCACCGGGCCGCCGTGGCGGTGGACTGGGACGTGCCGTCCCTCACCGCCGGATCCTGACCCCCGTCCCGTCCAGCCACTCGAACCACAAGCCCCTCCGTCCACTCAACCGGCCACTCGAACCACAAGCCCCTCCGTCCACTCAACCGGCCACTCGAACCACAAGCCCCTCCGCCCGCTCAACTCACCCAGCAGCACGAGCCGCTCCTCCCGCTCCCGCCGGAACCACCAGAAGCGCCAGAAAGTAGGCAGTCAGCGTGACCACCGAAGCATTCGTCTACGACGCGATCCGCACCCCGCGCGGTCGGGGCAAGGCCAGCGGCTCGCTGCACGGCACCAAGCCGATCGACCTGGTCGTGGGACTGATCCACGAGATCCGGCGCCGCTTCCCCGACCTCGACCCGGCGGCGATCGACGACATCGTGCTGGGCGTGGTGAGCCCGATCGGGGACCAGGGCTCGGACATCGCCAAGGTCGCCGCGATCGCGGCGGGGCTGCCGGACACCGTGGCCGGCGTCCAGGAGAACCGGTTCTGCGCGTCCGGTCTGGAGGCGGTCAACCTCGCGGCGGCCAAGGTCCGCTCGGGCTGGGAGGACCTGATCCTCGCGGGCGGCGTGGAGTCGATGTCGCGCGTGAAGATGGGCAGCGACGGCGGCGCCTGGGCGATGGACCCGATGACCAGCTTCGAGACCGGCTTCGTGCCACAGGGGATCGGCGCGGACCTGATCGCCACCGTCGAGGGCCTGTCGCGCACCGACGTGGACGCCTTCGCGGCGGAGTCGCAGGCGCGCGCGGTCGAGGCGATCAAGGAGGGGCGTTTCGAGCGCTCGGTCGTGCCCGTGCGCGACCGCAACGGGCTGGTCGTGCTGGACCGGGACGAGTTCGTCCGTCCCGGGACGACGGTCGAGTCGCTGGCCGGGCTCAAGCCGTCGTTCGCGACGATCGGCGAGCTCGGCGGCTTCGACGCGGTCGCACTGCAGAAGTACCACTGGGTGGAGAAGATCGACCACGTCCACCACGCGGGCAACTCCTCCGGCATCGTCGACGGCGCCTCGCTGGTCGCGATCGGCAGCCAGGAGGTCGGCGAGCGCTACGGGATGACGCCGCGCGCGCGGATCGTCTCGGCGGCGGTGTCCGGTTCGGACCCGACGATCATGCTGACCGGTCCGGCGCCGGCCACGCGCAAGGCGCTGGCCAAGGCGGGGCTGACGGCACAGGACATCGACCTGGTCGAGATCAACGAGGCCTTCGCGGCGGTCGCGCTGCGCTTCATCCGGGAGCTGGGCTTCGACCACGCGCAGGTGAACGTCAACGGCGGGGCGATCGCGCTCGGCCACCCGCTGGGCGCGACGGGCGCGATGCTGCTCGGCACGGTCCTGGACGAGCTGGAGCGCCGCGACCTGCGCCGCGGCCTGATCACGCTGTGCGTGGGCGGCGGCATGGGCATCGCCACGATCATCGAGCGGCTGTGAACCCGGCTGCGAACCCGGCTGTGACGCCCGCCCCCACCCCGACCGCCCACGCGACCGCACGCCCGCTGGAGAAGCAGACATGACCACCGAGCAGACCAACACCGGCACCACCATCCGCTGGGAGCAGGACGGCGACGGCGTCGTCACCCTCGTCCTGGACGACCCGACCCAGTCCGTCAACACCATGACCGAGGCGTTCCGCGCCGACCTCGCCGCGACCGTGGGGCGGCTGACGGCCTTGCGCGACGCGGGCGGGCTGCGCGGCGTGATCGTCACGTCGGCGAAGAAGACCTTCTTCGCGGGCGGCGACCTGCGCCTGCTCAGCCAGGTGCGTCCGGAGAACGCGCAGGAGTTCTTCGAGGGCTCGATGGCCCTCAAGCGGGACCTGCGGGCGCTGGAGACACTCGGGGTGCCGGTCGTCGCGGCGATCAACGGCGCGGCGCTCGGCGGCGGGCTGGAGATCGCGCTGGCCTGCCACCAACGGGTGGCGCTGGACGACCCGTCGGTGAAGCTCGGGCTGCCGGAGGTGACGCTGGGTCTGCTGCCGGGCGGCGGCGGCGTGGTACGCACGGTGCGCCTGCTGGGCATCACCGACGCGCTGCTGAAGGTGCTGCTGCAGGGCACGCAGCACCGCCCCGCGCAGGCCCTCGAGGCCGGACTGGTGCACGAGCTGGCGGCCGACCGGGACGAGCTGCTGGTCAAGGCGCGCGCGTTCGTCGACGCGAACGAGACGGCGCAGCAGCCCTGGGACGTCAAGGGCTACAAGATCCCCGGCGGCACGCCGAGCCACCCGGCGTTCGCGGCGAACCTTCCGGCCTTCCCGGCGAACCTGCAGAAGCAGCTCCAGGGTGCGCCCTACCCGGCGCCGCGCAACATCCTGGCGACGGCCGTCGAGTCGGCGCAGGTCGACGTCGACACCGCCTTCGCGATCGAGGGACGCTACTTCACCGAGCTGGCGACGGGTCAGATCTCGAAGAACATGATCCAGGCGTTCTTCTTCGACCTGCAGGCCGTCAACTCCGGCGCCAACCGCCCCGCGTCCGTCCCCGCCCGCAAGGTGGCGAAGGTGGCCGTGCTGGGCGCGGGCATGATGGGCGCGGGCATCGCCTACTCCTGTGCCAAGGCCGGGATCCAGGTGGTGCTGAAGGACATGACCGTCGAGGCCGCCGAGCGCGGCAAGGCGTACTCGGCCGGGCTGCTGGACAAGGCCCTCTCGCGCGGCCGGACCACCGAGGCCAAGCGCGACGCGCTGCTCTCGCTGATCACCCCGACCGCGGACGTCGCCGACCTGGCGGGCTGCGACGCCGTGATCGAGGCGGTCTTCGAGAACACCGAACTGAAGCACCAGGTCTTCGCCGAGATCCAGGACGTGGTGGCGCCGGACGCGCTGCTCTGCTCGAACACCTCGACCCTCCCCATCACGATCCTCGCCGAGGGCGTGAAGCGGCAGGAGGACTTCATCGGGCTGCACTTCTTCTCGCCCGTCGACAAGATGCCGCTGGTCGAGATCATCAAGGGCGAGCGGACCGGGGACGAGGCGCTGGCCCGCGCGTTCGACCTGGTGCGGCAGATCAACAAGACGCCGATCGTGGTGAACGACTCCCGCGGCTTCTTCACCTCGCGGGTGATCGGGCAGTTCATCAACGAGGGTGTGGCGATGGTCGGCGAGGGCGTCGACCCGGCCTCGGTCGAGCAGGCGGCCGCGCAGGCGGGCTACCCGGCCAAGGTGCTGTCGCTGATGGACGAGCTGACGCTGACGCTGCCGCGCAAGATCCGCAACGAGTCCCGCAAGGCCGTCGAGGCGGCGGGCGGCACCTGGGCGCCACACCCGGCCGACGCGGTGCTGGACCGGATGCTCGACGAGTTCGACCGCCCGGGGCGCAGCGGCGGCGCCGGCTTCTACGACTACGTGGACGGCAAGCGCGCCGGTCTGTGGCCGGGGCTGCGGGAGCACTTCTCCGCCGGCGAGGGCAGCACCGGCGAGGGCAGCGCGGTCCCGTTCACGGACATGAAGGAGCGGATGCTGTTCGCGGAGGCCCTGGACAGCGTGCGCTGCCTGGAGGAGGGCGTGCTGACCTCCGTCGCGGACGCGAACATCGGCTCCATCCTCGGCATCGGCTTCCCGGGCTGGACCGGCGGCGTGCTGCAGTACGTCAACGGCTACGAGGGCGGCCTGCCGGGCTTCGTCGCCCGCGCCCGCGAGCTGGCGGCCGCCTACGGACCGCGGTTCGAGCCGCCGGCGCTGCTGGTGGAGAAGGCCGAGCGCGGCGAGGTGTTCGCCGACTGACGGCGGTTCCCCCGGTTCCTTGCACGGCGGCGCGTCAACGTCAGGAGGGCGCGCCGCCGTGGAAGGTGAGGGCGATGCCGTAGCAGGCGGAGCCGACCGCACCGGCGACCAGCAGCGGACGGGCGAGTTGCGGCCGCGCGGCGAGCCACTGGGCCGCCGGGTAGAGCAAGGTGAACGCGGGCAGCAGGAAGCGGGCGATCGGCGGGGCCGGCGAGGCGTTGACGAAGTCGACGAGGAACAGTCCGCCGCCGTAGACCAGCAGCGGGACGGGCTGCCGTCGCGCGCCGCCTTGCCGCAGCGCGGAGACGAGCAGCCCGAGGCAGGCGAGGCCGGTGACGGCTATCGGCAGGCATCCGAGAGCGTGACGCTGGGAGGGGTGGCCGAAGGCGAAGAGACGGGTGGCCTCGTCGGCGTACCAGCGCAGCATGGACCAGCCGAAGTCGACGCCGGTGTCCCAGGCGGCCTGGATGTGGAAGTAGGCGGCCGGGGAGCCCACCGCCCAGGCGGTGTAGGCGAGGTAGCCGAGCCAGCCGAGCGGCGCGAGCAGGGCGCCCGCCACGGGGCGCCAACGCCAGGCCCGCGCGCGGCGCAGCTCGAGCGCGGCCGTGACGACGACGGCGGCGATGAGCGCGGTGGCGCTGGGGCGGGTGAGCCCGGCGGCCACGCAGAACAGACCGGCCGTCAGCCAGCGTCGGCGCACCAGCGCGTAGAGGCTCCAGGCGCTCAGGGCGGTGAACAGGGACTCGGAGTAGCCGTAGCTCTCGACGGCGGCGAGCGGCAGCACGCCCCAGAGCACGACGGCGTAGCGGCCGACGCGCGAGCCCCAGAGCCGGTCGGCGATGGCGAAGATCCCCCAGGCCGCGAGGAGCGAGGCCGCCCAGGTGACCAGGACGAGTCCGCCGGCTGTGCGCAGGCCGGTGACCTCGGAGGTCAGGTGGCCGAGCCAGGGGTAGAGCGGGAAGAAGGCGCGCGGCGAGAACGGGATGTTGTGGGCGCCGATCAGGCCGTCGGAGCGGGAGTAGCCGTGGTCGGCGATGCGGGCGTACCAGCCGGCGTCCCAGAGGGTGCCGAGGCGGGTGACGGGCGCGATGTGGTGGCCGAGCCCCCAGGCGACGACGCACAGGACGCCGAGGGCGCGCACGGCGGCGTAGGCCGCGAGGGCGGGCAGCGCCCGGCGCAGGCCGCGGCGCATCCGGACCAGTCTGGAGACGGCGGAGGACGATGCGCGGCTGCTGACCGCGGTGGACTGTTCCGCGGTCGTGTGGCCCCCCGCCATCCGTCCGCCCCTCCCGTTCCCGTCGACCTGTCGTGCCACCCTGTGGTGCGGACCGATCCTATGGGCAGCCTGTGCGCCTGCGGCGGGCGGACGCGGGGATACGCGCCGGAGGCTGCCCGATCAGCGGACCGGCAACAGTCCGGTGAGAAACCGCATAAGAAGACGATCTCGGCCCCGGGCCGGGCGTCGGCCGGGCGGGCCCGCAGCTGCGGGCCCCTTGCGGCGGAAATCGGACCAAAGTGCCCTCGACGTGCGGCGTCGGCACCGGCCGGAGCGCGTATGCGGAGTGTCGTGTGCACGGCATGGAGGCGTTCCGACCGTCATCTCACCTCGATTTTCCGAGCTGTACACATTATCCGTACATAGTGGAGTGCCACACTGGCATGTCCGGCCGCGGCCGACCATGGTGCGCCGGCCCGCCGTCCACCAGCGATTTCGATGTCGATCCACCGAGTCTCCGAGGAAACCGTGACCGCTCCGACCAGCGCGCCCGTGCACGAGGAACCCCCAGGGGAGAACCCCGAGCCGACGGCGCCGGTCCGTCGATTTCCGACCAGCCTGATACCCCCGGGGGGACGCGCGGCCCTGTTCGGAGCCTGGCGTGCCGTCGAGCCGGCGCTGCTGCTCTTCCTGGTGGTCCGCGCCGCGGGCATGTCGTTGATCATGCTGCTCAGCCCGGGCACCCCGGGCTACGCGCTGCACCGGCTCGCGGTCCACTGGGACGCCGCCTGGTACCTGGACGTGGCGATGCACGGCTACGACCACGCGATCCGGCCGTGGCTGCCGGGCGTGCCGATCCAGACCACCAACCTGGCCTTCTTCCCGGTCTTCCCGTGGATGATCCGCACCGTCCACGCGGTGCTGTTCTTCCTCCCGTGGGGCGCCGCCAGCCTGCTGACGGCCAGTCTGTGCGCGATGGGCGCGGCCTGGGGCATCTTCGCCGCGGTCAACGCCCGCTACGGCGACAAGGTGGCGACGGTCGCCGTGGTGCTCTGGGGCATCGCCCCGGTCGCGGCGGTGGAGACGGCCGGATACAGCGAGTCGGCCTTCACGATGATGGCGGCCTGGACCCTGTACGCGGTGGTGACCCGGCGCTGGCTGGCGGCCGGCGTGCTCTCGGTGCTGGCGGGCCTGACCCGGCCGACCGGCGTGGCCGTGGCCGCGGCGGTGATGCTGGCGGGCGCGATGGAGCTGTGGGTGCGCCTGCGCGAGCGCGGCACGCCGTGGACGCTGCCGGGCCGACTGACGCGCCTGGACGCGCTGCCGTGGTTCGACGGCGCGGACGTCCGCGCGGTGACGCCCGAGCGGGAGCCGGAGCTGTGGCGCCCTCTGGTCGCGATCGTCGTCGCGCCGCTCGGCTGGGTCGGCTTCGTGGCCTGGACGGGCCTGCGACTGCACACCTGGGACGCCTACTTCAGGATCCAGGCGCTCTGGCACTCCAAGTTCGACTTCGGCAAGTCGACGGCGCACGACTTCAAGCACCTGTTCACCACGGCCCAGGGGGTGGGCCTGTACTACCCGGTGGTGGCGGGCATCCTCATCGCCGCCGCGGTGCTGTTCTTCACCACGGTCGCGCAGCGCCAGCCGCTGTCCTTCGTGGTGTTCACGATGGTGATCATGGCGATCGCCTTCGGCGACACGGCGTACTTCGGCTCCCGCGCGCGGTTCCTGCTCCCTGCCTTCCCACTGCTGATCCCGATCGCGGCGGGCCTGGTCCGGGTGCGCACCCGGGCGACGCTGATCGCCGCGCTGGTCGCGGGCACGGTCTGCTCCGGCCTGTACGGCGCGTACATGCTGCTGTACTCCCCCATGGCGCCCTGATCCGGCCCCGTGGGCCGGCCCACGGTCCGGCCCGCGATCCGGGAGATCCGCACACGGATCGCGACCGGCCTCTTGTCGGCGAAGCTACTGTCCGGTAATTCTTACTGACGCCAGGTCTAGTAAGACGTGCCAGAGCCGCTCGCGCCCAGGGAGTGCCGCATGCCCGCCGATGTCTCGTACCAGCACGACACACCCCAGGGTCCGCGGACCGTCACGGTGCACTACGAGCGGCGCGGCAGCGGCACCCCGCTGCTGCTCCTGCACGGCATCGGCCACCACTGGCAGGCCTGGGCGCCGGTGCTGGACGCGCTGGCCGAGGAGCACGAGGTCTTCGCCGTCGACCTGCCCGGCTTCGGCGCCTCCGCGCCGCTGCCCGAAGGCTCGGCGTACGACCTCGCCTCCGTGGTGCCGGGCCTCGGTGGGCTGTGCACCGCGCTCGGGATCGAGCGGCCGCACGTCGCCGGCAACTCCCTCGGCGGCCTGCTCGCCCTGGAGATGGGACGGCGCGGGCTCGCCCGCTCGGTGACCGCGCTCTCCCCCGCCGGGTTCTGGAACCGTCCCGAGCAGGCCTACGCCTTCGGCCTGCTGCTCTACATGCGCCTCGGCGCGAAGACCCTGCCCGCCCCCGCGGTGCGCCGCCTCGCCGAACGGCCGGCCACCCGCGGCGTGCTGGTCGGCAGCATCTACGCCCGGCCCGGACTGCGTGGCGCGGCCGAGGCGGTCGCCGAGACCCGGGCGCTGCGCGACGCCGCGGGCTTCGCCCCGACGCTTCGCGCGGGACTGAACGTGAACGTCACCGAGGACGTCGCCGAGGTGCCGGTGACCATCGGCTGGGGCACCAAGGACCGGCTGCTGCTGCCGCGCCAGGCCGATCGCGCCCGGCTGCGGATGCCCGGGGCGCGGGTGGTGCCGCTGCCCGGTTGCGGACACGTGCCGATGAACGACGATCCGCAGCTCGTGGCGCGGATCCTGCTCGACGGCAGCAAGGACGTCTGACCGGCCTGCGCCCCGTCCCCCGTCCGGCCCTGCGACGGGCGCCCCGGACACGGCCACCTGCCGCCTCACCCGATCGTGTCCTCGCTCGATCGAGTGAGGTTGCGGGCCCCGGAACCTGACTGCATGTCACCATGCGGGCGTGCCACCTGTGATGTCACGCAACCCCGCAGCCCCCGAAGACGACGAGCCCGACGAAGGCCCGCCGCTCCTGGGGCCGAGACCGCCCCGCGACCGAACCCGCCGGGCGGTCCACTGGCTGCTGTCCGGCCACAGCGCGCCCGAACTGCTGCGGCTGCCGCCCGCCCAGGTCAACCGGATGCTGACGGTCCTGGCCTGCGCCTCGATGCTGATCGGGGCGCGGGACATCTGGAACCGCACGATCGTCAACCAGCAGATCCACGCGCTCGCGGTGATCCTGTACTTCGGCGCGATCCTGGTGATCGCGGTGCTGGCGCTGAGCGTTCGCACCCGGCGGACCATGACGCTGGTGGACCTGTCCATGCTGACGGTCGCCGCGCTGCAGTGCCTGAACCGGTTCTACGTGGTCACCGCGGCCAAGCCGCCGGTCCCCGGAGTGCCGTCCAGCCATGTCTACTACGGCACCGACGAGGGCTCGCTCATCCACATGGCGGCGAAGACGCTGCTGCACGGCGGGCACATCTACGGAACCCAGTGGCCGCAGATCTTCGGCCTGTTCCACGTCGGCACCACCCCGCTGATGAACGGCGGCGCGGCGACGGGCCTCGACTACCCGCCGCTCGGGCCGGTGTTCACGGCCCTCCCGATGGGGCTGCACCTGAGCCACCCGCCCGCCGGTCTCGCCGCCACGGCGATGCTGCTGCTGGCCTCCGTGGTGATGTTCCTGCTGCTGCCGGTCGCCTGGCGGCCGGTCGCGGTGATCGTCTGCTTCGGCTTCGGATGGCTGCCCAACTACGCGCAGATGGGCTACCCGGGCTGCATGGAGCTGCCGTTCCTGCTGGTGACGGTCGCCTACTGGCACCGGACCGGGCGCGGCGGGCGGCTCGGCTGGATCGGCGTGACGCAGGCCGCCTGCCTCGGCATCGCCTGCTGCCTGCACCAGCTGTCCTGGTTCCTGGCGCCGTTCCTGCTGGTCGGAATGTTCATGATCCGGCGCGGCGAGCTGTCGGCTCGTCAGGCCGCGGCCGTGGTGCTGCGCTACGCGGCGATCAGCGCGGGCGTCTTCGTGGTGATCAACCTGCCGTTCGTCATGCAGAGCCCGCACGCCTGGCTAGAGGGGGTGCTCACGCCGCTCACGCAGCAGGCCATCCCGGCCGGGCAGGGGCTGGTCGGCATCTCGTCGTTCTTCACCCCCGGCTCCGGCGACCTGCACCTGTACAGCGTCGCGGGACAGCTGCTGGGCCTGGCGATGATGGTGCTGCTGGTGCTCTTCCCGCGGCGGCTCGGTCCGGCCGTCACGGTCATGCCGTGGCTGGTCTTCTACCTGTCGACCCGCTCCCAGCAGGACTACTTCGACCTGACCGTACCGCTGTGGGTGATGGCCGCGGCCACGGTCTCCGCAGCCGACTTCGACCGCGCCTGGCATCCGCGCCTCGGCGCGCTGGCCCGGCGCAGCGTGCGCACCGCCGTGGTGCCGCTGCTGCTGACACCGGCCGTGCTGGCCATCGCGGGGGCGATGCTGACGCCGCCCCCGCTGAAGATGAGCGTGACCGCGATGAGCGGGACGGCGGGCCAGGGGCAGCTGGCACTGGTGGACCTGCTGACGCGGGTCCGGGTGACGGTCAGCAACACCAGCGACGCCCCCGTCAGTCCGCACTTCGCCACCAGCACCGGCGCGACCATCTCGGACTACTGGAAGGTGCTGTCCGGCCCCGGGACGCTGCTGCCGCACAGCAGTGCCGTGTACGTGCTGACCGCGCCATGGGGCGGGGTGGGCACCCCCGGGGTCAGGGGCCGGATCCTGCTGCGCGCCGTCAGTTCGCAGCCGATGACGCTCTCCACGCAGCTGATCGGCGTCGGCCCGGACCCGTCGACGCTGCCCGCCGCGATCCGGAAGATCCTCGACTCCGGCCGCGGCTTCCCGCGCGGCTCCAACGGGGAGCCGGTCCCGCGCCCGGGCATCGAGGGTGTGCAGGCGCCGATCGGGACACAGGGGCGGTAGAGCTTCACGGGCGGTGGTTTCACGGGCGGTCGAGGTTCACGGGCGGTCAAGGTTCACGGGCGGTAGGGCAGCGCGGGGACCTCGAAGCAGTTGGCGTTCATGTCGGGCGTCTCGGTGACCCAGCCGCCCTTGCCGCCCTGGGCGGAGTCCTGCCAGTGGGCCACGTTCAGGCAGGCGTGCTGAAGACCCTTGGGCGGGTTCGCCATCGGCACGAAGGAGGCCGGGATCAGCAGGTCGTGGGCGGTGTAGGGCTGGGTCCGCCGCATGAAGGCGTCCACGCAGGAGCTGGTCACCCCGCTGCCGCAGGACGAGGCGGCGTCGGTGAACCACTGGGCCCCGGCCCAGCCGAGCAGCTCCCACTCGGACAGCTGGGCCTGACGGTCCGGGTAGTACTTCTGCATCGCCGCCCGGAACGCGGCCACCGCCGGGTACTGCGTGTCCTCGTAGTTGCGCGCGTCGGCGGTGACCCAGAGCGCGTTACGGCAGCCGGGCGTCTGCGCGTAGTCGGAGCGGACCTGCTCGGACCAGTTCTGCTCGTTGGTGACCTTGGCGGCGACGGTGACCCCGGCGGCGGCCAGGGCCTGGCACAGGCCGGTGTTGCCCCGGGTGTCCATGGCGTCGAGCAGCAACTGCGCGTGGTCGGCCTTCATCCCGGCGGCGACGGATCCGAAGTTGGGCAGCGCGAAGTCGACCGTCTCGCTCAGCACGTCGTAGCCCTCGGCCTTGAGGCCCTGGGCGAGCTGGGCCGCGTAACGGGCCGAGTCGGCCTGGTTGTAGGCGACGACGACGGCCCGGGTCAGGCCCAGCTTGGTCTTGAAGTACCGGTAGACCTCGGTGGTCTGGTAGAGCACGCCGTTCCAGCCGACCGAGCCGCCGTTGCGCGGCTCGTCGCTGCCGTAGATCTGGTACAGGTGCGGGTACTGGTCGTACTGGGTGCCGATGGTGATGCCGCCGATGTCGGGCACCGCCTTGGCGCTGACGTAGGCGGCGCCCGCGTAGTCGAGCGAGCTGCCCGCGACGAGCGCGACGACGTGGTCGGAGTCGATCAGCTGGTGCACACAGGACTGGTTGCCGATGCCGGAGCCGCCGTCGTCGCAGGTGAAGACCTTGACCTGGCGCCCGTTGATGCCGCCGGAGGCGTTCAGGGCGCGGAAGAACGCCTGGGCGCCGTAGAGCGGGCCGGTGAAGGTGTCGCCGCCGATCGGGCTGGAGACGGAGGTGACGATGCCGACCGGGATCGGCGGCTGCGCGGCTCCGGCTCCGCTCGTGGGCTGGTTCCCGAAGTCCTTCAACGGCAGTCGGCTGCCGCAGCCGGCCGTGAGCGCCAGCAGGCTCGCGCACGTCAGCAGCGCGAGGACGGACCTGGCCGTCCTCGCGCGCGGGGCGCGGTGCCGAAGAGGCCTCACGGACTCATCTTTTCAGTGTCGGGGCAGCCTGTCAGGAGCAGCGTCCGTCAGGAGCACCCGGGTACGGGCGAGCTGCCGGCCTTGAGCTGGAGCAGGCCGCACAGGGTGGTGTCGCCGACCTTCCACACGCCGCCGTCGAGGACCGACTTGCCCTTGCTGCCGTTCAGCGCCACGGCGCCGGAGAGGCAGACGTTGTAGGTGACGTCGGCGGAGGTGGCGCTGGTGAAGTCCACGCCGGTGACGGCGACGGTGGTCTGCGCGGCCTGCGGGTCGCCCGCGAAGGCCTGCATGGCCGGGGCGAGCTTGTCCGCGTTCTGGAGCAGGCCCATCTTGGCGCTGACGGCGGTCGAGGGGTCGAAGAACTGGGAGTAGTCCGCTGCGATCTTGCTCGCCGCACCGGCGGTGTCGCCGGGACCGCTGCCCGTGACTGTGGGCGCGGTGGCGTTCCCGCAGGCGGCGGCCTGGGCGGCCGGGGCGCTGCTGGACGTCGCGGGGGTCGTCGGGGATGCTCCGCCGCTCGGTGTCTCGTTGGGCGAGGTGGTGCTGGTGCTGCTGCAGGCCGCGGCGAGCAGCAGCACGGCCGAGCCGGCCGCGGCCCGCAGGACCAGGGATGCACGTTGCATGATCGGTCACCGCCCTGTCGTGAACTGCACTGTCGTCGGAAATCTGACTTACCATCAGATCCGCCTCACCAAGCTAGCGCCGAGGGGATCGTCAGGAACCCTCCCGGGCGGGTATTGATGAAGGAACGTGACCATTCGCCCGCCGGGACCGTGATCGGGAGAGGACGCCATGAAGCTGCCGCCGTTCGGGGGACGGGGCCTGCGCGGCCGGCTGGGCCCGGCCGCCGTGGCGGCCGGGGCGCTGCTGTGCGTGCTGGGCTGGTACGGCGTCTCCGGCGAGCGCTACGCCGAGCGGCAGCTGCCGTACCTGGCCTCGGCGACGATCCCCGGCGCGGCGTTGATCGTGGCCGGGGCGGTGCTGTTCGCGCGCCCGGACGAGGAGGCCGAACGGGAGCGCGTGGCGGGGGACGAGGAGACCCGGCGGCAGCTGCGGCTGCTGTACGAGCTGCTGGTCGAGGAGGCCGGACGAACCGGTGCCGCCCCCGCGGGCGCGGGCGGGGAGCAGGACGCCGCGACCGCCGGCCGGTTCTGCTTCCTGCCGAACGGGCGCACCTACCACCGGACCACCTGCCTGCTGGTCGAGGGACGCGGCGACGCGCTGCCGGTCACCCCGGCGGGCGCGCAGGAGCGCGGGCTGCGACCGTGCCCGCTGTGCACACCCACGGAACGCACCGGGCAACCGGAATCCGGGCCGGACGCGCCTCCCGCCCCGGGGGCCTGAATGTCCTCGCTGCCGCTCGATCTGGCCCAGGCCGGACTGACCGTCGGAGCCGCGGCGGCGCTGTCGGGGATCGGACTGGTGGTCTGCTACCGGGCCACCGGCGTGCTGAACCTCGCCCAGGGCGCGATCGCGATGATCACCGCCTACGCGGTGCGGCAGACGATCGTGGTCTGGGGCTGGCCGCGCGCGGTCGCGGTCCCGGCGTGCCTGCTGGTCTTCGCGCCCGCGATCGGCTGGGTGCTGGACGCGACGGTGTTCCGGCGGCTGCAGCGGCGCGGCGCGGGCCCGGTCGAGACGCTGGTCGCCTCGCTCGGCGTGTTCGTGCTGCTGGTCGGGGTGGCGTTTCTGTTGTGGGGGCCGACGCCGCTCGGTGACGCGCCGTCCCTGCTGCCGTCCTCGCCGTGGGCGGTGCTGGCGGTGGTGGCCGTGCTGGGCGCGGCCGTCACCGTCGTCGGACGCTGGACGCCGTTCGGGACGCAGGTCCGGGCGGTGGTCGACAACCGGCGGCTGGCGGAACTGTCCGGAGTGGACGCGGACCGGGTCTCCTCCGTCGGCTGGGCCTTCGGCGCGTTCACGGCGGGGCTGACCGGCGCGGTGCTGGCACCGGGGCTGCGGCTCGACCCGTACGGGCTGCCGCTGCTGGTGATGGAGACGATGGCGGTCGCGGTGATCGCCGGGCTGCGCAGCATCGGGCTCGCGGTCGCGTCTGCCCTGGCGCTGGGCGTGCTGCAGAGCGAGCTGACGCAGTTCCACCCCGGCGGCTGGGCGCAGCCGTTGCTCCAGGCCGTCGGGGCGAACCTGTTCGCGCTGGCGCTGCTGGTGGCCGTGCTGGTGCTGCCGCTGCGGTTCGCGGGCGCGGAGCGGCGGGCCTACCAGGCGGTGCTGACGGGTCCGCCGATCATGGCGGCGGCCGAGGCGTCGCCCCGGGCCTTCGCCACCCGGATCGGCTGCGCGGCGCTGTTGCTCCTGCCGTTCGCGTTCCGTCCGGACGACCTGCGGGCGGCCCTTCAGGTCCCGGCGCTGGCGCTGGTGCTGCTGTCGATCGTGGTGGTGACCGGCTACGGCGGCCAGGTCTCGCTGGGGCAGGCCGGATACGCCGGGCTCGGCGCGCTGTTCACCGGCCTGCTCGCGGGCGGCGGCCGGTTCCTCGGGCTGCCCGCGTTCCCGGCGCCGGTGGCGCTGCTGGTCGCGGTGCTGATCGCGGCACCGCTCGGACTGCTGGTCGGCTGGCCCGCGATCCGGCGGCGCGGACTGGCGCTCGCGCTGACGACGTTCGCGGTCGGCACCGCGATCAGCCGCCTGGTCTTCCAGCAGCCCGCGGCGACGACCGGAGTGGTGCTGGACCGCACCGGTCTGCTCGGCCAGGACCGCTTCTTCTACGGGCTGGAGCTGGCCCTGCTGGCCGCCGCCCTGCTGCTGGTGCGGGCGCTGCGGCGCGGCCGGATCGGACGGGCGCTCGGTGCGATGCGCGACCACGAGGCGGGCGCGGCGGCGGCCGGGGTGGACGTGCCGCGGCTGAAGCTGCTGGCCTTCGTGGTCGGCGCGGCGCTGGCCGCGCTCGGCGGCGGACTGCTGGGCCTGGGCGGGCAGGCCTTCGACCCGAACGCCTTCGACCCGGTGCTCGGGCTGATCTGGTTCGCGGCGGTGGTCGTCTTCGGCGCGGACAGCGCGGTCGGCGCGGTGCTGGCGGCGGCGCTGCTGGTCGGCCTGGACTCGGGCACGGTCGCAGGGCTGTCGACGGTGGTGATCGGCGCGCTGGCGCTGCTGCTCGGGCGGATGCCGCCGGGCGGCCTCGCCGGGCTGGCCCGGCGCCCGACCAGGTGGGCGGGCTCGACGACGGCCCTGCCCGGGCCGGGCGAGGTGCGGCTGACGCCGCTGGGACGGCGACTCGCGGCCCGACTGCCCGTGCCGTCGCCGACCGCCGCGCCCGCGGCGGAGGCGGCGCTGCCGGTACTGCCGCGGCTGGCGGG